>CAZHIA010000015.1:0-2625 GCA_964532425.1 uncultured Candidatus Saccharibacteria bacterium | reverse complement strand
CGCCGTACTTGATCGTGTTCGGGAACACCCCATAGCCGATGATCTTGGCGGGGGTAGGCGTGGGAGGGATGACGGTACCGGTAATGGAAGCAGTCACGGTGTACTGCGCCGAGCTGCCGAATTCCCCGGTAAAGGTCAGAGCGAGTTTATTGGTACCGGCCGGCACATCTGCGCTTTCAAACAGAAGCCCGTTTGGGGTCAGTTTCGGGTGAACGATCTGGCCGCCAATAGCAGCGGTCACCTCGCCGTAACAATCAGAGCAGGGGATGAGCAGAGCTTGTCCAGCCTTGCCCTCAACGCTTTGAGGCAGTTTCGGCCGGTGCATGACGTACAACTGGGTTGCGGTCGTGTTTGTTCCCTGCACGGTGTCTACCTGAAACCCGAACGCGCCGTTATTCTCCTTGATCTGGGAAAAACGGAGCTGTTGGCTGTTTGACGACATTTGGGTCTCATCGATCACCTTACGGATATCCGGATCTCCCGGGGTCCAGGTGAACAGGCCGAGGCTGCCGTTCGGCAAGTCCATGAAGAACGAAACCGATTTGTTCTCGGCCGCGGCCATGCCGCGAATGGACGACACCGGAAAACCGGCAACGGTCGTGTAGCTGCGGAACAGGTACGATATCTGTTTGTCTTCCGAGATGTAGACGGCTGATCGCACGCCGTTGACGACAGGCATCGCGACAGCTCCACCGCTGATTGCGGTCAGGTTATATACCGGGTTGTTCTGCAAGGTGGCAGACATACCGGTCAAAACTTGGCCGCCGAATATAGATTCAAATACCTGGTTTTTCACCAGATAAATATCGGACTGGCCGTTGTTTGAATACATTTGCCATGCGTAAATCTTAGAAGGGATGACCGAACTTGCCGTATTGTCAGTGAATTCCCTTCCTGGGGCTTGGGACGAGACAACAAATTTCATCGGTTCAATATCAGCGGTTCCGCCCGGACCTTCCGATGGTCTGTTGAACATCGAATAGGTAAACGCTGTGAACACGCGGGAGTTGCGCGATTCCAACCTCAGGAGAAGGCTGATAAAATCTACCGGCCAACCGGGTTTTGGTGGTGGTCCTTGAGGTGAGAGGACTGTACTGAGCTTTCCATCGCTCTCGACTTTAACCAGCCATAGAATGTCTCGTTTCGTGTGGAAGTTGTTCCAATTCACGAGGTCGAGTCCATAGGCCAGGAGGTACGAAGTTTCTCCAATGCAGGCCAGGTTCTTCCAAGGCACTTGCGGACTGGGCGAAGTGGGCAAGAGAGTTTTCCCGCCCAGGGACTGATTGCTGGCAATGATCGTTGACTGGTTAGTAGCGGGGTTCCACCGAAGCAGGGTGTCCTCGCTTGGGCTTACGTACTGCCAGGTGCCGTCGCCGCATGCTGCTGCGGCGACTTTGGGCGTTTGAAGCGGCCCTTTTTGCACGATCTGTCCGTACGCCGGGAGTAGACAAAAAAGCGCAGCAGCGGCAATGCGGTACATGGTTTTCCTCCATTCCAAGTTTGAAGAGCGTATCCTTTTGCCAAAAAATAGCCTGAAGGATAGTGCCACTATTTTAATATGTATTCAGCTATTTGTAAAAGCCTTTTCTATTTGCCCAAAATTAAAAAATATGCTATACTTAGAGTACATTTATTCGTTTTGATATCAACAAATCACCACAAAATTTAGTTTTTGAGGTGAAGCAAAATAAAAAAATCGTACACTATGTTCAAAGATACTGTGAATGGTAGCTTGTCCCGCTGGCTTATGGCCACGGTGGTGGTGGCTGCAGTTGCATGCTGCGGTTATTTATTTTTCTCATCTGCCCCTCATGCTAAGGCCTGCACTACCAATGCCGATTGTGCCACGTCGTGTCAGGAAGACGGCCAGATCACCTGCATGGGCGGCTCAACATTTGACCATACCGAGCAGCTAGGCGGCGGTATGTGCATAGATGTCTACAATTGTTCGAACTGCGCCTACGAAGGCAAGATGGTGACTTCGTACATGTGCTATAACGGGAGCTGCTCAATCGTTACGAACAACATGATCTGTAATGCAGGCTCTGCCGGTTCCTGCCAGATGTATTCCGGTGGCTCGTATATCTGTTCCCCTCCTTCTATTACCTGCACTAGTGACGGTGACTGTTCCGGGGCTGGGGTCTGCCAGGTGAATCATTGTAATCTTCCCGGTACCACCTCTTCCTATTGCTCGACTCCGACAGCTCCTGCCGGCACAGCCTGCACCACAGACAACAACGCTTGCACCAGCGATGTCTGTAACGCTTCAGGTGCCTGCACCCATACGGTCCCCGCTGGTAATCATTTGACGTGTGTTTCTAACGCTTGTTCCTCATCTACCAATACGGCCACTGTTTGTACCGATGACTCCTACTGCTCGGGTAAGAGTTCCGGTTCTGCCTGTAACTGTGCGGCCAACTACGGAACTTCCTGCGGCGGCTCAACCTGCGTCAATGCTGGCACTTACAATTGTGCGGGCACCTGTACCGGTACATCCAACAAATCCTCGGGCACGGCTTGCACCACAGACAATAATTCCTGTACTAATGACGTCTGTGACGGGTCGGGCACCTGTACCCACAATGCTGTCTCCGGCAACCACCTCTCCTGTGCCTCCAATTCCTG
>CAZHIA010000014.1:0-6090 GCA_964532425.1 uncultured Candidatus Saccharibacteria bacterium | reverse complement strand
AGTGTTAATTACCCTCATTCTAATCTACTTTTGTTCCATTTGGCCTAGTATACCCCGCCTGAGATTATTAAAACATATAAACATTTAAGTATTGGGGCAGGAAGCAATAGAAAAATATAAAGATAGAAAAATAGAAAAATTAAACTTCTATGCAGAGTGTCGTTGCAAGAAACAAAGGGCTTGAACTTTGTGACGAAGCAATCTTCCCCTGGTTCGGAGATAAGATTGCTTCGTCGGATGCACTCCTCGCAATGACAAAGACAAATAAAAAAACCCCGCCCAAGTTTCCCCGGGCGGGTAAAGGCTTGCGCCTCAATATTACTTACTACGGGTCTGAACTCCTTCGCCGACAGACTTGCCAGTCGGAATAGCCGTTGGCTTCAGTTCCACCGACAGATTGTCGAACGTTTTAAGCGCTTCGACTTCCTGTCCGGAAACCTTGTAGGAGAACCGAATGCGGTGCCCCTTCTCACACAACCGCAATTTGGGCGACAGACCGCTTTCTCCAAAAAACAAGTGAGGCACATCTTTCGGCTTGATGTAGAAGTAGTTTCCGTCGTGGACAAATACATCGACCACGCCTTCCATCGTCACCACCACATCACCCGCATCAGGCACGGCACCCTCGTTTTTCTTTCCGGCAAGCCGGGCGCGATAGGCAGTGAATGCCTCGGCAATTGAACTACCGAACACCGCTATCTGGCCGTCTTTCACGTTAACCATGCCAACACCCTGGAACTGATCCTTGTCGTTGAGCATGGGTACGATTGCAGTCATCTCGCCGGCGACGTTGTAGATCTGGGGATCCTTACCCTTCAAGTGCCGATACTGCACATCTTGGTGAGCATTGATCGTATCCAGAATCTTACTGTCAGTGCTACCCTGCGACACTTTGTAGTGCGTCACTTCTCCGGTCTGGCTATTGATATAGTACAGACCGATGAGCGTGCTGTCGGAGCTGCTCTTCGAGGTCATGCCGGTAACCCACGTAAGCGGACCAGCCGAAGAATATACGAGTTGAGGTTCTTCAGGCTTGGACAGCTGGAGGTTGGCGCCGACGCCGGGAATGAGCGTAATCGAGTTTTTGTACCCCAGGCTGTATTCCCCTTTCCACTTCAAGTTGTCCTTGACGATGGATTCGGGATACACCCGATCGATCCACGGTTCGATCTCGCCGAGTTTCTCCGGCGTGATCTGACCGGTGACCGGATCCACTTTCAGAATGCCGGTAACCTTCCGTCCACCCCAGTTGCCGACAGCATAGTCGAACGTAGTGACGATCCACCACATTTTACCCTTGCCGTCCACGCCGGTCTCATCGACCTCGGGAGTGATATCCGTATGACCGACCCAGCCGTAACCATTGAGCCACAGATGCCGCTCGAGATTATACTCGAAATACGCACCGGGAGTATATTTCATCTCCTGGCCTTGCGGTACATGCACCATCTCGCCGGCCGTCCGAGGATCCTGACCGCTGACCCGAACATATCCGGGTACGCCGTTGGTGTTCTGCCAGACGCCGAGGCCCTGATAATCCAGAGGGACGATGTACCACACTTTGTCCCCGACCTTCTGCTGGGTGACAAATGCTTTCGCGATATTGAACTGGCTACCCAACCCGTCCGGTACTGCCTGACCAGCCATGTAGACCGCGTTGGGATCACAGCTCAGGCGGACATGGTCCGGACTCTTTGGCTGAACATCTTTGGTCCACTCGCTGGATTTCACCTGGCCAAGCAACCCGGCATACTCATCGGCATGCATCATCTCGCTGCCGCGGACAAAACCGCTTCCCAGATACAGAATAGCCAGCAGCGCCGGAAAGAGAACCACCGACTGTTTGTCCATGTTGTACGCCACGATAGCGCTCACAGCCCATCCGATCCAGATAAGAGTACCGACTTCTCCCCACCACGGCTCGTAGAGGTCGGGTGGGAATAAGAACATGAGCAGCGACGAAGCGATAAGCCCGACAATTCCGACAAGAACCGCAGCAAATAGCATTTTGCCACGCTCCTCGTCCTGGCGGCGCCAGCTTGCGGATGGCATAAACGCCGCCGCGATGAGTGGGATTACTCCCAAGACCGCAACGAGCAGCGCGGTGGGAACGAACGCCATTATACTACCCATAGTAAGTTTCCTCCTCAGGAATTGGTAAACAGCAGATCCTGGATTTTCCAAGACCAAGCCTGAATAGCGACAATTCTCTCTTCAGGCACAGTTTTGGATTTCATGTAATTATAGCACTTTTTATGCTTTTTGTCAATACATACGAAAACCCCTATAAACATTCATCCCCTCCATGGAGGGGATGAAAAAAGACAGCTTTTATATAAAAGCTGTCCTTGAACTGCTAGTGTCTGCGGCGGCGAGGGGGTGGAAGCTCCTGCCAGGCTGCGACCCAGTTGGATGCTTCCATAAGCTGGGCTTCGGCCAGGGTAAGCGGCCCGTACCGGCCAACCCCGCAGATGCGGTTATGCAGAATGGTCTCAAGCCGGTCTTTTTCGTGGTAGCCGGGCCGCGGGTCTTTCCGCTGAATCCAGAGATTACTGATGTCGTCCGCACCTCCTACGCCCACGGAAATGAAGTGGTCAACCTGCCACTTCCCGCGCTCCCCTTTGGGAATATTGTACGCACGATAGACCTGTTCCTTGAGCGCCTCACTGACTTCGTCGTGCACTGCTTCGGAGTATCCGGCTGCGCACACCTGCTCAGGCGTAACATTGGGATCAACTGCTCCCGGAGTGCATTCCGGATCCGGCAGGGCATCTTGAATGACGCAGTCGTGGTCCTTGATGCGCGGCGGCAACACCAGTTTGCCGTCTATAATCGCCGGCTTACGAATGCCTGAAATTTTCGGCAGTGAACCTGGCAGAGCCTCATGATGACGGCGATTCCATACCACACAGCCAAACAAAATAACAATCAACAACACGACAACCAACGCACGCTTCCGCATTCCATTCCTCCTTAGTAACTCGGGAGTATAGCAAAAATTCAAACGCCTGGCAATGGCACGATAAGAAAAAACCGCTTTGTTCAAGCGGCATGCGACTGGCGATCCTGAAGCAATATATCCGCCAAGGCGGAAAAGACTTCGGTGATCCAATTGTCCGGGACAAATTTTCTCACCAAGAAGGATCGCGCGGGCGCATTTACTGTTCCTTCAAGTGCAGGATCTCTCGATGCCACGTCCAATACGAGCGTTCTCCGTACCAATACCTGTATAACCTGGTATTCCGCATATATCGGTAACTCGCCGGGTTCGGTTATATCATACACATCGTTGTACATCCGAAGTTTAACATTCCCAAGACGGATTTGCCGACCGATTTTGTAAATCTTGTGACACGCCGATTTGTCAGTAGACGACCACGAGTGAGATTCTGGCGCCGAGCAAAGCAGACGGACTGCATTCAGGAGTAACCCAAACGCCTGCTCCATGACTCCTCCTTCATATATATGATAGTATATCAATTTTCAGTCTTCTACCAGAAACATTAACACTTACTTGCGCATATATACGCGGCATAAAAAAATCCCTCCCCAGTTGCCCAGGGAGGGAAAGTGTATTGAGTAGATCGGTCAGAATCCGACCGATGAATCGGAGCCGCCGCCAAAGGAGCCGAAGTCGATCGAAATCGAACTATCGGAACCGGACGAACTACTACCGAAGTTCCAAGAACTGTCTGAGGAACTTGAGCTGCTGGAAGAGGAGCCAGAAGAACCACCCCACCCCATGTTCCCCACGATCACTGCCGTGTTGGAGGAAGAATAGGACGGACTCCCATACGTGGTTGTCCGATAGGAACTTTCCTCGGCTTCCTGAACGAGTTTGCGCACTCCTTTGTACGCCTTCTCGCCGCTGTCGTCAGCCTTCTCCGCCCAACGCAACCGTTCGGCAGGAAGCGCCGCGGTTTCAGCGTTTGCCAGCCAGGTCTCCGCATCATTCAGCAGTGAAGTCTGTTTGCCGGTCGCGTGCCGCTTGTGCGAGTTGTAGTACTGCCGGGCAGAACTCACACGTGTCCGGGCATCGCGAAGTGCTGTTTCAGCCTTACTCCGCAGCCGCTCGGCCGCCTCGTACTCGTTCCGACAGAATGCAAGAGTCTCATCAGCCTTGCCATGGACCTCCTTCGCCAGCTTGATGACCAGAAAATATTCCGGTTTGGACTGGCTTAATTCAGTCTGGGCTTGGACCAACTTCTTCCGCGCGCCAGCTAACTCTGGCTTTACCTCGTCGGTAATGTCGTCGTCGTGGACGCGCTCGTATTGCTCTGCCTGAACCAGCGCCGCTTCCGCCTTCGCCACATCATGCTTGGCTGCAGCTTGGGCGGTCAGCAAGTCCTTTTCCATCGTCCCGATCGCTTGGACCAGCACGGTTGCCTGGTCTAAATTCTGATGCGCCTGGTTGACCAGCTCGGTTGCCCGCTGCCAGTCCTGCACATCGCGGCCCAAAGCAGTCCGCGCTTGCGGCAGAGCCTGGGCACACCAGTTGAGCAGCGTTGTAGCTTGGCTGCCGTTGCCGCGTATTGAGCTCCATGACCGCTCGGCAAACTGCGCCTGCATACGGTCGAAGATCGCTTTGGAGTCAAGGATCTGCTGACGGATCTGCCGCGCCCGGTCTTCACACGAGGTGATGTGGGTCAACAGGTCCGCTTCGGTCTTGGGCAGATTCACTGCCGAGAGAGCCTGCCTGACCAGCTTTTCACCAGCAGCAAGCTGGTTATTGCACTCGTCGAACTTGCAGGCCTTGAGCAGCGAATCAGCTTGATCCGCAGCTTGCAGCGCCGCATCGAGGTTCGCCAGATAACCTTCCACCCGGTAACCATGTACAGCGACATTGGCAATGTCCGTACGGGCATTCTGGACGGAGGACCGAAGCTGAGCGATCTGAACCGGTGCCTGCTTGATCTCCTGCTCGTAATCCCCTACCCTCGCCTCAATGGAGGAAAACTCCACCGATGCGCGTTGCAGGGTCTCAACGATATTCTGATACCCCTTCCGCGCCTGCTCCAGGTCGTCCAAGGATGTTGATTTTGCAATATCCAGGTCACCAGCCAGGGAACCAAATTCACCGACCGCCCCGTCCATGATCTTCTTTTGCGCTTCCACTTTCTGGACGAGCTTGCTAGCCCGATCCGTTTGAGTCTGGCGCAGAAGAAGATTGACGCGCGCGAGCAGGAATT
Source organism: uncultured Candidatus Saccharibacteria bacterium (assembly GCA_964532425.1). Taxonomy (GTDB): domain Bacteria; phylum Patescibacteriota; class Doudnabacteria; order UBA920; family UBA920; genus CAZHIA01. The sequence goes on along the minus strand of CAZHIA010000014.1, from coordinate 901 downwards.
CATACGTTTCCGGCAGCTCGGTCATGCGAGTAGCGGCTGATTGCTTGGCTTCCACAGTCTTGGCCCTGGCCTGCTTTACATCCTGAATTTCCTGGTAGCGCTTTCTTGCAAACACGAACAGCAGGCCAGCCACGCACAATCCGGCAACCCACTTGAGAAACATCCATAGGCCGGAAAGGTCCATGGGTTTCTCCGGAGCCGGAGGAGCAACTGGCTGCGGCGGAGCCGAGGTCGAAGGAAGAGGGACCGAGCGAACCTGAGAATCATCAATAACTCGCTTCAGCTCATTGAGCGTAGCCGCAAAGCCGCCGGCCCAATCGCCGTCCCGAAAAAGGGGCGCGGCTTTTTGGGCCAGAATGCGGGTGCGGGCCGACTGCGGAACAATCATGTCAACGCTTTCGCCGGCGCCGATATTAACTTTGCGCTTACCGACGACCAGCACCATGGCGACCAAGTTGCTCTTGTAACCGCCGCCGGCGTTTTGCCACGAAGGGCACTGTCCGGCCAACTGGCGCGTAAATGCCTCCACGTTCGAAGCGCCGCCAAAATCCATAAAGGTCCGCACGTAGACATCCTGTCCCGTGCTTTTCAACCGCTCAGCGGCCTGCTGAACGAGCGCGACATTACCGCCCAGCACATGGGCATCATCGGCCACGACTGACTCGCAATCCTGACCAAAAAGCAAAGCACTCGAGGCCAGCATTGCCCCGATGATCACGACTCTGTAACTCATCTAAGTTTCCTCCTGAGAAAAAAGATGTGCAAAATTCCGTGCAATCCCCTTCAAAAACAATCTTGGGATTAGCTAAATATTATACCACATAACAACAATGGTGTCAAGATCAGCGTAAAGTCTCAATAGCTTGGAAACACTTGGTATACTGCCAGGGAAAGGAGTTAT
>CAZHIA010000013.1:0-24818 GCA_964532425.1 uncultured Candidatus Saccharibacteria bacterium | reverse complement strand
ATTCCCAGCAGCCCGACCATGAACCATTCGCTCCGCTCAGGTTCATGGCATGGCTACGTGCTTGAAGTGAATAGAGCGAATGGTTCATGAGCCCTGTACCGGAATGGAATGACTGGTACAGGGCCATGCAAACCGAAAAGAACACCATCCTTGCGATGGTGTTCTTTTCATAGACTGCTGGGAATCGAACTGGGTCGAAGCGAAACAAGATCCCGATTGCAATCGGGATTGCAGTTGAGCGATCCTGGAACTGCCGGTGGCAGTTCCAGGCGACCCGAGGGTACCCAAATTTTACGGAGTAAAATTAGGGAGCCGAGCCCATGGACAAGAGAGGCTCCAGCAGGAGCCGATCCTGCCTGCCGGTAGGTAGGCGCGACAAATTCCCGGCAGCCCGGGTGTACCCTAACAGTGGTCACCCGAGGAGGATTTGTGTGCCTGCGCTGGGGGAAGTTTTTTTTATTTGGTCCATTAGTGGTTTATTGTTGTTGATTCCCTTTTTGATTTTAAGTAATTAAATTTTTTTTATCTTCTTCACCGGAAGATTTTCCGGCTCTGTGGATAACGTAATTGACATGGTTTTATGAGCTGCTAGTATGAATATGAAAGCACCGCTGAGATGCTTATTTTGGGAACTTAAATAATAACCATTAGGATGTAATAATCGCCATACAACCTGAAGTACATTTGAATCGAAGTTTATGCCGCAGCCGACGGTGCTGCATGGAATAAACTTTTTTTGTTACCCAAAAATCATGAATGCTTTCAATAATCATTAATCTCTTATCCGTAAATTTTGGTGCATGATGTTTGCCAGCAAGTGGTACGAAAACCTTTCTCATCCGCAACAGGTCGGGTGAAAACAGCAATTGTTTTGTAAGACCGGCAAACACGCGTCGTCAAAAGGAGTAATACTATGCATCAAGAAATACAACAACAATTTCTCGAAGCGTACGATAAGTACCAGGAAGCGATTTATCGCCATTGTTTTTTCCGCGTCTATAGCCAGACGCGCGCAGAAGAATTGGTCCAGGAAACTTATATGAGGGCTTGGCAGTACCTAGCGCAGGGTAAAGTGGTGGATAATCTCCGGGCGTTCCTCTACCGTGTAGCCAATAACCTGATCATTGACGAGTCCCGCAAACGTAAAGAAGAAAGCCTTGAGCTGGTTATGGAGAAGTCTCCGGGATACGAGCCGTCCTACGAAGGCCATAAAAATATCGAGAAACAAGTGTTGTACCGGCAGGTGATAGAAGGTATGGATTACCTGCCTGAGGATTATAAAGAGATCCTGACGCTCCGGTATATCAATGATTTAGACCCGAAGGAGATTGCCGAGATCCTTGAAACCAATGCGAACAACGTCTCGGTCAAGATCAACCGTGCGGTCAAGGCACTGAAAGTCCACTTCAATAACTAACATTTCGCCAGTTCCAATAATGAAAATCCCGTAACAGGGATTTTTATTTTAACTGCGATGTGCAAGGCTTTCCACACACATGCAAGGTGCGCAAATTGCCGTTTTACCCATTTATTGCTAAAATAAAAGCAAAATAACGATTTTGAAATTAAACACTATAAGCTTCCCTTCCTCAAGAGCGGAAAGCGTGTAGTAAAAACAATTTTATGGTTTTGAGATCTCTGGTGAGCCGCGGGTTAGTGGGGTTGGCTGCGTCGACTCTGCTTTTTGGGCCGGGACTCGCATCAGCGTTGCTGATGAGTGATGTATCTTCGGGTAAAGTACTCGGTGATACCTCGTATGCTACGGTCACGGTGACTTCGGCGGGAAACAAAACTTTAAAGATCACGGCTACGCCCCAGGCGTATGATGGGAGCTCGTGGTCTTACCAGGTATGCTGGCAGCGCGCGAAAAACGCCATTGGTTCTCTTAGGGTCTCTGACCGGTCAAAAACCTCAACCGTTGTATACTCCGTGCCTTCAGCCGCACAATCTGATTGCGGAGTTTTTACCGCGTCCCCCTCCACTACCTATCGGGTGGAATTCTATGCCAAGTCTAATTTTACGGGCACACTGCTAGTTAGGAGGAACTTTAAAACTATCGCAGGAACGTATTTGGATATCTTGCCTCAGTATCAGCTTTTTGGCGACAAGCCTATGTCTCAGGACTACCTAGGTACAACCAATGCCCTGCAATTTTTGAACTCCTTTGGTGACACCACGACAGCCGGCGGTTCCGTAAACTCCAACCAAGGCGGTCTCTCCCGTACCGCGCTTGCCAATTTGGAAAAAGCATCCACCTGGGTCGGTTCCGGCCTCAGTCCGGCCCGCACCGGTTCGGCCCATGTACTTCAGATGGCTTACAAAACCGACGATACCCATTGCTATCTCAAGAATTTGGACGGTCTCTTCCAGCTGCCCACCACTAACTGTTCCGGTTTGCCGCTCTTCCCGAACGGACCCTCAGACGATGCTCAGTCTGCCACGATCAATTATTCCGCAGCTCAGGCAGCTTGTGCGTTCTGGGATGCTTCTCCGCCGAACGGCCAACAGCCCGGTTGGCTGAGCGTAGCCTGCGGACCGTATCCGGGGTCAACTTTCACCAACGAAGCTTTCTGTATCGCTAATCCGACCAATTCCAGTTGTGTCGGCCGGCCGGCCCCCTCCGCCATGCAGTTACTCAGCGCATTTGGCGACACCACTCTTGCGGCCGGTTCCGTGAACTCCAATCAAGGCGGCAGCGCTCGCACTGCTCTCGCCAATTTGGAAAACAACAGCACCTATATCGGCGCTGGTTTGAACCCGTCTCGCACCGGATCTGCCCACTTGCTGCAGATGGCTTACAAAACCGACGATACCCATTGTTACCTTAAAAATCTAGACGGCCTGTTCCAACTGAAGACCACCAATTGCACCGGTCTACCGACCTACCCGAACGGACCCTCAGACGAAGCTCAGTCTGCCACGATCAATTATTCCGCAGCTCATGCCGCCTGCGCGTTCTGGGATGCTTCTCCGCCGAACGGTCAACAGCCTGGCTGGCTGAGCGTAGCCTGCGGACCGTATCCGGGGTCCACTCTGAATGGTCCTCAATTCTGCTTGCTCAACCCCACCAATGACAGCTGTAAAGGCACGCCTGGCCTTTCCTCCCTCTCCGCTGTCCAGATCCTGAACTCCTTTGGTGACACCACGACAGCCGGCGGTTCCGTAAACTCCAACCAAGGCGGTCTCTCCCGTACCGCGCTTGCCAATTTGGAAAAAGCATCCACCTGGGTCGGTTCCGGCCTCAGTCCGGCCCGCACCGGTTCGGCCCATGTACTTCAGATGGCTTACAAAACCGACGATACCCATTGCTATCTCAAGAATTTGGACGGTCTCTTCCAGCTGCCCACCACTAACTGTTCCGGTTTGCCGCTCTTCCCGAACGGACCCTCAGACGATGCTCAGTCTGCCACGATCAATTATTCCGCAGCTCAGGCAGCTTGTGCGTTCTGGGATGCTTCTCCGCCGAACGGCCAACAGCCCGGTTGGCTGAGCGTAGCCTGCGGACCGTATCCGGGGTCAACTCAAACCAGCGCAAGCTTTTGCGCAACTTATCCCACAGATGACAGTTGTAAGATTAATGTGCCCCCTGTTACGCCAGGTAATCCGGTTGTGACGACTGGTGTTTATCTGACCTTGCCGGCTGGTGTTTCCCTGAAAGTTGGTCAATCGACCTCCTTTGGCTCCTCGCTGAGCGTCAACTCTGGCAATATCAGTATTGGAAATAACAGCGTGACCATTTTGCTGGCCAGCAGTAACCCTAGTGTCGCAGAAATTCCTTCTAGCGAAACGATAGTCAATAGCACCACTTCTTGGCCCCAGCCTCAGCTTACCTGCAAAAGTGCTGGTACCGCAGTGATTACCGCCATGGTCAACCCCGCCAATAATCCTTTTCAGTCCGGCTACGTGCCAGCAGCCGTCAGCCAGACTGTAATCTGTACCAATTAGAACGCACCAGAAAGGATGCTGTAACTTATAACCATTGGTGTTTGTATAACATACATAAACCAACCTGCCGATGGGCAGGTTGGTTTATGTATTGGAAACACTACGACGATCTATTGGGCCACTGTTCTTCCGCTGCGTGGCATTTCGATAATGCGAACAAGCAAGTAGGCGAGGAGGGCGTATACGATCATGGCCAGGATCACGGACCAGTCGATATATCCAGCACCCACTGGAGTCGGGGCGATCATACCCCGAAAGGGTTGTATAAATGGCGCAGTGGCCGTGGCTATAAATTGGCCGAACGAACTGATGAGACTGGCTCCGACCAATCTGAGCAGGAAGCGGAATACCAGGAGAATTTCCAAAATATCAAGTATGAAGTAAATGAGACGGGAAGAAGGGTCTCGTCCGGTAAATCCGACCGGTTCTCCGGTCCTGATAACCCGTTCTTCGCTGTTCTGAACGGCCGGGTCCGTGTCGCCGTCAATGCGTTCCTTGTATATGCGAGTTGTTCGGATAGCCATAAAAGCTCCTTATTAAGATAATCCGAATTATCCAAATACTACAATCCGAATGTTCCGAATCGAGTGGTCCCATTCGGGGCATTTGGATACAATTTGTAGATTAGGATTATATATGCTTAAAACCAACGGGTATAGAGCTGGGGGAACTCCATACCCGGCGATTAAATGCTACGACGTGCCCGCCAGATTGCTATTACATTGACGGAACATTTTGATGCTTGGAACACACCCCGGGCAGCATCTTCAGATGACCGCATGTTTTTATGGCCAACTCGGAAAGTGAAGGCTGCATACGCACCGGATGCAGAGTAACTTTGCATGCTGCTGCAGTCTCACATATCAGGTAGAGCATTCTAACTAATATGAGATCATCCCCACCAAACGAAGACACAAATTCCAAGGGTGGCCGCAGTCATCCGTTTCGGGAAAAGGTCTTGCAATGGAGTTCATTCCAAGATCCGTTCCGGATCGTATCCGTCGCAAAAAACCTTTCGAAGATCATTCATATTTCCGACCTGGCTGCAAAACCGTTCCGGAAAAAGCATGCCGTACCTGGTATCCCTGAGACAGGCGTTTTCATGACGGGAATAGAAAGTTCAGATCCTTGGACAGGGGAGGCCCGCAGGAATCAGTTGAGGGAAGCCCATAATTTTTACGAATATTATTCCGAACGTCTGGAAAATATCCACTCGTTAGGCATTCGATGGGTGCGCTTTGGACCGCCGTATTCGGAAACACACCTAGGTCCGGGTCGTTATGATTTTGCCCTGATGGATGCGGTCGTGGAGAAATGCCAACAACTCGGTATTACAATCATTGCGGACTTATTGCACTTTGGTCTGCCGGATTGGCTGCACGCCGACAGTGAGCGTGAGCCGTTTTTTCAGAACCGGCGTTTTCCGGAAGCGTTTGCCGCATACGCGGAAGAGTTCGCACGGCGTTACGAAACGGTTAGTTATTTTACGCCGGTTAATGAGCCGTTCGTGACGGCGAATTTTTCTGCCAAAGTCGGGATATGGAACGAGCGCCGATCTACGCCGTGGCATGATGACCGGCCATTCGTCAGGGCGGTAGCGAATATTTCACGCGCCGCCATTCTGAGTCGCCAGGCTATTGAGCGGGTGTTTCGCCAGCAGCGCAGGCAAACGGTGCCCGTCTTTATTCAGAATGAAAGTTTCGAAAAAGCCGTTGTCGCTCCCGGCAGCGGCAGGGAAGCGGAAGCCGGAATTTTTAACTTGCGGAAGTTCGCCGCACTTGATCTTATTACCGGGCACCGCGACAGAGCTATGAAAGATTATTTGCTTGCGCAGGGTTTGTCCAAGGACGAATATGCATGGTTTATGCGGGAGGGTTCAACCCGTCATATGGTTTTGGGTATTGATTATTATCCATGGAATGTCCATACGCTCGAACGCGATCAGACCATTGACCATGATGTGTCCAAGCCGTATGAGCTTTACGATTTAACCAAGGAGTATTACCGGCGATACAAATTGCCGCTGATCCATACGGAGATCAATGCTTGGCCGGATTTTGCTGGTAGTATGTGCTTGCTGACTTTTGACGCGCTTCTCAAGTTGCGGAAAGAAGGATACCCAATATTGGGGATGACCTGGTACGGCGACGAATATCAAGTGGGCTGGCATCATGGGCTGGTTGGTCCGAAAGGTTTTGAGGAAACGCCGGTCGGGCTTTACTACAAAGGACAGCAGCAGCCAGTGGCACAAATATTCCAGGGGCTGGCGCAGCATGGATTTGGGGCTGAAGCCAAGAAATCAAACAGTTTTCCTGCCTTGCTTAAGCGGTATTTAAAGTTGTTTTTGAAAGAATAAAAATGACAGCCCGTCTTATAAGGGGAACGAGTAAGCGCCCTTTTGTGGCAGACTCGATGGCCACGGGCATCTTGTCCCGCGGTTTTGTTTAGCTGCATAATCCAAATTCCCCGAATGACCCCATTTGATTTGGAATATTCGGATTGTTTGGGGTATTCGTCCAGTCATTCCACTGGACGTCCCGTTTGCCATATCGAATGATGTGGTCGAATGACGAGGCGGATTATATAACATTGCTCATTTGTAGAACTCGAGCCAGACAATTTAATGCACAAGATGGCAATGGTGAAGTAAATATCATTATGTAAAGAGAGGAGCCGCTATGGAATCTGTATTTAAAAAAATCTACAGAGGAATGCAGGAGGAGGGTCAGGAGCGGTCCGTGTCGCATATGCACCAGCGGCAGAACGATATTATCGTGTTCAGCCATTTGCGCTGGGAATTCGTTTTCCAGCGTCCCCAGCATATAATGACCAGGTTCGCGCAGGATCGCAAGATTGTTTTTATTGAGGAACCATTGCCGCAGGATGGAGCAGGCGATAGCACAGAACTGGTATATTCGCCGCAGGAAAATGTTACGGTCATCCAACCGAAGTTCTCTCCCGAACGTTTGGAATTGGAATTACCTCCGTTGGTTGCCCATTATTCCAAGAAGCTGAACCTTCATAACCCGCTCCTGTGGTTCTATTCGGCGCATTTTTATGAAGTACTAGCGCATCTTACTCAGTTCAGCCTAGTAGTATATGACTGCATGGACGAGCTTTCAGCATTTCGCGGAGCAAGTCCAGATCTGAAGTCCAAGGAGATTATGCTGCTTAAGCGTGCGGATGTGGTTTTTACCGGCGGTAAATCACTATATGAATCCAAGAAAACCCTACGCGACGAAGTGTATTGTTTCCCGAGTTCGGTCGACCAGGCTCACTTTAAAAAATCATTGTTGTCATTCACGCGTACCCCGCGTGACATCGCCCGCATCTCGAAACCTATTGCCGGGTTTTACGGTGTTCTTGATGAGCGGATGGACACCGGGCTGCTCGGTCAGCTGGCAGACCGCATGCCGGACGTGTCGTTTGTGATGATCGGACCGATCGTGAAGATTTCTCCGGATGACTTGCCTCAGCGCCGCAACATTCATTACTTGGGACCCAAAGAATATAAGCAGCTACCCGCCTATTTGAAAAATTTCAATGTGGCCATCATGCCGTTTGCTATGAACGAATCAACGCGCTTTATTAGCCCGACCAAAACGCTGGAGTTTATGGCTGCGCTAAAGCCGATTGTTTCCGCTCCGATTCGCGACGTGGTCACGGAATACTCGCGCGAAGTCGACATTGCTGCCAATGCCGAAGAGTTCGAGCTTGCTATCCGCAAAGCACTCGTGGAAACCCCGAAAGACCGCTTTTACCGCCAGCTTCGGCAACAAGCGGTATTGAAGCGTACCTCCTGGGATCAAACGGTGAGCAGCATGCAGCGCATTCTTCTGGATGCGACCATAACCAAACAGCAGGAAGAAAGCGGCTTGGTTGCCGGGTATCCGCTGCCGGCCGTCTAATTGTTGCTGTTATGAAGATGTACGATATTGTAATTGTGGGGGCGGGTATTTCGGGTGCGGTGCTGGCGGAGCGATATGCGTCTTTGGGCAAGCGGGTGCTTGTCATGGAGAAGCGAAATCATATTGGCGGCAACTGTTATGATTTTTACAATGAGCATGGAATATTGGTATCACGCTATGGAGCGCACCTCTTTCACACGAATTATGAGGATGTGTGGAAATACGTGAACCGGTTTGCCGAATGGCATCCCTATGAACACCGCGTCTTAGCCAAGGTGGATGGTAAGCTCGTGCCGATCCCAGTGAATATTACAACGGTGAATCTATTGTTCGGTTTGAACATCAAGAGCGAGGAGCAGATGCGGCAGTGGCTGGACACCGTCCAGGTAAGGAATGAAAATCCCCGCAATGGCGAGGAAGCTGCTTTGGCGCGTGTCGGCCCGGTATTGTACGAGAAGATGTTCAAACATTATACCAAAAAGCAGTGGGACAAATGGCCGAATGAGCTTGACCGTTCGGTGCTCGAGCGCATCCCGGTGCGTACGAATTTCGATGACCGTTATTTTTCCGACAAGTACCAGGCTTTGCCCAAAGGCGGGTATGCCAAGATGTTCGAGCGGATCTTCGCGCATGCGAATATTGAGGTTCGTTTGGACACGGATTACTTTGATGTTAAGGATACGCCGGAGGTCAGCCGTGCGGAGAAGCTATTCTATACGGGGCCAATCGACCGGTTCTTTGATTATCGCTATTCAACTGCGGAGCGGCGGCTCCAGTGGCGGTCTATCCGGTTCGAATGGGAGACACTCGACAAGGAATTTTTTCAGGAAAATTCAGTCATTAATTACCCTGATCCCAAAGACGGGAGTTTTACCCGTATTGTCGAATATAAACATTTTACCGGGCAAAATAATCCGAAGACTACGATTAGCCGGGAATACAGCACTGACGAGGGTGAGCCATATTATCCGGTGCCAAACCCCGACAATGACGCAATCTTTCAGCGTTATCGAGAGGAAGCCGACAAGTTGTCCGGTATATTTTTCGTAGGCAGACTTGCCAATTACAAGTACTTTAACATGGATCAGGCGTTTAAGAATGCTTTGGACTTATTCGACCAACTTGAGGGTAACGATGGCACAGGCGATGCGCCGAAGAGGGTTGCCCCGGAAAGCATCAAGCATCAAACCCCAAATCCTCTGCCAAAGGCAGATCTTTACGACAAATAAACTCCAAATTCAAATTTTCATACTATTGAGATTTGCATATTGGAATGTATTTGTTATTTGGCGCTTGTGATTTGAGATTTAACACGGCCATTTTGCAGTAAAGTAACCAATCATATGAGCGATACTCTGACTGATATTCCCCAATTTCAATCATTCATTATGACCGGCTATGAGTGTACCGCAGCCCAGACGGAAATTCGGGAACGGCTGGATATGCTCAAAGCCACTCGGCATGATGAGTATTGCCGTATCGATTATACTTTGGCCAAAGAATTGGGTGTCACCACAGTGCGTGAAGGCTTGTCTTGGCATTTTATCGACCGAGGCGGAACGTACGATTTTTCGCGCTATGAGCATATGTTGCGGATCGGGAGTGAGGAAGGGGTTGAACAGATTTGGGACTTGAATCACTTTGATTTTCCCGGACACCTGGATCCGTTCTCAGAAAAATTCGTGGACTCGTTCGTTGAATATGCCCTGCGGGCTTGGGAAATGTTGCGCAAGCACATCCCGGGGACATTATATATTGTTCCGGTGAATGAGATCTCGTTTTTTTCATGGATCGGAGCGGACCGAGGCGTTTGGGCACCATATAAGACAGGACGCGAAAACGGCTTCCGGTTCAAGCAGCAGCTCGTACGCGCAGCGATTGCAGCTATGCGGGCGATATGGAAGGAGGATAGGGGAGTCAGGTTTATTCATACGGATCCGTTCATGCGGCGTGTGGCAATTGAACCTGCATTAAGCCATGCCAAGGCACACGCACATGATTTTAACGAAATCGTAAGATTTGAGGCTTGGGACATGATCTCTGGCCGCACTTTTCCGGAGCTTGGAGGCAGTCCTGAACTGCTTGATATAGTTGGCATTAACTACTATTTCCATAATCAAGAGAAAGTCCTGTCCCGACCGGATGGGAGCTTGGGACATGAAGCTATGGAATGGGACAGTAGGTTGCGAGTGTCGTTTGCGGATATGGTCAAACTGGCGGTGGAACGGTACGGCCGCCCGGTGCTGGTAAGTGAGACTGGAAGCTTTGGGGATTTGCGGTACAAATGGTGGAAGCGGTTGCTCTCGGAGGTGGAAGAAGCATTCAGTCAGGGGCTGCCACTGTGCGGTGTCTGCGCGTATCCCGCGGTCGACCGCCCAGATACTGTCAATTTCCTTTTCCGTCAGAGCGGTTTATGGGATTTTGAGGATAATGACCCTGCGTGTATCCGCATTCCCCACCGCCGCACCTTGAGGGTTATCCATAATTTTATCCAGCAGTCGCCGGTGACAAAGGTAAGGGCTTCAGGAACTTTTTCAGAAATTTCCTGACATCTTTACAGGCTGGTGGTGGATAACTCCGGTTTGACAGGCTGCCTCCGGTGGCGCTATGATGTTCTGGAAAGCCATGAACCAATCCAACAACGCCATCAGAATGTCAACAGCGCCAGACTCCCGATTTATGTTTTTTTAGTTTTTCCTCCGCCTTCGTGGCGGATTTTTTTTAACGAGCTCTACATATCTTAGGAGGATATATGAGTACGAACGCAAGTCTCGATCAGCAGTTGCCGTGGCTGCAAGCTGTCGTGGTAGCGGAAGATTTTATGTGGAAGTTCTTGTGCCCGCATTTCAGCTCGGTGCGCTTCAGCATAAAACCCCTTTCTAATCTCGCCGAGTTGGCTAGCGGTGGGTGGGTCTACGATAACCCTCGGCCCTCGGTCGTGGTGGTGGACATGGGAATGACAAACCTATCCGAAACCGAAGCGCTCAAGGAATCTGTCCGATTGTCCCGCTCCGGCATGCCGGTCATCTTATTCAATTATGACCCGCTGAAGCTCAATGGGGCTGCCGAACATGTCAGTGCCGTGGGGCATATGCAAATAAAGTCGCTTTTAGGCGCGCTTGCTGGTCACCGAAAGGCCCGGCTTCGTCCCGTACCCGTTCCGTTTGGTTCACGCTAAAAGGCCAGTTCGCTGGCCTTTTTAATTTAGCTCTGATAAGTTTGTAATTTGATCAACGTCTTTCCTTAATGCCATTTCCGACCGAAGTAGAAAGGAGTCCGATGCAGCTATTTCCGCTATTTTTGATTGTCAAAAACAATTCGTCATTCCGTAATGTGCTCTACTCCCACAAGCACTCCCAGTTGGTGCTGATGAGTCTGGAGCCGGATGACGGACTAGGGCCTGAACGCCCGGATGAAGATATTCTCTTTATCTGGTTGTTCGGCGACGGCGAGGTTACGGTGGAAGGGGAACAGCAAAACGCCGCAGCCGGCGATGCCTTGTATATCGGCGCAGGCGTGGAATATTCTATTACGAACGTCGGCAAGGAACCTATGAAATTGGTCGCAGTCTATTCGCCACCACGATACAAGGAAGGCTTGTCAGAGGGGAGCAAGATCTCGGCGATAGTCGATCCGTACAATGTGGAAGAACCGTAGTACTATAATTCGAATGATCCGAATAGGCCAATACAAATGCCCCGAATTGGTCCATTCGATTCGGGTAATTAGGATTGAGAGTATTCGGGGTATTCGGATTATGCCTGACTATTTTTCTAGCTCTGTTAAAGCCTGTTTGAGCGGCGGAAAATTATAGTAGGCATCCAGCTGGCGCCCCCAGTCTTTCGACCCTGTGCTGATGGTGGGATCGACGCCGCGGCCTTCAATTGGCTGTCCGTCGTCACGGAGCGTGATCGTATGCACCAGGAAGACCGCATACAATTCTTTGTTTGAGATCTGGTTTTTGATATTAAAAATCCGCTCGATGGTTCCCCAGCCTTTAGTCGGGGTGCCGAGTACGACACCAACGTTATATTTTTTCAGTGCAGCAGCCATGACTTCGGCCGATGACTGGGTCTGACTGTCGACGAGGATGATGACTTTTTTATACCGGACCAGTGAGGGCAACCAACCGGTGATTGTCTTATTGGGAACAGGGGCGCCCTGGCGGTAAAAATCGTATGCGTAATTGTTTGGCCCGACAAAAGGCCCGAGCATATACGGAAGCAGGTCAATGTCACCGCCGATGTTGCCGCGAAGGTCCAATATTAAAGTGTTCAGCTCCGGTCCGGCGCTATCTTGGGTCTTGGCTGCTTTGGTGAATTCATCCATGGTCACCGGGGAGAACCGACCGATTTTTACATAAAACACTGAAGGATTCATAAGGCGGTAGGTGACGGTCGGTTCGGCGCCGGTCTGATCATACTGTTGCCGGCGATCCGGCGCCTGCAGCGCTTCATGCGCGCGGTTGACCAAGGCGAGTTGTTGTTTGGCTTCAGGGGTGTTCTGTTTGGATAACTCCGAGGATTTTTCCTGATATTGCTTTTCGATCTGTTCCTGACTGGCATTTTTGTCCACCCCCAGGCTGTTATAGAGGTTGGTGGAGGGGTCAACATTATGCACTGCGTTGCTCAAGTCCTGGGTCAGTCGCTGCGTGTACAGGCGGCTGCGCCCGAACGGCTGGAGGTTGGCCAGGACTACATCGGCTACCGAAGAAACGAACGTGACCTTGCCGCCTTCCGACATATTTTTTATTTCACCAGCCACCAGTGTATCCAGGCCAGCTTTGTCTTTGGTAGCGAGCGTTGCCGGAGTACTTGAGTTGACCTTCTCAGCTGCGAGCCGGAACAGTTCCGTCAGCTGTTCGTCCGAGATTTTTTCCCAGTAGTTCTGCTGGATCGTGTCATAGATCTCTTCCGTGAAAGCGAGGTACTTATCTTTCTCCTGGGCTGGTGCAGGTTTTGCCACATGGTTATTAAGGCGAATTTTGTAAATAGCAAACAAACCTGCGCTGACAAGAATCAGCGCAAGCAGGAGGTAGGCGAGAATATTGAGGCTCCGAGTTTTCATTTGTTTTTCCGGCGGGTAATTCAGACACTATTATATCTATTATATCATGGTGCCGGTTGTACCATCAGACAAAACAAAAACCAACCCTTTGCAGGATTGGTTTATCAGTGTTGATCTGTTGTTAAGATCTGCGTTTATCGGTGTTCTTACTTGGTCTTAGCCTGGGTCTTGATGCAACGGGCACAGGCTTTTACGCGCTGGGAACCTACTTTGGTCCACTGGAGGTTCGGTTTTAAGCGGACTATGGAAGCGCGCATGCTGTGGGAGCGCTTGATAGTGCGGCTGTAGGTTTTGCCGCAGATTGTGCACATTCGGGGCATGGGATTACCTTAAAGTTATCAAGTAAAAAGTTGAAAAGTTATCAAGTTAGCTAATATTAACATATTCTGATAAAATAAGCAAGGGTAGAGAATTTCTCATATCCAACTTGCCTGCTCCTCGAGTCTGAGCAATCTCGGAGTCGAAGACTGGCAGGCAGGTTCTCAATGGACGGAATCTCAAATTGTCGTTTTTAAGTTGGATTTATATTGGAAATTGGTCCGCCAGCCGGCGGATTGGAAATTAGAAATTTATTTACTATGATCATATTAATTACTCTTATCATTCTTATCTTCTCCGCCATCTTCCACGAAGTCAGTCATGGCTGGATGGCTGAACGGCTGGGGGACAGTACTGCGCGGGATGAAGGGCGAATTACATTAAATCCCATTCCGCACATCGACCTGTACGGAACTATTTTGCTGCCTGCGCTCATGTGGGTGATGACTGCAGGGCATTTTTGGTTCGGGGCAGCCAAACCCGTTCCTGTGAATTTCAATAACTTAAGGAACCCTCGCTCGGGCATGGCATTGGTCAGTTTGGCAGGGCCTGCCTCCAATTTTTTGCTTGCCGCTGTTGCCGCCCTCGCTGCACGCTTCTTGTCCGTGGCTGGAACGCCATTTTACCCTGTCCTGCTGCTGATCGCGTATATCAACATTCTCCTGGGGACCTTTAATCTTATACCATTGCCGCCGCTGGATGGCAGTAAAATTGTAGCTTCGCTGGCGCCTGCCGACTGGATGCATCGCATCCTGGAGTGGGAGCGGTACGGGTTCATTCTCGTGATTATTTTTGTGTACCTCGGGTGGTTCGGGTATATTTTGACTCCGGTGTTGCTGGGATTCTTCCATCTATTCGGCCTGAACTTGGCAGACCTGTTCAGCCTTCTGGGTTAATACTTTTTTGTTTGCTTAACATAGTAATAGTTTTTAGCTTTCAGCTTATAGGACTGCAGTTACCTGACAGCTATAAGCTAACAGCTACAAGCTTTATTTGCGTTTGGCTCCGTACTTGTTTTTGCTGCGTTTTCGACTGTCAACGCCGAGGGTATCCAATTCTCACAAATAAAAAAGCGACACACCTTTCGGTGGTCGCTGTTGTATTGGCTCATTGAGGCGTGACATGGACGGCCTCAATCTTGTGCTTGGCCGGTTGCTTTTCCGGTCGGGCCAATGGGGAAGTGATTTGGAAGCCGAGCGCCCGCAGGGCGGATTCTTCCTCTTCACCCAAATACCCCTTTTCGAACATTCGCGGGTGCCGGAAGAGGTATTGCCAGAGCCAGGATTTCGCATTGCTGTAGGCAATTAGCTCGGCTACCAGGGCGGATTTTCCTTCCTGGATCGTAAAGCCATAGCGGAGACCTGCCGGATCATGCGATGGCTGAATCATGAACCAGGTACGGCCCCGATCGAATGACTTCAGCTGGTATTCGGTGCCGTCCATCATTGTCACCCGCCGGCTGTAGTGGTCATACCGGTACTTGAGATGTCGTACGACCACATACAGTAAGAACATGCAGATTACGGCGGTGGTGGCTATTACCCCCATCACCTGGAAGAAAACGGCATTGTCAACAACCATTTCCATCAACCCTCGAAGCATGAGGTCCTCCTGACTTCAAATTATCCTAACAAGGAAGCAATTTGCTGTCAATAAGCGGTTTTTGAGCTTCCGGTAGTCCTTACCTGCGACGTTTGGGAAGCTTTGTTGTTTGCCAAGACTGCAGTACTGCACCGTACTGCAGTAAGGACTTTGTACTATATTACTGATCCGTATTACAGTGCAACAAAGTGCGTGTCCGCTATGATACTTCCTTGTATCGTAATGACTGGCAGAGCACTATAATACTATCTAGTATTATGTAACAACGTTTGTAAAAAATACCGGACGCGGGATGCGTCCGGTCGGGTTTAGAAGGCGTAGTATTCGCCTTCAAAGGGAAACTTGTCGAGTTTGCGCACCAGGGCTTCCACGCGCGGGGAGAGGGCTGTGTCATCGGAAAGGAGTTTGTCTAGGTCATTTCCGGATATGCCCGCTTCTTCGTGGAGCGCCCGGTAAATCTCCTCGAGTAAGTCCATCCGCATTGACTGGAGGTCGGTATTGGCTTTGAATTCATCGACAACCGCGTCGATCCGCTCTTCAGGATTTTGGATGCGGGCAGTTTGGTTACCGAACTGGAGCGGGTCCTCCTCTCCGATCTTGGCATGGATAATCGCTTTCGCTTCGCCGTAGGTCATGCCATTGCCTACCGTATCTTTACGTGCGATCTGAATTCGTCCGGCACGTCGATTACTGAGTTTGCCGTGACTGTCCAACCGGCAAGTTTGAGGGCTTGGGAAAAGAAGATGTGGGTTCGCTTGCAAAAACGATTCGAGAGCACGATATGGAACTTACCATCAACTTTGCTCTTTGTGATTTCCGTAACCTGCAGGCATGCGCCTTTTCCGTCGGACGTCGGAAATTCGATCCACCAGCCAATTGACGGAATTTCGTATTCCCGGTCCTCGGTTTCCGCACAGCACTGGTGCGATAATTTCAGCAGTATATCCTCAGAATTCGTATCGGGCGGATCAAATACCCACTTATATACGACTTGGTGCATAGTGCCTCCTTGGCCCACAAGCGTACCAATTTGACAGCTGCTTGTCAATCCGGTATAATGCCGGTAATTGAATAAGAAACCCGAGATCGCAGATTTTAAGCACGCAGATTACACAGATACCTTTTCTGCGCGATCTGCGTCAATCAGCGTATCTGAGATCTCGTATTACCTTTTTATAGTCGCCCCATTGGGAAGATAGTCCGCCTCAGGCGGACAACGCTCACAGGTTTCGAGCGAAGTACCAAAAAAGCGAAGTAGCGAAAAATCCTGTTTTTGCTATAGGGTTTTTTTGTTGGAAATCTTGTTCAAGAAAATAAGTAATTTATAGTTAGTTCGCGGATACGCGGACTTCGCGGAAAGCGCGGTAATATCACTAAACGTGGTGTGCCGAACTCCGCGCGGTCAGCGACATCCGCGTATCAGTGAGAGAACTATTATGCCTACAGTAAACCAGTTGGTCCGCAAGGGACGCGCTCCCTTGAAGGCCAAGAGCAAGTCTCCCGCGCTATTGCGCCGGCAGAACTTGATCAAGAACAAGACCTTGCACATCGCAACTGGCGCCCCGTTCATGCGCGGCGTGTGTCTGAAGGTCTACACCACCACTCCGAAAAAGCCGAACTCGGCTTTGCGGAAAGTCGCCAAGGTCAAATTGACCAATGGTATGGAAGTAATTGCCTACATTCCGGGCATCGGCCACAATTTGCAGGAGCACAGCGTGGTCATGATCCGCGGTGGACGCGTTAAGGATCTTCCTGGCGTTCGCTATCACATTGTTCGCGGTAAGTTGGACACCCTCGGCGTTGACGGTCGAAAACGCGGTCGCTCTAAGTATGGAGCCAAACGCAAATAAAGCTTGTAGCTGTTAGCTTATAGCTGTCAGGTAACTGCAGTCCTATAAGCTATAAGCTGAAAGCTAAAAACTATTACTATGCCAAGAAAAGCAAGAAGCTACGATAAGCACACTCCGCTTCCGGACCCCAAGTACGGCAGCGTCAAGTATGCCAAGTTCATAAACTACATTATGGAACGCGGCAAGAAGAATGCTGCTCGCAAGATTTTTTACGATGCCCTGGAGATCGTCTCGGAAAAAATGACCCAGGACGGTGCCCAGCCTGCTGCCAATGGTGCCAAGGATGCCAAAGACGGCAAGGAAGCAGCTGAGCCCAAGAAAATGGACGGCCGCCAGGTGTTTGACCAGGCCCTCAAGAACGTTTGTCCAATCATGGAATTAAAGAGCCGCCGCATCGGTGGTGCCAACTACCAGGTACCGATGGAAGTCATGGAGCCCAGAAAGACCACGCTCGGCATGCGCTGGATGCTGGCCGCGGCCCGCACCCGCAAGGGAGCGCCCATGGCCCAGAAGCTGGCTGCCGAGATTATGGATGCCTACAATAAAGTTGGCGCAGCCATGAAGAAGCGCGAAGACGTGCACCGCATGGCCGAAGCCAACAAGGCCTTCGCACACTTTGCGAGATTCGGACGCAGATAATATATCGAATCTACGAATCGGACGAATCTACGAAGGACTACGAATTTACGAATGTAGGGAACGGTCTCGACCATTCGACACATGGACAGGTTGAGATCCGTTGGGGAATAATCGCACATTGTCATTCGATGTAGGGGAGGCCAGTGGCCTCCCGCAAATCAGGGTAGGCGGGGAAAGCAGTGCATCCGCCTCCGTATAAAGCTTCGGCGGATTGTTCACTAAAAGATAAACTTATGTGAACAAAAAAGCCGACCCGTGTCTGCCTAAGGCAGATCGGTTTCGGCTGAGAGATCGAGGCTCGTTGATGGTGTCGGATTGGTCGTGGCTTAGCTCTCGATATTCCGTGAGAGCTCGCTTGCTATAAGTACTCCGATACCTATTCCTATGAATAAGCAGCCCGCCGACATTCCCCAGGGGATGAAGGTGGGGGAGAGAGACGAGAGGGAAAGTGTTGCCCCTCCAAACAGGCTGATAACAGTCAAGAGCAGTGTCCCGACCCTTCTTCCTTCCTCGCGAACTGTCACACTTGTCGTGTTCATATTCCCTCCGTTTTAGCTGTTTACTCGGCTGGAACCTCTTCGGCCGGGGAAATGAAGTTGATCATGACATTTCCTTGCCCATACTTGCCGCATTTGGAAAGATGTCTTTCCACTTCTGCAATGCGCTTAACGGTGGTGAGGGGTTCGGGCCAAGTGAAGTCGATTCTCAGGGAGAATCTGTCTTTGTACATATTGGCCTCGTAGGTAAAGCCAATGACCATACGATACATGGTTGCCTCCTGAATTTTGGTACGAAACATCGAATCATATCATAAAACCGATTGCTAGTCAATAGCAAAAACAACTAATTAAAAAGGGCTTTTATAGGTCGAATAGGACTTATAGGACGTATAAGACTAATAAGGCGTATAAAGCCAACAGAATAATTAACATTATTTATGCCTAGAGAATATCCTTTGGATCTCACCCGTAATATCGGTATTATTGCGCACATTGACGCCGGTAAGACCACTGTTACGGAAGGGATCCTCTACAACACCGGCATGATCCACAAGATCGGCGCGGTGCATGAAGGCGAAACGACCACCGACTGGATGGAGCAGGAGCGCGAGCGCGGCATTACCATTACCGCCGCTGCCGTGACCTGCTATTGGACCCCGCAGTTCATCAAGCTCGCTGGCGACAAGAAGCATAAAATCAACATCATCGATACCCCGGGCCACGTGGACTTTACCGTGGAAGTGGAACGCTCTTTGCGCGTCCTCGACGGTGCGGTTGTTGTGTTTGACGGCAAGATGGGCGTGGAGCCGCAGTCCGAGACTGTTTGGCGCCAGGCCGATAAGTACCACGTGCCGCGCATGTGCTTCATCAACAAGATCAACCAGACCGGTGGCGATTTCTACAAGTCTTTGGATTCCATCCACAAGCGCTTGTCCCCGAACGCGTTCCCGATCCAGCTGCCTATTGGTTTTGAAAAGGACATTGTTGGCGTGGTCGACCTGATCAACATGAAGGCCTACACCTATACCGATTTCACCGACAAGCAGTTCACCATCGGCGAAGTGCCGGCTGATATGATGGAGAAAGCCAAAGAGTACCGCCACAAACTGCTCGAGAAGGTTGTCGAATCGGACGACCAGCTTATGGAAAAGTATCTCGGCGGCGAAGAACTGACCGAACAGGAATTTTTGACTGCCATCCGCAAAGCTGTGCAAGGCGGCCAATTCTTCCCGGTGCTCGGCGGTGACGGACGCGGCATTATCGTGCAGACCATTCTGGACGCCGTAACCAACTTTCTCCCGAGCCCGCTTGATCGCGGCAACGTCAAGGGAACCGATCCCAAGAGTGGTGAAGCCATCGAACGCAAACCGGCCGATGAAGAACCATTTACCGCGCTGGCCTTTAAGATTGCCACTGACCCGTTCGTTGGACGCTTGTGTTTCTTCCGCGTGTACGCGGGTAAACTCGACGCCGGTAGTTACATTCTAAACGGCAGAACCGGCAACAAGGAGCGCGTCGGTCGTATCGTCCGTATGCGCGCTGATGAGCGCGAAGAGGTGAAAGAGGTCTTTGCCGGAGACATTTGTGCTCTGGTCGGACCGAAAGACACCTTTACCGGAGATACGCTCTGCGACGTCGACCATCCTATAGTTCTGGAAGCTATTAAGTTCGCTGATCCGGTCATTCAGATGGCCATTGAGCCGAAGACTAAGGCTGACCAGGAAAAGATGGGTATTGCCCTCGGAAAATTGGCCGAAGAAGATCCGACCTTCCGTTTGTCCACCAACGAAGAGACCCAGCAGACCATTATTGCCGGTATGGGCGAACTCCACTTGGAAATTATCGTTGACCGCATGAAGCGCGAATTCAAGGTGGAAGCCAATGTCGGTAAGCCGGAAGTCGCGTACAAGGAAACTATCAAAAAGGTTGCCGAAGCCGAATCCAAATACATTCGCCAGACCGGTGGTCGCGGACAATACGGTCACGTCTATCTGCGCGTTGAGCCGAAAGAGCGAGGGACTGGGTACGAGTTCAAGGATGAGATTGTCGGTGGTGTTATTCCCAAGGAATACATCAAACCGATCGACAAAGGTATTCAGGAATCTGCTGCCAATGGCGTCATTGCCGGGTATCCGCTGGTGGATTTCTGTGCCGCAGCTTTCGACGGTTCCTACCACGAAGTTGACTCTTCGGAAATGGCGTTCAAGATAGCAGCCAGCAAGGGTTTGCAGGATGCCGTTAAGAAAGCTGATCCGATTCTCCTTGAGCCGATCATGAAAGTGGAAGTTACCACGCCGGAAGTCAACATGGGCGACGTGATTGGAGACTTGAACTCCAAGCGCGCCCAGATTAACGAGATGGTCGACAAGCTGCACCTCAAAGTCATTGACGCTTTCGTACCGCTGGCCGAAATGTTCGGTTATGCCACACAGCTGCGCAGCATGACCCAGGGCCAGGCTTCCTACACCATGGAATTCGACCACTACGCCGAAGTTCCGCGCAACGTAGCCGAGAAGATCATCGAGTCTCGCCAGGGCGTGAATGTTCGTAAAGGTCAGTAAGCCGCTGAACGAACGCCGACACCAACGCTGATTATACGCTGAAAAATCCCGCTCCTTTCGGAGTGGGATTTTTAAATTTAAAGCCGGTACTGCCGCTGGCGCGGCGAGTATCGGCTGGTCGTTAGTTGTGCAGATTGCCTCCGCATAAATTGCAGCGGCAGACTAATTCGCATGCTTGCTGCGCGCCGGAAATTTCATGGCGTCCGTCCAGGCAGGTTATTACAACTTCTCCCTTGAAGGTCTCGGTTCCTGGTCCTGCTTGCTCGGGGGTAAAGTTGTATACTTTGATCCGGTAACGCATATATCCTCCCGTCCGTGATGGACACTCTAGGGTATCATGCCAATGGTTGTTTGTCTATGGTCGGATAGAAAAAACCGGACAGCATGGCCGTCCGGGTGGAATTGCGCGGCACAGATTAGTGCCGACTCCTGTACCTCCTCCTTCATTTGTTTTGTGGCGGGTTGTCCGTCATTGCGGACGAGGTTTGTTATCGGCCGATTTACCGATATTGGTAAGCGGCAAGAAAACTCCGACGAAAACGAATGCGATGCCGGCGAGTCCGACGCCTATCGCAAAGGGGGTCAGCGTATTTGACTCCACCAGATAGATGGCATCGGTTAAGACCAAGAACGCGCCGAACAGCAATAATTTTCCAGCCATATACACTCCTATGAGTCCTGAGCAATCGTACTAGATAGATTAAAAATTGTCCAATTGTTGTTATTTTGATTAGAGCTGTGTAAAAATGTCGGAGCTGTCATGATATTTGACAATTTATTCATCCGGAACTACAATGGTGGGCTTATTTGTTGCCCACAAATATGCGGTAGTGGTACGCATTCTGCAAAAATCCGGGCATTGGAATTCATAGATTTTTGCAGCAAAAGGAGGTCCATTATGGACTTTAGCATCATGCTCAGAACAAGAACGCTGACGGAATTGGGTATGCGCGGCTTCATCCTGCCCAATTCGGTCTTGCGAAGCGATGACTGGGATTACACCGATGGGAAACAGCGGCTGGTCCGGTGGTTGGGAGGGGAAGGATTCACAAGGGTTGAGATCAAACCTTACCGATTACCCTGCTGTGACTACATTTACCCCAACACTTTTTCGGAACATGAAAAGCACCGGCAGACCGCTACTCCTCACACCGAACCCTCACTCCGCTTCTCTAAAGAACTCGCAGTGGGATCGTCCGAGTGGCAGTGGGGATCGCTACCGAACCAAGTCCAGCAGTTTCGGACCATTATAGGACAGTTCCTACATCCGTACTTAGACCAAACTGGATCGAGCAAGAGCTGGGCAGGGAAGGATACGCCCCGTCTTGCTTCCGAACTGTTCGACAAGATCAAGGTGACGTTCAGGACCCGTTCTTTCATTATCGGCCAGAGCTTCCGCAGTTTCAGGGTCAATCCGGCTTCCGGAGTTTGCGGGGGGTATGATTTTGCCCTCCAAACCTACAACGGACACCCGACGGCGAGCTTGCGCTGGAGCGAACCGCGCGATCTGTCCGTTGCCCTGGAGAAGTTCCTGTCGTATTTAGAAGACTTTTGCCGCGCTTGTCTGGTCTGCTCTGAAGCTGAGATGGCTGCCCATCGGATCATGGGTGGTGATTGGTCCTTGGCCCGGGGGTGTTTAAAAGATGCTTTGAAGCTGATTGAGACGGAGCCGGTGCCTCAGGTACCGCCGCAACAAGTCGTAGCGTGATGCAATAACACCAAGACGGGGCTGATTCGCAGCCCCGTCTTTTATAATTGGCTTACCGGCAAATTGCCCCTGTACGGGAAAAAGGACAGAGGGTATAATAGGCTTACATTGAGAAGTAATTACGGATTACGGATTGCGAATTTGCCTGTTGGCAGAGTCCAATCCGGAATGCGTAATACGGAATTAATTAATCTGAAATTATGACTTCACTTCAAGATCTGATCAATCTGGCCAAGGCTGATGGTGGGAAGTTCGTGGTGCTCGACAGTAACGGCGATCCGAAATTGGTCATTATGCCCATTGAGGAATACCAACGCTTACTGCTCGGCAAACTGCAGCAGCAGGTTTTGGATATAGAGAAGATCAACCAGGAGATCATAAAAGCACAGCTACAGGAAGAAGCGGTAACGCCCGCCGCACCCAGCATGTCGAATCCAGAACCGACGTATCCGGCGAACTCGCTTCATAATGGTAATGGCCGCTTTGCCGCCGATCTCCGCGAAGAAGTGATTGATCCCTCGTTCGACTTTGAAGGGCCGAGGATAAATTTGGAAGACCTCTAGGACGCGGAATGATGCGGAAATGGGCTGCATCGCGGATTTCACGCGGAATTTTGGCTGACCCGCCTGGAATTATGAAATTTCTTATTGTTAGAGAGGTTGCAGTTCCTCTCCCTTTGTCTAAAGGGAGAGTTAGAGATGGAGTGCAGTTCCTCTCCCTTTGTCTAAAGGGAGAGTTAGAGATGGAGTGCAGTTCCTCTCCCTTTGTCTAAAGGGAGAGTTAGAGAGGGTTTTATGTTCGTAAAAAACCTAAAACAATACCAACCCCTTCGCCGAAATCTCAGAAATGACCAAACTCCCGCCGAGAGAAAAGTTTGGAATATTCTGCGTGGTAGCAAATTTTTAGGGTATAGGTTTTTAAGACAATATGGAGTTGAAAGGTACATTTTAGACTTTTACTGTCCCAAAGTTAAGCTAGCCATAGAAATTGACGGAGGCCAGCATAATGATGAAAGAGAAAAGCTGTCAGATGCAGAGCGGACAAGGCTGCTGGAATTTTATAGAATCAGAGTGTTGAGATTTTGGAATAATGAGGTGATGCAGAATATTGAGGGGGTCTATGAAAAAATAATGCAAGCTATCGTAAACCCTCCAAACCCCTCCTAACCTCCCCTTTAGAAAAAGGGGAGGGATCTGGTACCTCTCACTCACCTTTTTAGAAAAGGGGAGGAAACCCACACCTACTTCTTTTAGAAAATTTATGGTTTTAAAAAGAACGCCCGGCGCGACTTGCGCGCTGGGCGTTTTTGGGGTGTTGGAGGCGGATGCGGGAAATCCACCTTCGGCGTCGTCAGGTATGACCGGTAGACCATTACGTGATCGCATGGTCTGCCGTGTTCTTCTGTTGCCTGTACGTGGCGGGCTTTCTCCAAAGAAGCCAGGTAAAATCCTAGCCACTGGTTTTGTTCCCATTTGAGGCGAGACCTTCCTAAGTCCACCGTAGCTCCGGATGGGTGGGAAGATCCCAATGGGCCGGTCGGAGAGATGGCGTTGGGATTATGTCTCCTCAGTTTATTCTGCTCCTCTATGGTCCGAGTTCCGGAGGTGATGTGGAGCGGTTTGAACTTCTTGGTGTTCGGGAACGTGAGACGATACTTTACTCCCAAGTCCCAAAGAAACTTTGCCGTTTCGGGCCGCACATATCGTTGCCGTGCTGGCACCGACGGATCCCACATGATCCCGGAGTTTGTTCGAACCCGCACAAGCAAACCGGCTTTAATGAACCGCTGCCGCTGCTCCTCGTTTTCGATGCGGGTGAGGTCTTGAATCTCAATCATCTTATTCTCTGTTCGCACCGCATCTCGTGATCCTTTGAGGGTATCATGAGTGCTGCGGGCTTTCGGTTTCCCCGAATTGGCAGAGGCGGCTCCGCCGAAAAGTACCAGCAGTAGGCACAAAGAGATTGCCTTCCAACTCATAATATTTCCTCCTGTTCGAAATCCTTATATATAAGCATATTTTGAGATATTTGTCAAGTTCCGGAATAAAAGAGATAGTTGATGGCGGAAAAATTGACATAGCAATTAATTTTGTTTAAAATTATTCTTGCATAAGTAAAAAAATTAATTGTTTAGCCCTGGATTCCGATCCGACCGTTGCGCGGATAGGTTTTGTTTTGCAAACCTCGTGCGCGTGACATGGCAGGTAAGGAAAAAAAGAGAAAAGCCCTTGGCCTTGCGCCAAATCGATAGGCGTAGAGCTTAGGGTTTCTCGGGCTGAAAATCATGAATGTCATCGCGAGCCCGAACCTGCCTGCCGGCAGGTGCATCTGAGGGCGTGGCGATCTATCCTAAGGATAAGATTGCTTCGTCAGTCGGCTGCACTCCTTTCTCGCAATGACATACATGTACGAAAGGGAACTGCAAATGGCAGAAGGAAAGTTTGACCGCAGCAAGCCGCACTTAAACGTCGGCACCATTGGTCACGTCGACCACGGCAAGACCACGTTGACTGCTGCAATCACTACCGTATTGTCCAAGTCCGGCAAAGCCAAAGCCAAGGCTTATGACCAGATCGACAATGCTCCGGAAGAAAAAGCCCGCGGTATTACCATTAATACCGCCCACGTTGAGTATGAGTCCGAGAAGCGCCACTACGCGCACGTCGACTGCCCGGGCCACGCCGACTACATCAAGAACATGATCACCGGTGCCGCCCAGA
>CAZHIA010000012.1:0-25996 GCA_964532425.1 uncultured Candidatus Saccharibacteria bacterium | reverse complement strand
ATAACTCCTTTCCCTGGCAGTATACCAAGTGTTTCCAAGCTATTGAGACTTTACGGGGATATTGACAATTTTATTAAAATATGATATAATATTGTTTAAATCAAAATCAGGAGGATTTTCGTGGCACTTACCCCGAAGCAGACAATGCAGCTGACCAGCCCCGAACGGGAGTTTGTTGATGCGCTGGAACCGCTCATTGATGAGCGGCTCAACGCCGAATACGACCCCGCGAAGGACATTCACCCCGACGCACCGCTCGAAGTGAGTTTCTCATTCAACCAGAACGTTATGATCGGCAAGCAAACCCTCTGGGGAAAGAAACTCTCGCGGGCGCAGTACCTTGAAGTGTGCCGTCGGTACAGCAAGTGGAACGTTACCGAGCATTCCAGTCGCGAAGGTTACTGGCTGGTCTTCACGGCCCGCCGCGGACCGGACTGGCAGCCGCCAACACCGGAACCGGAAAAGCCGCTGCCGCAGCTTGTTGCTGCAGACCAACGAACGCTCACATCACAGGTCGCAGCCAAGCAGTTGCCCCGGGTGGTCATCTATTACGCCGAGGACGGCGATTCTCAAGCCTTCGGCGAACATCTGGTTGCGACGCTCAACAGCCTCGGCGTAAACGCGGTCTCAGTCGAATCCCTGCTTCAAACAGGGGAGAAGAAGAGTATCCTCCGCGAGCGGATCACCGCAGACGACTACGTGGTTATGGTCGCATCCGAGCAGATGAATATGGATGCTAATGCGGCCATTGTTTACGAAACGGTCGATGAGTATTGCTTCCAGGATCGCCGATCGCGCCTGTTGGTTCTCAAGATCGACAGCGCGTACGACGTCGCGCGGTGGTGGGTCTTCTCACAGCTTCGCCAGTACTGGGCAGGGGATTTTACGGCCTGGCACGAAGCCAGCGCGTTCACCAAGGGTGTGACCCGCCTCGTCCGCGATCTTACTAGTCTGAACGAGTAGTCACGATACATACGCTTTGAGCGGCTTTCTTCGGAAAGCCGCTCTTTCATATTTTGAAATTATCTTTAAGTTACCCGATCCACGCGTTTAAAGTTTTTTTGCTTTTGCCAAGTGTTCTTTGACGCGGAACTTGATCATCTTTGTTATTAAGACGAACGGTATGGGGCGGTCCAGGGGGAAGCGGATGGCGCCTTTGCTCGTTTCGTAGGAAGCCAGTTCTTTTTGGAAGGCTCTGATCGGGCCGGGAGTGGGATAAAAGCCGATATGGTTTTTCATGGCCGCAAAATGAACGAGATTACCGTGGAGGACAAATGTCGGCATTCGGTACTTAATAGTTTCTTCGGCCTTGGGTGCGGCTTTGCGGATGATCTCTCGAATCTTTTTGAGGATGGGTTGCACGTTTTGCGGCGCTTTTTTGATATATTCATCGATGGTTTCGGGGGTTTTGGAAGTGTCCATTGAAGTAGAGAGGTTAAGTATCATAAGTATACAACGAATTTGCCTGCCTACGGGAGAACCATGGTACAATTAAGATAATCTATAGGCTCTAAACAAAAACGCATGCAAACAGAAAAAAAGTTATTGATCGGCGGCGTGGTTGCCCTAGTGATCATCATTGCGATCGTCACGACGGTCGTTATCCGCTCTAAGCATAAAGCAGAGCTAAATAACCAGCCAGTGCCGGTCGGACAGGTCACTGAAGTTCCTTCGTCGGGCGAACCGGCTTCCTCGACTCCTTCCGCTGCCAGTTCAACACCACAAGCCCAGAAACAGCCGGCTCAAGCCAGGCCCGCGCCTGCGCTGACCTACACGCAGGCAGTCAAAGCCTACCAGGACCGGCGCATACAGTTCGATAATGCCTGTACAGCTACGCCGAATTATCTCGTCTATAAGAATCCGGTGAACATTATGCTCGATAACCGGTCCAACAGTACGAAGAAGATTACGGTGAACGGACAAACCTACCAGCTGGCAGCCTATGATTTTACGACGATTATAGTGAATGTGAAGAATTTACCCCAGCAAGTTAAAGTCGGGTGTGGCCAGCTGTCCAACGCCGCAAGCATTTTGATGGAAAAATAATTTAAACCACCGCCAGTAAGGCGGTGGTTTTAGTATCGAGCCGATGTTCAGCTGGCGTCGTTTATTTTTTTGCTTTCTTTTTTGTCACTGGTTTCTTTACAGTTTTTACCGCGGTTTTCTTTACGGCCTTGGCAACGGTAGGTTTTGGTTTTTCCGCTACCGGCGCGGTAGCGGCCGGCTTGGGTTGTTCCCGCATCACCATGGCCCCGGAATCCTGTTGGTCTGTTTCCATCATTTTCAGCAGGCGGTCCAGTTTTGAGTTCATGATGTCCATTTGCCGCTTGAGGTCGTCAATACGATTGTCTTTTGGCTGCTGGTTTCCGGTAGCCGTCGGGAATCCATTCTTGGCGGGCTGATTGTTAAAAGATGGCGCTTTTCCTTCCTTCATGCGGCTAAAGCATTCTTGGCAGTATACCGGTTTGTCACCGGTAGGGCGGAAGGGGACTTCACATTGTTTGTGGCACTGGTCGCAGACGGCAGAAAACATGCGCTGCCTGCCAAAACTCCGGTCGTGAGGGCGGTTCATGTCCTTCCGGTCGGAGAAGCGAGGGCGGCCAAAATTCCCTCCGCCGTCTTGGTTGCCAAAGTTGCCATTTTTCTTAAAATCTCTCATTGTGTTGGGTGTTAAATGATTATTTGTTTCGGGTCTCAAATATTCCGTGTTGTCTTGTTCTTCACCCGTTATATATAGTGTATACCATTTTCAGGGATCAGGATACCTAACTAGGGATGAAATAATTTTGCAGAATTGTTGTATTAATACATAACAACAATTAATACAGGGCCTACCTGCCGGCAGGCAAGCCTGTTTTAGGGCAAGGTCCTGCATTTACCGTATGAAAAAAGCAGTATGGTTAGCGATTCCCGGTATTGCCCTTATGGCAGCCGGGTGCAGTTCCGGACAGTCAGCAGTAAACACGAAGACAGACGCTACTTTAACCAAGTCGGTTCAAACGGCCCCGCCCAGCCAGGGCGGTGACAAAACGGCCGCCTATACCATGGATGAGGTACAGGCTGCGAATACCCAGGACAAATGCTGGACCGCGGTAATCGGCAAAGTCTATGACCTGACCAATTTTATCAACAAGCATCCGGGCGGTTCAAAGGCCGTGCTCGGCTTGTGCGGCAAGGACGGTACCTCGGCCTTTACCAAAAAACACGGCGGCCAACCCAAACCCGAACAGGAACTCGCCGGATTGCAGATTGGTGTCCTAAAATAATAGTATTTGAAGTAATAATAGCTCCACTCTTTACCATAAAGAGTGGAGCTATTTTGTACTTTGAGATTACCAACTGGGTGTCATCGCGAGGAAGTGCATCTGATCGTCTTGCCCGCCGTAGTCTTGTGCGTAGGCGGGAGTAATCTCTCCTGTTCAGATAAGAAGATTGCCGCGGACCAGCCAAAGCCCTGATCTCCTCGCAATGACACACTGTCAAAATTTACTGCATTAACATTGCATCCTCGAATAGCCCCCAAATGGGGCTATTTTATTGTGACCAGCACTACTTGACAAAATTTGAGAAAAATGGTAGAATTACAGGAAAATCAAAACCGTATCTTTTGAGAGTTTTTAGGAGGATTAGATCATGCAACAAGGTTCAGAAGATCCCACCGAAGAACTTCCTTCACTGGAAGAAGAGATTGCTCGCGCAAGGACTTTCTTCCAGACACTTTCCCGAAGCGAACAAAGTAAATTCCTCGGGTTTGATCTGGATGCGTATGAAATAGCGAGGCAGATTAAGGAGAATCCGGTCTTCCTCGAACTATGCAGGAACGTGGAAGCCAACGGGCACCGCTTCTGGCGGCTGAAGCAAGCCAGCAAAGACCACGACCTCGAATTTTACACCATGCACAAATTGGGGCAGGAAAAGCTCGCTGCGCTTCTCACCGCACTTAACGCGCAGAACTTTGATCCGCTACCTGAACCCATAAGCCTCGGGCAAGGTTCTTGCTCGCGGTGCTCCGAGTGTGGCGAGGTTGTGGAGCTACTAACGGACGGTCGTGCCATACGTGCCGTGACGGTTTGTCAGTGTCCGCCCGAAGGTCCGATTGAGTTCGAGCTCAATGTTCCGTCGGGAAGAATAGCCTACGCGGATAGTTTATGGCCGCTGTTTGATGTCTTCGGTTATTACGACATTGATAGCCGTTTGGGGCTCATTCAAAAGACTCTGGCCATGGCCAAGATCGGCTGTGCCTACGGCTGCGTTGGCAACAGTTGTCCTGGTATCTATCGAGTCGACGAGAACACTATTGTTATTGCCAGCGTTCCAACGGACGAGAATACGGGTAAACCGATTAATCCTCCCGGAGAGGAGGTTGGTGGTATTACCACTGACCTCTGGTGGTACTCCATTGTCGACGCGGATGAATACGTTCGCCGCGGCGGCAAGGAAGAAGACAGGGTCGACCGCCTCGCAGTCAAGCCGGGGGTGTACAAGTTCTCCCACAACCTGCGCAAAGACGATCGGTACGGTCAAACGTTCATATTTGCCACCATCACGTGGGTGCGCGAACCTGACCCGGTCCAGGACTACCTCAAGGAGTTCCGCGAGGCGAGTTTTACCGCCGGACAGGTCATCGCTCATGAGATCAAACGGCGTCCGAGGCTGTATGGTACCCCAGACGGCATTATGGAGGCGGCCAACCAGATTCTTGATGGCGGTGGGGACTGGCATCCGAACGGGTTTGTCCAATTTGATCCGGACATGGGAAAGGACACGCCTGACCTGGAAATCCCCAAGTTTGATAAACCGTTCCGCTGGAATCCACTGAGCGACTCTTCTGCCATCTGCGTGGCAGCGGGTCTTGGTCAGGACGGCGAAGAGGGGCGGATTCATCTCAACCCTTCGTTCGTGGCTTTGGCCAGGAACGTGCTTGAATGCATGATCACGCACGGCACTATTCCGCCAAACATTCCAGGTTGGAAAGAGAAAGGCGACCCCAACCTTGAACTCGCCAAGAAGTGTTTGGAAAAAATCAATCAACTGTATCCGGCAGTATAACCGGACCGCGGAGTCACCCTCAGGGTGACTCCGCATCCCTTCCGAATCCATTTGTCAAAAGCGGGTTGGGAAGGGAAGTTCAAATTTCGAACAGGAGGAAGTTCAAATGTACGATGCAATTGGTAAGCTTGTGGTTTGGGGAATCGCTGCGATCATCGGGTTGCTCGTTGTGATCCCGCTGATCGAGTTGTTCCGGCGCTGGTTTGTGAAGCCGGAATATTACTGTCGCCACTGCGGGTCACGCTTTACGCTACTATCGGGCAAGTACTTCGGTATTAGCACTGGGTCGTATTATCAGATCCGGTGCTTGGTCTGCGGCGAAACGACCGATTACAAGTACTCATACTACTTCGGCAAGGGTATGAGGGTCGGCCGTAAATGGATTGGCTGGGAACATAGAGCTCTTTCCGACATCAAGGCTGAGGATGAGCGCATTGGCCAGATAATGGCCAAGAAGTATGGTAGGAGGGATTAATGTCTGTTGGGGTTAGGAAAATCCTTACCGACAAGGGCACCCTATACGTAGCTTTCGAGAACGTCATAGACCGGTTTGTCAGCCCGGCGTTCGCGACTCCGGAAGACTTCGCGGCGTATATGGCTGTCTTTGACCCTCAGGGTGATGCCGGTGCCACTCTAGCGTTTTGGCTGGCGGTAGCCCCACGTGCGCAGTATGTCTACGATCTGCGCCGTGTGGTCATCCATGACTGCGTTCATATGATGGCGGAACTCAAAAGCGGGCGAGGCCTAAATGACAACCAGGCTTGCGTGCTGTACGAATTTTACGAGTTCTTGAGGGTGGCCGTGCCGTTTCCCGAGCAAAGCTTTCCGGAATTAAACCCGGAGATGATCCAACAATGGATCTCAGACCTTAACATCCGTCGTTTGTATTCTGACCAGTATGACTGGCAGGATATTCTGGACAATGTCAGGTGCGTAGCTTTCTACGACGCCTGGTCTAAGCGGCAGTACAAGCATTACCGGAATCTCGAGACCGTCAGAGCCACGCCGGAACAGAACAAGCTCGCCGGCCGCTATCTCAGCGCCTTGTGCGTCGTCACAAACATTGCAGGGACGGGCAAAAGCTCGCCAGTGGAGATCGTTGAGAAATTCTACTGCCGGCCCGACTCCGGTCCTACCGTGATGTAACACAATCTCGATCCCGAACTTTCGTTCGGGATCTTTTTATTTTTAGCAATAATTATTAAGTTTTTGCTTAATTAACCGTCTGCTACAGTATGTCCAAACCGCACGATCTGGTATTTAATGCCCTCGCCGAGCCAACAAGGCGCAGTATTGTCGAAATGCTGGCAGGCGGTGGCCGACTGACTGCTACGGCTATTGCCGGGCGTTTTGCAGCTACACCCTCGGCCATCTCCCAGCACCTGAAGATCCTGCGGGAGGCGGAGATCGTACTGATGGAACGGCAGGGTCAGAAGCGCATTTACCAGATTAACCGCGTAAAGATTCGCGAACTCAGCCAGTGGGCTGACGGTATTACGAAAGAGTGGAATGAACGGTTGGATGCTTTGGATGAGGTTCTGAAAGGGAAACAAGTTTGATTGCTAAATGGACCCCGTCATTCGACCACATCATCCGATATGGCACGGCGGGGCAGGCGCTGAACGAAATGTAGGGGCGGGTCGCGACCCGCCCGTACCGAAAAACATTAATACGGAGTATTGAATTTTAATAGGAAATTAATCGGAAACCGCCTGGCGGTATCCAAGGAGAGTACTATGGAAGAATTACAAGTCAGCGAAGAGCAAAAGACCGTGGTGATCGAACGAACATTTGACGCCCCACGCGAGCGGGTATGGAAAGCCTGGACCGATCAAAAACTTTTGCAGCAGTGGTGGGGACCGGAAGGGGTCGATATCCCTGAATGCGAAGTTGACCTGCGCGTTGGAGGAGATCTGTATATTGTCATGGAAGCCGGCGAACAGATGGGACCGCTCAAGGGAACTCGTTGGCCCATGAAGGGGTCATTCCGGGAAATTCAGGAACCGGAAAAGCTCGTCTTTGTTTCCACTGCGGCGGAAGACCGGGACAGTGCACCGTATTTTGAAACGCTCGTGACCATACACTTCAAAGAGCAAGGCGAAAAGACCAAGATGCATCTTACCATTACCGTAACCAGGGCCACCACCCAAGCCGAAGGCGCCATTGCCGGTATGAAAGCCGGCTGGACCCAGAGCATCGACAAACTGGGAAAATTTCTGCAGCAATAATTTTAAAACCCGTCCTTTCGGACGGGTTTTGTTTTATAATTCTGCTATCCATTTCACTACCAGAGGACTCACCAGGACTACGGCTGGCACAATCGGCCAGATGCGGCCTTTCCATATTTTGTAGTCTGCCAGCATATATTCCCAGGTCCTGCCGCCCGCGATTCCGATCCCGAACTCAAAACATAAAGTCAGCAACAGCCAGATGGCGCCGATACCCCACAATTCTCCCGTGGCTAGTAAGGAAATTTTATCGTGGAGGCTTACGTATGCATACAACAGGTAGATCGGGCACAGTACGGCGACGCCGAGCTGGTGCGCGGCCCGTTCGCCAATTTTGTTCTTGTACCATTTTTCGCGCAGCGTGCCATTAATGATTGGAACGGGAAGAAAGAGAAGCCAGGTGAGTATGATGCGGAAGAGGAGAGGTTTCATAGTAGTTGCTTTGATATCTGGTTAAGTAAGTTGGTATCTATAGTATATCAGGTATAACCTCATCCCAGCCCTCTCCTTTGAAAGGAGAGGGGGTATGCTGCAGACCTGCCTGCGGTAGGCAGGCTGCAGCAAATCCTTCCCTCCGCCAGCTGGCGGAGGAAAGGTGTCGCCCGTAGTTTTAGCGAAGGTGGAGGGATGAAGAATCTCAATAAATAGAGATCCTTCTCTTTACTCGGATGCACTCGTTCAGGATCAGGATGACGCCAATGCTTTCTTACCAAGCTCATTTTGACCAAAGTTCAAAAAACCGGTTAAAATATGGTATAGATATGAGAGTTTTCCAACCACTCATCAAAGGTATTCTGTTCGGGCTCTGCTGCACGCTGCTGGTGTGCGCCGGTTTGGTTATGGCCGGGTCCTGGTTGTATGGGCAAATTTATGCCGAAGTGAATCCTGACGTGAGCTTGCTTGCTGAATCTCGCCTGCCGCAGTCGACGAAAATCTATTCGCGCAACGGTGAGTTACTCTACGAAATTTCCGGATCTATGAAGCGCACGGCAGTACCGCTTGCCGAGATCTCACCGAACTTCCAAAATGCGGTCATAGCCATCGAAGACAAGGATTTTTACAACCATTCGGGTATCTCGCTACCGAGCGTGGTCCGGTCCGCCTCTGTCGACTGGCAGGCAGGAGCTCCGGTTTCCGGCGGCAGTACCATTACCCAACAGATGGTCAAGCTCAGGGTACTAACCCCGGAGAAGACTTTGGCCAGAAAAATAGCGGAAGCGGTGTGGGCCAGGGAGGCGGAAAAAAAGCTTGGCAAGAATAAGATCCTTGAACTCTATTTGAACAGCATTCCGCTTGGCGGGAATTTGTACGGGGCTGAGGCTGCAGCCGAATCTTATTTCGGCAAGCCGGCCAAAGAACTGACGTTGGCGCAGAGCGCATATTTGGCAGCCATGGTGAATGCGCCGACGTATTTCAATCCGGGAGGTGACAACCGGCCGGAACTTGACCGGAGGAAGGGGATCATCCTTTCTCTCATGCTCGAACAGGGCAGGGTTACGCAGAGCGAGTACCGGCAAGCACTGTCTGAAACGGTGGCCTTCCACGCACCCACGCAAGCTATTGTGGCGCCGCATTTTGTCATGTACGTCAAGCAGCTGCTTATTACTCAGTTCGGCCAGAATACCGTGGAGAACGGCGGCTTGAGAGTCTATACGACGCTGGATGTGCAAATGCAAAAATTGGCTGAAGACACAGTCGTACAGGAGCTTGGTGCTCTCACCGGCAAATATCGCAACCATAATGCCGGGCTAGTCGCGCTCGATCCGCATACGGGCGAGATTTTGGCCATGGTTGGCAGCCGTGATTATTTCGGAACAAGCGAACCTCAGGGTTGCCGCGAAGGCAAAGATTGTGTGTTCGATCCTTTGGTTAACATTGCACTTTCACCCCGCCAGCCAGGCAGCAGCTTTAAACCCTATGTCTATTCCGCAGCTTTTGACCGGGGAAATAAATTTTTTCCTGGTTCCATAGTTCGGGACGTGAGACGAAATTTCAGCGGCCCGGGTGCCAAACCGTATATTCCGAGCAACTACAACCATGCCCAGTACGGACGAGTGCCACTGCGTAAGGCTTTGGCCGGCAGTTTGAACGTGGCGACCGTAGATTTGGCCAGTCAGGTAGGCCTTGCGAAAATTACTGAAACGGTACAAAACTTCGGACTGTCGGTAAATTTGCAGCCATGCGGCTTGGCCGCGGCGCTCGGTGCTTGTGAGGTGACCTTGCTCGAACATGCTGCCGGCATCGCCGGCATCGCGAACATGGGGTCCTACAATCCACCGTTGGCAATCCTCCAAGTGGCGGATCCGGATGGTGCGGTTCTCATGGAAGCCAAACAGCAGCCGGTGCAGGCAATTGACCCCCAGGCGGCTTACGAAGTTATCAGCATCATGAAGGACACGGAAGCTCGGAAATTTATTTTTGGAAAAAATCCGCCCCTGACCTTGCCCGACCGCGAGGTTATTGCCAAGACCGGCACGACACAGAATTGGAAAGATGGTTGGACCTTGGGCGCGACGCCGGATCTGGCTGCCGGAGTTTGGACCGGGAATAACGACGGGACGCTCATGGCCCAGGGGGCAGACGGCGTGTTTACCGCTGCGCCCATTTGGCAAAAGTTCATGACCGCAGCCACCGCTGCCATGCCCAAGCGGGAGTTTACCGCACCGGACGGCATTACGCAGGTTGCCATCAATCCGTACACGGGGGCAGCAGTCCAGCCGGGCCAGCGCCAAGTCATGGAGATTGCGGCAAA
Source organism: uncultured Candidatus Saccharibacteria bacterium (assembly GCA_964532425.1). Lineage (GTDB taxonomy): Bacteria > Patescibacteriota > Doudnabacteria > UBA920 > UBA920 > CAZHIA01. Next base: position 15,967 of record CAZHIA010000012.1, on the reverse strand, counting down.
TTATTCCGCTCCGGCCGCGCCTCCAGCCGTGGCAGAACCCGAAGAGCCACAGCCGGTGTATGCTTTCGAACCTGCGGCGATTGTCGGGGTTACCAACGGCGAAACTTTGCCGGCCTCCGCCGCAATAATCGTCTCGGCGCGCGTGGATGCCCGGTTCGGTACCCGGGCGAGCCTGTATGTGGACGGTACGCTGCTTTCCAGCCTGCCGGGTCCGGATTATTCCTGGCAAGTGCCGGCCGAACTGATGACTCCCGGTTCTCATACCTTCAGCCTTATTGCGGTCAACCAGGCTGGCTACCAGAGTCAGGATGCCATTACGGTATTTGCGGCCGAGAGTACTCCTTGACCAGTAGGCATATGAAAACGCCCGTCCTCCAAGATATGGTGGAGCGGGCGTTTAATGTATTTCGGCAGATGAGCCTACCGGCTCGCTTGCCATTGTTGCCATTTTGCCCTCTGCCGCTGTTTGATGTCCTCCGGAAGGCCATGGATTCCTTCAGGGTTCATCTTGCTCCCGTCGACAGGGAACAAGACCAGTAGTTCGCCTGTCATCCAGGATTCAAACGCCAGGCGGCCATCGCTGAGATTGCTCGGGCTGTAAATGTCCAGGCCGGCAGCGTAATGGAGATTGGATTCGTTGTCCCACTCCATACTGAATCCCTTTTCGCCACCGAGGGGGCCGCCGCGGTTTTTAGCGAACCAGGCGAACTCGATGACGAGCGTGTTTCGCTCGATCTTGATGCTGGCGATTTCGCCGCGGTAGAGGTAATCCTCAACGCTATTTTGGATTTCCGCCTCTCCGCCGATGAATCTTGAAAGATCCACGGAAATTGCAGTGAAGCTGGCCATATGGCTGTTTCCTCCTTACGTCTTGAAAAGACCTCATAGCATAGAGAACTATAAACGATGTGTCAAGCAAAGCACTACAACTTCTTGCCTTTGGCCAGTGCTTATTTCCGCCAGAGGCGGGCAGGCGTGCGAATAAGCACTGGCTCAAAAACTCCTCCATGGGGACCATGGGGGAGTGTGCAGTGGTGGACCTTTCGAGCGAATGGTCCTATGGGGGCATGCTATTGGTTTCGCCGGGTTCCCATAAGGGATGGGAGAGGTGTTTATAGTTGTGAGAGCTGTTCAGCAATATTATCGAGGTTCATTTGATACGCCATACCGATCGCTTGTTCGATCGTTTCATTGCCGAATTCATCGAGATTGGCTCTTAGAAGCATGGCAGCCTGGGCGGCAATGAGGCCGATTTGGGCTTTGATTTTTTGTTCTTCCGACAGCGAGTCCACTGCAGACTGGGCTTCCGTAAGCCATTCATCAATGGTAGTTGTTACCTTTTCCGGTTCTTGAATAATTATTAGGCTTAGTTCTTGTAATCTGGAGGTGGGAAGAAAACCCAGATCTGTACTGAGTCTTTCTAGAGATGTCGTTGTTTGTTCGCGACGGGCTTCGTTAGTCTGTTCTTTTTCATTGTCCGATGGCTGGCCGCCAAATTCAGGGTTGGACATATTTGTTTATTGTAAATGGGTAAAATCTAAAGCTATGCACGGCTCGCTGCCCACGACCCAGGCATCGTGGCCGGGGGTGGCTTCGAAGGCTTCGCCCGGACCGACGATAACTTCGTTGCCTTCCTGGGAACGCACGGCCATGGCGCCCGAGACGATATAACCGATATGGCTCTGGGACGGTTGGCCTGTTTGCGGACCGGCGTGCTTGGACCACTGCCAACCGGGCAAATACTGGCCGTACCCGATGGCGGCGCTGGCTAGGACTGTGACTGAGCGTTTGCTGCCGTCTAAGAACGTGCGCGTATCGGTTGAATCAGCGAGTTTTCGAACAATGAGATTTTCCATATGGAGATGATTAGCTTTACTGTCAGTATAGAACCATTTTCTATTTTGGGAAAACAAAAACCGCCTAAGCTGCAATAGCAGTTTTAGGCGGTATGAGGGCGGTGTTGTTAGCGGAAGCGGGGAGTTCTGAGTACTTCTATGACCTGGGTGTCATAGGTCTCTTCCGTTTTTCCGCATTCCAGACATTCACGCGTCCATCGGTCCTTTGTCGTAGCCGGGATCCACATGGGCAGTTGGCGGTCAACGCCCATAGTGCCCGGCGGATCGCCCTGTGTCATGAAGCCTTCGGTGCGGATCGGGTCATACGTTGCATTTGTCCACCGGTGGGGGCAGGTACGCTCGGCGGTTTCCAGCTGCTGTTCCAACCGTCGGAGTTCCTCACGGGCTGTTGCAACTTTTCTGCGGAGCTCTTTTGCGTTCATGATTATCTCCTGAACAGTTTTACTGTTTGGCATACTTCCTGAGGTGGTCGTCATAGCCAGCTTCGCCTGGACGGAGGACTTTGAATGGGGGCGCGCCCATCACGAACGAGGTCTTGCTCAAGGTTTTGACAGCATTGCCGTTCCATTCGACAACCTGCAGGACTGACCCGGCGGTATCGTTGCGCACGCACCAAATGCGGTTGTCTTCGAAGACGATCAGGTCGCCGCGGTGCAAGTTCGAGAGCAGGGCTACTTGCCCCTGGATATCCTGTGTCGATGTCTGGGGTGATTTGATAACAAGAAATACTGCTATCAGGATGAAGGTGATCGCCAGGGCGGTCAGTGTATACACGATCTTTCGCCGATATTCGTTGCTTGTCGGTTCCACTTGATTCCTCCTTGTGTGTCTCCGCATGCATACGGCGGGACTTGATATGATACCTGAAAAGTATCAATCCGTCCAGCCATGAGTTCCGGATGGAAAATTTTAATGAAAGACTCTGTTGCTGTTGAGGCCAGATTTTGATTTTCTTTATTTATAGAGCGGTCCAAATACATATACTCGGTTTGTGGAAAAATCCCCCGTATTTGCAGTATTTTTCTTCATTTCTCCCGCGCGAAAAAGGATTTTTTTAATTATAGTTGACAATAAGCGGAAATGGGTATTGTATATGGGTATCAGACATACTGCTCCAAAACCGGGCATGTCAAAAGACTTTCTTGAAATCCAGAACACTGGTTCTTTGCATTAAAAAAGGAGGTGCGTTTACTGAGGTTATTTATCGTCGTCTTTTGGATAACGTCTCTATGTCCGATCATCGGATATATGGACAGTAGTTGAACGTTCAGAATTTCAGTTAAGGAGAGAAAAGTATGCCTCGGAAAATTGAGGTGAACGGTCATGGTCTCACCATCGAACAGGTGAACGCCGTGGCCAGACACCATAATGAAGTTGTACTCAATCCGGAAGCATTCGCGAACATCGTGCGCTTTCGGGAAGGCCTCGAACAGGCGATCGATCGCAAGGATACCATGTACGGCGTCAACACCGGCTGCGGTTCCCGCAAAAACCAAATACTTCCGCCGGAAGAGTTGTCCGATTACCAGATGCGGTACATTCCCGCCCATTGCTGCGGTCACGGCGACCCGCTGCCGCAGGAGGTAGTGCGGGCCGCAATGCTGGTCCGGCTGAATAATTTCCTGAAAGGTCATTCGGGTGTGCGTCCGGTTCTCATCGAGCGCCTGCGCGATTGCTTGAATCTCGGTTTGACACCGGTCGTACCCGCATACGGCTCGGTCGGCGCCAGTGGAGACTTGATTCCGTTGGCACATATGTCGGCTTCCATTATCGGCTTGGCTGAGGCCTTCATGTACGTACCCGGCCGCACGGAACCGATTCCGGCTGCCCAGGCCCTGGCCTGGTTCGGTCTTGAGCCAATCACTTTGGCAGCCAAAGAGGCGATGGGGTTGACGAATGGCGCCAACTTTATTACCGCATTGGCTTGTCTGGCGGTGGAGGACGGCTGGAAATTGTTCCAAGCCGCAAACGCAGCTTTGGCTTTGTCCTTGGAAGCTATCAGGGGCGAGCAGAACGCGTTCGACGCCCGTATCCATGACGCCCGGCCGCTGCCTGGCCAAATACGGTCCGCAGCCCAGGTCAGGGCTTTCCTGAAGGGCTCGGGACGTACGACCAAAGAGGCGCGCGACGTCAACTTCCCCGGGGAAGAAGTTAAAATCAGCATGGGAACGAAAGTTCCCCGGGTGCAGGATGCCTACTCCTTCCGGTGTGCTCCCCAAGTCCACGCAGCGGTGTACCATGCCCTGAGCCATTTGGAATCGCTGCTGGATGCAGAACTGAATTCCGCAACTGATAACCCGCTGGTGTTCGAAACCGGGGACGAGAAAAAACCCTATGTTGCGATTTCAGGGGGGAACTTCCATGGCCAGCCGCTCGCAGCTCCGCTCGACTATTTGGCCATTACGCTTGCAGCGCTCGCTGGTATTAGCGATCGCCGCAGTTTCGCTATGACTACCTCGCACCTCAATTACGGCTTGCCTGCGGACCTGGCCGGTCCCGAGCACGGCAACACCGGCTTGATGATTACCCAGTACGGCGGCGCGGCTCTGGTAAACCAGATCGCTCTGCTGGCCAATCCGTGTTCCATTCATTCCGTGCCCACGTCCGCCGACCAGGAAGACTGGGTCAGCATGGGGATGAATGCCGCTCTGAAAGTCAGGGACATGGGCTGGCTCATCCGCGATGTGTTGGCCACCGAGCTGCTCATAGCTGCGCAGGGCATTGCACTCACCCAGCACTTGCTGCCGGAACACCTGCAGCGCCTGGGGGACGGCACTGGTCCAATGTACCGGCGCATCGCGCAAGTCTTTGACGGTGAAGTGAACAAGTCTCATGAGATTTGGTTCCATGACCGTTACCTCAAAGCCGAACTCGACCAGGTAAGTGCCATGCTTGCTGATGGCAGCTTGTTACAACCTGTCGAAGTGACCGTACCGACCTTAGTAAACGCGTAATTCCATGTTCAAAGTCCAGGCGGCTGCGACTCGGCCGCCTGGACTTTGCTTTGTGACAATCCTTGACAAGCCGCATCATGGCTGTTATCATAGGTGTACCAGTGTATTAATACAGTAAAACACCAGCATCTATGGAAGAAAATTTGCTTGATGCAAAAGAATATGAAGAACTCTTTCAAGGCATCCTGACATTGAAAAACGTCAGGGAGTGCAAGCAGTTTTTCAGGGATTTGTGCACAGTTTCCGAATTGGAAGACATGGCGGAGCGTTTTCAGGTTGCCAAGCGGATTGTGAAGCAAGAATCGTACCGGGATATCAACAAAAAGACCGGCTCGAGCACCACAACAATCACCCGCGTAGCCCATTGGCTCCATCACGGTATGGGTGGATATGGGTTGGTTCTTAAGCGGCTTAAAAGCTAAACATCAAACCCACAATCCATCCGCCCTGTTTGAGAGGATGGGTTTTTATTTAGGGATTTGAAATATTTACGAATACTCATATGTGGATGTTCCAGATCCTTAGTGGATGGGCGGAAAGGTGTGAACCTTTCACGAGCTCGGACTGTATCTGGATAAGGGAGGAACCAATATGCTCACCGATATGGAGATAAAAAGAGTTGTTCCCAAAGTGCCCGGGGGATTCCCCGAATACCTTCCCGGAGATCAGATCCGGTTCAACCGGATGCTGGGAATTGTCAGGTCCGTATACGAACGTTTCGGATTTCTCCCGCTGGAAACGCCTGCGGTAGAATTCACCGAAGTCTTGCTGGCCAAAGGCGGGGGAGAGACCGATAAGCAGGTCTACCGGCTTTTTGCCAAAAGCGACTCGGCCGATCAGGGTGAACAAGGAAAAGCGGCCGCTGCTGACAGTAACGGTTCGAGCGGCAAGAAACCGGCGTATGTCGACACGGGCCGGTCCTTGCACTTCGACCTGACCGTACCGCTGGCCCGGTATGTTGCCCAGCGCCAGAATGAACTGGTCTTCCCGTTCCGCCGCTACCAGATGCAGAAGGTCTGGCGCGGCGAAAGTCCCCAGAAAGGGCGTTTCCGGGAATTCTACCAGTGCGATGTCGACGTAATTGGCACCACGAGCCCGCTCGTGGACGCTGAGATACCGAGCATTATCGATACGGCATTCCAGGAATTGGGACTGCCTCCGTATGTCATCAGCGTCAACAATCGAAAGTTGCTGAATGGCATGTTCGCCGAATTCGGAGCCGCAAAGGACACCGCCAAAGGGGCACTCGTCGTTCTGGACAAGATCGAAAAGATCGGGCCGGAAGCCGTCAGTGCCGCGCTTGGAGAACTGGGGTTTGCTCCGGATCAAATCGAGAAGCTGATGGCATTGGTCGCTTTGCGCGGCCGTCCCGAAGACGTCTTTCCCGCACTGGATACCTATGGCTTCACCGACCCGCTCTACCAGCAGGGACTCGCGGAGTTGAAGCTGGTGGCCAGCGCTATGGATGCATTCGGCATTCCGGCCGACCGCTTCTGCATCAATCTCAGCATCGCGCGCGGTCTCGATTACTATACGGGAACCGTGTACGAAACGCATTTGAAGGATTACCCGTGGGCAGGCAGCGTGTGTTCGGGCGGCCGGTACGATAACCTGGCAGAATACTATACGACAACGCAGCTGCCCGGAGTCGGCATTTCCATCGGTTTGAGCAGGTTGTATTTCGTGCTCTGTGAGATCGGTTTCTTCAAAGACCAGGTCAAGCCGGTGAGCCAAGTTATGGTAGCCATCGCCGACCCCTCGGCCCGGCAGTATGCCATGAAGATTGCCGCCCAGTTCCGCCAGCGGGGAATAAATGCCGAAGTCTATTGGGAAGAGGGCAAGCTGGGCAAACAGATCAAGTATGCCCAGCGGCTCGGGATTCCGTATGTGGCTGTCGTTGGCGGCAATGAAGTTCAAGCGCAAACGGTCGCTTTAAAGGATATGGCTGCCGTGACCCAGTCGACCATGACGCTCGTAGAAGCAATAGGTATTGTGGCTGCCGGCTCGCAATGAGCAGAGAGTGTGCGGAGGGTGTAGTTCAATGGTAGAACGCCAGCCTGTGGATCTGGTAGTTGTGGGTTCAAGTCCCATCACCCTCCCCATTTCTTTCAGGCAGTAAGTAAAGAGGGGTTGTTTGCAGGTGAAAATGAAAGGAGGATTTGCAGTGGATATATTCTCGTCGAATCTGACGATCAACAGTATGGATTTCGCCATTCGCCAAGAGGTCTTTACCAAAGGCGACCAGGGGTGGCTTGCGTGGCAGGCGCCATTGGTCGAGCTGTATAAGAGCGTTTTTTCGGAAGAGCCGTACTGTGAAAATTTCGACGGACGGGAGCAATCGGAAATCATCGCCCCGTTCACCGAATTTGCCGAGCATGGCGTCGTCGTGTTGGCTTTTGCAGCCGGTGCCGGTGGATTGTCGTCGCGAGAATCCCTCATCGGATTTGCCGGGTGTATACCGGCGGGGAAAAGCGGGGTTGCCGAATTTCTTTCGGCTCATTCCGACAAACTGCCGCCGGGACGCACTATCGATTCGTACATGTATATGGCCGAACTCGGCATAGTCCGGCAGTTCCGCGGTAACGGGTTGGGACGGAAGCTTATAGCAGCCCGGGCCAGGGAAACCATGAATAACCCGGCCCTACAGCAACCGTACCTGCTGGTCAGGACAGCCAAGAACAACAGTAACTCCTGGCCTATTTACCAGAAACTCGGAGCAACGGTCATTTCCCGGCTGACGCAGCACATCGAAGGGTGCGCGAGCGACAGCAGCGAAAGAATCTACTTTGAGCTCCCCACTGCTGTATTCGACATCGAAAGTACACGGGGGTGAATCACGGGGTATTTTGCCAGGTCAAAATACCCCTTTCCATTTTTATGATAAATGCATTACAGCGAATTCCAAAATTAGCCGACACTATTGCCGTTCCGGTTTTCGAGAATGGCGAACCTATGGTCAAATTGAACCGCCGAAAGTTCATGATCGAGGTTCGGAAGCCGGATATGCTTCCGCTGACGGGACATGATATTTTTGTACGAAAGACGGTCTCCAAAAAGCTGGAACAGGCCAGTGTCCGGTTGAACGAGCGGTTTCCCGGAGCCAAGTTGCTCATAACGTATGGGTACCGGTCGCCCGAAATCCAGCGGAAATATTTTTTGGCCAGACTCTTGGAGGTCGGGCAACGGTATCCGAAAATTTCCGAATCCAGAAAGCGGGAGCTGGCCCACCAAATGTCCGCGAGTCCGGATAGTGCCGGCCACACGTGCGGGGCTGCGGTCGATCTCTCCATATGGGACGCGCGGCGCGGGCGGGAATGGGACATGGGTTCCAACATTGCCGAATTTGGCAGGAAAGCCCGAACCGAATCCCGTTATGTCACGCCGTCGCAGCGCCGCCGGAGGCGTATACTCCAAAAGTTGATGATGCAGCAGGAGTTCGCACCTTTTTTGGCGGAGTGGTGGCACTTCTCGTACGGTGACAAAGAATGGGCATTTTACTACAATAAAACTAACGCAATTTATGGAGTTATAGCTTCTCGTAAGCTTCGCGTTTAACCTCAGCTTTCTTTTTGGTGATCCGTTCCGGCGATCCTGGAAAGAGAGCTGCAGTTAAACGCTGCGCTTGAGGAGGAATCATATGGAAAATCTTACCTGCAGAATTTTTTTGGCCGCTCAGGGCAACCCGACCGGCGTGATCCAATTTCCTGACAGCACGCAGCGGTCCCGGTATGCGGAGATCGCCCGTGGCATCATGTCCGGAAATTCCAGCATCGAACAGTTCGGGTTTTTGGAAGGCACAGCTCATTTTCAAATGAGCGGGGGAGAGTTTTGCGGCAACGCAGCCAGGGTCGCCGCGCTGCTCATTTCGCAGCAGACGGGTAACACAACCGGAAGTTTTACCATGTCCGGGGTCCCTGGGGAAGTGCGGTACGAGATTTTGCCCGATGGCCAGGTCCGCTGTGAGTTTCCCGGACTGTCCATGCAAACGAATCGCGCCGAGCTTATGGGCGGTTTGGCCGGGCAGATGGTTGACATGGGAGGCATAGTCCATGTGGTGCTCGCTCCCAGTGTTCAGTTCGCCAACGACCCCGAACGCTATCAGGCCGTTCATGCGGATGCAGTCAGGGAATTGAACCTTTCCGACTGCCCGGCAGTGGGAGTAATTTGGCAGGAACAGGCGGGACAGGAGGTTAAAATCCACCCGGTAGTGTGGGTGCGGGACATCAGTTCGTTCTTTTACGAGACCGCGTGCGGTTCGGGAACGCTCGCTGTGTTGGAGGCAAGCGGCCTTAATGACCTGACAATCATTCAACCAAGTGGGAAAGCGATTCAAGCGTTTAGGGGTGAAAGTGGGTATGGTTTGATTTCGGAAATCACGGAAGTGGAGTAATTACGGTATCTGCATAAGGAGGAACCGTGTTGTTCGCACAATCAAAAACGGAGCCCAAGGCTCCGGTAGGCCACGTTCGCTTTATCGGGCGCGAACATGGGGTTGATTTCTTCATCGGGGATTTTGACGAGCCGTTGAGCCCCGAAGAGATAGACCGCATTGCTCACGAAAATCGGGGTGTAGGGGTTGAAGTGTATGCCTACGACTCCGAAGGCGGGTGTCTGCATTCGGCATGACACTTGCGACCGTTATAACCTGCTGACGCGCTTTCATGCGCCAGCAGGTTTTTTATTGCGCCAAGAAGGGCCCCATCCTTACCCGTTCTTGTACAGAAGCTCGACGGTTTGTTTGTTTATGCCGTTAATCAGATGGGCAAATCCCATTTGGCGGAACATTTCGATGGCAATGGCGGAGCGGCTGCCGCTGCGGCAATAGACGACCAAGGAGGCGTCCTTGGGGATATTTTGCATTTCGGGTGCGCCGTTCATCAGGCTTCCTGATGGCACGTTAATGGCGCCTTCCACATGCCCTAAGGCGTATTCATAGGGTTCGCGGACATCAATATACACGTGATTGTTCATAGGCTTCATTGAGACTTTGAATAATTATAGTATACCCTGGATGGGGAAAAACGAAAAAGCCGTTACTTTTTTGCGAAAAATTCCGTATTCATGTATATCAACCAAGAACATTGAGACGCTTATTTTTATGAAAAAATATATTGTAGCTGCGCTGGTCATGGCAGCCGCTGTCGGCGGTGCGATTATATACAGCGATCGAGCCCGGAGTAACGTCACGGCCGGGACAACTGCCGATCAATCCGGCGTTTTAACGGACCGGATGGCAGCCGAGTTGTTCAATCAAAAATATCATCGCCCGGTGAGCACTATGCTGGTTCGGGTCACGAACAGCGGTAACTCGTTCGCAAAAGGTACGGTCAATTTTGCGGGAGAGGGGGGAGGTGCGGTATGGTTTGCGGCTAAGACTTCCAAAGGCTGGGAGCTGGCGTATGACGGCAACGGAATTATCCCATGTGCGGTGGCGGACGGATACCGCTTGCCTGCAGATCTCGTTCCTTCGTGCATTGATACCAAGAATAACAACGGCTTGGTGCAGAGATAAAAAAACCCACACCCGCATTGGGTGTAAGTTCAGTTTAGCGCAGGCCCGGAACCTGATAGGTCTTAAAATCAGGCAGGGTCACTGCAGTGAGTAGTCCGCCGTGGCAGCAGCCGGTATCCAGGGGAAACAGGTTCTCCTGCCGCGGAATTTTGGGCTGAATGGAGAGATGGCCGAACAGTACCGGTTTGGCGGTTTTGGGGTACTGCGCACACCAGTACGGATAACCAGTTGTCGGATCGATCCCGCAAATGTGCTGCATGGACATTCCGCCGACCAGGACCCGTTTGTCCTGTTGTTCGAGCGGGATGTCATAGACCAGGCCAGCATGGACCACAACAGCTTCGGGAAATTCCCGGTAAAACGGGAGCGTTTCCATAAAATCCACATCCGCGTCATAGTCCAGTCCCCGGTCAAAGTACTGCTGCCGGGCGCCGATCTGCGACGGGCTGAGCTGTTTCAGAATGCCTTGGCGGTAGCGCACGTGCTTGTATTCATGGTTGCCCATGACCGGTTTCTTGCGCTTGGCAAATTCCACGCATCCCGGACTGTCCGGGCCGCGGTCGACCATGTCGCCGGCAGGGACGATTATGTCGTCCGGTGATGGCCCGATAACATCCATAAGATGATCAAGCTGCGCGCGGCAGCCATGAACATCCCCAATTACTACTATCATACTAACCTCCTTTGATTCCCGGATTGTCTTGCTCCAGGACGTTCCATCATAACAGAAGTCCCTCAGTTTGTCTATTATGTACGGCTATGTATGTCGTTAAGTGGGTTTTAATTTTGAGCGTGTCGACTATAAGGGAAGGATTTGCTGCAGCCTTGCAGTCACTCTCCCTCAAATCCGCCTGGAGCTTTTGAATGATATGACAAATACGACAGGTCAATGAAAACGGCCGCTGCGCGAAGCAGCGGCCAATGGGTTTTACCTGAACTCGTAATATTCCCAGAGCTCATAAAGTATAATGAGCAGGTTTGAGGCGCCGTGGGCCAGAATGGCGGCTATGGTGCTCCTGAAGAATCTCTTATGCAGGCCGCCGCACTTGAGGAACACGATTCCGAAGAAGATTCCGGCAATGGCCACCTGGGTCCTGCCGCTAATGCCGTAGTGGGCCGGATGGATGGCTCCAAACAGGACGGCGAATACGATCGTCGATCCAAAAACGAAGCCGGGGGATTTGGAAACGAACGCGATGACCAGTGCGAGCGGGAGGAAGCGGAACATGAGCTCCTCCATGACCGGCCCGATCACAAATAGCTGCCCCATCAGCGCCCAGTTCATATACGAAAATGGATTGGGGTGCTGGCCTGACGACGTATCGGCGATAATGCCCCAGTTGATCATGGCCGCGCGGACGCATTCATCCAGCGATACCACGAGGAGCGCGGCCAGCAGTGCATAGCCGAGCAAGGGGAGAATGCCCTTCGTGTCCTCTTCCAGCCACGTCATAACCTTGTTCATTGTTGTTTCCTCCTGAAAGTCTGTGGTCAGATTCTGCCAAAGACCTGGTATCGTACCAAAAACTGTGAGGGTTGGCAAGGGTGAATGGTAGCGTATGCAAAGAGGTCTGTTTACGACTGCAAAAGATCTTCCTTGAGTTGGAGTGTGGGGTTCTTGCCAGAATTTTGGCAGAGGATTACTATGAGTGAAGTCAAAAAGGAGGCTGTACGATGAAATTGCTCGGAATGGCAGTACTCATGGCCGCTGGCGTGTGGGCCCAGCCCGCTACCCGGTGCAGTATAGAAATGCAAGGCAGCGTCATGTTCGTCAAAGGCACCGTTGGAAAGTCGGGGGTGGTCGATCTGGTCGTGGACTCAGGCTCTATCCGGACGTCATTCGATGAACAGCTCGCCCAAGGTCTCGGCTACGACCTGAGCATGAAGGCGCAGAGCGCAGGCGGCAACGGCCGCCAGACGCTTTCGGTTCTCAGGGATGTGGAGGTCGGCATTTGCGGCAAGCGGGTTATTGACCCCATTGTTGTCGTCTATCCTTTGAGATTCCTGACCAAAGCGATTAAGCGCCAGGTCGACGGTGTTGTCGGTATAGAGATATTCCGGAAGTACGTGGTGGTGATGGACTACCCGGGGCGCAGCATGGAAATTATAGATCCGGCTGCCTTCAGTTATAAGGGTGACGGTACTGTAGTACCGGTCCAGTATGCCCAAAAGCTGCCGTACGTTTCCGGTTCGATTACGCCTTTTGGTGGCGAACCCATTCCGGTGAAGCTGATGGTTGATTCCGGCGGTTCCTCATTCAATGTGGACTTTTACCAGCCATTCGAGGAGAAACACCACATTGTTTCGAATTTGCGGGACGTGAGGGACTCCACGTCCACCATGTTCACGGGCGACCGTCCAGGCAAGCGCGGCCGGGCTCAGTGGTTAAGCATCGGGACTCTGCAAGTCATCGATCCGGAAGTCCAAGTCCTGGGACCCTCAAAATCCAGCGAGCTTGGCGAGTGGGACGGAACACTCGGTAGCGGTTTCTTGAAGCAGTTCAAGGTCATCTTCGACCTGCCGCATGACCGCATTATCTTTGAAATTCCGGGGCCGGCTGTTAAACCTGCTTCATAACATCCGAGCATTTTTAAATCCCCTTGACGGGCACCGTCAAGGGGATTTCTTATTGTTACCGCGAGAGTAGGGTGCTCACAAATCGGCCAATGTAGAACGGCCAAATGACTATTGCCAGCACGCCCTGCCAAAAGGACAGGTGCAGAAAGCCGATCGTAAAGATCCAGGCGGCAAACCACGAAAACGCGGTAAAGCTATGGTTCTCAATTTTGATTTTTTCCATACCTTAATTATACCACTCCTGATCCTCGTATACCCTTGATACCCATAAATGGATGTCTTAGCTATTGGTGTCTGCAGAAGGTCCGTAAATGGACGGGACTTTGGCTCCCATAGCGCGCAAAAAGGTGGATAGCTGTCCGCGGTGGTGGATAGCATCGAACAAAAAGCCCCAGGCCATGTTGTACTTTTTGTCTTTCCACATGTCACTCATGGTAGCTTCGCCGTTATTCCAGTCATCTTCGGAAACTGCCTCTACGTCTTTTTGCAGCTGGGTCATGCCGCTGTCGAACTTGGCCAACATGTCGGCCTTGGTCAGAGATTCCATTTCGTGGGGGTTAAAGTCCGGCGCGCCTTTGTTGATTACGCCGGAAATAGCTTTCCACTGCAGGGCCAGTTGTGCAGCTAAATTGCCGGCCTCACGCGAACGTTCGTGGACTTTGTACCCCAGCTGGTCATCGGGCAGGGCTTCTATGGCTCTTCTGAACGCGGGAGCTTCGTTTTTTAGCACCGCTAAGAAATATTCCTTGGTGGTCATATTGTTTTTTCCATTAAGTTTAATTACTCACGCCCCCTTATTGATTTGTACTCTATGAGACTTGGTTTCGTCAAGAAAATTATGGTAACTATGAGAGCGTGTACATAAATGAACCCCCTCCAGGCAAAGGAGGGGGTTATTTCAATGATCGACTATTTCGAGGCGTTGTAGGCATCACGAGCGGCTTTTTTGTCCGCGGCGTACTGTTTTTCGGCTGCAGTCTTTGCGGCCTTATAATCGCTCTGTGCCTGTTTGACAGACGCGGTGTAGGCTGTCTTTGCAGCGGTCTTTTCGGTAGATGTCTTGGCGGTCTTTAAAGCGCTCGCTTTCGTGGTTCGTGCGGACTTCATGGCCGCATCAAAGTCTTGCCGTGCTTTCTTTAAGGCTGCCAAGTACGTCGCGCGGGCAGACTTCAGCGCAGCCTGGTATTGCGAGGCAGCCGTGCTTTTGGCAGTCGCCGTTGGTTGGGCTGGGGTAGTTTCCGGGGTGGTGGTGGCGGCTAAAGCCGGGGCGGCTGTCATGAGTATGGTCGCGATGCTGACGGCAGCGGCCAGATGTTTCTTGTTCATTGCAAACTTTCCTTTCTTTTGCAGCTTAGCTGATTTTAGCTAGCGGCTTGCTTAAATATTTTTTTAATTCCAGGGTGAGGAATCCTACATACAAAATGAGGCCGAGGTTCAACAGGGAAATAAGGATCAAGTGCACCGGCAGAACTGCGGCAGTCATGCTAAACAGGGAGCCGAAGTAATCGGTGCTTAATTCGAAATCCTGCAGGATTTGCTGGAGGATGCCGAAGGATCCATGCTGGGAAATGTGCACGGCGATGCTGTGGACGAGTACTCCCAAATTTACCAGCAGAAACGCGTGTACTAAAACCAACATAGTGCGGAATTTCAGGAACAAGACCCTCCGCATGATTTTTCCATGGAGGCTTTCCGGGAAGCTCGGGTCGGGCAGATGTTTGAGAGAGTCAATGCTCATAAAATTTCTGGATTAATTGTTTCAATTCTTGTCGCCCGCGGTGCAAGTGGGTTTTCACCGTACCGGGAGGGAGGCTGGTTATTTGGGAGATTTCTTCAATTCCGAGGCCTTTGTAGTAATACAGCAAGATGACCGCCCGCTGTATGGGTTTTAGGCCGAGCAGGTGTTTCTGGATAATTTCGGCATCAAACTGCCTCCCTGCTTGGTAGTACGGGTCTTCGCCGATTTCGGTTTCAGCGGTTCTGTGTTCGGCTTCCTCCAGGCCGACCTCTATAATGTATTTTTTCTTTCTCAGGATATCGTAGGCGGTGTTGGTGGCTACGGCATACAGCCAGGACTTGAGCGGCTGTCCGGCATCCAGGCGGGCCAGGTTCTTATAGAATTTTATAAAGGTTTCCTGGGTGGCGTCTTCGGCATCCCCCCGGTCTCCGAGTAGGCGGTAAGCATAACTAAAAATCGGCTTTTCAAACACGCTGAGTATGCGTTCAAAAGCCGCCAAATCTCCCGCCTTGGCCATTTCTAAATCGTCTGGGGCAAATTCAGTCATAGGGTTCACTCTATAATACGCGCTCTAGTAGAAAAAAGTTTCAAAATAAGAGGATGTTAGGCATATAAATAAGCGCGCCTCGGTAGTCGTGGCGCGCGTGTTGTTGTGCGTCCGGGGCGCTTCCGTACTTTAGTTGGGAAGCTCCACGAACGGTGTCTGCTGGTGTCCGTGCGTAGCCGGCGGTCTGCGCTTTCGCAGCCGCGCCGCAAACATGAAGTCGACAACCGCAAATCCCAGGTAGGGGATGAGCGAGGTGAAATCATATGCAATGAGCGGTATGGCATACACAACGGCTTGCACGAGATAGTAGGTTACGCTCAGGAAAAATACCACCCAGAGGACCGGAACCGCTGTCCTGAATATATGGGAGTCAGGCAGCGTGCCGAGCAGTAATACAAGTACGAGCTTGGAGATGCCAAGGATCGTAAGCAGGAACAACGGTATCCCGACCAGCATATGAGCTGGTTCGGAAATCCATACCGGCATGTCGCAGCCAAAGCATCCGGCCATATCTGCGGGGACCGGCCGCGGGCCTGGCAGCGGCAAGACCGCGCAGAGAATCAACAATAATACCGGCAACACCACGAGTTTTCGGTCAGACACAGTTTCCTCCCTTATATTTCCAAGATGCCCCTACAGTACCAAAAAAGCCGGGGAAAGTCTAGTGATCAAGAGTGGAATTATGCGAAAATCCCCCAATATTAGTAAATTTTCAGGTTTTCCGCATAATCCGTTTTCTAAACAATAGCTTGGAAACGTTTCAGTACCGCAGCCGGGGTGTTT
>CAZHIA010000011.1:0-29501 GCA_964532425.1 uncultured Candidatus Saccharibacteria bacterium | reverse complement strand
TAAGACATGCAAGTCGAGTGGGTTTAGACCCACGGCGAACGGGTGAGTAATACCTGGGAACGTCCCTCTAGTGGAGCATATCCAGCCGAAAGGTTGTGCAATTCTCCATGTGATCGCAAGATTAAAGTCGCAAGACGCTAGAGGCGCGGCCCGGGTCCCATCAGCTAGTTGGTAGGGTAAAGGCCTACCAAGGCGATGACGGGTAGGGGGCCCGAGAGGGTGAACCCCCACACTGGAACTGCGACACGGTCCAGACTCCTACGGGAGGCAGCAGTTTGGAATATTGGACAATGGGCGAAAGCCTGATCCAGCGACGCCGCGTGGACGATGATGGCCTTCGGGTTGTAAAGTCCTTTTGCTTGGGAAAAATCTTTGATTGTACCAAGAGAATAAGAGGTTGCTAACTCTGTGCCAGCAGCAGCGGTAATACAGAGACCTCAAGCGTTATCCGGAATCATTGGGCGTAAAGCGTACCGATAGGTGGTTTAGAAAGTCAGAAGTGAAATCTCCGAGCTTAACTCGGAATCTGTCTTTTGAAACTTCTAAACTAGAGGGGCAAAGAGGAAGCTGGAACGAACGGTGTAGTAGTGAAATGCGTTGATATCGTTCGGAACACCAATAGCGTAGGCAGGCTTCTGGGTGCCACCTGACACTGCTAGGACGAAAGCGTGGGGAGCGATAAGGATTAGATACCCTTGTAGTCCACGCTGTAAACGATGTACATTAGGCGCTAGAGAGTATCGACCCTCTTTAGTACCTAAGCTAACGCGTTAAACGTACCGCCTGGGGAGTACGGCCGCAAGGCTAAAACTCAAAGGAATTGACGGGGACCCGCACAAGCGGTGGAGCATGTGGTTTAATTCGACGGTAAGCGAGGAACCTTACCAAGCTTTGACATACAGCTGCAAATCCCTGGAAACAGGGACTTCTTCGAGAGTGCTGCACAGGTGCTGCACGGTTGTCGTCAGCTCGTGCCGTGAGGTGTTCACTTAAGTGTGAAAACGAGCGCAACCCCTATTGTCTGTTACAAGTGTCAGACGAAACTGCCGCCGTTTAAGGCGGAGGAAGGTGGGGATGACGTCAAATCAGCGTGGCTCTTACAGCTTGGGCGACACACGTGCTACAATGGGTTGGAACAAAGGGACGCCAAGTCGCAAGACGGAGCAAATCCTAGTAAAACAACCCCCAGTTCGGATCGAGGGCTGCAACTCGCCCTCGTGAAGCCGGAATCGCTAGTAACCGTAGATCAGCCTCGCTACGGTGAATACGTTCTCGGGTTTTGTACACACCGCCCGTCAAGCCATGGAAGTGGGAAGCGGCTGAAGTCACATTCGTGCCTAAGCCGAAGCTCATAACTGGGGCTAAGTCGTAACAAGGCATCGGTAGCGGAAGCTGTCGATGGATCACCTCCTTTCTAAGGAATAAAATATACCGGTTTGAAACTTTTCGAAGTTTCCTGTCCGGTACATTCCGTGGTCGCCGTTCAATGTATTTTTTATATATTGATACGGAATCATCTTGTAGAGCGATTGATGTATGGTTTCGCTATAATTCTTGCTGCTATTCAGCCGTTAAGTGAGAACGGTGCATGTAAAATACCCCGACTTGTCGGGGTGTTTTTCATTATGGCATACGATGGTTGTAGAAATAACTGCTAAGCATTAACGTCGCATTATTTGTATCCACACCCCCGCGTTGACGGCTTGCCGGAGCGGGGCTATGATACTCCTACCGCGTGATAATCTTCTAACCTTACTTTTATGGATATTACTATTGAGCGACTCGAACAAGTGCTCGACAGTCGGCTCGAACCGATTAATACCAAGCTTTCAGCTATCGAGGAAACTCTGGCTGAGCACACGGCAGCACTTACTGAACACACAAGAGCCTTCTCTCAACACACTGTCACGCTTGACGCAATTCTGAAGCAGACCAAAGATTGGAACGCAGAGATGGCGGCTATGCGCAACCGCATGGAGCGGTACGAGGGTGCCCTCAAGGTGGTGGCAAATAAACTTAATATTGATTTAGGTTCGCTGCTCAGCTGATATCCAATCTTTAAGCTTACCTCGCCTGCCGTACCTGTCCTGTCGTATGGCGGGATCAAATGATGCGGTCGAATGACGGGGTGAGAACGGTGCATGTAAAATACCTCGAGTAGTCGGGGTGTTTTTCATTATGGGCAAGCCCTTGATTTTATTTAGAATACATACTACAATTGCCGGACACCTAAGGAGGAAGCGCTTATGAATAATGGACGCATTGATGATATGGTACGGATTGCGGTGACTGGCGGTCCGTGTGCGGGCAAGACGACGGTCATGGAGGCGATAAAGCGGCAGCATGGCAATCAGCTGCTGGTTATGCCCGAGGTGGCCAGTATTTTACTAGACCACGGTTTCCCCAAACCCGGTAGGGACACGGAGTTCGACGAGCGTTGGTCAAAGTCTTTCCAGTGCTCCGTGTTTCCGGTACAGAAGAACATGGAAACCGAATACCTGGCAATGGCCAGGCGCCGGGCTTGCAAAGGCGTGGTGTTTGACCGTGGGATTTTGGACGGCGCCGCGTACTTAGGAAAAGGTCTTCAATTCTTTCTTGACCTTTTCGGAATCGACGAAAACGAAGCGTATGGCTACTACACCCTGGTGCTTCATCTGGAATCCGTAGCGGTCAGCAACCCTGTTCTGTACGAGAAGTTGAAGTCGACCAACCCTGCACGGTATGAATCCGCTACAGAAGCCGCGCAGCGGGATTTGGCCTTGCGACAAGTCTGGCAGGGACATCCGAATCATGTTGTCATCCCAAGCGGCGGCGGTATTGCCGACGTGGTGGAGCGCGTGCTTGAGGAAGTAAGCAAGTACATCGATACGGAGATTGAGTGCAAGTATACGTTGCCTGGTAAGCCTGCTTTCATTACGGACGCAGGCACATTCATCCGCCAGGGTTATTTTAACACCTCGGGTGAAATGCGCATCCGGCAGATCGGCCATCACTACATGTTTGCCATCAAAGACGGCGGCACGGGCAGGCGGCGGGAATGCGAGCGCGCCATCGAACCGTGGGCTTTTGAACAGCAATGGCCGGATACCGAAGGCCGGCGGATAGAAAAGACCCGCCACTACGTACCGTACGGCGACCTAACGCTGGAAGTCGATGTCTACCATGGTGCGCTCGAAGGCTTGGTAACGCTCGAGTGCGAGTTTGGCACCGAAGAACAATTGGAGCGGTTCAGGTTACCAGACTGGGCTGAGGGCGCCATAGACGTCACCGATGACAAGCGCTATAAAAATAAATCGCTGGCACTGTGCGGCTTGCCGGCATAAACTGACTGCGGTTCCCCTACGGGAACCGCAGTATTTTTTATTCAGCAGAATGTTCAGTATTGTTTTTGAAATTAATATCCCCGACGCACATGTATGCGCCGGGGATCTGGCATTAGCTGAACAACTGTTTTAAAACCCAGATGATGGCATAGGCTCCGCCGCCAATTACGATGATGAGCAGGGTAAAAATCAGCGTGTCGTTCGACCGCTCCTGCCAGTATTTGACCGGGTCTATGGCCGGATCAGTACGGGGTTTAGCCAGTCGATCGTAGAGTTTCTTAAACATCAGTCCTCCTTTGGTGATAACGCGGGGTAAAGGGGTGTGGTTTCCAAATTACAACCTGTGAAGATTTAGTAAATCACTTAATCTGTAATGTGTCAATAGTTTCGCGGGTTTTGCAGTGCAATAGACCATGTTCCGTATGATATAATTAAACCAAATCAGACTATTCAGCGCAAACCCTTATGGAATTTTACAATAACGAAGCTGAACGGAACGCCCAGTTCAAGTTTGCTGAAAATACGGAGGCTGTAGGTTATTCTGATGCCCGCCGCCAGTATGAGCAGCGGCGCAATGCGGCAGAGAATTTTTTTATTGAGCATCCTCCGGTCATTGCCGAGTCCGAGCGCGATGGTGCGCGATTTCGTACGGCCCTGGCGCGATGGGATGTCCCGGCTGATCTGAAAAAAGAAACCCGCACGGACGTGTTGCGCGTGACTATCTATGTGCCTGGGATGTTCGAAGCAGACAAGCCAAACTTCGGCAATTACCCCTTAGAAACAAAACTGGCCGGAGGCATGCTGACCGGCGACACTGATGCGATATTTATGCTGAAGGGCGAGGGTTTGAATGCAGAAGCTTATGCGGCAAAAAGCGGCGAGTCGTACGGGGAGAGCCTGGTGGCTGATGTGGCCGTGGGTGACCTGGAACGATCGGTCAAAGATCTGAAACAAAAATTGGGAGCCGCGGAAGATATGCCGGTTGAATTTGAGGTTGTCGGCTACTCAGAGGGCAGCGCTCAGGGTGCGAGCATTGCGGAAAAAATTCTCGAGCACAATTTAGGGAAGGTCAGGGCGTACACGTCTGTAGGCGGTGCCGGACTAGTTGGTCCCGATAACCAGAACGAAGCCGGGGTGTTGGCTCATTTAGCAAGCAATACCATGAGAAAGAAGGACGATTACAGCATACCGAAAACCTATACCGAATCCGGCCCTGATACGTATATACTCAACAGTAAAATGATCGGGTATTCGAGCGGCAACAAAGTAGAACAGTATCCGGCAGATCCGTCCCGCAAAGGCGAAAAGGTCCGTGAAGTGGGAGGTTTGGAACATTCTCTGGGCAAAGCTTATGTGGATACCACAGCGGATGCGCGCAATATCGCTAAATGGGGACTGCGGTATGTGGGAACTGCCCTTGGGTTGGGAGAAGAAGTTCCCCATGAGCGCGTTCAAGCGGTCTTTAGCAGGAATCATGACTTTGACAAGCTGGCTGAACGGGGAATCCCCATTGCTGTACTGGCCGGCTCAAAAGAGATCATGTTTCCGGCAGTGGAGGTGCAAAAAAGCGTCGAACAATTGCGTGCAAAAGGCGGCAAGGTCTTGCTGCTCATTACGGACATGGGACACAGCCTGCCGCACGAGAACCCTTCCGGGACAGCCATGATGCTGCAGCTGTTCAGAAACAAAGTCGGTATTTAAAGTTTTTACCTGATTTAAAATACAAAAATATAACATACTATGTACGATTACGCGTTCAACTTCGCCGCTCCAGAAGTACTGGCTACTCTCCAAAAAATCAACAACAGCGGTACGTTGTTCATGGGTACCGCAACATCAGACTTTCAGTCACACCCTTTGCTGGCGAACAAGTCGGGTAAAAAGAAATTTACGACCGATTGGGAACTTGAGGCTTGGAAGTCGGTTCGGGGTAAGAACTCTGAAATTATCGGCGAACAGAGTGTGGCCGAGTTTCCGAAGTTTTTCGAGAAAAAGGATCTCTACATTCAAAAATCGGCCGAGATGGGCGAGAATATGTTTCGCCTATCGTTTGATTTTGGCAGGCTTTGTCCCAAGCCGGGAGTTTTTAATACTGAGCTCATGGAAGAGTATATTCAGATTTTGGGGCTCATCCGCCAGCGCGGTATGGAGCCGATGATTACGCTGTATCATTGGCCGATCCCGGTCCACCTTTTGGAGCTTGATAAAGACAAAAAAATATTAGCCGGCGCGTGGGAAAATTCCCAGTTGCTCCACCACTTCCGTTTTTATGTAGAGAATGTTATCCGCTATCTCTCTGATGCCGACAAAATCAGGCAAGCGCTGCTGAACGGCGGCTGTAAGCCGCAAGCTGCGGACAAGCTTATCTCCGAAGGCTTGGTCCGGTATTTTGTTTCCATTAACGAACCGATTAACCTGCTGCTGCCCACCTATATTCTCGGGATCTTCCCTCCATATAAAAAAGGACGGTTGGACCTGATCGGGAAAGTGCTGGAAAAGGTTTTGGACGCACATGATATTGCGATTACGGAAATCAAGAATAGCAAGCTCATAACCTCCCGCGGCGCGCCGAAAATCGGCGCTGCCCACAATTGGAATTACTTTGAGGGTATGTTTGGCAGGTTGGCTCATCACCTCATTAACGGCCGACTGGCGCGGAAGTTTGAGCTTGAGCGCAAGGAAACGGATTTTATCGGCCTGCATTATTACTTCCGCATGTCATTGACGGGCAAAAAGCATAAAGTCTACGGCGACAATCCGTATTTTGGCGATATTCATCCGCCCGGCATCTATCATGTACTGAAAGAAATGAATAAGGAGTATCCGCATAAGGAAATATATATTACCGAATTCGGCTTTTCAGACCGCCAAGACGAGCGGAGACCGTACTGGATCCTGGAGACGCTCCGGTATATCATTCAGGCTCTCGAGCATGGCATTCCGGTCAGGGGAATGTTGTTATGGACCTTAGTCAATAATTTTGAATGGAATCTGGGTACGTATCAGAAGTTCGGATTATTCGACGAAAAAGAACTCGGTGCGCCGCTCGTCCCTTCGAATGGGAGCCATATCCGCGGCTGGGAAGCCTGGCAGGCAGCGGTGCAGGCCATGACGCAGCCGACGCCGGAACATCTCAAATCTTTGCAGACATGCTACGTCAAATCCCATTTGCAATTTCAGGATCATCGTCCCGTGCTGGAGCGTTAATGCACAAAAATATAAAGACCTTCCGCCGGGAAGGTCTTTATATTTGATGGTTGTTGTTGGAACTAGTTCTCAATCTCCGGAGGTTCCTGGTCAGCGCTGGGCTGCGGTTTTTGGGCTGCCGGTTTTGGAGCGGCTTTTCCCGCCGGAGGCGTTTGCCGTAAGGCCCGGGCTTGGATCTTGTTGGCCTGGACCGTTGTGCGGCTCGCATCCCAGGTGCCGGACACCATTACGCGCATGCCGTCTACCATGTCAGTCGCGGACTTTTGCTGGCCGTCGATGGTGACAACAGTGTTGGCTGTTATCGTAACGGCAGCTGTCTTCTTGCTACTGATAACCAGTGTGAAGCCGCTCGCGCCGGTACTGGTTGCCATACCGGCAACTTCGGCGCGGCGTTGTTTAGCGGTCATGTTCTGAATACTGGCAGCGGCGATTGTCCATGAAGCACTGCTGTCGATCTTGCCGTTGACCATTACCGTATCTCCCGGGTTCATGGGGGTAGAGCTGCCAGCGGTATTGTTACCGATGGTAATAGTCCAGTTGCCTCCCCACGATGTGACCGTAAGCGATCCGCTATTGATCGTGGCAATGGTTCCGGTTACTGCCGCTTTTCCCTGCGGGCCGACATTGAGGCTCATCGGCGGCGTGCTGGTTGGCGCGGGCTTTGCAAGTTCCGGACGAGTTTCGCCTACTGGCGGCTGGCCGGGCTGCTCGATCGGATCGCGCTGTTGCCCTGGCTGGGGCGGCATCATGCCGGGTTGCCGATATGGAGGCGCTGCCGGTGCCCGGTCCGGCGGGAACTGGAAGGTGGTAGAGTCTCCCAGAACTTTGGTGGTGACCGTGCCATGGTGCTTGACCGGAATCTGGACAAAGATTTCCGGATAGAAAGCCACCAGGCTGTAAGCCGCGGCGAGCACCAGGGTTGCCGACAAGGCTATGACTGACCATGCGAACACATGGTTTACCGGCCTCAGGAGCACGGTGCCTTGTATCATGCTGGTATTTACTCGATGTAAATCTTCGCTCATGGTACTTTGCATTCCTGCTGCCGATTTTTTCCGGTACACGCGGAAATACTTCGGCAACTTATTTAATTGTGTTTTGATTTTTGTTTCTTGATTGGGCCATTGCCCAACTAAAAGAATTCAGTATTTATATTATAGCATATAAATTTTAAAATGGCAAATATTGACTGCATCGTCAGATATGATATATTGTGCTGATGTCATTTGGGCTGTTTGGCCTGAAGACACAAACCTGGCTCCTTGGTCAAAGGAGTAGAAAAAGGAGGTAGTATGGGGTCGCTTGGCTTCGGCCTGGTTGTCCGTCAGACCCAGCGGTTAGCGCAATCATTAAGGCTTACCCAAACGCAGCGGTTGTTAGTGCAGGAACATGCCATTGGCATTCGCCTGCAGCTGATCGAAGCGCTGCGCGATATCAACTTTCAGCCGCGGGGCGATTGCCCGCACTGTTTCCGCAAAATGACTCCAGCGGAGATTGTCCGTGGCTTCAGCCGTGATCCGAATGATTACACCACGGAATGCAGTGGCTGCCATAAGCGGTTCGAACCAAAGCTGATTGCGCAGGGGACGTACCAGTCCCGCATCGAGCTGCCGTTCTACTGCAGCATGCAGACACTGGAACAGCTGCGTCATATTGAACCGCTCGAAACGGAACAGTTCGCTAGGCAGCATGCGGCAATCTACAATTCCGCAGTTTTCCACCATGGCGGCCTGCGGCAGGCATATGCCAAGATCGGCGTACAGTTTCCGTTCGAAGAGGTGCCTGATTGGAAGCGGAAGATCGAATCGTTCCTCGGGCGCGTGCCAGATACGCTGATTGCTACAGTGGTCGACAAGTCGGTCAAGGCCATCCGTACGCTGCGCAACCAACTTGGCATTCCGCCCTACAACGTCCATGTTGCTGTCGAGGAGATGGAAGCGGCAATGTGATCCTGTCCGGCATTATGAAGCGGCTGAACCTTGTTCAGCCGCTTTTTCTTGGGACAAGACGTAGTATTGACCAATTGTGAAAAACGTGATTTAATGATTTGATATCTTATAGAAAGGTATTGTGACAATTCAGATCGGTGTTCCGGGAAAATCGGCATTCCAGCTTTGCCCGAGCCGGCCACAGAGTGGCCAGTTGGGGCGAGGAAGGAGGAGTTATGTCACTTGCCGGACGGCGGTTATCAGCATGGTTTGACTCTAAACTCACGCCGGTGCTGGGGTTTGCTATTTCTCGCTTATCCGATCATCGGACGACCCGATGGCTTGCCGTGCTTGCTGCCCGCGTGGTTTACAAGCGGTTTCAAAACAATTTGTATACCATCCTGACGCATGGAACAGCCCGTGATATTCAGCGGATAGGGCAGATAATGCAGCGGTCTGAAGTGACTGAGTTTAACACGGCTGGCGCATTTTGCGAACAGAATGCCGAAAAGTTTATTCTTCGTCGCGTTCTGGGGAGATGGCCCGGGCCGTGATCCGTTCGTTGTGCTGCCCCGTGGTACACTCATCGTGTCCGAAATTGTTCGGACACTTTCTTTGGTAAATCAGTTGCTGGTTTGCCGAAGAGAGAAAAGGAGGCAGTTATGAAAGAGAAACTTTTTGTGCTGGTATTTTTAATCTCCCTGGCTTTCATCGAATATTGGTGTTGCGACACGGCCCGGCAGGCTGAGCCTTTCTGGACCGCGGTCTACATTACGTGCGCCAATGCAGGCTTGCTGTTATTTTGGTTTGCCGGGAACGGGTATCTGCAGTGGCAGGCTCGTCACCGCGACCTGCTGACTGAGCAGGCGCTTACGCATTGGGCGTTTTGGGTGCTGACGTGTATGTTACCGTTTTTGACGGTTCTGTCAGGGGCGCTTGGTGTCATTGCTTCCACAAGCGGAGCGTATGGTCCAGTCTGGATCGAAGTGATCATTCGGCTGGCGCCGATCATGCTCGTGGTATTGAGCAGTATGGTGTTGCGCGGAATGACGCTGCTTTCCAAAGCGGAGTCTGAACGGGTGACGGTGTGAGTTGTCTGGATACGGTGTGGGAAGGAGAATATATGGACAAGGATACAGTCGCAAAGTTGCGCGCTGCTCTCGCCGCGGATCCGGACTCGGTCCGTGTGGGCACCATCATAGAATGTTTGGCTTGGGATGCCATTGACGATTCGGATCTGCGGGAATTGGAACAGTATGCCGCCATTATCGCTTCCGAAGTGCTTGGCCGAACGCAGCCTTCTGTAGAGACTCAACAACTATGGTACGCCGGGCAGCTGCAGGGTTTGGCTTTGGTCGCGCACCTCAAACTCATGCGCCAGGCTGCATTGCGGCATGATGCCATCCACAAGGGCTGCGCGCTGGAAAGGCAGCAGGACTGCGATGATCATGAGCGGAACCGTCGGAGTATTACCACCCGACTGAATGACCTGGAGGTCCTGCTCGCTCTGAGCGAGAAACTGGCCAAAGCCGGCGAGCTCGAAAAGTGCTTGATCCGAAATGTTGAGCAGGTCGTGCAGCAGGCATTTAAGATGCTAGAGCTGGCCACGTACGAATTGGGAGTGGACTTACGGCAGTCCATGTTTGCCGAGCATCCGCTCAAGAAGCTGTGGGACCGCTGGAACGCCTGCAAAGAGCGGATGGCCGCAGTGGTGGACGAGTTCAAAAAGCACAACCAGCCGAAAGTGAAGTAAAAACATCGGCCGCACAAGCAGTCAGTGCGGCACCTCCTTGAGTCCCGAGTCACTCGGGATTGAAGCGGGTGAAATAAGGAGGAGTGTATGGACAATCCAGTAGCAGATGTGTTTCAAGACCAGTTTTCCATGGCCATTGCCGCAGCTATTTATCAAGGCAATACCCAGCCGCTGCGTTCATTGTTAAGTTTAGGTCTGCCCACAGCTATGGCCGTCTTAGACCGGTCGGACGGGAAAGCAGTTATTTTCGAAACCGACGGGCGCCAACTGCTGTTATCGCCGGACAAGCCCGAACCGCGGAATGCTGCCGGCGTGCACTTAGGGATGATGTTCCAATTCGGCGAGGTTGTGACATGCGAAGCCGGTCCGGCTCCGTATGAGGATCTTCGCAAGTTCCAGGAGGTGTGCCGGAAATTCTCCAATGCGGCATCGATGTTTATGATTATCTTGCTTCCGGAGTCGCCGGCTGACCTTCGCTATGAAGCTGTCGCTGCGCTTGAAGCGATTTTGCAGGATCAGAAGATCGAAGAGTCCATTCGCAGGGGCTGCTTGGAAGCTTGTCCGCCTCCGGATTCCAACCTCGACCATGCTGGGATTGGCGGAAAGGTTGGTGCGCTGCTCGCTGAAATGTCTGCGAAGTGGCGTGCCGAAGAATCGCAGGTGGCTCAACCGGCTGCCGAAGTCGGAAATTGATCAAGACGCATTCTTGCCCGATCGTACGATCGGGCACATGTTTCAGTCAATCACTTGCTGGTTCACTGAAACTGATTTTTGAGGAGGAATATGGGAAGTACAAGCGGAGAAAAGATTTACTCCCAGCTTAGCCTGGCTTTGAACCTATCCGGTTCTGAACTGCCAGCACTTAGGGTTATCGATTGCGTCAGGGTCGGCAGGCAGCCGTTGATGGAAGTTGTTTGCCCAGAAGTCCGCTGGCCGCTGGAGCCCATCGATATCGCCAACGTCGCCTCTCATTTGCAAGAACAAGATGCAAACAAGCATCGATTGGTCTTGTTGTGTGACCTGTTTGCGGACGGAAATGAGCCGCATGAAGGGGTGAATTGGGAACGTGATAACCGGGCGAAAGGGGCAATTTTAGGAGCCTTGTCCTGTCTTATGATCCTTGCACGCAACAGCCGGCTGCGGACCGCACTGTTTGATGATCCTGAGCGGCTGCTTATTGCCACGATCGAAGACGACAAGGTTTCTCTCTGCGAGGGAGAAGGCATTAAAATGGTAACTTTCCTGCGGCAGCATCTCTGGTAGGAGTGCACGCCGCTAAGATATCAAAAAGCAGCACCAGAAGACCTCATGGTCTTCTCGGTGCTGCTCTTATTTTTTAGAGAAATAGGTTGATTCCCTTGAACTCTGGCATCTCGCGGTCCGCGTCCGTAAACAGGCATGGCACCACGGATTGCGGGGCAGTGGCAGGCAGGGTGGGCTGTAGGCCCATGTCGGTAAAAACAAGTCCCGTCACGTCGCCGCACAGGACAATTGTTGGCCTTAGGCCGTTGTCCCAGAAGCCGGCGACAGCCTCGGCGATTGTGGGGTTATTGGCAAGCGCCTCAGTTACAGCAGTAGCTAGTTGCTGTGAAAGGGAAAGAGTATGCTGATCCATCATAATGCCTCCTGTTGTAGTAGCTAAACATGGTATTATAGAATAATTAAACTTATTTGTCAATAGAGTAAGACTATGCTATTGACAAATAAGGAAAAACATGTTATTATTCTAGGTTTTACGGCTACCAACAAGGAGGAAGGTGAAATGTTAGCAGTTGATAGAGTCGAGGAGTCGGCACGACGCCGGAGATGGATTAAGGGCGGTGTCATCGGACTAGGCTGTATTGTTCTTCTGCTGGTCCTGTTCCGGATTCCCCCGGAACATCTCAACGACGATGCCAAGGTGCAGGCACCTGCAGTCAAACAGGTGGAGCAAGTGCAGGTGAAGCCCTTCACCGAACACCGTCTGGTTGCCATTCCGGCCAAAGGTTTCTGGCACACCGGCGGAGTCCTGGCGGGGTTTGCATACTTCTTCGCCATCCCGGTCTGGATACTTCGAGTACTCTTCGTTTTCGCTTGGGTCGTTGCTCCGGAACGGACCAATATCGGAACCGTGCTATTCTGGGCATACATACTGTGCCTGATTTTTATGCCCACGATCGATTTCATTCCGGCGGACTTCGATGTCCGCGCCGGCGGCTGACATTCGTCCACTTCAAAACAATGGCCGCGACCTTTATTGGTCGCGGTTTCATCTTGCATTTTTTCCTATTTTATGCTAAAATTATGTTAGATGAATAAGGCAGACCAAAAATAGTTTGCCACCTTTATCGAAATAAAAATAAAATTAAATAACTAATATGGAATTAGGTTCAAATCCCCAGCCGGGTATGTCGGCTGAGACTGGGCTTTCTGCAGTGGTCCGAGCCGGTAGTGTGATGCATGCTGTCCGGCAGTTTTTCAGCAGCGAAGTTTCGGCCGCTGTAGCCACGCGCGCGCTCGCGTTTGTGATGGCTTTTGCCCTTGGCAGTTTGGGTGTAGCCTCTGTGGTTCCAATCGCTCCTGACGGGGCTCATCCGTTTGCGCATCGCGCTGCCGGCTCTTTAAGCCTGGTTAAAGGCCAGGTATTGGGCGTCAGCACTGACGGCCCCACCCAGAATCAGTTCCGCTACTTACGGATCCAGATCACGCGCAACGGCTGGGTGGCCATCAACGAAGTGGAGGTATACGATGATACGGGGGCCAAAATCAAGCTTGACGGTGCGAAAGCGTGGGGAGACTGCGGTCAACTCTGTGCCGGTTCTCCAAATCCGATCGGCCCGGATCTGGCTGTAGACGGGAACGTAAGCACTATTTGGAATGCAGGTGAAACTGCCGGGAATGGTTGTTCCTGGTATGGAGATAATACTGCCCGCATGAAATGTATCGGCTCAACCCGTACTGGCGTGTGGGGGATTGACCTCGGTTCTCTCCGCAAGGTTTCCCGTATCCGGTTTGCTACCAATGGCGGAGCGGGTGAGACTGATGTTGTTGCAGTGAGTAATGATAATAAAAACTATATCCAGATTGCTAAATTTGTCAGCACTGAACAGGATCCGTTTGGTGAAGGCCAGTGGCGGGAAGTGCCTGCTCCGAGCGTACAGTATGCTGGCGACCCGACTGCATCACTGACCGTCAACGGCGGTACTGCTGCAAACATAAAAACATCTGCCGAAGGCGCCATGCTGGAATGGCATTCAAAAAATGCTGATAAAGTGGATTTTTCCGTAACCGGCAGGTTGGGAGAGGGATGCCCGGCTTTAAGCGATCCCTATCGATGGAAGAGTTTTCCAACCCCGGGTGCGAACGGCAGCAGCGGCAACAATGGCATGGGTGACCAGTTCAACGGCAAATATTACTGGGCGGACATGTTCAATTGTAGTACCGGCGGTGCAATTACCCTGAAATTCACAGCCTCGCAGCGTTATACTGGAAAATCTGCTTCCGCTTCAATTACCATCAATATTGACAATTCTGCGTCTTCAATGCCGAGAACTCAGAACCCCTATTCTCCGACGAGTCCGTGGGGATATGAGATCAACGCGAATTATATCGTCTTTTACCTGGCTCCCGGCCAGTCCGCTTCCTCTACCGTTCAAATCAATGTATCCGGCGGACAGTACGGCAGTGCGAACGGCCAGTGGGTGACTGCGCAGTATCCTATGCCTGCATTGTCAGTGGAGGGGAGTGTCCCTCAATTGAAAGGAACGCTGACAGCTGGCAACCAGATCAACAGTGGGTACTCCCAGTTGTATAGTCTGATGGTGACTGCTGATCGTTCTTTGACACCGGGTCTATATAAAGTAAGAGTATACGGCAACAAGAACGGGGGACTGCTGGGATTCTATGATATTCCAGTGTTCGTTATGACTGACACTTCGACAGATGTAGTGGGGTACCCGAAAGGTCTTTTGACTAGGACATTTGATGCGTCCCGCGGGCCCGATGATACAACGAAAGTTTCATTTGTAGTCACGTCTACTTCTCCTACCCCAACCCCGAATCCGACTCCAACACCGACGCCTACGCCTACCCCGACACCACAACCGACCAGTTGTCAGACAGCACCGGTCAGTGCCGGCACACTCGATTCACTCCGTTCAACTATACAAGCAACCGCAGCGCTCCAGCAGCAATTGCAGGCGCTTGTTAACAAGCTGCAGACGAACAAGGAAGTTCCCACAGGCCAAACAATCAGCTGGCCTCTGCAATAACCAATTGATAAAAGATAGAACGCCGGCGGTACCGCCGGCGTTTTGTTTTATGGGGCAAGCAAATTTAGGCTTATTTAAGTATTATTTGGTGACATTGTTACTATTGACAAAAATAATAAAATGATGTATAATATAGAGTCAAATAAAAATGTACCTTATATATCAGGGTTAGTTTCTTTGGGTGCCGACTGAAAATCGGTATCCAACAAGCTTTCTTTAGAGGAGAAAGCGGGCTAAGGCCGGGGCTTGTTTGCCGGCTGGGCAGGGGAACCTGCCAAAGCGGTTGCGCGCATCTTCTTTAATTTCTAAAGAATAGCCGTGCAGCCGTTTTTCTTTTGGTGGGCGGAAGCTTGAAGGTTTGTATCTTCAGTCTTCTTCCCGGCAGGGAAGAGTACTTTGAAAAATGAATAGGAGGAAATACGAAGCGAGGTTATCCTGTTCAATTTTTGCCTAAAATTTGGGCATAGGTTGAACAGGATAACACTATGTCTAAAAATTTCAGCAATGCCTCTTTGTACCAGAATCGCTATGAGCTCTCGGCTGACGCCGACGAGAAGTTTGAGGCGACGGCTTCCGAGCCGTTCACTCCTGCATTCATGATCGCGCAGCCGCGTGATCGGAAGCCGAACCCGCGGAAGCGCTGGTTCGCGGCGCGTGAGGTTCTGGACAAGTCGATCCAAGCGGCGACAGGGCTGTTGAAGGTCGAGTGGAATTTCTCCAAGCACCCTCAATACCCTAACCGGGAAATCGACGACGCGGGTCTTCATTTTCGGGTCGCTACCTTTTTCCGTGCCGTGGTTGCAGCCCCAGAAAAAACTCGCCGCATTCGGCGGCTTTTCAACAAGGGTTTTTCGGGCCGCGGCGTCGACAGTCCATACACCGAGCAGTACTTCTTGTGGAAGGCCGTTGCTGCCTATGGTAGTGCGGTGGTGATCGATAAACAACTCCGCAAGACCATCGGCCGGGCGAACACGATCCTTGAGCCGTACGGACTCAAGGTCAGCAACACGGCTCTCCGCGCGTCGCTGGGAAAGAAGTCCCGGTCGCACAAGGCCGGCAAGCGCGCGGCCATGCTGACGCTCCAGGAAGTCCTGGGGTCGGCATTCGGAGTCCGGGTTTCGGTGAAAGAGGCTCTGTTCGTTGGCTGCGGTTTTGCGGCCGCGATCAAAGCCTCAAAGGTGGTTCGGCAGTGGATGGGCTCTCGCATCGAAGCCGGCGAGTTCAAAAACCTGCGCGAAGCGCTGGCAGCTTCATCCCGTCTGGTCATCGACCGGACGGACGGAGTCGAGGCATACTCGGACCCGGCCACAGAAGTAAAGCGTGGTCCGGTTACGGCTACGCTGGCCTGGCGGAAAAATCGCGACCGCCCCATGATCTGGGTGGTCAAAAATGGCGAACGGACTTACCACGCTTATGTTTACACGGTGTGGGAAGATGGTGAGAACCGGATCGACGACCGTCAGCCGTTCCGCGAGGCGATTGAAGCCTGGCGGCAGCAGGATGAAGCCGCCCGCCAGGCTAAAGAAGTAATTGCTGTGCCGGATAACGTCACCTTGATCGTCTGGAAGTCCGACAGTTATGCTGTCGGCAACTGCGATCCGGGGACAAGGGAGTTCATGCGACGGATCGGCATCGATCCCGACCGGGAACTTGCCGTTGTGCAAAAGATGCTGCCATTCGTGGCTCGCAACTGGCGCGCAATGAACACGCTGAAATACGCTGCCCGCCAGCTGCGGCAGCAGTTGGACGAGCAGCAGTTGCGTCTCGCTTCGTAGTAATATCTTAGAGGGTTCTACCCCCTCCGCCGTCCGCGCGAGAGTCGGACATTGCACAGAGGAAGCCCTGGCCAGTACTTGGCCGGTTGCTTCCTCTTTCTCCCAAGTCCATTACTGATAGTGGACTTAGCAGAAACGAGCCGCTAGGCGGCTGCTGTGCCAGTGCATACGATTTTGATTGTATTGGGATCCCATATCGAAAGATATGGCGGTTCCTCCTCTAACTACTGTCCAAATCGCATGGCCACCGGTGCACAGCCGTTTGGCGGTTTTTTATATTGTTACCAATTCCTATAATATGAACGATCGTTCGTCATACCAGATAAGGTATAAAGGATCGGCAGAGCATGTCGTCATACAGAGACTGATAATTTAACTTCAATACTATGGCTGACAACGAAGAGTCGACCGGCTCGCCGCGGTACGTGGACGAGACCGTGGAAGCTGATGAGAATTTACGTCCGAATGTGGACGAGACCGAAGACCGCGGGACTGACAAAGAGCCTGAGGTCGACGAGGAGTAATTGAAAAGCACACGCCACCCTTTACCGGGTGGTTTGCTTTTAATTTTGATAACATTGAAGCCGGGGGCGGTAAAGATTGCCACGCTTCGGTCAAAGCCCCGAAGCTCGCAATGACAGGCATTATTGACTAATATAGGGAAATAAGCTAAAATAGGAGGTCTTTTTAGACGCTGACAGGAGGATGTTGTGCTGAGAAAAATCGCTGCTGCCATTTCCTTGATTGCCATGCTGGCCCTTGCCGGGTGCGGATGGGGTCGGACGCCGTCCCGCTACCTGGGCAAGGATCACCGCCAGGTAGTGGAAGTCAAACACATGAAGAAGCTGTTGAATATCAGCTTCGACAAGCGCGGGGACGAGACAGTGAAGGACATCACCTATGAGGCAACCGACGGATACGTCTATACCCACGAATACAAAGATTCGGGGATGTGGGAAGGGGCAATCCGCTGGGTACCGGCTAATCACGACGCGTCAACAGTGCGTTCGCGCGCCATCTCCCGATGGTTCGGAACTCCGGTAGAACTGCGACTGCCCGAGGACTGCAAAGAAGTTCTCGGAGCTACGGTCACGTATGCCTCAAAAAGCGAGCGCGTGAAGAATCTGTTGTATCGCTCCACCGACGGCAATATCTATGCGAAAGAGTACCGGGATGGCATGCTGGATCGCCATCTTGAAGGCTGGATGGAAATTAAGCCGGTCGAATAATGCCTCCGGCGCGCAGCAACCACTGCTGTCCCGCCCTTTGCGAGCAAAGGGCGGGGCTGTTTTTTTATTAAAATTCGTCCACTGTTCTTTCGTCTTGTAGTGGTATGAACAGAAATTCAGTTATTATTATCGTCATTATTATCGTTGTGGTCCTGGCGTTCTGGCTGATCGAGCAGTCAAAGGTTCAAAATGCCCAAGCGCCGCGATCAAACAATACCTCGTCCAGCGCTTTTACGGCCAGCCCTGCAATCAAACACTCGGGTTGCGTTGAAGCCGGGGGCTTGCCTGACCGTACCTGCACGCCGGGAGCGGTTGACCCGCGGGTGACACAGGATAATATTAATTCGACGATCTGCAGTTCCGGCTATACGAAGACCGTGCGGCCGCCAGCCAGCTATACCGACGAGCTCAAGCGGCAGCAGATGCGCGGCTATAATCTCAGTGGCAGCGTGAAAGACTTTGAAGAGGATCATTTGATCCCGCTCGAGCTGGGAGGAAGTCCGACGGATGAGGCGAATTTGTGGCCTGAACCCTACGCGCCCAGTCCCGGGGCGAAAGATAAGGATCATGTCGAAAATTACTTACATGCGCAAGTGTGCAAAAGGCTACTGACGTTGGCCGAGGCGCAACGAGAAATTGCCACGAACTGGATACAGGTCTACCAGACTACGCCGGGCATTACCCACTACTGATTTGTTTTGGGTTTGGTATAATACCCATGTAGGCACAGTGCCTAATATCCTTGAAACAAAAGCCAAAAATTATGAGAAAGTTATTGTGTGCAGTCGCTGCGATCATAGCCTTATTTTCGTTTACGTTGCCGGCAGCCGCCCAGCAAGGGACGGATAAGACCAGCTGGATCAAAACACAGCAGGATCATTTTACCATCAATGCCGACGGGTCTGTCCGCATTGTGACACAGCGCCAGAACCACTATGTAGGCAGTTATCATCGTTACTCAGAATCCCATTCCCGGGCCGAAGCGGGCTCGGTGACCGATGTGCAAGTCACTGACAATACCGGCAACAGAGCCCTGAAATTTTCCCCGCGGAAGCTGAACGCTCTCGAACCGGTAAATTGGGGAAAATTTACCCAGTTTGACGAAGGCGGCTCGCAGGCCATTGAGTGGTACAAAGAAGTATCTGATGCTGACCAGGAATGGGAATTGGCATACACAGTCCATCCGCAGTGGAAGTTGCAGAATGGCCAAGCGGTATTCGATTGGACCGTGACGGATGCGACGCCAATGCCCATATACAGCCATGAACTGCTTGTCACGTTCCCCGCGGCGCTGCCGTTTTCGGATGCGGCTGCAGCGTTTCGCGCGAGCAGGAGTTCGGGTGGGCAAATACAGGCCTTCGCTGATGAGAAGGGTTCTTATGTGCATGCTATTACCGATCATATTCAGCCGAACGAAACCTACCGTATTGAGATTGCTCTTCCATCCTCTTCGCTCCAGCCTACTGCCTGGCAAACCCGGGACACAGTCTCCGCACCGGCAGACCAACCGCAGCGCTATTACCACTACCGAAGCATTAATGCAGACCTGCGCGTCAACAGCGACGCAACGTACGATGTACAAGAACGCCAGACCTTTGCTTTTACCGGTACCTATCACCAAGCCGTACGGAGTATTCCACTTTCCGGATTGTACGATATTTCGGATATTTCGGTCAGCGAAGGTAACGGCGGCCGACCGCTTACCTATTCTGAAGACCGGCTCGACAAGACTCTACCAGGCAGCTGGGGCAAGTACACCACATACCGCAGCGAAGGTATCCAATATATTGAATGGTATTACAACCAGGCTGACGCTGAACATACGTGGACCGTATCCTATCGCGTGTCCGGCAACATGCGTCCAGGAAAGCCATATGACCGTATCTACTGGAACATCTTTTCCGGTTATGATGTGTCCGTGGACCGATCCGAAGTCACCGTACGTCTGCCGAAGCCGGCCCGGGATTTGCAGTTGAAAGCCTATCGCACTAGCGGCTCAGCAGTCGATCTGAATAAGTTGCCGGACGGCACCATAGCCACCATTTCGGCTCAGAACTTTTACGCGGGCGAAGCGTTTACCATCGATTTGGGCGTACCGCATGGCGTGGTTAGTCCGTTGTGGTTTGTGGTTCAGTATCTTAAAGCCTATGGAGGCTACGCCGCAGCGATCCTTATGGCGCTGCTGTCCCTGCTATTTGCTTTCGGTTTTTGGTGGAAGGCGGAAAAGCAGCCTGAGCACGGCATGGTCATCGTGCCTGAGTACGCACCGCCGCAACATTTGCCGCCAGCCATGGCTGAAATTATCACCAAGGAACAGTTATCGTTCCGCGGTCTTTCCGCTACCGTCGTTGACCTGGCCATCCGCGGCTATCTGCGCATCGAATCTGATCGCAGTGTCATTTTATGGAATACTGTTGCTGCCAAAATCCTGCTCCTGATTGTTTTGGGCGGCATTATGTTGCTAGTTTATAACATTTATGCCGAGGTGACATCCAGTGGCGATCGCATGCCCTATTTTATCGTCGCTGCCATCGTCCTGTTGGCGTTTTTGGGAGCGGTGTGGTCTTTCGCGAAGTCGTTCCGTACGTCAGAGTTCAAAGTGATCAAGGCCAAGGAGTTTGAGGATGACTCGCAGCTTCAGCGTCATGAAAAACGCCTGCTCAAGGAACTGTTTTCCGCAAAAGAATATTTTTCTACGGGCGAGCTGAAAAAATCCTCACCGCACGATAAGCAACGCTTCCATCAGGCAATAGAGGGGGTGAGGGAGATGGCGTACGAGGATGCGAATGTCAAAGTGAAAGCATTCACGGTCGGTGTTGAGAACCAGAAAAAGCGCACAGCAATTTGGAGCGGTATTGCGGTTGCCGTATATGTCCTAATCGATACGGGCTTGGCTATATTTGTGTTTGAGTATCAGTGGGTCCTGTTTGCTGCCGTGGCCGTTTTGTGCACCGTGGGTTTGTGGGGCTTCATTCGTTACGAGGCGCGGTTGTCCGATGAAGGACGGAGGTTGAAGCGAGAGTGGCTTGGCTTCAAGCTCTATTTACAAACCGCTGAGCGCGACCGGTTGCGGAATTTACAACCAAATGAGTTCTCGAAATATCTTCCGTATGCCATAGTCTTCGGGGTGGAGCGGAATTGGGCGCGCGCTTTTGATAGCCTAGCGCTGCCGCAGCAGGAGTGGTATAGTCCCGCCATGGGTAGTTCCGCATATGTGGCATTTTCCCCATTCGTGTTTCGTACCAGCTTTTCTTCTTCCTTGTCATCCGCTTACGCTGCATCAGGTGGAAGAGGGGGAGGGTTTGGAGGCGGATTCGGTGGGGGTGGCGGTGCGGGAGGAGGCGGAGGTGGAGGCGGCGGGGGAGCAAGTTAATCGAACGTTTGAGAATATCAAAATACGGGCCTTCTGGCCCGTGTTTTAAGTCATTCTAGCTTCGTTCGTCACTAGCAAGACCAAGAACCGTAAATATGCTTCCTATGAAAAGATTGAAAGTGCTTCTGCCGCTCGTTGCGGCTGTGACGCTGCTGGCTGCCGGGTGCAATTCATCCAGCACCTCAAACAACCCGCAAAGCAATAACTCAACTGACAGCGGATCATCCGCCGGTACAAACGGGTCTGCGACGTTTACGCCTGCTACCCAGCAACCGGGTGCGAGTGGAGCGGCTACGTCCGTACCGCCTTCTACTGCAACCCCGCAAACACTGACCGTGTCATTGAACGGTTTGAATAACTCGGGGCAGTCGGGAACCGCGACACTTACTGAACAGGGTGACAGTGACCGGACCGTCGTAACTATTAATATGTCTGGCGAGCAAGCCGGGGCCAATGAGCCTGCTCATATCCATATTGGGGCGTGTCCGAATCCTGGAAATGTGGTCTATCCGCTGGAGAATGTAAGGAACGGACAATCCTCAACTACGATTCCGGTGTCATTAAGTGCACTCCTCGGCCGATTGCCGTTGGCTATTAATGTGCATCAGTCCCAGGCTCAGATTAATAACTACGTATCATGCGGCGACATTACCGCCCCATAGACCTTACCAAACAGAACAGCACAGCCGACCCTCGAGCGAGAGTCGGCTGTTTATCTTGAAGGAGGATTGCAGATACGGTATACTATTTGGCGTCCAAGGGAGGGTGAATGAGACCTTACAGCCTGGTTTATGCGCATACGGGAAATGGTCATGCAGAATTAAAGATCCTGCATCTGGGAAACCATGCTGATATTGTCAAAGCCGCTGCCAGCGCAAAACAGAAAGTTCAACCTGCCAGTATCGTAAGCGTGTGCCTTTCGAGCGTGGCTCAGGTAACAGCCCAGGCTTCATCTATCGAACTGGGTATTCCTCTGTGAACTAAGCTGAGCAGGCGTTGAGGCCAGCACTCCGCATGTCGGGGTGCTTTTTAAAATATTGAGGCTTGTTTATGCGCATAACAGGAAGATTGTGCGCCGGCTACTTGCCAAAAAATGATTTTTCGGCTATAATTTATACATCATCTTGAATTTAAGTGTCTAGTGTTTTAGGCTTTTCCAAGAGTTCCTCGAGGTAGTCTAAAAGCGTGCATTTAAGTTTTTTTAGAGAAGAACAAGAGTCGAAGATGAGCTCTTGAGTAAGGCTTTCCGGCAAAGCTGCCGGAAGGTATAAGAAAGGCCTAAAATGGCTAAGAAACTTTTTGTCGGCGGTATCCCCTGGGCTACCACTTCCGACGATCTTAAGCAGTTGTTCTCCCAGCACGGTACGGTTACTACCGCTACCGTCATTACGGACAAGATGACCGGCCGCTCCCGCGGTTTTGGTTTCGTCGAGTTCGACAATGATGATGAAGCCTCTGCTGCTGAACAGGCGTTGAACAATTCCGAATACGGCGGACGCACGCTCGTCGTTAAGGAAGCTCGCCCGATGGAAGAGCGCCCTCGCCGCAACTTCGGCGATCGCGGCGGCCACGGCGGTCATAACGACCAGTACTAAGCCTGCTTAGGATTTACTGTAAAAAGTTTATCCTTTCAAATGGAAACTCCCCCGTAAGGGGGAGTTTTTGTTTTGCCGCAGAAAATGGTATACTAATGCCAAGTTTATATACTTAAGAAACAAAAGTATGGCATTTGGAAAGCATGAATTCATCAGAATGGGGCTGAATGATGCGGCGCCGGAAGTGCCCAAGCCGGCAGACAAACCGAACACAGAGCAGCCTATTAAGCTTGAAACCATAGCGAACGAAGGATTGATGGACAAGGTTATTGAGCGCACGAACGAACGGGATGGCGCGCCCCGGGAAACCAGGGAGATTTCTCCACAGGAAGCCGGCCGGCAGCGTTTAGAGCGCGGGGCACAAGCCGTCAGCTCAGTATGGAAAAAAACGAAGAGCATGTTCTCGGGTTTAAGCAAGCGAATGAACCTGAAATCGGCAGCCGAGCATGCCATGGGTGCTCCGGAATATATCGGCAAAGCCGGCGAGGCCGCATTGGAAGGGATAAACAAAGGCGTAGGCATGGCAGCGGAAACGGCGCATGCAGGATACCAGATGGCCAAGGAAGCAAAAAACGCAGTGAGTGAAAAAATGGTCTCCTTGAGTCCCGATCGTGGTAGTGGCATCCAACGGTTGTTTGTGGAATCGCCGGGTCAATTGCCTGAACTTGACCAGGACCAGGCGGCGCAAGCAGAGACATTCTGGAAAAATTTTGCGGAAAGCAAAGGCATTCAGCCGCAGGCTACGCATGAAAGCCTGACACGGATCCTCATGTGGGACCGCAGCAACGTCGAAGATAAGTACCGGGGCGGCCAGGCCTATGTAGAGAACCGGCTCGTGCAAGCGTTTAGCAAGTTTTCCGGAAAGATGAGAAAGTTTGCTGATGGAGTCAAGCAGAGCCAGCAACAAAAGCGCGATGCTCGGTATGCGCGTATTGAAGCTTCAATCAACCAGGGAATTCAGAACCGCGACACTTCGCGTCAGGAGCAGTTCAATCAGGAACGAGAGCAGTTTGCCAACGAGATTGCAGAGATGGAATCGACCGGAGACAAAGTGTCTTACGCGGTTACTCCTGAGCAATTCAGGGACCTTTACGCAAAATCCGAAAAGTTTGGTATCAAGTTTAATGTTCGGTTTGATATTTATTCGCCGAGCAAAGATGCCCAGGAGGCCGGCGAGACTAAGAGGGCAGCTTAATATAATTTTATGAACACAACGAATCCAACTACCCTTTCTGATTTTATCGGCGAGCTTCCCATAACCAGCCAGCGCAAGCAGGAGCTGGTCGAGCAACTGCAGGCTGGCCAGGAAGAGTCGGTTAAACAGCAGATTGCCGAAATTCTGGAGGAAGCCCAGGCGCATGTAGTAGCCCAGGGCGGTGACGAGTTATTGGATGATCCGGCTGAAATGGATAAGGCCGAACAGGAACTGAATGCCGAGCTGGCCGAAATCGACAAAGATGCCACGCAGCTGGCTGTTGCCATTACCAAGGATGTTGATCAGAATGACATGGAGGCTGCCCGCAAGACGATTAACCAGGCATAGACTATGCTTCACCGCAGACATAAGTACGATTTTATCATTTTTCTTTCAGTTATTGGCCTGGGGGTCAGTATTTTTCTGGCTACGTCCCACTATTTGCAGTTCGCCGTCCCGTGTAATGTGACCCATGGCTGTGACGAGGTTCTGGCGAGTAAGTATTCACAGGCATTTGGCATTCCGCTGGCGGTCTGGGGTGGCGTGTTCTTTTTGGGGGTCATATACGCCTCGTTGCTGGCTAACCATTATGCGGTGTGGAGGAAACTGTTGAAGATTGGGCTGGCGATTGGCGCGGTTATTGCCTTGTGGCTGCTCTATACCCAATTCTTCATTCTGCACCGCATCTGCCAATACTGCCTGACGACCGATACACTCAGTCTGCTTATATTCTTATGGGATTTGAATATAGAGCATAGTAGAAATGAACATTGAGGAAAACAGGTGACATTTGACCATTAACCTTTGACCCATCCCGCCTTGCGGGCCGAGGTGGACCTTCGACTGTATGCACATCCGACAGCCTGCCGCACTGAGCCAGTTTATTAGCGTTCGGTCAAATGTTTAATGTCAAAGGTTAAATGTACGCCAGTGTCAGAATGTTTTTTGTCATTTATAAGAGATTGTGCTATACTATTTCAAAAGGTACGCATTGAAATAAAAATTTGTCACTGGCAATCGGCTTCTCAGTGTTCTAATGACCGATTGTTGGAGTGAGGCTACCAATTTTACAATTAAGTTTCAAGTACACCATCTATGGATTCACAACCCACACCGCAGCAGCAGCCGTATGATTCCCGCTGGTTCATTTGGACCATTGTCTTTTTGGTTGCCACCGGTATTTCCCTGGTGAGTTATATCTTGCTGAGCGACAATGGCGACCAGGATGCCCAGATGATTACTCCAAGCAAGCTGTTGCACAAGAAGTCTGCTGAACTCCCGGCTGCCCAGGGCACTTCCACGACACCGCAAGCCCAGCAGTAAGAATTATAATTTGATTTGTTGCCCCCGCCCTTTCTCAATAAGGGCGGGGTTAATTTATCCAGACACCATCTTGGTATGGTGCCTGGTTTTTTTAAATCCGGGCTTTGATTTTTCCCTCATATGGATAGTTCTCCCTTCGTATGGTCTGGACTTATTTCTCTAGGTGTGCTATAATATAGATACCAGGTGAGAAAAAACTTTTAACCAAGCGGTCAAAATTCATCGCTGGTTACGAGAAACAAAAATACAATTTGCAGGGTTTGAGGCTTGCCGCCGCTCAACGGAATTTTTTTGCGTAGCGGACAGACCTCAAGCAATACAAACACCAAAACAAAATGGAATTTGTTTACAGCGCTATCGAGGCAGTGCCGTGGGGCGGCCGCAAGCTGCTAGAACCGGTCATTAAAGCCGGCCAGCATCTTTGTGACCACTTCATTCCGCACGCACGCAATAATTATCATCCCCACATGCTAGGCCACCGCGCCCTAGCGCTGTTTTCCGGTTTGCTCGTAGCGGTTAAAATCTTTACCCTCACAGCAGCGACCCTTGCCCCGGTCATACCGGCTTTTTCATCTGCCATTACCGTAGAAAATATTATTTCCCTGACGAATGCTTCGCGCAGCGAGATGCAGTTGTCGTCTCTGGCCGAAAACAATATTCTCGATAAAGCCGCGCAAGCCAAAGCCGATGATATGCTCGCGAAAGGGTATTTTTCCCATAACACGCCGGACGGCAAGACTCCGTGGGACTTTATCGTAGCCGCAGGCTATAACTATTTGAGCGCCGGAGAGAATCTTGCTGTCAATTTTACCGAAGCCGAAAGCGTTGAACAGGCCTGGATGAACAGCCCGGGACACCGCGCCAATATTGTGAATCGGAATTATGAGGAGATTGGTATCGGTATTGCACAGGGCCAATACCAGGGCCATGAAGCTATTTTTGTAGTTCAAATGTTCGGTACGCCGGCGGAGCAAAAAATAATCTTAAGCAAGACGCCAACGCCAGTGCAAACGGCTCCGGTGCCGCCGCCGATTCCGGCAACCGTCAAGTCGGTTCCGGTAACGCCGGCTGTTGCGGCAGCTCCTGCCACTCCTTCGGGTATCACCGAGCTGGCCGTTAATGATGGTAGTGTCCGTGTTGATAATAATAATGCCGTCGTGGAAGCCCATATCGGAGGGGAAGCGGTCAAAGTCTTGGCTTATTTCGGCCAGCAGTCTATTTGGCTGGCTCCGACCAGTCAGTCTGGTGTGTGGCGAGGGACAGTGCCGTTGTCCGACCTGGTAGATGGTCAAAAAACACTGGTCATTAAAGCCTCAGATATGGCCGGGCGCACCGTAGCCATGCAATTGGCTGACTTCTCCGGGTCGACACCGACTAATTACCAGCCATCTGCCGGTACGCAGGTTTCCCGCGTCGCAGTTTTGGGTGCTTCAGTCAATGTGCATGCGTTCGAACAGCGCTTTTACCTGCTGTTTCTTGCCGGACTGCTCTCGAGCCTCGTGCTCGCCATTGCCATTAAGCGCCATGTGCAGCATTTGTCGCTTATCGCCAATACCTCCTTTGTCGCAATATTTGCTTGTCTACTCTGGATGGCAGGATAATCAAGCGAAAGGTTTCTACCGCCACCTCTATTGGTGGCGGTTTTTTGACGCTGCAAGGGAAACCGTGTAGAGTGAATTCAGGATCAACATATTGAAATTGCATCGAATATGAAAAACATAAACAGACGGTACGGCTTAGTGGGAGCTCTCGTGATCGCAGGAATAGCAGTGGGTGCGTGGTGGTA
The DNA here is from genome assembly GCA_964532425.1 of uncultured Candidatus Saccharibacteria bacterium. GTDB lineage: Bacteria > Patescibacteriota > Doudnabacteria > UBA920 > UBA920 > CAZHIA01. The sequence continues at coordinate 2,764 of CAZHIA010000011.1, read as the reverse complement.
CGGTTTTCATCGGACGGTCCGCATTCCAAACCAGATAGTGACGCAGGGCAAGACAGAGAAGTCGCCCGAGCTGAAAGTAGACAAACAGGAGGTCGATGCAGCCAAACTGCCGGACCGCTTTCCGAGCTCGCTTCCCCTGGAGCCGGGAGCCATGATCATTCAGAATTACAATGCGACGGCAGCCAATGGGATGTATCAGGCAACACGGGCGTTCGTAACAAGCAAGACGCTGGCGGAAAATTTCCGGGTGTACGGCGACTATCTCAAAAAAGACGGCTGGACTATGGTGAACACCGTCAACCAGGAAAATTTTAAGGTATTGTCCGCTGCCAAGGGAAAAGAAAGTTTGCAGGTGACTATGAATGAATATTCGTCTAATCACAGAAAGACCGTGGAAATTTCGTATACGATTCAGTAAGGATTTTACAAAACACCGCACGCGCGGTGTTTTTATTTTGCAGACATAAAAAAACGGCAGAACTCTCTCAGAGAGGCCTGCCGTTTACCGGTGTTTGAGTACCGGTACGGAGAGCTTGCATGCGCAGCGAGCCCCATTATCGCGGGAGCCGGTACGTGACAGGGATTGTCTCACTGATGAAAGTGATGCTGTCTGTTAAGTCCGGCGGCAAAGTAAAGGTGACACGATAGAGTCCGGCTATGGCCGTATCCAGCCGTGCTTGCACGCTGAGTTTTTGGCTTCCCATGGTTGCTGTTATGGCAGACCGGATCTGTTCGGTGCCGCTGCCGGCATGGCCGAGCAAGGGGTCAGGCAATACAGCGCCGAGACCGGTGGCAAAGCATGTCACTTGTGCTCCGGGCTGTAATATTGCTGGCTTGTTTCCGCGTCCGTCCTCTATCCAGAGTGTTCCGTTATAGGTGACGAACGCCGGAGAAACGGCAGTCGGCCGGAATTGCCACACTGCATTGCCCTCGCGCGTTGTGACGGTCAGGGTGTTGTTGTCACTGCCCCTAACCATGAACAGCGAAGTCGGGAGCAGGACATTTACCTGGTCCGTGCCGGCGTAGTAGAGCGGAAGTTTGAACGTGCCGTTGAGCAGTACGCTCACTCCGCCGAGTTCTGTCGGTAGTTGTGACAGGTTAGTGGCTTGAGTGGCCTGGCTGGTAAAGCCGCGGCCATAGAGCGAGATTACATCACCAAAGCTCAAAGTTTGGCTCCAGCTGAATACCCCTGTTGCTCCGACGATGCTAACCGGAGAGGCGGACGGGTTTTTACCGTCAAGTACTGCCAGTGCTGCGCCAGCATTGAGCATAGGAATATTCTCCGCAAACTTTAGTCCAAAACCCGGCAAGGCCGGATTGTTCCCCGGAGTGAGGAGTGCTTGCGCTAGCTGGACCGGAGTGGCTTCGGGATGGATTTTTGAAAGTTCTCCCGCAACGCCGAACACCTGAGGGGCAGAGACAGAGGTGCCCGCGACTGCCGCGTAGCTGTCGGTTCCTGAAGTGGTGAGAATGTTCTCGCCAAGTGCCAGCAGTTTGACCCCGATTCGGTTCGAGGATGAGGAGAAATGCCCTGCCAGATCGGCAGCCGAACCGACACTGATATGGTTCGGCAGATCGTATGCAGCCGGGTAGCTGATACCGTTTGGCCCATAGTTGCCCGCAGCACTGATCCAGAGTACGTCAGTTTGCACTTTCATGGCTTCCCGTAATTCCGGGATGTCCCAGGTCGAAAAGCTCATGTTAACGATCTTCCGCCGAAAGGGTAGTGCTGCAATGGCCTGGACAGCGGCGAGTGTTTCGCTCGCGGTCGAGAACCAATCAACGGTACGGAACGGCCCGGGGTCTTTCGGCACATCAGCCCGGAAAATCCGGAAGACTCCGACACGCTGGCTGCTAATACCGGCAATCCCGATGGTGTTATGGATTGCGGTGGCGATTCCTGCTACGTCAGTGCCGTGGGTTACGATGGGATCTTGGAGGGGGTTGTCGCCGACAAAATCACGGCTGAGACCGGTCTCGATATGTCCTGCCAGATCCGGGTGTTTTGCATTGATCCCGGTATCGATAATGAACATGCCGAGGTTTTGATCTGTCATCGAAAGCGGAGCAGATCGGTCCCATAACGGTTGCAAGTTGATCGCACTGAGATACTGCTGCTGGGGATAGAGCGGATCAGCCGGGGCAGTCTCGTTGCTGGTAGGACGAACCGTATAGTTCGGAGTCAGTTGCCGGATCCGGCTACCGAGCTGGTGTCGTCTTCGGGCTAGCTTGGCGGCTTCGTTGAAGACCTCGGATTCTTGTTCATGAACCAGCAGGTAGACTAGGTCAAAACCCAGCTCGTGCTGGCGGAATCCAGGATACGGGGTGAGCGGTATGGCCTCACGAACGCCTGCGAGAACCGATGAGACGCACGGCCCTTGGAAACGGCCGGAAGGACAAGTCTCTCGCAGTGCAGTTATTGTTTCGGGCGCCAGGGTGGCGATCGTCTCATTGACAATGTGCGGCGGTTCATATGGACGCTGACCGCCGATAACAGTTCTGTTACGTTCAGCAGCGAATATGAGAACAGGGAAAATAAAAAATGCCCATGGGGTGCGCATGATGGTCCTCCTTGAACGCCCAATAATAACAATAATTCGGCAATTTGTCAATCCTCGGATGCAGGCAGTGATACTTAACAATCTCCAAATAAAAAAACGGCAATTCATCTCCGGCGAAAGATGAACTGCCGTATAAGTGCCGATGCGTTACGCATCAGCGAAGGGAGGCTATCGCACATTGCCCAGTCTGTTGGTTACTGGAC
>CAZHIA010000010.1:0-47609 GCA_964532425.1 uncultured Candidatus Saccharibacteria bacterium | reverse complement strand
TGACAACAACAACTGCACCAGCGATGTCTGTGACGGGTCTGGTACCTGTACCCACTCGGCGGTTGCGGGTAATCACAAGTCCTGTTCAGGTACGGCCTGTGCCTCGACGGCTAACACGACGACAGCTTGTGCGGATACCTGTACGGACAACGCGGTCTGTAGCGGCTGTACCGCCAACTCCCAATGTGATGACGGCAATGTCTGTACGAATGACTCCTGTAACCTTGCCACCGGCGCCTGTACCCATAGCAATGTCGCTGACTGGACCGTCTGCACCAATGCCTCCTGTTCGGGTCTGAACTTCACCGATGTCAAGAAGTGCTTTAGCGGCGTGTGCAACCAGGGCGGTACCACCACTAACTGCGACAGCGGCAATGTTTGTAAGGTTTATAGCTGCGCCTTGCCCGGCGGTTGTGCCTCCTCGGACAAGCCGGGTACCCATCTTGAGTGTAAAAGTAATGCGTGTACGGTAGTAAATAATAGTTCGACGAGCGCTCCATCTTCCTGTACGGATGATGCTTCGTGCGTAGGTAAGTCCGCCGGTGCGGTTTGTGGCTGTACTCCGACCAATGGGACCTGCAGTGCCACGGCAGAAACGTGCACCAGCGGAACGTTCAGCAATACGCCCGATACCGAATGTGTCTACAATTGGGACTGTAATGGTACCTGTACGGGTACGAACAAGTCGTGCTCAGCTAACAAGCCGGATGGGACGAAATGTTCAACCGGGGTTTGCTCCGGCGGGGTATGTAAGAACGTAACCTGTACTCAAGACACTGACTGCAACGGAGCAGGTGTTTGCCAAGACAATAAGTGCGGTAACCCGGGTACGGCTTCGGCTTACTGCTTTACTCCCAATAAGGCTGCGGGTTCTGCCTGCACCTCGGACAATAATTCCTGTACGAATGACCAGTGTGACGGTTCCGGCACGTGTGTGCATAGTATAGTGCCAGGAACTCACTTGGAGTGTTCTTCCAACTCGTGCGCTTCAATTGCCAATACTTCCACGGCCTGTGCTGATGACGCTTCCTGCTCCGGCAAGAGCGTGGGTGATTCTTGCGGGTGCGTAGCCTTTGCCGGTCAGATCTGCGAAAACACCGAGTGTAAGATAGGCGGCCGATTCTCCTGCGATGGCACAACCTGCGATGGGGTAACGAATCAACCTGATGGCACGCCCTGCACCGGTGGTACCTGTCAGGGAGGGATCTGCCAGAAGCCGGTTTGTAATAATGATGCAGGTTGTAATGACGATAACACGTGCACGAAAGACACGTGTGTCAATCCAGGTACTATGAGTGCCTATTGCACCCATGATGACATCTGTAGTGTCATTCACTGCATGCGCGATCGCGATTGTCCACACTGGGGAGAGGATTGCTGGCGCGCCTTCTGCTTTAATGCCCAGCCTGGCGTGCCAAACTCCGGTACCTGTGACTCCGAAAATAATCCGGCTTTTTGCGGTAGCCCGCAAGGGCCGACTCCGGTCTGTCCGGTAGCCTCCTGTAATGCCAACCCGCCGATCAACCATTATTCCTACCCCGATGTCCAAAGCTGTACGGATTGCCACCGTTCGTACCGGAATACCTGTACTAATGTGCTCTGTTTCCAGTCTGACCCGAACGATGCTACGACCATCGACTGTCAGGTCTGGCATGATCCTGACTGTGACTGTCCGTCCTGTGCCTTAGCCACACGTGCGTATTGTGGTATCGATAGTAAATGCACGTACGAGTTGGCCCCGCCGGAACCTCCTCCGGTGACGACCACCTTCCCAGCGCCGACCATCGGTCCTGCTTGCAATAAGCTGACTGCTGCCAGCTGCCAGAGCTACCGCGGGGCTGATCCAGGCTGTTCTCAGGTCAAGGTGACGTGGATTTCTGGCTGGTCAGCCGCGTACCAAAACTTCAAGATCTTCGAGGGGGATTCCAATGGCAACAACATGACCCTTGTAGGAACGGCTCCCATGAATGCAAGTGATCCCCAGCGCGGGTTCGATCCACAGAGTAGCACCGGTTACTTTATTTACACTCCTACCAACCCCTCCGTCAGCCATACCTATACCGTAACCCTAACCGGGTATAATGCTGGAGAGGAGTCCAATAAATCTGCGACCAGCCAGTCTGTGGCAGCGGTGACCTGTAATTCTAACCTCTCCGATTCCGACAAGGACATTGCCGGGGTTAACACCACCACGTTTACCAATCCGGCCCGCGGCGTCTGCAATGGCTTCCAGGCCGTACCGAATGATATCAACTTTAAAGCAGGCGACGTCGTCCACTTTAATATTAATTTGTGCAATGATACCGGCCAGGCCACAGCCACGAGCGTTACCGTGACGGATAAACTGACCAATTTGAGGCAGCCGGCCTCGGGCTGGAATGCCAAGCTTGACGGGGTAGCCCTCTCGCCATCATCCGTTTCGGGATCTTCTCCTTATTTTGGCTCAACCTTAACGTTTACCGTGGGTGCAATCCCAGCCTCGCTCATTCGCACTTTGACCTTTGATGCCGAAATTGCCACTCCCGCCAATTACAGTTCCACCTATGGCCGCTTCCAGAACACGGCAACCATTGATTACATCAAAGATGGGACGAATTGGGCAGTACCTCCAGTTCAGGTTCAGACTCCACTGCTCATCTTCTCGACACAGAACAATTATCCGGGGAGAATTGAAGTAAGCCCTTAAAAACGAACCAGTATGAGCAAGCCCTGCCTATATAGGCAGGGCTTTTGTTAATGAAATTGGAGTATCCAATAGACATCCTCTTGAGAAATATTTTTAAATTTCTCTAAGTATTGCAATATATTTTAAAATATGTTATACTTATAGTATAAATTCCTTCGCAGCAAGAAACAAAAAAACAAAAAAAATATTTATTGAGTATGAAAAACTACATCGCCAACCTTGTTTGGAATAGATGGGCTGTGGCTTTGTGCTTTGGGGTACTGGCTGCCGCATGTGTATTCATGTCAGCTAAGCCGGAAGTTGCTCGGGCACAGCTTTGTTTCGGTATCCCCATGCCGACCAGTCTTACTTGTACCGACCAAGGTCAATATCAGAACTGCGCTGCTCCGTATACCGGCTCCATGTGGTGCGGAATCGGGCAGCAATCTTGCTGCCAGCCGTACGGCTGTGCCTGTCAGCTTACCGGCTGGTCATGTGGAAACAACTGTTATACTCAGTCCGGTGGCTCCACGTCTTGTAATACCTCAACTTGCGTGTTGAGTGGTGGCGGAGGCTACTGCGGCGATGGTAATTGCAATAACGGTGAGACCTGCTCAACCTGCGCCAACGATTGCGGTAGTTGTGGCGGCTGGGGAGGCGGGGGCGGTGCGTGCAATGCCGGTTTATACGTTTCAAGCGGCGCGTCTCCAATCTATCCCGGACAAACGGCTAATCTCACTCTGAAGATCCCAAGTCCTGGAGTAAACAATCATTATAATTTGAATATGCCCTGCCCCGCTAACACTTCTTGCGGATTTTACGGGGTTCAAGGGTCAACAGCTGTGGGTAATGGTGGCGGGTCTTCGTGCTGGCTGTCTCCGTGTTATGAGTCCTGGCCGCTGACCATCCAGACAAACAGCAATGTTACCCCGGGTACGGTTTCGGCAACTGTTAAAGTTACAACCTCCTGGTACAATCCGCCGCCGGACGACACGTGGTATAACAATAACTGCTCGGATTCAGTTACTGTCAGCTTTACGGTCATGGGTGCTGGCGCGTGCGGGAGTGCCAATGGTTCCAGTTCTTACACTTCACCTTCAGGGGCTTCTTTATGCAGTTCTCCTTATGGAAATTCATCGGTTACAGACAATGGCGGCAGCTGGACCTGGACGTGCAATGGCAGCAATGGCGGCAGTCCTTCAGGGACTTGTACCGCAACCAAGAAGATCGACGGCTCCTGCGGATCATCCAATGGCACGAGTTCTTATTCTGCTCCTTCCACTAATTTGTGTGCTGCCGGTACCGCAACCTCTGTTTCGGGTTCCGGTCCCTGGACCTGGTCCTGTAACGGCGTCAATGGGGGTGCTGGCGCTTCATGCAGTGCGAATTTGAAAGTTGACGGTATTTGCGGTTCGTCCAATGGGTCAACTTTCTATTCTGCGCCTACAACCAGCTTATGTGCGGCAGGTTCATCCTCTTCAGTTTCGGGTTCCGGTCCCTGGTCCTGGGCCTGTTATGGCTCTAATGGCGGTGGTAACGCTTCCTGTGGCGCTTCCTTAAAAGTAGACGGCGCCTGCGGTGCCGCTGCAGCGAGCTATGCGTACAGTGCATCTGGTTATGCCGGAGCATATTGTAATGCCGGTAACCCATCCTCGTCACCCGCTTTTCCAGCGGCAGGAAGTTCTGTTACTTGGACTTGCACGGGGATTAATGGTGGAAATAGTAGCGGAACCTGCACGGCGAGCAGGGGAGCGACTCCGATCAATGGTGCGTGCGGCAGTTCAAATGGTTCCAGCTTTTACAGTGCTCCTTCATCAAATTTATGTAACTCGGGAAGTCAGACCGCCGTATCCGGCTCTGGTCCCTGGTCCTGGTCGTGTACCGGTGCCAACGGCGGCTCAACCGCATCCTGCAGTGCCAGCCTCAAAGTGGACGGCGTCTGCGGCGGGGCAGCGGGTAGTTATGCGTATAATGCCAGCGGGTACAATGGCGCCTACTGCAATGCGGGTAATCCCAATTCCACCCCGGCCTTCCCGGCATCCGGCAACTCTACAACCTGGACCTGCCTTGGCATCAACGGCGGTAATAACTCGGCCATCTGTACTGCCACCCGAGCTGCAACGCCGGTCAACGGCTCCTGCGGTTCTTCCAATGGTTCTAACTTCTACTCCGCTCCTTCTGCCAACCTTTGCAGTACTGCTTATGGTAATTCGGCAGTTTCCGGTTCCGGACCCTGGAGCTGGACCTGCTACGGTGCGAATGGCGGTTCAAATGCGTCCTGTGGCGCCAATCTTTCTATAAATGGCGCGTGCGGCAGTTCAAATGGTTCCAATTTTTATTCCGCACCCAGCTCTGGCTTGTGCAATGCCGGCAGTGCATCCTCTGTTTCTGGCAGCGGCCCCTGGAGTTGGTCATGCGCTGGTACGAATGGCGGCTCCACCGCCTCCTGCAGTGCTAATCTTTCTATAAATGGCGCGTGCGGCTCTTCTAATGGTTCTAGTTTTTACTCGGCTCCGTCAACGGGTTTGTGTAACGTGGGAACCGCGAGTTCTGTGTTGGGTTCCGGACCGTGGACTTGGAACTGTAATGGGAGTAATGGGGGGTCGACAGCGTCTTGCAGTGCCAACAAGTCGGTCAACGGCGCCTGCGGTACAGCCAATAAAACCTATCTTTATTCCGATGTTAGCTACGGCTCTGACACTTACTGCAGCACGGGCAACCCGTCTTCTACGCCAGGATTTCCGGCCCAGGGCTCCTCAGTCACCTGGACTTGTAATGGCGTGAACGGCGGCACAAACAGCGGGACATGTACAGCCAGTCGTGGCAATGCTCCGGTCAATGGCATCTGCGGCTCTTCCAATGGTTCTAATTTTTACTCCGCTCCTTCATCGAACCTGTGTGCTGCCGGTTCAACTGGCTCCGTAACAGGAAGCGGCCCGTGGTCTTGGGTGTGTAGCGGTCTGTATGGAGGCGGCAATGCCTCCTGCAGTGCCAACCTCTCAGTTAACGGCGCCTGCGGCTCTTCCAATGGTTCTAATTTTTATTCCGCTCCTTCAACAAACTTATGTAATTCCGGTAACCAGACTGCAATCTCCGGCAGTGGTCCGTGGACCTGGTCCTGCAGCGGCATTAATGGCGGCTCTACCGCCTCCTGCAGTGCCAATCTCTCAGTTAACGGCGCCTGCGGCTCCTCTAATGGCTCTAATATTTACTCCGCCCCTTCTACCAACCTTTGTGGTACCGCGTACGGCAATTCGGCAGTTTCCGGTTCCGGTCCCTGGAGCTGGACCTGTTATGGTGCCAACGGTGGCAGCACTGCGTCCTGCAGCGCGAATTTGAGGATTGACGGTGTCTGTGGATCTGCCAATGGCTCGAGCTTCTACTCAGCTCCTTCCTCTAATCTGTGTGCCGCCGGTTCAACGGGTTCTGTCTCAGGCTCCGGTCCATGGAATTGGTCTTGCGCGGGTAGTAACGGCGGTTCGACTGCTTTTTGTAGCGCTAATAAGTCAGTTAACGGCGCCTGTGGGACAGCCAATAAAACCTACCTTTCGAGCGATACCAGTTACGGATCCGACACCTACTGCAGCGCAGGTAATCCTACTGCCACGCCGGCCTTCCCAGCCCAGGGTTCGTCCGTGACCTGGTCCTGCAGCGGCATTAACGGCGGCAGTGGCAGCGGTACGTGTACGGCCAGCCGTGGTGCTGCGCCGGTCAACGGTGCCTGTGGTTCATCCAACGGTACAGGATTTTACTCCGCTCCGACAACTAATTTTTGCAATAGTGGCACTCCCACTGCCGTTTCCGGCTCTGGGCCCTGGTCATGGGCTTGTGCAGGTTTGAACGGAGGTAGTAATGATTTGTGTACCGCTCCCCTGAAAGTAGATGGCGCCTGCGGCGGGGCAGCGGGCAATTATCCATACAATGCCAGCGGGTACAATGGTGCGTACTGCAATGCGGGAACGGCAAACTCTACGCCGGCTTTTCCGGCTGCTGGTAATTCTACTTCCTGGACCTGTCTGGGTCTCAACGGCGGCAACAACTCAGCTATTTGTACTACCACCCGAGCTGCCACTCCGGCCAACGGTGCTTGTGGCTCCTCTAATGGTTCTAATTTTTATTCCGCTCCTTCTGTCAACCTTTGCAGTACTGCTTATGGTAATTCGGCAGTTTCCGGCTCCGGACCCTGGAGCTGGACCTGTTACGGCGCTAATGGCGGTTCGAATGCGTCCTGTGGTGCCAACTTGTCAGTCAACGGCGCTTGTGGCAGTTCCAATGGCTCCAATTTCTATTCAGCGCCATCAGCCAACCTGTGCAATGCAGGCAGTAACTCTGCTGTCTCTGGATCCGGGCCATGGAGCTGGACTTGCACCGGTACAAATGGCGGCAGTACCGCTTCGTGCAGTGCAAATCTAATTGTCGATGGTGTATGTGGTTCTGCAGCGGGAGCTTATGGTTCAGGTGCGACCGGCTATAATGGCGCATATTGTAATGCCGGTTCTCCTAATGCCACTCCTGCCTTCCCGGCAGCAGGAAATTCTACTTCCTGGACTTGTCTGGGCTCGAATGGCGGCAATAACTCAGCGATCTGTGTCGCAACGAGAAACGCGTCTCCGGTGAACGGTGCTTGCGGCACAGCCAATAAGACATATTTATATTCTGACAGCAGTTACGGCTCTGATACCTACTGCAGTGCGGGCAATCCCACTGCCACGCCGGCCTTCCCGACCCAGGGTTCGTCCGTGACCTGGTCTTGTTCCGGCATCAACGGGGGATCAAACAGCGGGACGTGTACGGCCAGTCGGAATCTGGCGCCGGTCAATGGTATTTGCGGACCTTCAAATGGATCGAATTTTTATTCAGCGCCGTCATCCAATCTCTGCGCGGCCGGTTCAGCGACGGGGGTTTCCGGCAGCGGACCTTGGACCTGGTCGTGTAATGGGTTAAATGGCGGAAGCGCTGCTTCTTGTAGCGCGAATAAGGCAGTGGATGGCATTTGTGGATCTTCCAATGGTTCAAGCTTCTACAGCGCTCCTTCTACCAATCTTTGTGCTGCGGGTACAACCAATGTGGTCCTCGGCTCTGGTCCCTGGTCCTGGTCGTGCGGTGGCATTAATGGCGGATCTACCGCTTCCTGCAGCGCCAATAGGAGCATAGATGGAATGTGCGGTACTGCCAATAAAGCGTATCTTTCGACTGACACCAGCTACGGCTCTGATACCTACTGTAACGCGGGTAGCCCTTCGGCTACACCAGTCTTCCCGGCTCAGGGTACGTCGGTGACCTGGTCTTGTATTGGGGTGTATGGTGGCGCTACAAGCGGCACCTGTACAGCCAGCCGGGGTAATGCTCCGGTCAACGGTACCTGCGGATCTGCCAGTGGTTCGAGTTTTTACTCCGCCCCTTCCTCCAATCTGTGTAATAGCGGATCGGTTGGGACTGTTTCAGGTGCTGGTCCGTGGGCCTGGTCGTGTTATGGTGCAAATGGCGGCAGCACGGCCTCCTGCAGCGCCAGTCTGAAAGTGGACGGCGCCTGCGGCGGGGCAGCGGGCAGCTATGCATACAATGCCAGCGGGTACAATGGAGCGTACTGCAATGCGGGAACGGCGAACTCTACGCCAGCTTTTCCGGCTTCAGGCAGCACCGCTACTTGGACTTGTCTAGGCACGAATGGCGGCAATAACTCAGCGATCTGTGTCGCAACGAGAAGCGCGTCTCCGGTCAACGGCGCTTGTGGCACAGCTAATAAGACATATCTGTATTCTGACACCAGCTACGGCTCAGATACCTACTGCAGTGCCGGCAATCCTTCGGCCACTCCGGCCTTCCCGGCTCAGGGTTCTGCTGTGACCTGGTCTTGCAACGGGACGAACGGGGGAACAAACGCCGGCAACTGTACGGCCAGCCGCGGTACGGCACCGGTGAACGGTGCGTGTGGCTCGTCCAGTGGACAGAATTTGGCATCAGCGCCAACCTCCGGTTTGTGCAATGCCGGAACTGCAAGTGCTGTTTCCGGTACTGGCCCATGGTCATGGTCATGCGCGGGACTTAATGGAGGATCTACGGCAAGTTGTAGTGCAACTTGGACCGGTTCTATAAACGGCACTTGCGGTCCAGCGGCGGCTACCTATAATTCAACAACCAATGGTTATGCTGGAGCATACTGCAATACTGGTACGCCCAACTCCACCCCATTCTTCCCGATCGCTGGCGCCTCGACAAGCTGGACTTGTTTGGGTTTGAATGGTGGAACGAATGCGATGTGTACGGCGACGCGTTTAAGCGGCGGCTGTCATCGGAATATTGATTGCAGTGATGGTGATAATTGCACTGTTGATCTGTGTTTTGGGGTAACTTCGACTGATCCGGCCGATCCTGGTTATTATGGCACCTGTTCTTATAGCCCTGACGCTTCGTGCACCTCAGGTCCGGTATGCGGCAATGCGGGATGTAATTATTTCCAGCCGACAACGCAGTTTACGGGAGCTAGCAGGAGTGATTGCGGTTATTCCGATACCTGCCACAACCGGTTCGCGTTCAGGAATGGCGATGGCACGTGGAATTGCCAGGAGCAGTATATTTCTGATTGCGATTGTCCGGCTTGTTCCAATAACACCGTATACTGCGGGAGTGACAACATCTGCCATTATACTCCGGTTATGCCTCCGCCTCCGCCACCGACGCCTCCGTCGGCTCCTGCTTCGGTAACCACGAATAGCAGCGCATGCGGCCAGATTACCGTCAGCTGGAGTGCCTCATCGGGGGCATCCTATTACTACCTCTACCGCAGTACCACTTCGACGCGGCCAGCTGCTCCGTACCAATATAATCTTTATAGTACGAACTATACGGATACTTCCGTTGCAGGTGGCACATTCTATTACTACTGGGTCACTGCGGTCGGCCCGGGTGGTGAATCGGGAGCTACCGCTGATACGGCTGCCCCGCGCATTGCCAACTCCTGTGCAGCGAACTTGTCTGACTCTGACAAGGACATCTCAGGGGTGAACACTTATACTTTTACCAACCCTGTTCGGGGTTCCTGTAATGGCTTCCAAGCAGTGCCGAGCGACGTGACTTTCAAAACAGGAGACATCGTACATTTCACGATCAATATTTGTAACGATACCGGACTGGGCGATGCGACCAGTGTGACTGTTACGGACAGACTGACTAATCTTCAACAACCTTCCGGCGGATGGAATGCCAAGCTTGATGGGGTAGCTATTACCCCGGCATCGGTGACCGGCTCCGCTCCGTATTTTGGCTCAACGCTGACCTTTGCTATCGGCACGGTTAAATCGCCTCCGGCATCGCCAAATATTAGAACGCTGACCTTTGATGCACAGATAGCCGCGCCGTCCAATTATGGCTCATCGTACTCACGCTTCCAGAATAATGCGACTATCGACTACATTAAGGATGGCGCTAATTGGGCTTCTCCGGCTGCGCAAGTTTCAACCCCGTTGCTGATCTTCTCTACCCAGGCAGTCTATCCCGGTCGCGTCGAAGTTTCCCCTTAGCAGTTATGAGCGCCCAGTCGCTGTAGAGCCTTGAGATTGGCCGCAGTAAAGAGCCATGGTATAATTTGTTCAAAGACATAACAAATAATTAAAGAATATTCTTAAAAAGTAAAACTATGGGAAACAAAAAAATTCTCATCCTGATTGTTGTTCTTGTGGTCGTAGCGGCAGGAGCGTATATCGCTTCCCGAACCATCAAATTGAAAAAATCCGGCCCGGTAGCGGCAGTGCAAACAAAGACCCCGGTTCAAAACAAGCCGGAAGTTCCGGCTAAAGTAGACCCGATGAAAGTTGAAAAAAAAGATGTGCCGACGAACCAGGTTCCTGATAATTTTCCGCTTGATATTCCCATCGAGAAGGGTGCTAAGATCACGCAGAATTACAACTCAACTGCCGAGAATGGCTTATATCAGGCTACCCGCGCTTTTGTTACCGTCAAATCGCTTGATGAAAACTTCAAGCTGTACAGCGACTACTTGAGCCAGAACGGCTGGAAGCTGATCAGCAGCTTGAATCAAGACAACTTGAAAGTGCTGGCTGCGACCAAAGGTAAGAGCAACTTGCAGATTACCATGAGCCTGAACACAGCCAATCAATCAAGAACTATAGAAGTTTCGTACTCGGAACAAAGATAAGCTGAAAAAATTTAAATCCCCCTTCTCAAAGGGGGATTTAAATTTTGCGGGCAGTAATTATAGCTGGCTATATTGGGTGCGACATGGGCCAGCGAGAAAATTTTTTTTAAAAAATATTTCATTGGTAAAAATTCCGCACAACTTGTTTGTGCGGTTTTTAAATTTTTTATTCTCATTTAACAGAGAAAATAAATTGGCAAAAATGTTATAAAACCCTTGAAAACATTGGTCAAAATTGATATAATAGAGATACGTACTTGTCCGATGTTCGGGTGATTACTGAAACAAAAAACAACCATGGAACCTTTGGTGAATGAGAAGCGTCCGGCAGGGAATGAGCGTGGTGATACATCGCTGATTGTGCCGGTTCCGAATGAATATCAAAATTCATTTTTACACTTTGGTCGCAAACGGAGACTTGTGATCCTGTTTTTAGTTTGTCTGGTGACTATTGGTGCCACTGCCATAATTTTCTTGAGAGGCACAGCTTCCACTGCCAACCCCTCTCACTCGCAGCAGACGGCTGCTCCGCCGCCACCTGGATATTTCCCGCAGGATATCCTTCCGGAAAAGAATGTGCAGGTTTTGCAACAAAAGACTGTAGCGGCTGGCGGAACGGAATGGTACTTTTATACGTATGTAACAAAAAAATCGGAAGCTGCGAATACCTCGTATTATCATAATTACCTCAATTACCATAGTTGGTTTCATACGGTAACAGAGATAGCAGAAAAGACCGTTACTCTGACCTCGTACCAGGATCCCAAAAAGATCAAAATCGTTATTGACCGCGACGGTGCTCAGCAGCCTGCAACAGTCACAATCGAAATTACAGCCAATTCGCCGTTTTACGCTCCAGGACCATAAAACAAACACTAAAAATTATGCAAACATCAAAATCCGCATCTTTCCTCTTGCCCTGTTTTAAGTGGGCCGGTATGGCATCTTTGGCTTTCGGAGCGGTGTTGTTTTTTATGCTCCGCCCGAGTGTTGCGGCGGCTCAAACGTGTTTTGGTATTCCCATGCCGACCACAATCACTTGTGTTGACAAAGGGGTATATCAAAACTGTCCCGCACCGACGACTGGCTCTATGTGGTGCGGCATCGGGCAGCAATCCTGCTGCCAACCGTATGGCTGCGCTTGCCAGCTTACGGGTTGGTCGTGTGGTAATACCTGTTATGACCAAGCCGGGGGTTCGACATCCTGCAATTCGTCAACCTGCGCTACACCGACCGGGGGAGGGGGGAGTTCAGGTTACTGTGGCGACGGCTCCTGCAACAACGGTGAGACTTGTTCGAGCTGTGCTTCGGATTGTGGTTCTTGTGCCACCCCGGCATGCGGAACTAATATGCAACTCGGTTCAGGGTCCCCGCCGGTATATCAAGGCGGGCAAGCGACCTTCACGATAAAAATATATGATCCTGGGGTAAACCGCCAATACCACTTTAGCATGCCCTGTCCGGCAAATACGACCTGCGGTTTTTATGGTATTCAAGGGAATACGGCCACCTTAAATGGAGGCAATTGGAACTGTTCCTATTGGTCTACGTGTTGGGATAGCCATCCGCTGTACATTCAGACGAACAGTAATACGGCGGTTGGAACTGTTTCCGCCACCATTAATGTGACAACTTCTTGGTATAATCCGCCACCAGACGATACTTGGTATAACGACAATTGTGTAGACCACTTCAATGTCAGTTTTAACGTATTGGCGCCGCCTCCGGCTATTAACTCGTTTACCGTGACGACCTGGGGCTCTACCAACAGCACTGGGCCGGTCATGACCGTGGCGCAGAACAGTATGACTTTTAATTGGTCAACTTCGAATGCCACCGGCTGTACTATCAATGGAGTGAATGTAGCGACGAATGGCAGTATGAATGCAACCGCACCCTCCTCCGGCTTGGGTAGTGCGACCTATACCTTGGTTTGTAACGGACCGGGCGGAAGCGCAAACAAGGCTATTTCTATCAGCGTACCTCCAGCACCGACCTTGTCATCGTTCACTTGCCCGTCACCTGGCACCCAGGCCAATGGCGCTTGGACGTTGCCGGGCGGGTATACAACCTCCTATATCCGCGTCCATTCAGGACTCAATAACAATACATGGCCACCGGATGTTTATCAGAACGATACAGGCGGTACGTCGGTCAGTTTTTCGACAACCGCGAATTCGTCGTACACGCTCTGGGTGCACACCAAAGCGAGTAATGGCGCTTGGAGTGATCCCTTTACCACCAGCACGACCTGCACTCCGCCTCCGCCATCCTGTTCAAGCATGGGGCCAACGACCGGTATTAATGCGGTTGCGGGAACGAGCCAATTAGATTTTTACGCGTACGGAGTGCAGAATGCGCAGTCTGTCTATTTCCCTACCTGGTCTGAGGTAAACGGACAAGACGACCTCATCTGGTACCCGGCCACCAACCAGGGTGGGGGAACATGGAAAGCCACGGTCAATTTAGCGAATCACCGCGTCGGGAATCCGGATTCCGGTATTTTCGATACGCATGTCTGGATGTATAGCGGCGCTTCGCAAACGGGTACGTCCGCATTCTGCGGCGGTGCGTCTTACACGGTCAATGTACCGGTGGCTGGCTCCTGCGGCCCGGCTGCGGCTACCTACTCATCCTCAGCTTCCGGATATGCTGGCGCCTATTGTAATTCCGGTTCTCCAACCGCTACACCTGCCTTCCCAGCAGCAGGTTCATCAACGTCTTGGGCGTGTAATGGCGCATACGGCGGTGCTAATAGCCCGACCTGTACGGCAACCCGGGCGGCCACGCCAATAAACGGCGCTTGTGGTTCATCCTCCGGCAAGACGTACCCGTATGGGACGGCTAACTACGGATCAGATTCGCAGTGCAATCCTGGAACTTCGACTAATACCGCTTTTCCGGCTGCAGGGAATACGGTGACGTGGGTCTGTAACGGCGCGAATGGGGGAACGAACAGCGGTACGTGCGGCGCTAGTCAGGCGCCCCAGCCAATTAACGGTTCATGCGGGCCGGCAGCGATTATCTATGCTGCAACCGCTTCAACATACTCCGGAGCGTTGTGTACTAGCGGCACGCCGAATCCCGCCAGTCCCGCATTTCCTGCCCAGGGAGAATCCTTGACCTGGGTGTGTCAGGGGTCAAACGGCGGTTCAAATAGCGGCACATGTACCGCCAGCCGCAGTTGGTCCGTCTGTAGCACGCTCACGTATAAACCGGCGACCTCAGGGTTGTCATTGTCTAATACCGGCCCAACAGGAAGTTCGCTGTCCATAGCCCAAGGTCAGACATTTTATGCTTTTACTGACTATGGCCAGGTGACTGATTCGATTCAGGCTCCGAATATTGGCGGGGGATATGCGTGTGTGTATGAGACGTTTTTGGGTACTGTGGCGCGGTTCCGCTGCGCAGCTCCTTCATCGGTGACCGGCACATTTACTTATACGACCGGCACGAACTATTTTGCGCCTCCGGGAAGCAATATCTGTGCGAGTGGTCCGACAACTATCGGCAGCATTACAGTCAATGCGCCGGTTAGCGGCTCCTGTGGACCGGCGGCAAAGGGTTATGCTGCAACGGACACCGCTTTTGCCGGAGCCCTGTGTGGTAGCGGCACACCGAGCCCGAATAGCCCCACATTTCCTGCCCAGGGAGGATCTTCGACCTGGGTATGCCAAGGTACTTACAATGGCAGCGATAGTGGTTCCTGTACGGCAACGAGAGCGGTACCGACATGCGATGCTGCGCCGGGTGCGAATTATATGAAAGGCTGCGTGTATTCGGATATAACATTCGGATCCTATGCCGGTCCGGCTACAGCCGGCCCGACTGTGAGCTCGCCGGCTGATAATGTTACCGTTCTGCCGTATGCCGACATTACCAGTAGTGGCATGGCCGGAGTGACTTCGAATTACAGCATTCGCTGGAGCGGCACATTTACGTTCAGTGGCGGTTGGTATATCTTCAATACCGGCTCGGATGACGGCAAGCGTATATATGTAGATGGGGCATTGACGTATGACGATTGGAATTACCAGGGATATAGCTTAAAGTCTTCTAATCCGATCAATATTTCCGCCGGTTCGCATACCATTACGTATGAATTTTTCCAGGGCGGCGGCGGGGCGGCCTACAGCATGGCTTGGACCAAGCAGTCCCCAGTCGGGGGAGCGTGCGGTTCGGCTTCCGGCAAGCTCTATCCGAATGGCACCGCCGGGTATGGCAGTGACCAGCAGTGTGCTTCGGGCAGTTCCACGAACACTTCCTTCCCGGCGGCTGGTACAACCGTTACCTGGGTATGCAATGGGATATATGGCGGAAGCAACAGCGGTAATTGCAGTGCCACCCAGGCACCAGCCTGTACTGCACTGAGTTATAAGGCGGCTACTTCTGGCTTCTCCACATCTGCGAGCGGTCCCTCCGGCAGCAGTTTGAATGTAGTTGCCGGCCAGACATTCTACGCGTTCACTGATTATGCTGCGGCTGGAACCGATTCCATTCAGGCCCCGAGTGTTAGCGGCAGTTTCATTTGTGTCTTTGATGCGTTTTTGGGCAGTGTCGCGCGGTTTTCCTGCATGGCCCCAGCTGCGGCAGGATCCTATACCTATACGACCGGAACTAATTACTATGCCTACCCCGGCAGCAATGTTTGTGCCAGCGGTCCGACGGTTATGGGGACAGTGACTTCCCAGATTCCCAATCCGCCGACCACTCCGGCTACCGCCGAAAATACCGCCATGAACGGGTCAGTGATCTGTGCCACGGCTAAGTTGTCCTGGGCTGCGCCATCAAGCGGCCCTGCTCCGCAAGGATACCGTATCTATCGCAATGGCAGTTTTCTGGCGAGCGTCAGCGGTGCTGGTACCGTGCGGTATACTGACAGCAGCGCATCACTTGTGCCGGGTACGAACTATACGTATGAAGTTTCTTCGTATATCGGCACGGCCGAATCATCCCGGCTGTCGGTCGGGACCGTAGCGCCGACCCCCTGTAACGCGAACCTGTCCGATTCCGATAAGGATATTGCCGGAGTGAATACTTACAACTTCACAAGTCCGGCTCGCGGCTCCTGTAATGGATTTCAGGCAGTACCAAGCGATGCGAACTTCAAAGCAGGGGATATTGTCCACTTTACCATCAACATCTGTAATGATACCGGACAAGGCGATGCAACAAATGTGATCTTAACAGACCGGCTGACCAATCTCCAGCAGCCTCCTGCCGGGTGGAACGCCAAATTAGGAGACGCAAACTCCAACATGCCGCAACCCATCACGCCATCGGTTTCAGGCATTAGTCCATATTTGGACTCAACACTAACCTTTGGGGTGGGAACCGTCTCGGTATCCAAAATTCGCACACTGACCTTTGACGCGCAGATTGCCGTGCCCGCGACGTATGCCAGCACGTATGCCAGATTCCAAAATACAGCCACCATCGATTTCACTAAAAATGCCCAGGGCCAAAACGGTTCGACGGTAAGTGTCTTTACTCCGTTTTTGATCTTCTCGACCGCCGAAGATTATCCCGGCAGGGGAGAGATTGCCCCGTAATAGCACGTAAGAATTGTTGACCATATGATAAAAAAAATCGTAAAAATCTCAAAGAAAAAACTGGGAGTATCACTATTGGGGATTATTCTGGTTGGCGCTGCCGCGACAGCGGCCATGATAGTGGCCAAGCGGCCGGGCAGAATTCCGCCTCGGGGAAACGGGCAGCAGGTACAAAACGCCGGGGGTGGTGATTCCCTGCCTGCTGCAGCAGGACAGCTTAAGGCGTTTGCTGGAGATACCCTCCCAGAAGGGTGGCCGCCGCATCTTCCCATAGAACACGCCGTGCCTGTACTGCGCAACGGTGAAGAGATTCGTGATGGCCGAATAATTCTCATGTACGCCTATCGGTCGAAACTCGGCATTGAAGCTAACTACGCGGCTTTTAAGAAGTACGTGGCGGAAAATGCCTGGCAGGAAGCCATTGCCGGTGTCTCGGATAATGGGAAAGAGTTGGCAGCTGAGCGGGAAGGGCAGCGACTGATGGTTGATATCAGCAAAGACGGGGTATCCGGCAGCATAGTGAGTTTGAGTTTGTTCAGACAGGCACAAAAGTAGCAGGTACGAGACCATGCAATAAAACTGCCCCCTTTCGGGGGCAGTTTGGTTTGGCAAGAGAGCAAGAATTGAAAAACAGTCAGATAATAGGTACACTGCGCGGTCTTGAGGTTCTCCTTCGGTAAATCTACGGTGGTACACTTCGCCGGTTATTGCAAGTGATATCGCCCGCAGATATGCTCGTCGCTGTAAGTTATGGGTGACTACAGGTCGCACGAAGCTTGAGCGAAGTGTGATGAACTCAGTCAGAATCGTCTTGTTAATAAACAAAAATGCCCCGTCGACTTGTCCTGTCGAATGACAGGACGACGGGGCGGACGAGGACGTATTTTGTAATGGTGGACCATACCGGATTCGAACCGGTCACCCCCACATTGCAAATGTGGTGCTCTACCAAATGAGCTAATGGCCCATATGGACTAGAATGGACTCGTAGGTAGTTTACCGAAGAACCAGAGAACACTCATGATACAGACGAACAGGCCGAAAAGCCGGTAAAATGTATAGGTTCCCGCTGCTATGCCACCCCCGAGGTATTTCTCGGCAAAGTCGAATTTGCCCGTAATATTGGTGACTTGGACATTGTACTTCATGAACAGCATGCCCGCAATAAAGGCGAGCGGGGCAAGAAAGAAACGCATGGATTTTATTGAAGTTGTTTGTATTAGGCTCTGTACCAGTCATCGACTGACTCCTCCGGTACAGGGCATGTGCCACTCGCGCAACCACACATGCTGTTACTTTAGCAGACATTACATTTCATTTGTGGCTGCGCCATATACCCGAGCGGAGCGAGTGGTATATGGTGGGCGATTCAGGAATCGAACCTGAGACCTCGTCATTATCAGTGACGCGCTCTAACCATCTGAGCTAATCGCCCGTAATTCTGCCTGTTGCACCATATATTCTGTTATAACCACCCAGGAAAGTTGCTTGTATGTGGTGGCTGCATATTTTGATGCCCTCATATTTTAGCAGATGGTGAATATTTTGACAACAGGGTTTTATTTGTAGTATTATAAAACAGTAAAGCGTCGGTTTTTGAAACAAAACTATTTCGTTCGGCACATGTTTTTTTCTAAAAAGAAATCTATTCTCGGCGTTGATATCGGCACGGTGAATATCAAGATCGCCCAAGTTTCCCATGAGCAGAACCCGGTACTCGAGACGTACGGAATGGTGAACACCTCGTACCAACTGGGTGGCAAGAATGATGCTGCCATGCTGGGCCAGATGGCTGACATCCTGAAAACCCTGGTAAAAAAAGCCGGCGTAACGACCAAGAAGTGCATTATTAGCTTTCCGAACAGCTCGGTGTTCACTTCGGTGATTGAGCTGCCGCCAATGGACGAAAAGGAGCTGGCAACGGCCGTGGAATTTGAGGCAAAAAAGTACGTTCCGCTATCCCTCAGTGAAGTCGACCTGTCCTGGTCACCCGTGGTCGGTCCTTTGGCGAGCACTCCTCCGGCGGGCAGCCCGCAGAAGATTCTGATTACCGCTGTCCCAAAGCAGATTACCAACAACTATATGAAAGTGTTCGATATGGCCGGGCTTGAACCCATTGTCGGTGAGATTGAAGCCTTGGCCTTGATTCGGTCGCTGATTGGCAATACCCCGCTTAATTGTGTTATAATAGATATAGGAGCCAAGAGCACGGGATTGAATATCATAGAGAACGGGTATTTACGCTTATCACGAAACTTGAATATCGGCGGAGACACTATCACAACCAAGATTGCCGAATCTCTCAATATTAGTCCGGCACGTGCTGAGCAATTTAAAAAAGACTTCGGCGTTAGCGGATCGACGTTCATTCCGGATACTATCAAGCCGGTGTTGAACATTATTAAGAACGAGGTCAAACAGCTGCTCACCATCTATCAGTCTCATAATATTTTGGTTAACAAGATCCTGGTGGTCGGTGGGGGCGCAAATTTGCCGGGGATTGTGGATTATTTTTCAGACCTGGGGGGCTCGGTGGAGCTCGGGGATCCGTTGAAAACTGTCGGGTATGACCAGAGCATTGGCCCTATTCTCAAGCGATACTCATTGAACCTGCCCATTGCCATCGGTTTGGCACTGCGCAGCGAATAACTTGAAACAAAAATTTTAGCATATGGCCCAGATAAACCTCTTAAAGCAAAATACGACAGGCGCAGTCACGCAAAAGATCCCTTCGCTGATCGCCAAGCTGTTGGGTGTGGTTTTTATTGCGGCCATCGGCTACTATGCCTGGCTATTTTTTGAGATGCGCTCCGTTGAGCGCCAGTCCAAGGATATCGAACAGCAGATTTCCAAAGAAAAAGGTTCGATTGTTGAAGTCAAGCAGCGCGACGAATTGCTGACCAGGCAATTGCAGCTCAAGGAACTGGGATCGCTCATGCAAGCGCACACCTACTGGTCAAGTCTGCTGCCTGAATTGGCGAAAGTAACCTTAAAGACCGCCTCGTATACTTCGATCCACGCGGCGAATGACGGCGAACTCTCACTGGTCGTCAATGTTCCCGGCGTAGCTGAACTCGACAAGTTCCTTCAAGTCTTTGACCGTTCGGAATTCAATGAGAATTTTAGCGATGTCAGTATTGGTTCAATCTCCAAGACCCAGGACCAGGGATCCTTATATACGACCTTTGAAGTGCGAATGAAATTTAATCCGGCTTTGCTGCGGTATTCCGAACAAGGCCGACTCCAGGGTTCGGCAAACCCGAAAGCTCAGCCTCAGCCGATCCGCTAAAAACTATGGATCTTCATATACAGAAAAGTTTCGGCAAAATTACGACGACAGCCGGCGAACCAGAAGTTCGGCATGGTCTGTTTGAGGTGGTCTTATTGCTCGTCATCATCGGCCTGTTCTACTGGTTCATGGTGGTGCCGAAAAAAGCGGACTTGGCCGCTGCCTCAGGCAGCTTGTCTGAACTGCAAGACCAACAAAAGAATCTCAACGAAAACAAACGCAAGCTGTTGAATTTGATCGACTCTTTAAAAAGCCACTCCAAGGAAGTTGCTCAGATGGATGAGGCGTTGCCGCTCGAAAACAAGCCGACCGATTTGCAGCTGGTTTTGGAGAATATGATCCAAAGCTCCGGCATGACCGTTTCGAGCAATGATATTGCGTATCAGGCTGACGGCGTCATAGCGGGGGATAAAGCGATGCTGCAAGATCCGTACAAGCCCGCCAGAAAAATCAAAAAGCAAGATGCCAACCTTCATGTAATCGGAACAGTCGAACAGTTTCAGGAGCTTTTAAAGAAGGTTGAAACGAACGGGCGTCTGATGGATATCAAGAGTATTGAAATTCGAAGCACGAAAGATGGCCAGTTGGATTTTAACTTGCAATTGGAAGCTTATAATTACGCCCCCTAAAGCTGTATGAGCAAGAAAAATATCATTGAGATCGTCATTATCGTAGCGGCGTTCGCCGGCTGCGGCTTGGTCATTTACAACGGCATGTTCAAAAATACGACCGTGCCAATGGGAGCTCCGGCGGCCAATACCAGCAATACCATTCAAATCGACAAGATCCTGCCGAATGGCGATAAGCTGGACTTTGATGCGGTATTCGGCAAACAACAGCTTCGTTACGGAATGGTCAATTATCCGAAATTGGATCCCAAGAGTGATGTCGGAGTGGATATGAACGGAATGGTAAGAAGTCCGCGGGCCGCAGCAGAAGCTGCCGGACAACCCGGAACCCCTGTTATGCCTCCCGCCATGCCTACCGGTAGGTAACGCGGAGTCCGTCAGAGTTTCATGAGCGGTAATACGCCGAGTCTTGGTAAGTAAGAAAAGCTTGATCCAAGCACCTTGCAGGCAGGCCTTTTGTGCGGCATAAGATGAACATTCCGATCCCGGACATCTTACCGCGCGGCAGCGCCGCGGCGGGGCTTGGATTTAAAATACGCCTATGGCAGTTGATGCTGTTCACACATCTGAAGTATTTGAGCAATTTCTGGTCTCTAACGGTTTTATCAAACCGGAGGTGATGGCTGATTTGTCAGCCGTCGCCAAGCAGGGTGGGGAAAACCTCAACCAGCTGATCATTACCAGAAAGATCTTAGAAGAAGAAGACTTGGCCAAGGCTAAAGCCGCTTTTTTCAATATCCCGTATGTCGATTTGAGGAAATCCCAGGTTCCGGGAGAAGTGCTCTCACTGATACCGCAGGAATCCATGAATTTTTATAATGCGGTTCCCTTCGAATTGAGCGGGCAGACGCTGAAGGTAGCCATTGCGGACCCTTCAAACCTTTCGGCTCTGGAAGCCCTGGAATTCCTCGGAAAAAAACAGAATGTCCAAGTCCAGCTCTTTTTGGCGTCGGAAACCTCCATTGATATTGTCATTGGACGCAAGAAGAATCTCAAAAAGGTAGTCGGGCAGGCTTTGAAGGATATCGAAATAAAGCAGCAGACCGCGCTCAAGCCCAAATCAGAGGAGCGCCTGATCCAGCCTCAGGTCATCGAAGAAGCGCCGATCATCAAGATCGTGGACGTGATCCTGACCAATGCTATTGAAGGCAATGCTTCCGATATTCATATCGAGCCTTCTGAAAAGGATGTGCGGGTGCGCTATCGCATCGACGGCATTCTCCATACCTCCCTGATGCTGCCAAAGAACGTCCATGCAGCCATCGTGACTAGAATAAAGATTTTGTCCAACCTGAAGATTGACGAGTCCCGCTTGCCGCAGGATGGACGCTTCCATATGGAAGTCGGAAAAAAGTCTGTCGACCTCCGTGTCTCCATCCTGCCGCTCATTTACGGCGAAAAGATTGTCATGCGTATTTTGGATAAGACTGGTTCAGTTCCTACGCTTGAGCAGCTTGGCATACGGGGACGCGCCTTGCAGTGGGTGAAGGAAAATATAAAGAAAACCCACGGCATCTTTTTGATCACCGGTCCGACGGGAAGCGGAAAATCTACGACCCTATACGCGATCCTATCCATTTTGAATACTCCTACGGTCAACATTATCACTCTGGAAGACCCGGTAGAATACTTCATGGACGGCGTCAACCAAAGCCAGATTAATGCGGATATTGGTTTGACATTCGCCTCAGGCCTCCGGAGCATTTTGCGTCAAGACCCGAATATCGTGATGGTCGGTGAGGTCCGCGACAAGGAAACGGCCGAGATCGCAGTGCATGCGGCTTTGACCGGACACTTATTGTTTTCCACCTTGCACACCAACAATTCCATCGGCGCCATGCCCCGTTTGGTGGATATGGGCATAGAGCCGTTTCTGCTCGTTGCTTCCATTAACCTGGTTATGGCCCAGCGCCTCGTGCGCAAGATCTGTCCCGATTGCAAGCAGGAAATACCGGTCACTAAGTCGATGGAGGATATGATTCGGGAGCAGATGGTTGGAATACCGGACGACTATTTTGAAGGACTGGATAAGAATGTCATCAAAGCTTACAAAGGGGCCGGGTGTGAAAAGTGTGGGCATACCGGCTATGTCGGTCGGTTCGGCATCTTTGAGGTACTGCCGGTGGTTCCGGAAATCCAGGACTTGGTCATGGGGAAAGCCTCGGCCCACAAAATTTACGAAGCGACCCTGAAGATGGGTATGATCACCATGAAGCAGGACGGCATTGTTAAATTGCTCCGGGGTGAGACGACCATGGATGAGATTATCCGGGTAACCACGGAATAAGGAACATGTAACATGTAACATTTGACCTTTGACAAAAAGTCAAATGTCAATTGTCAGAGGTTAAAGGTTTGTATGAGCTATCTTTTTCGCCAAAAATTAGACCTGCGGGAGCTGGTGGCTACAGACAGGGTGGTTGGGCGCGTTATGCTGGCGGAGCCGGCCAGAAACTTAGGGAGGCTGTATGCAGCGTACTTGCAGGCCCATCGTTTTGAGGTGCAGCACTGTCAAGATGCGGAAGATCTCGGCACTGTAATGGCAGAATTTAAACCTGATATCCTGGTGTTCAGTCTGGAATTCCCGAGGCCGACCGGTGCGCGCGTTTTGCGGACCATTGCCGCCCTGCATCCGTCCCTGCCGGTAATCACCCTGGCTTTTAATGCTTCCGCGGAGGACATCAAGCGGCACATGCATCAGAATGTGGCCAGTCATATCAACCGGATCCACACGAGACCGGAGGATATTGTACATATAGTTAAAGCAATCCTTCAAAAATAACATTTAACATTTAACATTTGACATGTGACATTCGGCAAGCTGTCAAAGGTCAATTGTCAAAGGTCAAAGGTTTTCCATGTATAAAGCAAGCGAGCTCGAGCTTAATAAGCTTCTCTCTATCGTCCTTGAGCGGGATGCCTCCGATCTTCACCTCATGGTCGGCGAGCCGCCCATCATCCGCGTGGATACGCAGCTGATCCGGCTCGATAATTATCAGGTTCTGAGCAACGATACGATCGCTGACCTGCTCAACGTCCTGCTTCAGCCGGCACAAAAGACGCTGTTTGAGCAGCAAATGGCTATAGATTTTTCTTACGCGTACAAGGATAATGTCAGGTTCCGCGTGAATGCGTACCGCCAGAAAGGCGTTTTGGCCGTGGCGATGCGGCTCATTCCGAATCATATCAAAACCATCGAAGAGCTCGGCCTGCCGCCGATGATGAAGAAGTTTATGGAGCGCAAGCAGGGGTTGGTCCTTATGGTCGGACCGACGGGACATGGAAAGTCCACGGCCCTGGCCGCGATGATTAATGAGATAAACAATACCCGTTCGGAACATATCCTGACCATCGAAGACCCGGTAGAATTCGTCTTTACCCCGAACCAGTCTATAATCAGCCAGCGCGAACTCTACATCGATACTCCGACCTTTGAAAGTGCGCTGAAAGAAGCTCTCCGTGAGGATATTAACGTGGTCCTGGTGGGTGAAATGCGCGACCTGGAATCAATTTCTACCGCCTTGACCGTGGCGGAAACCGGCCACTTGGTGTTTGCCACCCTGCACACCAACGATGCGGCTCAAAGCATTGACCGTATTGTTGATGTGTTTCCTTCCGGGCAGCAATCCCAGATCCGCGGCCAGCTGGCGAGCGTATTGGTGGGTGTCATTAGCTTGCGTCTGATGCCGAAAATCGGCGGCGGCCGCGTCCCGGCGTACGAGATTATGGTGGCTAATCATGCGGTACGCAATGTCATTCGCGACAATAAGATCTACGAGATACCGAACATCATTCATACTAATTTGGATGAAGGTATGGTGCCGCTCGATAAGACGCTGGCCCTGCTGGTCAAGCAGGGGATCGTGGACTTCGAAGTCGCCCAGAACTTTGTCCAGGATCAGGAGTATTTTTTGTCTTTGACATCCTAAACCACTACAGTGGTTGCTGTTATTTGCAAAATTGCCTAACGAACATCGAAATGACAAAAATTAAAAAATTGACAAAATTGACAAAAACGGCAAACGATTACTTTTGTATCTAGCTGCCGTCCCGAGCAAGCGAGGGATCCCTCACTGCGTTCGGGACGACCTAAAGGTCGTTTTGCTCAATTTTGTCAATTTTGCTCAATTTTGTTCAATTAACTTATGAAATTTTCTTACAAAGCCAGAAATAAAGAGGGTATGATCAAGGCGGGCACCGTGGTTGCACAGGACCAGGTGCGGGCCGAGCAACTGTTAACGGAGAATGGCTTGATTATCGTGTCGCTTGACCGGCAGGAGGATAACTTCCTGGAAGCGCTGAATCCGTTCGGTCAGTCGGTGTCCAACAAGGACCTGGTGCTCTTTTCGAGGCAGCTGGCTACGCTTATTGGAGCCCGGGTGCCGATTCTGCAAGCCTTGCGCATTTTGGAGGACCAGATTAACCAGCGGTACCTGCTGCAGATCCTGCATGGGCTGATCTCGTCCGTGGAGAACGGCGAATCCCTGAGCTTGGCGCTGTCGAAGTATCCAAAGGTCTTCGGGGATGTTTATATCAGCCTCGTCAAATCCGGCGAAGTCTCGGGTAGTTTGGACAAGTCCCTGACATATCTGGCGGAACAATTGGAAAAGGATTATGAGCTACGTTCCAAGGTGAAGGGAGCTATGACATATCCGGTGTTCGTTTTGTCCGCGTTGCTTATTGTCGGTATTTTAATGTTCAAGTTCGTACTGCCCAACCTGACCTCGGTGCTCAAAGAGCAGGGGGGTAACCTGCCTTCCATTTCCGTGGCGCTTATCGGATTCACTAATTGGTTCGGCGTGTATTGGTGGACGGTGATCTTTTTTATCGCCGCGCTGGTCATTGGGACTAAATTCTATATTTCCACCACAGCCGGACGGTATCAATGGGACTCGATGAAAATCCATTTGCCGATCGTCGGCGATATTTTCCGCAAGATCTACCTGGCTCGCTTTGCCCGCAACCTTTCGACCCTGGTCATTGGCGGCATTCCGATCATTAAAGCTTTGCAGATCGTATCGGACATTATTAATAACGTGGTCTACCGCGATATCGTTCTTTCCGCCGTTACTGAGATCCAGAATGGAAAAAGCATCAGCGAGGGGCTGGCCGGGCATGAGGAATTTCCGAGCATTGTGACCCAGATGGTAAAGGTAGGGGAACAGACTGCTCAGCTCGACGACATCATGGGCAAGCTGGCAGTGTTCTATGAAAAAGAAGTCGATACGAAAGTGGGAACACTAACGACGCTGCTCGAGCCGATCATCATGATCATTTTAGGTTTAGGGGTCGGCTTGTTGGTGGCTGGTATTCTGTTGCCAATTTATAATGTGGCGAGCACGGCGACATAAAGTCTCTTGTGTATAACAAATATTGATTTGTGGCCGCATCCGTGCTATAATGTATACATAAGAAAATTGAGTGATCAATTTTTAAACCCAAAGCGGCTCGTTTTATGCGGGCGGCTTAACCAAGAATGGGGGTGAGAGATTTGAGAAACAAAAATCAAACTGGTTTTACGTTAATCGAATTGCTCGTGGTTATCGCTATCATCGGTCTTTTAGCGTCCGTGGTCTTATTGGCCTTAAACTCGGCTCGAGCCAAGTCTAGAGATGCCAAAAGAATGGCCGATGTCAGACAGTTTGCGTCCGCGTTGGAACTCTTCTTTAACGATGCCAGTGCGTATCCGACCAATAGCACGTACTCCGCAGCTTCTGGAGGTGTGTTTGGTGGAACGACTTTGACGGCATCCGGCCCGAACGGTTCGGTCAATTTGACCCCGACTTACATCGGTATCATCCCGACCGCTCCGCTGCCGGCTGACAACACCTGTGCCTCGTCCGCTGCTCGTAGCAGTAATAACTACTGGTACGATGCTAAGGCTGATGGGAGCACCTATACCCTCTCCTTCTGTCTCGGTGGTGTGACCGGCGGTTTAGTGGCTGGTCCGCACACTCTGACTCCGCAGGGTATTCAATAAGCCTTTTCTTGTCGGATGCCCTGGGTTATTCCTAGGGCATCCGACATAGGTTTGTGGTATGAACATTATTCTTGGAAAACAATTTTACCAATACGCAACAGTCCTTTTGGCGGCTGTTCTTTTGTTATGTGCGAGCTGGTGGGGGTACTCTTCCGGCCGCAGCGCGGCTGAGGCTAAAACGGTCGTAGCGGATGCCGGCCAGATTGCCCGGGCGCTAGATTTGTTCTATAGTGACCAGGACAGGTTCCCAACAGTCGCGGAATTCGACGACCAGAACGTCATGTCACACTATATTGACCGTTTCCCTCCCCAAAGCTTCGCGAGCAAAACGTGCACTTCCACGTATCGCTACCAGCGGGTTTCTTCCCGGAGCTATCAGCTGCTGTTCTGTCTTCCCGCGAAATCCGGCAATTATCAGAAAGGCTGGAATAAAATAGGGAAAAGCAAGTAAAGATCATTGACAAAAATGACACAATTGAACAAAATTGACAAAATTATAATGCAAAATCTTTTATCGATTTTTGTGTTCTAAATTTTGTCAATTTTGTCAATTATTTAAATTTTGCTCAATTACCCTATGTCTTTCCGCCTTCCCTACCGTGATGATCTTTCCTTTAGCCTGGTGGCTTTTTTGTTATTGGTCGTCCCCTTGGCTTTTACCCTCAATACATATGAGCATTATGAGGTGATCAAATACGCTCTCTTGCTGATTTTACTCGGACTTGCTGTCTTGGCCAGGGTCAAGTCCAGTACCGGACGGCCGTTGCTCACTGTCCCCTACGGAAAAAGCGTGTTGACCTGTTTAGGCCTGTTCCTCGTATCTGCAGTCGTCGCTACCGTATGGTCCGGCAGCCATTGGAACAGCTTTTTCGGATTTTACCCGCGTTTTTCCAACGGACTGGTTTTTTATGCCAGCTGGGCGGTTCTCCTCTTGCTGCTCGGCGACATGGCTCGCGATCTGGGCCGTTACAGATTTTTGTTGAACATTTTGGTGGTTGATGCGGTTGCTGTTGCGGTCTTCGGCATTATGCAGTCATATGGAATCGGGTTTTATATGGGACTCGAGTCAACAGAAGTTTTCCAACGGTCGCCAAGTTTTTTGGGGAACGCGAATTTTGCCAGCTTGTTCGTGGTTTGCATGATTCCGTTCATGGTTGTATTCTTCGCCCAGAGCCAGCGGTTTGCCGCCCGGATTTACTATGCCTTAGCCCTGTTCGCTGCCATGATTTCCGTGATCTTTTTTTCCAGCCGAGCTGGCCTGCTTGGGCTGCTGGGCGTGCTGGCTTGCTTATTGATTATGATCCCATGGTCGAAATCCAGAAAAACTTTACTGCTTATCTCAATTGCATCCTTGGTAGCTTCAGCGCTGCTCTATGTGGGATTTGCCAATATTGCCCGGCCTGGCGCTTTGACATCCACGGTCACCCTGCAGGAAACCAATATTAACCAGCGCCTCGATGTATGGGAGCTGGCCTTTACCGATCTGAAGGCGCATCCCTTTGGTGGTTTCGGCCTCGGGAACTTCCAGCTCGTCTTTGAGCAGTTCCGTCCGAAGTATATGGCTAACATCTCCGGAGTTTTTGATGATTCCCATAATCTTTTTCTGCAGATGGCGACCACTGGTGGCGTGCAGCTTGCTCTGTCGTTCTTGGGCCTGTTGGTTCTGGCTGTCGCAACCTGGTTTGGCCGGCTACGCAGGTCAGGCCAGCCTTTGCATGCCGCGCTCATCGCTTCTCTGGCCGGTTTTTCCTTTATGGCGTGCTTTACACCGGTCCCGGTCTCATGTTTTATCCTTTTAGCAGTCTTGATCGCCGGCCTGGGCATTGAAGCTGAACACGAAATTGCAGTCGTACTTAACAAGGTCTGGCTCGGGACGGCGGCGGCGCTGGCGGTATTGGCAACGGTGTGGGGGATGGACGTGGCAGTTTCGGAATTTATTTTTTCTTCCGGTTATCAGTCCTATCTGGCTATGGATTACCAGGCTGCAAGGAAACCACTCAAAATAGCGGCGGTTATTAATCCAAGCAATCAGTTGTACTACCTGTATTATGCCGGCAGCGTATTGCAGCAAAGCCCAGAAGACCCGAAAGGCCAAGCGATGGTGCAGCAGATGATCCGGTATAGCCCCGACGATGTCATGTCCTATGTTCATGCTTCCTCGTTGGAGTTGATCCCTCTGTCTTTGACTGGTCGGCAGCAGTATGCGGACCTCGTGCTGCGGTATATGGATAAAGCCATTTCGCTTGACCCGTATTGTGCCAATCGGTATGGCAGGCTCGGGGATTATTTAATGCGCATGGGTAAACTCGACGATGCCCGCGAGGTCTTAAAATCCAGTTTGACTTTAGATAACAGTAATTTGCCAATTTGGATACTATTGGCCAAGGTCTATCAGTTGCAAGATAAGCGTCCACAGGCGCTCTACGCGCTCTCACAGGCGCATAAGCTCCGGCCCGATATTACGGATCTGCAGATGATCTGGCGGATTGCAAATAAGGAAGCGGATATCAAAAAAGTACCGATACCGGTCGCGCCGCTGAACAATAAATTAGATTAGGAAAGACAATTAACAATTGACATTTAACAATTGACAGTAGATTGTCACGGGTCAAATGTTACCTGTCAAATGCCCACAATATTTTCATGTTCATTGCTCTCTCTTTCGTCTTTGGCACCTTGATCGGCAGCTTTTTGAATGTAGTCATTTTGCGTCTGCCGAAAGAAGAAACACTTTCGGGCAGGTCGCATTGCATGCACTGCGGTCATACCCTGACGGCAGGGGAGCTTGTTCCCATCGTGAGCTTTTTGTGGCTCGGTGGGAAGTGCCGGTCGTGCAGCACGCGGATCTCGCCGCGTTATGCGATTATTGAAGCGCTTACTGGACTGTTGTTTGCCGCAACAATGGCTCTGGTCGCTCCTAAAGATTTGACTGGTGTTCTCCTGCTAGCTCGGGACTGGTTTGTTCTCTGCGTGTTATTTTCGGTCTTTGTTATAGACCTGGAACATATGTTAATCCTTGACCGCATCGTATTTCCGTCGGTAGCTGTAGTTTTAGTCGTTAATATCGCACTGGATGTGGTACAAAAAAGCGGATTTGGCTGGCATTCTGCCACAATTTCAGGACTGCTTGGTGCTCTGGCTGGGCCGCTGCCTTTTTATGCGTTGTGGTATTTTTCCCGGGGCCGCTGGATGGGGTTTGGGGATGTTAAGCTGTTGATTTTGCTCGGCATGATCCTCGGTTTTCCGCTGGTCTTCGTCGGTGTCTTCATTGCGGTCATTGCAGGCGGTCTGGTGGCCATGGCACTCTTATTCGCAGGAAGGGCAGCCCTGAAGACAAAGATCGCATTTGGTACGTTTCTCTCGGTCGGCGCGGTGGTTGCACTTTTTTGGGGACAGCCTCTCTTGTCTTGGTATTTGGCGATGATAGGTCTTTGATGGTATAATAGAATTGAGCAAAATTGAACAAAATTAAGTAAAATTGACAAAATTAGAGAATCAGAAATTCATTTCAATAATGAATGTTCTGCCTCCAGCAGATCTACTCCAGGTGCGACAACCAATTTTTCTCAATTTCACATCCATAGCGGAATTGAAATAAAAACCCTAGAAATGTCAAAGGTCAATTGTCAATTGTCAAAGGTTGCCTCCCCCGGCTTTACCCAGGCACCATTGTAAAGTTTGAGTGCGTATAAAATGGCCTAACATGCGAAATATTAAGACAAAAACATTTAATAAATATTTTGTCGGAATGGTGCCCGGGTTCACCCTTATCGAACTGCTGGTGGTTTTGGCTATGATGGGAATCATATTGACCCTGGTGACGGCTAATATATCAGGACAACAGGGTGTGAGAAACTTGAAGATCGCCCAGAGCCAGCTCGTGACTAACCTGCGCATGATTCAAACATATTCGTTGTCCTCCCGGGCTTTGAATAGCGGCCAGCCGGTATCGTACTATTTTCTTAAAGTTGATATGAATAATCCGACGCAGTACCAGATACAGGCCCTGTACAATGCCACGTCCAATCCCCAACTGGTCAACCTTCAAACAGTGACCCTTCCAAATAACATCCGCTTTGCGGCAGCGAGTGGTGCGACGAATCCGATCCAGATCGATTGGGCGGTGAACGGTGCTACCCAAACCTCGCTGACCCCGAGCTGTGTCCTGGTCGCCTTTAAACTGCCCTATAGCAAAGCGTTGGTCAACAGTGGTTGCAATCCGGCCAATCCGACATTTCCGTATGCCGTGTCGACTGGGGATGACTACCGGAAGTTCATTGATTTTATTATGAACGGGGTAGGTAGCTCTATTACTTCCGACTCCACGGTCATCTTGAAACTCCAGAATAAGGATTTAAAGACCAGCTTGGTCACCATAAACGGCATGACCGGCTTGATTACTTTCTCACAATGAACATACAACGGGCTATTAAACAACGCGGGCAGACCCTCATAGAAACCATGGTTGCGGTGATGATCTTGACCATGGGTGTTTCGGCTGCTACGGGACTCGCTGTATACGCCCTCAGTTCGTCTTCCAGTGTTATCAAACAGGAAATTGCGGTTGGTCTGGCCCGGGAGGGGATTGAGGCGGTCAAGAACATGCGCGATACGAATTGGCTCAAGCAGACGCTCAGTGCCAACTGTTACAATTTTGCGACAACCGCCAATACTAGCAACTGCTATTTGGATTGGCTGAACCCTTCAGGGTGTCCCGGATTGCCGGTCACGAGCGATCAGGGGTTCTGTATAGATCCGGATACATCCAACGAGGCTGCCAGTGCTGCGTATATTTTAAATATTGACCGGGATCCTAGCCATAAGTTTTGGACGCTTACCCAGCAGAATAATAATTTTGGCTTGGATGTGAATACTTCAATCGCGAGCGGGTTCACGGCTTTTTATCAGCCCCATGCCGGCGGCTCGAACGGAAACTCCGGTTATTACCGAAAGCTCATTATTCAAAAAGATCCGACGGGTCCCTTTGCTCGGGCCAATTCGGGTGGTGCTTCGGCCAGTCCCGGCCCGCGTTTGATCGTTAAATCGCAGGTGTGGTGGGTAGATAAGCACTGCCCCCCGGCAGCGGATTGGAACCTGGCCAACCCTTCCTGCCGGCTGGAACTTCAGACGGCATTGACCAACTGGAAAGATTACCAACCGTAAGGAGCTTATAGGTATCAGCTGATAGCTTATAGAGGCGATACTAAGGTATAAAGAGTGGTTCTATGAGAAAATTTCAAATTGCACAATCGAATCGGCGGAGCCTGAAAGCTGGCAGCTATAAGCTGAAAGCTGATGCTGGTTTTACTTTGATGGAAATTGTCGTGGCGACGACGATTTTTGCCATTGTGGTCAGCGCACTCATGGGCTTGTTCGATTATACTTTAAAGATCAACCGCAAAGCCGAAGCGCTGAGACAGGCGACCCAGGGTATGCGTAATTTTGTTGAGTTCGTTGCCAAAGAGGTCCGTAACGGGCGCATTGATTATTCGGTTGGTTCCGATGCGAACCATACTATCCAGTCTGCAATCGCCCCGTGCCCTGCCCCAACCCCGATCGGGGCATCATACAATAATTCCCAGAACATCTATGGCAAGAGCGGCAATTTTGGCGGAGCTGATAATGCGTTGGGGATTGTCACGACGGAAGGCGATCGCGAGTGTTTTTATTTGGCGGACGGGAGCGGTACCTGGATCGGCAATA
This sequence comes from uncultured Candidatus Saccharibacteria bacterium, assembly GCA_964532425.1. Lineage (GTDB taxonomy): Bacteria > Patescibacteriota > Doudnabacteria > UBA920 > UBA920 > CAZHIA01. The sequence goes on along the minus strand of CAZHIA010000010.1, from coordinate 15,636 downwards.
ACGGCAACGTCGCGGATTTTTCCGGCGCGAACTTGATGGTGAAGAAGAATAACAATTCTCCGCAGCAACTGAACCCCCCGAACTTCATGGTCAAAAATGCCTTGTTTTACGTGCGGCCCTTGAAAGATCCGTATACCTTCCCAAACTCGCCCAAGATTCAACCGCTGGTCATGATGCAATTTTTGTTCATGGTCAAGCTACCGAGCGGAGACACGGTTCCTATTTATTATCAGTCAACAGTCAGTTCCGATAAGTACGACATTCCATCACTTTAATTTCTGTTTTTTATGGCGTTACGGTCTGTACGAGCACGATGGAGTCAGCATTGTATATTTCGCCTTCACCCCCACTCACGGCAAGCCGGGGTGACTTTGCTATTGGCAGTCATGGTCCTGGCAGCCATTCTTGCTATCAGCTTTTCCTTAGCCACCATCCTGTTCGTGGAGGTCCGCTCTTCCGGTGATGTCTACCGTTCCGAGCCGGCCATCTACGCGGCCCAGGCAGTTACCGAGGAATCCTTCTTCCAATCCCGCCGGGGTATTGCCGCCACCAGCTTTCCCTTCACTTCAGCGGTCAATGCGGTCAAGGTAGCTGCCCCGGTCCAGACGTCCTATGGCGATCCGATCGTGCTGGACAAGGTGGTGCCTTTAAGTTCGGGCACTGCTTCGCCGTCCCTGTTGGGCCTCCGCAACCGGTATGTGCTCTGTGATGCGGGCAATTGCTATTCCACGGGCAGCGGCTACGGTAGCTTGCAGGTTACGTTCATCAACAACGGGTCGGGTGGCCGCATTTACGTCTTTGTCTGCCAGTTTGCCCCGGGGTCAACGTCCGTCGACTGCGACACAAAAAACGGCACGGACCTGATCTACAACAGCAACAACGGTACTGCCTATCTGACTCCCGGCGCCTCGAGTCCGGTCATCGGGTCAGGCTACGGGTTTGATCCTGCCAAGCAGCAGGAGCTCATCATCTACGGGGACAATACGACCAATGATATGTACGTGGAAATTTCGACGCTCGATTCCTCCGGTAATCCCAAAGGTTTGCCGTACTTCGGCAAGTACGCGGTCGACATTTCGGCAGCCAACGCTTCAGTCTTTCGGAAGGTGCGGACGATTATTCCGACAGCTGCGTATTCAGGAAATGGAGATACTGTATGGGTGGAGGATGCGTTGCCGGCCGGTGCTTCTCCCAGTGCGGATGGATCTGATAGTTGGAATTGGGTCGGGACGAGTCCGAATCCTTTCAGCGGCTCTTTGTCCCATCAATCCAATATCGGTGCCGGAGAGCACCAACATTACTTTAGCGGCGCAAATCCACCATTAGTGGTTAATCCCGGCGATGTAATGGTTGCCTATGTTTATTTGGACCCGGCTAATCCTCCCAGCGAGATCGAATTGCAATGGAATACGAACAGCTGCGGCTGGTGCACCCGCGCATTCTGGAATAATACGGGAACCGACCAGATCGGCTGGGGGACTGTGGGAACCAACAGCCTGCGGTATATCGGACCGCTGCCAGCCACGGGCACCTGGGTGCGCCTTGAGGTGCCGGCGAGCACGCTGGGACTTGAGGGTCAGTCGATTAATGGAATGGCATTTACTTTATTTGGGGGGCGCGCCGCGTGGGATCATGCGGGGAAAAAGCCTTAATGCAACACATAAAACTCCTGCCGTGAGGCAGGAGTTTTTGTAATTTTCTAATTTAGAACTCCGCAAACCAAAGGTGGGATAACTTTTTTAATCCTGGCTAAAATAGATGTATAATTGTAACAGATGCCTCATGTAAGACAAAAAATTAAAAACTTGGCTTTCTGTATAGATGGCGGCCCGGACCCCGTAATGCAGGGTTGTTTGTGCACAGCCGGATTCATGAAGCCGTCCAATTCACTGCCAGCCGTTCACCCCCACTCACGGCAAGCCGGGGTGACTTTGCTATTGGCAGTCATGGTCCTGGCAGCCATTCTTGCTATCAGCTTTTCCTTAGCCACCATCCTGTTCGTGGAGGTCCGCTCTTCCGGTGATGTCTACCGTTCCGAGCCGGCCATCTACGCGGCCCAGGCAGTTACCGAGGAATCCTTCTTCCAATCCCGCCGGGGTATTGCCGCCACCAGCTTTCCCTTCACTTCAGCGGTCAATGCGGTCAAGGTAGCTGCCCCGGTCCAGACGTCCTATGGCGATCCGATCGTGCTGGACAAGGTGGTGCCTTTAAGTTCGGGCACTGCTTCGCCGTCCCTGTTGGGCCTCCGCAACCGGTATGTGCTCTGTGATGCGGGCAATTGCTATTCCACGGGCAGCGGCTACGGTAGCTTGCAGGTTACGTTCATCAACAACGGGTCGGGTGGCCGCATTTACGTCTTTGTCTGCCAGTTTGCCCCGGGGTCAACGTCCGTCGACTGCGACACAAAAAACGGCACGGACCTGATCTACAACAGCAACAACGGTACTGCCTATCTGACTCCCGGCGCCTCGAGTCCGGTCATCGGGTCAGGCTACGGGTTTGATCCTGCCAAGCAGCAGGAGCTCATCATCTACGGGGACAATACGACCAATGATATGTACGTGGAAATTTCGACGCTCGATTCCTCCGGTAATCCCAAAGGTTTGCCGTACTTCGGCAAGTACGCGGTCGACATTTCGGCAGCCAACGCTTCAGTCTTTCGGAAGGTGCGGACGATTATTCCGACAGCTGCGTATAGCAGTAATACCGGTACCTTGATTCTCGTAAAAAATACTAGCGGGGGAGTGGATGGAACTTTCAACTTTTCGTTATCCTCGGCAGGCGGTTATAGCCAATCTGCAGCTTTGACGACGTCGAGCCAAACGGCGAGTCGGACTTTTTCTGCCATGGCTGCCGATACGTACACGGTTTCTGAAACAGTGCCGGGTGGCTGGAGCCTCAGCTCGGCTTCTTGTAATGATGGTAGTTCTAGCTTTTCTTCGCCGACAATATCCGGCATTAACCTGACAGCCGGCAGTACGGTGACCTGTACGTTCAACAACGCTCCCGCAGTCACTCATGGCAAAGCTGTCTTTAATTCGAACACGACGTGGGTTGTGCCGGTTGGTATTACGAGCCTAACTATCAAAGCCTGGGGGGCCGGCGGTGGGAGCGGTGGAAACGGTGAAAATATGAATATGAGCGGTGCCGGCGGTGGTGGCGGGTTTGCCCAAGCCACGGTGAATGTCACTTCGGGGTCATGGCTGAATGTCTATGTGGGCGGCGGTGGGCCTGGCGGTGGTAGCGGTGGCGGAAATTTTTGGAGTCATGGCGGTGGTGGCGGTGGATACAGCGGCGTTGCGTATAGCGGAACATATTATGTTATTGCCGGTGCCGGCGGCGGTGGCGGTGGGTCCAGTCAATTTAGTAACGGGGCATCTGGCGGGGCCGGCGGCGGTACCAATGGCTTTGCCGGTAATAATGGCACTCATGCTGCGGGAGGCGGGTATGCCACACAATTTTTGAGCGGTTCCGCAGGCGATGTTACCGCTGTTGCTGGCGGATCACTCTACGGAGGTAACGGCGGTCCCGCACTCAGTAATTCGGGCGGGACCAATGGGGGCGGTGGCGGAGGCGTAACCAACTGGCGTGCCATGCCCGCTGGCGGTGGCGGCGGGAGCGGGTACTTCGGTGGCGGCGGCGGAGCTATGAACTCTTTATCCTACCCTTACTTCGGGGGATCCGGCGGTGGCGGCGGGAGCGGATATGTTTCAGGAAGTGCTACGACCCTCTCGGGAGGTGCGGGCCAATTCCCAGCTAACTCCTCAGACACGGATTATGCCAGTCCGGTCGGATGGGGAGGGTCCGGCGTGACCACAGGAAATGGGAATGCGGGGCAGAATGGCCTCGTAGTGATCTATTATTGATAGAAGGTAGAGTTTAGCGGATCAGTTGGGAGCTCGTACGATAAAAATATAACAAATAAAACACCCTGGTTCGTCCAGGGTGTTTTATTTGTGTTTTTTATTTTGGAACTTTGAGTACTTGACCGGGTTTTAAGGAGAACGGGCTTTTCAGATTATTCAAGGTAGCGAGCGTGGTCCAGGTAATGTTGAATTTCTGGCTGACGTTGAAGAGAGTATCGCCTTTTTGGACTTTGTATTCCACAAATTCCACCGCAGGAGCCGCTTCCGGGGGGCGGGTGTCGGAGGCGCCAAGTACTTGCGGGGTGGACAAATCCGGGGTTGCAGGTTGTTTGTTGGACCAGATAAGCCGAATGGCGTTAAATGCCAATCCGGCAGTGATCAGAAGACAGAGGGTGGCCCCGTAACGCAATGCCTTGCTGCGGGTAGAGCCACGCGCAATGCCAAGCTTTAAGCGGGGTGAGAGTTCTACTTTTTTTGTAGAGTGGAAAAACATTTTGTATGGGAGTCGCTGATGAGAGGAGAATAGGCAAACTATCAGCGATATTTTGCTATGGGTTTCCGGAGATTTTTCTTATCTCTATTGTAAAACAAAGCACCGGATATGGCAATGCGAATAATCCACTTTTTTAAATAAGAGCAGCGATTCGGCTTGTGCAAGCGGCCTGCGTGGGTAAAAGGCTCCCCAGCGGGCGGCTGAGCATGTATAATAGTAATAGGCATTAATACTGCAAACTATGCAAGCCCAAGAAGCCAAAAAAAGGATCGAAAAATTACGGGAACAAATTGAGGACCTGCGTTACCGCTACCATGTTTTAGACGATCCGAAAGTGACGGATGACGTGTATGAATCGCTGACCCGCGAGTTGAAAGTTTTGGAAGACCAGTACCCCCAATTTAAGGATCAGAATTCTCCCACGAACCGGATAGCAGGCAAGCCGCTCGACAAGTTCGTGAAGGTCAAACACGACGTGCGTATGACCTCATTGAATGACGTATTCAGCATCCAGGAGCTGGAAGCCTGGCAGCAGCGAGCCAAGCGGCTGGTGCCGGACGGGCAGTTCGGATATTTCTGTGAATTGAAGTTGGACGGCCTTTCCGTCTCCCTTATTTATGAGAATGGCTGTTTCGTCCGCGGTGCCACCCGAGGCGACGGATTGGTAGGGGAGGATATTACCCAGAACCTGAGGACCATCCGGTCCATTCCCCTGCAGTTGCGAGCGCCGTTTCCCGATTTTATTGAAGTGCGCGGTGAGGGGATTATGAGTAAACAGGTGCTCCGTGAGCTGAATGCCAAATATGAAAAGGAAGGCAAACCGCTGCTTGCCAACACGCGCAATGCCGCAGCCGGCAGCTTGCGCCAGCTGGATCCCCAGCTGACCGCCGAACGCCGCCTGGACTTTTTTGCATGGGACGCGGCTCAGTTAAAAGGTCAAAGTGAAAAGTTCAAAGTCGGAACACATTCAGAGAAACACAAACTGCTCAGGCATCTGGGGTTTAAGGTGGATGCTCATGAGGAGTTGTGTCCGGATCTGGCGTGCGTGGAAAAGTTCATAGACGAGGTGGGCAAAATTCGTGCGGATTTGCCTTATGGCACCGACGGGGTAGTGGTTTCGGTTGACCGGCTCGAGGTGCAGGAGCGTTTGGGTATCGTGGGTAAGGCACCACGTTACATGGCTGCATTTAAGTATCCGGCGGAAAAAGCTACCACCGTGGTCAACAACGTTATTTTCAATGTCGGCCGGACTGGCGTGCTCACACCGGTGGCTTTGTTCGATCCTACGCCCGTAGCTGGCTCGACCGTAGCCAAGGCCACGCTGCACAATATGGACCAGATCGAACGCCTCGGCTTAAAGGTTGGCGATACGGTCGTGATCCAAAAAGCCGGCGATGTCATTCCGGAAGTGGTCGAGGTTCTAACCAAGATGCGCACTGGAAAAGAAAGAGCGATTAAAGTGCCGGAGAAGTGCCCGGTGTGCGAAGGGCAGGTTGAACGCAGGATGAATGGTGATGGATCAGTCCGTAGGGGCGGGTCGCGACCCGCCCGTACAGGTATAGAAGGGTCATCTGTTGCCTACTACTGCACCAACCCTCATTGCCCGGCCAAGAACAGGAGATTCTTGCAGCACTTCGTGAACGTGCTCGAAATTTATACGGTCGGGCCTAAAATATTGGACCGTTTCCAGGAAGAAGGGCTTATTTCTGACGCGGCTGACCTCTTTACCCTTAAAAAGGAAGATATAGAAGGCCTGGAAAGGTTCGGTGAAAAATCGGCTGAGAATATTATCGCATCCATCCAAGCTCATTGCAGCGTGACACTGCCGCGCTTTATTTTTGCACTCGGCATATTGCATGTGGGCGAGCAGACTGCCGAAGACCTGGCCCAACATTTCGGTTCCCTGGAAAAGCTGATGGAAGCGCCGCTTCCTGAGATTAATGATATCGAAAATATCGGACCAGTGGTGGCGCAGAGCGTGTACGACTACTTCCACCACAAGGAAAACCTGAAATTCATCGATAAACTTAGAAAGAACGGGGTCAAAGTACAACCCTATAAGCTAGAAGCTATAAGCTATAAGCTAAAAGGTAAGACCTTCGTGATCACGGGGACACTCGAGTCTCTGAGCCGCGATGAGGCAAAAGCAAAGATCAAAGCGCTCGGCGGCAAAGTTGCGGAGTCGGTGTCCAAAAATACTTCTTACGTAGTGGTCGGATCGGATCCTGGATCGAAATACCAGAAAGCGATGGCGTTGGGGGTTGAGATTCTCGACGAAAAGAAGTTTATAGAAATGGTTAAATGAAGAAGTCGTATCAGATATTATTCCTACTGCTCCTGCTGTTTTGCCTCCTATCCTGGCCGGATCCCGCCGGCCGTTCATTGTATGCGTATGGGGAGCTGGTGCGAGATCTTGATGTGCTGCGAGTATTGTCCCATGGCCAGATAATACTGCTCGGGCCGCCATCCAGCCTGGGTGCATTTTATTTCGGGCCGGCATACTATTACCTGTTGTTTCCGATTGTCTGGGTGGCGCGTTTTGCCCCGTGGTCCATGCCCGTAGCCAGCATTTTGTATGGCTGCCTGACCATCCTGCTCGCCTATTATATAGTGAGACGGTGGTGGGGAAGTGAGTGGTTGGCCATATTGGCTTCCGGACTTATGGCAGCTTCTTCCTTGAGTTTCCAATTTGCCAAGTACGAGTCGAACCCGAACCAAGTTCCATTGTTTGCCTTGCTGTTCTTTTTTGCGCTGGAGCGGTTGATCGGCGGTGATCGGAAAATCGGGTATGCCTTCCTGCTTGGCGCCTCATTCGGGATTGGCATTCAACTTCACGCTGTCCCGCTGATTTGTCTGCCTATAATATTGTTGTTGGCTGTGTTACAAAAACGGTTGCGCCTCCCATGGTATGGCTGGGTGGTCGTAATCATGGGGGCTGTGCTCGTCATAAGCCCGTACCTTTACTATGAATGCACTCATCACTTCACTAATATCAGGACTTTGTTTGCCATCAGTTCTGGTCCGCGCATTTATGTGCCATGGTTCCAGCAAGTCCTGGACTACCTTGGGTTTTGGATCTCTGCTTTCCTTTCCACAAATACATTTTTTAATCCGGCACTCATTCTCGGCTGGCCTGTATATGCCATATTGGGTGCGCTACTCAGCGGCGGGTTTGGCATGTATGTATATGACAAGCGGCACTTGCAGCCTCACAACTTTGAATTGAATGCCAAATCCTCGGTCCGCACGGCACTAGGGTACTGGTTCTGGGTGCCGACCATTGTCTTGCTGCTGCCCATTGGCGCTTTGACCGGATTGCGTATTTACTATTACTTTATATTGTCGCCGTTGGTGTTTATGATGCTCGCCCTCGGCCTTGCCCAGCTTTGGCAGCGAGGGCTTATCCGGGTAGTCTATTATACGCTGGCGGCGTTTTTATTGCTGCAGATCGGCCAAGCCGTGCTCTATGACCGGATCGTTTCCGGACTGCACTAACGGCCGCACAGGCGGGTTAATAATGAACCGGCACGGATTGCCGGTTTTTGTGTACGCGGCAGAGAAAACCGTTTAATCTTGGCTTATTTACAATTGCTCTGTCGTATAGTATCCTATACTATTGCACATTAACAGATACTGATTGACAGGAGGATAATAATAGAGTGTGAAAATAGCCATAATTTCGGACATCCACGGCAATCTCGAAGCCTTGCAGCGGGTGCTGCTAGACGCTGAAAGCCAGAAAGTTGATCGCGTGTATAGCCTGGGCGATGTAGTTGGATACGGGCCGTTTCCTTCCGAGTGCCTCCATTTGACCAGAGGTACCACCGCTGGCATCGTGCGGGGCAACCATGAGGATTCGGTTCTCGATCTTGCTATGGCCGAAAGGGAGCTGAATCCCCGCGCATATGCCGGGGTGGTCTACTCCAGTAAGCGCTTGTGCGAGGCCGATCAGGCCTACGTGCGTTCGCTGCCCGATCTTATTACCGTCGACGAATTTGGGTTGGTGCTAGCTCATGGTTCGTTTACCGAGCCGCGAAGCTGGAACTATATCACGAACGACGAAGAAGCCAGGCGGGAACTCAAAGCATTGCCGTTCCGTCTATGCACGATTGGTCACACCCATATTCCGTTCGTCTTCGGCTCCGATCAGGGGCTCTACGAAGACCTGCCGGATGACCTGGAGCTGGACTGCCGTATGCAGTACCTCATCAATGTGGGGAGCGTCGGCCAACCGCGAGACGGCGATTGCCGGGCCAGTTACGGCATTCTCGAATTCAGTGGCGGTAAAACGCTGTTCAATTTGAGACGGGTATTTTATGATATCGGGAAAACCGAGGCTGCCTTCCGGCAGGCCGGGCTTCCCGCGTCCCTGTCGGAGCGCCTGTTCCGCGGAGAATAGGAGACAGTATGATCATCGGCAACTACAAAATGATCAAACAGATAGGCGAAGGCGGTTTTGCCAGAACCTATCTGGCCCAGCATGTTCATTTTAAGCGGAGGCCGCGTTACGCCTGCGTAAAGCAGAACATCAATTTGGAGCCGGCGGATGCGGTGCTGCTGGAGCAGGAAGCTGATCTGCTGTGGGATATCCATCACTACTCACTCCCGTCATTGAAGGATTATTTCCCTCTCGAGGACGGCAGCTTCGTGATGGTCATGGATTACATCAAGGGCAAGGACATCTTCAAGGTCGTTACCGAAGACTTTCCCAAGGGCATTCCTCCCAAGCATGTCTGCTGGATTACCCAGCGGCTGCTGAACGCCACTCACTACCTCCATACGAAAGGCGTGATTCACGGCGACATCAAACCGCAGAATATCCTGCTTGAGCCCGATTACGAACACAACGCCTGGCTCGTCGATTACGGATTGGCCAGTTTGCGGCCGGGGCGCTTAAGCAGGAGCCCGGGTTGCACCGAAGCGTTTGCGGCTCCGGAGCAGCTTGAAGGCAGGCCTCCCATTCCCGAGACCGATATTTATGGGCTCGGAGTAACCATGATCTTCGCTCTGGGCGGGAATTTCGTCGGTAAGACGTACCCCGACCATGTGCCGAAAGAAATGCAGGACTTCTTCAATCAAATGGTGCGCCATGATCCGCTCAAGCGCCCCAAAACGGCGGAAGAACTGATCCGGCCCTGGTCTGACATTCGCATGAAATTGTTCGGGAGCAGGACCAGTAAAGAACCGCTCAAACTGTCGTAGTTGTGTTGTCCATCTACTGAAAAAGGAGAATAACCATGGGTTACAGCTGGGGTGATGATTCCGGCGGTGACAGCAGTTATCGCAGCAGTTCCAGCGGGTACGATTATACGTCTGCCCGCAAGGCATACGAGGAGCCGCCGCGCTCTTCGTCCGGTTCCAAGTCGGGACGGACGTCCGATTCGATGGGTGGCGGGGAAGAACGCAAGTCTTCCCGCAGCGCATTCGCGTCGTCTGCCGGTGAAAGTTTGCGGTCTCACGATTTTTCGTCAGCCCGCGGCAAGACGCCGTGGCCGATCAAACGGGAGAAAGTCGCGGTGAGCACCGATAGCACCCATCCCGGTGTGGTTTGTGCCGATGATACCGGCTCATTCCTGACCGAGATTCAAATTATTCTCGAAAAGCTGCCTCTGCTCGGTGACGAGTGGAAGCGGTATATGCCGGCCTATAAGCTCTGTCTGACCCTCATCGGCGACACTGCTTCCGATCGGCAGCCGCTGCAGGTACAGGATTTCGATTCGGACGAGCCTCTCGTCGGCCGCTTGAAGCTGCTCTTTCCCGAAGGGTTGGGCGGTGACGATCCCGAAAGCTATGACCTCGCAGCGTATTACTTCACGAATTACTGCGAGATGCCGAATGCGGTCATCAAGCCGCTATTCATCTGGATCGTGGACAGCACGACGCGCAGTAAGTTGCTGGCTAAAGACATCAAGAAGTACATCGGCGGCGACCCTCAGTCCGACCTGGACTCCGTAGAAGTGCTGAAAAAACTTGCCGAGAAGTTCAGCGTCTGGGTCATTTTGAAGGGCAGCTACAACAAGGATTTCTGGGCGAGGATTTACGGCGAGCAGCGAATTATTCCTTTGGAAGAACCGCGCGATATCGTCGAAATGATCATCGCCATTGCCGCCGGCGAAGCGGGCAAATACGAGGACTTCTCCAAGCGCGTTTCCGCGCGCCACAGCGACAAACTCGACCGCATCAGCCGCGTCATGAAGTCCACCAAGTCCGTCCGCGACGTGTCAGCCAAAGCGACTGATGTCGAGGCGGGCGCTGCCAAGGCGAGCCTGTCCAAGAAAGCGGGTAGTCCCTCGCTGAAGAGCAAGAAACTGGTCTAGGAAGGAGCATACCCATGAAGGTGCTGACGACGATTCATCCGCTCGCGCCCTTCATCGCCGAAGTTGCCGCACACCCGATCATTTCGGGTGTGCGGCTCAATACTGTCATGGCGGTGTTGGAGCCGTCGGCCAAACTGCTCGGTGCCATTAAGGACCGGCTGGCCGGCAAGAAGTTGTGGATCGACCTCAAGTGCCGGCAGATTCGTACGGTCCACGGCGCGTTCTATAAAGCGCCGGACGGTCCGAAGAAGTACGAGATCGGCGGCAAAACCTATATTTTGGACCCTTCCAATCCCAAATCGCACGGCGAGCTGAAGTCTCCGCCCTGGGCGGAACTGAAGATAAGCCGGAAGATCAAACTGGACCTGAGTAAAGGGCCGGTCAAATGCTGGATGCAGGACGGGTACGATTCGGCATACATTGTCGAGGTCAAGGACGGTGATACGCTCATTATGCTTGATGGCCCCCAGCGGGTCGTCGGCGGCGGTGAGTCCATTAATATCCTCGATCCGAGTCTTGAGATTGAGGGGTATTTTACCGACCTGGACTTGCAGTACATTGAAGCGTCAAAAGCAGCCGGTAACCATACGTACATGCTGTCCTACGTAGAACAGGACAGCGACATTGACCAGCTGCTCGAACTCGATCCGGAGGCGGAAGTTCTCGCCAAGATTGAGTCGCTCAAGGGGCTGCGGTGGGTAAAAGAATCATACGCCAAATATGCCGGCCGCAAGGTCCGGCTGATGGCAGCCCGCGGTGATCTCTATGTGGAAGTCGAGCGTCCGGACAAGATTTTGCGGGCGCTCAAACGGGTGGTGAAGGCTGATCCGACGGCAGTGGCCGCTTCGCGAATATTGACCTCGCTCATGAAGAACGCCCGGCCGGCCTGTTCGGATATTACGGATGTGGCCTGCCTGGTGCAAATGGGGTATCAGGAGCTGATGATCGGCGACGACATCTGCTTCAATCGCGATGCGCTCATGCTGGCTTTGGATATCCTGTCTGCCATCGATAAGGAGCGATAAGGTATGGGGTCGTTAAGGCTTGAATGCGAGCAGGACGCCGGAGACGGCAAGGGTTTTATTTTCCGTACCGTTTCGGACAACCTGAAGGTCTTAACGACCGACAAAAAGCGGGTTGACCGGTATGACGGACGCCGTATCTGGAAGATCGGCGTTTCGGTAGCTTCCGGCTGCGGCGTGGGTTGCGTATATTGTTTTACGAACACCTATCCCCGCGTACGCCAGCTTCTGGCAAGCGAAATAGTCGAGCAGGCTGAGTATGTGCTCGGCCTGCCCGAAAACCAGGATGCGGCCGATGCGTTTGACGAGATCAAGATCTCGTTCAAGCAAATGGGCGATCCAGTGCTGAATCCGCACCAGACGTGCGAGGCGATCCGTGTGTTGCGTAAGCGCCATCCGGATTTCCTCTATGTCGTTTCGACCTCTGCGCCGAGAAAGTTGGAGCTCTTTTCGGAGCTGGCAACATTGGTACGTGACGGGGTGCGGGTACGGCTGCAGTTTTCCTGCCACACGACCTCAGACGAGGAGCGCAAGGCGTTAAGCCCCAGGCTTAAGATGATGTCGTTCGGCGAGATTGCGGAGGTAGTTAACCGGTGGCCGGGGGAGCGGGTGACCTTGAATTTTGTCGTCATGAAAGGTCACGCTTACGACGCGAAAGCGTTGCGGCAGCTCTTTGATCCTGGCCGGGTTTTCGTGAAAGTCAATTATTTGGACCCCAACTCCCAACTGGTGAAGTTCGGATTGGAGGATCAAACAAAGGAGGAAGTGAGCGCCTTCACACAGGCGCTGGCTGCGGAAGGCTTTGCATATGCCTACCGCCAGTGAACGTAAGGCAGCCCTGACCGGCTGCCTTTTTTTATATTCCATTTTTGTCCGGTCGGACAAAAATGGAATGGAGGTGGAGAAAATAAAAAGACCGGACATTGGTATGCCCGGTCTTTGCGTGCGGAATCTAGTGGAAGCTACGGAGCGCCGCGGTTTGGTCCTCAAAGACCTCGAACACCGTATACAGCCTGGTTATCTGTAACAAATCCCTGACCCGTTTGGTGAGCCCGAGTAATTTGATGTGTCCGCCGGAGTTGGTAATGGCGGTGTGCGCCGAAAATAATTCGCCAAGCCCCGAGCTGTCAAGATAGCTGACTTCCGACAGATCCACGAGTAGGTTGACTGGCTTGCCGGAGGGCTTTTGCATGCCGTACCAGCGTTCTGTGATGGTGAGTTCCCTGCCGAATATGTATTGCTCGATCCGGCTGCGGAATTCGCTCGCACCTTCGCCGAGTGTTAATCGGCCGCCTGGTTTCATGACGATGGTATCACCAACTTCGCTCTCGGTAAGCGTGATGCTCATGAGACCTCCGGTCTCGCGGCGCGAAACTGCTGAGACCGCTTTCTTCGTCGTCAAAGACTTCGAACACCGTGTACAGCTTGGTAATTTGGAGGAGATCTTTCACCCTCCCTCGCATGCAGCAGAGTTTCAGCTGGCCGCCATGATTGGTCACATCCGTAAAACCGGAGACGAGTTCGCCAATGCCGCTCGAATCAATATAAGAGACACTTTCCAGGTTGATCAGGAGGAAGAGATTGCCTTCTCGGATCAGCTCTTTGAGTAGGTCCCGGTATGATGAAGCGGTATTGTTGTACAACGTGATCCGCCCGTCGAGCCTGACCACGGTAGCCCGCGGTGTTTCTACTATAATTACTTTTAAGCTGGGGTTGCGGGTGTGGTACGTATGCGATTCCACATAACCCTCCTTTCTTTCTGTGGCCACTCTATCAGAGCGGGAGGGGAGCGTCAATGGCAGTTATTTTTGTAAAATCTGATTGAGAGAGTGAATGCGGTGGTGTGATATATTTTTGATGATTACGGCAGGATAAACCTGAAACCGCCCCGTTTTAAAGGGAATTTTAAAATAGCTGATGTAAGAGTTGATAAAAGCCGCTTACTTAAGAGAAAAAATATTTAATAAATTCACCAGAAATCCCTTGACAAGCCTTGCGCTATCGTTTAATATGATGAGGAACAAGATTTCACTTTGAAAAGGAAACAGGCATATATGATAAAAAACCTTGAATTGTTAATTCCCAAGCGGTTTATGTAAACTGGCCAATTTTGACAGGGCCTTACATAACCGCGAAAGCGGTTTTTTTGTTCTCCTTAGATACATTTAGCCGAAGGCTAAGAATTCATAGAGAACAATCCGACGAAGCCTTGGCGTAGTCGGATGTCTACAGCCTCATGCACCTTCTATATTAACAGTTCCAGCCACTTATTTACTGCTCACAGATCTCGGCGTTCCGTTTTTACCAAGGGAACAGTGCTGTTAGATCCTTTGGGGCAGTAGCTAAGTGGTTGCAACCAACACGAAGTGTTGTCCCGGACTTGATCCGGGAACCAATTGATAGTGCGGTTACAACCAAGCACTTTGAAAACTGAATACGTAGATCATCAAATCAACCTGATGATGATCTATGGGTAGACGTATTAATTGTAAGTACAAATAACCAATGTAGAACATTGTATCCGAAGCAATTTGAACATCTCCGACTTTTGTCGGAGGTAGCTACAAATTGCTAGTCAATTACTCTGGATTAAAACAGAGAAGGGTATACGGTGGATGCCTTGGCAGTATGAGCCGATGAAGGACGTGACAGCCTGCGAAAAGCCTCGGGGAGATGGCAAATAATCTTTGATCCGGGGATGTCCGAATGGGGAAACCTATGCGACGGAAGGTCGCATGCCTATATAACGTGGGTTATATAGCGCGGGAACCGTGCGAAGTGAAACATCTCAGTAGCACGTGGAAAAGAAATCAATCATCCGCAAGGATGAAGAGATTCCGTTAGTAGTGGCGAGCGAAAGCGGAAGTGAATAGATATTTATTCATCGCTTGGATAGTTACGAGCGGTGAATAAATACTCTATCAGCCCAAACCTATCAAGTGTTATCGAAGTCGCAAGATGGAGATTACAAGCTTACCGGCGTTGCTTGGTAGGGGTAATAAGTGAGAGTGGTGCTGTGCGGTAGAGCAGCAGGGAAATATGTGTGCTGTGTAGCAGAACACGCCTGGAACGGCGGACCAAAGAGGGTGATAGTCCCGTATAGCGAAACACCATGCAAATTCCTCACTTTTTCTTGAGTACTACCAGACACGAGAAATCTGGTAGGAAGTCAGGTCGACTAAGATCTAAGGCTAAATACTCATACTGACCGATAGTGAACAAGTACCGTGAGGGAAAGGTGAAAAGCACCCCGGAAGGGGAATGAAATAGTTTCTGAAACCGTATACTTACAAGGAGTGGAAGACCTAAGCAGTTTGCCGCAAGGCGAGCTGCAGGTTAACCGCGTGCCTATTGAAGAATGATCCAACGAGTTAATCTTATGTGGCTTGATTAAGTCATACCAATGACGAAATCGTAGTGAAAGCGAGGATGAATAGTCCGCAATAGGATTTTGATCGGCTGAAGACTCCGGTTTTCGGCCGCGACAATTTCCTATATGTCACATGAGTTAGACCCGAAACCCGCGTGAGCTACGCATGGCCAGGATGAACGTTATGTAAAAGTAACGGGAGGTCCGAACCCACTAATGCTGCAAAATTAGGGGATGAGCTGTGCGTAGGGGAGAAATTCCAATCGAACCGGGTGATAGCTGGTTCTCCTCGAAATAGCTTTAGGGCTAGCGTCGAGAGTTCCCCCATGAGGTAGAGCACTGAATCGATCCTGGCTGAGCAATCGGTCAAATCGAACCAAACTCCGAATTCATGGCGGTCAAGATCTCGGCAGTCAGTCCGTGAGGGCTAAGCTTCACTGGACAAATGGAGAAGAATCCACACCACCGTCTAAGGCCCCCAAATCCTAGCTATAGTGCAAAGGATGTGGGGTTGCTCATACAACCAGGAGGTTGGCTTAGAAGCAGCCATCCTTTAAAGAAAGCGTAA
>CAZHIA010000009.1:0-62451 GCA_964532425.1 uncultured Candidatus Saccharibacteria bacterium | reverse complement strand
CCGCCATGTATTATTTGCGAACCATCAGGTTGGCAAATGGTATATGGTATGACCGTGATCATAAATTGATAGTACTAATTTCAGAACTCAACTCTTTCAGACCAGCCGCCCTGCGCCAGAAGCTTCGGGCGGTCTCATTATATCCCCCCATGCTCACTATCTATCTAGTTCGCCACGGTCAGGATCTCGATAACGCTCATGGTATTCTCAATGGACGGCGCGACCAGCCGCTTTCGGAAATCGGAATGGCACAAGCACGCGAGGTTGCGGCCGGCATAAAAAAACTTGGATTGAGTTTCGATCGTGTGTACTGCTCTCCTCTTCAGCGCGCGCGCACCACTGCCAAAATAATCACTGACACACTTGAGATACCTGCGCCGGAGCCGATTGATTTGTTGATCGAGAGGGACTTCGGAATCATGACTGGGCAGCTGCAAAGCGACATTACAAAAATGTGCGCTCCGGAAATTTTGCAGACAGAGACCGTGACTTATTTTTTGTCCCCGTCCGGAGCCGAAACTTTTCCTGCGCTCATTCAGCGTGCAAAACTCCTGTTCGATTTTTTGCAGCGCCAGCACCCGGACGGGCGCGTGCTGCTAGTCACACATGGTGACATTGGCAAGATGATTTACGCAGCGTACTATGACTTGAGTTGGAAAGAAGTCCTCACTATGTTCCACTTCGGCAACTCAGAGCTCCTCGCGTTATCTCCTGACTCCGCAGCAGATGAAACCCATGTGCTAAAAATTGAACAACACAATTTATAAAAAATATATGGACTTCACATCCACTGATTTGCCAATCGAGCAAAAGTACCCGAAGCTTGTTCGTGACAACATTCCGGTAATCATAAAACAGAAGAACGGCACTGACGTACCGACGCGGATATTAGAAAGCGACCAGGAATTTGAAAAATTCATTTTGAAAAAAATAGTTGAAGAAGCGACAGAGCTCGCGCACTCGCTGGAAGCGGGGAATATGATCGAAGAGATTGCTGACGTCACCGAGCTTATCGATACGCTACTCAAACTGAAAAGGTGGAGCAGTGAAGATGTCGACAAAGTCCAGGAAGAGAAGCGGGGCAAGAACGGAGGATTTGAAAAGCGGATCCTAATGCTTCACAAAGCATAGTACCCAACATTTAACCTTTAACATTTAACATTTGACTTTTTAACTCTCGGACAAAGGTGAATGGTTAAATGTCAAACGTTCTCTCGGTAAATATTTTAATTCGCTATTTATATTTTCAACTTTACACTTTAAACTTTTAACTAACCTTATGGCCGACGTCTACGAGCAGTCAGTGGAGCTGCATAAAAAATTCCACGGCAAGCTGGCGGTTGTGAGTAAAGTGCCGGTGAACAGCCGGGAAGATTTGTCTCTAGCCTACACTCCCGGCGTGGGTCGCGTATGCGAAGAGATCGCGAAAGACAAATCTCTCTCGCGCGAGCTGACTTGGAAGGGAAATACGGTGGCAGTGGTGACCGATGGGAGTGCGGTTTTAGGACTTGGCAATCTTGGGGCGGATGCCGCAATGCCGGTCATGGAGGGAAAGGCGGTACTGTTCAAAGAATTTGCCAATGTCGATGCAGTACCGATCTGCCTTTCCACCCAGGATACGGAAGCGATCATTGCTGCGGTCAAGGCCATCGCACCGAGCTTTGGCGGCATTAACCTGGAAGATATTTCCGCGCCCCGCTGTTTCGAGATCGAGGACCGTCTGAAGCAGGAGCTGGATATTCCGGTCATGCACGACGACCAGCACGGCACGGCCACGGTCGTGCTTGCTGCCCTGATTAACGCACTCAAGCTGAAAGGTATTCCCAAGGAACAGGCGAGGGTGGTCATCAACGGAGCTGGAGCGGCCGGTATTGCTGTAACTGACTTGCTGCTCGGCTACGGCATCCCGAATATTATCGTCTGTGACAGTAAAGGTATTGTTGCTGGCGGCAGGGATGACCTAAATCCGGTCAAACAAGGTCTGGCAGCCCGTACCAATCCGGAGCGCCGTACCGGGAGTCTGCAAGACGCCTTGAAGGGTGCCGATGTCTTTATTGGGGTAAGCGTTAAGAATGCAGTGACCCAGGATATGGTGAAGAGCATGGCAGACAAGCCCGTGGTGTTTGCCCTTGCCAATCCTATTCCGGAGATAATGCCGGATGAAGCCAGGGCTGCCGGCGCTTTTATAACCGCTACCGGGCGCAGCGACTTTCCAAATCAGATCAATAACGTACTGGCCTTCCCCGGTATTTTCCGCGGTGCGCTCGACCACCAGGTGAGTCGGATCACGGATGCCATGCTGGTGAAAGCTGCGGAATCCCTAGCCGCTCATGTTACAGAGTTGTCTGTGGATTGCATTTTACCCAACCCGCTCGATAAATCGGTTGCCGCGAAAGTGGCAGCTGCCATACAATAACTTTAGACTTGCGCTTTTTGGCGCAAGTCTTTCATTTTATGCAAAAAAAATATTTTGGAAATGAGACGGAAAAGGCAATTAGAAATTTTCCCTTTAGTGGTACGCGCGTGCCGGAGGAATTCTTGCGGGCTGTCGTAGAAATTAAGCTTGCGGCTGTCAGGGCTTGTGGGATGACTGGGTCTTTGGAAAAAGCCAAACAGAGGAGCATTGAGCAGGCCTGTCGGTTTTTGTTAGAAGATCTGCCTGTAGACCAGTTTCCGCTGCCAGCGTTCCAGGGAGGGGCGGGGACGTCTATTAATATGAATGTCAACGAGGTGGTGGCGTCCCGTGCCAGCGAACTGCTCGGTCGGACGGTCCATCCCAACGATGACGTGAATTGCCTGCAGTCTACTAACGACATTATCCCATCGGCTTTGCGCATCACAGCACTTCGTCTGAGTCAAAATGTGTTGGATGCGAGTGAGGCAGCGGAGAAGAGTTTGCGACAACTGGCGAAAAAGCTTCATCGGGCAGTTAAGGTTGGCAGGACTCATCTGCAGGATGCGGTTCCAACTACGCTGGGGGCAGAATTTGGAGCGCATGCGGAGGCATTAGCTCGGAATATTTCTTGGCTCAGAAGGACATCCGTACTGCTGTTGGATCTTAACATGGGCGGCAATGCTATCGGCAACTCTATCAATGCACCCCGCGGCTATATTACGGCTTTGTATCGCGAACTGAAGAAGGTTACCGGATTGCCGGTCAGGCCGGCAAAGAATTTGATGACCGCGACCAGTAGTCATACTGACTTGTGCCGTCTTATGCAGGCACTATCCTGCCTGGCGCTTGATCTCTCACGGCTTGCCGGTGATCTGCGCTTATTGTCGAGCGGGCCTGCTGCCGGCTTGGGGGAGATTCGCTTGCCTGCGCTGCAGAACGGCTCATCAATTATGCCCGGAAAGGTTAACCCGGTCTTGCCTGAAGCGGTCAACCAGTTATATTATTTCATATCGGGAAACACGGCTATTGTGGAGCACGCGGTCGCGGCTTCCCAGCTTGAGTTAAATGTCATGATGCCGGTAACCGTCCCGATCATTATAGAATCTTTGATGCTCTCGGCCGAGGTGGTGCGACAGTTTGATTCTGCGTGCTTGCAGGGGATCATGGCTGACGAACGGCGATGCAGACAACTGTTGGAAGCTTCCACTGCCTATGCCACGTTGCTGGTCCCGAAACTTGGCTATGACCGCGTCAAGGAATTGGTGCGCGAGTCGGTCCAAAATGGAGTCTCAATACGAACTCTCGCTGTAGAAAAAAAATTTATCAGCCAGAGGGACTTTGACAAACTGGTAAAATCGTTTATCAAGCATATATGATTTCAAGTGCAACAGACGAGTGAATACGCCAGGAACTTCTTGGAAGTTCCTGGCGTATTTTTAAAGCAAAGTAGTATTGGGTCAATCTGCGCTCCATTATGGTTGTTTTTTGGGGCTTGTTCCACTACAATACAGAAGTATTCTCAAATACTATGAATGACGAACAATCAAAAAGAATTTTGATCCTCTATACTTCCGTCGGCTTAGGCCACAAAAGTATGGCGGAGAACATCGGGGCCGTGCTTAGCCAGGCAGGGTGCGTGGTCAAGCTGGAGGATGTATTGAAGGTTCAGGAAGGCAAGCTTGTTGACTTCGGAACCGGGCTACATAAATTTATCAATACGCATCTTCCCGGTTTGTGGAGTTTTTTGTACCAGAGCGAATGGGTGAACCGGGTTACTTCACCGTGGCGGGTGAGAGTGGCTTCTAAAAACTATGAGAACCTCAAAGCTGTTATTGATGGTTTCATGCCCGACACAGTCATAGCTACGCAGACCACGGCTTCGGCGCTCGTTGAGTATTTAAAAGTAAAAAAATTATATCGAGGCACGTTCGGCATCGCGTTTTCTGATTTCCACTTGCATCCGTTCTGGCTCTACCCGCATGCGGATTTTTATCTGGCTAACATCCCGCAGCAGAAAGAAGAGATGGTTAAGCTTGGTATTCCCGCAGACCGGGTTCATGTCTGTGGTATGACGCTGGCCGATTGTCCTCCTATCGACAAGGAGCATGTCAGGCAGAAACTGGGGATCAAACCAGATGAAAAGGTGATACTGGCCGGTAGCGGGTCTTTGGGGACTGGGTTTGATGAATCGGTGCTGCGCGACCTGGTTGCCTTGCCGAGTACCCGGGTAATTGTGGTCTGCGGAAAAAATGCCGGCGCGTTTCAGCATTTAAACAGTGTTCTCGAAGGCACGAGTGCGGTGGTTTTAGGTTTTTATTCTCCCATGTGCGAACTATACTCGATTGCCGACATCTTTATCTCCAAGCCCGGAGGCCTTTCGACCACGGAAGCCCTCTCTTTTAAATTACCAATCCTTGTTTCGCACATGCTCCCAGGCCAGGAAGAGCTGAATTATACATATCTAGTAGAGAAGGGTTTGGTTATGCCCGAGCCGATCAATATTGCAGCCGAAGCAGCGGAAGAGCTCATGACGGGAAAGTTCAGAGAGCAACTCAAGGAGAACACAAACATCGCTGAAGTGCTCGGAGACCGGAAAGTGTTGGTTGAAAGTGTTATGAACGCCACGGTTAAAAAGTAAAATTGTCCTGTCTTTGAGGAGGGCTGACGGCGTTGTTAGCCTTAAAAACCATAATAAATATAGGCCTTTTTGTTGTTTTACAGGGTTTGACGAGATTGGCGCGATGACGTAATATAAAACCAGGATAATCTGCTCTACTGAAACTTAAACTTAAATATTCTACTATATGCCTAAGCGAGAACGTACATCCTTTTTTGGGAAAATAATGGGAGGCAGCATTACCGACGACCAGCCGCAGGAAGAGGAAGTGGTCGAGCAGGTGCCGCCGCAGGATATGGAACCGGAAGAACTGGTTGCCGATGACGAGATGGTGGAAGAACAGGAAGTTGTGGAAGTGGTTGAGGAAGAGGCTGCCGAAGAGCCGGAAGAGCCGGTGGTGGCCAAAAAGGCAGCCCCGCAGGCTCAAAAAGACAGCGGTGATGAATGGATGTCTGACTTCGAAGGGCAGCTGAACATTGACATGTACCAGACCAAGGACAATGTCATCATCAAATCGACCATTGCCGGTGTGCGGCCTGAGGATATTGATATTACCGTTGCGAATGACATGGTGACTATCAAGGGAGCCCGTAAGAAGGAAGAAAATATTTCCCAGGACGATTACTTCTACCAGGAATGTTACTGGGGTAATTTCTCCCGTAGCGTCATTATTCCGGTCGACATCGACAGTGAAGAAATCGAAGCTGACCTCAAAGACGGTATTCTGACCGTCATCATTCCGAAAGCTGCCAAAGCCAAGACCAAGAAGGTTAAGGTAAAAGGCCTCTAAAAACCGCAGACCAGCCGCTGACTGTGTCCGACATGACTTCATACGAAGTCGGATTACTACGCTGAATAAACACTGAAAACCCCGTTCCGATAAATCGGAACGGGGTTTTAGTTGCGAGTATGCGATTAGCTGACCCGCCAGGCTGCCAGAAAATCGCTCTGGTCGGCGGGATCGCGTTGGCTGAACTGAGGATCGAACAGCGGGGCGTGCTTCTGTCCCGCAGCGCTCAGCCAACAGACGAGCTGGCTGGACACTGCCTGATCGACCTCCGGGATCTGCTGCCCAACGAGCCGAAATACTTCATCCCGCACCGTTTGGGCCGGAATGGTGAACGTGCCGTTAATGAGCATTGATCCTTCAGCTGTGAATCGAATCGACACAAGCTCTGGCTGTCCAGACGCATGATTGCTTGCGCGTTCAGCAAGCAACATGAGAGCGTGGTAAGCGAGCCAAAACGCTTGCGAAGGCAAGGTCTCCGGGATCGAAAAGTTTGAAGGTCTCAGGGACGGGTAAACGGCCATAAAAGTCCGGACCGTTTCATCGATCTCCTGTAGTTCTTTTTCCCTTTCCGCCCAAAGCGATGCCAACAGCTGTTCTTCTTCTGGTGTGTATGAGTAACGCTCTGCGCATTTGCGCTCGGCAAGATCTTGCAGACAGTGCTGCACTCGCGCAGATATATTCCTCCATATAAGGCACAGCCGTGTAGGCTCCATACAGACTTTCTCCTTTTTTGTTGAGAGAAGTTGCAGGTTGGCGGTTGTAGCCGCAAGGCCGGACAATGGATGAGGGACAAGCCTGTGCAGCGCGCGCTGCAGTACTTAAGTCCTATAGTCACTGTTATCCGGAGGTGTCGCTCGCCGGCATGGTAAGTGGTTGGGACCGGAGCCAAAACAAGATCCCTTTCAAGGTAATTTTCCGGGGAACGACACCGCATAGTACCAAAAAAAAGCAGTATTGTCAACCGGGAGGGTTTTAGTTTGTACTAAAAAATGCTACAATCATAATGCTTATAAAGTACTTTTAGCTAACATTCATGGGAAGAAACAAAAAGAATCAAGACAAGGGTGATCTCCGGGAGGCGCGCAGACAAGTTAAGTTGGCAACTCCAAAATTGAACCTTTCCCGCGAGACCAAGCGGGGTATTGTGGTTATTATATTTATCGTTCTGGCATTGCTTTCGATACTGAGCCTCGCCCGGATTGCGGGAAGTTTTGGTTCAATCATGCTTTCGGCTATGCTGATGGCCTTTGGGGTCATGGCGTACCTGGTGCCGATAATTTTCTTGCTCATTGCTATCTCATTGCTTAAACAAGACCTGCAGAGCGAAGAGGATGCCCAGAGTGCGTTTTATTTCCGCACATACTTGGGAGCGGTTCTGCTTACCGGCAGTATCGCTGGTATCATCCATCTATTCTTTATCAGTGCAACGGAAACGGCATTTCAGGCTGCCTCTGCCGGTAAAGGCGGCGGTTATTTGGGAGCAATTTTCGCGCAGCCAAGTTTTTCATTGTTCGGATTTTGGGCCGGGAGCCTCGTATTGTTTGCTCTTATGTGCATCGGTATTTTAGTGGCGTTCAATATTCCGCTTACATACTTCTGGGCGAAAAAAGATGAATCAAAAGTAGAAGCGAAAGGCGAAAAAATAAGCCTCGGCCTGGCCAAACCGGCTATAAAAATCAATGCAATGGGCAGTGCCGGATTTACTCCCGAGAAGGTTGTGGATACCAATAAAAAATTGGCAGCCGAACCCGCGGAAGAAGCAAAGCCGGTCGTGCCGGAAAAGCCGAAGGCTCCCCTTGAGACCAAAGTCAACATGCCGGGCCCTTCGCTGGCTCCGGTCGAACAGGTTCAAATCGAGCGCAAAGACTGGAAGCTGCCCTCGTTTGACCTTCTTGAGGATAATAAATCACAGGTGGACAGCGGTAATATAGAGGTGAATGTGGCGCTCATTAAAAAGACTTTGGCAGATTTCGGCATTGAGGTCGAAATGGGCGAAGTAAACGTCGGGCCGACCGTCACCCAGTATACGCTGGCTCCTGCACCTGGCGTTCGTTTGTCGGAGATCGCGGCTTTGCAAAATAACATGGCTATGGCCTTGGCTGCTTCTTCGATCCGCATGGAATTGCCCATTCCCGGCAAGCCCTTAGTGGGCATAGAAGTTCCGAATAAGACGAAAGCCACGGTCGTGTTGCGCGAAGTTTTACAGACCAAGCAGTTCGTCAATCACGGCAGCAAACTGGCGTTTGGACTCGGCCGCGATGTAGCGGGTGAGCCGATTGTCACCGACTTGGCGAGCATGCCTCACCTGCTCGTAGCCGGTACGACTGGTTCCGGAAAGAGCGTTGGCATTAACACTTTGCTCATTTCGCTGCTGTACCGTAATACTCCGCAGGATGTAAAATTTATTATCGTCGACCCCAAGCGCGTAGAGCTGAACTTGTATAATGGCATTCCCCATCTGCTCACACCGGTAGTGACCGATCACGACAAGGCGGTCAATGCGTTGAAATGGGCTGTCTCGGAAATGGATCGCCGGTACCGCTTGCTGTCCGAAGTGGGGAAGCGCAATATTACCGAATACAATGAAGCGACCGAGCTGCGCATGCACTATATTGTCATCATTATCGATGAGTTGGCCGACCTGATGCAGGTGGCAAAAGCGGAAGTTGAAGGCGCAATCGTGCGGCTGGCCCAAATGGCGCGCGCGGTCGGTATTCACCTGGTGGTAGCCACCCAACGGCCGAGCGTGGACATTATTACCGGTCTTATCAAGGCCAACATTACGTCCCGCATTGCCTTTGCGGTGGGCAGCCAGGTAGACAGCCGGACGATTCTTGATACCTCGGGCGCGGAAAAGTTGCTCGGACGCGGCGATATGTTGTTCGTGACCACTGAATTCAATCAGCCGAAGCGCATCCAGGGAGCCTATGTCGGCGAGAAGGAAGTCAAGCGGGTGGTTGATTTCTTCAAGCAGCAGACCGGCGCGGTTATCTATAATGAAGAGATTTTGGAAAAACCTAAGAAATCCCTTGGAGTGCCGGGCGTGGAAGAAGAAGGTGGGGGAGATGACGATCCGCTCTTTGAAGAAGCTAAAGATGTGGTAACCAGGGCGGGCAAGGCCTCGGCCTCGCTGCTCCAGCGTCGGCTTCGCGTGGGATATGCCCGAGCTGCCCGTTTGCTGGACATTCTGGAAGAGAAAGGTATTATCGGACCGGGTGACGGTGCAAAGCCGCGCGAAGTTTATGGGGCCATTCCTCCGGAAGAACGGGCCGAGTATGGAGTAGAGGAGCCGGTAGAAGAGGAAATGTAAAATCCAATTCCCAATTTCCAATAAAAATCCACCCCGTCATGCGACGGGGTGGTCCCATCGAATGATGGGGCCAAATCACAAAACACAAATAAACAGACAAGGGACATTTGACAATTGACATGTGACATTTGACACGGGGCAGGCCACTGGCCTGCCTCGTACAACAAGTCTACGGGGCTTGCACTACGGTCAAATGTCAATGGTTACAGGTCACATGTCGTCCCCAGGTTTGTAATTTGAGATTTGGAATTTTCTATTATGATATTCGAAACTAAAAAAATCAATCTGGAAACTCTTGGGGAATACTTGGCCGAGGTGCGTGGACAGCTGGATTTGAGCTTGGTTGAGGTGGCCGAAAAATCCGGAGTCAAACAGCAGTTTAT
Source organism: uncultured Candidatus Saccharibacteria bacterium (assembly GCA_964532425.1). Taxonomy (GTDB): domain Bacteria; phylum Patescibacteriota; class Doudnabacteria; order UBA920; family UBA920; genus CAZHIA01. Next base: position 52,956 of record CAZHIA010000009.1, on the reverse strand, counting down.
AGCAGATTTGGAAGAGGGTAATTTCGAGCGTCTGCCGGCCGACGTGTATGTGTTAGGGTTTTTGCGGCAGCTTGGTGCCTTGTATCATATTGATGTGGAAATGTTGATTAGCCAGTACAAGCGCGAGCGCATGATCCAGCAGCAGCTGACTAGGCAAAAAGCCCAGCAGCATTTGAATAAAAACTGGTTTTCTCGCGTGGTCATTACCCCGAAGGTTCTTTCGGTGACCGCCGGTGTTGTATTCGTGACGGGAACCTTGGTCTATATCATTTGGCAGATCTTGTCCATCAATAGGGCGCCGGCATTGGAAATTCTGGAACCAAAGGACCGTCAAATTATCAAGGATTCATCGGTGAGTGTGAGCGGAAAAACTGAGCCCGGTATGAACGTGACCATCAACGGCGAGAATGTTTTTGTCGATGACCGGGGTGAGTTTAAAACAAAAGTAGGCGTAGGCAGCGGCCCGAAACAATTGGAATTTGTTGCGAGAAACAAGTTTGGCAAAGCGACCGGCAAGTCTGTTTCGATCGTCGGTGAAGCTGGGATGGTGGCCGGTGACAGCGTCTTTTCCCTTCAGCTGGAATTCACGGATACTGTCGAGCTGCATATGAGCGTAGATGACCAACGGGAGGAGGTTGCCGTGTATCACGCCGGTGATGTTAAAACATTGCAAGCGAAAACTAAAATTTCCATTTCTACTTCTAACGCAGGAGCAACTATTGCCACGTTGGGTAGTCAACGGCTTGGTCCCTTGGGTCGAAGCGGGGAACGCCTAGATAATGTGCCATTTTTGGCTCAGAGCGCCGGGGTGTCTGCCGGCCAGTAATCCCCAGGGTGGGCTTGCGTGCTTGTGAGCATGTGGTATACTGGTATAGGTGAACGTTCGTATACTTATAATACAACATTTAACATTTGACATTTAACCTTTGACAGAGGCCTGCGGCCCATAAAGTCAATTGTCACATGTCAAAGGTCAAAGGTTTTAATACAATGGCCAAACAACAAGCAAAAACAGCAGCCGCTCCAGCCGTGACCGGCAAGTGGAAAGCGGTTGAGTCCGCCCTCGACCAGATTAAGGACAAGTTCGGGGACGGAAGTATTATGAAATTGTCCGACACACAAACTCTGAACATTGAAGCTATTCCGACCGGGTCCATCTCCCTCGATCTTGCCCTTGGTGTCGGCGGTATTCCTAAGGGGAGAATTATAGAAGTCTATGGACCGGAGAGCTCTGGAAAGACCACGTTGACCCTTCATATGATCGCCGAGGTGCAGAAGCGCGGAGGCCTGGCAGCATTCATCGATGCCGAGCATGCACTCGATCCGGACTATGCCAAGCGCATTGGGGTTAAATTGGAAGACTTGCTTATCTCCCAGCCGGACAATGGCGAACAGGCTCTGGATATCTGCGAAACACTGGTGCGCAGCAACGGATTGGATCTGATCGTAGTTGATTCGGTAGCAGCTCTTACGCCCCGTAACGAAATCGAAGGGGAAATGGGAGAGAGTCATATGGGTCTGCAGGCGCGACTCATGAGCCAAGCCTTGCGTAAGCTGACCGGCATCATTTCCAAGTCGCAGACCACGGTCGTGTTTATTAACCAGATCCGCATGAAGATTGGCGTCATGTTCGGCAATCCCGAGACCACGACCGGCGGTAATGCCTTGAAATTCTATTCCTCAGTCCGCATCGAAGTCAGGCGCAGCGCCCAGATCAAGAACGGCGAGAACATTATCGGCAACCGGGTCAAGGTCAAGATCGTCAAGAATAAAGTGGCGCCGCCATTCAAGGTCACGGAGTTCGACATTATGTACAATGAGGGCATTTCCAAGACTGGCGACTTACTGGATACGGGAGTGGTCCTTGGCGTGATTGCGAAAAACGGCAACACTTTTTCTTTTGGGGATGTTAAGCTTGGCGTCGGCCGGGAGAACACAAAAACGTTCCTCAAAGAGAATGACAAAGTCTTCCGCGATATCGACAAAAACGTACGCGAAAAAGCCAAGTCAGGTGAAGCATTGCCGAACAAAGTTGAGCCTTCTGACGACGAAGAGTAATGCAAAAACTCCCCGCAGGGGGAGTTTTTTGTTTGACTGTTGGAATATTTCGTTCCTGCACGTTTTGGCTCCAAGTTTCCACTTGCAACGGCCTGTGTTAGAATGAAGTGACAAACCTGCCTAACATCAAGCATATAAGCATGAGCGAGAATATGAAAAAAACCGAAGAAATCACCAGAGTTTCGGAAACGCCCGAGCGTATCTACTGCAGCTTGGATCTGGAAACCTCGGGTTTCGATCCTTTAAAGAATGAAATTTTGGAAGTGGGTTTCGTGCTTTTTTGCATTCGCGACCACCACCTGGAGATACTTGAGGAGTTTACCCAGGTTTTCAAGCCTGAGGGAGAGGTGCCTGCGGCAATCTTTGGTCTGACCGGAATCACTGCGGAGGAGTTAGCTGTAGCACCCGGCTTTGGGGATTACAAAGAGATTTTACAGCAGAAGCTGGGTTCGGCTGTAATTGTCGGACATAACGTGATTTTTGACATCAAGTTCTTGGAACATACAGGAATTGTCTTCCATGGACCTGTTGTCGACACGCTCGACTTGGTGCAGTTTATGCTGCCTGTACATCATAGTTACAACTTGGAGAATCTCATGCATATCCTCCAGGTCGACCACAAAAATGCACACCGGGCTTTGGCTGATAGCAAGGCGGCTATTGAGCTGCTCCAGCGGATGCTGGCTTTGTACCGCAGTTTTCCTGCTGCTCTGCAGGAAAAAATATTGAAATTGTCCTGTGATTTCAATTTTCCTTGGTGTGAGCTGTTGGGTGTGGAATTGCCGGCCCAGCCGCTGCAGCTGCAAGCGGGAGAGCGCGAACCGGCTACGGAATTTCCCATTGCTTTATCCAAGGAAATCCTCTTGAAATTTCCGGTTGGCAAGCCGTGCCTGTACGATCTCGTTCGCAGCGTGCAGTCCCAGCGCCAGAAAGTCTTAGTTGTCGTGCCTAAAGTGAGCCAAGTCATGCAACTTTGGAAACAAGGGGAAGCGGATGCCGTATTTACGCCGGAATATGTACTTGATGAGGAAAAACTCCAGGCACTCGAGCAAAGTGCTGAATTGACCCCAGAACAAGGAAAATTTTTATTAAAATTGCTGGTGTGGCGCTACACGAATTGGCAGCACGAGTGCGTTTTGGACTTAAACCTTTCGTTTTTCGGCGGTCAGTTCAAAACTTGGGTTACGGGCAAAGCTTTATCAGAAAAAAAGGTGCCAAAAGTGCTTTGCTGCGATTTTGAGACCTTCGCCGCTTTATCCGAACAAGGCATGTATAAGTCGAGGTTCGTGATCTTTGCCGGATTGTCGGAATTCGAGCAATTCATTTCCAGCCGCATGGGGGTTAAAATTAGCTGGAGTTATGTGCTCTATATTCTCAAGTCTTTTTATAATCCGGAATTCGGCACTGGTGCTGAACAGTATCGGGAGACGGTAACAGCGGCTTTAGCTGCGACTGATTTGTTTTTTGGATTAGCCAACGCGCTGTTGCGGCAAAATGGCAATGGTTTCGAGTACTATACCGTGTCTGGCGATGCAGAACAGTCGGTAAATTTTCAGAAGGTTAAAGCAGCAAGCGAACATTACTGCCAGGAACTGGCCAAAGCGAATGAGGCTTTAGGTTCTGCAGAGCTGACAAGAGTCATGAGCCGTATCGGGTCGTTTTTTACCGCAGATTCCAATACGGTGCGCTGGGTCGAACTGGCAGAGACTCGTACTGTCTTTTTTAGCAATCCGATCGACATAGCCCCGCTCGTCCATGAGGCGCTCAGCCAATATAAAAAGCATGCATTTGCCGATTCCCTTGGCAGCCAGCAGCTGATTGGTTATTTTAAAACCCGTCTTGGATTATCGCAGTATACCGAAGTGCCGGTTTCAAAACCGTCCGGAGTTATTACAGTCCAAGGTGATTTGTTTGGGGACCTGAATGGTAAGCCTGTCAGAGCGGCCAATATTTCTTGCCATCTTCGACCCCGGATACTTGACCCAAAGGATCTGGTAGGCCTGCTTGGCGAAAATTCCTTGCCAGCAGCTGTTTTGTTTGGCTCTCAGCTCCAGGTAAAGGGTTTTTATGATGAGCATTATCAGGAATTGCAGAAAAACGCCTTTTTATTGGTACAAAATAGCTCCGGGGGTGGTAATAAACTCTTTCATAATTTTGCCATTCATCAAAATAGCCTCCTACTTGCCACTGATAAGTTCATTTTGAAGCAGATCCAGGCGGCAACCGGCACAGAGCAAGTGGAACGCTTGCCGGTAAAAACGCTTTTTTTGTGCCATTTGCCGTTCGAACAGTACACCCACCCGTATCAGCAAGCGGTTTCTGCCCGTTTTCAGGAACCATTTGTAGAGTTCAGTTTGCCTAAAGCCGTATATAATTTCCACCTCCTCTTGCAGTTTTTCAATACACAAGCGCTTCAAAATCTCTACGTTTGCGACACCAAGCTAGCCAAAGACTACGCGCGATCATTTAAGGAATACTTGAGTTTATTGCCAAATGTGGATATCAGAGAGGCTTAAACACAGGTTATCCACAAATTGTTCATAACTGAAAATCCGCCATATTTTTTGAATTTGAGCAAAGAAATGTTGAAATGTTGGCTTAAGTAAGCAGTAAATATTTCGCCACACTAACTGCAATTGACAACAGGAAATTTACCTGATATACTGAATATACAGTTGAGTTGTGGAAAACTTCAAGAAATCAAAAGCACTTTAAAAACCAAATATTTGATGTCGACCCCGTACCAGTCATCCGCTAAAGCGGACTCCGGTACAGGGTAACTGAACTGAGGATCCATGTCCTGAAAGCTATTTGAGGCCATGTTTCCTTTAAACTTCTCGTCATAGCCTGTCCAATCCAGGCTGCATGCAAAAACAAAAACAAAAATGTAGGCTGTCTTCTCCCCAGCAGACAGCAGGTTTGCTTCAAAAATCCAAAAAACACAAAACAAAAAAGAAAAAAAGCAAGGTTTGTTTAGGTGGCTTTTCGTCACCACAAGGGAAGTTTAAAGTGCAGTTTGACATCAGATTGGGATTCAGACGCTCTCCCGAGCAGCATGTTCGGGAAGGCCTGGAATTGCAATAGTGTGGATTATTGCCGATGGTTTAGGGCTTAAACAGTTTAAGCCCTGCAGCATCGGCGATGATTCGCCGAGCTTAATTCTGGGTTACAGCGCCTCTTACCGCCTTACATATCAACAAGGGGCGCCGTAGAGGCGCTATTTTTTTTGTTCAATTTTTTCGGAGCATACACTACCCGCTTTAAGCGGTTTTTGTGTTATTTACTGCATCACGGTATAATAGACTCACTTGTGAGACCAATCTAATTTATCAAGGATATTCAATTATGAGCACTCCTTCTTTAAGCACCGAGTTCATAGCGGAGATGAAAGCAAAATTGCTTGCAGAAAAACAACGATTAGAGGATGATTTATCAGGCCTTTCAGAACATACGGAAATGGGAGACGATGAAGATGAGAATGCCGACGAAGTGAATGTGGACGAAGTTAATCAGGACGCCATTGCGGCAATCAAGGCGGATCTGGAAAAAATCGGCAAAGCACTGGAAAAGATTGAGCAGGGCACGTATGGCACGGATGATGACGGCCAGTCTATTTCCGAAGAGCGCTTGCGCGTGCTACCCTGGGCAGATAAAGCCTTATAAAATTAACAAATTTGTTTGGCTGACGGTTGGTATGAACAACCAATTGGATTCTCGACATAATTTTGATTTGAAAAACGAAAGAACTCGACGAAGGGTTTCTTTCGTTTTTTGGTTGCTTTTGCTGTTTGTATTCATTTTTTTCGACCAATATAGCAAGCAGATTATCTTTACCAGGCCGGATAAATTGTTTTGGATCGGCCACTTTCTCCCGATCATCCATGTTACCCCGTTTTTGAATTATTATTTTGCATTCAGCCTGCGTGTACCACTCGTAATTATGTACTTGGTGTATGCAACAGTTATCTTTTTTATCCTCCGTCACATCGTCCTGCATGCGTGGACACTTGGTACCGTGGCGCTGTTAGCCTGGGTGCTGATCATTGCAGGAGCGTGTTCCAACGTATTTGAGCGTATTTGGCTGGGCTCAGTCCGGGATTTTCTTGCGATCGGAACAGGTATCTTTAATGTGGCAGATGTGTATATATCGGTCGGTGTATTACTTTTACTTTTCCATTATTTGTCACAATCCCGAGTGGATGATCCGGTTTCGAGATGAGGAGATAGAGTAGTAATATGATGAAAATGCGGTAGTTATACGATTGTATTCCACTTTTGTTTAAGATGAATTTTGTTCAATTTTGTCATTTTTGTCATTTTTGTCAATTGCATTATGACATCCAAAGTGTTTTCAGCAGCAGTTATCGGCCTTGACGGAGAGTTGATCGAAGTAGAGGCTGATGTAACGAATGGCTTGCCTGCTACGATCGTAGTGGGTCTGCCTGATACTGCCGTGCAGGAGAGCCGGGAACGGGTCAAATCAGCTATTAAAAATTCGGACTGCACTTATCCGCCGACCCGAGTCAGTGTGAATCTGGCACCGGCAGATGTGCCCAAGTTGGGAACGCACTTTGACTTGCCTATAGCCCTGGCGATTTTATTGGCAAGCGGCCAGACCTCGTTTGACCCCCAGTGCAAACTGTTTTTAGGTGAGTTGTCACTTGATGGCAAGCTTCGCCCGGTGCCGGGCGTGCTTGCGGTAGCATTGCTCGCCAAACGGCTGGGTATTGCCGAACTGTATGTGCCCGAAGGCAACATTCAGGAGGCGGCCTTGGTGTCCGGAGTGATCGTATATCCCGTTGGCTCACTCGGTCAATTGCTTATGCATTTGACCGGGCTGGAGATGCTCGCACCTGCGGTTCCATTTAAAGCCGAAGAAATTTTGAAGAATTTGCAGCCGGCCATGGATATGAAAGACATTGCCGGCCAGGAGTTGGCCAAGCGCGCTTTGGAAATAGCCGCTGCCGGTGCTCATAACGTGTTACTTTCCGGTCCGCCAGGCAGCGGCAAGACGCTGTTGGCCCGGGCTATGGCAGGTATTTTGCCTGATCTCAATGCTGAGGAAGCACTGGAGCTGACGAAGATCTATAGTATTGCGGGCAAGCTGGGTGGCGGCCTGGTAACGAGTCGGCCGGTGCGCCATCCGCATCACACCACGTCCAACGTGGCGCTGGTCGGCGGCGGGGCCAATCCAAAGCCTGGCGAGATCACGCTCTCTCACCGCGGAATTTTGTTTTTGGACGAGTTCCCGGAATTTCCACGCAACGTTCTGGAGTCGCTGCGCCAGCCGCTGGAGGATGGTGTCGTGACTGTCGCGCGAGCCGCTGGAAGCTGCTCGTTTCCCGCAAAATTTACGCTCGTAGCCGCCCAAAACCCGTGCCCGTGCGGATACCTCGGCGATGATGCCAAGCGGTGCGTTTGCACTCCGTCCCAGATTTTTAAATATCAAAAAAAAGTTTCGGGTCCGTTGCTCGACCGCATCGATCTCCATGTGGAAGTGCCGCGTTTACCGTATGAAAAAATGCAACAGCAGCCGGCAGAGAGTTCGGCCGCGGTCAAACAGCGCGTCCAGCAGGCGAGAAGTCTCCAGTATCGGCGCTTCGGGTCCAGCAAGACCAACAGCGAAATGAACATCGTCGAAATCAAGAAATTTTGCGTCCTCGGTGCCCAGGAGGATATGGTACTGCGCCAGGCGATGAAGAGTTATAATTTTTCCGGCCGCAGCTTGCACCGCATCCTGAAAGTCGCTCGGACCATAGCGGATCTCGATCAGTCTGAAGTGATCACTACAAAACATTTGGCCGAAGCGATTCAATACCGGCCCAAGGCAGATTAATATATCGAATCTACGAATTCTGCCAGTCCGCAGAACGAATCTACGAAGGACTACGAATAAACGAATGAGTACAAGATATAAAGTGGATAAAATTAAAGTCTTGTATGCTGATGAATGCTTCCAGATAGCTGGAATATGTTTTTATGTACAAAATAGATTAGGTCACTTTGCTAAGGAAAAACAATTCAATGATTTATTTGAGAAAAGAGCTCAGGAGTTAAATATCCCCATTCGGAGAGAGTTGGTTGTGAGTGGAACAGGGAACCGTGTCGACTTTATTTTATATGATAAGATTTTGGTTGAGTGTAAAGCGAAACCTTTTTTAAATCGCGATGATTTTTCACAAGTGCAAAGGTATATTAAAATTTTAGATTTAGAATTGGTTTATTAATTAACTTTTGGGCAAAGTCTGCCTTGCCGCATCGCGTATTGCGCAGTAGGGATTCGTAGCCCTTCGTAGATTCGCCTGCCTGCCGGTAGGCAGGTCTTATTCGTAGATTCGATATATTAACGTTTATCCGTCTTATACCATACGACAGTGATATTTTATTATTACATGTAAAATGGTATAATATTTGTATGAAAAAAGTACGAAAAGCTGTTATTCCGGCGGCTGGTTACGGTACCAGGTTCCTGCCGGCGACCAAGGCGCAGCCCAAAGAGATGCTGCCGATTGTAGACAAGCCGATCATTCAGTATGTGGTGGAAGACGCGGTCTCAGCCGGGATTGAAGATATTGTCATTGTCACCGGTTGGAGCAAGCGTAGCATTGAGGATCATTTCGATTATCCGTTCGAGCTCGAGAAGCGCCTGGAAGAGTCCGGCAAGTATGATGAGCTGGAAGAGATCCGCCGCATTGCCGATATGGCCAATTTTTATTACGTGCGCCAGCGCGGTCCCCTTGGGAACGCGACGCCGATCTGGAACGCCCGTGACATAGTAGGCAATGAGCCGTTCATTGTGCTGTGGGGCGATGAGTTCATTGATGCGGAGCCGACGCGTTGCCAGCAACTGGTGGCAGCATACGAACAGAACCCTGGAGCCTCCGCAATTTTGGCCAGCATCCGCACCAACCGTCCCGAGGACTACAAGCGCTATGGGTATGCCAGTGGTCAGGAGATAGAGAATGGGTTGCTGCAGATCGAGAAGATTGTCGAAAAGCCCGGAGTCGGCATGATCGATTCCGATTACGCGATTATTGGCGGCGCGGTCTATGATCCGGAAATGTTCGACGCGATTGCCGAGGCCATGCACCGCATGAGTAACCAGGATAATACGCCGCGCGAACTCGTTTATGTGGACGCCATCAATATTCTGCTCGAGCGCAAGCGCGCGTGCCTGACCAAGGAGATCAAAGGCGGTAAATACCGTGATTGCGGAAACAAGCTGGAATACTTAAAGACGGTCGTCGAGTATGGTTTGCGTCACGAGGACCTGAGCAAAGAATTCGGGGATTATTTGAAGACATTGAAACTGTAGTGAAATTCTAATATTCAACTATGAAAATAAAAATCCAAATGAAAAAAATCTTAAAGAAACTTCCTGCCCTGATGGCGGTGGTTTCTTTGGCGTTAGGGACGTACGGCTGCGGCAATAGCAATAATAATGCCAATCAGCAGGTGCAGTTGACCATGTGGATGCCGTTCGAGGAAACGGACACGATTCAGCCGCTGATTGATGCATATACCAAAGTGCATCCCAACGTCCATATTGTGTATACCAAAAAAAATATCGATACGTACGAATCAGATTTGATCAACAACCTGGCTGCCGGAACTGGCCCGGATATTTTTGCCATTAACAATTCCTGGCTGCCGAAATATATCGATAAGGTTGCGCCCGCCACGGACAAAGCCATGACCTTCAACTATTACAAGAATGCATTCGTGGATGTGGCGGTGCAGGATTTTACCAGGGACCGCAAAATTTACGGAGTCCCTTTGTATGTGGACTCGCTGGCGCTGTACTATAACAAGGATTTGCTCGGCAGTGCCGGTATTGGTACGCCGCCGCGAACCTGGCTGGAGCTGGTGCAGGATGTGCAGAAAGTGAAGCGTCAGGATAAATACGGCTATTTTACGGTCAGTGGTGCCGCGCTCGGGACCAACACGAACATCAACCGGGCGGTGGATATTTTATACTTGATGATGCTGCAGAAGGGGACCGTGCCATATTCTTCGGACGGGACCACGCCGCAGTTTGCCCAGAGCCTGCAGCAGGACGGCAAGAGTATTTCTCCGGGATCGGACGCACTATCCTTCTACACGTCATTCGCCAATCCGTTAACCCCGAATTATAACTGGAATTATAAGAGCGATTATTCCATAGATGCTTTTGCCAACGGCCGGGCCGCCTTCCTTTACAGCTATTCCTATACCCGGCAGACCATTTTGCAGAAATCCCCGAATTTGAATTTTGATGTCGCTCCGGTGCCTCAGCCAAATTTGGACCAGCCAGCCGTCAATTTTTCCAACTACTGGGGCGAGGTGGTTTCCAAACAGAGCAAGAGCGCACCGTGGGCTTGGGACTTCCTGAATTTCATTACGCAAAAACCCCAGCTGGACAGCTTCTATGCCAAAACCAAATATCCTTCAGCTCGCCGGGATTTGATAGAAATGCAGGCGAACGATCCGGACATTGGGGTATTTGCCAATGCCAACCTGACCTCCAAAGCCTTTTACCGGCCGGACCAGGCGCGGATGGACCAGCTTATGGGACAAATGATTGACAATGTCATCCTGAAATCGATCCCGCCCGACCAAGCACTGCAACAAGCTGAGCAACAGGCAGCCACGCTGCGGCAGTTGCAGCAGTAACTATAGAAAAATAGAAAATAAAAGATAGAAAGATTAAACACCCCGACAAGTCGGGGTGTTTTGGTGGGTTTTAGTTGTGTTAATTTTTATATTTTTATATTTTCTATCATTATGTTGCATTTGGTGTTTGTTCGAAGTTATGGTATGCTTAAGGCAAAGAAATTGCCCATGTTGAAATCAAAAAATAAGATCATAGCGTCAATTGTTTGTACGGTGCTGGCATTTATCCCGCTTGCGGCTTCCGCTGCCGGTTTGGTTCCGTGCGGCGGGGATGGCGAGCATCCGTGCTCCGTCGAGGATATGTTTACTCTGGCGGCTAAGCTGATATCATTTCTGCTGGCCATGTCCGGCGTCTATGCGGTCTTTTGGATGGTAGTGAGTGCTGTGAATATGACCCTCTCTGCCGGAAATGGCGAAGCGTATGGCAAGGCCAAAACCGGCATGACTAATGCCATTATCGGTTTCATAATCGTCTTGCTTGCTTTTGCTATCGTGAATACTCTGGTTAATAATGTGTTCCAGGCCCATGTAAATTTGACCAATCCACGCTGCTATGTTAACCCGTCGGGACCGGGGTGTTAACTGACAGCGATTATTAACTATTCCACTATGCAACGTTTATTCGTCCGCATGCTCAGTCTTTTTACAGCAAGCATATATCTGCTCGGCCTGGTCTTTGCCGCAACTGTACCATTTGTCGCCCAGGCAGCATGCAATTATGATGACAATTTCAGCGGCAATGCCACTTCGGCTGCTACTGGCCAGACCCTAACATTTACGTCGCGAGTGACCCGTTCCGGTAACATGAGCGATTGTTCATCCAGTGCCTCCGTAAGCATTGGATATAAGTCAAAAATGGCTTCCGGAATCAAACAATTGGAGAGTAAAAGCATGCAGTTTTCGTCACAGCAGGATTCCAACGGAAACTGGCAAAGCATGGCAGTTGTAACTTTTTCGGTCAATATTAGCACGATCGACCGTTCCGATTTGCCGACCCCGAATGTCTTTGAATTCTATAGCAGCGTATGGCAGGGAAGCGAACAAACTCGCAGCAGCGCGTGGAATGTAGCAGTAACCGGCGCGGTTGGAGGCAGCGGTGCGCAGGTGAGTGTCTATTTTAAACCGCAAAGCCAATCGTCATTCAAAGCGAATGACCCATTACAGATCTTATTCCATATTGACCAGGGCGATCTGAATAGCTCGCAGTATGCCGGGGTACAAAGTTTTTATCTGAAATTCGAAGCGAACGGACAGACGCTTGGTACATTTACCAAATCGCGCGCGGAAATGCAAAGCGATCAATGGCTGGACACCACCGTGACTTCGTCCGGAGGTTTCAAAGCAGGTACGAATAATATCACGGTTAGTCTGTGGCAAGCGGGGACAAGTATGAAGATTGCCGAAGCAACGGCAACATTGACCGGGGATAATAATTTGGGTGGTACATCCGGAAATCCTGGTACAGGGACTCCTGGCAATCCGAACACTGGTGGAACCCCGGGCAATCCGAATACCGGGGGTACTCCTGGAAATCCCACGGTATCTTTTATCAATCCGCTCGGTTCAGCTTCTGGTAATCTGTTTCAGGTATTCACGCGCATCCTAAAGATGATGATGGGCGTACTCGGGGCACTCTCCGTGGCCATGATCATTGTCGGCGGGTTCCAGATGGTTTTGTCCCAGGGAAATTCTGAGGCGTATGGAAAAGCTAAAAGTACCATTATTTGGGCTGTCATGGGTTTAGTGATCGCCCTGCTTTCCTTTGCCATCATTGCCATCATCCAAAACCTGCTCGGTGCTGATATTCCGAATCCGGCATCATTCTTCTAAACTCACCCTTTACCCAGACACCATCCGATGGTGCCTGGGTGTACCCCTCTCTTTAGACAAAGAGAGGGGAGCCGGCTGCAAGGCTGCAGTTAATCCTTCCCTTGTAGGGAAGGTGGATCGCGAAGCGAGACGGAAAGGTATTGAAGTAAGCTTGAGTCAAAAACAATATAAACGAGCTTAGATATATGTCGCAAAAAACAAAAATATTTATCATGGTCGCTGCCCTGACGGCCATCACGGTTCCATCTCTCGTCCAGGCCGCAAGCTCCGGGTGTCCGAGCTGGGTGTCGTCTTTTGGTGGCTTGTTTGACTGGGTGCCGGCAGAATATTGCACGGCCAACGGCATTCTCCTTAAAGCCATTAACTTGCTGCTCATGCTGGCTGGCGGTGTGGCGGTGCTGTTCATAATTTTGGGCGGTTTCCGGTATTTGACCTCGGCCGGCAACGGCGAGAGTGTGGAAAAAGGAAAGAATACCCTGGTCAATGCAGTCATTGGGCTTACGGTGATTTTACTGTCATCGCTCATTGTCCGCCTGGTGACCAACACCCTTACTAATTCATCGGGCGGCTCTGGCTCTGGCGCGGGCGGTAGCGGGGGAGGAACAACTAATGAGCAGCGCATGCAGGCACTGCAAGACCAAATGAACAACGCCATCAACAACCCGCAGTTCTTAACGAGCACCGGGAGATTGCGCGTGTATGTTGGTACGACTCCTGACAAACAACAGGCCATAGTAGATTACTGTACGGCAAAGGGGTACCCCGCGCCGGTCTTGGAGGTAGTAACTCCGAATGATACACCTATCGGGTATGCCCCGTTCCAGACGACGGGCGTGAATTCATATCTGGCGGAATATGGGGTGCCCGGGGCCACGGATCAAAAAGTAGTCGCTAAAGTTTGCGGTTATTCGGTAGGACATAACTAGAGGGAAATTCGTTTTAACTTTTGCGGTTTTTATAGTATACTATTATTAGCAAACAAGGATATTCATATCTTTGAAACCCGAGAGGGGGTGAACAGCTTGAAACAAATAAGAAAAATCGATTTCCTCAAAATTGCAGAGATTATTGCCGTTATTGCCATAACGGTAGTGCCGGTGGCGAGCGCTTTTGCGCTGTCTTCCGGTGTGGACTGCAACCAGTTGGGCGGCGTGAACTGTAACGCCGGTACGAGCGTCAACGGGCTTATCACCACCGTGATTCGCTGGATGCTCGGTATCGCCTTCGGTATCGCGGTTTTGTTCCTTATTATCGGCGGTTTCCAGTACATCACTTCTGCCGGTAACGCGGAGTCCGCGGAAAAAGGCAAGAACACTGCAGTTAACGCTTTGATCGGTATCGTTATTATCGTGCTTTCATACGTTATCGTCAGCGTGGTTTCCAACCTGGTCAGCAATGCTGGTACTGGGACTTCAACCCCGTAACCATAAATTTGATTCCTGCCCCGCACGCCGGCAGCTTATACTGCTGGAAGCGGGGCAGGAACTTCCTAATTTTTGGACCGATCTTTTTGTGGAATCCCAGTTGCACCAAAAGACCAGTTCAAAAACATAATGAAATAATATGAAAAACAAATTCATCAAAGGCCTTGTTGCTGCCGGTGCGGCTGTTTCGGTACCGCTGGTGGCGTTTGCCGATGCGGTCAGCGAAGGTTTGAGCGGAAGCGGACTCAGGAGCATTTTTGGTAACTCCGGACGGTTGGGGAATTCCCAATCGGTTATGGAATTGATCACGAACGTGATACGGCTCATGCTCATGTTTACCGGAGCGATTGCCATTATTTTCCTGGTCTATGGCGGTTACATGTATATCACCTCAGCCGGCAGTGCCGAGTCCGCGGAAAAAGGCAAGAACACCGTGGTCAATGCCCTAATTGGTATTGTGGTTATCGCCTTGTCCTATGTGCTGGTTACGGTGGTCAGCAATTTAGTCGGTAACGGGCAAATTTGAGGTATGAATAAACTATTCCCAAAATTTTTAATAGCTGGAATGGTTGCAGTCAGTCTGCTGGCAGTCGCGTCCCCCTTAGCGTTTGCGGGAACGGTAGGTATTGGCGGATCCTGCTCCCAAAATTCCGATTGCGACACTGCCGGAGGATTGGCATGTGATCCGGGCAGCGGCACCTGCGTATACGACCAAGGCGGCACGCAGACTAACCCGTGCGCGGGCAAGACATGCGGTTCCAATCAAAGCTGTAATAATTCTACCGGAGCGTGCGAATGCAATTCTGGGTATACCATGAATCCTATTACCAACGAATGCATGTCCAATAATCCAGGGGGCGGATCGGGGACTGGTACGGGTGGAACTGGCACCGGCGGAACGGGAGGAGATACTGGAGCTGGAGGTGCTGGTGGAACCGGTGGGACCGGAGGTTCTGGTGGAACTGGCGGTACGGGCGGTACTGGGGGTTCTGGTTCGGGTGGTGGTTCAGGAAATTGCGGTGCGGGGTATGATTTTAAGAATGGCATCTGTATTCCCCAAACCAACACTGGCTGGAACAATGCCGATACCTTGCCGACGCTGCTCCAAAAGATTATCAAAATGTTATTGCAGTTTGCCGGAGCTATTGCTGTTGTGTTCATTATTTTAGGCGGCTTCTGGTACATTACCTCGGCTGGTAATGGCGAGCAGGCAGAGAAAGGCAAGAACACGCTCGTCAACGCCGTTATCGGACTGGTTGTGGTCATCCTTTCTTATACGATCGTGGCAGTAGTCGCCGGGACACTGAATAGATAAATTTGAAAAATAACCGCCGGAATTGAAAATCCGGCGGTTTTGATTTGGGGGTGCTTCTTTCCACAGCAAAGGTCACCTTCGCGCAGCGCGAAGGTGACCTTTGCATTTGGTTCATCAATACATATCCTCCTTCGTCCCGACATTGAGTCGGGACTACGGCGGATAATTCGCTATTAAAATAACCGGCTATGAAGCCGGTTTTGATTAAAGAGTATTAAAAAGCCCCGTTCCGATTGTTCATCGGAACGGGGCGGATAAGCGGCGGTTGCCGCTACCCATAAATCCTCCTACTGAATTTCAAATACTACCTCGAACTGGCCGGTGGCGAAGTTTCGTTCGCCGACGCGGGTGTTGGCCGCGAACACGATCTGGCCCTCTTCGACCTCGACCGTGTAAGTATTCCCATCCCGGCCGCCAGCGTCGAACCATTGCTGGTTGCCTGAGAAGCGGCACAGTAACGCTCCGGTATGTGCTTCCGGAAGCGTATAGGGCGGGTTTGCCGGCGAGATGATGTCGATCGGGTACGTTCCCTGCGGCGGGTTTGTGTAATCCTCTTTGGGATTATTTTTAACCCGACCACTGCGGGAAATGAATGTAATGGTCTGCGCTCGCTTGACCTGGATGTCGGTAAACACCTCGGTGTTAGCGGGAACCACGACCTTCCATCGTCCGCGAAAATCGGACAGGGTGGTGAAATCCGGCGTTTCCCATTGCTGGGTTTCAGGATTCCAGCGCTGTGAGGCGCCTACTCCCGGAACCGGAAGCGCGGCACCTCGTTGCTCGCCAGATCCTTGGGAACTCACCTGCTGGACCGGAGTTGTTGCGGACGGTGCGTTGTTGGCGTAGACCGGTCCGGTGCCGATATTGTTCCACCATCTCTGGGTGAACAATAATGCGACTATGCCGAGTACAACGATCAGGGTAATCCAGACCGCTGGGGGCAATCCAGCACCATGTCCGCCGTGCTCTTCATGAGCAGCTGCATGAGCTGCGGCATGAGGAGCCGGAGCGGCGTGTGCGTGCGCATCAGCGCCGTAGGGACCTGCATGATGCACGCCAGGTCCTACGAGACCGTCATGCGCGGGTCTGGTTTCCCTGGTCTGTCCTGACAAGTACCGCCATACCGGCGGGATGATCAGGAAACCGAGGAAGATGAGCCCGAACACAACTGCCCAGCGGATTGCGGCGGGTTTGTTGCGTTCCCACCAGCTGTCGCTTGAGCCTGTTCCCGCTAAATCGCTCTCTTCCCGAAGGTGTCCGACGGGAACGAAAGCGATCCGTTTGGGATCCATGTCAAAGCCCTTGACCGGCAGTTTGCTGTCGTAGGCTTTGAAGAGCGGCATCATACTGACGCCGTTGAGGTCGATGGGAGCAGGACTTTCCTGATCAACGGGAATGTACCAGTCGCCGGCCTTCACGTCCTTGAGTTGGCTGAAGTTTTTGCCGCCCTCCAACTTGCCGTCCTTAATCACACAGTCGAAACACCATTTTTCAACGGTGTCCCGGGAGGTGATATAGTACGACGTGGTAGCGGCTTTGCCAGTGTGGTACATAATGCGCGGTCCGTAGTGCTTGAGCAGCGGGAATAACATGAGCCCACTGATCACGAACATGATGCCGACTACGGAGACACGCTTTATGGTCAACCAGTTCCACTTGTCGGGGCTGCTCAGAAAGAGCAGGAAGACAAGCAACAGGAGAGCCAACGTCAGCGTGAACGAACGGTAGGTGGGCAGAACCCAGAACCCGAAACCTGCCAGCAGGACGATGCCCATGGCCTGTTTGACATAGCCAATGGCTTCCTTTGCTGGTTCGTTGTTTCGGTACGCAGCCACGAGGGCCGCGTCAGTGACGCGGTTCAGGCCAACCCACACGACTCGCCAAATCAGGAATACCATGACCGCGGCAAGCACCAAGTGCCAGGGATTCAGCCATTGCTGCATGAATCGTGCCATCACGATATTCACGATGATGAACGTGACGAACAGCGTGAGAAGGCGGCTCACAGCCGCCTTGGTAAGGGCGCGCACGTCGTCGAGCGCACCAAATAGTTGAGAAAGAAATTCTCCCATAATCTGTAATCTCCTATCTATTTGAAGCGTCGCGCGGCGCGCGACAGTGAGAACGGATTATCAACAGCGTTGGCTACTCGTCTAAATCTTCCCGGAGGTGCCACGGGCAGCAGCGGAACTGCCGCACCGGGCACTGGTTGAACGGTTACGCCGAGACGGTTGCGGAACTCAATGATCCGCGCCGTTCCTTCGTTTTCCATCCAGTTGGTGAATTGCGCATACCGCGCCGGAAAACCGGCTGGATCGCGGAACCAGGCCGCAGCCCGCCGTGCGAATTGGCGAACCATGTACCAACCGTACTCGGTGGGGTCTCCCTTGATGAAATCTCGGGCATCCGCCACCTCGATGCGCAGCATGTTGTCCGAAATGGCTGCAATCCGTTTCAAGAACTTGATTGCCGCCTCTCGTCCTTTTTGCTTCTGCTCGTCCGTCTCACCCCAGGTCATTTCCAGCGTGCTGAGTTTGAAGTCAGCCTGCTGGTCCTCACTGAGGCTCGGAAGAAAGTACTGGTCAAGAGCTGTCTGTTCGCCGGGACTCAGTTCTTCCATTAAAATGGAGAACTGCGCTTCCGCGTGGCGGTCTTTGGCAAAGTGGGGCGCTTGCGCGCGAACCAGGTCGCCATTGAGTTTGGGTTTGCCGTGCTGGTCGCGTTTGAAGATGCCGGTGAAGTAGCCGATTGTGGCTACAGACTCGGCAACCTCAGCGCCGCCAGTGACCAATTTCCAGGCTTTGTGAAGCCATCCAGGCGCCGCTGTAGGAGCAGCCGGATTGGCAGGGCCTGTCAGCCCAGGAATAGGGTTGTCCATTTTAGAATCTCCTGCCGGTGTTCGGCTTGCAGAACAGTTCGTCCGTGGTGAATCCGGCCGGTGTCAAAAACGTAATCGACACCTGCACCGGATCAAAACTCAAGATGTACGCAGCACAGCCGCTGTCGCTCGTCTCCAGATCAAAGGTGAAGCCTTTGTGTACGGTTCCGCTGCTGACCTCTCTGAGCTCGATCTCTTCGGAGGCCGCAATCGTAAACTTGCTCTGAGCGGGCTTATTGTCCTTGTGGGTCTTGACCGTGATCGGGAACCCACCGCGACTGTTGGGATAGTTCGGTTGAACGACCTGCAGCGCCGGAAGCTTCTTCTCGTCCTTCTTCTTATCTTCCGCCGGCGGAGCCGGGACGTTGATGGTGTCATCATCGCCAGTGGCGCGGCCTTTGATGACCGCTTCGACTTTGAACTTGCCGCTCTTGCTGCGTCCGCCCGGAGGGACATCCTCAAAAGTATGGGATTGTCTGCCGGTACGGTCAGTGCGGAGTTTGAGTCCCTGCTCTTCCTTGCCATCGACAAAGAAGGTGAAAGGCACTTGTGCCGCAATACTGCGGTTGCCGCCTTTCTTGCCGGACTTGCGGGTCGTGGCGACCGTGGCAGTCACATCGTAACCGGTAAGCTTACCGTCCTTTTTCTTTTCCACGGCGGTAAGACCTGTCAGCTCGATTTTGACGTCATCGAACTCGTCATCTTCGCCGTCATCCGATTGTTGCTGTCCGCGCCGGTTGTTGCCCTGCGTGTTGTCGCGCTGGGGCTGGCCGGGGTTGCGGCGATTCTGATTTTGGTCATCATCGCTTGCCGGCTGTGCCGGTTGAGCCGGTTGGGTTGGCCGCGGGCGGGGCGTCTGCTGCCCGGTTGTTCCCGCGTTCTGCGGGAGAGGGGGCTGCGGAGGCGGCGCCGGTTGCGGCGGATTGATCTGCGGAGGAGGTTGTCCCCCGGCAGGACGAGGTGGAGCCTGTGGATTCGGGTTAACTGGCGGAGCTGGATTTGCCGCTGGCGGTTGTGCCGGTGCAGCGGGTGCCGAGGTTTGAACGGGCGGAGTCTGTTGTTGCCGCGTTCGCGGTGACTTCGGCTCATTCCGTGTATCGATTCCCGGAAACCAGGCAAACTTTTTGATCTTCCCGTCCATCACAAATACAAGCTGGTTGCACGGGGGATCGAGAGCATACCAGTCGCTCAAATCAAGCCAGATTTCCTCTGAAACCCCGCTGCTTGGCACGTCAATGACGTGCGGCTGATTGGGGTCAGGGGCTGCTGGCAGCCCGACGGGGAGCAGTTCGTACGAGTTCTTGTCAGGTGATGCGCTGCTGCGCACCCCGATCGTAACTTTTCCAGCCAATGGCCGGCCGTTTAGTTCGGCATCGCTCAAGAAAATCTTGAACTTGAAGTTCGCGGGGTTGCCAAGTTTTTCACCTGTTTTGGGATCCTTCGGAAAGGTTGGAAAAACAAAAACCTCACCGCTCGGGGTGTTCTGATCGCTTGCCATAAATTGTTGCCCTCCTTTAGGGCTGAAAAGAGCTATCCATCCAGCCTTCATCAGGTCTGGCCCGCCAAAGCTTTTGTAAGCTTTTGGCGAGAAAATTGCTTAAAGATTTGCTCATGTGTAGGGGCGGGTCGCGACCCGCCCCTACGACCATGATAGGCAGGCCACGGCCCTGCACTACAGAATCCTTAGGTTTTCAAGCAATTTTCCAGCCAAAATACCCTATATTATAGCAAAAAATGGCCTACTTGTCAAGAGATAGCTTAGTTGGTATAATAATGAAAGGTTCTTATTAAATATGGCTGTTTAGGCGGAAATTTAGCAAACGAAGCGTAGGGTGTTACCTATTTGGGGATGTGGCGGAATTGGCATACGCGCCAGCCTTAGGAGCTGGTTCTCGCAAGAGATTGAGGGTTCAAGTCCCTCCGTCCCCACCACTTTTCGCTAAGGATTGTACAGCACAAGCATTCTTCTTCCTTGTGCGTATATAAACGAGTGTTTCCGCTTAGTGGCAGCAAAGAAGTGCTCTGTCGGAGTGCTCAGTATGAGCACCTTAAAACGTTTTTCTCGCAATGAGTCATCTTCTCATTGCTAGTCAAGGCACATTGTTTCGTCAATAATTAAGAAGAGTTCATGACGGTGGCCGGATAACTAAGCACGGGATTGAAACCGCGTCACTATTCCTATATAATTGTTAAATGGTTATTAAACTATAGCTATGGGTAAAATCGTAAAGAACATCATCTATATACTTCTCGGGTTCCTTTTGATCACCGGATTATTTTATGCCTTCTCTGACAACACCAAGGTCAAAGACGTGGCCATCTCGGACATTGTCAACCTGGTTGACCAGGGCAAGGTCAATAGCGTGACCATATCCGGAAATACGGTAGTGGCTGATATTAAAGGTGATAGCACCAAGCAGCAGGCGCAGCTGGGGAATAATGAGAATATCACGCAGGTACTGAAGGATAGCGGTATCTCATCCGACAAGATCCGCGCACTCCGCATCGAGAATAAGTCCGGCGGCCTTGCCTCTATGTTACTGAGCGCCATTTGGCCGATACTTATTCCGTTTGTCCTGATCGCGTTTTTCATCTACTTCCTCATGCGCCAGGTGCAGGGGACGAACAACAGGGCTTTGTCCTTTGGTCAGAGCTCGGTTAAATTATCCGATGAGCGCCGCAATCGCGTGCGCTTTGCCGACGTGGCCGGCGCCAAAGAAGCCAAAGAAGAACTGAAAGAGATTGTCGAGTTCCTCCGTTATCCGCAAAAATTCCTGCAGCTTGGCGCTAAGATTCCCAAAGGCGTTTTACTGCTCGGCAGTCCGGGCGTAGGTAAGACTTTGTTGTCCCGTGCCGTAGCTGGTGAAGCGAATGTACCGTTCTTCCATATCTCGGGTTCCGAATTCGTCGAAATGTTTGTTGGTGTGGGTGCGGCCCGCGTCCGCGACCTGTTCAAAAAGGCCAAGCGCAATGCCCCGTGCATTGTATTCATTGATGAAATTGATGCGGTCGGCCGCCAGCGCGGAGCAGGTCTAGGCGGTGGGCATGATGAACGAGAACAGACTTTGAACCAGATTCTGGTGGAGATGGACGGTTTCGAGACCGATACGAATGTGATTGTCATGGCTGCAACTAACCGCCCGGATGTACTTGATCCCGCCTTGCTTCGCCCGGGACGTTTTGACCGTCAGGTCGTGCTGGACTTACCCGATATTAAAGACCGGGAAGAAATTTTGAAAGTCCATGCCAAGAACAAACCATTGGCCAAAGAAGTCAACATGCGCAAGATCGCGGAACGTACCCCGGGCTTTTCCGGAGCTGATTTGGCAAACCTCATCAACGAGGCTGCCATCTTGACCGCCCGCAACAATAAGCGCGAAATTGGCAATGAAGAATTGCGCGAATCCATTGAAAAGGTCATGCTGGGACCCCAACGCAAGAGCCATATTTTGACGCCGAAGGAAAAGGAAGTCACTGCTTACCACGAAGGCGGCCATGCTCTGGTCGGCACGGTGTTGCCGTACTCCGACCCGGTGCACAAAGTCTCGGTCATCTCCCGCGGCCGTGCAGCCGGTTATACCATGAAGCTGCCGGTTGAAGACAAACACCTGCACACCCGCCAGAGCTTCCTCGATGAAATTGCCGCGCTCCTCGGCGGTTATGCAGCGGAAAAACTGGTCTTTAAAGAATTGACTACCGGCGCTTCCAATGATTTGAAGGTTGCGACCAATATGGCCCGCCGCCTGGTGACTAACTACGGCATGAGCGAAGAATTAGGGCCGATCTCATTGGGAGATCATCATGAAATGGTCTTCCTGGGCCGCGAAATCAGCGAACAGCGCAACTATAGCGAAGAAGTTGCTAAGAAGATCGACGATGAAGTCTCACGCTTGATGCGCGAAGGTTTTGATCGGGCGACCGAAGCCTTGAATAAATACCGCTCGTATCTGGATATCATCGCCACGCGCTTGGTAAAGGAAGAGACTCTTGAACAGGAACAATTCGACGAGATTGTCAAAGACATTATTCCAGCAGAAAAGAAGCGGGCTCCTGAGTTCCAAGGTGAGATCCCAGCCACCGAAATGCCGCCAGCCGAGCCGGTGACAGCATAAAAAATAATTTCCAATTCCCAATATCTAATTTCCAATAAAGATCCATTAATCAATTTGGGAATTGAGGTATTGGGAATTTTGTTTGGGATTTAGAAATTAGGAATTAGGAATTTTTCAATGGTTTCCTACGCCGATATAATCAAGTCAGCTTACCGAATAACCATGCGCTATAAAGTGCTGTGGGTATTCGGTTTGTTTGTTATCGGCGGGTTCAATTTAGGTTATCTTAGGCCGGATCAATATGATTTTGGGGGCCCATATGTCGGATTCCAGCTGTGGGGTTTTGTAGATTATTTGGTCAATCATCCGGGCCGGCTGGCGCTTTTCAGTCTTGGATTGCTGGCTGTTTCCGTTGTGGGGCTGTTCGTTACCAACTGGTGCCGTGTCATGTTGGTGCTGTCTGTTGACTCGGTCGTCCAGAATTTGCATCCCTTGGTGCCGCGGCAGGTTAGACAGAGTCTGACCAGCATGCTCCCGGTCGTAAAAATGAGTTTATTAACTTCAAGCCTTATGGTGGTGGCTGGTGCCGGCTTGCTGATCCCGCCGCTGGTGTGGTTCCACGGTTTGCCGGTTCAGGGTTTGATATGGACCTTGAGCATTTTGCTGTTTATGCCGCTGGCTTTTACCATTTCCTGCATTAATATCTTTACCACCTATTTCATCATTTTATACCGGCAACCGCTCGGTAAAGCTCTCAACCAAGGGACGGACTTCTTTGCCTCCCGCTGGATCCAGATCGTCGGCGTATTTTCCATCCTTTCCGGAATTTATGCGGTGAGTTTTATTGCGGCATTTTCCCTCATATCTGTAGTGAATTTATTGCTCGTGAACGCATTTGCCGGGGTGGGGGTTGGCAATTTTCAAATTTCAGCTATAATAGTGATAGTCCGGGTCATCACAGGCCTGGTTTTATGGGTGTTTTTGGCCGGGTTGAACACGTTCTTTAATACCGCATTGGTCCTGTTCTTTAAGCAGCTCGTCACTCCGATTGATGTTGAAAAAGAAAAGGTCCGCATGCCGGTAGTGCAGCCGGTTTCGTAAAGGTGCACATACACAATTTGGAAGCATAATAAATATGGGCGGTTAGCTCAGTTGGTAGAGCGTCTCTTTGACGTAGAGAAGGTAACAGGTTCGATCCCTGTACCGCCCACCATATACCACTCGCTCCGCTCGGGTATATGGCGCAGCCACAAATGAAATGTAATGTCTGTTAAAGTAACAGCATGTGTGGTTGCGCGAGTGGCATATGCCCTGCACCGGAGGAGTCAGACGACGACTGGTACAGGGCGCGAATAGCTCAATAGTTCAATATAATCATTAAAAATCCTAATCCGCCAGTCGGCGGACTAAACCCTAAATCCTAGACATTTGAAGCTTTGAATTTTGGGATTTGGGAATTGTTTAGAAATCGTTAGAAATTAGGATTGGAATTTCTAAACGCGAGTGCCTACTATTGCTACTAAAGAGCTGGAAGCCATCCTTGGTATTCCGGTTAAAGACGAATCATTATACCTTTCCGCTTTCACCCACCGGTCCTACTTGAATGAGAACCGGTCTTTTGAATTGCCTCATAACGAGCGCCTTGAGTTTCTGGGGGATGCCGTACTGGAATTGGTAGCCACTGAATACCTGTATAAGCACTACAATCACCCGGAAGGCGAACTGACAAATTTTCGCAGCGCCCTCGTCAACTATAAAATGCTCTCAGAGATTGCCAAGCGGCTTGGCTTTGAGAAATTTTTGCTCATGAGCAAGGGCGAGGCGAAAGATACTGGCCGCGCTCGCCAGGTTATTTTGGCCAACTGTATAGAGGCGGTCATTGGTGCCATGTACTTGGACCAGGGATATGACAAGACTGCGGAATTCATCGAACGGGAAGTGCTGGTCGAACTGCCGGCAATTATCAACGGCGGAAAGTATCTGGATCCAAAATCCAAGCTACAAGAGCTCGTGCAGGAAAAGAAAGGTGTCACGCCGACCTATGGCGTGGTAACCGAAAGCGGACCTGACCATAACAAGATATTCGTCGTGGCGGCATATGTCGGAAGCACCGAGGTTGGTCGTGGCCAAGGGCCTTCCAAGCAGGAAGCGGAAATCTCGGCAGCAGAGAATGCATTAAAGCAGAATAACTTCTGATCATTTTCAGTCTACAAACGAGACAAAACTACAAATCTACGGATTAAACAAATCTACTAATACCTACAAATGCCCGACGGCAAGGTTAGTGGACAATCAAAATTGCTCTATGGTGATTTGAGCTACATTCTTACCGGAATTCTTTTTGAAGCGCATAATAGCTTGGGCAGATTTGCAAAAGAGAAGCAATATGGAGATTATATTGAACATCGGTTAAAGGGGTGCGGAATTAAATACAGAAGAGAGTTGGTAATTGGAAGCTCCAAAAACATCGCCGATTTTGTGATTGAGGATAAAATTATACTCGAGCTGAAAGATAAAGCTTTTTTGATGGATTGTGATTTTTCCTAGATAAAGAGATATTTGCACGAGACAAAACTGAAGCTGGGAATAATAGTAAATTTTAGAGATAAAACATTAAAAATACGAAGAGTTTTGAATTCAGATCAAAACCTATAAAATATAATTTGTAGGTATTTGTAGATTCGCATTCATTCGTAGATTTGTAGTATGTACTTAAAACGGTTAGAGATCCACGGTTTCAAATCGTTCGCGAACAAGGTGTCCATGGAATTTTCCCAGGGCATTATTGCCATCGTGGGCCCGAACGGCAGCGGCAAAAGCAATGTCGCCGATTCCCTACGCTGGGTTTTGGGTGAGCAGAGCACGAAAATGATCCGCGGCAAGAGCAGTCAGGATGTGATTTTTGCGGGAAGCGAAAAAAAAGCGCGATTGGGTTTTGCCGAGGTGTCCGCTACGTTCGATAACAGAGACCACCGCATTCCGGTGGATGCAGCCGAAGTTTCCATTGGCCGCCGCATTGATCGCAGTGGGGAAAGCGAGTACCTGATTAATGGTAACAAGGTCCGCCTGCTCGACATTGTCGACCTGGTGCTGCGCAGCAATATTGGAACTTCCCGCTATACCGTTATCGGACAGGGAACCATAGACCAAATGATTCTGGCTGGTCCTTCCGAGGTGAAAAACCTGCTGGACGAAGCCAGTGGCGTGAAGAATTACTACATCAAGCGTGACCGCACCCTGCGCCGCCTAGAACAGACCGCCCAGAACCTTATGCGCGCCGAAGATCTGATTGCGGAAATAGAACCCCGGCTTAAATCCCTCCGGCGACAGGCTAAGCGTATGGAAGCCCGTGCCGAGATCGAACAGGAGCTGAAAGGTTATCAGAAAGATTTTTTCGGCAGGAATTATTGGAGCCTTAAAACTTCCATTGATACCTATGTTGCCCGGCTCAAAGAACTCGGCATGCAGCGCTTTGGCATGGAGCAGAAAATGTTCTCCCTGCGCCAGCAGGCCGAATCCATAGAACAGCAGAATTCCGAGCATGCCAGCGAATACCGGGAGATTCAGAGCAAGATGGCCGCGCTGCAGTCACAGAAAAACAAGCTGCTCGAGGACTTGAGCCTGGTTCGCGGCAAGATGCAGAGCGAAAAGACCTCTGCGGGCGATGCGAAAACGTTGCAGATCCAATTGCACGAAATAGTGGGCAAGCTGGAAGAGACCATGGAAAAAATCGTGCTGACGACCGGTGATATTGAAAAGAGCGAAGCGAGTGCCAAACTGCACGCGGAGAAGCTGACTGTCCTGAATGACCAGTTAAACAAACTCTACAGCAGCATGCAGCAGCCGGCCAGCGTAGATTTTAATGCACTGGAACACGAACTGTCGCATATGGAAGGCAAGCTGCAGGAATTTTATGCGCAATTGGAACAGGAACAGCCGCTCTCGGTCATTCGGACTATTGCCGACAACCTGAAAGCCGGCTTCGAACGCCTGAAGGCGGCTGTGCGCAGCTCGGTCCAGGGTCCGCAAGCCCAGGTTCAATTCCAACAGCAACTCCAGGAGCTCCTCAAGGAGCGAGAGCAGGTAAACCAGGCCGTGTCAGCCATGGAATTGAGTCTCTCCAAGTCCCGCATCTACGTCGAGTTTTTGGAAAAGCAGGAATCGGATTTGAAGCAGCAGAAATTGCAGCTTGAACTTGAGCTGAAGCATGCGGAAAGCCAGTCCACAGAAGAGTTTTTGGAAAGCTTATTGAAAGAAGAGACGCGTATTAAGGGTGAGGCGCAAGCGCTAGCTACCCAGATTAACGAATTGGAACAGTCGTTCCGTTCGCAGAACGAGGCAGAGCGCCAGAAACAATTGCAACTGCACGATATTGAAAGCAATTTCCGCAAAGCCCAAGATGAGCTGTCCAAGCTCAAGGATGAGATTTCCGCGGTAAGCGTGGAAAAAGCCAAATACGATACGCAGATGGAGGTTTTAACAGAGGAGATCCGGCGGATACTGGGAGAAGAGTCACTTGCCCATATGCAGCAGGTCCCTGCCGAACCGAAAGAAATGCCAGCAGAGGGGCAGCCGTCGCAGGAAGAGCTCTCTATGGATGCGCTGCTGGAAAAAATTACCAGGCTCAAGAATCAGCTTGATATGATTGGAGGTATCGATGAGCTGACCATGAAGGAATACCAGGAAACTGAGGTGCGCTACACCAACTTGAGTTCGCAGGTGAATGATTTAAAAAAGAGCATGCAGGATTTGCGGACTATTATGGATGAATTGGATGAGCACATCCGGGTGAAATTCAACGAAGCCTTCCACCGCATCAATGACCGGTTCGAGCATTATTTCCGCCTGCTATTCAATGGCGGACGCGCCTACCTAAGCCTGGTCAAATCGGACGATGCGCAGGAAGAAGAGCAGGAACAGGCACAGGGCGAGCCCGGACAGGTTGAAAGTGCCGACACCGAACCGCAGGACCAGCTCCGCCCCGAAGAGAAGATCGTACAGAAATACGAGAAGGGAGCCTCGAATATTATTGGAGTCGACATTAAAGCGACGCCGCCGGGCAAGAAGTTGCAGAACATCCAGGCCTTAAGTGGCGGTGAGCGCAGTTTGACTTCCATTGCCTTGCTGTGCAGCCTGCTGACCTGTTTCCCTTCGCCGTTCGTGGTGCTTGATGAGGTTGATGCGGCCTTGGATGATGCCAATACCATTCGGTTCGGGCAGATACTCGGCACGCTGGCCCATCAGACGCAATTCATTACCATTACCCACAATCGCGAGACCATGGCCCAAGCCAATATCCTTTATGGCGTTACCATGGGAGATGACGGCATTAGCAAGCTGCTCTCAGTGAAGCTGGAACAGGCCAAGGCATACGCGAAATAAGATCATAGACACCCACCTACCGCAGGCAAGCGGGGATGAACACAGATTGCACACAGTACTATCCTTGAAAGCGAATTTATACAAACGTGTAAGCATATAAGCATTCAAGCATCACACAGGTGATGCTTTTATGTTTCATCGGACGATGAAGTTTATATGCTCAATGTTTGTATGATAAAATAAGGTGTATTCCCGGTTTGCGGATTTATTAATATTTTTTCCCATGCTTACCAACTTGCTATCCACCATTACTGCCTTTGTTATCCACACCATTTCCACACTCGGATATAGCGGTGTCGCAGTACTTATGGCGATCGAAAGCGCGTGTATCCCTTTGCCGAGCGAAGTAATCGCCCCATTTGCTGGCTTTTTGGCTTATTCTGGCCGGTTTACCTTGTGGGGCGTGGCTTTGGCCGGAGGCGTAGGAAGCATGCTCGGGAGCTGGCTGACATATGAAATCGGCCGCTGGGGAGGGCGCCCGCTTGTGGAAAAGTATGGGAAATACATTCTCATTTCCCGCCATGACCTGGATGTGGCCGATCAATTTTTTGCCAAGCACGGGGATTGGTCCACATTCGTCGGTCGGTTGCTTCCCGTGGTTCGGACATTTATTTCCCTGCCTGCCGGCATCGCGCGGGTGCCGCTCAAATCATTCCTGGCCTATTCTTTTATTGGTTCCGTCATTTGGACCTATGTGCTCGCATACATTGGCTTTAAGCTTGGCGAGAACTGGGAAAGCCTGCGCGGGTATTTCCACAAGTTTGACTACCTCATTGTCGGCCTTATTGTGATCGGTATTGTATGGTGGATCTGGCGCCATTTCCGAAATGCAAGGATTGAGAATGCGTATCAAACACCAATAAATTAGATCTATTCCTTGTTATTGGATTAGATAAGAGTTTCCGTTCAGGCGTTAACTTCAATATGTAAAATGTCAAAAAGTACCTTATTTTTGACATATTTATTTATATTTGCTATAATTAAAGCAGAAATTGCAGTTACTCGAAACAAAACTTTCAAAAATACAAATTAAACCAATTGTATGAACCTGCTTAAGCATCGCCTTTTGTTGGCGGTCCTTGCTGCTTGTTTTGGTATGGCGGCAGTGGTCAGCTTTACGTTTGCCTCCAACAGCTATATCGACAGTCTGGTGGCTCCTACTCCAGCCGCAGCCTCCCGCACTAAGGTATCTAGCCCGACTATGCCGGTACCAGGTGGAAAAGCTGTCGAAGTTCTGGCCTCAGCAGCCAGAAAAGCAGCAGCTCCAGCCGCTGCTACCGTTCCGCTTGCTGTTAAACCGGTTCCTTCTCTGGATACGGCATTTTTCAGCAAGCTTATAGATCAGAAAATTGAAACTCTGTTGGCATCTGGGGTACTCAAGGGCGAGAAAGGCGACAAAGGGGACATCGGGTCGTCCGGTCCGCAAGGTCCGGCGGGGTATTCACCGATTCTCCTGCCGTCTAACCCTGCTGCCTTAAATAATTCCCAGATTACCACCTCGCTCGGAGCAACTGATATTACTGGCACTAATCTCACCGGAGACACCCTTACCTCCAAGACAGGGAGATTTTCAGAGTCGGTGAATATTCAGGGGAATTTAACGGCCGGACAGACGAGTTTGGCAACCACTACTGTTTCCAGTCTGACCGTCTCTACTGCCACCGCTGGTTCTATCCTTCCCGGGGTTTCCGGCTCTTTGCGGCAGACTGTAATAACCCAGATAGCTGCTGCGGCCGGCAGCTCGTATATCTACAATGATAACCAAAAATTTGTTGCTGTAGGTACTGATGGGTACGTCCGCTTCGTTTACATGGATTGGAGCAGCTATGAGCTGCACTATGTCCACTGTTTGGACCTGGATTGCCAAACGAAGAATGATAAAGTCATTAGTACGAATTCGAACGGGTCAGATGCACCAACTTTATCGATCGCATCCGACGGCCTGCCGAGAATAGTTTATATAAATTATAATACTCCGAACGAACTCCATTTTGTCCGTTGTTTGGACCAGGACTGCAATGCTTTGACGGATACTCTTGTCGATCATCCAGCCCATGGGTATTTTTGGAATGTCAGTGGGACAGTAGATAAAGACGGTTTGGGGAGAATTGTGTACGAGGATTACCCCCAATACCAGCACCCAGATCCCAGCCAGGATTATTTAAAATTTGCCGCATGCCTGAACGCCGATTGTACTTCCGTAGCTACCACAACAGTTGCCACTTCTTCTACTAGCTGGCTGGAACAATCGGCGATTGCTGTGGGTTCAGATAATACTGCCCGCTTCGTCTATATAAATCAAGATACAACTCCTAATCAGATTCACTATGTGGTATGCCAGGATGCCTCTTGTACCGTGCGGAGTGACCAGTTGGTAGGTACGGTTGCCAGGGGATACTATATCGATATGGTATTAGGGACTGATGGCTATGGCAGGATTGTGTACACTGATGATAGTTCGGCTATTAAATTCATCCAGTGTACTAATGCAGCTTGTAGTCTATCGAACACAACTACGTTAGCTTCAGTGGCAAATGCATCTCAGGTCACAGTCATAATGGATAATAATAACCTCCCGAGGATTTCTTACGGTGCTTGGAACTGGCCGAAGGGCGCAGGGGTGTTCTACATTCAATGTAAAACCGCAAATTGTTCCGAAAAATCTTTAGCTTCAATTTCCTTTACCGGGGGAGGGTTGAACTCAATGGCACTAGGCTTGGACGGTTATCCTCGCATAGTTTATGGAGATCTGGGGTCTAAAGTGCTGAAACTTGCAAGGCTCGTTACAGAAGACGGCTCAACTTACGCTGCTGGTTCATCTTTGGGAACATCTAACAATTCTTTTGGAGATCTGTACGTGAACCGGTTGTTCGTCAATGGTTCCCTGGCAGGGAATTGGCAGGAGTTGCTCAATGGCCAATCATATACCCAAGATATTGTAAGCATAGGTACCACTTCAATGGCTTCTATTCTCAATGTGGGAGGAGGAACGAACGCAGTATTTTATACTTCAGGGTTCGGTAATTCCAACTCTCCAAGTAGTACCCCGTTTGCTTCTTTTTATGGGCAGAACGGAGGCTGGTCATTTCTTCAGGTGGGAGAGGATCGTTACGCGGCTAATACGGCGATCCAATTCTCCAATATAAATGCTAGTAATATAAACCAAAGCCGTTCTTGGATTGGCGCAGAATACAATTGGCGCTTTTCTTCAAATCTCGCCCTTTTTGTTTCGAAGGATGGTAATGTTGCGCGTCGTCCGGAAGACTCATTACGTGGCCTTACCCTTACAACTGGTTATGATGAAACGAATACATATGTGTATAGCTGGTTTAATGGCAGTTTGTCTGTAGGTACGACCACGCCGAGCGATCCCGGAGCGAATAATCTATACGTACAGGGAGATGCTAAAATTGGCGGAAAGATTATGGTAGCCGAATCAACCGGGACTAGCGGAGGAGGGTACTCTTTTTACCAGGATGGCGGCTATGATACCGGGATGTTTTCACCATCGGACGGAACTATAAGCTTTTATACTAATGGGAGCGAAAGTGTGCGATTACGCTGGGATGGACATGTCGGCATTGGCACAACAGATGCTTCCCACCTCCTGACCCTCTCCGGCGGAGCCTATAGTGACGGCTCAGTCTGGAGCAATGCCTCAGATGTCAATTTGAAGGAGAACTTTGCTACCGTCACTCCGGCTGAAATATTGCAGAAGATTGCCAGTCTTCCCATCTCCCAGTGGAACTACAAGGCAGACTCGGCTACCACTACCCACATCGGTCCGACTGCCCAGGACTTCTATGCGGCATTCGGCCTGGGAGGGGAGCATGCCTCCACATCCATCTCCACCATTGATCCTTCCGGCGTAGCGCTGCTTGGCATTCAAGCCTTAAACCAGAAGATTGCCGACCTTCAAGGCTCGATTATCGGTAATGCCACTGCATCCTCTTTGTCGGTATATGTTTCTTCTAATTTTTCAGGAGACAGCGTGGGGGAAGCGAAAATTTTAGCCGGGCAGACTTCGGTGAGGGTCACGTTTAAGCAGGCATATAAATACCAACCCGTGGTAACTTTTTCACCGGAAGGGGCAGCTGTTCTGGCATTTATCCAAAGTAAAGATGCCAGTGGGTTTACTTTATCTTTACCTCAGGCAACTACGACAGATGTAGTCTTTGACTGGCATTCGTTTGCTTCTCCTGAAGCGCAACTGACAGTTTCCGATGGCTCGACTCAGAATATAATTCTGATTCAGCCCCAGATTATTCCACCACAATCTGGACAAACCGGTAACGGACAAGAAGGTGGTGCTCAAGCCGATTTGGTCGTTGTGACACAAGAGCAGCCTGCGGTAGTAGATTCTCAAACGACGGAACCTGTCCAGCCAGTGGACGCTGTTCCAAACGAACAGGCAACCTCCACCCTTCCTGTGGTTGAACCGACGCCCGAGGTAGTTACTGAGCCAGAGGCTATTAGTTCTATCGCGACTGAGTAGCCGTGTGATGTCCTCTTAATTTTATTGCCGATAGTCTATTCAGCAGCTGGATGTAGTGTAGACAAAAGAAAAACCCCGGCCTAGACAGGCGGGGTTTCTGGTATTGTGGAGCGAACGCTCCATAGCGGATCACGAGGATCTCCCGCGATAGAGCATCTGTGACATGTTCAGAGTATTGCGAGTTGCCCTGATGAGCGCTGCGACGCTCATTGCAGGGTCGACTTTGACGCTCTTATTCAAGCGCTCGGCAATTAGTCTTTCTATGCTTGCTGCGCGATCTCCGAGAACCGTGTCATCGGCGGCGTGAGGGTAGAATTTTCTCACCACTGACCAGATCGTTTCGGTTTCGCCGTCCATGCTGCAACCTCTCTTTCTGAATGACCGGCTTTCAGCCTACAACTGCTCCGGTTTGATTTTGAGAATTTTCAAAAAATCATTGTCGGACATCTGCGGAAACCCCGAGTTGCCTACTTCCGGTTCCTTGAGGGGAGTGACTTTTTTCTGACGGCACAGGATGTCTTCGCACACATCACACCAGAGCATGATTTCGGTGTTGGTTATCCCGATGCGGAGCTGATTATTGCAGTAGGTGACTTGGCCGGGGTGAGGTGATTCTTTCCCGTCCTTGTCCCTTATGATGATGGTATTGTGGCGGGCGGGTCCGCTTTTAAAATTTGCCAGCCCGGCATCGGTGATCCGGAGCTTTTCCGCTACGAGTTGCTCGCGTGTTTTTGGGGGTGGAGGCGGGGGCACCGGAGCTGCCGGCTGTTTTTTTCTCAACCAGCCTGGAAAGAGCATGTGTATCCTCCTTCTGAAAGTAAATCAATCGATTGTAACAGCTGTTGTGGCCTCTTGTCAATGCAGGGCATTCGTGCTATAGTATAGCCACGCTCTTTTTATCCAGCCTATCCGCCAGGCGGCGGAGAAGTCGGATGAACCATCCTCGACGATTCCAAGGTTTTCTAAGTTGCTGCTAAGAAGCCTTTTTACTGGATGGTATTCCATGATTGCTAATCATGGGTTTTCTGCTAATTACTAAATTAACTAAATTTCGAAAAGGCGAATTCGATGGTTTAGCAACTTCGTCATTTTCGTTTTTAGTAGAGATACTTTATGTTAACTATTCGCTTACAGCGCACAGGCAAGAGAAACCAGGCTGATTTCCGCATTGTGCTTGCGGAAAAGACCTCCCATGTTTCCAAAAAATTCCAGGAAGTTTTGGGCAGTTACAACCCGCGCAAGAAGAGCTTCCAGATCAAGGAAGAGCGGGTCAAGCACTGGCTGGCTCAGCATGTCCAAGCATCACCGACGGTTCACAATCTGTTCGTGGACAAAGGGTTGATCACCGGAAGCAAGGTCAAAGCCTTTAATGTACCGAAGAAAGAAGCTCCTGCCCAGGAAGCGGCTCCAGCCGCAGCGCCAGCTGCAGTAGCAGCTCCGAGCTCTGAAGAACAACCGGCTGCATAAACAAAAATTTCCCTGCCCGCAGGGAAATTTTTTAGTATTGACATAACTGCCAAAATCTCTTATACTAGAGCCAGATAGCAGCTTTGCAGTAGTCGAAGCGAATTAAGCTATCGGAATATCAGTAGCACGAATACCATGGAACAAGACCAAGAGTTTGTGGAGTACATTGTCAAAGCTTTGGTTGATCATCCTCAGGATGTAAAAACCGAACGCGTTGTCGATGAAATGGGTGTTCTCATTACGCTCCACTTGAACCCGGAAGACATGGGCCAAGTCATCGGACGTATGGGCCAGACAGCCAAGGCTATCCGGACGTTGCTCCGAGTGGTGGGCGCCAAGCGCAAAGCTCGCGTCAACCTGAAGATCTATGAGCCGGAAGGTTCCCACAAGGGCCCGCGCCACGAGGCACGTCACGAAAGCGTAGCCGTGTCCGAAGACACCGGCGACGCAATCGACGACTTCAAATTATAAGATACCGCGGAAGGACGCGGAATCCTCCATCGCCAGTCGGCGGAGGCGGAATGCGGAACTACGCTGAATCTAAAAAATAATAACCCCGAACCTGTCCTGTCATGGGACGGCTTGGGGTTATTTTTCGCATAGATGATATAATGAATCCAAATGAAGAAGCAACAGAGCCTTTCCGTAAAAATTATTACGCTATTCCCGCAGTTTATTGAGAGCTTCGCGGAAAGTTTTGGTATTTTGCAAAAAGCCATTAAAGGCAAATTGCTCAAGATGCAGCCGATCAATTTACGTGAGTTCGGCCTGGGACAGCGGCAGATCGTTGACGACCGGCCGTATGGCGGCGGAGTGGGGATGGTGCTGCGTGCTGATGTCATGTATAAAGCGATCCGGTCCGCCTGTAGGGGAGGCCATCGGCCTCCCAGCAAAGGGCGGCCAATGGCCGCCCCTACAGCACAGAGGCGCATAATTATGCTTACACCGCAAGGCAAGCGGTTCAATCAGCGTGATGCGCAGCGGCTCGCTCAATATGACAATCTCGTTTTTGTATGCGGGAGGTATGAAGGTTTTGACGAGCGGATCAGGTCTTTTGTAGATGAAGAGTTGTCTATCGGCGATTATGTGCTGATGGGCGGGGAATTGCCGGCGCTCGTGATCAGTGAAGCGGTTATGAGATTGCGTCCAGGGATATTAGGCAAAATCGAATCAACAGATAAAGAATCATTCTCGGAAGCAATGTTGGAATATCCACAGTATACAAAACCGGAAAAATTAGTTATCAAGTTATCAAGTAAAAAGTTATCAAAAGTCCAGAATGCGGTCGGTAGGGGCCGGTCGCGACCGGCTCGGACAGCGAGTAATAGAATAAAAATCTTACAGGTTCCTACGGTGTTGCTCTCCGGCAATCATCAGAAAGTGGAAGAATTCCGCCATAGCGAAGCGCTCAAGCGGACCAAGAAGCGGCGCCCGGACCTGTTAATTGACAAAAATTAAAAAAACAAGCCCGGTTTACATATATGGGCCTGTAAGCGGTTAGCGGCGATAGGTGTTCTCGGAAAACGAACGCGATTTACTCTGTGGATGGATTGTGCTCAGGAATTGCCTGATCTCCTCGGCTTTCTTGGCGATCCTCCGCAGATCGCGCGGCGTCAGGTCAGCCAGCGGCTTGGGGTTTGCTGTTCCGGGAGCGCGTTTGAATACATAGACGGTGCTGGTAGTTGCCCTGGCGTTTGGGCCAGGTACCCTCGTCTGTCTGAGGACTTCGACGCTGCTGCCATCCTTAAATTTTTTTATAGCGACAAGCGTTTCCTTGCGGTTCATCATTCCTCCCTTAATGCCATCATTATGGACTCACATTCGTTTCAAGTCAAAGATCTCAAAACTCGGCTCGATAAGGCTATTGCGGCCGATTTGCCCGAGATTTCCCGCAGCCAGATCCAGCGGGATATTGAAGCTGGGCTGGTTTCAGTCAACGGAGTTGAGCAGAATGAGAGTAAGTATGTGGTTAGGAAAGATGATGTGATACAGTATCGGCAACCCGAAATCCGCAATTCAAAATCCGAAATAACAGCCACAAATACACCGCTTAAAGTTCTATATCACGATCACGGACTGCTTGTCATCGACAAGCCGGCAGGGCTGGCCGTACATCCGGGAGCAGGATTTAAAGGGGAAAGCCTGGCGAGCGCGCTGCTGTATCATTTCAAAGATATTCAAGTGGTGGGGGAAGAAGGTCGTCCCGGTATTGTCCATCGGCTCGATAAGGACACGAGCGGCGTCATGCTGGTGGCTACGACGCAGGATATGTATGAGTATCTGAAGGATGCTTTTGGGCAGCGAAGGATTAAGAAAGAATACATCGCCTTAGTCGCCGGCAGGATGGAACACCCGCATGGGTTCTTTGACCAGCCGATCGGGCGGAGTAAGACGGATTTTCGCAAATACAGCACAACAAATATGGTTGAGGCTAAGCCGTCTTTGACGGAGTACCGAGTGTTGGAGTATCTGACTTCTGGTGTCATTGCGAGACCGAATGCATCTGAGGGCGAAGCAATCTATACTGCGGAAGATCGCCACATCGGCAAGATAAAGCCCTTGCCTCCTCGCGATGACATAAAAACCAGTCTTGACGAATACACCCTGGTTCTGGTAAAATTGCACACAGGTAGAACGCACCAGATCCGCGTTCATTTTTCTTCCGCCGGATTTCCCTTAGTGGGAGATCCACTATATGGTACAAAGAAAGGCCAATTGCCCGGCCTGACTCGCCAGTTCCTGCATGCCAAGAAGATCGAAGTTCGCCTGCCTGATGGTACATGGATAGAGGCGGAATCGGACTTGGCGGCAGATTTGAAGGAAATTTTAAATGAATTAGGAAGTAAAGCAGTTAATCAACTTTAGAACATTTAACATTTGACATTTAACCTTTGACCGACTGCTAGTGCAGAAAGTCAAATGTCACATGTCAAAGGTCAAAGGTAGTATAATGCCTATCGTCAAGCATATTTCGCAATCTCAGGTGAAGACTTTGCCTGAGTTCCGCACCGGAGCTACGGTCCGGGTCCACAACCGCATCAAAGAAGGCGGCAAGGAGCGCGTCCAGATTTTTGAAGGATTGGTCATCGCCAAAAAAGGCGGCAATGGCGTTAATGGTACCTTTATTGTCCGCAAGATTTCTTCCGGTGTTGGCGTGGAAAGAATCTTTCCGATTCATTCCCCGAATATCGTCAAGCTGGAAGTGGTTAAGCAGCCGGAAGTGCGCCAGTCCAAGATTTATTACGTCCGCGCCCGCCAGGACAATACCCCGCGCATGCGCAAAGCCAAGAAGACTGCTAAGAAGTAGTGTGCAAGAATTAAAAACTCCCCGTATGGGGAGTTTTAATATTGGCATACGTCTTCTGGGATGCGGAGGATTTATAGGACCCATGGGACGTATAAGACCTATAGGATCTATATGATGAATTTAGACTTATGGATTTGTTCGGCTAGATCAGCTTGACCGTGTTCCACCAGGCATCGATGTATTCCGGGCGGCGGTTTTGGTATTTGAGATAATAGGCGTGTTCCCAGACATCGAGTGTGAGCAATGGGGTGTGTCCTTGCATGAGGGGGGAATCTTGGTTGGCAGTGGAGTAGACCTCGAGCTTGCCTTCGTTGTTGCGAACGAGCCAGGCCCAGCCGCTACCGAACCGGGACGCTGCTGCATCGCTAAATTTTTTCTTAAAGTCATCAAGCGTACCGAACTCCGCCATGATATCGGTCTCCAGATTCACGTCTTTTTGCAGGCTCGGGTCCATGATGTTCCAAAAGAAATTATGGTTTACGTACCCGCCGCCGTTGTTGCGGAGCGCGGTGCGGTCCGCCTCAGGCAAGTTGAGCTGATCGATATTTTTGAGCAGTTCGTCGATAGGGCGTTCTGCCAATTCCGGGTGCTTGTCGAGCACGGCATTGAGCTTGTCAGTATACGCCTGGTGGTGCTTGGTATAATGGATCTCCATGGTTTTGGCATCAATATACGGCTCCAAAGCGTCGTATGCATAGGGGAGAGGGGGAAGGGTGTATTTCATAAATATAATCCTAATGATCCGAATACTCGCAATCCAAATTCCCCGAATAACCTCACCCCGGATCAAGTCCGAGGCAGGCTCTAACCTCTCCTTTGAAAAGGAGAGGAATAGCCCATTCGGGGCATTTGCCTGCCTGCCGGTAGGCAGGGATACATTCGTAGATTCGGATTATGTTATCTAAGACGTTTATTTAGAAAATAATAACAAAGATAAGCGGTTTTGACAATGCGGATGAATGATGGTAGAATGGGCTTACTGAAATATTGTGATTAATATCTGTACTCGCTGGAAGTCGCTGAGGATAATATGAACTTTCCGGGCCTTATCTTACGAAATTTTGTTACTTATAACGACCGCAAAGTCAGTAACAACCATATCGGAAGTCCCAAAGTGAGCTAATTTTAGTAAATTAGCCGTGTTTCATATTATCCCAAGTCTTCCTACGTGAGCGGATGTAGGATTTTTATGATTGCAGTTTATATCATTTTGGGGGCTGTCCTCGGAGCGGCTGTTGGCTACTATCTGAGGCAGTCCATCATGTCGAAGAAGGTTGGCAGCGCCGAAGAGCGCGCCGAGAAAATCTTGGAAGAAGCCAAGGCAAAGGAAAAAGAACTTTTGCTCGATGCCAAGTCTCGCAGCTTGGAAATCATCGACCAAGCCAAGAAGCAGGAATCTGATTTCCGCCAGCAAATCGTCAGGTTCGAAGAGCGCATTGACCGCCGAGAAAAAGAGCTTGAACAGAAGAATACCCAGTTGGACCGGCAGCGCGAAGATACGGAGCGCAAAGCGCAAGAGATTAAGCAGATCCAGGAAGAGATTCGCGAACTCAAAGCCAAGCAAATTGCCAATCTGGAAAAGATCGCGCAAATGACCCGCGAGGAAGCGGCTCAGGTGCTGCTCAATAATGCCGAACGCCAGGTCAAAGATGAAATGGTCCAGCTGCACAGAAAGCTCGTGGCCAGCGCCCATGACGAGGCGGAGCGCGAAGCCCGTCGAATCGTAGCCCAGGCCATCGAGCGCGTCGCTTCGGAAGTGACTGCAGAAACCACGACCACCACGGTCCAG
Source organism: uncultured Candidatus Saccharibacteria bacterium (assembly GCA_964532425.1). Lineage (GTDB taxonomy): Bacteria > Patescibacteriota > Doudnabacteria > UBA920 > UBA920 > CAZHIA01. The sequence continues at coordinate 14,307 of CAZHIA010000009.1, read as the reverse complement.
ATTCCGAGCGAAGAGATGAAAGGCCGCATCATCGGCAAGGAAGGTCGCAACATTCGAGCATTCGAGCAAATGATGGGCGTGGAAATTCTTATTGATGACAGCCCTGATACCGTAGTTATTTCGGGATTCAATTCCATTCGCCGCCACATTGCCAAGCTTACCTTGGAGAAATTGCTGGCCGACGGACGCATTCATCCGGCCCGCATTGAAGAGGCTTACGAGAAAAGCAAGGCTGAAATTAATGAACAGATCAAGGCTGCCGGTGAACAGGCAGTATATGAGCTCGGAATTGCCTCATTTCCTCCCAAACTTGTCCACCTTATTGGCCGCCTGATGTTCAGGACATCGTATGGCCAGAATATTCTCCGCCACAGCGTGGAGATGGGCAAGCTCGCTGCGCTCATGGCTGAAGAACTGGGGGCAGACGTGCAGATCGCCAAGCAGGGTGCATTACTGCATGATATTGGCAAAGCTTTGGACCAGGACTTGGAAGGCACTCATGTGGAGCTAGGACGGAAGATTGCCGAAAAGTTCAACCTCGACAAGCGCGTCATTGAAGCTATTACTTCCCACCACCATGACACGGATGTGACAGGCAAAACGGAAGAGGCTGAGAGCGTGGAAGCCATTATTGTCGATGCCTGTGACAATATTTCCGGCAGTAGGCCGGGTGCCAGAAAAGACACGCTTGAGAATTACATCAAGCGCCTGACCGACCTGGAGAACATCGCTAATAGTTTCGAAGGTGTGGAAAAGACATACGCCATCCAAGGTGGTCGTGAGATTCGCGTATTCGTCAAGCCGGAGAAGCTGGATGACTATGGGTGTCAGAAGATCGCTCGCGAAATAGCCAACCGGTTAGAGAATGAGTTGAAGTTCCCTGGCGAGATCAAGGTGCATGTTATACGCGAGACTAGAGTAATTGAATACGCAAGATAGTTAGTTCGCGGATACGCGGACTTCACGGATGGCGCGGAGAATCTCGTACAGCGAGGTCCGCGTCATCCGCGTATCAGCGAGAGAACTATATGGCAAAAATACTATTCATCGGCGATATTGTAGGAAAACCGGGGCGCAGGGCGCTGCGGGAGGTTTTGCCTGTGTGGAAAGAACAGTTTCAGCCGGATGCAATCATTGTGAATGTGGAAAATATGGCTCACGGTAAAGGGGTGACGCCCAATACGCTAGCCGAATTCGATAATCTGGATATTGACTGTTATACCTCTGGTAACCATGTCTTCGACAAAGGCGCTTTGTCAGCCGAATGTTTCGAAAAGTATGGCAAGCTGATCCGGCCGGCCAATTACCCGGAAAACCAGCCTGGACACGGCTATTACCGGTTTACCATCAATGAGCAGTCGTATTTGGTCATTAATATGAATGGCAAAGTTTTTTTTGACCGGTTGTACGACGGCGACGTCAAGAACCCATTTTTTTGCATGGATGATATCCTCCGTGAGCAAAGCCAAAAAGGTGATATAATACTAGTAGACTTTCATGCGGAAGCAACCAGCGAAAAGATCGCATTAGGACGCTACCTCGATAGCAGAGTTACAGCGATAGTCGGTACTCATACCCACATACCGACGGCTGACGCAACGATCCTTCCCGGCGGCACGGCGTACATTACCGATGTCGGCATGACCGGTCCGGTAAACTCCGTTATCGGGGTACAGATACAAAATTCATTGGACCTATTTTTGGAAAAAGGGAAATTTAAAATGGAGCCGGAAGAAGAGGGGTTGGCATGCATTAATGGGGTGCTGGTAGAAACGGATGGACCAAAGGCGGTAAGGATTGAGAAGCTGTATCAGGAAGTGTAGGCTTTGAATAGTTATCTCGCGGATACGCGGATTTCGCGGATGCCGCTGGCTAAAGTGATCTGGTTTCCGCGAGGTTCGCGTATCCGCGAGAGAACTAGATTGGAAATTATCTAAGTGTTGTATTTGAAACAAAAATGAGTAAATTCATCAATCCAGCAATCGTCGTAGCAGAAACGGGATTAAGTCGCGGAATGACCGCGGCGGATTTGGGCTGCGGGAGCGGGTTTTACGCCCTGCCGGCCGCCCAACTGGTTGGACCCGAAGGCTTGGTGTATGCATTGGATTTGCTCCCGGCAAAGCTGGAAGCCACCAGTTCGATCACTAAGCAAATGGGATACAAAAATGTACGGGTAGTGCAGGCGGATTTGGCCAAGCCGGTCACCGATGAGCAGGTGCCGGCCGGTTCGGTCGATCTGGTGATTGTGGGAAATATTTTGCATGAAATTTCAAATCGGGACCAGCTCCTAAAGAATGCCTACCAGATACTGACCAATGACAGCGGGATTCTGGTCGTGGAGTGGAAGAAGCAGCTGACCCCGTTCGGTCCCCCCATTGCGAAGCGCATCGACCAAACCGCCCTGGAAGTCATGCTTATGCAGCATGGGTTCTCCAAGGTGAAAGATATTAATGCGGATAGCTACCATTACGCCGTGTTGTTCAGGAAATAATGTTGACTATTTGGTGTTTGTTCAATGGAATATGATGCCAATATACAGATAATGACAAATTTACAGATAACTACGGATTTGCCCAGGAGAGATTTGTAGGTATCTGTATATTGGCATTCATTTGTAAATTTGCTAAAGTTAGCTGCAAAAAGCCTCTCGACACCCGGGGGTTTTTCTTTTATAATACCCGTGTGATTTAATAGGCAAAACACTGTTTTTGCAGTTAATTTTGTCAATTTTGTTCAATTTTATTTAATTTTGCTCAATTAATTTATGTTCAATTTTAAGAAACTGGTCAATCTTGATTATCTTTTTACCATCAACCGTGTAATGCTTACCCGTTCGGACAAGGTTTTTCTGACTTTGGGGATCATTGGGGTGGCATTGGCCATTGTCATGAAGATTGCATCACGCCTGGCTCCTACGCCGGCCGACAAGAGGATTCGCAACCGATTTTACAACTTGTTTCTGACTATAGGATTGCTTGAGATTGCCTGGTACGGCGCCCGTTACGAATACATCAAATTCTTCGGCAGTCATTTCGTGGCTTTGTTCCTGCTGCTCATCGGCCTGGTTTGGCTCGTTTTCATTCTTGTGGACCTGGCCAAGCGCTATCGGGCGGAGCGCTCCGAGTGGGAAAAGGAACAGATGAAGCTGAAGTACCTGCCGAAATAAAACTACTAATCTACAGATGGCACAAATCTACAAATACCTACAAATAACACCAATGGGTATTTGTAGGTATTTGTAGATTAGGATACATCCGTAGATTTGTAGAAATATGTTCAATTGGTTCAAACCAGTGCAACCAAAGACCCTTGGCCAGATTGGCGAAGAGATTGCTCAAATCGAATACAAACATCGCGGCTATAGTGTTATAGCCGCGAATTTTTTTAACCGCAAAGGCAAGCGGCTCGGGGAGGTTGACTTTATCGCTGCCGGGAGCGGGAGAGTCATTTTTGTCGAGGTAAAAACCAGGTCAACGGAAGCCGATTTCCATGGTACAGCCGCGGAATCAGTCGACCGGTATAAGCAAGCAAAACTGCTTAAGGCCATTAAGATTTTTTTACTCAAAGAACCTGAGTACCGGATGCTTCAGCCTCAAATTGATGTTGCAGTGATTATTCTGAACGATATGGGCCAACTGGAACCCGTGAAGGTGGAAGGACAGCGGAAATATGTGGTGAAAGGTTCGCTTGACAAATTGGATAAATCTGTTACAATTATACCGAATGCAGTTGAGGACTGGGACTAGGATCCCGAGAACACATCAAGATGGGCTTTGGCTCGTCTTTTTTTGATAAAATCCGACCCGAAACAACGAATTGTATCCGAATGCCCCGAATTGGGACCATTCGGAACATTCGCCCCCCGAACGTACCGATCAGTACGGGCGGGGATGGCATTCGTGAATTCGGATCGCTTCAACTGTGACAATTGAATAACAATTAAATATTGTCCACTGATCACGAATCACAGTAATGGCACAGATACTGGAATGCAAAGTATCGCCATATATGTGTACGGTCTATGGACACAAGAAAGGATGCCGGACATACAGATCTGTGAAATCTGTGATATCTGCGCATCTGTGAATTATGAACGAACAACTCGAGCAAGCGTTAGACCAGATTGCAGAAGAAAAAGGTATTAGCCGCGATGAAATCATTGCCATGATCGAGGCTTCTTTGGCAGCCGCCTTTCGTAAGGATTACGGCGAAAAGAATCAGAATGTCGTCGTGGAATTTGATCCTGAGAATTTGGCGACCAAGGTTTTTGACGTTAAGACCGTGGTAGAAATCGTGGAAGATCCTCAAAAGGAGCTGGATGTCGAAGGGGCTCAAGAATTCAAGAAGAATGCTAAAATTGGCGATGAAATTAAGACTGACATTACTCCGAAAAGCGGTACGAGCTTCGGGCGCATCGCTGCCCAGACTGCCAAGCAGGTCATTATCCAAAAGCTGCGCGAGGCCGAACGCAACGTGCAATTCTCCGAATACAAGGCTAAAGAACGCACGCTCATGAACGGTATCGTCCAGCGTATTGAAGGCGACACGATACTTATTGATTTGGGCAAAGCTACCGGCGTGCTGTTCCCATCCGAGCAGATCCGCGGCGAAAAGTATACGCTCGGCCAGCGCATGAAGGTACTGGTTTTGCACGTCGAGCCTGCCACTAAGGGTCCGAAGATCACGCTGTCCCGCAGCCATCCTGACATGGTGAGAAAACTGTTCGAACTGGAAGTTCCGGAGATCTACAATGGGAGCGTTGAGATTAAAGCTGTAGCCCGCGAGGCTGGTTCTCGCAGCAAGATCGCCGTTTTTTCTACGGAAGAAGGTGTGGATCCGATTGGTTCCTGTGTCGGCCAGAAAGGCAGCCGCGTTCAGACCGTCATGGCAGAATTAGGGGGAGAGAAGATCGACATTATCGAGTGGAGCGATGACCCGGTCAAATTCATTGCCAATTCTTTGTCCCCGGCCAAGATCCTGAATGTTCAGCTGGATGAGGACAACAAGGAAGCCAAGGTTGGCGTCCTAGAAGATCAGTTGTCCCTGGCTATTGGCAAAGCCGGCCAGAATGTCCGTCTCGCTGCCCGCCTTACTGGTTGGAAGATTGATATCAATGGTGAAAAAATTTCCGGTGAGGTCAGCGAAGATCCTGCCAAGCGCGAAGAAGTGGTAGTAACGCCGGAAGGGACTGTTGAGCAGGAGTCAATCGATGCAGGGGCCGAAGAAGCGAAGCAGGAAGAATAAATCATTAATTTCAAATTACAAATTTCAAATTACAAATGAAACCAGTCGCTCGTGCCCATTTGTGTTAATTTGATATTTGATATTTGATATTTGGAATTTCAAGCTTATGCCATTAGTACCTATAGTGATTGAGCGCAGTCCGATGGGTGAGCGGGCGTATGACATATACAGCCGGCTGCTCCGCGAGCGCATCATCTTCCTCGGCGAGCCCATTGATGATGCGGTAGCCAATACGATCATTGCACAGATGCTCTTTCTTGATGCTGAAAATAGCAAGGAAGACATTAAGATCTACATTAATTCTCCGGGCGGGTCCGTCACTGCCGCACTGGCGCTGTATGATACGATGCAACACGTGAAAGCCGACGTGGCGACCATTTGTCTCGGGCAAGCAGCCTCCGCGGCTGCGGTGTTGCTCGCCTGCGGGGCTAAAGGCAAGCGGTTTTCACTGCCGAATGCCCGCGTACTCATACACCAGGTTATGGGAGGCGTCGAAGGCCAGCAGAAAGACGTGGAGATACAGGCCAAGGAAATGCTGCGCATTAAAAACCAGATCAACCAGATCCTGTCGAAGCATACCGGCCAACCAGTAAAGAAAATTGAAACTGATTCCGATCGCGATTACTTCATGACAGCCGATGAGGCGAAAAAATACGGATTGATCGACAAAATCATCCAATAATCAAAAACCCGTACCCTGCAGGGTACGGGTTTTTGATTAATTCCTTCATATTTATGGACAAATCTCTTGAATGTGGACGGATCTAGTGCTATAGTAATAATAAGGTGGGAGATTCGTCTTTTGAAATTTAAACAGTAAAAACAAATTATATATAATGAATAAAGAGAAGAACATTGCTTTCAGCCAGAGAGTTCAGATGGTTGCAAAAACAGCGTCTGCACCCGGATCCCGGGGTTTCACTCTTATCGAATTGCTCGTGGTTATCGCTATCATCGGTCTTTTAGCGTCCGTGGTCTTATTGGCCTTAAACTCGGCTCGAGCCAAGTCTAGAGATGCCAAAAGAATGGCCGATGTCAGACAGTTTGCGTCCGCGTTGGAACTCTTCTTTAACGATGCCAGTGCGTATCCGACCAATAGCACGTACTCCGCAGCTTCTGGAGGTGTGTTTGGTGGAACGACTTTGACGGCATCCGGCCCGAACGGTTCGGTCAATTTGACCCCGACTTACATCGGTATCATCCCGACCGCTCCGCTGCCGGCTGACAACACCTGTGCCTCGTCCGCTGCCAGGGGTTCCAACAACTACTGGTACGAAGCCATGAGTAACGGGAGTAGATACACCCTCACATTCTGTCTCGGTGGTGTGACCGGCGGCTTGCAGTCCGGTTCTCACACGTTGACTCCCCAGGGTATCCAATAAGTTCACAGCCCCGCTTAAGGCGGGGCTTTTGTTTTGATATATGCGCACATTTTTTATCGATCGGGCTAGTAAGCCTGATCAAATATTCGCGCACGAAGAATCTGGCTGTATAAGGTAAATAACTAGGCTTTTTAAATATAGTGTGGTATTATATAAAGCAAGAGCATCCATTGTTGAGAAATCAACTCACAAAATAAAAACTGATCATTGGCACTTATATGCCTGCAAAATTCGGGCAATTGTCGAAAGGTTCATGCCGGCAGGGAGGCTTTACCCTGATTGAACTTCTGGTGGTTATTGCTATCATTGGTCTTTTAGCGTCCGTTGTACTGGTGGCCTTGAATTCAGCGCGCATGAAATCCCGAGATGCGCGCCGTGTTGCGGATATGAACCAGGTGGCAAAAGCATTGGAGCTCTTCTATAACGACTACGCTGCCTATCCTACCGGTACCGGTTCAGTGGGCAGCGGATATACGCAGACCGGCGGTGCGGTAATGGGGACCTTACAAATGCAGGCAATCACCACCCTCGGCACCGGTTCGATCACTCCTACCTACATATCCAAGATGCCAACCGCACCCGCTCCTCCAGATAACAATGCCGGAGGTACCACGTGCAATACCACGAACAATCAATATTATTACGAAGCCGACGCCCGGGGTAGCACTTATACGATTACGTTCTGTCTTGGGTCGAACAATGTCATTGGGCAGCTGCCCGGCGGTATCCATTCTCTTACTCCCGGCGGTTTCAGATAACTACGGAGCTACGCAAAACTACAAATCTACGGAAAACTACGGATCCTCACTTAGAGAATCCGTAGTTTTCCGTAGATTTGGATATTTCCGCAGGGTAGTTTTGTAGAATAATTGTTGTTTGGTTATACTATTCGTATGTTTACCCGTAATTATACTATTGTTGACGTGGAGACTACCGGCGGTAATCCGGCTACCGGGCGGATCATTGAGATCGGCTTGTTGCGTATAGAAAAAGGGCGGGTTGCAGCGAAATACCGGACATTCGTTAATCCCGGTCTCCCTATACCCGAGTTCATTACCGAGTTTACGGGGATTGCTGAGCGCCATGTCAGGTCTGCTCCTGGTTTTACCGAGCTGGCTGAAGGTGTCCTAAATTATTTTGAAGATGCGGTTTTAGTTGCCCATAACAGCAGTTTTGACTATGGATTTTTGAAAGCTGAATTCCGCCGGGCGGGGCTGGCCTTTTCCTGCGAAACGCTCTGCACGGTACGGCTGTCGCGCGTATTGTATCCGGAACACAAAAGGCATAACTTAAGCGCTATCATAGATCGTTTTGATTTTCGCTGTAAGCGGCGCCATCGGGCGCTGGATGACGCGGTTGTGGTGTGGGATTTTCTAAAAATGGCCGCAAGGCAGTTTCCAGCCGACCAGCTCGGGCAAACCGTTCGCCAAACGATCAAAAAGATTGCTCCAAAACAGCAGCTCAGGGAAATAAAACAACCGGCCGGGCTCGAATACATCGCTGACGAACAATGAACAATTGGAAAGAATGCGGATACAAAATAGTCATTAATAATGACTATTTTTGTTTATATGCAAGAAATAATAACGGCCTATAACCTCACAAAAGAATATGGAGAATTCGTAGCGGTTGACCATATCTCTTTCGATGTCCGCCAGGGAGAGATTTTTGGCATTTTGGGACCGAATGGGGCCGGGAAAACAACTACTTTAGAGATGATGGAGGGTCTCAAATCCATTACGGAAGGGTATGTCCTGCTGGACCAGCTTGATGTGGCCAAGGAGACCGCCGCGGTCAAAAGCCGCATCGGCGTGCAGTTGCAGTCTTCAGCGTTCTTTGATGGCCTTGACCTACTGGAACTGCTGGAAACCTTCGGTGCCATGTATGGCCGGCGTGTGTCCGCACAGTCCTTGCTCGAACTGGTGCAGCTGGAAGACAAATCCCACAGCAAGGTCAAGGAGCTTTCCGGCGGGCAGAAGCAGCGACTGTCCATAGCGGTTGCGCTGGTAAATGACCCGAAGGTGATATTTTTGGACGAGCCGACTACTGGACTTGACCCGCAAGCCCGCCGGAACCTGTGGGAGCTTATCCGCACCATACACCGGGAAGGAAAAACGCTGGTACTGACGACTCACTACATGGATGAAGCTGAAATTCTCTGTGACCGAATTGCCATAATGGATAATGCCCGGATCATTGCGTTGAACACCACGGAAGGACTGGTCAGGGGCAGTGGGGTATCTTCCCGCATCTTGTTTCAAAGCGCGCGCAGGCTGCCAGTGGATAAACTGCGGCAGCTGCCGGGTGCGGAAGCGGTTGAAACTCATAATACCGGTTATGTGGTGACCAGTAAACAGCCACAGCAAACTTTGCCTGCCCTGGTTGACGCAATGGCCAAGAACAATGCCGAATTAACCGATTTACAACTCAAACGCCCGAGTTTAGAGGACGTATTTTTGAAACTGACCGGGCACGAACTGAGAGAATAAGGTAATTGAACAAAATTTAAAAAATTGACAAAATTGACAAAATTATTACTACCCACTGCATGAATTAATAGGAACTAGTAGAAATTTATGGAAACTATTTGTGAGACACAACTAATCTCAATCAGTTTCTATAAATTTTAATGAATTTCTTGTGTTCCAATTTTGTCAATTTTGTTCAATTATGTCATTTATGTCAATTCTACTATGTGGACCACATACCAGCTCACCATCGCTTCTATCAAGATGTTTGTGCGAAACCGGCAGGCGCTGTTTTTTACGCTGTTCACGCCGCTCATTATTATGCTGATTTTCGGCTTTATTGGTTTTGATCGTGTCTCCAAAATAAATGTCGGCGTGGTTTCTCCCGACCCGTCCCCTCAGACTCAGCAATTTATCGATCAAATCAAAGCGGTGCCGGCCTTTTCGGTAACCTCCGGCAGCAGTGATGACGAGGCCGCGGCGCTGGAGCGGGGTGACCGTTCTTTGGTGCTCGCAATTCCTTCCGCTGCTATCCCTGCCGATCCCGCTCAGTTGCCTCAGACTATCACCGCGTTCACTAATACCGGACAAGAGCAGCAGGCACAGACCGCCATCTCAATTATTAACCAGATTATTGACCGGCTTTCTCTGGCGCTGCATGGAACCGCAAATGTGGTGTTGGTTGCGACGCGGGATGTGAATGTTAATAATTTAAAATATATAGACTTCCTCTTGCCGGGATTGGTGGCGCTGGCAGTTATGCAAATGGCAGTCTTTTCAGTTGCGTTTGTGTTTGCCGACTATAAGGAGAAAGGAATCTTAAAGCGGGTATTAGCGACTCCGGTTAAACCATACCAGTTTGTGACGGCTAACATTGTTACGCGGCTGATCATTTCCGTGATACAGGCATCTATTCTGATCGCGGTTGGCGTTTTTATGTTGCATGCTCATGTGATAGGCTCGTTCTGGTTGGTACTGCTGGTCGTGTTGCTCGGCGCCATTATGTTCTTGGGATTGGGGTTTACTATTTCCGGACTGGCTTCCACCGTGGAAACAGTGCCGGCATTGGCCAATTTGGTCGTCTTCCCAATGTTGTTCCTCGGAGGCACATTTTTCCCCCTTTCGAGCATGCCTCAGTGGCTGCAGAGGATTGCCCAATACTTGCCCCTCACTTACTTTTCGTCCGCTTTGCGGGAAGTTATGACGAGGAATGCCGGGTTCTCGGGAATAAAGGCAGATGTGTGGTGGATGCTCGGCTGGGCAGTAGTGCTGGTGATTTTAGCAAACATCACTTTTAGTTTTGAAGAGCGGAGAAGCTAGCTGGCGGCGCGAATAATTAAAACCCCCGGTTATGCCGGGGATCATTTTATTGCAGGGGGACGAATGCGAATCCGGGAAATGTGCGGGTTTCCAACATGGTATCGGCAACTTTGTCGATTTTTACGACCGCTCCCTGGATTGGCATGACCAGCGTGCCGCCGAGTGCTAATTGGTCGATGAGCGTTGCCGGGAGGTCTTGGGCTTCGGCCGAGACAAGAATCCGCTCAAACGGTGAATACTGGGGCAAGCCCAGCCTGCCGGAGGAAATAAGCGTGGTGATGTTATTGTAGCCATACCGTTTGATATTCGATTGTGCATATTGGAGCAATTCGGGAATAACCTCGACCGTATATACCCGGCCTCGCGGCCCTACCGCTTCTGCCAGCAAGCAGGAAGTCCAGCCTGATCCGGCTCCCAGGTCCAGAATGACGTTGCTTTTTTTTGGAGCAAGTAACTCCAGCATAAATGCCACGGTCGATGGTTGGGAAATGCTCTGACCGAAGCCGATGGGCAGCGGGTGGTCTTCATACGCCAGCTCCTGGTACTCAGGACGGACAAAGTCTCCCCGGTCGACTTTAGCAAATGCTTTCTGGAGCGCAGGCGTGACGAGTATCTGATTATGGACGAGCGTGGTAAAAAGTTCCTGTTTTGACATAGGAGTAACATTAAGGATCAAGGCCGCCAGTCTTCCGCCACAAAACCCGCCGCTGGCGGGTTTTGTGTACGGGTTTCCATCAAGCCATGGTGGGGCCATGGCGGTGCGCGGTGGTGTCCCTGGAAGCGCCCCAGAAAGCCAGGACTGCCACAATGATGCCGGTGATAATCAGCAGAGTGCGTCCTGTGCTGGCAGACATATAGGTCCAGGCGGCTATGATGGTCCAGATCCCGAGGATCCCGTTAATCCATTGTTGCCACATATGGGCTCCATTCGGATTATAGCGACGACCTTTGTCATATATATCGACGGTCTGGGTCTCACAAAATGAATTTAAAAACCCCGGCAATGAAACCGGGGTTTTACGACGTGAGGGATTAACGGAGCGAGAATGCAGCTTTGACCGTAACCATAACTTCCTTGTTGACGCCGGAAGTGTCATACGAGCCATAGTCGGAAATATCATTGCTACCTTCCGCCAGTACTTGGACCACGCCCATGCTGGCGCTGCGCAGGTCGCCAATGTGTCTGCCACCGCTTTCGGCAATATTTTTAGCGCGGACCGAAGCGTCCTTCATGGCGTCGTTCAGAAGCTCGACGCGCATGTCAGCGAGGTGGGAGTAGGAATATTCAAGGCCGTAGGTGGAAAATATGACGCCCTGATCTATGAGCGGCTGGATATTTTTGGCGACATCGGTGATTTTTTGCACGTCGGTTGATTTGACATCAACGGTCTGGCGCAGGGTGTAGTCATTCCTGCCGTTACCGGCACCCGGATCGTACTTGTACGGCTGTTCCATGGCCACCGGCGAAATAGTGATTTGGTCGGCATTGATCCCACGGCCGGTAAAGAAATCAGTTACTGCCTTGCTGTCCGCTGTCATTTGCTGGTAGCCGGATTTTAAATCTGTGCTGGCAACTGACCGAGAAAAACTGCCGGTCCAGTGTACGGTGTCGGCTTGCACTTTTTTGCGGGCAGAGCCGGTAACTTGCAGATTGTTTTCCAGGTTTTTACCTTGGATGAAAGCATACGCGCCAACAGCTGAGCTGATAATGAGGCACAAGCCCAAGATCAAAGCCGCGGCCTTGCCTGCGGACGAGTGGGTGGTTTCTGGCATGAGTGTTTGTGTTAGAGATCAATAAACGGACTTCGTATAAATATACGGATTCCGAAAGATTATGTAACACTCATATTGTAGCACGCCCCAGAAAAATTCTGGAATTTTAAGCGGGCTATTGCAAACTATCCGGGGTTTTGGTAAGGTGAAGTGCATCAGCAAAGGAGGCAATATGGCTGCTGAAACGCTATCCCCACACCTCATTGAGGTTATCCTCGCCCGTGGTGGCCCTACCTTTACCCCACTTTCGCGCCAAAAGTACCGTTGTAACCAGGCACCTTCACTTGGCAAGCTGAGCAAACACCAGTGCGAAAGCCTGCGCCGCATCATGCATCCGGTCAACCACCATGTTACCGGTTTGAGAACTGTTCCAAACGGCGGTTTCTCAGGATCGTACCGGGTAGAAACTGTCGCGGTCATGGTCGAGCCTGGTTCTGATTACGGCAGCTTTGTCTGCCCGTACCGGGATTGCGGCGCCAGTATGCACGCACACCGGTCCGATAAGGCCAGAAGAGTATGCAGCGGGTGCAAGCGTGAGATGAGCCTTGTGGTGCAAACGATGCCCGAAGCGGTCTTTTCCGATACGTATTCGGTCCGCTGTCCGCTCTGCAACAATCTTAACAGCCCGGTCTACGGCAGCGGCAAACGAACATGCCAGGTTTGCAGTAAAGTCTTTTACGCGCGCAAGGGAACAGAGTACGCCTGGACGCTTGCCGTTGGCCGTTCGTGGTAACGTTTCACCAAGTTGATAGCCGAAGCATTTAACTAAGTGCTTCGGTTGTTTTATTTCCAGAAATTAAAAAGAGGCGATCGCTGGGATCGCCTCTGCAGGCAGGAAACAGTATGGAGGGTTGATTGTGGTTTGCTGGAGGTACTGAAGTGGAGCGATTCTGATCAAGAGTGCTGTTTCCTTTTCACGAAGGGTCCTGTGAACCCTCAAATAGTGCGAATGGCCAAACTGCGGCCGCGTTTTTGGTACTCGTTTAACCACCAATTCCGGCGTGCTTCATACAGCTTCCTTATTGAGTGGGTTATGCGAACCGTTCAGACGGTTTCATCCGTTCGTTGAGGGTTGGTACTCTATTTTTGCGCTTTTCTATAAGTATTCCTCCTCATGGCAAGTTAGCGGTATTATACCATAATTGATTGCAATTAAGCCAGATCTAAAATTTGTAAAAATTTATGGGAAAATATTGCAATTTCCCTTGACAACATTCTGAGAATCGTTTAATATAGTTAAGTATTTAGTACTTTTAAGCCTCGGAGATTAAAAACGCCATAAAAAGCGAGTCCAATTTTACTCTTATGTAACCCCGCCCTTTCTCTCATATTTATGAGAGAAACGGTGAAATAGAGTAATCAGAATACCTATAAAAAAGGTCAAATTCTGATGAAAGAGCGGGGTGATTATAAGAGGTCCGCCAATCGGTGGAGAATGGAACACTACAAGGCATCAATCTTGTGTGTTTTTTATCGCTCAAGTGGAAAACTCGGTCTTGGATAGTTGAGCAGCGTAGCCGCCCAGCTATCCGCGACTAAGCGGACCCGCACCTTGACAGTTGAATAGTAGCAAGAATTGTACAAAACCACCGTCCCGTCCGCCAGCTGGCGGATTCGGGACAGGTTAAAATACGTCAATTTCTTTACGAGTTCAATGATACTCAAAACCTTTGGTAATTGTGGTTACAAAAAACAATTACTGCCAGTCTCGTTGCTTACGGTGTAAGCAGCGGGGATGATTTGTTCTTCTGGAACAGATCGAACTTGTCCCGTATGAACCTCCGGGTTCCATCGGGATTCTATTAAGAGTTTGATCCTGGCTCAGGATGAACGCTGGCGGCGTGCCTAAGACATGCAAGTCGAGTGGGTTTAGACCCACGGCGAACGGGTGAGTAATACCTAGGAACGTCCTTCAAGTGGGGCATAACCCGCCGAAAGGCGGGATAATTCCCCATGTGACCGCAAGGTTAAAGTCGCAAGACGCTTGAAGTGCGGCCTGGGCACCATCAGCTAGTTGGTAGGGTAATGGCCTACCAAGGCTATGACGGGTAGGGGGCCCGAGAGGGGAGACCCCCACACTGGAACTGCGACACGGTCCAGACTCCTACGGGAGGCAGCAG
>CAZHIA010000008.1:0-81404 GCA_964532425.1 uncultured Candidatus Saccharibacteria bacterium | reverse complement strand
TTTAAACACCCCGGCTGCGGTACTGAAACGTTTCCAAGCTATTGTTTAGAAAACGTATCCCTCAAAAATACAGCAATTATTGACTATTTATCCCCTTAAGGAGTATGGTACCAGTGATCGAATTTGAGGAGGAATTTGTATGCAAGGTGTTGAAGTCGGCCATTGTGATGCGGCCATTTCTGCCGCGCTTACTGCCAACTACACGCTCATGGGTTCTACCGTGGAGGACGTTTTGCAGCCGGTGGACACCTATGGCAAAAAAGACACGCTCGGACTGGATGCCCGTCCCGAAATCGACATTGTCCAAATGATGCGCGCCCACGACGACAATTCCATCGTCATCACCGAAGAGATCGGCTCCAAAGGCAACCTGGTGTTTACGCATACGCACGACACGCGGGCCCTGCGGACCATCTACATCTGTGATCCGACGGACCGTTCCGTCTACCTGAAAAAGTTCCTTGCCCAAGTCCCGGACAAGACCCGCAAAGTTTGGGAAGTCATCAACCACCCGGATGCCATCGCGGACTGGGAAAAACTGGGAGGAGGGCCTGCCAGCATTACCGGCGCCTTCTGCGCGCTAAGCTGCATCCGCCATGCGGTTCCCATCTTTTCGGTACTCGTGAACTACATCACCCAGGAACTGTTCGTCTCGTGCAGCGCCGGCAACTACCGGTTGCACATTCCGGACAACCACCCACCCATTGACCTCGAGTACGTCAAAAAGCACGGTGACAAACTGTACTTCCCAAGCATCCGCCACCCCCATAATGGCGATGCGCGGCGCTTCGTGACTTTCGTCGGCAAGGCCGGCTACCGCGAGAATCTGCTCGACAGCAAGCTCATGTCCGACAGAGAAATCGACACACTGCTCCACTACCCCGAACCTGGCGGGCCGTCCCGCATTCTCTACCTGTCCAGCCTGCAATCCAGCGAAGTGCCGATTGGCTTCATTCTGGCTAACGGCGAGAAGATCGGTGAATGGATTCACTGGTTGCCTTGGATCCGCTTTGCGCGCAAGGAAAACGACCAGAGCGAGAATGCGATCAGCCTGTTCGAAATTTACCGCAAGGACCAGCTGCGCATTAAAGACGGCGTACTCATGTCCACTCCCCCGTTCTACAGCATCTTCAAAAAGAACGGACAGGAATCAGACCGAATGATTGTCGACATTGCCCGGTTCTCCGATTTCGACAACCCGAGCAAGATCCGTGCCACGCTCATCGCCTGTCCGACCGGCAATACCTGGGTGACCGGCCTCGTCAAACAGTGCGGCTACCGGCCCATTGAATTTTAGGGCTCCATAGGCCTTCCTCGAATGGGAAGGCCTTTTAAGTTTATGGTTTCAAATGAGTCTCATAAAACAGCCATAAGGTGCTATACTATTCCTATCAATTAACCACGAAGCTATGAACACAATGAACCCCGTCGTGCACTTTGAAATGCCGTTTGAGGACAAGGACCGAATGATCGATTTCTATACCAAAGCGTTCGGCTGGCAGGCGAGCAAGCTCGGGCCTGAAATGGGCGATTACGTCACCGTCACAACCGCAGAGCTCGACAGCGAAACCGGCTTTCCTAAGAACCCGGGCATGATCAACGGCGGATTATTCCCAAAATCTCCGGAAAACCGCAATGTGACTGTCGTGATTGCAGTTACCGATATTCATGAAGCCATGCAGGCAGTGGAAGCTGCCGGCGGCAAAATCACCGGAGGCCAGACGCCGGGCAAGCCGGATGAGATCCCCGGCATCGGCCTCTATATTGCCTTTACCGATACCGAAGGAAACCGCATCGCCATGCTGCAGCCGACCGGAAAAATGTAATATATGGAAACTGTCATTCACCAACACGGCGACACTGCGATCGCCGAAATCATCACCAACACCCTACTCATCGCCACTCCGCAGGATGCGCTGGATATCTTGGTAAACCCTAAGCTTGCCGGAGCCAGAAAGATCATTATGCACCAGGAAAGTTTGGCGCCGGATTTTTTTGAATTGCGCACCGGTCTGGCCGGAGAAATCCTCCAAAAATTCGTAAATTACCGCATCCAACTGGCTATTGTCGGCAATTTCAGTACGGTGACCAGCGAGAGCTTGAAAGCGTTCATACGCGAAAGCAACCGGGGCACGCATATCTTCTTCTGTCCCGATGTCGCATCAGCGATACAAAAATTGATGAGCACATAATTCCCAAAAAAAGAAAGGCCCAGCGCATGCGCTGGGCCTGTTGGTATCACTTATTATCCGGAGACGGGAACGTTCGCGGAAATGTCACTGATGAACTTTTCCTCGTTGAACATATAGCCGGCGTATACATCCAGATCGGAGAAGACATCTTCAACCGTTACGTCCGGACGATTCTCGGCTAGCCACCGAGTAAGGAACTCGACATCCTGTTCTTCGTCGTTGCCGAAAGCGCTATTCGTCTGGTAGTTCCAGGTGTTGCCTTCTTTCGGAACATACGTGCAAAGTGTTTTGCCATCGGCAGCCAGGTAGACAATGAAGAGTACAGCCTCTTCCCAATCTCCCCCGCCGTAGCAACCAATACCCGGCACACTGCCGAACATGCGCGGTCCCAGCACATTCTTCCAGTCGTCGGGCCCGTAATCCCGCGGCTTGCACTCGAAGTTCTCCAGGGTGAAATCAATACGGCGCAGGCCTTCATGGATGCCATCGACATCCGAGAAATCCTCGGGCGCAGGATCGTCGCCTCCGCACGCCGCGACCAATGCTTGCCAGACCGCTTCTGGGGTTGTCCGGGCAGACGCAGTGGGAGATTTAGGCTTGTGTATGAATACGCGGTTAGCAACCTCCGTCAGAACCTCGCGCGCCTGGGCAGGAGCCAGGTCGCCAAGCAACACCACAATCCGATCAGCTATTTCACTCATATGCCTCCTTTTACAGCTGGGCCTATCATAGACTAACTGGCAAAAGCAGTCAACCGGAGCACAAATGGTAAGATCGGCGCCATCTCAGAGATGGCGCCCACACAACTGTCCAGAATATCTCATTCGCTCACTGTGAAGAGGAAGTTTGCTCCCCTTTGGCGTCATCACTTCACTGCGTTCAGTGCAGGCTCTGAGTCCGAGTGCCGCCGAGGACGAAGGATCTCCTCACAGGAAAGAGATGCTTCGGTCGTCTGACTCCGGGGTACCCCTAATTTTACCTGAAAATAAAAATTGGGGATCCCCGTCCCTCAGCATGACGCCGGGTAGTAATGACCTGCTTATTCCACTCATCTTTAAGAGTCTTTTGAGACATTCTGTTATTCTGGACAGTTGTGTGGTGCCCACCAGTGTACACAATAAAAAAGCACTCTGACCAAAGCCAGAGTGCCAAACGCTCGAGGACGGTTACCTCGAAATAGGAATGACCGCTTCCATGGGCGGATCGTCAGGTGCGGCCGAGAGCAGTCGGACAGTCACTTTCACGTTTCCGGTAGGGGCGTCGGACGGAATGGTGAACATGAACTGCGTGAGACTCAGGAAACTGGTCGCTACGCCGTTATAGTAAAGTGCTGCCGGATAGTCTACCCCCTGAATGCTCAGTACGGCCCGAACTTCATGCCGGGCTATAGCCTTGGCCGGTACGCCAGTGGACTGCGGCGGACTGGTCTGGCCCATGCCGGTCATCCAGAATCCGACCATCTCTCCCCTACGCGCGGGATTTGACTGGGTGACAAGCGACCAATTGTTTAAGTGGCTGACCAGGGCGGAAAGTGCCCCGTCGACCCGGTCGCGGAACATGCTTGGCATAGCCGTTCGGACAAATACCGACAAGCCACTGCTTTTTCCGTTGCACGATGCTACAACCGGAACCCCCGAACCCGGGACCAGCTCATAGGGCGTCTGAAAATTGACTTGTGTGCCACCGGTATAGATTACCGGAGCCGCCACCCCACCGACTTTTACCGTACAGTCGCCGACGAGGTCAGCGCCCCACACGGTAGCCAACGACCCGACGCCGATCACATTCACCAGTTCTCCGGGCAGCTTATAAAAAGCCGCGCTGGTCACGGCTGTTGCCGACGGGTGTAACTGCGCCCCGTTCAGCAAATAGATGAAGCTGATCTTTTTGACATTGGACCGGTTGATGCACTGGACAGTATACACCCGCTCGTTGGCGGACATTTGAACCGATCCGCTCGGCGAAGGGAATGTCGGCCACTCCGGCAATGAAGCGAGTGAGTTGAGAGTGCACGTCGCGGCATTCATCTGATTCAGATTAGTAACTCGGAACTGAACCAGGTTGCCGGTCGTAAACACCAGCGCGCTATTGCGGTCGGTGTGAGGCCCCCAGACAACAGGAGCTTTGGAAACATTGACAGCTTCCACGAGCAGCTCTTGGGCAAGCATTGTTGAACAGCAGCAAAAAACAGCAAGAGCGACAAATGCTTTCATTGGGTCTCCGTGATCGGAACGATAGAGAAGCCTTAGCAGGCCCGAGGAGGAACCGTAAACAAACAATCCTCCTTATGTTATTCCCGCCAAATACTCACAAGCGGAAATATCTGGCTAGTATAAGGCATTTTTCGGATTTTGGCAACCCCTGCCCAAGCAAATTCCGACGGTTTGCTCCTTCCAGGCAAATGCAGCAAAACAGGCGCCCACTCAGAGGCGGGCGCCTGCATGTTGCATTGCTTTATATAATCCGATTCATTATGGCTGGTAGGTACAGGATCCGGCCATAGTCGCCGTGGCACCCATGCACTTATTGCTGCCGCACATGGCGTCGGAGGTGCACTGGATCCTGGTGCCGGGCACAATACCCGAATAACCGGTTGAGCCGGTACCCGAACCGCTGCTATTGCAGGGCTGTCCGAACGGACTCATGACCATTCCTGGCAGACAACCGGCAGGCATGGTACCTGACTGGGTCGCATTCGCACCTGACTGGACCTGGCTCGTGGTCGGCTGAGTAGCGCCCGGCCCGCCGCAGAGGATGCCGTTCACGTAACCGGAAGAACCATTCCACCGGACCTGGCTGCACTGGGCACCGTACTGGGACCAATCAACGCTGTTACCGGTCGTATTAGCATCAAACGAAGCATTCACAATAGAGCTCAAAGAATATCCGGACGGCAACTGCGGCGGAAGTTTTCCGCCATTAGCCCACTTGCAGATGGAAGCATCGAACACATAATCACCGGTATCATCCAAGTGATGGCACTGACCAGAGGCGTCGGTATACCACATCTGGGCAATAAAGTTCTTGTTGAGGACCTTGCAGGCCAACCCCGGTCCTACGTTCGATGCCGGATTACCGCCATTGCCGCCGTTCGGATCGCCCGCACCGATTATATTGTCCGGATTGCAGCTAGAGTTAGAGTAGAGATTTTGACCGATGCCCGGCCCGACCTGGGATCCGTACATGTTAATGCCGCGACCCTGATCATCCTGGATATGAATGGCATTATTCAATATGCCACTGCCATTGTTGACTCCAGCAGCTTGCTGGTTGATGGCAGTAATAAGTTGTTGAGTCGTCGGTACCGTCGCTCCCGGTCCGCCGCACAGAATACCGTTCACATACCCGGTCTGGCCATTCCACTTCACCTGGCTGCACTGGGCGCCGTACTGGTTCCAGTCCACGGAAGTACCACCGGTGTTGGCATCAAACGAAGCATTGATTATGGAGGCTAATGAGTAGCCAGCTGGCAACTGCGGCGGCATATGACCGAGCACACCCGTGCAAATGGCATTGTCGAGCACAAAGTCACCATTATCGTCCAAGTGATGGCACCTGCCCTGGCTGTCGCTATACCACATCTGGGCAATAAAATTCTTGTTGACCACTTTGCAGGCTAGGCCCGGCCCGACGTTGGATGCCGGATTGCCGGTACCACCTTGGGTCACACCGGCACCATTGATATTGTCAGGATTGCAGCCGCTCGCCGAATAAAGATTGGCGCCGATGCCCGGACCGACCTGGGTGCCATACTGGTCTATGGCCCGGCCCTGGTCAACCCCTAATGTGATCTGGGCATTGCTCAAAATAGAGCTACCATTATTGATGCCGGCCGCCTGCTGCTTATAAGCATCAATGAGCTGCTGCGTGGTCGGCCGAGTCGCTCCCGGTCCGCCGCACAGAATACCATTCACATAGCCGCTTGTACCATTCCACTTCACCTGGCTGCACTGGGCGCCGTACTGGCCCCAGTCCACAGATGTGCCGCCGGTATTGGCATCAAAGGAGGCGTTGATAATCGAAGCTAAGGAATAGCCGGCCGGTAACTGCGGAGGCACATGGCCGCCATTGGCCCATTTACAAATGGCCTGATCCATAACATAGTCACCGGTGTCATCCAAGTGATGGCACTGTCCGGAGGCGTCGCTATACCACATTTGGGCAATGAAGTTCTTGTTGAGGACCTTACAGGCCAGTCCCGGTCCGACGTTGGACGCCGGGTTGCCAGTGCCGCCCTGGGTCACACCAGCCCCGTTAATAGCATCCGGATTACAGGCGGGGTTGGCAGATAAATTGGCACCGATGCCCGGGCCGACCTGGGTGCCATACTGGTTAATCGCCCGGCCTTGGTCAACTCCAAGAGTAATTTGGGCGTTATAGAGAAGAGAACTGCCATTGTTGATGCCGGCAGACTGCTGATTGATGGCATCCACCAGCTGCTGCTTGGTCGGCACCGTCGCCCCGGGTCCGCCGCAGAGGATACCGTTCACGTAGCCGTTCTGGCCGTTCCATTTGACCTGAGAACACTCGGCATGATATTGACCCCAGTCAACAGATGTACCGCCGGTATTGGCATCGAAGGAAGCGTTCAAAATGGAATTCAGAGAGAATCCGGACGGCAGTGGTGGAGGAATACTGCCGGTCATGGCTTTCATGATCCCGCAGTCCACCTGGTAGGTACCGGTATCATCGACGTGAAAACACTTGCCGCCGTCAGTATAGTCGATCGCAGCGACAAAATTCTTATTGAGCACCTTGCAAGCCAATCCTGGTCCGACGTTGGAGGTCGGGTTGCCGGTGCCGCCCTGGGCTACTCCTGCTCCGGTGATCCGGTCAGGACTGCAGCTGCCATTGGCATACAAATTAGCGCCAATTCCCGGGCCGACCTGTGTGCCGTATTTATCCATACAGTGCGTACCATCGCTGCCACAGCTCCACTGTGCCATGGTCACGGCGCTCATGTAGGAAGCAGGCGCTTGGCCGGTTGTACCCGTTGAAGAAACGGCGCTATTCCCTGTTGCTGCATTCAGATTCCCTGAGAGACCCGAATAAGTTGAATTATTGTTGTAATAGGTGCTGCCCGCTGATCCGCTATTGAGCATAAAAGCCTGGCTCAGGTCAGCCTGCCGGGTCGTGAAATACTTGCGGACGAGCAGGCTGCCTTTGGCATTCGGCGAGCTGTAGAATTCCACACGATAGGCCGTAGAAGGCTGCAGGACCACAGACGACGAACCAGCCCGGTCAGCCGGACTTATACTGACAACTTTGGTCGAAGCATTGGACTTCGGCGAAATATAAAGCGAACCTTGGGCGTTCTTGGCCCGGTTCCAGGCAATCTGGTATGTCCACTGGCTGTTGTTGTATGAAAGCGGCGTGGCTGTTATGGTGATGGTCTTGTTAGCTGCCGAAGTAACGGTCACGGGACTATAGCTTGAGGCAGCTACAGTACCGGTCAGATCGGCCAATGTCAAAGCCGAACCCGAGGACGGCAAAAGACCGGCCAGCGCCAGGCAGAGCATAGCCATCCATGAAAAACGCTTTTTGAGCATAGGATGTTTTAATTTTTCTTCCCTAAAAGGGATTTTAAATTGTTATTATGTACGAGCAAAATAAGCGGCGGAAAGAAATACCGCGAGTGGAACCAGGCGTTGAGATTATGCTTTGATTTCAAGACAGGTTGTACCGTGCTCATCAGCACAGGATCACCGGTAAGTACATATATTATAGCATAATTATGCGAATAAAAAAAGCCGCCTTACAAGCAAGGCGGCCATAGGGGCACCCTATACCCCAGAGCTAGTGCGGCTGTGCTGCCGGGATATGAGACTCCTCGAGTCCATACTGGTCGCGGTCGCGAAATACGCTGTTGCCACGCAACCGACCAGCTTCGTTGTCAGGCTCTATGTGCACCATCGCGCTCTTCAGGCCGGGGAACTGTTCGTGCAAAGCCTTTTTTACCTGGTGGCACACCCGGTCATGGGCTTCTTCGATGGTCATGCGCCGGTCCACCCCAAGGTGAAGGTCAAGAAAGAATGCTTCTTTGCTGCCGCGGGAACGGATAGCATGGCAAAACCGTACGTCGGGCACTGCCATGGCAGCCGAGAGAACTTCCGACGGCTCGACTGCTTGCGCATCTGCCAGCTGTTCGGCCGTCGGCACGATAATTTCCCAAATGACGCGCACAATAAGGAACCCGATACCGACGGCAACGAGCCCGTCAAGTCGCATCCAGCCAGTCAGGCTGACTACGTAGGTACTGGCAATGACCCCGCCCGATACCCACAGGTCCCCTTTCGTTTCATTGCTGTCTGCAATGAGCAGCGGGCTATGATATTTTTTGCCAGCCCCGCCCTCGTAGACCACGGTCAGTACATTTATGGCCATAGACGCCAGCATGACCGCCAGCATGAACGGTTCAATCCGCACCGACACCGGATGAATGAGCCGGGTGAATCCGCCTTCAAACACCTTGTAGCAGGTGATGGAGATCAATGCAACAATCGCCAGCGTGGCCACGGCCTCGAACCGCTCATAGCCGTACCCGTGATGATTGTCCGGCTTGCGCTTGGCCAAACGGATACCGACGAATCCGACAATGTTGGAAAGCGTATCCCCCAGCGAATGGAGACCATCGGCAGTAATAGCCATGACTCCGGTGGCAAGGCCAAGGACAATTTTGATCACACACACGGTTGCATTCATGACAAACGTCCAGACCAGGACGTTCTGGACCCTGTCCAGCCTGTTTTCCATAATGCCCTCCTTAAGACCATATACTATACTGCAAATTCCCAAGCAATGCAAGAGGTTTTACCAATAATATTTTTGCGCTATACTACCAGTGAACCAATAACACCAGAAACCAAAATGCATAAAAAAATATCAGTAACAGTCCTTATTATTGTCGGCGTCATCGCAGCAGCATGCGGCACCTACTACTATGTCCGCAAACAAGCTGACCTAAGTTCCGTAGCGGTCGACGCCAGCTCGTTCCCCAAAAAAACTCCTGTGCAGGAAAATCAAATGGTTGGCAATGACCGCGACAGCCACGGCTGTATTGGCTCTGCTGGCTACCAATGGTGCGAAACCAAGCAAAAATGTTTGCGTTCGTGGGAAGAAGCCTGCAACCCCTCGACGCCGGTTGGTTTTGTCTGTACCGGGAAAAAATATATGACCGCCGTATATGAAAGCGAACCGTCAGCCAAGGTGGACCTTACGCTCAGTGATGGCAGGAAGCTGACACTGCCTATTGCCATATCCGCTTCCGGCGCCCGCTATGCCAATAGCGACGAGACTCAGGTCTTCTGGAATAAAGGCGATACTGCCTTCCTGGAAGAGAACGGCGTACAAACATTCAAGGACTGCACGGTCAAACCATAAATTCACCCTGCACCAGTCATCCGCCTCAGGCGGATTCCGGTACAGGGCACAGCCCCTACCCCCTCTCTTTGTAAAAGAGAGGGGTTTTCTATCCCCCTCCATGGTGACCATGGAGGGGTGACAAAAACCCTTGAAGTCATGCGTCATATAGGATATTCTCCTATTATCCCATTTGAAAGATACTATGATTACCCTCGCACCAACGCTCATTATTTTCGGAGCCAAATATTTGTTTCTCGTCATCATTGCGCTGGCTGCTGCATGGTTCTTTACCTTGCAGAGAGCCCGGCAAAAAGAACTGGCTATTCTAGCAATAATAACTCTTCCACTAGCTTTTATCCTACTCAAGTTAGCAGCACTCATATATTATAATCCGCGGCCGTTCGTTACAGGACATTTTACCCCGCTCATTCCCCACGCGGCTGACAACGGTTTCCCTTCTGATCATACGATTCTCAGCGCCACCATTGCTTCGCTGGTCTTCCCGTATAGCCGTAAGCTCAGCTGGGTACTCTGGATTCTGACCGCACTGGTTGCACTCTCGCGGGTCTTGGCCGGGATTCACCACCCCGTAGACGTTCTGGCTAGCATGGTCCTGGCTATTTTGGCTTGCGTCATAAGTTTTATCACACTGAAACATAGCCTATTAGGCCAAACAATCCTGAAAAGAATTGGCCTCCTCCAAAAGCAGCCATGACAAAGCCACGACAAGAAAAATATCTACGGAAATTATTCGACGCCGGCATTATACTAAAGTTGATTGACGGACTCGTGCAAACCGCTGCCGGACTTGCATTTTGGCTGGCTGGTCCGGCTGCAATCAACCGGTTATTGCGCGGCTTGACAGCGACAGAACTTGCCGAGGACCCGAGCGACTTCGTAGCCAATTCATTGATCCGGCTCGGCCATATACCGGCAACCTCCGGTAGTTTTGTTGTCTTGTTCCTCCTCTCCCACGGTATTACTAAAATCTTCATTGCCACAAACCTGCTCAAGAACCGGCTCTGGGCGTATCCTTTGGGACTCATCCTTTTTACCGGGTTTGGCGTGTACCAAACGGTCGCCTATTGGCGTACTCCCACCCTAACGATCTCGGTGCTAACCATATTGGATTTTCTAGTCGTGGCGCTGACCTGGCACGAATACCGGCTGGTCCGCTCCTCGAGCTTGCGTAGCCTCGGAGTCGAAGACCGGCGGCACGAGTCGTAAACACCCAACTTCCCTATTCTGGTATTTCGCGGTAAAATACAAACAGCTTTAGCTATCAGATAAAAGGCCTACATAATCATATGGATCTCAATAAAAAGATATTGGTCGTGGAGGATGATGCAGAACTTCGCAAGATCATTATTGACCAGCTCATCGATGAGTATGTCATTACCTCTGCCGAAGACGGGGAAGACGCTATTGCCCAAATCGCCGCCAACCGCCCGGATGCCATTGTACTTGACCTGCTCCTGCCGAAACTCGACGGTTTCGGCGTTCTGGAAAAGCTTCGTGCCATGCCCGAGCAAGAACTGGCCCACATTCCGGTAGTGGTGGTAAGCAATTTAAGCGATCAGGCTTCCATGGACAAAGCCAACCAGTACCACATTGAAGAGTACTTCGTGAAATCGGACATTAATTTCGGCACGCTGTCCAACCGCATCAAGCGCCTCTTCACTATCGGCCCAAGCGTGACGTGGTAGAATGAGGACAAGAGATGATAACCCCGACGCTTTAGTCGGGACTCCGACCTTGCGTCGGAGTTGACAACCGACGGGGGCAGGCCACGGGCTTGCACTACAAAACATCTCAACATACTAAAAACACCCTCTTATTCAAGAGGGTGTTTTTGTTGAGTCTAATCCAGACTCACTTCCTTAACCTTGTCCCAACTCTGTTCGTCGACGACGACCATCTTGTCGGAACCAAGAATGTAGAGATAATCGCCGACATACACGGCGCGCTTGGCCTGGATGCTGCTAATGACCTTGTTAAGCTTGATCTGATCGCCTTCATAGCTAAGTACATACCCCTTGTCCCCTCCCGGGATGAAGAAAATATGATGGCGTTCATCCTGTAGGAAGACATGGTGATCGTTAGATACGTCGGTCCAGTAGGCATCCAGTGAATATTTCGAGATCTCGGATGGATTTTTCGGGTCACTGACATCAAAGAGCGACAGCTTGACCTTGGAATTTTCCATTCCCACTCCCAGGATGCGGTTCGGCGCCAGCGGATGCAAGTACGATGAGAAACCCGGGATCTTGAGCTCGCCGGCCATGACCGGAGCCGATGGACGGCTCAAGTCCAAGACATAGAATGGATCAGTCTGGCGGAAGGTTACGAGGTAGCCGCGGTCGCCGATGAAACGGGCGGAATAAATACGTTCGGTCACCCCCAAATCCTGAATCTGTCCCGCTGTCTTCAAATTACCGTCGAGTACATATACGTCGTTAGCCGACTCCACCCGGCCCATGCGCCACAAGGAAGACCAATTACCACCTACGGTCGTAGCCACGCGCAGGTACCCTTGGTACTCATCAAGCGAGAACTGGTTGAGCGGCGTTCCCGGCACGCTGCCGGAAGCCGCGACGGCAAAGTTTCCCAAATTAATTCTGACAATCCCGGTCTGACCCAAATCGCGCTTGTGCGCTTTGGCAAAATCCTGCATGCGGTTCTGCAGCTCTGTATCCATACGGCTACGGTCGTCGTCACTCAGCCCGCTCTCATATTGGTCCAAGATAAGAGTCATTTCGTTCAATTTCGAGCTGTCGCTGATATCGTACCCATTCAGTCTGTCGAGCCGGGCAATCACGTCACCGGGCACCAAGTCCTGAGCGCGCTGCTTTAAGAAATCGATCATGAGTTTTAAGGTCTGTTCCGGCAGGGCATATGTAACATAGAGCGAACCGTCTGACATATAGACCAGCGGTTGGCTATCCGAGCCCACGAATGATACTTTATTCTCTACTGCACCGGAAGAAGGGTTGATAACGAACGCTGTAAAGACCACCGGGCTCGGTACCGGACTGACCGGATGGTATATGCCGGTGCACGGGATGGCGATCATGGTTCCGTTAGCAGAGAGCGGTTGCATTGGGCACGGCGCGGACTGGCGGATATTTCCCTTTGTCACCAGATAGATCTTGCCGTTCGAAAGCCGGGCCGAGACCATACTGTTGCTATTCTCGTACTTAACGCTCCAGACCTGTTTGGGGTTTGAGCGGTCTGTCACGTCGTAGCCGTAGACTTTATCATAATCAAAGACCAGCAGGTTGTTGCCGGAAAGCAGCAATTGCCCCGTCTTGCTGATTGTAAAATCAACTTTGGCGTCCTGGGCAGGCAAGGCATCAATAACACGGGTCCCGCCGGACTGATAACCCGGCGGCATAACCGCTTCCGCGGAACCGACCTTAAGCGTAGGCGATGGCATGTAGTCGTACATATAGCCATACCCTTGCTGCGAGAAGAAAATGGATTGTCCATCGGTTTTAACAATGTCCGGCTCATCAATGCCGGCAACTTGCACATTGGTCTGGGAGTACTGAGTAGCTCCGGCGCTGCCGACCATACTGTCTGATTTAGAGTTGGCAGCAAAAGCGCTTGGAGCCGGCGCTGCTTCCAGGGCCATAGTCGGAAGAGCTAAACCTCCGGACCGGGACATGCCGAACCCTCCCCCGCCGGTAACATTGCGGGACTTGGCCAGATAATTCTTAAAGTCCGCAGTGCTGGTGAATTTTACCACGCCAGAGACAGACGTTTTTTTCACTGCCGCTTTTGGGGTGCTGGCAGCCTGGACCTGGAGCGCTACCATCCCGGCCACAACACAGGCCGAGAGAAACAGCACCGCCAGGGGCTTCTTATTGCTCATATAGAATAAGTTAATTTGGTTTCTTTAAGGAAGATTTCCTTAAAGATAGTATACCACTGTTTACGATATTTGTGAGGAAAAGTAACATAAAAGCCCCGCACGGAGCGGGGCTTTTTGATTTATAGATTATCAAGATCTATATTCTGGTCGATCCTGATCTGCGACACAAAATCCGGAATGTGGGAGACCATGACCATGGCACCCTGGTAATTGTCGAGCGCCTTGGCAATAACGGGCAGGTGGCGGAAGTTAATGTGATTGGTCGGCTCGTCCAAAATGAGCAGGCCGGGTTTAAGCAGAACCAACCGGCAAAAGGCTAAGAGCCCCTTCTGCCCTTCGGAAAGGGCGGCAATGGGCTGGTCGAGCAGCTTACCATCCAGCAAAAAACCGGCGGCGGTCGATCGCAACACATGCTCATCGAACTTTTGCATGACTTCTTTCAGGGCATCAAAAGCTTTTTGCTGGAAATCCAGGTTGCCGAAATCCTGTTTGTAGTAACCGATAACCGTGTCTTTTGCAACAACAAACCCTTCCTCTGTAGGGGAGGGTCGCGACCCTCCCGTACCGAAAACACCAGCAATCTTTTCCAATAACGTCGATTTGCCAATGCCATTCGGTCCTGAAATTATGACATGCATTCCCTTCCTGACCACTAGGTCGATATCTTTCTGTACCACTTCATGGCCGTTAAAGGCCGAAACCGAATTGAACGTCAAAATCTTGCCGTCAAAGAACGGGTCGAATTCCTGTACCGGGATATCGAAATCACGGATGGTCTTGTCTTCCCGGCGCACGTCAACAATGCTCTCTTCCGCTTCTTCAGCCGACTCGCGCATGCGCTTGGCTACGGCGCGCAGCTTGCCGCCTTTGTGGGCGAAAACCTCGGCCTGGGCCAGCTTTTCCTTAATCTGGGTCTGCATGCGCGCGTTCTGCAGATTCTCGCGCTCGATGCGGTTCTTAATCTCCTCGACCACGTCATAGTAGTTACCGGAGTACTGTTCGATCTTATGCGTAAAGACATCGAGGTACAAGACGCCGTCGGAGAATGCATTCAAAAAGTCCGCGTCGTGGGAAATGACCAGTACGGTTTTTTCGTACATCATCAAAAAGCCGGTCAGATGCTCGATCCCCTGCTGATCCAAGTTGTTGGTCGGCTCGTCGAGCAGCAAAATGTCTGGATTCTGGATGAGCGCATGAGCCAACAACAACCGAGCCTGCTGGCCGCCGGACAAATTGCCTACCCGCTTGTCGAGCGCCAGATTCGCATTGACCACTTCGAAGACATCCTTAATAAGCTTGTCGAGATTGTATTTAGTTTCAGTAAAAGCAGTGGCAAAGTATTCGCGCACGGTCAGGTCTGCACATTCCTTAGGCATGACCTGGCGGGCTATGGCAATGGTAGCATCGCGCGGGGTTATAGAAATACTGCCCTCAGCGGGCTTTAATTCCCCAGTCACCAGTTTGAGTAGCGTGCTCTTACCCGCCCCGTTCTGGCCCATAAGCGTAATGCGGCTGCCGGTACGCACGGAAAAACTCGCCTCTTGTAGCAGAGGCTTGTTGTGGGAATATTCAAAGCTGACATCGGAAAACCGCAAAATAACGCTGTCGTTCATACTATATAAAATAACCCCGCAAAGGGGTAGAAATTGCCTAAAAATTATAGTAAAAATAACGAGGCGTGTCAATCTCTCACATTATGGATACCGGGCAATCTTCACAACTCCTACGAACGTACGAACTGATCGAACTACGAAATTTACAACGGTTCGTAGTTCGTAATTTTCGTATGTTCGTAGGAGTTCTGTATATACTTCTCTGATGTTATTTCAACCATACCACTACTCCCGCACACAACAAGACATACGCGTAATAGACCGCGAACATGATCCGTTCGTTGTAGCCTTTGGAGATTATGCGCCACTGGGCCCAGGCGAGCATGACGGCCAGGAGAATGGACAACCACCAGTGGCCGATTATAACGGCGCCCAACGCTCCGGCAATAAGCCAGAGTACCAGTACCACAGTTGTCCCCGTCCGCTTCCCCAGCAGAACTGGCACGGTCAGGATACCTTCCTGGCGATCCCCGTCCACATCCTTCAAATCTTTAAAATTCACCGTAAGAAACAAAACGAGAAAAAGAAGCAGGGCATATTGCAACGGAATAGCACTGACCGATTTATCCCAATTCCAAAATAGAAACCCTGCCATAGCTGCGCATACGCCGGCCAGCGCCACCAGTGCGACTGACAGTCCAATAATGCGTTTGAGCCGCAGCGGCGGCATGGAATATACATAATAGACGGCAGTAAAGGCAAGCACCAAGAAAAACGTATTGTGCCCGGCCAAAAAACCCGCGGTCAGGGACAGCAGCAGAAAAATCCAGTTATACCCTTTCATGACTTCCGCGTTAACTGAGCCCGTCACAAGCGGCCGGTCCTGGTTACTAATCTGATCAATGCCGACATCAGCAATGTCATTCGTGCCCACGGCAAACATCCACGAGAAATAGAATGACAAAAACAACATAATGAGCGTAGTTGCCAGGACCCAATTCCGGCTCATCGCCGGTGCCTGAGCCAACAGCATGCCAAGGACAATCAACAGAAAGTAATGTATGACCCGCAGGAACCGGGAATTTTTCCAAATATGAATGACTGCGTTTTTGTGTGCGCGCCAGGCCAATATCATTCCCGCAGCAAGGGCGAGCAAGTAGAACAGCTGAGCCATGGCTACATCGAAGTAAATCTCAAACGCCCGGCTTTCTGACAGGCGGATGGTGGGGTGCAAAAAATTCAAGCTGATGGCAGAACTGGCAAGTGTTGTGTGCCAATAGGCCAGAACACTGGAGCCTGTCTGACATGAGACGCACATTAACCCAACTACGGCCGGCAGCGCAAGCAGAACGAACAGCACCGCATAGACTGCAAGCGCCGCTAGTACGCTCACAACAATTTGCCGTTTTGCAGAGTATACAAATAATCCGGCAACCAGGCAGATAATTGCAACTTCAATCCTGATCCCGAGCGTAATGCCCGACAAAGTCAGCGGACCAAAGAAGCTAATCAACTGCTGCCACAGCAGCGGTTTTGGACTGAACAAATAAGCCATGACACTTCCCTGCCCGCCTCTGGCCGCCAGATCGATCAGCGGCGGTAGCCATGTAATAAGAAGGCCGAACAGCGTAAATTTCATTACTGCCAATGCCGGTTTGCCGGAGAACCAGTGGAGAATGAGTGCAATGAGCAAGGTTGCGGCTAAATAAAAGAGTGCATAATGGACCAAGGTGGCCGCATCAGTAGTGAGACTGCCGCTGCTCGATGGGTTGGACAGGTTCTCGAGCAAGAACCGTACAAACACAATTCCTCCAAACCCGGCGAGCCAGCCGGGTATGGTCATGGGTGTTTGGGTAAGGTTGTCGAATACTTTTTGGATATTCATGGCTGTTTTTCAATTCTATTGTACCATGATAACCCCTTCTCGACATCAGGGTGCCCGAAGAGAGTCAAAGGCCAACTGTTAATGGTTAATTGTTTATCATTTTTGTATCCACAAGGCAATCGGGCGTATACTATACCCATGCACCAAATTCATTAAACGGGGAAGTGTGCTAAATGATCATTTGCCCCGGCATGCACTTTGATGCATTGCTTATAAATTTGGTGCGCGGGTAAACTGTTATATACGCTTAATTCTTCTATATAGTTCCATGAAAAAAACACTTTTTGCCCTCATTATTGCTTTGTTTGCACTTGGCGGTGCCATGCTGGCACTGCGGGTTTTTAGCGGTCCCGAGGACACGTGGATCTGCCAGAACGGGCAGTGGACTGCCCATGGCAAACCAGCTGCGCCAAAACCGACCACCGGCTGCGGACACACA
Organism: uncultured Candidatus Saccharibacteria bacterium; assembly: GCA_964532425.1. Classification (GTDB taxonomy): domain Bacteria; phylum Patescibacteriota; class Doudnabacteria; order UBA920; family UBA920; genus CAZHIA01. Next base: position 64,099 of record CAZHIA010000008.1, on the reverse strand, counting down.
CCGCAAGAAACAGCTACCAGCACGCAGCAAGCCGCTGTCCAGCCCGCGCCGGGTAGCGATCGAGACGAACATGGATGCATTGGCTCTGCCGGCTACCAGTGGTGCGCGGCTACCCAGAAATGCCAGCGGCCGTGGGAAGAACTATGCGAGACGGAGATTAATTTCTCTCATGCGGGCGTGGTCGTCAAAGAAAAACCGTCGCGCAACGGCGAACGCCTCTACCTAGTATACGAAGAACCGGGCAAGCCGGCACTCAAAGCGCGCCTAGATTTTGACATGAATAGCGTGTGCGGGGACGAGCAGCACCGCATCGGCTGTATGCTGCTGAGCGTTTCCGACTTCGGTCTCACGAACGGGCAATCGGTAACGGTGAAAGGCATTGCCACCACAAGCGATGCCGTCCTGGTCAGGCAGGTGACCAAAGCGGCTCCGGCTCCGGATATCGCAAAGTAACATACATAATATCCCGGTTTTGTATTATAGCAGACCATGGTAGGCAGGCAGGCTGGATAAAATTTGTTTTGCCATAACGCCTTGCCCTCTACGGACTTTCATTGATAGTAAACGCGCAGCAGGCAAGGCGCAGGGCAAAAAAATTTTACCAGCCTGCCTGCCTACGAGAGATAGTGATTAATACTGTCATAAACAATATTGATTTGAATTTGATATACTATATATATGCACGAAGGATTCCACCACCTCCACCAACGCAAACGTGCCGGCACAGAAATTCCGGAACGGCCCGCAGTTCGAGTCATGGACAAAGTCATGTACGTTATCGGCGCCCTCGGCCCGATTATGACTGTCCCGCAAGTTGTCAAAATTTGGGTCGATCATTCCGTTGAAGGCGTCTCGGCTATCTCCTGGATGTCATACTTCATCTTTTCCGTCTTCTGGATCGCATACGGCATTCTCCACAAGGAAAAAACCATTATCTTTACCTATTGCCTATGGTTTATTCTCAACGGACTTGTCGCGATCGGCGCCCTCATCTATCGATAAGGTATAAAATAAATCAAAAACACCACTGCATGTGGTGTTTTATGTTTCTATGTTTAAATGCTAATATGGCCTTCAGAGCGGCTGATACGCACCCGGCACCAGCACCTGCCTCAACGTAGCATACACGACCAGATCATCCGAATAATGGCCGGTTTTCTTGCTATAGGTTCCGGCACAAGTAATAATGCGCAAACCGGCGCTCTCAATACTGCCATAGACTTCCTGGGTGGCAAAATTGTCCTGCGGATAGAGTGCAAGGCGATCGACTGCAAACACCGCGACTGTTCCGTCGTCCCTCACCACCTGGATCTGATCACCTGCCTTGATATTCTTTAAATTATATAAAATTCCTGGGCCAAATTTTGAATCATAATGTCCGGTAATGACAGCAGGGCCAATGTCCCCCGGCCTGGTGCCAAGAGAGTACCATCCTGTCTGGTCCGGCGAACTCGGCACGTGCAAGGAACCGTCCTTCTCAAGTCCGGTCTTGACGATGGGTGCGACCAGTTGAATAGACGGGATACGAAGCGTCACCGGATCAGGCGTAACGCTGTTGGCCAGAGCCTGCAAACTCGACGGCGACTCCTCCTGCGCATCTGCCGTACTCACCGCCTTAGAAAGCAAACCCTGATTCTGTACTTTGGCCGTTGCAGAACTGTTGCCTGTTGTGGTTGCAGCAGGAGCTTCTACAGCCGGTTGAGACGAAGATGCAGTTTCCTGGAGGACGGCGACTGCCGTGTCCCCAACAGGACTATGTTGCACCGGTTCCCGAAGCGGCAAGGACGAAGCGTACAAGTATCCGGCCAATAAGAGAACACTTGCCACCGAGACTCCGGAAATAATTTTAATTGGTTTGATCAAGCTTTTGCATTTTAATGGAAGACTTTCGTTCATTCTACGATGGCACTCCTTGTTATGCAAGATTTTTTACGGCTATATTCCATTACAAACCGAAATTGCAATCAAAAAAATATTTTCCTGCGTAACAAAAGTCGTTTTATCCCCGCAACACTCTTCCCTTAACACGCCAGGCGTTTCGGTGTATACTGGGGGCGTAAATAAGGCAACTTTTTAGAAACAAAATTTACTCCATTCCTATGAAAAAAATCGGTACTGCAGGCCTCATGGCTCTAGCCATAACCTGCCTCCTTCCGGCAACCGCTACGGCGGCAGTCCAGCAAACCCTGGCCGGAACAGTTACGCACACCTGGGGCAACCAGATCGCCTTCAAGGCCGGCAGCGGGGCTGTCTACGTGGCAGAAACCTCGAAGGCGACCCTCATGCGCAAGAACGGAACCCCTATGCAATTTTCGGAGATACTTGCCGGCGACAAGATCGAAGTCAGCGGTACACTGTGGCCAGACAACAGTATGAACGCCGCTACCGTGAGAGATCTGTCGCTCTATACTCACACCGGAACGTTTAACGGAAAAATTACGCAGGTTGATGCCAGCACCTCAAGTTTCCTGCTCCAAAGCAGCCAGTTCGGAACCCAAACCATTCATACCGACAGTTACACCATGTTCAAAGTCAGCGGCAGCAATGGCGGACTCAGAGACCTGCAAACAGGAATGAATGCCACGGTAAAAGGCATATGGGACCGTTCCAATTCCGACATAAAAGCAACCGATGTCCAGGCCACCATGCGCTTGGTCAATATCGACATAACCGGCACTCTGACCATGAAAGGCGACGGTTGGATGACCGTCGTGGCCAATAATGTCATCTATTCGGTCGATATCAGCAAAGCCAAGCTGCAAAAGAAAAACGGCAAATCCGCCACCCTCAACCAGTTCAATTACAACGACACGGTCCGCGTTCAGGGCAAACACCTGGCGGAGAGTCCTGCTATTACTGCCACATCGGTTAAGGATATGTCAGTCCTGCGCTAGTACAAGTACAGCTCATGGACTTGTAAAACAAACAAGCCTCCGGCATTTTCCGGAGGCTTGTTTTTTATGCTGTACTGCTCTAGTTGCAGGTGATCGTTTCGGTCGAGGTCTGAAAACCCGCGCCGGAAATGGTGACAGTGGTGGTCCCCTTGCCCGTGCAGGTGCAGGACGGCGTACTGAGTGGATCATTCGGCTTTACGTATACCGTCGAAGGTACGGAACATACACTGGGGTTACTGCTCGACATGTTCAGGAACGCGCCAACTCCACCAGTGTTAGGAGTGTTAATTGTCGCTTTCTGGCCGACAGAACCGGAAGAAGGCTCGTTGATAGCGGGCTGATTGGTGGTAGTTGAGCTGGGAGGCACGCATACAGAAGTACTGGCAACCCAGGTCCCGCCGGAAGTCTGGCATGCGGTTTGCTTGGCATACAAAGTCTGCTGGCCTGCCTGCTGCTGGCTCGAGTTGGCATACGCGGAGCAGGTTGCCGCAATACCACCGTTATTACCGCTGCATGACCAACTCCAGGGGCCGGTGCCGGAAAAACCTGACATCGTGCCGACCGTACACAAACCAGAAGCTGAGGAACTTAACGAGGTATAGATCTGTCCGGAGACCGAGCCACACTGTCCATTTATACCGGTAGAAGCCGCGCTGGTTCCGCAAGGAACAGGAGAGTTGTCAGCTTTTCTCACGCAAGTAGCGTTAGCCGCCGCCCAGTTAAAATTCGTATCATTGGCGCTTGGTACCTGGCCAACCACCAAAACCGGAGGAAGCGGGTCTGGACAAGTGACAGTAGTGGTAACCATCGTGTATTCATTGGGGTACAAAGAGTTAGCGCCCTTTACCCGCTGAGTTTTATAACAAATCACGGCGCCGCTGGTGGTTCCCGAAACCTGACGATAAGTTACAGAAGTTACAATTGACGGGTCTGTGGAAGACGGCAATTTGACATCAGGGTTTACCGGATAAATAGGATTCTGGAAGTAACCGGGGTCTCGATTTACACCAGCCACCCCGCAACTCAAGAGTTCGCTGGCACCGGGTATCGGTTTACCCCTGCCGGCAGTGTACAAACACTGGGCGTTGGACATGGTCCAATCGAAAGTCGGGTCATTTTGGGCGGGCGGGGTAGATTTTGTCCATGTTGGAAGCGGATGGTTGGCGTAACACGGGATGTCGCTCACAACCGGCGTACCGCTCGTGCTATCCATTTTATGGCATGCGCCACTGGCGTCTTTATACAGGAAGCTCTGAACCCAAAGCACACTCATACCGCCATTGGCATCCACCAATTTAAGACCTGTGTCAATTGTGGGCATCGCGTAGGAGTAATTATCTACGCGCGGAGCATACGGATTTTTTGGATTATACGGGTCAGTATCAATACTCACCCCGTTATATTTAATAGCAACTTTTTCATTCACATCAACTGTCGTGCTGGGACCTGGGATATTTGCCGGGTCAGTACCCCCACAGCTATTGTAGTGGCTCGCTCCCGGATTTTTATATGGACTGTTACCGGCTATATAAATACATGTGGCATTCGCCAATGACCAAGGGAAATTCGAGTTGTCATTGGTTGGAGCCGGGACATCACCGGTAATTACAGGCAAAGGACGGTCAGCATAACAATCAAGGTGCGATACTACTTTTTGACCGGTTGAAAAATCGACGTGATAGCAATTGCCTTTGCCGTCGGTGTAATTCATACCCAGCACCATTTGTACACTCGCACCCTTGTTGGCATTAACATAATTCAGACCAACACTCTGACTGGGAAGCGGGGCAAGATAGGTTGAGGAGTAATAATTGTTTATCCCTGAAGGTTGCGGATCTTTTGGCTTGTTTGTCGGATCCCAGTTGATACCGTACTTTTCCTGTAAAATTTGGCCGACGGTTTTATATTCAACATTACCGATGACAGTAGTTGTAGGATTAACGGTAGTAAGAGCAGGGTTAGGATTGGTAGTGGTGGTGGTTGTAGTGGTGATAGTTGGGTTGCCGGAAACGGGATTATTGGAATCAACTACGGTATAAGGGACAGCGCCCGCCCAGGCAGTGCCGCCATAACCGGTACAGAAGTCCCAATGGCTATGACCCCAGTCTTTATAGGCAGAATACGCACCGGTATACACACAAGTCGCATTTGCTAAATCAAAACGGAAAGTCGGATCGTTAAAGGTCGGGACATAACTGTCGGATACGGTCGGCAGCGGATGGTCGGCATAGCAAGGAATTTCCGAGCGCGTCCCCGCTGCGTCATAGTGCATACACTTGCCTGTAGTTGCCGATCGATAATTGTATGCGACCACCCACTGGCTGCTTTGTTCCGGAGTTGAATGCTTAAGGCTCAAATCATAGTTTTGAACAGGGTCTAAAGCTGCAGGTATGGCATAACAGGATTGTCCGTTAGAACTTTTGCAGTATGGATTATTGGCACTGGTTGGGCTTGGGTCTTTCTGTAAAGTGGAAACCGGCCAGTACACAGTATTGCCATTTGTCACCGCTAAAGCAGGGCTTGTGGCAGTACCTACGGCAGTATAACCACTCGTTCCAACTCCATATGTGGAACTCGTGCCGGTATTTGCAAACGTATAACCATTAGTTCCCATTAAATATGGAGAATTGCTTGCTGCCCCTGTCGTTGCTACCGCCTTGTCTGCCGAGAGGCTCGTAAAGTACTTACGGACTAAGAGGCTCCCCTTGCCATTCGGCAGGGAGTAGAATTCGACCCGGAAAACTGTTCCAGGCAGCGCGGTGAAGGCCACTGTCCCGGCCTGGTCAGCGGCAGCCACGCTGGCAACCTTGATGCCGGCATTGGACTTAAGCGAAACATAGAGCGAACCCTTGGCATTCTTGGCCCGGTTCCAGGCGACTTGGTAGGTCCAGGCTGAACCGTCAAAGGACAGCGGCGTCGCAGTGATGGTAATGGTTTTATTGGAAGCCGAAGTGATGGTGATCGGGCTATAGCTTGAGGTGGCTGCCGTGCCGGTCAGCTCAGCCAGAGTCAGTGCCGAACCCGAAGACGGCAACAGGGCCGTGAGGGCAAGGCAGAGCGCGGCTACCCAGGAAAGACGCTTTGCGAACATAGAACGTGTGTGTTTATTTCCTCCCGCAGGGGCGGGATTAGTTGATATAAGGTTGAATTAACCTAAAATGAAATTATTCACTCTCGATATCAGATCCCTCTTGTGACGAGTCAGTGTTGTTTTGTGTCTGAAAATCCTGCAGTAGGAATCCCGGAGTATATCCCCCGCTATTGCTTGAGCCGGAATCATATCCATACTGCTGGCTGCCGAATGGATCACCGGTTGACGGGGAAGCATGGGTTTGGGTTTTTGTTTTCACGGCAGCTCTGGGAATAGATTCCAGATCCGACTGTTCAAGCGGCGGGATAGTCAACACAGTACCGATCTGAAGAAGCCTCGGCTCAGTTACTTTGTCTGCATTGGCATTCATAATCTTCCGCCACAGGATGCCGCGGCCATAATACTTTCGCGAAATACCCCATAAGGTGTCACCTTTCTTAACCTTATAGGTACGGGCAGCAGCCGGCTCCGCTTCGGAATCCGCCTCTGCTTCAGACGTTTCGCTCTCATCCTGGAAAGTTTGGTAACCGGTCGGCATCTGTAAGCCTTGGGGATTGCCGAAATTATTGGCCATCTCGATGCTGTCAGCGGCAGCTGCAACCAAATTACCTGAACCATCCTCTGACTCTTCCACATCAGTATCTCCCTGATTATAGACCTGCCCGTTTATGGCCAAGACCCCATGCGAATCTAACACGCTGGTTCCACTTTGGTTATTGGCAACCGTACTCCCGTTCGTTGTATACACCTGTCCGTTCACAATATTTACGTCCTCATTATCAACTTCAGCCAGTTCGGTTTCATCCGCCGTTTCCTGATCATCAGCCAATTCAATATCCTGCCCCTCCCCTACGGCATCCTCTCCGTTTTCGATATCGGTATCGGTATCGTCTGTGGCTTCCGTACCGCTTTCACTGGTTTCTGTCTCGGCATCGTCCGGTGTCCCATATTGCCAATCATTGGAAGACGCAGCATCATCGGAATTTTCCACGTCATCGCTCGGGGTCGTATCGGTTGGGGTAGCTTCGTCATCACCCTCCCATTCTTCATCGGTTTCTGCCGCCTTGGCCGTCGGCGTACCCACGCTTGACTGCAGGGCCTGGTGCATCATCAAGCCGATTTGACGGGCTCGTGATGAAGCGTTGGTGCGGACTATAGCCTTATTGCTTTTTTTTGGCGCTACTGCACCGCCGGTCATACCGAGCAAGGTCGTTCCAAGTCCCAAACCCGCCATAATCTTTTCGGCTGCAGTGCTCCGCTTTTTCTGGCGCTTGACCCGTTTTATTTTAACCATATCCATGGTATATAAAAATTATTTTGACGCTGCCAGACCTTTTATTTCGAATGCTCAAAAAAGCAATTAATCCTGACAAACATACTCGTTTGTCAGATACATTAAACTTTCGCTTTTCTTAAGCAGCTTTATATAAAATCTATCTTAATTATATCACAAATTATGAAAAATAACAATTAGACAGATTGCTGTTTTTTCGCTATACCAAAAGTGGATTGATCTCGATCAAACCATTTCTCAAACATCCCACCTCACACAGCTTCAGGGGCGTGCTTTGGGAAATCACATTTCAACTCCTTAAGGAGGATTCGGTATATGAGACGATTTACCGCGCTCGCGGGAGTCGTATTTTTGTTTATCTTCGCCTCGCTGGCCTTCGGCCAGTCTGTGGCCGGTCTCGGAGCCATTTCCGGCTCCGTACATGACCCGTCAGGCGCTGCCATTCCGAATGCCAAGGTCTTCATTGTCAATGAAACCAAAGGTATTCAGCGCGCTATGGCGACAACCGAGGCCGGAATATTCTCCGCTCCCTCGCTGACGCCTGCGGAAGGCTACAGCGTTATGGTCTCAAGTCCCGGTTTTGCCGAGTACAAAGCCAAGGACATCCAGGTCCTGGTCGGCCAAAATTTGATGCTCAACATCGAACTCCAGCTGGCCAGCGCCGCAACCTCAGTGCAAGTCGAGGCTGCAGCGCCTATTGTCGATTCCACCAAGACCGACGTGTCACAAGTGGTTGGATCGACCCAGATTCAGGATCTCCCGATCAATGGCCGCCGCGTGGACTCGTTCGTTCTCCTGTCGCCCGCGGTCGTTCCTGACGGTACGTTCGGGCTTATCTCGTTCCGCGGCATTGCCGGCGGCAACACCTTCCTAACGGACGGCGGCGATACGACCAACGGTTACTATAATGAAAACGCCGGCCGTACCCGCATCGGATCCCAAATCGGACAAGATGCGGTACAGGAGTTCCAAGTTGTTTCCAACAACTTTTCCGCTGAATTCGGACGCGCCATGGGCGGTGTCGTCAACACGGTGACCCGCAGCGGCGGCAATGAATTCCACGGAACCGGGTACTGGTTCTTCCGGAACCAGAACTTTAATGCCACGGATATTTTTGCAACCATTGACCCGACCACGGGCAAGCGGTTCAACCCGACCGAAAAGCGCAACCAGCTCGGCGGCAGCCTTGGTGGCAAGATCATCCGCGACAAGCTGTTCTACTTCGTTAACTACGAAGGCTTGTGGCGGGACTTCCCTCTCATCGCTTCAATCACCGGAGCAGGAAATCCGCTGTTTAGCACTACCGGCCAGTTCATCGGCACCTGCGGCGCCCCGGCTACGCCGGAACAATGTGCGGCCGCCCGGACGTTCCTCAATCGCGAATTTCAAACCGTTCCGCGTTCGGTCAACCAGAACCTTGGGTATGCCAAGATTGACTACCGGCCGAATGAACGCCACTCGTTTACTGTCGGGATGAATATGCTTCGCTGGGTCTCACCCAACGGGCTGCAAACCCAGGCAGTACTGAATAACGGAAATGGCGTCGGCAACAACGTCGATTCCTCGGTGCGCGACAAATACGGCCGCGCCTCGTGGACCTTCATCCCCACGCCGACCATGGTCAACGAGCTTCGATACAACTGGTTTTACGACAAGTTGTTCGACTACCCGAACCAGAGCTTAGCTCTTCCCTCGAGTATTGTGCCGCAAGGTTTCTTGGGCATCAGCATCACGGGACAGAGCTACCTTGGAACGGCTACGGATTATCCGCGCCTGAACCCGATCGAAACGCGCCACCAAATTGCGGATACGCTCACCTGGATCAAAGGCTCCCAGACCGTCAAGTTCGGTTTTGAGTTCATGCGCACACGCGACCTGACGAATATGCTGTTCAACCGCACCGGTACCTACAGCTATCCGTCATTCAGCGCTCTGGCGGCTGACCTGACCGGCAATACGACTGGAACCAAAAACTGGACGTCTTTTTCGCAGACTATCGGCAATCCCCTGGTCGACTTCGCGATTAAGGATTACGCGTTCTTCGTTCAGGACCAGCTCAAAATCACGCAGCGTCTGACCTTGAACTTAGGCGTCCGCTACGACTACAGCGCCCTACCCCAGCCGACCGTCACCAACCCTGACTATAAGGCTACCGGGGTCATCCCGACGTTTGCCGGAGCCTTTGCGCCGCGCATCGGCTTTGCCTACTCGCTCGACAGCCAAAGCAAGACTGTCCTGCGCGGAGGATACGGCATGTTTTATGCCCGCTACCCGGGAGGACTTATCAATACGTTCTTCCTCGGTAACGGCATCTACCAAAAGTCGATCTCGCTGCAATCGTCGAATGCCGCTGACAAGGCGGCAGGACCGGTCTTCCCGAATGTGCTGCCGAACTCCGGAAACTACAACCCTCCGGCCGGTTCGGTTAGTCTGAATATTGCAGCCAGCGACTTCCGCGCTCCGTACACGCAGCAAGCAAATCTCGCCATTGAACGGCAGCTTGCCCGCGACCTCGCACTCACGGTCTCCGGCATGTGGAGCCGTGGACTGCATCTGACCTCGGTCAATGACATCAACATCGGCGCCCCGGGCCCGACCGTGACTTACAACGTCATCGGCACCCCGGGCAACCCGACGCAGGCATTCACATATTCGACGCCGGTCTACATTCGCAGCAACCGCGTCGATACTCGCTACAGCCGCATCAACATCATTGATGCCGGCTTGAACAGCTGGTACAACGGCCTGTCTGTCCAATTGAGCAAGCGTTTCAGTCACGGACTGACCGGCAGCGCCGCCTATACATGGTCGCATGCGATTGATCAGGGACAAGGCTTCGCCGGCACGCCAAATATTTTCGCCAGCGGCGGCCCGCAGAGCTACATGCCCGGCAACTACCGCGTGGAAAAAGGCACGGCTGCGCTCGATGTCCGGCACCGGCTCGTCATGAACGGCAGCTACAGCCCGACACTCGTCAGCAATGACCATCGCTTGAAGTATTTGCTCAACGGCTGGAGCCTTTCAGGCCTGGGTACGTTCCAGTCAGCCCCGGCTGTTACACCGGTGGTCTCACTGTCTTCGGCCTATGTGCCTGCCGGCTATGCTGTCGCTTTCACCGGTAGCACTTTGAACGGGTACGGCGGCAACACCCGTGCGCCATTCCTACCGACGTCCAGCGTGCTCGTTGACCAGATCACCCGCATTGACCTGCGCCTGAGCAAATCCGTCACGATTCATGAACGCTACAAAGCCATGTTCACGTTTGACGGATTCAACGTGTTCAACAGCCCGTACTTCACTTCGGTGAATACCCGCGCGTACACGTATGCGCTCGTCTCCGGCGTTCCCACGCTTACCTATCAAACCAGTCTCGGCACTGGCACGGCCGCCCAGGGATTCCCTGACGGCACCAATGCCCGACGCCTGCAGCTCGGCCTGCGCTTCATTTTCTGATCCAGGCCAACAACAACCCTTCGGGGGACCTGAAAAGGCCCCCCGGTTTTTTATTGGATGCAAGAAAAAATAGCCGTGATCGTGTAAGTACGTATGGATTTACCTCTTCCAAACGAACAGAACCAGCCGGTTGCCACAACCGAACCGCCCGGACCGGCGCGTTTAGAGACATTCAGCGACGGCGTGTTTGCCATTATACTCACTATCACGGTATTGGAAATGAAAGTACCTTCCGGGTCCAACCCGGCCGTGTTTAAGCCGCTGCTGCCGGTATTTTTAACGTATGCCTTAAGCTTCGAAGTGGTCGGTGCATACTGGAACAACCACCACCATTTGCTGCATGTCACAAAAAAAGTAACCGGGAAAATTATGTGGGCCAACCTTCATTTGTTATTTTGGCTCTCACTGGTCCCGTTCGTGACCGGCTGGCTTGGTGAGAACCATGGCGGCTCATGGCCTACTGCCCTGTATGCCGGCATTCTGCTGCTTTCTGCCATTGCTTACCAAATTTTGCAGCGCGCTATTGTTGCCAGCCAGGGCAAGGATTCGCGGCTTGCCTCCGCACTCGGCGAGGACTACAAAGGATGGCTATCACTCACCTTGTATGCACTGGCAGTCGGCGCTGCTTTCTGGCTTCCATGGGTTTCCGATATTCTCTTTGTGCTCGTGGCGCTCATGTGGTTCATTCCCGACCGTCGGATTGTCAGGACCGGGGAAGCGGCGAGCGGTTTGCGTCCGGCTGAAAAAGATACAAATAACTATAAATAAAACAGCAGCAGGCTTTGTCTTTTTCAAGAACAAGCCTGCCGCTAAGGGTGTACTTTTCTCATTGTGCGAATTGTGTGTTCCTATTTGGTGCTTGATGCAACGGCCTTAAGCGGCCTTGGGCTTATCGCGACTTCATTGAAAAGTCACCCTAACCAGTACCTGGTTTTGCATCCGTTAATTCCTTTCCTATTTACAGGATACACCTAATTTGACGGGGGTCAATAGCTAAAATTTCGGCTAAAATAAGCAGTTATTCAGCGACGGTGGAAAAGTTAAAGTATGGGCAGAACACGAGGAGAAGGGAAAAGCAAGATGATCTTAATTTCCAATATCCAATTCCTAATTCCTAATAAAATTTCTAATGCAATAATTTCCAAATTTGGACATTGGGTATTTTATTGGAAACCTGCCTGCCGGCAGGCAGGTTGGAAATTAGAATTAGAAATTAAATAAAATCCCCTTTCGGGGATTTTAGTCTAATAGTCTCTCAATTTATTGATATCAATATGTTCGCGGATGCGCTCTAGTGCCTTGCTTTCGATCTGCCGGATGCGCTCGCGGGTAACCCCGAACTCTTCACCAACCTCTTCTAGGGTATGGGTAACGCCGTCTTCCAGCCCGAAACGCATCTTCAAAATCTTCTGTTCGCGCGGATCGAGGTCCTTCAAAATATTCTGGACATATTCCTTCAGTAGCTGGCGTCCGGCTACCTCGTTCGGTTTGGTCGTATCTTCGTCCACGATAAAGTCACCGAGCGAAGAATCCTCACCTTCATCCTCCCCCACTGGAGAATCGATAGAGACGGTCTCCTGAGAGATCTTCTTCAAGTGATAAACCTTCTCCACCTCGATACCCATTTCTGCGGCGATCTCTTCCGGCAGCGGTTCGCGTCCCAAATCCTGGACCAGCTGGCGTTCGGCCTGGGCGTACTTATTCAACGTTTCCACCATATGCACAGGAATACGGATGGTGCGGCTCTGGTCAGCCAAGGCGCGGGTAATAGCCTGGCGGATCCACCAGGTGGCATACGTCGAAAACTTGTACCCTTTCTTCCAGTCGAACTTCTCAACAGCGCGGAACAGTCCCAAGTTGCCTTCCTGGATTAAGTCCAACAACCCGAGGTTGCGACCCATGTATTTCTTGGCAATAGAAACGACCAACCGGAGGTTGGCTTCAGTCAACTTCTTGCGCGCCGCCACATCGCCCTTGGCGATGCGTTTGGCGAGATCAATCTCTTCTTCGCCGGTCAGCAGCGGTACCTTGCCGATCTCGCGCAGGTACATCTGGATGGAATCATCATAAATATCGCCCAAATCAAAGGCATCAACCATGTCATCCTGTTTCTTCTTCTTTCCTTTGCCTTTTCCTTCCGGTGCATCCTCGGTCGGCTTGTTCTGTTCCCACACCGAGGCTACTTCCTGGTCGACAATCTCAATACCGCGTGATTCCAGTTTGTCCATGACACCCTCGAGGCCCTTGATATCGTCTTCAAACTGTGGCAAAGCATGCAAAATCTCAGCTTCAGTTACGAAGCCGCGCTCCGAGCCCTTGGCAAATAGCGCCTTGAGCTGCAGTTCAGTGTTGGGGTGTGGTTCCACACCTGCCCGGACGGGCTCATGCTTGGCGCTGCGTACCACCTTTGCGACCGGCTTGTGAAGCTTCTTTCCCGCTTTGTCTTTTTTCTTCGCCGCTCCCTTGATCCGCCTCAATGCTGCGCGCCGAGCCTGCTTTTTTGCCTTCTTATTCTTTGCCATAAAGATACAACCTATAAAAATTGATTAATAAAGGTTCCCCGCCGCAAGCAGCGGGGTATTACTGCAAAACTCTCAACCCTTTCGCGGCAAGCCGCGAAGTATTAAACCTATATTGGCTTCTCGGCTCGCTTGTCTTGTCCGCCTTAGGCGGACAGAACAGACTCGCCTACGTCGCTAATAAAACCGCAACGGACAAAAATAGACCAGCTAATCCCATATATCCGCCAGCGCATTGGTGGCGGTGGGACAGCCTTAAACCTCATACGGTACCGCCAAACGGGCGGCTGGAATAAACGGGCGGCATTGCCACCCTATAAATATTTTTTCTCCAGATCAGACCTCTGCTGGGCCAGCTGGGCGAATTGTTGGTTGAGCTCCAAAAGGTGGGTTTTATCCTTTTGTTGCTCCGTGTTTTTTATTTCTGAATTGAGCTGTTTCTGTTTTCTTTTTATACCGGAAAGGCGGAGGAGCGCAAATGCTTTATTCAGCTCTCTGCGCACAGCCTCATCATTCCCTTCGGCCTCTGTTACTTGGGATTCTACCATAAATGCCGCTTCCTTGGCAAGAACGCTCTGTGCCTGCTCCGGAGCCATACCACCGGTCTTCATGAGCTGCTCGGCTGCACTTTTAATTTCAGGATTGCCGAAATCCAGAATGTCCCCTTCCGCTGCGACAATCTGCCTGAACTCGGCAAACCTGAGCATACCGCCGAGCACTTGCATCTCAAGCTGGTCATCCTGTTTTGAGCGGGCGCTCCGGGAAACAACCGGCGCCTCAGGAGGCCGGGCCCCGGACGGCTTTTTCGGCTTGGCACCGCGTTCGAGAGCCTGCTTCAAGACATCCGTAGGGGTACCGAGTTTTTCTGACAACACGGTCAGGTAATGATCGAGCTCTATCGGATCGGACAAATGGCCTATAAGCGGTAGCAGCTCCTTAGCTATGGTTTTTTTCTGCTCGATGGAATCGCCATGAAAAGCCACGAATGCCTGCTCGATATAGTAATCAAGGAACAGAGGCGCCCCGGCCACCAAGCGCGCGAATTCCGCCGGGTCTTTTTTAATGAGCTCGTCGGGATCCTTGGCCCCGACAAGCGGCACCACCTTAATGACCAAATCCTTGCCAAAATACAATTCCAATACCCGGCGCATTGCCTTCAGGCCAGCTGCGTCGGCATCAAAACAAAACTTCATATTTTTGGTCTGCCGGGAAAGCAGGTCCAACTGGTATTCGGTCAGGGCAGTGCCGCTGGTGGCGACGATATTTGTGAAGCCCGCCTGGTGCGCCTGAATGCAGTCCATCTGTCCTTCCACTATTACCACTTCGTCCTGCTTACGGATGCTCTGTTTTGCAAAATTGAGCCCGAATAGCACGCGGCTCTTGTTATACACCGGCGTCTCAGGCGAGTTCACATATTTAGCGACGGGCTGCCCTTTAGAATCTTTCTCATGCAAGGTGCGGGCGGAGAAACCGACGATGTCTCCCACATAATTAAAGATCGGAAACGTCACCCGGTCGCGAAACCGGTCATACACCTGGCCACGCTCATTGCGGGTAGAAACACCGGCTTTGACCAAGTCGGCAAGCGGAACCTTCTTGGTCAGCAGCGCCTGCTCCAAGGCATGGAACTCGTCGGGAGCATAGCCGACCTGCCATTGTTTAATGGTCGCTTCGTTCAATCCGCGCCTTTGCAGGTATTCCCGGGCGCCCTGGGCGCGCCGGTCTTTGAGCAGCAGTTCGTGGTAAAACCGGGCGGCAAACGCATTAATGCGAACAAGGCGCTCTTTTTCATCCTCCAAGTGCTTGTCTTGAGGGTGGTACTCGGGCAATTTGACCCCGGCCCGGTCAGCCAGGATTTTCAAAACATCCCGAAACTCCATATTCTCGTACTTCTGGACGAAACTGAACACGTCTCCGCCTTCCCCGCAGCCGAAACAGTGCCAGACCTGACGCTGGGGAGATATGCTAAAGCTCGCCGTCTTTTCGTTATGGAAAGGGCAGAGTGCTTTAAAATACGTCCCGGCGCGCTTGACCTGGATATAACTCGAGATGACATCGACAATATTCAGCCGGTCTTTAATTTCTTGGATGGTAGTATCGGACATAAGTTATATTGACAAAAATGACATAATTGACAAAATTGAGCAAAACGACCTTCAGGTCGTCCCGAACGCAGTGAGGGATCCCTCGCGTGCTCGGGACGGCAGCTATCTAAAGAAATTATCGTTTGCCGTTTTTGTCAATTTTTTAAATTATTTAAATTTTGTCAATTCCAGTTAAGTTTATCCGTAAGCTTCTCCACTTCCCCCATCACCTTCTCCAATTCGTCCACGAGCGGATGATAGAAGTTCTCTTTAATGCAGGCCAGACGCTGGCGGTCGACTGCGCGAACACGCTGGACATATTCCTTAGGATCTTTCGAAAAACTGGGCCATGGGTTTACCCCTGCTTGCAGAACCAGGAGCAGCGAAGTGCAGTTCGCCAAAAGATCAGCCGCGCTTAAAATCTTCACCTCGTCGGAAGCGATTGCAATGCTTTCGTTATAAGCCTTTTTGCGTTCAGCCCAGGGGAGCTTTTTATCTTCCGTAACGCCGAACACCAATTCCGCCACATGGTCGCCGAATTCCTGCTGTAATTGCGGCAAGGTCACCGTAGCATCCTCTATCGTATCGTGCAGCGCCCCGGCCATCACCAGTTCATCGCTAAAACCGGCCCTGGCGAGGACCATGGCCACAGCCGCCGGATGGGAAAAATAGGGGGTTGCAAAAGGATCTTTCCGCTTTTGGCCCGTATGGGCAATGGCTGCGAATTGGAACGCTTTAAGGATTTTTTCGTTTAAATATTGCATATTCCTACTTTCACTGTACCAGAAAAACCGCAGCTTAAGCAACCTTGGCAAATTGTCGTAATGATGCTAGAATTATTGAGCAATTAGGCGTTCTGGAGAGATCGCATAGTGGTCGAGTGCGCTTGCTTGGAAAGCAAGTAGGTTCGAAAGGGCCTCGGGGGTTCGAATCCCCCTCTCTCCGCCATAAAATACCCTATGGTCTAAAGACCATAGGGTATTTTGTAGTCAACACCAACCTAATTCATGCAATATAAATACATAAGCCTCTCAATGCCCATGCCAAAGCCTACAAATTTTTTTCTTAAGACTTCTCCCTGTAAAAACTTTTTACCGTCCCTGACAAACATCTTCGGATTATGATTTTCTCCCAAGATCCCGCAAGCCGCAATCTCTAACACTCTACCCGTACTATAATGGAATATCTCAAATTTCCTCGTAGCATCCCCACCAGCTTCCAGCTCATCATAGAAAGACTCGTCTTTTGGATAACCGGTTACTACGTACCATGCTCTTTCTTTTTCGGTCCTAGTGAGCATTTTAAACTCCTTGTATTTGCAAAATTTGACTGGTAGTCGAGAAAGTTTATTTTTGAGCTTCAATCCTTTCTCCAAAACTTTAAGGTATTCGATAAAATAACCTACCACATCCCGCACTTTACCATTGCTCATATACACGTCCATAACTGTAAATTCATACCGGTGGAACCGAGTCAACCGCTCCTCGTCACGATACATGCTCCCTATCCAAAAAAATTTATCGAACTGATTTCCTATCTGCCAAATGTCCGGTTCAGGATTATAACGCAAATAAAGCTCCGGCTTAATTTGAAAAGTTCGAGCACCTTCTATCTTGTAATCCTGAGTGGAATACAAATGATATTCAAAAAACCCCTTTGAGGCAAGATGCCCCCTCAAGATATTAATGAATTTACTCAACGCAACAGGGTCCACGTGGCTTATGTTTTTCATGACCATATGATAACACAATAATTGCACACGGGTATATCGTTCTGAAATCCACCAGGAGATAAAACGTGCTACAATCAAACCAGTTATTAACTGTACAAATATATGGAAACCACTCCCAAAGCTCCGGTCAGCCACACTATGGTCACGACAGGGTTTGAATTGGACAATTTCCGAATTGTGAAAACCCTTGGGGTTTCCCGGGGCATTATTGTCCGGTCGCGATCCGTGATAGGTAATATCGGAGCAGCACTCCAGACAATCGTAGGGGGCAACATTTCCCTCTATACCGAGCTCTGCGAAAAAACCCGCGAAGACGCATTCAATCTCATGCTGGACCACGCAGGCGAAATGGGCGCCAACGCCGTCATTGGCGCGCGCTACGATGCCACGGAAATCATGGGCGGCGTCACCGAAGTCCTTGCTTACGGTACGGCAGTGGTAGTTGAACCGAAGCAATAGCCTGGAACCACAACAAATTAAAGAGCAATGGGAATTCCCATTGCTCTTTTTGATTGTAATTTTCTCTTGGCTCTAATCCCCCTTTAAAAGAAATACCTCTCTCCCGTATCTGCCCGCAGGCAGTAAATATGACCTGAATCGGTTAAATGCCGCGCCAGACGCGGGAGCAGGATATTGCCCGGCAGGACGGAAATAGTATCCGGCCACTGCGCAACCTGCCCAATACTACTCACGGGCTCGATCGCCTTGATGGCGGACAGTACCCGGGCAATCTTTTGAGAATTGAAGGTGTATACCACTCCCCGATTGAGATAGGATCGTGCTTCCGGGGAGAGAACGGTAAACGACTGGTATGCAGGATTACAAGCGATCACACCCCAGCCTTCATCCCTCACTTTTACTCCTTCGGCCAAGCGGAAGCAGGTGCCTGCCGGCAGCTCCCCTGTCCACACTACCCGATCGAGAAAAGGCCGGGCTTCCTGCGAAGTTAACGGCTTTCCCATATACATGGTCGACCCGGTCACCGAGCCGTTATTTTCCCACATACAGCTAGTCCGACATCCACCACCGCACACATCCAGAGCGGCACAGTCGCGGCACGCATCAGGGATCATGGTAAGATCCGCCCACCCATTCGCTCTACGCCAGCTCGCCGAATAACTCTCTGTAACCAATCCCCCGAAGTCTACCAAATAGGGCGCCTGGATACAGGCCCGGAACTTGCCATCCGGCGAGACGACACCGAACGAGCGTCCGGCCATGCAGACCCGGGGGGAATGCACGTCGAGATACTCTTGCCAGTTTTGAGGAAAATGCCGCACCAGTACGCACGGCGGGATAGGCAACGTGGAATCAATCGTCACGCCAAGTGTCCGAATGTACCGTATGGCTTCAAAGTAGGCACGATAGTCTGCGGTCTGCAGCACAAATCCGCAATGTCCCTGCGATCCCCACGAAGGTAGAAAAGGCGTGACTGTCATAGCCTTCAGGCCATGGATTGCCAGCAGCTGCCCTACCGGGCGCAGTCCCGAAATGTTCTTGGCCGTAGCCACGAAATTGGGAGTGACTGACACTCCCTGGCCGCGCAGTCGCTCAATTCCACCAAGGGTTTCTGCGAACGCACCAGGGATGCCAACCATCCGGTCGTGGAGCTCGCCAACCCCATGAATGGAGACCAGTGCCGTGTTGAGCTTGGCCTGCGCCAGCTTGCCCGCATTCACTTCTGTCACTAGCCGACCGTTCGTATTGATACTGGTATAGCACCCGGCCTGCTTGTAGATATCAAGTATCTCGAACAAATGATCTCCGACAAGCAACGGTTCGCCGCCGGTCGGGCAGACTGCCATAACTCCCCGTTTTACCGATTCTTCGGCTACGGCCACATTGCACTTCCGGTCGCTCGCGCGCGGTTGGAACTGCTCCACGCAGCGTTCCGGATTGTAACAAAACGCGCAGGAGTTATTACATTTCCAGGTCAACTCCTGCTGCTGAATAATCGGTGCTGAGGTAAAACCCGGCTGTCCCATACACTGCCTCCTTGATTTTCGAATGTACCACCCTCACCATATCGCGGTTGACAAGATTGTACAATGTGTCGTACAATTCCGACAACAGAATCTATATGGACCAAGTCACCCAACAATTCAAGCAGCTCGGGCTTTCCGACTACGAGGCACTCATCTATGCCGTGCTTTTGCAGTCCTCCCCTGCCGGCGCCACGTACATCGCGAAAAAATGCAACCTCTCGCGCAGCAGCGTCTACACCACCCTCCATGCACTGACCGCGAAGGGTCTCGTGTCAACCACCTACAAAAATAACGTCAAACAGTTCATTGCCCAGGACCATACAACCCTGGAACAGCTTCTCCAAAAAGAAAAGAATGAACTTGACGGCAAGTTCAAGATGCTAGAAGCGCTGAAAGATACCTTTACCATGTTTGGTAGGAAAGGCCTGAACGTGCCGCAAGTGGTGATCTTCGAAGGCCAGGAAGGACTCAAGAAAGTTTACCTTTCCATGATGCGGGAAGCCCCGCCTGAATCCACCCTCTATTTATTGCGCGATGAGTTCGTCTGGCAAAAAGATTGGGAATTTATCTTTGCGCAGGACTGGCACGACCGGGTCAAACGGCTCAAGATCGAAAAGAATATCCATACCAAACTACTGGTTAACCGCTCCCCCGTCGAGGCCCGATCAAACAAGCTCTACCAGACCAAGAAAGCGCTGGAATTCCGATTCCTACCCAAACAGCATGCCGTCAAACAATTCGCCATGTATATCATTGGCGACATTACCAGCATTCTCTCCATGGAACAGAACAACTTGGTCGGCATAAAAATCACCAACCAACATTTGGCGGACAACTTCAAAACACTATTTGAGTCATTGTGGGGAAAATCCACCCGCTAAGCCTGTTCTAATAACACGACTAATAAAACGCGCAGACGCGCGTTTTATTATACTCACGCTTCACATTGTCAACTGAAGTCATGGCAGTACAAATCGTTGTACAACATATTCACCAAAACTGACGATTACCCTTCAAAGAACTTCAAGAACTTATCCAAATGCATACCCGTATGGCGATGGAGAAGTTCGTGCAGCTGGGGCATTAAGGACATGGCAGCTTTTTCTCCAGCCTCGACCAAATCCTTGCCGTCCAAGAACTGGTGCCAGCCGGTTTTGGAAACGTTGGGAGCAATGGTCAGGTCTGCATCTCTGCAATCTCGCATGGCCAGCTGATGACGCACGATACTTAGGGACATATCCGCTACATCATACAGCCCGAGTTTCCCGTCCTTCTCAGCACTATAATTATCGAGATTCACCGCAATCACAAAGTCCGCCCCCAAACGCCGGGCTGGACTTACCGGTACAGGCAAGGAAAGACCGCCGTCGGCCAAAACCCGTTCCTCCCGCTTAACCGGCTGGAACACGAGCGGTACGGATATACTCGCCCGAATGGCACTGGCCAGATCGCCGGCATCCATCACAACTTCTTCCCCGCTCTTGAGGTCGGTGGCGACCGCGGCAAAGGGGAGCCGACACTCGGCAAAAGTCTTTTTCCCGAGATGATCCTCAATGAATTTCTTTACTTTTTCGCCGCCGATGAGACCATCCCTCATGTGCGGATCGAGCAGAGAAAACATTAGTTTCCAGTTGGTATTGAGCGCGATCTTTTCTATTTCGGACACAGTGAGGCCGGCCGCGTAAAAACCGCCGATCATGGCGCCAATGCTCGACCCGGCAATGCAGTCGATGGGAATCTTTTCGGCTTCCAGCACTTTCAGCACGCCAATAATCGAAAGTCCCCTGGCTCCCCCGCTGCCGAGAGCCAGTCCGATCTTGGGCCGATGAGCGATATTAAAATTCATATGTATAGTTACTTTGCTTCTGGTAAGCATTACTGAAACAATTATACCAGACGAAAACCGCGACCGGAAACACCACTCCTTACGATTGCTGTATAATACTTCCATGAGCGACCAAAGCCCTTCATCCATTCCCATCCGCGACAACAATGAACCACTCGTGGATCTTGCCATTTTCGATTTTGTCCTCGAGCCGCGGTACTTCCGTACGGGCCTGACCGCGGAACGTAGGATCCTGCTCAGGGAGGGTGCCGCGGAAAAGCTGGTAACTGCACAGCAATCCCTGGGTAATTATAAACTGAAAATTTGGGACGGCTACCGCCCAAGAGGCGTGCAGGATGCATTGTACCGAAAATATTTTGACCATTTACGTGCGCAGCATCCGGAATGGCCGCAAGAAAAAATCGAAACAGAGGCAACAATCTATATCGCGAGTGCCTCTGACCAGGCAATTATTCCACCCCATGCCACGGGCGGGGCGGTCGATCTCACGCTGGTTGATGCGAACGGACAGGAACTCGACATGGGAACAGGTTTCGATTTTTTCGGACCCGCTGCCCGCTCGCGGTACTTTGACGAGCATTCCATCGACCAAACCGTCCAAAACAACCGCAAACTCCTGCGCGAGGCTATGGAAGCCGCCGGTTTCCATGAATATCAAGAAGAATGGTGGCACTTCGATTACGGCAACCAGCTTTGGGCGTTCGACCTTGGAAAACCATTCGCCATCTACGGAGAAATACGTTCAATATAAGGAATTTTTCTGATATACTGTAAACAACCATTCATTCTATAAACATGTCCTATAAGCATACATTCATTTACGGTCTGGCAATTTGGGCCATAGCGTTCATTGCTGGAATCCTGGCATTCCCTTTGCGGGAGAACCAGCGTGCACTGTTCGAATCGATCATGCCGGTCGTGATCACGTTTGTTACCTGCTGGATGTCGGTCAGGCAGTTCCGAGAAAGCACCGGCAGCCCCCTGCGAGTTGGCTTGCAGAGCGGCATAATCTGGCTACTGACCAGTCTAGTCATCGACCAGTTCTTCTTTAACTGGGGCCCCATGAAGATGTCCGTAGCCGACTACATTAAAGACATTGGTTTGACCTACCTGCTTATTCCCATGATCCCTATAGCCATGGGACTGACTTTAAAGAAACGTTCTGTTTCAGAACCCGTCCAGCTGCCACCGCAATAGCTAGATGCGCAGATAAAAACAGCCGCAAAAACGGCTGTTTTTTATTTGGAAGTTCTCCCCATTGCATTAATATTTTTATCTTGGTATTATTTTTTATATGTTTACACCCTACCGAACAATCTGTATTGATCATTCCTCTTCCACCCGCTCGACCATCTCTGCGCGTTTTTAAGACCCCCGGCACCCCGCCGGGGTTTTTTAATTTAAAATCACTATTAATTTAGAAAGGAGCCCCATATATATGTCCAACCATAAAATCATGGCTGAGTATATCTGGATAGACGGGCGCAAGCCCACCGCCAAGCTGCGGTCAAAAACAAAAATCATCGACGGACCGGTCAGAAAATTGCAGGACATCCCCCAGTGGGGCTTTGATGGCTCTTCCACTGAGCAGGCCGAAGGGCATTTCTCCGACTGCAGGTTGCAACCCGCCTGTTTTACCAATGATCCCATAGCTGGCGGTGAAAACATCCTTGTACTGTGTGAAGTCATGAATGCGGACGGTACGCCCCATCCGAGCAACACGCGCCATGTATTGGCCAAGGTAACGGAAGCCTACCAAGACCACGAATCGCTGTTTGGCATCGAACAGGAATACACGCTCTATGACAAAGATTGGCCGCTTGGCTGGCCTGAAAAAGGATTTCCTCACCCGCAAGGACGCTATTATTGCGGAGTCGGTTACGACGAAGTCCACGGAAGACCGCTCGTCGAAGCCCATGCCAGAGCTTGTCTGGAAGCAGGCCTGGCTTTGTCCGGCATTAATGCGGAAGTTATGCCTGCCCAGTGGGAATTCCAGATCGGCGCTCTGCCACCCCTGGAAGTTTCCGACCAGCTCTGGCTGGCGCGCTGGCTCCTCTACCGCCTGGGTGAAGACTACAATGCCTATGCAAAACTTGACCCTAAGCCTATGAGCGGCGACTGGAACGGAGCAGGCGGACACACAAACTTCTCCACGCGCAAGATGCGTGAGGAAGGCGGACTCGAATACATTAAGCAAACATGCGAACGGCTCGGCAAATTACATAAGCAGCATATTCGCGTGTACGGAGCGGACAATGACAAGCGCCTGACCGGCAAGCATGAGACCTGCAGCATTTTTGATTTCCGCTACGGCGTCAGCGACCGCGGCGCTTCTATCCGCATCCCCATGGACACGGCGAACAAAGGCCGCGGCTATCTCGAGGATCGCAGACCAGCGGCCAACTTAGACCCGTACCAAATT
Organism: uncultured Candidatus Saccharibacteria bacterium; assembly: GCA_964532425.1. Lineage (GTDB taxonomy): Bacteria > Patescibacteriota > Doudnabacteria > UBA920 > UBA920 > CAZHIA01. The sequence goes on along the minus strand of CAZHIA010000008.1, from coordinate 40,779 downwards.
TGCACCGCACTTATCGAAACTGCTTGCGGTAACGGTTTTGATCCCGACAAGTACGGCTGGGGCAATTTCGAATTTCCGGAAAATAAATACGTGATCATAAAAAAAGAACAAGACTTGCCGGTATCGGTTGCTTCTCAGGTGGAACAGACCGCACATTAAGCTAGTCATTCCGAAAAGAACTTCGGATATTAAAACCCCCGGCATCTGCCGGGGGTTTTAATCTGTGTTAATCTGTTTCAAGCAGTGTTCATCAGTGATCAATCAGTGTTTGAGTTTGTCTTCCATAGCCTTAATCCGCAGAGTAGTCTTTAAGACCGTGTCAGGCTGCAACGAAATGGAATCAATCCCTTCGCGGACCAGAAACTCGGCAAGGTCCGGGAAGTCGGACGGTCCCTGGCCGCAGATGCCGACCTTGAGACCTGCCTTGTGGGCTTTTTGGATGAGGTTATGGATGAGCGTCAGGACTGACTTGTTCTTTTCGTTGCCAATGTGGGCCACAATCTTACTGTCACGGTCAAGTCCCAGCGTCAGCTGGGTCAGATCGTTTGAACCGATGGAGAAACCATCAAACAGCGCAGCGAAGTCTTCGACCTGCAGAATGTTGGATGGGATTTCGGCCATAACCCAGACCTCCAGTTCTTTCTTGATGCCGTTCTTATCAGCCTTGCCCTGGCCTTTGACGCGCTTCAAACCATTCTTGGCCATCTCGTCCAGCACCTTCTGTCCTTCTTCCGGCGTGCGGCAGAACGGGATCATTGTCTTTAAGTTATAGAGCCCCATCTCTTCGCGAACTTTCTTGACCGCCTGGCACTCCAGGGCAAACGCAGGTGAGAAATTCGGATCATAGTAGCGGCTCGCCCCGCGCCAGCCGATCATGGGGTTCTCTTCCTTGGGTTCGAACTGGTGTCCACCGATCAAACTGGCATACTCATTGGTCTTAAAATCGGAGAAGCGCAAAATGACTTCATACGGATAGAAGGCCGAAGCCAGAATGCCGATTCCATAAGCCAGCTTGTGCACATAAAAGTCCAGCTTGTTGTCGTACCCAACTGTAATTTCTTCAATCTGCTTTTTGACTGCCGGATCTTCCAGCTGGTCAAAGTACAACAGCGCGTTCGGGTGGACTTTGATGTAGTTGGAAATAATGAACTCTTCGCGAGCCAGCCCGACGCCCCGGTTCGGAATAAAGGAGTAACCGAAGACCAATTCAGGGTCGGCCACAATCATCTTAACCTGGGTCTTAGGCTGTTTGAAGTCTTTGAGGTCGGTCCGGTTGATGGTGAATTTGAGCAGTCCTTCATAGACCTTACCGGTCTCGCCTTCGGCGCAGCAGACCGTCACCGGCGTACCGGTCGGCACCGCTTTGGTGGCATTGCCGCAGCCGACCACGGCCGGAATGCCGAGCTCGCGCGAAACAATGGCCGCGTGGCTGGTTCTGCCGCCGCTGTTGGTCACGATGGCTGAAGCCATTTTCATAATAGGCTCCCAGTCTGGGTCCGTAATTTCCGTGACCAATACTTCACCCTGCTTGAACTCACTAATCTGAGAAGCATCTTTAATGTAATGGGCTTTACCTTGGCCGATTTTGGCTCCTACAGCCGCACCATGCGTTAAAACCTTGCCGCCTTTTTCTACCATTACGAATTCTTCCAGAACATTACTATCTTTCCTGGCCTGGACGGTCTCCGGACGGGCCTGGACTATGTTGAGCTGTTTGGTTTGAGCATCGTATGCCCACTCAATATCCATAGGCCGGCCGTAGTGCTCTTCAATCATCACACCCCAGCGGGACAGCTGAAGGATCTGTTCATCGGACAACACAAACTGGTGGCGCTCATGCTCCGGCACCGGTACTTCTTTGGTGGGGTTAATGCCTTCGCTGGCATAGATGAGCTTCTTTTCCTTGCTGCCAAGCTGTTTGGAAATGATGGATTTAAATCCCTGCTTCAGGGTCGGCTTAAAGACCATATACTCGTCCGGCGTGACCACACCCTTGACCACGTATTCGCCGAGACCGTAGGCCGCGTTAATAAGCACAACTTCGCGGAAGCCGGAATCGGTGTCCAGCGTGAACATGACCCCGCTCGCTCCCCGGTCGGACCGGACCATCTTCTGGACAGCCACTGACAGTGCAATCTTGAAATGATCGAACTTCTGGTCAACGCGGTAGGAAATGGCGCGGTTGGTAAACAGGGAAGCAATACATTTCTTGATGGCTTCGAGCAGCTGATAGTCGCCTTTGATATTCAAATAGGATTCCTGCTGGCCGGCAAAGCTGGCATTCGGCAGGTCTTCGGCGGTCGCGGACGATCTCACTGCCACATCCAGGTCAGCCAGCGGGATTTTTAGTTTCTTGGCCATCTGCTCATACCCCTGCTTGATGGCGCGTTCCAGATCCTGAGGGAAAGTAGCAGACAAAATAGCCTGGCGCACTTGCTGGCCTTTTTCTTCGAGCTGTTTGATATTGCCGGTGTCCAGGCCTTTGAGGATTTCCTTAATCTTCACATCCAGCTGGTTGGCGCGGATAAAGTAGCGATAGGCATTAGCTGTGACCGCAAACCCGTACGGCACCGAGATCTTCTCGCCTTTGAAGATATCACTCGGCGTCTTGGTTAACTTTTGGTACATTTCCCCCAAGTTGGCATTCTTACCGCCGACATAGGGAATATCCTCTTTGGTGATCTCATCGAACCAAAGAGTGTACGAGTGTTCTTTTTGTGTTGTCATACAACTTTTATTTCTTTTGTCTTCAAGTTTCGTTGTAGCCTTGGGCAGGCTCCGTCGAGGAATCCCTTCAACAAAAAACTTCAAGGGATCGCTCCACGCAGTTTACCGCAGAGCTTTCAAAGAATCTTGAATGACGGTTAATTTTTTAGTTGTGTTTGGATGTCAGGTGGAAAAACTGTAAGGTAATTATACCATAAAAATTAAATCAGATCAAATTTTCTAGGTATAATCTCACATCCCCTTTGACCACAATAAAAGGCGCGCAGTTTCCTACGCGCCCAACTCCGATGCTACCGCATCGAGAACACAGTGCGCTCGCCGGCGCCGTTCAGCAGGAGACTCCTGCTTCCGCTCCAACAAGTCATAGCAAGTCGGCTCCCCCTGGATGAGCATAGACAGCTCGTACAACTCCTTGGCCAGCTCGTCATCCGTCCGGGCGACAAATGTTCCCGGTGGCAGCTCGGCCCTGTCGGATGCCGCAAACACGGCAAATTCGACACAGGAAAATCCGAGGGCGGAAAAAGCCTTCGCAAGCCCCGTACACTTGAGGCCACTGATGGCATAGTCATCCACGCAGCACAGGGAACCATCCTTCAAGTTCTCCAGGTCAGGGAGATAATTATGCATCCACCGCGTAACGTATTCCAGGTACAGTGGAATTTCCCTGACTGGCTTGTACATGAGATGGTTGACCGTCCGTGAGATGACGAATATCCTCGGCAAGGGAACGGTGCCATACAGCTTGCGCCAGCCACAGACCAGTAAATGCTCGGACAGCAGGTGGCTGCCGCCGCTGATGACAAGAGCTGAAAACTTCTTGTCACGCACGTACCGCGCAACAGCACACGAGACTTCTGCCAAAGCTGCAACCATGACTGACCTCCTTTACGAAATAGTAGTATACCCCAAAGCCGAAGCTGATGCAAACAAAAATCCGCACCGGCATCCTTGCGGACGCGGTGCGGAAATGTCAGGAGGGGTAACCCTCACGACTCTTATTTATGCTTTTATGCCATGCCCGCCGGTTCTTGGCCGGAGCGCCTCTTCCCGCTCGCGCCGAGCACGGTACTCGGGGAAGACGTCCCGCAGTTTCCCGTCTATAAACTGCACCAGCTCACCGGCCTCCTTGGTCATTCGGAACCTCGTGGTATCCTCGATTTGAGCAAGCACGCCTTCTATGAGCTGCTGCAAGAATTCGCGGCTCTGGCAGTTTACCTTCCAACTCTCGAACAAGTTGTCGAAGTCTCCAGACGGATTGTCAGCCATCCAGCGCAGCGCATCCGGCAGCCACATTAATGCCATGGTGCCGTCTTTGGTCCCAAGCAAGACCTTGATCACCTCTGGCTTGCCATACTGGACCGGGACAGCGCTTGACTTCGGATGAATCAGCCGCCAGTCGGTCTTGGCCTTATGGAGACCATACACGCAGTAAGCGTCCGACCGCCACTCGAGCAGCTGTGGTCCGCGATTGAACCAGCCGCCGAGCGGATACTTCCAAATGAACCCACGGGACGACACCTGGTCTGGACAGCTCATGGCATATTCGAGCCCATTCTCGGATCGAGTGATCCAAAAATATATGGAATAGCCGCGCACGTTACAACGCAGGTATCGCTTCCAGGTAAAACCGAACTTGCCATGCAACCCGAATAGCAGTGCCACAACGGCGAAAGCTGCAATTCTGATGCCAGTGTACACACGGTCCTGAGGAACTGCTACCAGCTTGTATGTGAGCCAGATCATGGAGACCCAAATCATCACATAGTTAACCGCCGTAAAGCCTCCCCGCTTCACTGCGGTCATCTTCTCCAGCTGTTCACTTAATCTCACATCTCTGTTTTCAGACATCTTCTTCTCCTTTTAACCGAAACACTGTCGGCCTTGGGCGGACAGTCGAATGGGTGGCGCTGTGGGCAAGCCTGGAGGATCTTCGGGCTTTAAAGATAGGCCATCGTGCTATCGACAACCTCTCTCGTCCCTCGATGAACTCGGGACACTCTCCCCACGCTTGGGGAGAGGAAAGCAGTAAAAGTATTCCTCCTCTTGCCGACACACCGGAGTGTGTTCTTTGTCTTTGCAAGAACAAATGCCCGATACCTTCGGGACGCGAGGGTTTCTTTCTAGGAAACAATCAATAATACAATAAATCAAACTGAATGTCAAGAGCGGTTTAGTAATTTTCTTCGAAAAATAAGGCTAAAAGGGTCTAATGGGACAAATGAGTCGAATAAGGCAGATGGGACAAATAGGATTAATAGGATAAATGAGGCGAATAGGTCCGATAAGTCCTATAGGTCTTTTATATGGCTTATACATTGCAACAATCAAAATGCCGCTACGAAAGTAGCGGCATTTGGTTTGCAATCTTTTATTTTTCTATTTTTAAATCTTTTTATCTCCTACGCGGTCTTCACCTCGACCAAATTCAAATTCTCGCGCTGGCCTAAGGGTTCTCCGGTGGCAATGATGAGCTGCTCCCCTTTCTTGACGATCTTGTGATTCTTGACGGTCTCGATCATAATGGCCAGCAGGTCTTCGTACTTTTTGACGAGCGGGGAAATAAAGGGAGTCACGCCCCACATCATGGCCATCTGCCGCATGACTTTCGCATTCGGGGTCAGCATGATAATGCGGGTGAACGGCGGGCGCTCGCGCGCGATCTCGCGGGCGGTAAACCCGCTCATGGTCGCACCGACAATTACATGGGCCTTGCTATGCAGTGCCAGGTCGTAAATGCTTTCGGCCATGGCATCGGTGCGCGATACTACCTTTTCGATCAAATGCTGGTGGCCGGGCAGGAACGGGGAATGTTCCGTGGTCTCGATAATGCGCGCCATCTGCTGGACCGTGCGGACCGGGTAACGGCCGAACGCGGTCTCCCCCGATAGCATGACGCAGTCAGCCTGGTCAATGACCGCGTTAGCCACGTCGGAGACTTCGGCGCGAGTCGGACGCGGGTTATGAATCATGGAATCGAGCATCTGGGTGGCTACGATGACCGGTTTGGCTGCGCGCAAACACTTCTGAATGATGGTCTTTTGAATAATCGGTACTTGCGACTCCGGCATCTCCACACCCAGGTCGCCACGCGCCACCATGATAGCGTCGGACTCTTTCAGAATGCTGTCAAAATTCTTGACTGCCTCAGGCTTTTCTATTTTGGAGATGATTTTAGGCGGCGTATTTCCTTTCGGATTGAACTTCTTGATATAGTTCTTGAGCTTGACTACGTCAGAGCGGTTGCGTACGAATGACAGGGCGACATAGTCCACGTCCTGCTTCAATCCGAACTTTAGGTCCTCAATATCCTTATCGGTAAAGATCGGGATCTTTAGCTTGGTACGCGGCAGGTTGATAGTTTTGCGCGATTGAATCTTGCCGTCAGACAAGGCAATGCAGTGCACATGGTCACCGGAAAGTTTTTCGACTTCCAATTCAATCAACCCGTCCTCGATGAGAATGCGCTGCCGGGGACGGACCGATTTTAAAATCTCTTTTGCCACCGGAACGTCCTGACCCAGAATGACCCGCTGCCCGACCTTGACCGTGAGCGGCTGCTTCATGTCCCCAACCCGAATCTTGGGGCCGTGCAGGTCCTGAATGATGGCAATAGGCTTACCTGTCTTTTCGGAAACCTTGCGGATATTTTGAATGAACTGCTCATGGCTGCTGTAGTCGCCGTGCGAAAAATTCAAACGTGCCACATTCATACCAGCTTCGACCATATCAGTCAAAGTCTTAACGGTTCCGGACGTGGGGCCGATGGTGCAGATAATCTTAGTTTTTTTCATGGAAAGTTATGCAGATCTACAGATTAAAACAAATCTACAGATACCTACGGATGAATTACTTATAAAAGCCCTTCAAGTATACCAGTTTTTTTGGAGATTTTCTATATAAGATTCGTCTTTTTAATGGTATAATAGAATAGACATTAATCTTCATAGCTATGGCAAAAATCAAGGATATTCAGGCGCGAGAAATATTAGCGAGCGGAGGCGAACCGAGCGTGGAAGTTACAGCGGTTTTGGATGACGGCAGCCAGGGCGAAGCCTCGGTTTCGTACGGAGCTTCGGCCGGCAGCAAAGAAGCATTTGTCCTGCTCGACGGAGATCAGAAACGGTATAACGGCAAAGGTATGCTCCAGGCAGTGTCCCATGTTAACGACAAGATCAAGCCGCTACTGCTCGGCCAGGAAGCGGGCGACCAGCGCGTGATCGACCAAATAATGATCGACGCCGACGGAACGGAAAATAAGTCGAACTTTGGCGCCAATGCCATACTGGGGGTATCGATGGCCGTCGCCCGCGCTACCGCAGCAAGCGCCGGGGTCGAATTGTACGAATACTTACGGCTCACATTCAACCCGGCTTATTCAATCACCAGCCTCCCAAAGCCCCTGGCCGTCTTTATCGAAGGCGGCAAGCATGCCGACAACTCCACTGACCTGCAGGAGTATGCCCTCGCCGTGGTCAAGAATCAATCAACCGTGGAAAACGTCCGGCTCATGGAAGAATGCTACAAGAGCATAAAAAAGATCCTCAAAACGCGAGGTTATTCGACCAACGTCGGCAACGAGGGGGCATTTGCACCGGAAGGCATTGCCAACAACGAACTGCCGCTGGAAATGCTGGCGGAAGCCATCACGGCTGCTGGCTACCAGCCTGGGGTTGATGCAGGCATTTACATTGACGCTGCAGCATCGGAATTTTACAAGGACGGCAAATACGACCTAGCAACCGAACAAGCCGTCCTGTCCCCGGAAGAGATGATCGCCAAGTACGACAGCTGGATGAAAAAATACCCCATCCTCTACCTGGAAGACGGATTGTCCGAATTCGACTGGGAACACTGGCCGGTGCTGGTCTCCGCTGCAGGGAATGTCAAGATCGTTGCCGATGACCTGACGGTCACGAATACCAAACTCTGGCAGAAAGCCATCGACGAAAAGGCCGCGAATGCCATCCTGATCAAGCTGAATCAGGCCGGAACCGTCACCGAGACCATGGACTGCTGCCTGTTGGCCACCCAGCATAATTTCCCCACTATCCCCTCCCACCGAGGCGGTGGAGAAACCAACGACACCTTCTTGGTCGATGTCGCCACGGCCGTTGGCAGTCCGCTCATCAAAGTCGGCCCCACCCGCGGCGAGCGCGTCTGCAAGTACAACCGGCTGATGAGAATAGAAGAGAAATTAATAAATGAAAAAAATTAAAAAAATGAAAAAACGACGAAAATGAACTGCGGTAATTTTTGTTCATTTTTGTCAATTTTGTTCATTTTTGTCAATTAAAATATGAACATCTATTTTTTCGAGTGCAATGAGGAAGACAAAACCGTGCTTCCCGAACTCCTGGCCGCTTCGGGGCTGCAAGCCACGGTCACTTATGTGGAAGAAAAATTAACCCCCGAGAATGCCCCCCAATATGCGGACGCGGATGCCGTGTCGGTCTTTATCGGTTCGGTCGTTAAGCAAGACGTCATAGACAAACTGCCAAATCTTAAATTCATCGAGACCAGGTCTACGGGTTTCGACCATATCGATATCGCGTACGCAGCCGGCAAGAACATTCCGGTTGCTACGGTCCCAGCCTATGGCAGCCGCACTGTAGCTGAATTCACGTTCACCCTTATGCTCGGTCTGTCGCGCAAAGCCTTTGCCGCCTACCGCCAAATGAAAGACGGCCGAGGCTTCGACATAACCGGTTTTGAAGGATTTAACCTCCAGGGCAAGACCCTCGGTATTGTGGGCACCGGCCGCATCGGCCAGAATGTCGCCCAAATCGCCAAAGGTTTCGACATGACTATGCTGGCGTTTGATGCCTACCCCAACCAGGAAGCTGCAACCCGCCTGGGTTTTACCTACGTAACGCTCGACGAGCTGCTGGCAAAATCCGATGTCATCACCCTGCATGTACCGTATAACAAGGACACCCACCATCTCATCAACAAAACCAACATCGCCCTGGTCAAAAAAGGTTCTCTGCTCATCAACACCAGCCGTGGCGAGGTCGCCGATTCCGAAGCGATTCTGTATGCGGTTAAAGAAGGGCTGCTGGCCGGTGTCGGACTCGATGTTATTGAAGGCGAACGCCAGCTGCAGGACGAATGGAAGCTTCTGGTACAGAATGGAGACCACCAGGAAGAGATGCGCACACTCATTGAAGACCATGTACTTATTGGCTTGCCCGAAGTCGCTTACACTCCGCATATCGCATTCTACTCAAAAGAAGCCAAGCGGGAAATTCTCCAGACGAGCGTAGACAATATTGTCGCGTTTAGCAAAGGAGAAGCGAAGAATCTGGCAAAGTGACGTCTATAAAGGCGTCATCCTGAGTCCTGAATGCATCTGAAGGGCGAAGGATCTCTTAAACAATAAAGTATAAGGGATTCCTCGGTCGGAAGCACTCCCTCGGAATGACGCCGAAAGAAAACAAAATGTCCAACCGCTGGATACAAAATTACAACCAACTTGCCATTACCGAAGAACGGCAAAAGGTACTGGAGATCGTCAACGCCGGCTTTGATGCCATCAGTACCGAGAAGGTCATGCGCTCCCAAGTGCGGCTGCAAGGAAATATCCTATTCATTCAGGACCGCCATTTTGATTTGAACCAGTACAACCGCGTACTGGTTCTTGGCTTCGGCAAAGCTTCAGCAAAAGCAGCCGTCAGTCTGGAAAGGATCCTGGGAGAGAAAATCACTGCCGGCATCGTTATCAGCATCAAACAAGCCCCGACGAAGACTATTCAAACATTTGTCGGAACCCACCCCCTCCCCTCTCTGCAGAACGTCGAAGTGGCGGAAAAGATGGCGGAGATGGTCAAGGATATTTCCGAAAAAGACCTGGTCATCAATCTAATTTCAGGCGGCGGTTCGGCCCTGCTCTGCTGGAACCAGGAAGAATGTAACCAGGGCGTTCGGCTCTACAACGCGTTTCTCAAAGCTGAGGGAGATATTAAAGACCTCAACACGGTCCGCAAGCACCTCTCCCCGGTTAAAGGCGGCGGTCTGGCCAAACTGCTCTACCCCGCAACGGTCATCAGCCTAATTTTTTCCGATGTAGCCGGTGACAGTTACAACTTTGTCGACAGCGGCCCGACCTATCTTGATAGTTCCACCATTGCCGATGCCAAAGCGGTGATTGAAAGATACGACTTGGGAAAGTACGATCTTATTGAAACGCCAAAAGAACCGAAATACTTCGAAAAAGTCTACAATATCCCCATAGTGTCCAATGTCATTGCGTTGGATGCCATGGCCAAGACCGCCAGCTGGTTCGGCCTCAAACCCCGCATCGTTTCTGCAGAGCTGTTTGAAACCGCTGACGGGACCCTCAAGAAGCTGCTCGATGCCCTGGAACCCGGCTCCGTCGTACTCGCCGGTAGCGAGATAAAAATTGTCGTGGACAAACCTGACGGCAAAGGCGGCAGAAATTCCTATACGGGAATGAAGGCGTTCAATTACGTTACCACCAATGATACGCTGGCTTGCATGGCTTCCGACGGACTGGATAATTCCGATTCCGCAGGAGTAATTCTGGACGCCGAAACGATCAGTCGCGCCCGTACCATGGACATTGCGGTCCAAGAGTATCTGGAACGGTTCGACGGGTACACATTCTTCGAAAAACTCGGACACGAACTGGTATTTACCGGTCCGACGGAATCTAATGTATCGGATTTTCTGGTGTGGTATAGGAAATAAATAGATTTAAAAGATTGACATGGTTGAACAAGATTTAAAAGAGTAGAAGCTGCTTATTCATGGCAATCATTTAAATACATTGTGTTGGGCATATCAAATTGCCAGCACATAGCTCTCCAACAAAATCAAAACAGTATTCACATAACGTGAATACTGTTTTTCGTTTGAACACAATCGAACCGTAGCCACTGCAAGCTAATCGGCCAGAAACACCTGGCCCCGCAAAGCTTCCAGCAGTTTGACTTGGCCGAAGAAAACTGGCTCCGGAAGGGCATGAAGACTGAACCATTCCCACTGCTCGAACTCATCCGGCTCAGTGACCGCGGGCTCCCCCGGTATTTCCGGCGCCAAAAAAGTGAAGTGGATATAATGACCCCTATCGGTCGGGCCATTGGTTATATTGATGAGCCTGAGGTCCGCAGCATTAGCCTGCAGGCCAGTCTCCTGCAGCAATTCGCGGCATGCTCCTTCGGCGAGATGCTCGCCAGGCTCGAGCTTTCCTCCGGGAAGGCACCACGTGCCGTCACCGATCCGTCCCTTTCTCTTTCCGAGCAGAATTTTTCCGGACCGGAAAACCGCCACGTGTACTGCGATCCCGATCGGTTTCTTGTGCGGCATGGTACCTCCTTTCCCCTTGTGAACGAACCATAATATCACAACGAGCATGTTCTGTAAAGAGATCCGGTCTAATACAAAAAAGACTCTTCAATTAAGAAGCCAAAGAGTCTCTTTAGGACATAATTGATTATTCCGTTATGGACAAATTCTTACCAGTCATTGCTTCCGGTTGCGGCAGGCCGAGCAAGTGGAGTATGGTGGGAGCCACGTCAGCCAACCCCCCATTCACGAGTTTTCCATAATCCGCAGTAGCGATAGCAGGAACAAAATTGGTAGTGTGGGCGGTATGCATGACTCCGGTAGCCGGATCGACATTAGTTTCGGCATTACCATGGTCAGCAGTGATAAATACGGCACACGACGGACGGCTCAAGCTCGACCCTATAACACGGGACAATTGGTGATCGACTTCTTCCACTGCCTTCACGATCGCATCCTTCTTCCCGGTATGCCCGACCATATCCGCATTGGCGAAGTTGATAAAAATAAAGTTCGTGCCTTTTTCGATCTGGCGAATCGCCTCATCCGCGATCTCCCTGGCGCGCATTTCCGGCGCTTCGTCGTGTGTCTTAACGTCTTTCCTGCTCTCGATGAGTATATGTTCTTCTCCAGGATGCTTCTCTTCCCTGCCGCCATTGAGAAAATATGTGGCATGCGCGTACTTTTCCGTTTCCGCGATATGTGCTTGGGACAAGCCGGCTTTGGAAACCTCAGCAGCAAGCGTGGTTTCGATCTTTTGCGGCGGGAAGGCAACTACCGAATTCATGCCCGCCTCATACTCCGTCAAAGTAACAAATAGGATATCTTGATCGCGAGTCCTTTCTATGACCCGCTGGCTTATCTGCCGGGCCCGGTCGGCCCGATAGTTGAAGAAAAACATACCGTCGTGTGGAGAGACTTGATAGTTTTTACCCGTGTCATCCAGAAATATCACGGGCTCGAGATGTTCATCCAGCATACCTTTTCCGTGCAGGAGTTCCAGCGCAGCAGAAGGCTTCTGCGCACCAGCGACTTTTCCCTCCCCTTCGAAAATCGCCGCCTCGGCTTTGGCCACCCGATCCCAATTTTTATCACGGTCCATGGCATAGAAACGGCCGGTTGCGGTGGCGATAAACCCCAACCCGACTTCCGCAATCACTCGTTCCAACTCCCGCAAATATTCATGGGCGCTCTGGGGCGGCACATCGCGTCCGTCGGTAAAGGCATGGATCACCACCTGCGATATACCGGCCTTCTTAGCCGCACGCAGGAACGCATGCAAATGGTCCTGATGGCTGTGCACTCCCCCGGGGCTGACCAAGCCTAAGACGTGTAAAACGGAATTATTTTTCTTAACATGGTCAAACAGCTGCACGAAAGCAGGGTTCGTCTCAAACTCGCCGGACGTCACCGCCTTATTAATGCGGACCAGATCCGTGTCGATCACCTTACCGGCGCCTATAGTCATGTGGCCGACTTCACTGTTGCCAATCTGCCCTTCGGGCAGACCGACACTTGAACTACTGGCATCAAGCAGGCTATGCGGATATTTCTCAATCAACGAGTCAAAAAAAGGCGTCCTCGCCTCTGCGATAGCATTATGTTTTGAATCCTCGCGATGCCCCCAGCCATCGAGAATAATAAGAACAACCTGGTTATAAGTCATCATGACATCTCCTTATTATAAACTCCCAAGCATTTTATATGTTAAAATTCCAAATCACAAGCATCAAATAACAAACAAACAACACATCCAAAATTTCAAACATGAATAGTTCAATTATTAGAAATTTGGGTATTGGAATTTATTTGAAATTTGTTATTTGGAACTTGGTGCTTTTTAGAATAACCCCATTTGCTTCGGTTTATGAAATAACTGATCCCGTTCAGTCTCATCATAAACCCAGGCACCAAATTACAATATTTAATAATGATCGGCTCCGTACACTTTCTTAGAATAACGCACTTTGTACTTTTTTCCAGGGTTTGGTGCCTGGGTAAATGTGAATCCTGCCAAACACTCCGTCATACCCGCCCTCCACGTGCACCTGGCCTTGCCGCACACGAATAACGGACTTGGTGATTTCAGAGGTGGAGATTGTAACAATTTCCTCTTCAGCTAAATCAAGCAAAATTTGAAACTCATTTGCAATTTGAAATTTGTCATTTGTAATTTGAGCTGAGGTCATCTTCTCATACATCGCCAACACCTTCTTGCTGCTTACCCCAACTTCCAGAGTTTCAGCGATAACCTCTTCCAAAGGGATCACGTTCCTAAACGGCACAGAATGTGGTGGCACAAATCCAAAAGTGCGGTCAGCCAATTGATCGACTCGATTTAAAACTCCTACCAGCAGTTTCTTGCCGCATACCGGACAAATACCGCCGAGCGCTTTGGTTTCTTCCGGCAAACAGGAAAACTTGCAGTCTGCATGCCCATCCAAATGGTACTTACCCTCCTCCGGGAAGAACTCGATGGTATGCAAAAACTCTGACGGGTTCTTGTCTTTAATAATGCGGATAATCTCGCCATAAGACAATTTTTCCGCATCAACTTCAAAAACATTCGCCTCCCTCCCTATTTTGCGTAAACTGTGGGCGTCTGAATTGGAAATGAGCGTGTACCGGTCGAGACCGGAGACCTGCCAATTCATTTTAGGATCCGAAGACAGCCCCGTTTCAATAGCAAAAATATATTTACTCTGGTCACCGAATGCCTCTTCCACCGAATCAAAGCCTGATAAAGAACCGAACAGCCCGAAGTGCGGCGTCCAGGCATGCGCCGGAATAACCTCGGCCCGCTCGTCCGCCTCTTTGACGATCTTAACCAATTCGTCGCAATGCACGCCCATTATAGGCCGGCCGTCGGCTTTTAAATTTGCTCCAGCTTGTTCGAGACCGGCTACAATACGATCCACCGCCTCGAAATTAGGAGCAAAAATCAAATTGTGCACGCGACGAACCTTGTCACCGAACTTGTATATCGAAGATACTTCGACGGTAAGCATAAAGAAGGTTTGAATATGGCCCTCCTTCGCTAAAACTACGGAGGACGGCCTGGCATCTGTCACAATTTTTCGCAACTGATACAACCCGGGTTTAGTCTCCTCTAAACCGCTTTTTAAAATATCGAGCCAGGCCGGATGGGTAAAATCCCCGGTACCCATCAGGCCAATACCCTTTTTAGCTGCCCAAACCGCAATGTTTTCAGGAGTCAGATCCTGCGAGCAAGCCCTGCTATATTTGGAATGAATGTGCAAATCAGCAATAATACGCATAGATATACGTTATTACAATCATCATAATACTATCGTAAAATCATGAAACTGACCATCTTAGGCTCCGGCACCTGCTCGACTATTCCGAATATTTCTAACCGCAAACCGCCCGCATTCGTTGTAGAGTGGGAAGACCAGATCATGCTTTTTGAATGCAGTGAGGGAGTCCGCTGGCGACTCGAGGAAGCGGGATTTGACCCATCGAAAATCCGCCATATTGCCATTAGCCACGCCAATCCCGATCATGACGCATTGGTACAGTACCACCAAAGCATGGCCAACCGATGGAACTGGGGCGGAGAACATTTTGCCTTGCCGGAAGTTACCATATACTGTCCCCGACATATTGTGGAAACCTACCAGGCCCGATGGAACATGCAATCGCCGAATTTTCCTTTAGAAAAACTCAAAACCAAGCTCAATTTCGTTCCCTTGCCGTCTTCAAATAAAATTAGTATCGGTACAGCCCGGTTGAGCGCTGCCAGTATGTACCACGAGTGGGGCAAGATGGATGCCATTGGTTTCCGTCTGGAAACTCCAGATGGGATATTTGTGTATTCTGGCGATACCGGCGAATGCCCCGGCATTCGAGAGATTGCCAAAGGCGCGGACTGGTTCGTCTGCGAGGCGTCGGCCAGGGTCGGCGACCAACGAGCTGCCCGCGACTACGGACATTTGAGTCCGCACGATGTGGGTGCTATTTGTGCCGCTGCTGACGTAAAAAAAGCCATTCTGTTTCACTATACCGGATTGGATTCTGACGAAACCATTATCGCAGAAATAAAAAAAGCCGGTTATGGCGGAGAAATAATTATAGGAAATGATTTCCAGATCTTCGAACAATAAGACTGCCTACTGAAACAGCAAATGCCATAAGAGGTTATTTGAACGTTCGTCCTATACTGCATTCGGAAATACAGGAGGAGATTTATTATGGGACCAGACGCTATGGGAGCCTTAGACCTTGCAGATATTGCTGTACATGAGCCACAAGGCGATGCTTCCGGATGCCAAGTTCACACGCTGGGAGCAAAACCTCTTTGCATCCTTATCGGTCCAGATCCTGGAGAGGACGGCTATCGCTTTAACCATCTCCAGGTCCACTACGCAACCAGCGAGCATTCAACGGTCTGTGTAGAACAACACTACCACCACCATGGACCCAATACGCCGGAAGTATACACTGTCTTGCGTGGAGAAATGGAGTTAGAATTAGAAGACGGCACCACATACTATCTTCATGCTCCGCAAGCCATCGTGCTTCCTCCCGGGGTATTCCACCGGATGAGCAGGGTCAGCCCGGACCTTGTTCTCTACAATATCAAAGGCAGCGAGCCTTGGATCAAGGAACGGCTCTACCGGTAGCAGTCTTCCCCTTGTACTACAGCGGATATGTCCGCCTGATTTTGAATTTTCCAAAATCCGGACAGCTCCGCTGTTTTCCTTTCCGCTCTTCCTTTATCCGACGCTCACCCGTTCGGCAAACTGCAGCTCTTCGGGACTGTTGACTCCGAGCACCTGCGCGGGGGGAACCGGCAAGGTGCGGACACGGTGGCCATCGCGAATAGCCACTTCGACCATGTCAGTGAGATAAAATTCCCCCTGGACATTCAGGCGTCCGACCTTGCCGATATTTGCCCGAAGCCAGTCGGTATTGAACATATAAATACCCGGATTAACCTCCCTGATCGCCTGCTCTTCAGGCGTAGCATCCTTGTATTCGGTGATCTTTACTACCTGGCCCGAAACATTCCGGATGATCCTACCAAAACGGAGTAATGAGGGAAATTCATCAAAACTCGGAACCGTGGAAGTGAACATCGTGAGAACCTCCCGGTACCCGTGGTGATATCGGATAAGCTCTTTCAGGCTCTCTGCCCGAATAAACGGCATATCGCCGTACAAGACTAAAACATTTTGCGCGCGTATCTTACTGTCCGCGCATGTGACCGCATGGGCAGTTCCGAGCTGCTGTTCCTGGTAGGCATATTCATACGAGTCACCGAGCACTCCGCGGACAAGCGTGTGCTGGTACCCGACGACCACAATAGGCTTCGCCAGCTGATTGATCTTTTCCAGCTCATGGAGTAGGTGAAGGATCAACGGTTTTTGTTTGAGCATGACCAGGACCTTGGGAACGTCAGCATTGTTCATTCTCGTTCCTTTGCCGGCAGCTAAGATAATGATCTGGCTTCTCATGATATATTAAAATAATTTTGGGAAACCGACGACAGTACTGCGTGTCGCCGGTCGGTAGCGGTATGGCGGGTGCAAGACTAACTTGCGCGCGCCTGCAGCACTTTATACGTTGAACGCGCTGAGCTCACTCCTGCCATCTCCCCTGCCATGATCTCTTTCAGGGCAGCCGCAGTCTTTACCGGGTCATGGATAATGTGGCCTTGCTCGTTGGAAGTCCACAGATCTGCCCGTACGAGGACCGACTGGTTGCCGATATCCCCGAGAGTATCTGCGACCACGGCTACTTTGTGCTCCTTTCGATGATACCGCCTCAAGAGGTTTTTGGGAATAGGGCTGGCATTACACACAATAAAATCCGGGTAACGGTCCCCAATCCGGCGGGTCATCTCCTGCACAAAATCGCTCGCCGCATACCCGTCCGTTTCTCCTATCTTAGTCATAAGGTTGATGAGTGCAATGACCGGGGCGGACGAATGCTTGATCGCCTGAGCTAAGCCGTCCGGCAAGAGTGCCGGTATGACACTCGTGTACAAGTCACCTACGCCCAGAATGATAAAGTCAGCTTGTTCGATTGCCCTGATTGCCGCGGGTTGCGCCGGAATCTTAGGTTTCAGCCAGACATCAACAATCTGGTGATGTTCAGCTTTCCAGAGTTTGTTCTGTGAGAGCGTATCGATATACCCCTCGCCAGACAGGATCTGACCGCTTTTCAGCCTTACCATAAGGTTGGTTCGCTCGAAACTTACCGGCAAAACCTGATGGCGAGGATGGATGGAAAGCAGTCGGTGCATGCGATCAAGCGCTCGCTCGGGTCCGTATTTGCAGATCAGTGCCAAAAATAGGCTGTTCTTCAACGACTGCCCTTTCCGGCTGCCACAGGGGAACCGGTAAAGAAGCTCTTCCGCGAGCTGCCGATCAGGCGAAAGGGCGCACAAGCACTTGCCGACATCACCAAGCGACCCGTTGACCCCGTAACTCTTGAATTCCCTCGCTATGGTGTCCGTGTCGCCACCGCCATCACTGGCTGTAGTGATTGCCGTAATTTGCAATCCTTCATCCTCTCCTAATCCCTTGAGAATTTGGGCATGGCCTCCACCGCCGCCGATGGTTACGATACGCGTTAACGTTTCAGTCATCATTCCTCCGTGTTCAGTTTATAACTTCGCACAAAACCATAATTATAACTTGCTCCAGTTAAATTCAAAGATCATTCGCTGGGTCTGGTATAATGCCTGGTCTTCGATAATCACACCGACGGGGTCATGGGCCGCGGTCAACGAGATCATCGCCACTTTACCGTCATAAATGAGAATGTAAGCGGGACTTGTATCAAGATTTCCGCCCAAAGGCCTACTGGCTATTGTGGCGGACCCGCCTGAATATCCTTCAGGACTTTCGGCGGGCATCCACTTGCGCTCATCAAGACCGACCAGTTCCCCACCCTTGCCAAAAGCTATGACGCGGTTGCTCACCTTGGCTTTCAGACGGTCCCGGTTAAAATCCTTATAACTGCGGTATAAATGAGTCTTAATATCTGCTGAGGAATAAACGTAATAGAGTTTTTGACTGGCGCGTTTCATCGTTTGTAAGACATCTTCTAAGATGAACCGGATCCCCGTTCCACCCTCGTACAGTTTCACTATAGGACGGCCGCCTTCTTTTTCGAACAGCCCCTTTAGCTCCGGCATGCTGTCCTTGATCTGCTGTTTGACCTCCTCAAGCTGCTGCTCTTTAGCCTCCAGGGCACTGAGAAGCTTTTCCGGAGATTCCGCAGCAAAGTATTGCTTGGTCTGTTTGTTGTAATATGCGACGATCCCCTGCTCAATGAGGGATTTCAAGATATCGTACGATGTTCCCCGGTTCACACCGGTCTTTGCGCTCACCGTACGTACCGGTGAAGGACCGAGTTCCACGAGAGCGAGATACACGGCTATCTCTTTTTCATTCAGGCCGAAATTTTTGAGAATTGATCTTATGTTCATGTTACGAATATTAATATGATACCGATATACTGATTGGTACGGATGATACTGATAATACTGATGCATTCTATCCGCATTCATCCGTATCGTCAGTACAAATCCGTATATCAGTATCTATAAAAGAAAAGGAGGAGAGGAACGACGGGGGCGGAAGATTTATGGGTTAGTCGGGTAAAAAGCTGATATTGTTTGCATGAAGCAAGCAAGAAAAGCTTTTTACGACGTGCGTGTTCCTCTCCTGATATTGGGTGTGAATGGATGTATGGCGGTCTGCAGACAAAGGATGCGAGCCTAAAGATTATATTCCTTTGCGATACAGAACGTTACGATCAATCCTATTCACATGACTATTCCTCCTTGCAGAATAGCTTTGCGGTACACATTCGTGTCCCGCGCAACGAATCCCGAGTCCTGGTAGAGACGGTTAGCCGCAACGCGATCGCTGCGGCAAGTGAGCTCTACGAACTTGAGACCTAAGAGTCCGGCTTCCTCGACGAGGCGTTTCATGAGTTCGCGGCCAACTCCCCAACCGCGTACCGACACGTCCGTCACCACATCGTGGATGAACCCGCTGGATCCGCTCGGAGCGAACACAGGAACCAGGGTTGCCATGCCAACCAGTTGTTGACCTTTCCACGCGGTCAATACGCGAGAATGACTGGTAGCCAGGGACAGATGCGATGCATCCAGTGGACAACAATTGGGTGATAGCTGGCGCAGCAGGCGGTTAATCTCGCTCGTAAGGCTACCTCCCTCTACTTCCCCGGGCAATATATACCGGTACCCGATCTCCATTGCTTAGAATGCTTCCTCCTTCTGAAAAATCACACTCCTATATCCAGAGTAAACCACCGGTAAATATTTGTCAAGAAAATTTCTACAAAGTTTACATATTTTATCGCTTATCCCTTATTATAAAGCATATTTTTAATAATATATTGTAGAAACAATCCTTCATATTACTGACTTTTCCACACCCCTCAATAATAAATCCCCCAAATATGGGGGATTTACTTTTTAATGAGCGCCCGGATGGAATACTATGCGATGCCTGCGGTGCCTGCCAGAAGATTGCGTCCTGGGGGTTGTGTAAGTATTTGGTGACAAACCATCAGTCGAGGAGGCCGTTGATTGTGCTGGTGGCAGCAATGGAGAAGGGTCGACAGATTGCCCGCGAGCAGCACGATTGTCCGTTTGTTCGCCCGGTAGAGCCGGGCTTGTCTGGACAGGATCCCCTACCGTTGTGGGCGTGGGTGCCGCTGGTATGGTACCTGCAGGCAGATTGGGCATACTGGTTGCTGGCGGTTGCTGACTACCGCTTGACTGGTCCGGTGCACCCCCTAAATCTATTACCCAATACCCGTTTACAGTAGAAATACCTACAGTCTGAAAACCTGCCCCAAGCAGCATTTTGCGGTGATTATACGTGCATGCCCCGGTTACATCCGGATCGCAGGCATTAATGAACCCCGTGAGAACATCTTGGGCGCTTTGATACCCGCCGGCGATTACCTCTCCCCACGGAGAGCCGGTGTAACCGAACGCGGCCAGGCGGCTATAGGGGTTGCGCCCTAACGTGTCGATATGGCTGCCCATATTGTTACTCGTGGCCATATCGTTACTCATCCAGTTGGCAGCGCTCTGAAGTACCGGTGAAATTTGAACCGTTCCCAACCCCTGCTGCGTACGGTATGTATTCAGCAAGCTCAGGAAATCTGATTCATCGGATGTGACAGCACTGCTGGCTGTAGTAGTGGCGGTGGCAGTTGTAATCGGGTTCGGATTTAGCACTGGCGCAGGGACCGGTGCAGCGGATGGTTGGATTGGGGTTGGGGTGGTAACGGAAGCAGCAGAACCAATTCCCGGTTCAAACGTCCAATACGGAATGCCATTTACTACGCAGGAAACACCCGCGACATTAGCCTGCCGATCCAGCATTGCAGCCAAATGCAAATTGTCCTGCCATAATCCGTTTACGATAGCTGAAGGATCGTTCGAATAGAGAGCAATATTCTCGCTCACGAGGTTATACCCGAGCGATGAGGCTGTAGTATCATAGCCTTCGTGCGGGAAGAAGCCGGGTGAACCCGGAGCATGGCTTTGCAAATACTCGGCCGCCTGTACCGCCCGCAATTCGGCGTCTTTCATACCAACCTGGTCCATCACCAGCGCTGGCAAGTTATTTTTGGCCCGCAAGGCATTAATTTGGTCTAACAGGCCTGTAATATCGCTATCCGAACACCACGTATAGCCGTCAGGCAGGCTTATCTGATGATTGAGTGCGGCTGCCTGAACGGCCGGTCCGGACAGCAGTAACACGACAATGAACACGAGTACAATCCCTCCCATGCTATGCAATATGCTTTTCATGTACCATTCCTTTTGCCAGCGGAAGCCGGATACCGGACACCCGCCTTACTTTGCAAGTACTGATAAAACCATTGACTAAATGGACGGCGGCCAGCCCACAGACAATACGAAACCTCGTGCTAAAGACAAAAAATAAATTTCCACCCGTATTTGCGATGGATTGGAGCAAGCATTTTAAAACCCCCTGGCTTGCCAGGGGGTTTAAAAGATATTGAATATTCCAGGGTTTATCTGCAATACCCGTTATGGTCAGGGGTAACATCATAACACCATAAACCGGCTGCACACTGGGTCCAAACGCGACAGGGGGCTCCTACCCCGCTGCCGGTCGTCGCTTGTGCGCCGCTTTGCGAGGACGTATCGAAAGATGCATTTTGCTGGATGCTTGTGTAGTATGCCACGCATTCATTGTACTTATACGTGTACGGGAAGGTAGCTAGATTGCTGTAGTAACTACAGAATTGGTCTATGGTCATATATCCGCTGCTGGTCTGAGATGGCGTTGTCCACGGGTACGCCGGTTTGCCATCCATAATGCCGCGAACCGGGTAAGGGGTTTGACAGCTGCTGTCAGAAGGATGGGTTGAGCACCAGCCATTTTGCATGTATACAGTACCGCCACATACACTATTGTTCATGAATGGCTGCTTGGTGAGATGGTCCTGGTCCAACCAGCCGCACGATGCATGTGCGCCATTCCAATTAAAGTCAGGATTATTGGGATCAGGCAAGTTACCCGTGACCAGCGGAAGCTGGGTACATTGGGAAGTAGCAAGCGGCATCTTCCACGTCCCGCTACGGTCGGCGTAGTAACAACCGTCCGCAGTGCGATAGAAGATTTGCAGTACCGATGTTTGTTTTGCTGTCACATTCAGGCCTGCACCCACTTTCTGGGATACCGCCGCAAGCCGGTCCCCATACCCGCAATTGTCAGTCACGCTCTGGCAGCCGGAATCCCATTGCACGAGATTGATATAATCCTGTACTGTCTTGGCATATCCGGAACAAGTCGGATCGGTCGAATGCTCCACGCAGTTAAAACCTTTTTGCATATATACTGTACCGCCGCACACACTGTTGTTCATGAATGGCTGCTTGGTTAAATGGTCCTGGTCGAGCCAGCCGCAGGTTGCGCGGGACGCATTCCAGTTAAAGTCAGGATTCGCGGGGTCGGGCAAGCTTCCGTTCACCAGCAAAGGCAATTCACCGCAGCTCTTTACGGGAAGTTTCCATTGGCCAGATCGGTCCCAATAGTAACAACCGTCATTGGTTCGGTAAAAAATTTGCAATACCGAGGTTTGTTTGGCATTAACGTTAATTCCTGCACCCACTTTCTGGGACACCGCAGCTAAACGGTCGCCATACCCGCAATTATCCGTTACGCTCTGGCAGCCGGAATCGCGCTGTACCAAATTGATATAGTCTTGGATGGTTGGTGTATACCCGGTGCAGCTCGGATCATTTTGATGTTCAACACAATTATACCCTTGCTGAGTATATACCGTTCCCCCGCATATGGAAGCATTCATGAACGGTTGTTTGGTTAAATGGTCCTGATCAAGCCACGCGCAAGCAGCATGCGCCGCGGTCCAGTTAAAGTCCGGATTGTTCGGATCCGGAATACTGCCCGCAATAAGCGGAAGCTGGGTACATTGGGAAGCAGCAAGCGGCATCTTCCATGTCCCGCTGCGATCGGCGTAGTAGCAACCGTCAGCTGTGCGATAGAAGATCTGTACTACTGAAGTTTGTTTGGCACTAACGTTAATTCCTGCCCCGACTTTTTGGGATACCGCCGCAAGCCGGTCCCCATACCCGCAATTGTCAGTCACGCTCTGGCAACCAGAATCCATCTTTACCAAGTTTATATAGTCCTGGATTGTTGCAGTATACCCTGTGCAATTCGGATCACCCTGGTGTTCCAAACACTGGAACCCGCGCTGCATGTACGTCGTGCCGCCACAAATGCTGTTATTGATAAAAGGAATACCGGATGTTTTATCGCGATCCTTCCAACCACACATGGCATGGGCGGCAGTCCAATTAAAATCAGGATTGGCCGGATCGGGAATAACCCCTCCAGCTAAGACGGGCAAATCGGTACAGGTTTTCGGGTCAGCTGACAGCTGCCACTTCCCATCGCGGTCCCAATAATAACAGCCATCGGTTGTCCGGTACGCTATCTGCAGGACCATGGTATTCTTGCTCATATCAATTGGTCCACCGACTTTTGCTGCATACGATGCGAGCAGGCCCGCATAACCGCAACCATGGGAAGGGCTTTGGCACCCAGCATCCACTTTGACGAGATTCAATAGCTGCTGACTAGTAAGAGCAGTACCATTCGGAATTGTCTGAGTGATCGGATTTTGTTGATTAGCAATAACACTTGCCTTCTCCGCCGCCAGCGCCGTAAAGTACTTGCGGACTAGGAGACTCCCCTTGCCATTCGGCTGGGAGTAGAATTCGACCCGGTAAGCAGTGGAGGGCAAAGCGGTAAAGGTGGTCGATCCTGCCTGGTCAGCGGTAGCTACCGTAGCAACTTTCGTGCCGTTGTTGGACTTGAGAGAGACGTACAAAGACCCTTTGGCGTTCTTGGCCCGGTTCCATGAGACCTGGTACATCCACTGGTTGCTGGCAAAAGACAGCGGCGTAGCCGTAATAGTTATGGTCTTATTCGTTGCTGAGGTGATGGTGACCGGGGTGTAGGAAGATACGGCCTGCGTCCCCGTTATTTCGGAGAGCGTCAGGGCCGAACCTGTGCCGGGAACCAGACTGGCCAAGGCCAAACAAAGTACGACTACCAACATGATGGGCTTTTTAAACATAGGGTAATTTGTGATTTGGTTTCTTCCTGCAGGACAGGAGTGCTTAATTTGGATTATAAAAAGATTGCTTACTGTTTTTTATAAATATATATTTCATGGTTCCTTGGCCGATTATACACTGCAACTGGCTTTAAGTTCGGCAGCGGAAAATCCCGAATAACAGCCGTACTACCCGGCTTACATTCATTCAGGAACTTCTCCTCTACCCTGCCCATGAGAGGCGGATAGAGATAACCATACACATAATCAGCTTCACTCCAGCTCTGTTTGAAAAAATTCTGATTCTTGAACTGGACATCCGGGCTCACGCCTTTGAACATTGCTTTGATCTTGGCCAGCAAATGGGTCCACCAGGTAAGTTCGTATCCGACGCATTTGGCGCCGCTGAGTTCATGCACTAAAAAAACAACCTTGCCGTCTCCACTACCCAGGTCAAAGAAGATATCTTTTCCTGAGATCCCTAATTCATCAACTACAAATTCAATGTCCTTAGCAGCCGTCGGTACGAACGGCACGCGGGTGAGTAAAAAACCTAAAAACGCGCTGGTAATGACAATCAAAACTACAATTGCCAAAAGCAGCATGAGAAACAAAAATATAGTATAGATAAGCATGTATTTATTATACCACTAAACAGTAATACCCAGCATTGGATTAACCGAATAATAACAAGCCCCATCCATTCGGACGGGGCTTGTATTGTAGATTACTAAAGAACAACTTCAGACAATCGACTATTGGCAGGTTCCTGCCTTGCCGTAAGATACTCCGAAACAGGCCTGGCCCGACGAGCAATCCGAAGCCGCATAACACGCCTTGCCGGTTGCGGTCTGACTGGAAGTTTGCGGAGCAGCGCCAGTCTGGTACCAGCTGTCGTAATAATCACCACAATTCTGGAAAGGATACGTTGCGCAGAACTGACTCTTGGACATGGCACGCCCTGCGTAGTCATATGTCTGTCTCGGGTCGATAACTTGGCCGACAGAATAATACACTTGGGACGGAGCATCGGCTGGCAACTTACAGGTTGGGTCGTTCGGATACACGGTACAGAAGTTCGTCGGCGGCATGGGCTGGCCGGCCATGGTGCCACAGATAGCCTGGTTTAGGAACGGTTCTTTTGTCATCTGGTCTTTGTCCCAAAACGCACATTGGCTAAAACCGGCAATCCAATTGAATGAAGGGGTGGCCATGGCGGGAATATCGCTTGAGGATACGGTTGAGTTAGAGTTCGGCAGCTTCGGCAGGTTGCCGCAGTTGGTGGTCGGCAGGAGGAATGTACCGTCGCGGTTGGAAAGGTAGCATTTGCCGTCATTGCCCTTATACGCAAGACGCACAACTACTAATCCGGAGTTGTTCATGGGAATCGGACCTCCAACCCTGGTGCTCATGCTTTCAACTTCTGCATCAGAACCTCCGGTACTGCCGATATTTTGGGTTTGTCCTACTGCGGCGATCATATCAAGAATCTTTTGTGCAGATTGAGTGACGCCGGCACACGTGGAGTCGTTCGGGTACGTGGCACAGAAGTTCGTCGGCGGCATAGGCTGGCCGGCCATGGTGCCACAGATAGCCTGATTGAGGAATGGCTGTTTTGTCAGCTGATCCTTGTCCCAGAAGGCGCACTGGCCGCCGCCTGCATTCCAGTTAAAAGACGGAGTCGCTACGGACGGTATATCGTACAAAGAGACAGTTGAATTGGAATTCGGTAATTTCGGTAGAGTACTGCAGTTCGTAGTCGGCAATAGGAACGTGCCGTCGCGGTTAGCCATATAGCACTTGCCGTCGTTGCCCTGGTAAGCCAGACGAACCACAACCAAGCCTGAGCTGTTCATGGGAATAGGACCGCCGACTTTGGTACTAATGGCCTCTACGGGAGTATCTAACCCACTGGAACTATTTATAGCCTGGTCTTGGCCCGGTAAAGCGAGACTCAAAATGTTTTGGGCGGATTGAACATATCCTTTACATGTTTCATCATTAGGGTGCGCTGCGCAGAAATTCATGACTGGCATGGGCTGGCCGGCCATGGTGCCGCAGATAGACTGATTCAGGAAGGGCACGCCGGTTGTACGGTCCTTGTCCCAGAAGGCACACTGACCGTAACCTGCGAGCCAATTAAAATTAGAAGTTGCTACCGGCTTGATGTCATAAGGAGAAACGGTGCTATTGGAATTTGGCAGTGTGGGCAGGTTGCCGCAGTTGGTGGTCGGCAGGAGGAATGTACCGTCGCGGTTGGAAAGGTAGCATTTGCCGTCATTGCCCTTATACGCAAGACGCACAACTACTAATCCGGAGTTGTTCATGGGAATCGGACCTCCAACCCTGGTGCTCATGCTTTCAACTTCTGCATCAGAACCTCCGGTACTGCCGATATTTTGGGTTTGTCCTACTGCGGCGATCATATCAAGAATCTTTTGTGCAGATTGAGTGACGCCGGCACACGTGGAGTCGTTCGGGTACGTGGCACAGAAGTTCGTCGGCGGCATAGGCTGGCCGGCCATGGTGCCACAGATAGCCTGATTGAGGAATGGCTGTTTTGTCAGCTGATCCTTGTCCCAGAAGGCGCACTGGCCGCCGCCTGCATTCCAGTTAAAAGACGGAGTCGCTACGGACGGTATATCGTACAAAGAGACAGTTGAATTGGAATTCGGTAATTTCGGTAGAGTACTGCAGTTCGTAGTCGGCAATAGGAACGTGCCGTCGCGGTTAGCCATATAGCACTTGCCGTCGTTGCCCTGGTAAGCCAGACGAACCACAACCAAGCCTGAGCTGTTCATGGGAATAGGACCGCCGACTTTGGTACTAATGGCCTCTACGGGAGTATCTAACCCACTGGAACTATTTATAGCCTGGTCTTGGCCCGGCAACGCAAGGCTGAGGATCAATTGGGCTGACGGGGTATACCCGCTGGTGGCTCCGGGAGTAGCTGTGGCAGGATTACCACCCGACGTAACCACTCCGGTTAATCCGGAATATAATGAGCTGTAATTTGCAGGGTTATAATTCCCCACCACCGCTTTATCTGCCGCCAGTGCCGTAAAGTACTTGCGGACAAGCAGGCTGCCCTTGCCATTTGGCTGGGAGTAGAATTCGACCCGGTAAGCAGTAGAAGGCAGAGCGGTAAAGGTAGTCGATCCTGCCTGATCTGCGGTAGCTACCGCAGCAACTTTCGTGCCGTTGTTGGACTTTAAGGAGACGTACAAAGATCCTTTGGCATTCTTGGTCCGGTTCCATGAGACCTGGTACATCCACTGGTTGCTGGCAAAAGACAGCGGGGTGGCCGTAATGGTTATGGTCTTATTCGTTGCTGAGGTGATGGTGACCGGGGTGTAGGAGGAATTCGCTACCGTACCGGTCAGTTCGGCTAAAGTTAAAGCCGAACTCGAAGATGGCAGCAGGGCCGCAAGGGCCAGACAGAGCACGGCTGCCATTGAGAAGCGTTTTTTGAACATAGAGTGCTTCAATGTTGATTTCTTCCCGTGGGGACGGGATTTAAGTTTGTATTAAGTAAAGAAAGACAAAGGAAGGATGTCCAATGGTCTGGCCAGATGGAATATTTGTTTCGAGAAAAACAGGCTTACGTATTGGAACTTTTAAATATTATACCATGAATGAAGAAAAACATAAAATCCCCGCCTTATAGGCGGGGATTTTTGATTGATACTAGAATCCGAGGTCCGTACACGTCTGAGTACACTTATTAGGATCTTCAAAAGCTCTCTGGCCTGCCGGACAGTTCAGACGGGGAGCTGAACCCCAATCGCAGAACCCGGTAGTAGGGTTAACACTGTATTTCTGGGTAAGCACTGGGGAACTGCTCGTAGTCTGAGCTGTACTGGTTGTAGCAGCCGGATTGGTAATTGTGGGTTTGGCACACGACGTATCACTCGGATGCTGGGCGCAAAACTGATCCTGGGTCAAGCCAAAATCATGGCCATGACTGTCCCCTGCCGCACAAATGGTCTGGAAGTAGCTGCCATCGTGATACATGGCCGCACAGTAGCCCCCGTTCACATTCCAATTAACGGACTTGTCTCCCGGCGTAATAGGCGAAAGTAAGTTACCCGTACTGTCCGTAGTCATGGTTTGCAAGTTAGCATTGCAGGGAACCTGCCACAAGCCTTTCCAATCCTGCCAATAGCACTGACCGGTGGTCCCACTCTTGTAAGCCATACCAAGAGTCAAGTTGCCGGCATCCGTATAACAATAGGAACCAATCGGCGGCATGTCGGTAGAACCGGCGTAGGCTCCATTGGCAATGGCGTACGGCCCGGATGCAGCACTACAATCGGTCGGCGTGGGCAACGGAATGGACTTACCACCGGCAACTTTGGTGCCGATTCGCTCACCCTGGCTGGGAGTTACGGAATATCCGTACCCGAGACTCGTTGCCTGGCCAGCGGTTCCTGATGCCGCAGTCCAAGACATGATAGTGGTCGTGGCACTTCCTGACCCGGCATTGGGAGAATAGACCTGGGTAGCGTAACTGTTAGTGCATGACGTATCCGTCGGATTCTTAGCGCAGAACTGGTCCTGGCTCAAACCAAAGTCATGGCCGTGAGTGTCCCCTGCCGCACAAATGGTCTGGAAGTAGCTGCCATCGTGATACATGGCCACGCAGTAGCCGCCATTGGCATTCCAGTTAATGGACTTGTCACCGGGAGTAATCGGAGCAAGCAGGTTACCTACATTATCCGTGGGTAAGGTCTGGACGTAATTATTGCACGGTACCTGCCAGAGACCTTTCCAGTCCTGCCAGTAGCACTGGCCTGTTGCAGAACTGCGGTAAGCAGCACCAACGGTCAAGCTGCCAGCATCGGTATAACAGTAAGAGTTGATGGGCGGCATATCGGTCGAACCGGCATACCCGCCGTTATTGACGGCATACGGTCCTGAGGCAGCACTGCAATCGGTCGGCGTCGGCAGCGGAATAGGCTTGCCGCCGGCAACCCGGGTACCGAGTTTTTCGGCGTTCTGCGGCTGCATACTGGTACCAAAACCGGGGGCTACGTACTGGGCTGTAGAAGAATTAACTGCGCTCCATGACATAGTTGAAGTGGTCGAATTGCCAGAACCTGCAGAATAGGAAGAATTAGCATATGCATTCGTGCATGAAGTATCACCGGGATTCTGAGCGCAGAACTGTTGTTGGCTCAATCCCCAATCCTTCCCATGACTATCCCCGGCTGCACATACAGTCTGGAAATAACTGCCGTCATGGTACATAGCCACGCATACACCACCCACGCTGTTCCAATTTACAGACTTGTCTCCCGGCGTAACCGGCGAAAGCAAGTTACCCACGCTGTCCGTGGTCATAGTCTGCATGTTATTGCTGCAGGGGATCTGCCAGAGACCTTTCCAGTCCTGCCAGTAGCACTGGCCAGTGGCACTGCTTCTGTATCCAAGGCCAATAGTCAGGGAACCGGCATCGGTATAGCAGTATGAGTTGATCGGCGGCATATCGGTCGAACCGGCATACCCGCCGTTATTGATAGCATAGGGACCGGAAGCTGCGCTGCAATCCGTCGGCGTCGGCAGCGGAATAGGCTTGCCACCGCTAACCCTAGTACCAAGGCGCTCGACAGCTGAAACGGAAGATACGCTGGATCCGAGACCCACAGTACCCCCCGCAGAAGACAAATTGCCGTTGCCTGAAGAAGTGGAAGCGGTGCTATTGGTGTAAAAAGAATTATAAGTCGAGCCGCTTGTAGTCGCTACCGCCTTCTCCGCCGCCAGTGCCGTAAAGTACTTGCGGACAAGCAGGCTCCCCTTGCCATTCGGCTGGGAGTAGAATTCGACCCGGTAAGCAGTGGAGGGCAAAGCGGTAAAGGTGGTCGATCCTGCCTGGTCAGCGGTAGCTACCGTAGCAACTTTCGTGCCGTTGTTGGACTTGAGAGAGACGTACAAAGACCCTTTGGCGTTCTTGGCCCGGTTCCATGAGACCTGGTACAGCCACTGGTTGCTACTGTAAGACAGCGGGGTGGCCGTAATGGTAATGGTCTTGTTGGTAGCCGAGGTGATGGTGACCGGGGTGTAAGAGGACTGGGCGGATGAACCTAAGAGTTCAGACAATGTTAAAGCCGAACTCGAAGACGGCAGCAGGGCCGCAAGGGCCAGACAGAGCACGGCTGCCATTGAGAAGCGTTTTTTGAACATAGAGTGCTTCAATGTTGATTTCTTCCCGTGGGGACGGGATTAGCTTATTGTGAGTCTAAAAACAAGGCAAGGCAAAATAATGGATTGCCGGGAGAAGGACAGGGATCAGTCTCTGTAAATGCGGTATTTGTTTCGATAAAATGTCGCTTGTGCAACAGATATTTATAATATTATACCATGAATGAAGAAAAACATAAAATCCCCGGCATATCTGCCGGGGATTTAACGTATCCATTCTCTCTGCTAGTAGCCACAAGTTCCAATACGGTTATTCGGTGTCATTCCAAAACACAAACCGGAATTACAGTCACCATTTGACTGGCAGGTTGATCCGCCAGAGCCCTTGGAAGGAGCAGTACTGGACGCAGGGCTTGAAGCCATCGTATTGATATTACTATTGCTGCTTGAAATGCCCTGGCAGGTTTGGTCATTCGGATATACGGAGCAGAACTGACTCGGAGTCGGCGGCAGGGATTTTCCATGCGGCGCTGCACCACAGATAGAGCCCCAGCTACCGCCATAAATCGCCCCATTATTGGCAGTGTCTCCCTGGGTGTAGTAGCATTGGGCGCTGGCAGCACCCCAATTGAACGTCGGGTCAGTCACGCTCGGGATCTGACTATACGACAGGCTTGTGGTGGCATTAAATTTGGGCAACCCCTGAACACAAGGAATTTGGTATGTACCGTGCAGATCGGCAAAGTAGCAGTTATTGTCGCTCCCCTGGTACGCCAACTGGGTCACCACGTTCTGACCGATGTGGTTGCAGGAGAAGGAAGCGGAAGGATCGTCAGGATTTCTTGGATTGCTTGGTCCATAGGAGGATTGGGCAAACAAATTTTGGTCGCACGGGTTAGTTGGGCCGG
Organism: uncultured Candidatus Saccharibacteria bacterium; assembly: GCA_964532425.1. Lineage (GTDB taxonomy): Bacteria > Patescibacteriota > Doudnabacteria > UBA920 > UBA920 > CAZHIA01. The sequence continues at coordinate 10,066 of CAZHIA010000008.1, read as the reverse complement.
TATCAATAGCCGGACCAACCAGCTTGCCAATCTTTTCAATCTGAGTAGTAAAGACGGCATTATACCCAACTCCTGCAAGGCCCGGCACCGTCTGGTTGGTGACGGCGGCCGGATTAGCTGCACCCGATTTGCAGGAAGAATCATTAGGATATAGGAAACAGAACTGGCTCGGCGTTGGTGGCATAGACGTACCGTGCGGTGCAGCGCCGCAAATAGCATCCCACGAGCCGCCGTAAATGGCGCCATTGTTGCCAATATCACCCTGCGTATAAATGCAACGAGCTCCGGCAGCATACCAATTGAACGTCGAGTCAGTCACGCTCGGAATCTGACTGTACGACAGGCTTGTGGTGGCATTTAATTTGGGAAGACCGGGTACACAGGCAATCTGGTAGGTGCCATGAAGATCGGCAAAGTAGCAGTTATTGTCGCTCCCCTGGTACGCTAACTGGGTCACCACGTTCTGACCGATGTGGCTGCAAGAGAAGGAAGCGGAAGGATCATCGGGGTTCCGCGGAGTGTTCGGTCCGTAAGAAGATTTTGCGAACAAGGACTGATCACACTGGCTGGTCGGGCCGGTGTCTATGGCAGGACCCACCAGCTTGCCGGATTTTTCGATCTGGGACGTAAAGGCGGCCTGGTACCCAGCCCCCGGCAAGCCCAAAGCAAAGCCGTTCACAAAAGTACCGGTACCTGAGGAAGGGGGCGGCGTGACTGAAGGCGAGGTCGCGGTGCCAGGATTTGTCGTACCAGGGTTGGTAGTTGACGGAGTGGTGCCAAGCCCTTTGCAGCTGGAGTCATTCGGATACACGGAGCAGAACTGGCTGGGGGACGGCGGGAAGGACGAACCGTTGGAACCGGCACCACAAATTGTTTCCCAGCTGCCGCCGTAGATGGCGCCGTTATTTGCCGTATCACCCTGGGTGTAGAAACAGCGTGCACTCGCTGCATACCAGTTAAATGAAGGATCGGTCACTTTCGGAATCTGGCTGTACGACAAGCTGGTCGTGGCATTCAGTTTGGGCAGGCCGGGTACGCAGGCAATCTGGTAGGTGCCGGCCAAATCTGCAAAGTAGCAATTATTATCACTTCCCTGGTAGGCGAGCTGGGTCACCACATTCTGACCGATATGATTGCAAGAAAAGGTTGTGGAAGGATCATCAGCATTCCGCGGGGTATTAGGACCATAGGATGATTTTGCAAATAAAGCCTGGTCGCAAGGATTGGTCGAACCGGTATCAATGGGCGGACCAACAAGCTTGCCGGATTTTTCGATACGGGTCGGATTACCACTCGTATACCCAAGGCCGTTAAGCCCCAACGACCAACCTGATGTGGACGAACCCGATGAAACTGAATTACCAGCAGCTGAAGCAGCAGGGGTTGATGCCGAAGAGCCATTATATGAGTAGCCACCGGCGTTCGACACAGAAGATACGTTTTGCCCCGCCAGCGCCGTAAAGTACTTGCGGACAAGCAGGCTCCCCTTGCCATTCGGCTGGGAGTAGAATTCGACCCGGTAAGCAGTGGAGGGCAAAGCGGTAAAGGTGGTCGATCCTGCCTGGTCAGCGGTAGCTACCGTAGCAACTTTCGTGCCGTTGTTGGACTTGAGAGAGACGTACAAAGACCCTTTGGCGTTCTTGGCCCGGTTCCATGAGACCTGGTACAGCCACTGGTTGCTACTGTAAGACAGCGGGGTGGCCGTAATGGTAATGGTCTTGTTGGTAGCTGAGGTGATGGTGACCGGGGTGTAGTTTGAAGTAGCTACCGTACCGGTAAGTTCAGCTAAAGTTAAAGCCGAGCTGGCAGATGGCAACAGGGCCGCGAGGGCCAGGCAAAGCATCGCCAGCCAGGAAACATGCTTTTTGAGCATAGGGGCTTATTTTGATTTCTTCCCGCAGGGGCGGGATTAGTTTTTTTAAGAGAATAAAATTGTAAAATCAAAGAGCAGGAGAGTTCCGTACACTTCAACACGTGACCTATCCCGATCGATTTTTGTTTCTTAGCCAAGCTGAGAGGATAAAATAACCCGCACCACTAGAATTTCTCTATTGTTATATCACAATTATAAGAATAAGTAAATAAAACCCCTTTGTTCAAGGGGTTTTATCATCTCTCAAATTATATTAGCTGGCTATTGGGAAGCCCGGGCAGCCCTGGCATCATATACGCTCATCAGCTGCGTCGCTGTCGGTAAATCCGTTCCTGTGTGCGTTCCGCACCCGGCCCAGAAGCCGTCGAGCTGGCCGCCATGATTGACCGCATAGAAACAGGAAGTATTGAAATTCTTATTAGCAAGCGTGGGATCAAATGCATCCATCGGCACCGAGGAGAGCACCTGCGGTTCGTAACCGAGCAGGGCAGTATGAATCTTGCAATCCATCTCATACTTGCCGGACCAGTCCCAGTGGATGCACTTGCCAGCCGTATCCTTGTAATCGATCGAGGCTAAAAAGAGCTGGCCTTGATTTGTGGATGGACCCGCATGAGAACAGGCGGCTTTCACAAAAGCAGCATCCTGGCCGTCCTGGTAAGCCTGGATATAGGAAGTGCCGAGATTGCACGTACCGTTCGAGCTTAAGCCGTCACCAACTTTGATTCCCAGATAGTCGTATTTAGTACTGCCAATACCCACTCCCGCACCCAACCCCCCTCCGCTTAAAGTGCCAAAGTAGGAAGGGTTGGATTGGGTCGGCACTGAGCTGTTCGGATTGTAATTCCGAATGGACTGGTTCAACTGGTCCGCGCTCGGCAAGTCAATGCCCGTGTGGGTCCCGCATCCGGCCCAGAAACCATCAAGCGTGGTCCCGTTGGCATGTTTAACCGCGTAGAAACATGAGGCATTGTAATTCTTATTGGCCAGGACCGGATCAAAGGCGTTGTTAACCGGAACGGAAGATAAAGTTTGTGGCTCATAACCGAGCAAGGCCGCATGGATTTTGCAGTCCATCTCATACTTGCCGCTCCAGTCCCAGTGGATGCACTTGCCGGCCGAATCTTTATAGTCTATAGAGGCCAAAAATGTCTGGTTGGAAGTTCCCGCATGGGCGCATGCCGCGCTGACGAATGCCGAATCTTGCGCTAAGGTTGCCAACGGTGAGGGATCAAGGTTGCAACTGTAGGCAGATCCGGCGATTCCCGCGCCAACCTTAGTGCCCAAGTAATTATATTTGGTACTACCCTCTCCAACCCCCGCACCCAAACCTCCTCCACTTAACGTGCCGAAGTAGGGCGGATTGGACTGGGAGGGCACTGAACTGCTTGGGTTATATTTCTGGATTGATTGATTCAACTGATCTGCACTCGGCAGGTCCGTGCCAGTGTGCGTGCCGCACCCGGCCCAGTAACCGTCTACGACATTGCCGTAGTGTTTGACCGCATAGAAGCAAGTCGCATTATAGTCTTTGTTGGCCAAAACCGGATCAAAGGCATTCTGAGTAGGCACGGAGTTAAGCACCTGGGGTTCATAACCGAGAAGGTAGGCCAGCTGCGCGCAATCGAATTTGTATTTACCCGTCCAGTCCCAGTGGACACACTGGCCGGCAGAGTCTTTGAAATCGATAGAAGTCAAGAACATTTTGCCCACATTATTGCAAGCCGCCTGGGCAAACGCTGAGTCAAAATTGTAACCCGTGGATCCGGTCATTAAGGAAGTATCCAGCCCGCAGGATCCCGATGAACCCAACCCGTCGCCGATCTTGGTACCGAGATAATTAAATCTCGTTAAACCTTCGCCATTTCCGCTCCCACCGCTGCCGGGAGCACCTCTGCCGCCTAAGACTCCATACCATGCAGGATTGGATTGGGATGGTACTGAGCTCACCGGATTGTAATTCTGAATGGACTGGCTGATTTGGTCACCACTCGGCAACTCTATACCGGTATGCGTGCCGCAGCCGGCCCAAAAACCGTCAACCACATTGCCGTAATGTTTGACTGCATAAAAACAGGAGGCATTATAATCCTTGTTAAAGAGGACTGGATCAAACGCGTTGTTAACCGGAACCGAAGTCAGGGTTTGCGGCTCATAGCCAAGCAGAGCTGTGTGGACTTTGCAATCCATCTCATACTTGCCGGTCCAGTCCCAGTGAATGCACTTGCCTGCCGTTTCTTTATAATCAATGGATGCCAAGAACATCTTACCCACATTGTGACAAGCTGCTTGAGCAAACGCGCCGTCGTTATTCTGCTGCGAGGTGATCAGAGAGGTGTCGAGATTGCAGGAGCCGGACGAACCCAGTCCGTCGCCGATGCGGGTACCAAGGTAGTCGAACTTCGTACTCTGAATTTCAGCCCCTGCCCCGAGGCCGCCGCTCGAAAGGCTGCCATAGTAGGGAGGGTTGGACTGCGAAGGCGGAGTGGTATTCAAGTTGCCATATCCGGAACCGCTCGTGGAAGACACAGACCCAGTTAGATTCGAGCCAGCTGCAGTCGCCACCGCCTTCTCCGCCGCCAGTGCCGTAAAGTACTTGCGGACAAGCAGGCTGCCCTTCCCGTTCGGCTGGGAGTAGAACTCGACCCGGTAAGCAGTAGAAGGCAGAGCGGTAAAGGTGGTCGATCCAGCCTGGTCTGCGGTAGCTACCGCAGCAACTTTCGTGCCGTTGTTGGACTTTAAGGAGACGTAAAAAGATCCTTTGGCATTCTTGGCCCGGTTCCATGAGACCTGGTACATCCACTGGTTGCTGGCAAAAGACAGCGGGGTAGCCGTAATGGTAATGGTCTTGTTGGTAGCTGAGGTGATGGTGACCGGGGTGTAGGAGGACTGGGCGGATGAACCTAAGAGTTCAGACAATGTTAAAGCCGATGCCAGTGGTGGAGGCACGGCCATTGCTAACGCCAAACAGAGCACCAGCCCTGTTGCATAACGCTTGAAATTCATATACATGCGTTCCTTGCCCCTACTTCCGTATATGCGAAATTATAGGGGTATTTAATTGATATTTTATTTCGACAAAAAATAATTTCTTGTTTATATTTTATCATAAAATAAGGGCTTTGTAAAAAAACCTCTCCTTACGGAGAGGTTTTTTGATATCAACCAACTAATGAGCGAACCGTCTATGCAACCCCTGTATTAGCGCAGTCCCGTGTGGGTGCCGCACTGGGCATCATACATGTCCAACTGTCCGTTATGGTTCCTTGGAGAAACGCATTTGGCATTCAAATTGGCATCAAACAGCACGGAATTGAAAGGATCAACATTCACCGGATCAAAACTGATGGTACTGGCCGCGTGGCCAAGGGCTTTTTCCAAAACATCTCTTGGAATCTTGTATTGGCCGGAATAATCGTGGTGGAAACAGTCAGTCTGGCTGGTGCAGTAATCGATAGAATACAGATACAGTTGTTTGTTCAAAGCCCCGCAGGCATACTGGACAAATTGCGAACCGTACTGATTCCTGTACATCGGCACAGTCCAGCCGTCGCTCATCGTGCAACCGGCATTATTGGAACCCAAACCAGGTACGCTCGTTCTGGTTCCCAAGCTGGACAGATTCATGCCGGCATACGGATTCGGCGTATACGCGGGTGTAGAGCTCGAGTTCACGGGCGCTGGCATCTGAATAGGAGTGTCGGTAGAGAGTCCCGTGCGGGTGCCACACTGGGCATCATACATGTCCAACTGTCCGCCGTGGTTCCGGAGCGCTACACATTTGGCTTCCAGACTGCGGTCGGTAAAGAGGATAGCATTGAACGGATCGACTGTGGTCGGGTCAAACGAAATCGTATTGACCGTATGGCCCAAGGCTTGTTCTAAGACATTCCGGGACATTTTGTACTGCCCCGTATAATCGTGATGGAAGCAGTCGGTCTGGCTAGTGCAGTAATCGATAGAATACAGGAACAACTGTTTACTGAACGAACCGCAGGCAGCTTGGACAAATTGGTATCCATACTGGCCGACATAGGAATTTATGGTCCAGCCATTGCTCATAGCGCAGGACCCGCTGCCCGCACCCAAAGCCGGTGCCGATGTTTTAGCACCCAAACTGGCTAGACTCTTGCCAGCATACGCGCCAGTTGCCGCACCATTCAGCCCATTATTAGCCTGCGGAGTGCTGGTGATAGGATAACCGCCCGACATGGGAGCCTGGCTGCCCGAACCATATAGTGTGCCGGTCGCCGGAGCCTTCCAGCATCCCCCGCTCCAAATAGCGTTATTGTACTTGGCGGTCCAGGTATTTCCGTTTTGAACAAAGATATTCTGATCCGTAAGACAACCGTTTGCATCCACTGCCGCCGATCCCGGTGCGGTATTCACGGTGCCTTGACCGTTCGAAAGTGCCGGGCTGCCGCCTGCGTCCGTTTCCGTATCAAAGATTTCATCTTCTGCATCCAGCGAAGTGAATGACTTTCGAACCAGAGCACTCCCCCCAAAATTAGACTGGGTCATGAATTCGACCGTATATGCCTTGCTCGGCTGTAGCTGCATGGCGCCTTCGCCGGTCGGAGCGGCTGTGGTAACTGAGAGAGCGGCATCATTTTTGCTGCCGCTTTTGGCAAACACGCGGACAGAACCATTTGACTGTTTGACCCGGGCCCAAGTTAATTTATATGTCCACACCCCATTACTATAGGCTTGTGGAGTCGCTTTGACGGTAATACTTTTATTTCCAGCTGAAGTGATGGTTAATGGTGCATACGATGAATCGCCTTTGACCTGACTCGCCAAAATGTCGTTCATGGTGATCGCTTGGGCTGCAGGGGTCAAACCCATAGCCATTCCAGTTGCAATCCCGAGAACGGAGAGTGCGCGCTTAAAATGCATAAGGAATTACCTTATCCGCGTACATGCGGACTTTTAATTGTTTTTGTTTCGACACGAAATAATATCGTACTTTCATTTTAACATATTTTAGAAAATTTGTAAATAGCAAAATAGCGTTCCTTGCTACGAATGACAGCTTGCTAAGAGATCAATAAAAAAAACCGCTCTTTTAAGAAAAGGCCTTATATAATGGTCAAAAACTTCCTCTGCGGAAGCTTGGAAAGGTGGATGTTTTGCAAAAAATACAAAGATAATAAGAAAGACCCTTCTTATACAGAAGGGTCTAACATATAACGGGCAACCACCTACTTTCCCACTAACATGCGTTAGAGTATCATCGGCCCAAGCGCGTTTTACTTCTGAGTTCGGGAAGGGATCAGGTAGAACCGCGCTGGAAATGTCACCCTCGTCAAACTTTATTCAGCTTCGCTGTGAATTAAATCTGACGAGAGGACATTTTCGATAGATTGTGAATGTACTATGATTGCAACCTGTAAATTAAACCATTGGAGAGAACAAAAAACAGACCAAGTACGCCAAGCAGCACAAGGACTGCAGCGCACACCTTCAGATTCTGTTTAACCATGGTAACGTACTAATTGTTTGAAGCCACAAATTGCTAGTCAATAATGGATTAAAACTTTCGGTTGATTAGTATTGCTCGGCTGAACACATTACTGTGCTTACACCTGCAACCTATATGTTAGTAAAAAGTAATTAGCTCCAAGTAACTAGTATTGCTACTAATTACTCTTTACTCCTTACTTCTTACTAAGTTGATACGCGGTAGTCTTCCGCGAACCTTTCTGTAGTATTGCTACTACAAACGAAACCTTGTTTTGTGGACGGCTTCACGCTTATATGCATTCAGCGCTTATCCTAACTAGACCTAGCTACCCCGCCGTGCCCTTGACAGGACAACGGGTACACCAGAGGTCTATACATCTCGGTCCTCTCGTACTAGAGATGTGACCACTCAAGTTTCGTACACCCACAGCAGATAAGGACCAAACTGTCTCACGACGTTTTGAACCCAGCTCGCGTACCGCTTTAATTGGCGAACAGCCAAACCCTTGGGAGCTTCTTCACCCCCAGGATGCGATGAGCCGACATCGAGGTGCCAAACCTTCTCGTCGATATGGACTCTTGGAGAAGATCAGCCTGTTATCCCTAGAGTAACTTTTATCCGTTGGGCTTTGCGTCTTCCACTCGAACGCATCGGATCACTAACTTCTACTTTCGTACCTGCGCGAGTCGCCACTCTTGCAGTCAAGCAGGCTTCTGCGTTTGCACTACCAGCGCGATTTCCATCCGCGCCTAGCCTACCTTAATAAACGCCTCCGTTACCATTTAGGAGGCAACCGCCCCAGTTAAACTACCCACGAGCCACTGTCCCTCGGTAGGTTACGCCAAGGTTAGAAATCAATCTTTTGCAGAGTGGTATTTCACATTTCGCCTCCCCTGCCCCCGGAAGGGCAGATTCAAAGGCTCCCACCTATACTAAGCAACAAAAAACTAATTTCAATGACACGCTATAGTAAAGCTTCATAGGGTCTTTCCGTCTTGCTGCGGGTAGACGGCATCTTTACCGCCACTGTAAGTTCATCGGGATGTTCGTTAAGACAGTCCTCTACTCGTTATGCCATTCGTGCGGGTCGCAACTTACGCGACAAGGAATTTCGCTACCATAGGACAGTTATAGTTACTGCCGGCGTTCATCAGGGCTTGGCCCCCGAGCTTGCGCCAAGGGGTTTGACCTTCTGACACTGGCCAGGCATCAGCCCGTATACATCAGCTTGCGCTTTAGCACGGACCTAAGTTTTTGGTAAACAGTCGGGAGAGGTCTTTCGCTGCGGCCCTTTTAGTATGCTGGGTAATGGATAGGAGAGGATGGCGAGGCCATCCTCTCCCGAAGATTCGGAGATAGCGCGATGAGCACTGTACGGTTCCTAGGATACCGCCGTTGACTGATCGCCCTACCTCACAGGATCTGCCTGAGGCAGACCCCACAAAGAGATCGAGATGGTCACAAAAGGTTGTCGATCAGCTTGCCGCCGACCACCATCCGCGAGTCTTTTGAACCCGCGTCATCTCTTCGATCTTGGCACCTCGGGAAGGAATTGAACCTCCAACATGCGGCTTTGGAGACCGCTGCTCTGCCAGTTGAGCTACCGAGGCGTGTCCGTTTTACGAAACGAACAAAACTTGGCCGGAGAAACCCATTCTTTGAGTGTGCAGACTTGTCATGTTGTCCCGCCCGTGGAAAGTGCGTCCAATCTGGAAGCATCGAACGTTGGTTCGTATTCCAAAAGCCATGAGGTCTGTTTGGATTACACTCTCTAAATGAGTCTCCCCGATAAACTACCAGTTTCCGAGGTTTGGAAGAAGAAGTGTTTATGCTCTCCTGCCGTGATGGTTTAGGTTGTCCCGCCCGCGTCCATCGAGGCAGTCAAGTAATGAGGGAGGTGCTTTAAACCTGTAATAAACACTTCTTCTTTCCACACAGAGAATGTCTGGCCGAGGAGTGTGCCAGCAACATGTAAGCAGTTTCCACGCTGCCCCCTGTGTCTAACTTATATGACGTAGAACTACGCCAAATTTTCCATTACCCAGCATACAAAAGGGCAAGGTATATACCGAAGGTACACCTGCTTTTTTGCCGAGTTCCTTAACGAACATTGGTCCGGACGCCTTAGGATTCTCTCCTCATCCACCTGTGTCGGTTTACGGTACGGTCACTCTATAACATAACTTCGACGCTTTTCTTGACACCTTGGTTCATGCTCATTCCCGTTGCCAGGTTTCTCCATGCTTTCGAGATTACAGCGAAGCAGCACATCTCTTGCGAGGTAGCACTGCTCAAGCTTAGAAGCGACGGATTTGCCTATCGCTTCACCCTACGAGCACAGCAACGCCAATAGTCAGATGACGCGAGCATTACCAGGATGCGTCCCGCCTAAGATAATTATAGAGTGGTCACGGAATATCAACCGTGTTTTCCATCGGGTGAACCCCTTGGGGCCCACTCTTAGGATCGACTAACCCAGGGACGACGATCGTTGCCCTGGAACCCTTGGATATTCGGCGAAGGGGATTCTCACCCCTATATGATATTACTTATTCCAACATTCTCACTTGTACACTGTCCAGCCGCCCTTACGGATCGGCCTTCAGCCTGTGTACAACGCTCCTCTACCACCAACAAGGAATAAATTCCCTGCTGATCCACGTCTTCGGCACCTAGCTTAGCCCCTATATATTGTCGGCGCAGGATCGCTTGACCAGTGAGCTGTTACG
>CAZHIA010000007.1:0-130744 GCA_964532425.1 uncultured Candidatus Saccharibacteria bacterium | reverse complement strand
GCTGGGAATCGAACCCAGTCTACCTGCTCCCAAAGCAGGCGTACTACCGGTATACGACAGCCCGAGATACTTAGAGATTATAGCAGGCTAAAGAACTCTTTGATAGGCCTTACGATTCACGATGGGCACCATCATTTTTATAAAACATGCCACCAGACTGTCATTGCGAGAAGTAAAGGGCTTTAACTTTACGCCGAAGCAATCTTATTTACGTAAATAGATTGCCACGCTCCCCTTGGTCGCTCGCAATGACTTATTTATTCTCCCCCTTCTAGGGGGAGTACTCCGCCAGCCTAGGCTGGCGGAGGGAGGTGGTACTGTAGTAATCTTTAAATCTTTCTATGTTTCTATTTTTATATAGTTGTCTACCCTTCAAACACCCTACAAAACTTTAAATAACTTTCCGCAATACGACTGACTGCTTCTTCGGCTGTTATTTTTCCGTCCCGGAGATCGGAGAGAGGCTGCCAGAAAATGGTCCGACCAATGGCAAACCCGGTCACGCCATCTATGCCTTTTGCGGCCTTGAGCCACTGCTCGACTGTCTGCTCGTCCGCTCCCCTGCCTAAAACCACCACGCCAACCTGGTCCCGTCCGCCAACCCTGGCCTGGGCCACCACATGCTGGTAGTCCTCGGACTGCTCCAAGCCCTCTATCTTCCATACATCTACCTCTACACCGGCGTCCTGTAACTGTTTGATCATCTCCACGACAAGGTGCGGCCGAATCTGCTGGTCATACAGCTTTTGATCACCTCCGACGCTGTCCAATTCATCCTTGGTAGCCGGAACGAGCGGTTCTATGAGGAACTTAATTCCGTTTTGGTGGCAAAAATCTCCTAAAAGCTTTAATTTTTGCGCCTGGCGATGGTTTAGCTCGCTATCCCCTTCCGGATTATACCGTATGAGGGCCTTGGCAAAGTCAGGTTGGAACTTCAGTAGGTGCTGTCCAAAATCCTGGCCGTATTCAAAATCGAATTCTTCCTGCCCACTCTTCTCCACAGTCAGCATCCGCTTAATACCCGCTTCCCGGGCCGCTTCGTGCACGCGTGAACCGAACTGCTCATCGGCCAAGACAGCGGCAGCATCCTTACCCGCTCCTTTTTCTATAGCCTGCAGCAATCCCTGGTAGATGATCCATTTGAAATTACTGACCTTTTGAGCCTGCTCTTCCGTAATCTGCCCGGTCCAGCCGAACATCTTCTCCACAAAACTGGCACGATGATCAAAGGCAAGGACATATAGAGCTTTATTGTAACCAAGTATATCCATAAATTCCGTGACTACATGTTAAAAAATCTAATCTTTCAAAAAATTCCAAATTCCCAATTACTAATTTCTAAACAAATTCATAATGACCAATTTCATAATTAATTGAGCTTTGGGCATTTTATTGGAAATTGGGAATTGGAAATTAGGAATTAATTAAGTGATTCTTTCTCTTATTATAACCCAAAACCCCTTTACCGCATCAGTCCAACCTATGTGCTTACCCTGCTCGCGGTTGCGCGGCTTGTAGGAAATGGGCACTTCCGCTACCTTGCAACCATGCTTGAGCAACCGGCAAGAGACCTCGGCTTCAAATTCAAAACCCCGGGATGTCAGCGGCAGGCATTTGATATCCTCCGAGCGAAACAGCTTGTAGCCGGTATACAAATCTGTCAGATGTGCGCCATAGAGGAGATCAGCGGTCCAGGTCAGCAATTTTGCCCCTATTACGTAGTGAAAACCCCGTTCCGGGTACCGAGCCGAGCCCCGGGCGCCAAACACCGCTGTACAGCCATTTTTAGCCTGCTCAAGCAGTTTTGGAATGTCAGCCGGATCGTACTCCAGGTCTGCATCCTGAATAATAATGTAATCGCCAGTGGCTTTGCCAAGCCCCGTCCGCACCGCCTCCCCCTTCCCCCGATTTTGTTCATGCACAACATATTCCATTTTTGTCCGACCGGACAAAAATGGAATGCCCAGCTGATGCATCAATCCTGACACAATCTGGCCCGTGCCATCGGTTGACCCATCATCCACCACGATCATTTCTTTTTCCCAGCCGGGCAACTCCACCGCCAACACGCGTTCCAAAACGGTTTGGATAGTAGCTTCTTCGTTATGGGCTGGAATGATGATGGATAGTCTCATACAAAAAGTGAATAGTGTTGAGTGAATAGCGAATAGTGCCTAGTGAATAGTGCATAGTGCATAGGGCATAGGGCATAGTTACAGAGGCAATACTAGCACTCAGCACTAAGCACTTTGCACTCTCCTCTACTGAGTTACTCCAAACATATTCTGCGGCAGGCCGAACTGCTGGATAATTTGCGCGTTCTGTTGGTTGCGCCGAACCAGGATCAAATTGTAATAATCAACGTACACAGGGGACCAAGCCGGATCGTGAACCATGCGGATCAGAAACTGCTGGGCCCATGGGGTCAGGTCGTGGTAATAAAAAAAGACGGTATTGAAATGGTATTCGCTATCGAGCCGGTCAAACATTTGAGGGTCCTCCTGGGCTTTCACGTATACATCCTGCAGGAAAGATTCGGAATACGCCTCAGGCCGGTTATCTACGAACACCGCATCTTGCCCATGCAAGTGGAAGATGAGATACCCGCCAATGTCGTAGTTATTGAAAATAGGACCTTTCAGGCCATGTTGTTTGTAAAACTCTGCTGCACCATTCACTCCGGGCATGAGCCCGACACCGACCATGCCCCAGTGCCTTTGGATGTCGTACCCCACCCAGCCCGCAGCTAGAACAACTGCAACAGCCATCACCCCGGCCTTCACCTTCCGTGCTGCAGGCTTCTGAAAACCCTTAATCACCGCATGAATATTGGCAGCCAACGCTACAATGCCGAACAGGGCAAAAAACGGATAGTTCCGCAACGCTTTAGCTGCCATAAAGGCGAATACGAGGTTCAAAATAAGAAGCGGCCAATCTGTAATCTTTCGTTCATGAATAGCCCGGGCTGCAAAACTGGTCCAGGTGATGGCCACCATTACGACCAAATACCCCATAGAATTTATGCCGAGGCGCTGCAAAAAGAAAATAGACTGATTCTCTACGATCAAGTACCCATAGTGGCGAAAGATGTTGAGCGGATAGACCACGCCCCACAAGCCTGCCGGGTTGAGCAGGGCGGCCAGAGCTGATCCGGCTAAAATGATCGTCAAAAACGGCGCCGAGTTGGGGCGCTTACGGACAAACTGTACTGCCTGTTCCAGCCAGAACACAAAGGTAATGCCAATGCCGACGATAAACCCGATATGCAGATTAATCCAGAGTGCAGTTAGTGGAATGAGCCAATACAAAGCCTTGCCGGAACTGCGACCGCCCCGGTGGGCATCCAGAAGCCAATAGTAGATTCCGCACAACAGATAGGTAAAGACCTCAGGACGAACTTCAGCGCGCGAAACGGCCATAGGGACAAAGGCAGCCGCAGCCAAAATAGCCAATACCAGGTTCGATTTGCGAATCGCAAGCCACATAAACCACCCCGCCATAACAACACTCAGCAATACATAGACAACTGACAATCCGGTAAAACCCACCAACTGATAAAGTCCGTAAAATACTACGCCACTCCCCCAGTGATGGTTTACAAAAGGAAAATTCTGGTTCGTATAAGAATAATAATTGGTATGCAGCATTTGCCAGCGGTCAGCGCCTTCCATCCAAACCTTCCCGTTCGTAATATGCCGTCCCAAATCTGCAGTAGAGAGATTAATGGGACGGGCCACCAACACCGTACACCATGCTCCCAATGCCAAAAAAGCCAGCAATAGGCCAGCCAGTTTAGTATATCGGTGGTGAAGGATTGGTTTCAACGCGTTCATGCGATACTTCTCACTTATTGTACCATAGAATAATAGGGTTTTTGCTTGATGCAAAAACCCTATTACTGTTCTTCTCAGGAATGTTTTCCCTTTACACACTACGCACCATCTTCCAGTTCGGCCTAATAACTGGTTACGACCTTGCAGCCGCTCACACAACCATTACTGTCATAATTGTAACTGTTATTCGGACAGTATAACCCGGTAGTATACTGACACGTTGGGGTTGGGGTGGTCGGACAGCTATAATCGCACGTTCCCGACCTGAATACCGGCTTGCCGCCATTGGGACAAGTGGGAGCGACGTAATAATTACAGGTCGGAGGAACATCCGGATACACGCACTTCGGGGGCAACTGGCATCCATCAGGACCAATACCCTGGGACACAATGGAACCGGTAGCGCACCAGTCTGGCGCAGGCGGGGTATAATTCGGACAAATCGGAACAACCGGAGGGCATGGGGCAAACTCGCAATTTGGACCAGTCCTGCTCACGTAGGTTTTATTGTCCGGGCAAAGTCTGGCTTCGGTTGAACATACTACCGACGCGTTCGTAACCGTAAAGCTCACCGGCTGGGATTGTCCGCGGGAACTGGAAACAGAGACCTGGACCGTGCCGGTACTGATAGGCGGAACGGTTACACTGATGCTCTTACCGTCATTAGTAGAAGGCATGTTCTGAATGCCATACCCGCCAAAATTTACGTAATTACCTGTTGCGTCAAATCCGGTTCCCAGTATAGATATCGGGGTCCCAACTGCGCCTGAAGATGGGCTAAAGCTGTTAATAACCGGAACAGTCGGCACACCCGGTATGGGACAGAGCATATTTTGGCCAGCGTTTACGTTGTAGGTAGTACAATCATCACGGCTACTGCTCACGCATCCTTGGTAATCGCCGGTATTCTTATTGAAGCAGACACTGGTATAACCAGAAGATTTGCACATGCTGAAATAGGAAGCGCCGGCCCCATTTTGCAGGCTGTCGCAGCTTGCTGGCTTATTCTTGTTTTGCAGCGCAGTATTGCACTGCTCCTGGGTGCTAAACGTCTCCAGGCCAAGATACATGAAGCTGCCACAGAAACGCTTTTGCTGGCAGGAAGTGCTGGTGTTGTCAAAGTACCAGTACAGCGGGCAGTCAACAGTGGGACATGCATACGAACACGTAGATGAGTTAAACACTGGCGTGCCACCATTGGGACAAAGCGGCATAGGTATTGGGTACGTACACGTACTACCACCTCCGCTCACGGTTACCGTAAAATTCTGGGTCCCGGTATTGCCGTTGGAATCGGTAGCCGTGATAGTAATCGGATACGACCCGGCTGTTGTCGGCGTTCCGGTTAAGGCTACAGAATTGGCACTGCAGACCATCGAGCACATCATCCCCGGCCCGGCATTGCAGGGCGGACAGGAGGTGAATGTCATTCCAGGTACGCTGCCGGTTTCAGTGAACTTATATTGATTTATCGGAGAAAAAGCTCCAACGCTGGCTGCGGAGGCGTAAAAGGTGATGGTACTGGCCGTACCCTTGGTTACATTCAGGGGATCTGAAGTCGTAATGGAAACGCTCCTTGCAGGGCAAGAAAGTATCATGCCGCACTGAGTTGTGGAATTATAATTCGGTCCTGGGATATAAGAACACCCCTGCGGAGGAGCCGCGTAATCACACATTGCAACCGTTGGACACGGTTTGAATTCACAATTATTGAGTGGGTCGCGACTGACGTATGTCTTGTTGTCCGGGCATAATTTAGCTTCCATCGTGCAAGCCCGGGCTTCGCCGGTCGTAACAGTAAATGTCACGCTATTACTGGTTCCGTTTACGTTGCTCACCGTGACTTTGTAGTCGCCGGGGGTTACTACCATTGCATACGTCGGACAAATTTGGCCTTGAGCGCAATTTGGTGCTAGGGATGACGGTACGGTGAAAGACAAAGTTTTTCCGTCAAAGGAATAATACTGCCCTACCTTCATACCGTTGAACAGAACCGTATTCAAAGGCGTTGTATTGCCCGGGATGGATGCGGTTATAGCAGCTTCCGTAAACCCTGTTCCGGTGATCGTGACTCTGGTACCTATGGCACCGGAAGTCGGATCCAATTTGGTAATGGAGACAGCCGAGCTGGTCGGTCGAGTAACCGGGCACCAGCCTTCAGCCGGCTCCTGGAGATAACAACGAACCGGACCGTTGTCTAGGCACGCAGGGCGTGGCTGGCAGGTTTTGGTTGGGCAGGTGTAATTACAGGAATTTGGATCGGTAAATACCGGTTTGCTGCCATCAGGACAGGAAGGGGCGGCAAAAAACCTACACATGGACGGTTGAGTAGTTGTCCCAGTAACATCAGTAGGCAAACCGCCGGTACAGCGCCAGTTAATATCGGCCTCTTTGGTTTGATCGTTCACTACGCAAGCAGGACTACAACCTTCATGGTCCGGGTCGCGCGGCAACGTGAACCACCAGGTCTGACTGCTTGAATTATATCCTTCAAAATCACCTATGGTCCCCTGCGATGTACAAACATCACTGGTCTGGGCTGCGGTTTTGGCCGTCTCCGCGGTCAAATTCGTCGTCGGTTGGCTTACAGCCGGCTGGGTCGTGAGATATTTTCTCAAAAGCAATGACCCTTTGCCGTTCGGGGATCCGTAAAATTCTATCCTGGCGCGGGAACTCGGCGGCAAGACCACGGTCGCGCTGCCGGCTGGATCAGCCGAAGCCGCGATGGCTTTCTGGTTCACATACAGTGAACCCGCGCGCTTGGCAGTCCGCTGCCAATCGAACCGGTAGGTCCAGTTCGCTCCGTCAAACGAGACCGGAGTAGCCGTAACTTTCAGATTGCGATTACCGGCCGACGTCAGCTGGACAGAATCGGCAGTGGTCGCACTGAGCACATTACCCCGCAGTTCTTGAAAGCTCAATGCTTGCACCTGGTTATAGGCAAACCCGGTGGAGAGAACGACCAAACACGCCAATAAGGCGTATATCTTTTGTTTCAAGGTAAGCATAACTTATTGTTTAATTGGACACTGAATTTGTCTTAATTATAGCATAATTCTAAAAAGAGATATGCACATAGACAAAAGCACCCTGCCTTAAGGCAGGGTGCTTTTGTGGAGCGGGTAGGGGGAGTCGAACCCCCATCATCAGTTTGGAAAACTGAGATAATAACCGCTATACGATACCCGCACAAACAATATACTCACGTCAATTGACGTGAGTATATTGTAGCGTTTTTTTGTTTATTATTCAATAGCGCAGCCCCGGGTAATAACCGGTGGTATACAACCCGTTCTGGAACAATAGGGCGAACAGCAGACCCAAGATGATCAACCAGGCCAGCTCCAGCAGGACGGCATAGAGCAGAGCTTTCCATCCTCTTTTGGAAGCTAGCCAGATGCCAGGCCCGAAAATCAAAACCGCGTAAATGAGCAGGACCACAATGACCATGACCACCTGGAACACATCACCCATGCCCGAAACCAAATTATCGAGCACCCTGCTAAACACCTGCAAGCCAAAGGTCACGGCAATGACTGCAGCAGCAGAGACGAGGCCGGTAACAGCGCACGGAATGAGCAGGTTTCCACCAGCCGCGATCCCCGGCATCACTGCGACCGGTGTGACACCGGCACGGTTTACTGCCGGATGCCGGCGACGGAAAAACCTGACCCCATAAAAGATTCCTACAATAATAGCTGCGATAATTATGATGAACCAGATAATGGAGCTGACATATAACCGCCACGCGCTGCGGGCATATTCCCCTTTGACCGACAAAGACTCCCCTGCCGCAAGTCCTTTTGCCTGTTTGACCATCGCGCCGTATGTACCGATGCTGGAAGCCAGGCGGTCCAGTGAAGCGCTTTTGGCACCGGCAAGCGAATTCGACTCGCTGACAGCGGCTAATTGGCCAGTCTGGTAATTCACTTCACTCCGCTTACCCCGTATGGCCAGGTCGGTGTCGACATCGACAGAAACGCGCGCCGTGCTGATGCGGGAATCGACCTTGAGAGTTTCAAAATCGAACGAATACAATCCGGCGGTATTTTTCACATATCCTTTGGCCGCATAGGAAATTATAAAGGCTGTCGCCTGGTCAGTCGACAGGGGCGACGGGAGCGCAAGCGTGTACTTGTTCCCGTTTTTCCCGACAGGCATTTTAAAATACTGTGGCTGGCCATCAAGACCATAATACCCACCATAGTAATTTTGGCCGTAATCCGGCTCGCTATACTGGTCGCAAATCTGCTGGCCAGTCTGATAATCATAGTGCTGCTTGGTGCAGCGCCGCGGAAGTTGCTGCTGGTAAGCGACCAGATCTGATACCGTGGCACGCGGTACCTCGAAAGAAAATTCGGAAAGCGATTCCGTATTTTGGTTCGTCACCACGATTTTTGCATACACGATTGCCTCCCCGTTCCCCCGAAAAACAACACTGTAGGAATGTTCCTGTCCGAACAACAGGTCATTATACTGTGCCCGCGCCGGTGTAAAACCGGACAACGCCAAAAAAGCTGCCATACAAAAGGCAGATACATACTGGCCCCAATAATGCTTCATATTTGTTTTATTTTACCCCTGCGGTCCGGGTGCATCTTTTTTGATACCCCCGGCGACCGGCAAGGCAAATTAACTAGCGGAGTTTGATCGCCTCTTTGAAAGCTTCCCCGGCTTTGAATTTCGGAGTGTTCAGTTCCGGGATCTGGATCTTTTGAGACGGATTGCGCGGGTTAACCCCAATACGAGGAGCACGATGAGAAACAGAGAACTGGCCGAAGCCGGAAATGTTCACCTTGTCGCCGCCGCGGAGAGTTTCGTAAATCATTTGTATCAGCGTATTCAAGAAGCGTTCTGCTTCACTATGGGTGATGGAGAGGCGGGCCGCCAACTGCTCTGTGAGCTGAAGTTTGTTCATAAGATTGTTGTCTTAATTCCCGTGTCGCTAGCCCAGGCACCAGGCCTGAAGTCAGTTAATTATTCTTTTCGTGTATGCAAACGGGCATGAAAGCCGCGCTACTAGTTGCATTATAGACCAAAATTTTCATCCAGACCAGTGGAAAACCTTATAATCATTGAGGTTTGCAATTTATGTGACGTAAAAAAGAGGGAATAATTGCGATAATTTTTCCGATATTCTTCAGGCAATTCGCCGATAGAGTAATATGGCTAACACCAGCGCCAATAAGGAGATAATCCCGTACAACCAACCCTCGCGATGTTGCGTCGGCGCGGTTTGCATTGTATCAGACGTGGGGACAACCTGTTCTACGATACGGTTCTCCGATGGCCCCAACAGAGCCACGGATTGTTGCAGAGCAGCCAGCTCCCCTTCCAATCTGGCATTCAGCTCCTGCTGCTGAGCGTACAAGCGCTTGTATACTGTTGCTTCGGACACAGACCTGCTTGCTGGTACGGTTGCGGCCGGTTCCTTTTCCACGGCTGCCGCCTGAATGATCGTATTCGCTGTCCCGGGCGTAGGCACATCGGTCCAAAAAAAACTTCCGCCACTGTCCCGGGAATACGACTGCCCCGCCGGAGCAGCAGGGTAATCAACCGCGGAAAGCCGTCTGCCGTATTGATCGAAAAGCTCGATACGGCCGCCCGAATTGCGCAAAGAAAATGGAAGCTCAGACGCCCCGAATACGAATAACTGCCCAGGTTGCAACAACACGTCCTTTTCGAGGGCTTTTCGCTGGCTGTCAGACCCGAGAACCAGATCCTTTAAGAGTACCGGCTCCAAAGAAGCATTGCCCAATTCCATGAATTCTTCCCTACCCTCACCAGGATTCGGCAATAGTTCGGAAATGAAAGCCCCGGAAAGTGGCTGATCAACCAGACTGGCGGCTCCGGGGGTAGGAATGCCGTAAGCCCACGCGCCGTCCGCGCTTCTTGCGTAGCTTTTGCCTTCCGGCGCTTCTTCATACGTTACCGCATCGGCCATTTTCTGCTGTGCATCAAACAAGCGCAGCTCTCCATGGTCGTTTTTCAGCTGGAACGCATCCTCAGGTATGGCCACGACCAAAAACTCGCCGGGTAAAAGGACTCCCTGGTCATCCAGAGCCACCGCGTGATTACTTGGCCCAAGCGTAGTACCGGCATCATCAAGACGATAACCAGCTAAAGGGATTGCCTCCTCCCCCAAATTGAGTAGCTCTACCCATTCCTTACCTTCATCCTCCCCCACGGGATTTGCTAGCACCTCGCTGATACGCACGCCAAGCCCCGATTGCCCTATATAGGTTTTAGTAAAATTTTTTCGACCAAGGCTTGGCAACGACCAGACCCAGCCGTCTTTATACTTTTGATAACTCAATCTCTCTGGTGCTGGTCCTTTGTACTGGAGTGCGTCCGCCTGGCTGCCATCTGGGTAGAGCAACGCGATAGCATCACCCTGATTATCTAATGCAAATGACCCGGCAGGAAGGGTAATGGTTGCCACATCGCCTGGCAGCAGCTGGACAGATCCAATCGTAAAATCGACCGTCGACGTACCGCTTCCGTCCCGCAAAATCCATTTGCGAAGATCCGCCGCTTCCAGGCCGGTGTTCTCGAGTTCGACAACTTCCTGCCCGCCATCCTCCCCTTCCGGGTTCACCAGCAGCTCGGAGAAGACTATGCCTTCGGCTTTATTCTTATATTCGGTTCCTTCCACCGTAACCGCCGCCGGAGTTTCTGACTGCGGGGTGGAAGTGGCTGTACCGCCGCTGGATGGTGGTGCCGGCTTGTCCGCAACGGAACTGTTTCGCGGGTGCGAAGCTGCTATAGAAAAATTTGAGTTCTCGGTATATAGGTCTTGGCGCTGCAAGGCCAGCCCCGCACCTGGGTTCTGCGCTGATACATTCCGGAACGTATTATTCGCCTTGCCCCAGGAAATACTGTCGATCAACGCTCCGCTGTCGCTGGCTCCAAACCGCACGGCAACGCCGTTATCATCGGACAGTGTTCCCGACGTAGTTCCATCGGCAGGGTACGGAAGATTCGCACAGCCCGTGTTAGCCCATAAATAAAAACTGAACGGCGGTATTATGGTATCACTCGTCCAGGATTTGATCAGGGTGTCGACAGTCCCAGCTGCGGTCCGCTTGACCAAGCGGTATCCTTTCAAATTCACCGCTTGAGAATTCGGATTGAACAATTCCACGAAATCATCATTCGTATGGCCGGAGCCGCCGGTAATCTGCACCTGGCTTATATAGACCGGCAGCGCCCCGGCATGTGCCCTTTGGGTATAAAAAAAGCACGATCCCAAAATCGCGCCGAGCGTAAGTAAAATTCCTATATTTAATTTTTGCCGCATGGATATTTTAGTTTCTATTGGTAAAACTTGGCTTAAATATACAATATTAATTTAAAAATATCAAACCTAGGGATTTTTGAGACAGTGCTCACACATATTTCACTCCTAACCCTCCCCCTATTCCCTACAATTCAACGATCGTTGAATTGTGAGGAATAGCTATTTTTATTTTCAATGCATATTTTTAAAATAAATACCGATAGGAAAACCTATCGGTAATGAACTTACGATATTGACTGGTCGTTGGCGACATCAGTGGTTGAAATGTCCGGGGTCGGAGGTTCCTTGGGTTTACTCTCTTCCGGATCCAAGGTTTTATAGAGACTGCCAAGAACGCCGTTTAAGAACTTGCCGCTATTCTCTCCCCCGAAGGCTTTAGCTATCTCCACAGCTTCGTTGATGGCTACTTTAGGAGGTACGTCTTTCAGGAACATCAGTTCAAAAATGCCAATGCGCAGTACGTTGCGATCAACGAGAGTGATTTGGTCAATAGGCCACTCGGGTGCGTACTTGGTAATGAGTGCGTCGATGTCAGTAATCTTTCCCGCCACGCCCTGGGCCAGCTCATACGCAAAGGCCGCGTCATCGAGACCGGAACCGAATTGTTCCAAATTGTTATCGATGATCTCTT
Source organism: uncultured Candidatus Saccharibacteria bacterium (assembly GCA_964532425.1). Classification (GTDB taxonomy): domain Bacteria; phylum Patescibacteriota; class Doudnabacteria; order UBA920; family UBA920; genus CAZHIA01. The sequence continues at coordinate 118,980 of CAZHIA010000007.1, read as the reverse complement.
TGAGATCGTCCTTTTTGCCTTTGAAGTCCCACTCGAACAGGGACTGCATGGCGATAGTGCGGCACATGTGGCGATTGGCCATAAAGAAAACCTTTGACCTTTGACATGTGACATGTAACTCGATCACAGTGGTCAAATGTCAAAGGTTAATTGTCAAATGTTTATCTTATTTCGTGACTTTTCTGCCTTTGTAGTGCCCGCAGTTCTTACAGGGAAGGTGGGGCATGGTTGCACTGCCGCAGTTCTTGCAAGTGGCAAAACTGGTGGCTTTCAAGGCATGATGGCTGCGCCGCTGGTCGCGACCGCTTCTGGTCTTATGCTTCTTGGGAACTCCCATAGTGATCAGAGAAAAGTTAAAAGTTAAAAATGCAAAATGATAAGTCAGATTGCAAACTGTACGCATTATATCGTAATTGCCGCCTGGCGTCAAATTAAAATACGGCGGCAACCGGACGAAATCCGGTTACCGCCACAACATCAGCTAAGCCGTTGTGAAGTGGATCGAATTGGGCCACAATCCAAGTTCACGCTCCCCCGCTGTATGAGGGATGGCCTCTTCAAACTGACCCACCGGGTCTTCCTCGAAGTTTGTCATGCCTTCGATGTCTGCCAGATCCGGCAATGCGCGCTGTATGTGAGACCGGGTCCCAGAACCCTCTTCAATCTCATCAAGCGGTACCAGCGGTGCATTGTCGAACAGATCGGTACCCGGATCCTGGGGAGGATCGCAGTTGCGGCACGCAAGCAGTGCCTGGAGGTCAAAAGGACTCAACTGGTCCAGTTCCGCCGGAGCTGTTTGAGCGAGGAATCTCACCACCCGTTTCGGCACCCGCTCTCCGTTCACGATCATCACGTGTTTCTTCGGTTTGATCGTGGCGGTTTTTTTGCCGGCACCGTTACGGTTCGATTCAGTCGCCAAAACATCTGGCTCATCATACTGTGGGTCATTGCAATCCGGACGTTCATCCGGATCAAAATAATGCTTCATTCACTTCCTCCTGGTGGCTTTCCAAGCCTGGATGTTGACTGCCGAGGACACAGCAGCCAGCGACAAGCTGGAAACTATAGGCCTATTGTATTCCCTAAAGTTAGGGTTGTCAAAGTGGACAAAATAGAGGTTCCATACTGCAAGCTGCCAAGAAATTGAACCTATATTTGCTCCCTGCCTACCGGCAGGCCCGAGCACCATATGATGGTGCCGGGGCAGGCAGGCTCGGCTCGGAAATTGGAATTTTGATTCCATTTCCTCGCTCTACGTCGCAAATATTATAAATATTTGCTCCTCGGCTCGGAAATTGAAAGCAAGCTTCCACCTCCTCGCTCTACGTCGCAAATAAAAAAGACTTCCCATATCGGAAGACTTGTATATTACAATATTGAACTTGCTCTGAGCAGCCCTTGCGTTCCAATTTTACTTAATTTTAATTAATTTTATTTAATTTTGTTCAATAGTCATTCCCTCAAACCCGCCGGCGAGACAGGATGCTGGTAAATACGGCTAGGGTTGCCCCATTACGTACGTATCAGCACATCGCCGACAGGTTAGAGGGGAAAAGGAGACGTAAGGTTCATGTCCCCTTTTCGGATTCGTGTTTTCGTTCGCGGTGCTCCCGCCACTTGATGTAGCTAACCGCAAGCAGCGGCGGGAGGAAGATGGAACCGAAGAAGAATGCAAACCCGGCAAGGGTCTGCACGAGAGCGTCCACCCAGGTCATGACTCACTCTTCCACACAGCGGGAAATTCGGGCTGATCATTAGAGTCATCCGTTTGACCCGGCTCAGACGAAGGGAAGAAGGCCGCTCTCACGGAGATTATTGAGATGAGCAAAGCCAGACTAATTCCGGCTACAATAAGCATTCAACTACCTCCTCGTATAGATCCAGAGAAACATCAAGGCGAGAAATGCGACATACCCGCCTCGGACTATCCAGCCGGACAGTCCGATCCAGGAGCGTGACACGCCCAAGTTTTGATCAATCTGCCGTTGGCGCTTATACAAGCGCCGCTCTTCTAAGTACTGCGAAAAAAAACTTCCCATGAATCCCCCTACAGGTTTATATACTGACAGAATTATAAACTCAATTCTTTAAGTTTTCAATTCTGGCAATAAATCTATTGCGTTATGTAAGGGGAAGATATTATCTTCCCTTCTTTCGGGCGGATACTATCCGCCCCTACACTGGCAGGCCGACTAGTACGACGTAGCCTTGTGCGTAGTCAGAGGACCTGCACTACATTACCCGCTGTTTGTCATTGCGAGAAGTGAGTGCAGCCGAACGACGAAGCAATCTTACCTAACACGAGGTTTAGATCGCTTCATCATGGGAATTTACCTCTAAAATCGCAATGACACGGGGAGCAGGCCAAGGGCTCGCCTCGCTCAAGCGATAGCGAAGCGGGCCTGCACTGCACAGAATTTCGATCAATATCATCCCCTCTTCCCAACCCGCATAAACGAGTTCGGAAGAGAGGCGGTCACCGAAGGTGACCGCACACATGTTTTTATACCGTGCCGAGGACCGTATCCAGCAGAACCTTATGATCCTGCTCTTTGCGGAGCTGGAGCCGACGCGCCTCCTGCGAAAGCTTGTAGTCTTCCGGGTCCAAAGATGGCCAATACTCTTTGACCGTCTTAGCCGGCAAACCGCCGGTATCGAGAATCAAGAGTGCGCCTTTGGCGAGATCGGTGAGATTCCGATGACCAAAATATATGTAATTGAAGTCATCGTACAACACCCGTTCGACTGCCGAAGCAAAAAGGTTCTGCTCCTTCGAGGCCAGCGCCCGACGCAATGCAGACTGCAGCTGCCGTTGCGGGTCTTCGAACCCATCACGCAGCAAATCACACACCGCGTCGCACAGCCAATCATGGGCGTACACTGCGTAGGTGGGACCAAGAGCTGCAACCAGCTTATTGATCCGCCAAGGCATGTAGCCGGCTTGCTGCAGTGTGTCCCGCTTTACTTCGAACACCTGCTTCCGCCTTTCGGCTTCATAATCGACAACGACGGGCTCGCCGCCTTTGTTGTCGACCCGAAGTTTGACCTCGTACGGCCGGCTGTTCCGGAAACGGGTCTCCTTCACAAAAGAGCTCCCGTCGGGACGTACAGTCCCATAGTTCGCGACATGCGCCGGAACCCAGTCGCCGGCTTTGTGCGTCCGGTAAACAGAGGTTTGTCCCACGCCTTCTACATACTCCCAATCGATTTGGACGACGATGTCTTTCTCCCCAACCCGGACGAACCCCAGTCGGGGAAGCAGCGCTTCGGGAACCTTGTCGAGTGTTACCGGCGTTGCTTCCGGTTCCGTATACTCCAGCCGGTGGCAACGGGACCAGACAGCCTTCAGCTGTTTTTTCCCGTTCACCGTGACCGGTATTAACTCGACATGCTCACCGCTTGGCCCACAAAGGCCGATAATGCGCTCCCCGTTTAGGGCAATACGCACGAAACGTTCAACTGTAAAACCTGACATGGCAAATGCCTCCTTGATTCGATATAATCAGACCCTAAGTCTGACGAGAATTCCTTCTCTTCACAATTCACTTTCGATGAGAGATTCTTCGCCTCGGATGCCTCGGCTCAGAATGACGCCAAAAGATGAAAATGAACTCTGAAGAGAAGGGAGAGCATGCTCTCCCAGCGCTACCCGCCACGGACAGATCATATTGAGCGGAAATTTCCGGCTTTCCGCAAGGTCTACCTGTAAAACCTTTTCGCCGCCGTTTTATTCAAATGTAGTTTCTTGAACTACGCTGGCTTTTTAACGCATAACGTTCCTCCTGTTATATTGTCCGCACAAGAGCAGGCCAATGGCCTGCACTACATCAACCCCATGGCCTCCATTTCGGCCCGAATGGGGTCCACCGCACTCGCCCCGCCGCGCTTGCCGCGCGGACTACGACCCTTGTCGTTGAATACCTTACCGTCTTTGCTTGTGAACTTCTTCTTGGGCTTGGACGGCTCGGTTGTCTTCTCAGGCGCGGGAGCAGGCGTCTGGTCCGCAGCCTTGGGCTGACCCGGCGTCTCGTGGACTTCCGGCGCGACGATTTTCTCGGCGACCGGAACGGGCTCCGCAGCAGCCGCGGGCATAGCCGCGGCGATGAGCTGGTCCACCACCTCCTCAGCCTTGGGCTGAGGGTTGATGGCTGCCATCGTAGCCTTTGCTGCAGCAGCCGCGGATGTGGTGATCGCGGCGAGCCGCGCTGATTCGGACGGGCCGAGGACTTTCACGATACGGATCGCGAACGCGTCGTTCGCGGTCGTTTGATCGATGACTTCGCAATCCATCGCCACGTTGAGCGGCGGCCTGGATTCTTTGCGGTCCGGGTAGTAGGTAACTACCCGACTCCCCTCGTTCGCCGTGGCCAAAACCTTCGTGATACCATTCTTGGTTTTCTGGCGAAAGGTCAAGGTGAGAGTCACGTGACTGACCGCGACCGGCACCGGTTTGCGGTTGAACGGTTTCCCACTGCGCGGAGCAGTGGAATGAGCTTGAGCAGTAGCAGTCGCCTGAGCGGCCATTTTTGTGTATTCTCCTTGTAAATGAACAGCTTTGATTTTTTCCCTTGCGGGAAGGAGCTTGGCAATAAACCGGATTACCGAGTTACCGCCAAACTTCTTGCCACAGAGTTAAGGACATTTACCACCTCGTCTGCTCCCGCCTTCGCCGAGGCTACGGTGGACAGGTCGCAGCCACTCCTCCTAATATTGCAGGAGAGTACTGCATCCCTATGTCATTGCGAGCTCCGAGTGCAGCCGAGGAGCGTGGCAATCTTTACCATAAAAGATTGCTTCGGTCGGATGCACTCCCTCGCAATGACAAATAAAACAAATCTTTAAATATGCATCCGCATCACACTGAGTTTCAAATGGTGCCGGTGGGTCAAAGCGACCCATAAAATGTTTACCCTTGAAACCCAAAGTGATGTGGGGGAGCTTTTGGAAGGCTCCCCCGCTGCGCGCCCTAGTGGGGCTGGTTAAGATTCGCGAAGGGGTTCTCGAGCTCCTCAAGCGAGGGGCGTCGGTTCGAGCGAGCTCCGTAGAGATGCCGGTCTTCGACCGCAGTCACTTCACTCTCGAACTCTGATGGCTCATCCTGCCGTCGCCGGCGAGGGAAAGCCGATCCCGCAAACCTTTCGATTTGGTGGCCGTAACGGGCCGCCCAAACGCTCCTCTCTCTCGGAGCGTCACTTTTTTTCTCTTTCTTCACAATCCTCCTTCCTTCTCAGCTGCCTATCTAAACATTACAGATAGGCTAGCTCAGAAAGAAGGGCAAGCGAGGCTTGCCCAGCGCGTGGTTTTGGATACGCCGTGATCTCCCGCCGGAGCCAGCAACCGGTTGGGTCAGTCCCGGTCTAGACCCGTAGAGATTCATAAACGAAACTTGTAGCGCATGTCCTTTTTCCTCCTCCTGCTTTTCAGGGCTTTATGCCGGGGATAATTGTCGCCGCCCGGCAGGGTTAAATATTTGAGCAGCTTTCACCGCTCGGTTATGGGACTTAAACGCCCCATGCACGCTCATGTATGGTCCTTGATCCTCGAATCGTCCTTTATGGATTCGTTGTCACTCGTTCGAGTCCCGGTGATCCACCCCCTCCTGGTGCGCGGAGGGGCTATTCTCTATTCTTTATTTTCATTTTATGAATGCGAGCCTGGCCCAGCAGGCTGGCTCCAGCGGATTGCATCCGCTATTGTGAATCAAAGCATTCGGATGAGGTCGGTGCCGCCACAGGCGACATAAAAATTTTACCTTCCGTGCTTAGATCCACAATGGTGGATACAAAATAGTGGTCAGTGACTAGTGAATAGTATGGCAACTATAGAGAATGGATTCCGGATGACTCTCCGCTTCGCTTCGTGGTCTCCGGAATGACACCGAAAGATTGCTTCCACCTTCGCCAAGGCTACAGCGGACAAGTCGTCGAAAAGTTAAAGTCCTTTTCTCCTCGCAATGACAAAGTCTTACATGTCATTGCGAGCGAGCCTGCCTGCCGGTAGGCAGGTGCATCCGAGCGCGGCAATCTTCCCTTCTAAAATTGTGTTTTACTTCTACCATTATGGGTCACAGCAGTGACGAGGCCGAAGGGTCATAGCGACCCAAATTTGGTTAACCTTCTCTGCTCTGGCCCATGATGGAAGAAACAAACTAGCTAGTAAATTAGTGAATTAGAGAAATAGTGAATTAGATGGTTGAGAGTGGCACTGCTAGGCAGTGCCACTCTCATTGTTACATTCGGACTAGAAATCGCCGTTGGTGAGCCCTTCCGGCCCGAGTCCGGCGAGCGGATTCTCAGGTGCCGGTGTCTCCTTCACGGGCGCGGCAGCATCTGCCGCCGGCGGGACCGGGTTCTCGGCCGGTGCTTCCGGCGCCGGGGCCGGCTTCACGTTGACCTTCAGGAACTTCTTGCCTTTGTAGTTCAGGTTCGTCGCACGACCCTTCGCGCCGGCGATATCCTCAGGGGTCAGCGTAGCTCCGGCGGAAAGCGCGGCATTGATTTCGCTCACCAGTTGCAGCAAGCGCTGCTCGCGCTCGCCGATCTCGCCGATCTCCGCCGTGAGGTTGGAAATTTCACCCCAGTACTGATCCCTCGTGTCACGAGCTGCCTGAAGCTGCGATTTGGCAAACCGCTCGTTCGACTCGGCGACCATCTTGGCCGCATCAGCGTTGGAGAGCTTGATCTGCAACTCGCGACTCTGCTGGCGCAGAGCCGCCATGGCCTTGTCGCGTTCGGCGATTGTCTTGTCGCGCTCGGCGACGGCCTTCTCGTACTCTTTGACAGTCTGATCACCGATCTCGGTGATCGTTTTCAGCGAGGCGCGGGTTTTCAGGGCTTCGAAGAGCGCCGTCTTGACCTCATCATCTTCGTTCTTCTTTGCGATGGCGCCCACCTTGAGGGTGGCACCCAGCTCGGGACCACCGAGGCCCGAGAGAACTTCGCGGAGCGCGTCTGCTACCGGGTTGGACCCGGTGTAGTCGCGGCCGTTGGGTTTCCGTTGAGAGGAAAAGAAATCCCCGAAACCTTCGTGAGATTCGTGTCCGAATGACATTTGTTAGCCTCCTGTGGCTTGTAGTGTTCACTTCAGTTCCGGATCACTGCGTCCTGGCCTTGCCAGGACTACGTCCTTCCCTGAATTGCAGAACCGACTTAAATCGGTTCTGCAATACAGACAAGAACCTATAGTGTCATCCTGAATTCATTTCAGGATCCATTTCTCTGGATTCCGAAACAAGTTCGGAATGACACAGAGGAAGATTTTCATCCACCATTGTGGGTCTAAGCAAAAGGATGAGGCCGACGGATCGTCTCGATCCTAAAATGTTTGCCTTCCTGTTAGGCCCACGATGGTAGAGAAAATTTACAAATCTACCAATGAATGCCAATCTACGGATAACTACGGATTTTAGTAAACAAAGCTTAGTGAATAGTAAGGAACGATAAGGGAGCATGGATTCCGGCTCCGGGGCCGGAATGACACAACATTGATATTATTTCCACCACTCTGGATCAGAGATGAGGCGGTGGGTCGTATCGGACCCATAAAGTTGACCTTCTCCGATCCGGAATACTGGAAACAATTATAGTGATCTCGAATATGGCTAATACAGCGCAAATATTCAAATAGCTATTGGCCGCTCTAAGAAATAAATGATGGTGTGCTGTATTCGTATATTTGTGCTAGATTCGTATATTAGAGATTACTCCTAAACAAAAAACCGTATATTTTATACAGGAGAATCTCTGGAAAAGTTATTCTTGTATAGAATACACGGCTTTATCGCGCCCCCAAAAGGGTTTAAGCCCTATTAGGAGCATGATGGTGTCCAGCACTAGTTTCTGCAAGCTAACATAAATACCAACTAGTAATCGAAATAATTGACCTGGTTTATACTGAACTCACAGAAACCAGTGCCGGACGTAAACCGTGCACCCGATTGTCTCCTGTAAAACATTCGAGGCACAGCTATATGATTGGTAAGAGCGTTATTTAAACTACAATTTTTTATTTAACTCAACAGTATACACCAAAAGCTGTTTTTTGTCAAGAGTTATCCCGCCAATACTGAAAATATGGCTTAATTAAGCCATAAATAATCATAAATTATAATAAAAATCGGGTCAGGCTTCGCCTTTTCCCGATTTTTCGCTTGTCATGAGTGTTGCTCCCGATATCTAGCCCGCGCCTGATCTAAAACCATCTTCGTGCGCTCATCTGCCTGCAGTCCGGTAATAGAACCCATCTTTCGTTGCTGGCGGATTTGTACTAGCTGCGGTAAAAATTCGTTTAAAGAAACACGGAAAGCGGCAGGATCCCAAATGGCTGGAGACTGTTCGGCACGATCTGCTCCCGATTGTTGCAACGGAACAAGCCGCAGATCCCCCATCGCCGAATCTAACCCTTCCGGCGCTTCATAGGCTTTTGAGCCTAATTCCATCTTTTCACTCATATAATTTAGTCCTCCGCTATACTAGGTCGAAGACAAAGTATACCAGAGGGTTCTATAACGGTCAAGGATTAATGTATCCGGTGCACCAGATATTTACCCGGCTTCCCCGACACCGGAATTTCTTGGTTGTAAAATGTTTTTTTATCGGCCACCGCAACTACCGAACGGAATTTAGGAATACTGACTGTCTGCGGATAGGAACCGCGCCAATCAAGATTTGGGAACTCAGCCCGGATGCGGTCAGTTACGTTTCTCACCTGCTCGGCAACTTGGGGACTGTAAGTCACAGCATCATGATCGACCAATTCCTGGAGGTGGTCTATATAGAGCCGCACCGCATAGCCCCGATCAGAGTTCTTTTGTATATGCTTCAACTCCTCGCTGATAGCGTCTGCGATTTCATGGATAAAAAAGTCGTTACGGACAGCGGTAATCAAAAAATCGTAAAACACCCTCGAGCCGATGCGTGCCCGTGCTTCAAGCGGCAGCTGCTGAGTGGGGAGGCCATAGGCCATACCGATCCGGTTCACCAGTTTCTCAAATTTCTTAGTACGCTTATTCTGATCTTCAGACTCGCTCATCGTCTCTAGCGTTTCTGCAAACAATAATAGCTGTTCGTCAAAATATGTATCTTCCGCAGCGCGATCCGGAAATTTTAGTTCCGGAAAATACATTTCATTGAACCGTTCCAGCCTGCCCTCCCATTCTCCCACCAGCCTCGGATGCTTTTGTCTGACTTGTTCTATTTTATCCTGAACATGGATATCACTCGAGGCAATCTGGACCAATCGCACTTCACGGATACCCATCCCAGCCGATGACTGATGATAAATTACTTCTACCAAGTCCACCGCATCGCCAGCATCGAGCCTCTCGTTTAAATAAAAAGCATGCTGATCACCCTTCTCGTAAACACCTTTTTCCTGCTGCAAGGGGAATGCCCTATCGCGCGCCCGAATGTACTTGAGCGGACTAATGACACCTTGGGGAGTTGTGATCCTTCCCAAAAAATCAGCAGGGGCTAGCTCTCGAGGTTGTACACCCCGATTCAGAGCCTGTTGCTCAATATGCCGCTTGTGTTCATGGTAAAACCGCTGGACGTACGCCGAAAGCGGAGCCAACGCAGTTGCCACTTCCTTATCAATGTCCGCATCGGGTGGCAAGTGCTGAAAAGTTCTGAGAAGAGAATCTTCCCACCGGCTCAGTAAGATTGTCTGCTCGTTGGAATTTCTTTCAAAAATTCCGATCAGTATCTGTTCGGCCGTTCCTCGGGTCTTTAGACTGGCGACCGCTTCCAGCACTGCAGTCATGATACGTGTCCGCTCTGCGTGACTTGTATTGTGGACCAAAGGCCGCAAAGGAACCAGTTCCAGTTCGTCTGGATACGCACTGTCCCGGTCTTTTCTCATTACAGAGAAGTCCGGAAACGATTCATAATATCGGAGAGTCTCGGCCATATAATTATGCCATAATAATAACAAATTTTTTAAAAACCGGCTAATTGACAACGAGACTGACCCGATTTAAAATTACAAGATACTAAGGAGGACCCATGTCCGCGGACAGCACGATCGTATTTCAACCGTTCAAGCTGCCGCTCGGAAGGCTTTCCCTGAAGTTTGTCTATATCAAGATCCGAATCTCCGGAAAAAGCCACCGCTGGCTGGCCACCACCAAAGAGCAAATTTTCAACCTGCTGACCGAGGCAGAGAACAACCCGTTATTTGCTGCCATGCCGCTCTCGGAATGGGAGCAAGCCCGGCAGCAAATTGCCCACCTTCCCCTTCCAGCCTCCGGAGCCAGCCCCCATGCCAAGAAAGTTTCACTTCCGAGCTAAAAACGAAAATGTCACAATGAGCATCCTCATTGTGACATTTATAATTTGCACATGTTTCTACACCCTACCGGGTCGATTGGGAATGGGTCATGGTCACGTCGCTGTCCGGATGAAATTTGCCTGTTTCGACTATGGTAGCAATCATCCCCCTCACCGCAGCAAAAGCGGCGTTGAGTGTTGCATCTGGAGGGTTAGATACGTGCTCAGCATCATGATTTTTTATGTAATCAGCCACTTGCAGGGACACAAACCGGTCAAATTCTTCCTGGGAGGGAAAGTGGTGGGTAAAATTTTGATCATGGTCAAAACCCTCATACATTTCGTCCAAGCGGGCATCCCACGGCCCTGCCGTTTCATGTAATTGTTTTTCGGAAAACATATAAATATATTAGTTACTTTTGTCTTATTATAGCACAAATTAAAAGTAAGGCGCTTAAAAAAGCGCCTTACATATCGGAAATGTATTCTAGTAATCCATCCCACCCATGCCGCCCATATGGCCGCCGGGGGCAGCCGGGGTCTTGGGTTCGGGTTTGTCGACGACGATCGCCTCGCTGGTGACCAGGGTGGACGCGATAGACACCGCGTTCTCCAGGGCCAAGCGCGCGACCTTCAGCGGATCGACAATGCCTTCTTTGAGCATGTCAGCCTCGGTCAACGTGGCAAAGTTATACCCCACGTTCGGATCACTGGAATTGTGGATCTTGCTCAAGATAGGAGTAATTTCCACGCCGGAGTTGATGGCGATCTGGCGGATCGGCGCTTCCAGGGAATTGCGGATGACCTTGACACCGGCCTTCTCGCCGTCAGTCAGATCCTTGCCGAAACCGTCGAGCTTCGGAGCGACCTTGGCCAAAGCCACGCCGCCGCCCGGGATGATTCCCTCTTCCACGGCAGCTTTGGTGGCATTAAGCGCGTCTTCGATCTTGAATTTTTTAGCTTTCATCTCGGTCTCGGTAAAGGCGCCGACTTTAATGACGCCCACGCCGCCAGCCAGCCGGGCCATGCGTTCCTGCAATTTCTCGCGGTCAAAATCGGAAGTGGAATCTTTGATGGCATTCCGGATCTGCTGTACGCGGCCCTCGATGGCATTCTTGTCGCCCGCACCGTCAATGATAGTCGTATGTTCCTTGGTCGCAACTACGCGGCGGGCGCGGCCAAGCTGGGAGAGTTCAGACTTATCCAGCTTAAGTCCCAAATCTTCGGTAATGACTTCGCCGCCGGTTAAGACCGCAATGTCCTGGAGCATTTCCTTCCTGCGGTCGCCGAATCCCGGGGCTTTCACGGCCAGGACATTGAACGTGCCGCGGATCTTGTTCAGGATGAATGTTGCCAAAGCTTCACCTTCCACGTCATCGGCAATAATAACGAGATCCTTCTTGCCGCTCTGGGCGACTTTTTCGAGCAGCGGCAGGACATCCTGCACGCTGGAAATTTTCTTATCAGTAATTAAAATGAACGGGTCTTCCCACACGGCTTCCATGCGCTCGGTGTTGGTCATCATGTACGGGGAAACGAATCCCTTGTCAAAGCGCATGCCTTTGACCACTTCCTTTTCGAGTCCAATGGTCTGGCCTTCCTCAACCGTGATCACGCCGTCATGGCCAACTTCTTCCATAGCCTCGGCAATAAGTTTGCCGACTTCCGGATCGAGCGAGGCAATGGTCGCCACCTGCTGAATCTCGCCGCGGTCCTTGATGTCTTTCTTCATTTTATGCAGTTCTTCCACTACAAAAGACACAGCCTTGTCCATCCCCTTCTTAATGTCATTGGCGCGGGAAGAGTTGATCGCCACGGCGCCGAAAGCCTCTTCGATCATCTTCTGGGCCAGCACGGTTGCCGTGGTCGTACCGTCACCAGCTTCTTCATTAGTCTTATTGGCCACTTCCTGAATGAGAGAGGCGCCGACATTTTCAAACTTGTCTTCGAGTTCAATATCTTTAGCCACGGTCACGCCGTCGTCTGTTACGGACGGGCTGCCGAAACCTTTGTCCAAAATGACTGTCTTACCGGTAGGACCTAAAGTAACTTTGACGACGTTCGCCGCCTTGTCCACGCCGGCCTTGATGGCCTGCTTGGCCTCATAACCGTATTTGATAATTTTCGCCATAATATTCCTTCGGAAAAATTCCAAGTACCAAGTATCAAATTACAAATAATTTTCAATTTCCAAACTCCAAAACTGCTTACTCATTTGAATTTGAAGTTTGGAATTTATTTGGAATTTGTGATTTGTGATTTGGAATTTTGATGAATGTATTGTTATTGCTCTATTATTGCCACCACGTCGCTGTCATCCTTTTCCTTGCCGACGTACAAAACTTTGTACTCGACTTTCTCGCCATTCTCCTCAATCTCCACTTCAGTTCCGGCGTAATTGGAAAAGACCACGACATCGCCAACTTTCAGGCCAAGCGTTTTTATTTCCTCGCCCGGGCCGACTTCCACAATTTTACCCTGGGCCTTCTTTTCCTTATCCATAGATCCGGGCAAAACAATTCCCGACTTGGTCACCTCTTCGGTTGAAAGCTGTTTTACCAGGATCCGGTTGCCTAACGGTTTGACTTTCATACAATCTCTCCTGATGTGCCTATGGACCGCTTATGTTAGCGGCATCGGCAATTACTTATCTTGTTTATCGAGTAATCTCAAAATGTATTATAGCGCACATTAGCACTCTGTCAAGCAGATTGCTAAACTCGCCCACTCTCTACTAAATACTAAAATATACGAAACTACTAAACTAATAACTATGCCAGTAATCGAGCGGGCGGATAATATCCGCCCCTACAAAGACAGGGTCACTACGTAGGGGAAGCCATTAGCTTCCCTTCCTGCAAATGCCCCCGAAGCAACTCGTAAATGTTATAATACCAGTATGAACAACGGCTATCAAGACCAGGCCGCGGCAGCGGGATATTTAGCATTCTTGGATTCTGCCAATGGCCAGGTACAAAAAGATACCCTGAGTAAAGCCATCCTCAAATCCCTCGCCGCTTTTAAACCTACTTCCATCCTGGACGCCGGTTGTGGTCCGGGCTGGCTTTGTGGCACCTTGGGCCTGGTTTACCGCCATGTTTTTGGCTGCGACTCGTCTCCGCATTTTGTCGATTACGCCAAGCATCACTTTCCGGAGATCGACTTCCAAACTGCCGACCTGACCGGACCGCTCCCCTACCCGAGTGAGACGTTCGATACCGTCATCCTCAACATGGCAGCGCCGGACATTAGCGATCTCGATGCGATGTACAAAAATCTGTTTGCCGTGGCTAAACCCGGCGGCCGTCTCATCGTCACCATACCGAATCCGTACTACACTTTTCCGGCTGCAGTCTGGAAGCGAAGCATTACCGATCTCGCACTCGGCCGGAAGCCGACGTTGCGCCTTACCGGAAACTACGCGACCCAGTCCGGCATAGTGCGGCAGTTTAACCCGGCAGGCGAGGACAACATCCTTATCAGTTCCAATGCCTATACGCTCGCCGACTACATTAATAAAGCCCGCGCGGCACAGTTCGTGCACGCGCGGATTGAAGAACTCGGAAGCCGGCAGGATAGTCTTAATTTCGATTTGCAGTATCAACTATACCGGTATCCGTTATTGTTACTTTTGGAGTTTGTAAAACCTGGGCTGAGGGACTAAAAAAACGCTGCAGCAGATATTGCTGCTTGCTGTCGGGATGGAACGACAGCTCGTCCATTTCTACGATAATGAATTTTTCCTGGCGGATCTTTGGTTGCTGCCAGGATTTTAATATGCGTTCTAAAGATTTACCGAACCGTCCGCCCAGCCACTGTTCCAATCGGTACTGTGCCCGCGACTGGGGTTGATTCGCAGGGTTTCCAGCAGAAAAATTCGGCAGATAAAATTGTATCCAACGGTTCGCAACCTGAAACCTGGCAATCGCTTGAGGATACGCGAGCGGTCGAAGTTTGGCGTATTCGAGCGCCGTGTACAAATTGCGGAATGCGGACAACTCTTTAGTCCCGGCAATATAGTGATTGAGGCAGAACCGGCCCGCGACATAGCGCCCATGGCGACGCATGCCGATTAGTTGGAAATATCCGGTCACCAGTGTCCGTGCCAGCCATAAAAATGCCGGATCAGTAAAAATAAGCAGATCAATATCGGACGATTCCTTCTGCTGGCCCAGTGCCTGCGAACCCGAAAGAGCCGCACCGCGCACGAATGGGATGTGCCGCAAAAACCCGCTGTAGCGCCAAATGCGCCGCTGCCGGCCAATGCCGCCCAAATAACCCAGCAGCCGCTGCGCCACAATCCGGCTACGGCCAGGCAAAAAATAAAATCCCCGGTCCGTTTCGTACAAACCCCGGCAGTCCTGCTCCAGGCATTGTAATATTTCATCCATGCCTGCCGGTTGTCCCCCAGCCTGCTGCCCCGCGTACTCCCACGAGTTCTGCTGGGTACCGCCGAGCTCGGACGGTTCCGCAACCAAATACATGCACAGCTCAGTTAACGTGAGCGGGAAGTCTTGGAGATCGAAGAAACGTAATGTGGATAATACCTGATCTTTAAGCATTGAGATAGAAATACAATTGAAATGCAGTAGAAATATAGTAGAATTACAATAGTACCGGACAATTACTTGCGGTGCTGATACGAAACAGTAATAAAATTATTCAACTTAACTGATAACTGCTTAGCAACATTCTTAAACTCCAAAGCCAAATCATGCTCCACCTTTTCTCTCTCTTCTAATAAACTTATCCAGTGTAACCCACATTCAAATAGCGATGCACGACTATTGTAGTAAAACTTTATTTTATCCAAAAAATGGAACCGCCCGTACCCCTCTGCTATGTTTGCTCCAGTGGAATCTGTTGACTCTATAAACTGGTCTCCCATGATCTTCTTAGTTTGCCAGTCTAACTTCTCGTAAATTTGCCAACCGACCCGAGAAAGCTCTCGAGCTAGCTTATACACCTCCAAGTCGTACAAATGCACATATGTGTTCTGGTTCATACAATTGTATTTCTATTTATTTCAATTGTATTTCTACTGTATTTCTATATCCTAAGTTTATCCAAAGTTATCTCTTCCCACTCCTCATATCCTGTCTCCTTGTATACTCTGAGCTTGTGCGAATATTCCGTCTCGGAAAATTTGTACTCGGTCCGAGCTGTGTCCCCCATCCGGTGGCTGAAGTGTTCTTTTTTTTCGAGCACCACCGGCCGGTTCTCTCGCGTCAACTTGAAGCGCCCGCCATTATTTTCGAAAATCAGAATGTCCATGGTTCCCTGTTTGACAGGGCCATCCTGAGTCTCCAGCTCAAGATCTTCCGTGGAGAGCTCCACGTCGTCAAACTTGGTCTTCACCATTTGGACAAGCTGTTCCCATTTTTCGTTTTCCATAATTGTGAGATACCGATATACGGATGCATGCGGATGATACTGATGGATACGGATGGGACCTCATCAGTATTATCCGTATCATCAGCACCTATCCGTATATCCGTATCATATTCGTGTTAATGTTACTGTAAAAGACCACCGGCCCCATATACGCCACCAAGCGTACTCAAGCTCTTCATGAGGACCGGGATCATAATAAGCGTAGCCAGCAGCGGCAAGACCACCAGGGCAATGGTTATATAGAGCTGCCACTTCATGTAATTCATAGTCTTGCGGGTATTTTCGTAAATTTCCTGCAACATTTGTTCCTGGCTGACTGGTTTTGGCACCGGGTTGATATTGGTTTCCATAGGATTTTCCTTTCACTGGTATTCTAACATGCGGCCATCCCGGTGCCAAAGGTTCCCCAGAGCAGAATTCGGCAGGCTTTTCTTGTGGGCGACCAGCCCTCAGGCGCCAGTTAAAGCGCATCACAAAATCATCAGGAGAACGGGCTGCTGTCGCACGCCCCTACAACAGACAGGTGTGCCTTGCAGCGTAGGGGCAGCCGTCAGGCGCCCGCTGGAACTATCATATGGGAATATTTATTAACGTACGACGGACAACTCCCGCCTACGCCAAGACTTCGGCGGATAAAGTCGCACGCCCCTACAGGAAACATTCCCTGCAATATACCATAAGTAAAACTTCACTTGACAATACCCGCTTTCTGGCCTTACCATACAGCAATGGCGAAAGGAGGAATAGCAGTTAAAATGAGAGTAATAGATAGAGACACCGAAACGAAGATCCCGGAATTGGAACCATACCGAGAGTTCGCCCGCACCGTACCGTTAACCCCGACAGGGAAACTGGATGACGAAACCCAGCTAACCGCGGAGTTCGTCAATCAAGACGGGCAGAACGGTCGCCACCAGATTCGGATTGCCTGCTGGGAACCGGTTAAGGTTGTGGAGGTAAAAGACGAAGCGACAGGGACGATCATTCGCCACCGTCTGATCTTGCAAGCTCGGCTGACGGAAAAGCTTCCGTGGTACAAAGTCGGCTTTCCTCCGCACCCCCAAGCATACCTGTCGATGGACACCGGCCCCCAGATGTTTCTCTCCTTCGATTTGACGCCGGCAGCCGCCAAAGCTGCCGCGTAACACTACACGGACACCCCATTCAGGGTGTCCGTGTTTTTCAATTTATGCAACAGTTTTCGTAGGGAACGGTCTAGACCGTTCCTTACATTGCAAACTACTCGGAACCTTACCCGTTTGACACCCCTCACCTATTCCTTCTATACTACGCAGATTGCCAAGAGGCAATCAAAAACCATAGCCGACGGGTTACCCTAGGCAACTGGAGGATATATGAGTAGCGAAGCGCAAACATTTTGGAAATGGCTTAACAAAGAGAGTCAATCCCGGGTAATTGTCCGGATTCTCTTCCACGTGAATTCTCACAGCGATACACTGAACCTGTTCGGGTCGGACATCCACTTGTTCTACCGCACGGCAAACAGCCCCCTCTATCACCTGTACCAAACATTTACGGAAGCATTTACCGAAGACAAAATCCAGCCGAGGGTAGTTTGTGGAGCACTAGCCGAGGAAGAATTTCTCGCTTTAGCTACGGGATGGTCCCGCCAGCGCTGCGAGAATTGGCTCGGACACGGGCAAATAGTCGCCATCAAGCGCACTGCCGTATCAACCAGCCCGTGCGAGATCGGGTTCCTGGTTCGCGAAGAGTTATCCAAACTCTATGGATTCCTCATTGCCGAGGCCGATATAAGCACCATCTCGCACCTCCCTCTGGCCCTTGAGCGCCTCAATGGGTTACGTGCAGACTTGCGCAAAAAGTCTCTACAGCTCCAACGATCTATGCGCGAATACACCGACCAACTGTAAACGCACAATCCGCCCCGTCGAATGACTGGGGCGGATTTTTATTTCAAAAACATTGGGCGGGTCACAGACCCGCCCCTACAACTGTCATTGCGAGGAATGAGTGCATCCGAATAACGAAGCAATCTATTATTTCACAATGTGGAAAGATTGCTTCGCCCCACCCTTTTGATGCAAAAAGGGCGGGGCTCGCAATGACAATAGAAGCGAATTATTTTTGGCAATGAGAGCAAAAACTCCCTGTCCGGCCGTTCATCTTAACGGTTTCGATGGTGGTGCCGCATTTTTTACAGGGTAGGCCGCCGCGGCCATAGACGTAGTGGAATTTACCCATCTGCCCCCAACTACCGTCAGTGCGGATAAAATCACCGACCGAAGAACCTTTGGCCTCAATCCCCTTCTTGAGTACGATCGGGATATACTTATAGACAGCCTTCAATTCTTTTTCAGTCAATGATGAAATAGTGCGCACCGGACGAACCCTGGCATGAAAAAGGATCTCGTCGCTATAAATATTTCCGATGCCGGCAATCAGCATTGAATCCATAAGTACCTGCTTGATTTTGCCGTTCGGCCGCCGCTTCATAATTTCCGCAAAGAGACCATAAGTGAACTTTTTATCCAGTGGTTCAGGCCCGTACCCCTTGAGATCTTTTACCTTATCTATCTCGTCATCCGGCACCAGTTTCAAGTACCCGAACTTCCGCACGTCATTAAAATATAAATGCGATCCGTCAGTAAAATCAAACACGACATGAGTATGTTTAGAAGGCAATTCCACGAGAGGCGCATTCAATTTGTTGAGAATGCGATACTTGCCGCCAGTTTTTTTGTACTGGGCCTGGTCCTCGAAAATAAACTGTCCGGTCATTTTTAAATGTACCAGCATGGAAAGTGGGCTAGACAAATCAAAAATCAAAAGCTTGGCCCGGCGCCTGACACTTTCAATCTTTAACCCTTTGAGCAGTTCTTGAAACTTGATAACTTGAGAACTTTTAACTGTTCTGACATTACTGACCGTATGGGGGCCGATACTGATCATCTTCGGGGCATTGACTTTCACGGCCTGAATTTTCCGGCCCTTGAGTTTTCTATTCAGTTCGGTTACAATGGTTTGAACTTCAGGAAGCTCTGGCATAGGGATTTGTTTACACAGCGTCATTCTGAGGAAGTCAGACGACCGAAGAATCTCATTTGAGATCCTTCGCCCTCAGATGCATTCGGGACTCAGGATGACGCCAATTATAAATGCTTGAAATTACTACACCAATTATACCAAGGAGGTATATCATGGCCAAGCAGGGAATCCCGCCTAAGGAAGCTGCCGAGCAGCTTGGGGTACCGCTGCACCGGATCTACTCGGACTTTCACACCGGCAGACTAAGCGGTAAGCAGAAAGCGCCGCGTAAGCACATCCGCATTTTTAAGTACAGTGTCGCCGGTGCAGCTAAGGACGCCCGCAAGCAGCGCCCGTTGTTCTCCGCCGACATTCCCTCGATCGCCATTTGATCAAACCACCACACATACTCTTTTTGTGGTGGTTCTTTTTGATAAAATAGTTTCTTTTAGCGCCGTACGGGCCGGTCGCGCTTGTCCGCCGAAGCTTTAGCGTAGGAGGAACCCTCCCCTACACTAACATCCGTACCATATAAATTTGATAACCTCCTTAATTTCCGTCATAATATCTATAGCTTCGAGGGTGTCGAATTTACTTCGCACCCGAGAATCCTATATTGGAAAGAGAGGTATTGGAAGAGAAAACCTTTAGGTTGTCTCTCCAAATGTTTCTATGGACAATTTTCTCAAAAGTATCCCGCATAAATTCTCTCCAGAGGAAGAAAAGATCCTTCAGGACGCTTTTGATCTTGCCCAAAATGCCCACGACGGACAGAAACGCAAGAGCGGCGAAGACTACTTCGTCCATCCGCAAGGTGCAGCTATTATTCTCGGACAGATTTTTCCGGACGTACCGACACTGGCAGCAACACTAATGCATGATGTTCCGGAAGATACCCAAGTCACTCTGGACACTATCAAAGAAAAATTCGGAGAAGAGGTCGCCCGGCTCATTGACGGCGTAACCAAGCTCGGTCAGGTCCGGCTGAAGGAAGCCAAAGACAAGATGTACGTGGAAAACCTGCGCAAGTTGTTCATCGCCACGGGCGAAGACGTGCGCGTCATTCTCATCAAGTTGGCCGACCGGCTCCACAACATGCGAACCATTGAACATCTCCCGCCGCAGAAGCAGCACAAGGTGGCACTGGAGACGCTGGAGATGTATGCGCCCATTGCCGGACGCCTGGGCATTGGAGCTTGGAAAGACGAGCTGGAAGACCTGGCGTTCGAGATCGTGTACCCGAAGGAATATGCCGAGACTAAGAATAAGCTGGAAGAGGCCTTGCAGAAACGCGAAGAGTCTCTGAAGGACATGGAAAAGAAGCTCGCGCACATTTTCAGGACAGAAGGACAGAAATACATGGAAATTTCCGGTCGCGTTAAACGGCTCTATTCCCTGTTCAACAAACTCAAAAAGTATGACGGCGATATCACGAAAATTTACGATATTATCGCCTTACGCATCATCTCCAAATCCACGGCTGATTGCTACGCTATTTTAGGGATCATCCATAAGCACTTCCAGCCGGTGCCGGGACGCATTAAGGATTTTATCAGCACGCCCAAGCCAAACGGCTACCAGAGCCTGCACACCACCGTGTTCGACCAGCACGGGAACGTGTTTGAATTACAGATTCGCACCGACCTTATGCACGAAGAGGCGGAGCGCGGCATTGCCGCCCACTGGTTCTATACTGAGGAAGGCAAACCGGAAGAGGCCGGCCGCCTGCAGGCCAACTGGATCAAAGAATTGCAATCCTGGCAGGAAGAAACCACGGACCCGGAAGAATATTTAGAAAGTCTAAAAATCGACTTTTTCCGTGACCGCATTTTTGTCTTTACACCGCAAGGCGACATTAAAGACCTGCCGGTCGGCGCCACGGTTATTGATTTTGCTTTTGCGGTACACAGCGACCTCGGCTACCACATGATGGGCGCCAAGGTCAACGGCAAGATGGCAAAAATCACCGACGAACTCAACAAAGGCGACGTGGTCGAAATCATCAAGTCAAAAAAAGAGGCAGTCATTTCCCGCGACTGGCTGGCTGCAGCCAAGACCAGCAGTGCGCGCAACAAAATCCGCCACTACCTTAACGAGCATGACAAAGGCATTATCCAGCGCGTTAAGGAACTCAAATTGCAGGACTTCAAACTACCGAGATTTTTTCGCAAGAAATAAACCGCTGATCATGCGCTGACAGGTACGCCTGCCTGCCGGTAGGCAGGCTGAATTAACGCTGAAGCAGGGACCGGTTCAAAACCGGTCTTTGTTGTTTATAAAAGCCCTGCCCCGATTACAAGGCAAGGCAAGAGGTACGCGCATCAATGGGCCGCGGCATAGAAAACCACGATCGCCGCAATAGCGAGCACTGCCAAAATTGTGGGAAGCGCCAGTCCCGCCGGAAAACGATTTTGCGGAGGTGTATCCGGTTCTTCAAACATGACTACACAACCTCGTCTTTGGCAGTCTGAAGAACCAGCTTTTTTCCCTCGCATTCCGGATTGTGACCGAACCATTTCCAGATACCGTAGAGCTGGGCAGCGGAAAAGAATACCGTGTTTATTATGATCCCAATCTGATGGTTGGTAATGGATGAATAAAACCAGAACGGCTGCGAAGCGAGGCCAATAACCCAGCCCCATCTGTTCTTTTTGGCTAGCATGAGATATCCGACTACACTGAGGAGTATCCCCGCCTGGCTGAAAATGTCCCACCAAGTAGGCAGATGCAAATTCATGGTTCCTCCTTGAAGGACCATTCTACCAGACCGCTGAAAAAACAGCAATAAGAAAAGACCGGCACCTTCGTACCGGCCTAAGCGTAGATTTGGATGACCTTGATCTCCCCGCCCCAGCGGGTCCGCGTATAGTCCACGCGGTAGTATTTGCCGAGCGCAAGGTATTGGTAGACCTCAACCGGCACCTCAACCCAGGCCCTGCCTTCCGGGAGGCCAAATAATAGGTTGAATCCGGTCACCTCGACGATGACGCCCACCTGTACCCTTTGGCCTGCATATTCCACCGAAGCCGAGCCTACCGGACTGTCTTTGCGGAGCAGTATGGCTTTTGCCTGCCGGACCGGCAACCAAGCCTTGTCCAGCATCACGCTGAATGCGATCACGCACGCCACGATCAGCAAAAGAGTAGCGATTGCTACAACAACCGCGACCACCCGCCACCATCCTCCACTTTGGTAGATACCCGCGATAAACAGCGCGTATGTAACTACCAGTCCATAGAGGACCGAAACCATTTCACGCAGGGCAGACCACACGGAATCAAAATCAGATCCGCTCTTCATATTCAAGTCCTCCTTTTTTGGTTTCTGTACCAATCTTGAACCCACAAGTCTTGTGGACTCAAGAAAGGTCCCGAAGCCGAAGCTTCGGGTGCCGTTGTCCGATTGACGTCAACTGCTTGTCGTAGCCCGCTGGCCGGTCACGGACTTGTACGCCTTTGAGGCCAGTGCCGGCAGACCTTCAATGAAGGCCATTAAGACCAGACCCAATAGGCCTAAGACGGTCATGACCGCCATCGCGATCAGATTGAACGCTATACGCGATGGCCAAAACGCAGCCGAAGCGGTAATGTACTTGTGTTCCGCTTCAAGGCGTTCATTTTCCCAACAGCTGAATAGGTCAAAGCTCCCAATCGTGCTCATCAAAAACGTCGATTGACAGATGCTACCCACATTTCCCTCGGAACTCATCACCGGGAAAAGAATGAATCCCCAAAATCCGCCATTGCTCCCGGTCGGGTAGCTCCTCTTCCATACTTCCAGGCCTTTTCGGGCCATAGGAAGCCCGATGAGCCAATACCCAAGCACGTAGATCACGAGTCCGACAACAATCGAAAAAATCATATCCATATTCCCTCCTTAAGGGTACCAATCTTCAATCCCCCTTCGGGAGACTGGAGAAAGGTCCCCAAGCGCTCAGCTTGGGGATACAGACGACGGCTGGTTAGCCATAAATCTGCTTTACTTGCAACTTACCGGTAAGCCGGCCGTGTCCGATAGCGACGCGGACTTGTCTGCCGACCTTGACCTTGGTATAGAACTCCGGCGTTACGGAAATCCACCCATATTCCCCTTGCGTTTCAACAAGGAGGTTATAAGAGGGGCCGGAAGTGGAAGGATACGGAATTCCATCGATATAAATGTAGTCACTGGTCTCCGGTTGATATTCCTTCTTTACCACCGTACCAATGGCAGCGCGGGTCGATATGAACGCCGACTCCAGCAGCGCGTATAGCCCCCACGCCACCAATCCAGCAAGTATCACTAATACGGCTAGGACCAAAACCGTAACTACCTTGCCAGGCGCACCATCAGACCACATGAACGAGATTGATTCGAATAATTCATTCAAGAAATCGGTCATATCATGCCTCCGGAAATCCGATTGAATACCTGGTTACCACTCGTACCAGACCTTGTTGACGGTCTTGGTGTGCGGATCACCGAGACTACGGTACTCCGTGACCTTTTTGATGGTCACAGCAGTACCGGCCGGAAACTTACCGGATTTGCATGCTTCTTCCGGCGCTTTGAGGAGCTTGGGTTCACCTTCTACAGTGAGCGGCATGCGGCAGCCTTCGGCAGAAAGAAACCCCGAGGTGAGTGTGCTCGCGATGCCATTGATCGCAACGGCTTTCTTGCTGCCACCGGCCAAGGCTGTACCTACAGCCACAGCAGTGCCCGTCGTGGCACCCTGCTCAAGGTTAAAGCGCTGTATGTCGCCCTTGCCGGCGACAACCGCGTTCACGTGGATTGCCTCGGTGCTGAAAGACTTCAGATACTCCTGGAAGTCCCATACACCGATCCAGAAGAGCAGGGAGACTAAAAAACAAACACCGACGAGGGCCCAAAAGCCGTCATCAAAGCCTGCTGGCAACTCATTCCGGTTTTCCATTCTAAAATTCCTCCTGTTCACTCTTGAGCCCGTTTGCACAAATAGGCTCAAGAATGGTCCCGAAGCGATGTTCGGGACTGGTGCGAATGTCTCGTACCGAACTAGTTAAAGAGCAGTTCGGCTGCCATCATACCTTCAGGGCCGCCGAGCGTGGCGCCGACGATGGCCGCGTCAGACATACCTTGTCTTTTCGGTGCTTCTTTCTTCTGGACGGCCGTAGTCGCAGCCGGGCGGTTGGCCAGCTGCGGATTGTGAGGGGCAGTGATTGCCAAGAGGCCGATGAAAAGGACACTAGCCGCGATTAAACTGTACACCGCGGCTTCAAAAATCTTCTCTTTGCGAGACATATGATTTAAACCCTCCAGTTCAAATTTTCCTATAATTATAGCATTTTTTAGGCAAAATGTCAATAACCAAAAAACAGCCATATTATTAATAAATATGGCTGTTTTTGAAACTTTAAAGGGCGGGCAATGCCCGCCCCTACTTATCGCTGTTTACTATTTACTCCTTACTTGTCCCCTAGTACGCTATCGTCTTCTGCGTATACGCCGGTTTATGGTCAACAAGCTCTTCCGGCGCGAACCAGACATCCACTTCCTGCTTGGCTTCTTCAACGCTGCCGGAGGCATGAATGAGATTATACACGCCGATCTTCTTTTCATCCGCGTGCTTGAACGAGACATGCGCGTAATCGCCGCGGATGGTTCCCGGAGCGGCAGACTTCGGCTCGGTGGTGCCGACCATCTTACGGACCAGTTCCACCGCTTCTACGCCTTCCAGGCATACGGCTACGATAGGACCTGAAGTCAACATCTCGATCATAAGGTCACGGACATGCTGCCCGCGGCGGATGGTCAGATCTTCCGTATAATGTTTCTCGGCATGCTCGCGCTTGGGGTGGAGCATTTTTAAACCGGCGATCTTGAGACCCACGCGCTCGAAGCGCTGGATAATTTCTCCGACGAGTCCGCGGTCAACCGCATCGGGTTTGAGCAAAACGAGTGATCGTTCCATTTTAGAAAACCTTTGACATATGACATGTGACATTTGACTTCCTGCAATTGCAGCTGTCAAAGGTTAAATGTCAGGTGTTAAATGTTAAATGCTACTTGATAATCTTAACACTCTCCATAACCACCGGAACTTTGGGAGCTCCATCGGTCGGACCCATTTGAGGAGTAACCGGCACTTTGCCGATCTTGTCGACGACATCCTGACCGGCTATGACTTTTCCGAAAATAGTATAGTTATTCGGCAACGGACGGTCTGCTAGCATAATGAAGAACTGGCTGGTGTTGGTATTCGGTCCGCGATTAGCCATGGCCAGGACGCCTTTAACATACCCGGCTTTATAGCTCGGCGTTTCCGGATTTAGCTCGTCCGCAAATTCACCGCCGAAGGCGCTATCCCCTCCCGAACCGGTTCCGGTCGGGTCCCCTCCTTGAATGACGAAGTCCTGGGCGATGCGGTGGAAGGTCAGGCAGTTATAGTAACCGGCATTAGTCAGCCGCAAAAAGTTCTCCACGGTCTTAGGTGCATCCTTGTCGTACAGCTGCACCTGGACTTTGCCAAAATCTTTAATGTCCATCTCGACGGTGCGATTGGCAATGTCAACTTTGGCATTCTTTAATGTGTCCGGATTAAAATTGCGTTGGCAGTTGCCGGCAGTGGGCTGATTCATGGCTGGTTGATTAGTTGGTTGTTGAGGTGTCGTGGTCGCTTGCTGCTGGGCCGCTTGTTGGAGTTCCGTCGATCCGGGTGGAGTACTGGCTTCCGGTTCGGTTCCTTCAACTTCCGCTGCCTGCCTGTTCGAATAGACGCGGTAGCCGTATATTCCTCCTGCGAACAGGATAACAATCACAGCTACGATGATGCTGAGAGTTTTGTTTGACATGCGTTCCTTAAAGTCTTAGTATTTAAGAATTCTTTAATGATTTTATCATATAGACAGACAAGGAGCAAACACCCCATACCGCTGAATGCACGCTGATTTCGACGCCGAAAGATTGCTGAATACGATATGTTCACCAAACCTGATTGTGGTAATAAATTCAGTACTCGCACAACTTATCAGCGTTAGTTCAGCCTGCCTACCGGCCCGCTTCGCCAGAGCGAAAGCGAGGCGAGCAGGCAGGCGTACCTGTCAGCGTTTTATCAGCGATCGGCGAACATCCTTGCATTTTAACCGCCCGCTTAAACGCCATCCATCGCAGCGAAAAATATATTAACACTAAAACGCCATAGAGCAGCGCTGCCACCCATCCGCTCGTGGCAATTTGGACATGGCTGAACGGCAACCGGGCGAACCACGTAATGACCGTCAATATGTAGGTCAATACCAGACTCGTGACAAAAGCGAATCCGGTTCCGGCAATGGGCACTGCCGACAAAAATCCATACAGCATGGCATATGGCACGATGGGTAGTACCAGGACATTCACGAGCGGGGCGACAATGCTCAACAAGCCGAAGTGAGCCAGCGAAAGCGGCAACGTCGCAGCAGTGGCCGACAATGTCACCAGCAAATTACTCTTGACGGTCCACAGCTTCGGCCAGTGTTCCGTGAGGCGCTCGAGCAGCGGCATAAAGTAGACAATGCCCATGGTCGCGGCAAACGATAACTGAAAACCGATATCATAAAACAGAATTTTCGGATTGATGAAGAGCATGCACGCGGCTGCCCCAAACATGGCAGGTCCCACGGCATATTGCCTGCCAATGGCCATTGCAATCATTAACAGGCTGCCCATAACAGCAGCCCGCACGACCGAAGCGGAAGCTCCGGAGATGATTACGAAACCGATAATAAACACCGCGGCAGCCGCAAAGCTCCAGCGCCGGCCGACTGCGTAAGCCAAATATCCGAGTGCCATGACGATGACGCTGATATTGTAACCGGACACGGCAACAATGTGGGAAGTCCCGGTTGCGGCAAAATCATCGAGCACCGGCTGCGGCATGGCCTTCTTGGCCCCAATAAGTATACCGAGCAGCAGGCTACCATGCGGTTCACGGAACTTTTGGGCCACATTGGCGGCGAATGCATGTTTGACCGCCAGCAGGCCCTGGATAACGGGATTGCCTTGCCCCGATTTTAATACGAGCACCTGCGGGCGGTTCATGACCGCAAAAATATTAAACCGCTGCAAGTACCCCCGATAGTCAAAATCTTCGAAGACCTTGGCCTCAGCGAGCTTGCCTTTGACCACCACCCGGTCGCCGTATGCATACTCCGCATACAACGGCATGAACAGCTGGATGTTCTGCCGGTGGCCGTCAGGACGAAACGCTAGATACTGTCGATCCTGCCTCACATCCGGCTCGGCAACAATGTACCCTTCTATTTGCACGGAAGAGCCGATCTGGTCCTGATATTCGCTTTGCACGACAGCCGCTGAAAGCCGCCATGCTCCGCTACCCGCAAAAAATAAAAACAGCGCAAGCAGCGCTGTCTTCCGGTGGCGACCAAAACATACGGCAAATATTGTACACGCTGCGGCCAGCCAGGCAAAGAGTATGAACCGATCGATAGTAATAACCGAAGCAATGCCGATGCCGGCACTGAAAGAAATGCAGATGAAGATGAAAATTTTGGATTTGGACAAGGGCACAGTGACAAGACTTAAATGATTTAAATGATTGAACATGAATTGGGTTAACAATCTTGTCAATCCTGATCAATCATGTCACTCATGATCAATTTCAAACACCTTCCTCTTCCCTCCCCCACCACGGACCAAAGTGACCAAGGAAGGCGCAACTTTAAAATATTCGGCCAGTGCCCGCCGCACGGCCTCGTTGGCCTTGCCATCTACAGGCGGTTCTTTAACAAACACGTGCAACCCGTTTTGATTATCCCCCTCGATGCGCGGTTTCTTGCTATTTGGATGGGCGGTAATGGAAATCTTCATGCCCATATCATAACACATTTCGATGGACATACTTTGCTGTGTAGGGGCCGCCGACAGGCGCCCGCGATTTCAAATCCGAAATCCTAAACAAATACTCCAAGAGACATTTGATGATTAACCTTTGATCTGTGACTGTAGTGCAGGCCCGTGGCCTGCCCTTTGTAAATGTTTAGTGTTACAGGTCACTTGTTGCTGAAAGGCTTTTTTAAATAACCATTGACCGGGCAGGCAGAATACGGTACTCTTCGGGATAGCCAAGAGTTTCAGGAGGATACTGAATGAAGCACGTCTTTTTGATTGAATTCAAACCTGACAGTAAAGCCAGTCACGCTCCTGGACAGTTAATTCTGCAGAGGCTCCGGTCGGCTATGCCTCAGCTGCCCGAAGCAGAAATTTCCAGCATGGTCTGCTACGAATACGAAGGACTATGCAGGAAGCGCGTCATGACGCGAAGCCAACTGTTGTTGGGAGTCAAATCCGACCATGGATTGTGCAACGGCTTTCACAGCCTTCTATGCTGCAAAAACGGCAATGGTTCGGGCATACACACGCTCAAGGTAGACCTCGGCCGGGCTGCCATGCTTGGCTGCGATAACTGGATCGGAGACTTTGCCCGAACGGCTATAAAAAAAGCCGGCCTTAAAATTGTCAGCGAACACAACCCGCTCGCAATAAGGGCTACGGCCTGAGATGAAGTTCAGACAAAACGAAACCGCACCTGGAATTTCCAGGTGCGGTAATTTATATAGAACTGACAATTGACCTGTGACTTGCTGCGGTGATCAACAAATAACATCAATCATCCCGAATATTATGCTGTTATGAGAACTTTTTTTCTGCGCTTCATTAAGACTGCGGCCAGTTCATATAACCCAAAGAATGCTACAGTGTACCCAACATCCCCTGCCAGGGTTCCCCGCAGGAACGGCAGGCCATTGGTATAGGCGGCAACAATGCCGGCCCAGGTGTGCGGATAGGTGCTGTAGAGAAAAGCAAAATTCGTGACCAGAAAAAAGAGCAGCGACGAAGCCACGCCGGAAGCGCCAATCTTCATCCAGCGTCTGGACGCGGACTTAGAATTTTTGATCCACGAGCCTAACCCTATCCCGGCCGCATGAGATGCATACACGGCCACCATCAGAGGCCAGGCAAAGAACCCTAAGAATATATCGGAAACGAATCGCGCCACCAGCGTGACACCCAGCGCTTCCTTTTTTGTCATGTGGACTGCGGCAAAAATCGCCAGCGCCGTTATGGGTGCCGCGTTCGACAGGTGAGGGACAAACCTCGAGACAACTGCGAGTATGATGATAAAATATATCACTATAGTTATCTATTTACTATTCGCTATGCATTCGGCACTATTCACTGCTTACAGTTTTGAATTTATCTGCTTCATCTTCCATTCAACCGTGTCACCGTCTTTGGTCACGTACTGCGAAGCACCAATGGTAGCCTCTTGGCCGTTGACATAGAACGCCCAAAAATGATTGTTGTCCGGTGTTTGGCCGTTGATGGACTTTACGAACTCGCCGCCGGTAAAGCTCTGCGTCTCAACTTTATAATTGGACTTAAGAAGGTCCAAAGCCGTCTTGCCATTCTGGCCTTTATATGAAATACCGCTGCCCTGTTGCTGGCTGCTGTGGGTCTTCTGATAGCGATAGGCATATATACCCCCGCCAACAAGGATCACCAGCACCAAAATCCAGACGAAAATTTTTGTTCTCGATTGAGCCATTGTCTTCTTTCTTTTTAATTTACCCTTGTATTCTAATGTCGATAAATAATTTTGACAAGTGACGCCACGAAACTATGCAGTGGCAATTTTGTCAATTTTATTTAATTTTGATCAATTTTGTTCAATTTTTAATAGTCTATTCCCCGCTGCGCCAGCACTCCCTCGTAGTACGGATGCTTGATCATCTTCATTTCCGTGACCAGGTCGCAGGCTGCAATAATCTTTTTGAATTTTTTATGGCCGGTCATACAGAGGTGAAGCATCTCAGGCTTGATTTTGATCAGCTCGACAATATCCTGCTCGGTAAGCAAATTCAGCTCCAGGGCGGAGATAATTTCATCCAAAATAATCAGTTGGTACTTACCTGACAATATCAGTTGACGGGCCGATTCCAACCCTCTGAGGGCTTCGCGGATGTGTACGTCGCGGTCTTTTTTGTCGCCCAAGATTCCAACGAACCCCTCCCCTAACTGCTCGGTATCAATGCAGCCGATCTTGCCGCTGCCCGAGATGCCGTCAAAAAAAACGATTTCATTCGAGAGCGGCCATTCGCCGGGTTGCAGATTCCGGCCTTCGGGTTTTTTGGATTTTACGAATTGCAAAATGCAGACATCCATGCCGCTACCGGCCGCGCGCACGGCTAGTCCCATGGCCGCACCGGTCTTACCCTTGCCGTCGCCAATGTAGGCGATGACCAGACCTTTTTTGGCTATGACCGGTTTATCTTTTTTTGGTTTTCTCTGAAGGGTTGACATATTATTAAAAATTTAGTATAGTTTGGAGTTCGAATTTCAAAACACGACAGGAGGAAGTATGACTCGCATAAACATTCGAATGTTCGACCTACTGGGTAAGGAGTGCCGAAAGCTTTTTCTTGAACTCAGACAATCTATCCCGCCGGAGAGATTCGCTCTCGGTAGCGTCCTGGCAGACCAGCTCATAGACACTTATGGGTCTGCCGAACAGGAGATCGCTGCCGTCGCTCGTGAGTACGAGAAGATTACCACCGCGCTCGAGGACAAAAGCAACTCGTTAACGCTCCGGAATCAGGAGATCCAAATACTGCGGAATCAGATCAAGGAGCTGGAAGCTGCCAACCTTCAGCTGACCGGGGAGAACGCGGCCCTCAAAACCCAGATCCCGACCCCACCCGAAAAAGAAAGCACGGAGCCGGCGCAGTAGTCGAACTGTCAAAAAACATCAGGAGGAAATAATGGCTCACCATTACAACGCTCAGATGATCCCTGCGATCATCAGCTCTTTCAAGGCTTTGTTCTACGTCCTGGATCCATACATGGACGACGCAATGAGGCATCATGCTAAATTGCTCGAACAGGCGCTAGTGGATCACAACACTGAGGTTGCGGCTGCGATCGCCGAACTGACAATGCAGCGTGACACCGCCGAAACGAGCCTGGCCCTGACCGACTTGAAAGTGAGTATGAAGGACTTCGGCCTGCGACAGCTCAAGCGAGAGATAGAAGAGCAGGCTGCGGCCCATGCTGAAGCCAACAGGCAAGCCGCGGAGCGATTTGCAGGCGTGCTCGGAAAGCTTTCCGAGGAAAAGGCAGCTGCTAACGACACTGCCGCCAAGTTGCGCGCCGAGAACGAGGGACTTACTCGCAAGCTCCAGCAGTTCGCCGATTATATTAAGGATGGAGACCAACCGGCGACAGCCAGCGAGCCACCGCCCGTTGAGCGATCAGCCGAATAGCTTCGGTACCCCACCGGACCACAATAGTGGTCCGGTATTTTTTATGTCAAAATTCTAACCTCACCAGCATTATACGTACTTAATAATTTTTAGCGTCACTCCTACTTTCCCCTTGTCATTCTCGCTCTCCCCTGTGTCATTCCCGCGGAGGCGGGAATCCAGGCATATGGATCCCCGGGACCTCGGATGCACTCGGCCCGAGGATGACACATCTCTTTATAAAAGTCCGTTGTAAAGATCTTTCCAAAACGGATTCTTTTCTTCAATGAGCCTAATCTTCCAAGCACGATTCCATTTCTTCAACTGCTTTTCTCTTTGAATCGCTGATTCGATCTCCGACGTCTCCTCGAAATAAACCAATATGCCAACTCCGTATTTCTTTGTAAAACCATCAACGACTTTATTCTTATGTTGCCAAACGCGCTTAATCAGATTATTCGTCACTCCGATATACAATGTGCCATTCCTTTGGCTCGCCAAAATATATACGAAGTAAGAGTTCATGGTTTCATTCTTTATTCATAAACTCTTCAATTTCTTTACCCGTGCCTGACTCCATGTCTTTCTGAGACACGACGCGGTAGTGTAACTGCAACTCGTTTTCCGAGATCCGCATAAAATCCAAAAACTCCAAATTTACCTCCAACTCGCCCTGTTCAACAAACTCGCCGCCAATAAGCGGCACACCTTTGCCGAACAGAATGGGTTCGATGGATATATAAAGTTCATCGATCAATCCGGCTTCCAAAAATGACTTGGCAATGCGGCCACCGCCAATAACCATGGTCTCGGTAAAACCCTGCTCCTTCATGAAATCAATAACTTCTCCCGGGGTCTTGTCCGTAAACATGACATTCTCAGTCGATGGCTGCAGATTGCGCGTCATGACCACGTTGAGCCGGCCATCCAACGGAAAATCGCCTTCGGCTTCCATAATCTCATACGTGTTCCTTCCCATGACCGCATTCCGGGCCTTCATGGTCATGTTCTTAAATCGTTCCTTGTCCTCGCTTCCCACCCACGCCGTATCCCCATTCTCCTTAGCAATGAACCCGTTCAAGCTTTGGGCTAAATACAAAATTGTTTTCATATAAATACATTAAAAAAAAAATTATTGCATAAATTAACATGGAGGAAACACTACTTTGAGGTTATTACTTATTCAATCATAATTTCACAGCTTTTAAACTCAGCATCCACTTCGGAGGTTTTTTTTGAGACTGGATTTATAAGGCCTGTCATAATCCTCTCATTCAAATTTTCAGGATTTATTGGTAAACCAATTTTGTAGATAAAAGTCTGTGTGGTTCTGTGATCTGAATCAGAAATTGGATAATATGACACAACAAACTCGACTCTAAGAGAATTAGAATCTGCTTCTGGCAACACTTTCATGGTTGACAGTATTTCTGTATTGGGGACTATCTGGTTTCTAAATAATGGTCTGAAAGATTGGCTATCGAGCTCCTTCACTTTTTCCCATTCGATATTCCGATTTGCAGTTGCATAATTTTTATTTTTTTCGAGACTAAAGGTAGCGTAGTTACTTTCGGCAATTATAGCTCTATAAACTTGATCGTAACCATGGATTAAATTTCCTTTATCAGGAGTAAGAGGCAAAAACGAGATAGCGTTAGCAAAGGGGGGCGAGACTCTCGTTTCATATTTCATAACAGCACCTTCATTCCCTTTTTTGCTAGGTGACCGTAAAGTAACTTTTTCCTGATCTAAGGTCTTAAAGCGATCCTTATCAATCCATCCACCACTTCTAAAATTACATTTGATTACTTGAGCACCAGCTACGGATGGAGTGTTTGGATTTTTTTGATCATGAGAAACTAGCTGTGCCTGCATTGTCTTGTTAGAGTCGCAGATTTCTGAATTTTTTGTGGTTCTAATTTTCCCTGAAACAAAACCTAGATTAAAATCACAAAAACTTACATTCCCATTTAGCCAAAAAAATGCAAAAACTGCACCAGACACTATAGCCCCCCAAGCAACTTTCACAAAGAGCCAAGCAGCCACCGACTTAAACCAGTTAGCCTTTTGTGGTATATTTACTGGATTTTTATCCTTGTACATTTTCTTACTCTTATTCATAACCTAGTATGAAATAACCCGAAACTGGACACATAAAATAATTAAGATAAGAAGAGGCGGCGGAATATCCGCCGCCTCGATTTTACACTATCCACACTTGCTATACCCGCAGCTCTCGCACTTCATGCACCCTTCGGCAAAGACGAGCATGGCGCCGCAGGAGTTACAGACTGGCGCGTTGCCTAAGTTGGCAATGGAAACCTTCTGCGTTTTCTTGTAGGTCATATGGCCGTTGGTTTGGATCTTCTCTTCGGAGATGGTCTCCACGACTTTTTCCTGCACAACTTCGGCCTGTGGCTTCGGCACTTCCAGCTGCATCTGCTGCTTGGATTCCGTGATCGGCAAGTTCAGTTCCTGCTGGTGGCGCTTGATGTGCTTTTCCAAAACCTTGGCAATGGCGTCCGGCAAAGAATAGATCATGCCGTCTTCAGAGAAGGTCACATCCGGCCCGCGGATGCCTTTGAGCTGGTCGATAATTTCTTCAATGGCAATATTGGAACGCAGTGCAGTAGAGATCAATCGCGTAATGGCTTCGGTCTGGGCGGAGAAGAATCCGCCGGCCTTGCCCATGGTCGCAAAGACCTCAAACGGTCCATGCTCATCCTCATTGACCGTAATGTAGAGGCTGCCATACGCGGTCGGCATCTTATAGGTCATGCCATGCATGGCGTTCGGCCGCTGGCGCGGGGCAATCTTCATCTGAATGTTATCGCCGGAAACGGACATAACCTCTTGCACGCGATTGTCTGCAGTCTCTCCCCTCTTTTCTAAAGAGGGGTTGGGAGAGTTTTTCTTCGCTTCCACCTGGTCAGCGGCATCCTTGCCGAGCTTTTTGTGGTCAGTAGCCAAAATTTGTTCGTCGCGGCTGCCGTCACGATAAATAGTGCCGCCCTTGCAACCGGAATCATACAGCAGCTCGTACAATTTCTCGGTCTCTTCGACAGTGTAATTCGACGGGGCATTAACGGTCTTGCTAATGGCAGCGTCGGTCCACTTCTGCACTGCGGCCTGCATGCGCACGTGTTCTTCCGGGGTAAGCTCCATTGCGGTCACGAAGTGATTCGGCAATTCCTGTCCCGGATGCTTCTCGAGCCAGTCCTGGGCCAGCTTGATCTTTTCCTCGTGCACGCCGAGGCGGCTCTTTCTGAAATAGGTCCAGGAGAAGAACGGCTCGATGCCGGTGGAAGTCCCGACCATGGTTCCCACGGTGCCGGTCGGCGCCTGGGTCATAATGGTCACATTGCGGATGCCGTACTTGGCGACCAAGTCGCGAATGTACTCAGGCATCTGCTTCATATAGCCGGACTGCAAGAATTTTTCCGAATCAAAGCGGGCAAACGCACCCTTCTCACGCGCCAGTTCGACAGAGGTCTCGTAAGCGGTCAGTGCAATGAACTGGTACAACTTATCGATAAATTGTACGGCCTCAGGGCTGCCGTAGCGGAGTTCCAAGTGAACGAGCATTTCAGCCAAACCGACAGTGCCCATACCCACGCGACGCTCGCTCAATTGCTGCTTGCGATTCTCCTCAAAGAAGTATGGGGTAGCATCGATGACATTGTCCTGGAAGCGTACGGCGTATTGGACCGCCTGCTTCAAATCATTCCATTTGACTTCCTTGGTATCCTTGCTGACAAATTTGGAAAGATTGACATGACCCAAATTACATACGCCCCAGGCCGGCAACGGCTGCTCCCCGCAGGGGTTTGTGCACATCAGCGGCGAGTAATACCACGAGTTGGAATAATAGTTGGCACGGTCCACGAAGTACATGCCCGGCTCGGCAGACGACCAGGCCGACTCGATAATATTGCGCCAAATGTCAGCCGCACGTACGGTCTTGTGCTTAATAACCTTGCCGCCCATTTCTTTCCACTTGCGCATATTGCCGTCCCAATGGTCCTGATAGAGCGGGTCCGAAGTGTCCGGGAAGACTAGATCCCACGGCTGGTCATTCTTGACCGCCTGCATGAAGTCGTCGGTAATACCCACGGAGATATTAGCGTTGGTGATCTTGCCGGCTTCTTTTTTGGAATTGATGAAATCAATGACATCCGGGTGCCACACTTCAAGGATCAACATGAGCGCGCCGCGCCGGCTGCCTCCCTGTTCAATGAGGCCGGTAACAAAACTGTAGAGGCTGCCCCACGAGACCGATCCGGAAGATCTGCCATTCACGCCTTTAACGTATGCATAGCGCGGGCGCAGCGAAGACAGCGGAATACCCACGCCACCGCCGCGGGACATGATCTCGGCCATCTGGCCAAGCGTGTCAAAGATGCCATGGCGGCTGTCCTTAGGAGACGGGATGACGTAGCAATTATAAAAGGTCAGGTTCTGTCCGGTGCCAGCGCCGGTAAAAATGCGGCCGGCCGGCACGTACTTCCAGTCATCCATCAGGGATCGGAACTTCTCTTCCCATTCCTTCTGTTTTTCCTGGGTGCGCTCCACGGAAGCAATATGTTTGGCAATCCGGTCAAACATCTGCTCGGGAACCAGCTCGAGCGGCTTATCCACGTGTTCGATGACACGCGACTCCAGTTGGCCGTCACGCATGCGCACCTGGACCTCACGAGTTTCCTGGTTAATCGATTCGATGGTACCGATCTCCCGCTGTCCGGTTTTTGGGTTGACCAAAACCACCACCGTGTCGCCCACGGCAAGAGTTTCGCGCTTAACGTCTTTTACTGCATAACGGTCTAAAAAGATCTTTTCGCCCAGTTCTGACAAGGCATTTGTGTCCCGGGTTTGGAGGTTGACTTTGGATTGCATGGATTGCTCTCTTGTTATTCCACCTGATGATGGATGGTTAATGGTTGTTAACTTAATGTAAAGGAGTATTCTCTAATATAACGAATCAAACACAAATATACTAATACTACACACCGCTCTTGATTGGATATACGGCCAATAGCAATTCGAATATTTGCGCTGCATTTGTTCCGCCAGCTGGCGGATTCGAGATTACTATCACAGTTTTTGCAGTTCCGCCTTAAATTCTTCCACGTCCTCGAAGCAGCGGTAGACCGAGGCGAAACGGATGTAGGCCACCTTGTCGATCCGTTTCATTCGCCGCATGACAATGTCACCGATATCTGAGCTCCGAATCTCTCCATCCTTGGCTTTTTTCTGGATATCCTGTTCAATGCCGGAAATAAGCTTTCTCAAGGTTTGGTCATTGTGCTCGCGCTTCTCAAAGGCCCGCTTAATCCCCCGTTCCAGCTTTTCCCGGCTATAAGGCTCTTTGGTCTCGTCCCTCTTGACCACGGTCAGGTCCAGAATTTCAATCTCCTCATACGTAGAAAAGCGGAACTCGCACTTTTCGCACTGGCGCCGGCGCCGTATGGCACTGGCGTCATCAACCGGCCTCGAATCGATTACCTTTGTATCCTCATTTTGACAGTTTGGACAGCGCATAATGCATTGGAGGGGGAAACCCCGGCGAGAACCGAAAGGGGTTTTCCCCTTCCACCGTCACCGTTGGCTCCTGCCTCCCCTTTCCGGAGTGTTGCCTTCGCCGCGGAGTTAATCCGACGGCTCAGACTCTATAATTTCCACCCCTATTTTAGCGTAAAAAAATACGGCTTTTTTGGCAGAAAAAGCGACCTCCTGGGGACAATTATTGCTTACTAATACGTGCTTTTGTTTCTCACCCTCCATATGGCGAATTCACCATATGTAGTAATATTTACCTCCTTCATAATACTATAGCTAGTATCCTAACAGAAATGACGGAATTGCTAGCAATTTCTGATATTGTTGTTTTTTATCCACAGATTTATTAATTGACCATAGTTTAGCCTGCTGAGCAAACCTATAGCGACAGGGTAAGATTTGAGTCATGAGACAGATGATGGTCACCATCGAGGACCAGCTTTCTTAAGGAAGATCACGCCTGAGTACTCAATTAATCGTTTTGAACAGGTTTATCCTCGATGGTGATCATCAATAAGGCCGGCCACAGAACCCTATAACCAAACAACGAACGATGACCTGCCCAGGCACAATCGGATTGCGCCTGGGCTTGCCAACCCCCACCTTTTTCGGCATACTAAACTGTCATACAAGGAGGAATAATAGTATGTATGATAAAATCCCACTGAACCTGGAGCCCCTCTCCCCGCTCGACCTGCGGAAGTGCGATTCTGTCGGCAAAATTGTGGCCGGCATGGCCCATTGCTCGTTCGGCGCCCGCATGATTGGCGAGGCGGCCCATACATGGATGGCATGGATTCAGGAATCCCGAAGCCCCCACGCAATACTGACGGACAACACCGACCCCCAAACCTATGCATTGCTCACAGACGCGATGGTAGAGGAGGGTTGGGTGCAGACCGTCCTTCTGCCACAAGGAACAATCGATCTGAACTACACTGAACCCCTCGTGATCATTGGTCCCCTAAATAACCATATTCAGAACTTCGTAAAAAAACGCCCGGAGCTGCCAATCCTGTTCATCAACCAGTACGGCATGTGTCGGAACGGTCAAATTAAGGACGGGCACTTCCCAAACGCGGTCTTTGCCGACCCGAACTTTGTCATCCCTTGCATCTCCGCTGCCCTCTCTGAACGGTTGAAAGGGACCAAGATCACGGCTACTGAATTCGTGGACCAGCTTCCCGAAACCGGCCTGGCAGGTGAAATAAAACAGGCAGCAGCCGCGCTCACTGGCATGATCAAGGATCCTGCTTGCCACAAAACCCTGACGCTGAGCGGCGCTATGACCGTGGCACAGTTCTCGCTCGTCATTCGGGACATGATCGAGCTCGGCATGGTGAACGCAATATTCTCGACCGGGGCGCTCATGGCCCACGGGTTAATTGCCGGCACTGGTCTGAGGCATTACAAGCACAACCCGGCTCACAGCGACCAATTGCTGGCCAGCCTGCGCTTAAACCGGGTGACCGATACGTTAGAGCCGGAGACAAACTTCGACCACATCGAAGAAGTCCTGCGCGCCGTGCTTGAAAACATTCCTGATGGCAGTGTGCTGTCAACGCATAGTTTTCTCCGACTCATTGGACAGTATCTGTCCGAGCATTACCCTGGTCACCCCTCTATCCTCCGGTCCGCCTATGAGTGCAACGTGCCAATATATGTTCCAGCATTCACGGACAGCGAGATCGGCAACGATGTAATGACCTATAACATGCTGCAGCGCCAGCAGGGACAGCGAGGAATTTTCATCAATCCCGAATTTGATACGCTGCACCGGCTCGAGGCGAGACTGAACCTGAGTCGCACCGGCATTATCAGCATCGGCGGCGGCGTGCCGCGCAACAACGCGCAGAACGACCCGGTTGCCGAAGACCTGATTAAAAAACGCCTGGGGGCCTGGCGCGATCCGCTCCTCTATGCTTACGGCTGCCGTATCGCCCCGGACCAGCCATGGTATGGGAACCTGGGCAGCTGCTCATACTCAGAAAACATGTCATGGGGGAAAATGGATCCACACGGGCTGTTCGCCGAAGTTCACACCGATGCCACACTCGTCTGGCCGCTGCTCATCAAATATGTGATGGAACAACCCTCCACGCAAGGCCAACTTTCTACCTGACGGCTGCTATGCATTTACTTTATAAGCACACTTCCGAGTGTGCTTATTTTTTTCAACAAAGACGGACAACACCAACCTACTTTTCCCTACCTCACATTTGTATTCCAATCCCAACATAATAAAAACTACATTGTGGGGATGACCTCACAATTGTGAGGTCATCCCCACAATGACGTTTGGAGAAATACCATAAATGTTGACTGGTAAATTGAACAGATAAATAAACCTATTGACCTAAACGACAATCTGCGCTATACTCGCTCGAAGGAGGAATGGCAATGACAGCGACACAGACCCGATCGCGGTTCGAGCCGGCTGCTATGCTGGTTCAGTGGCAGCGTTACTCTGCCCACGCCAACGTCACCAGGGAAAACCCGATTCATTTCGCACAAGACCGCCTCACCAGGGAGCTCAGCGGCACGCTGATGCAAGAGCACGGCCTACCAGAGAGTCTGGCCATGACCATCGCCGGGGCGGTAGTTGACGAACTCAGCCCGATGTTCCAGAAAGGGCAGCTCCCTCCCCATTCCACTAACCGGCAGCTCGAACAGAAAGCTCGTTCCGCAGCCGACCAATGGTTTAAGAGCCAGCGCCAGGAGACCGAGAGTATCCTCGGGTCATTGTTCTAAATACCAAACAGCCTGCACGTGTTATCGTGCAGGCTGTTCATTTTTAGCTTTTAACCATTCATGCTCGAACAAGATTGAAAGGCGACCCGGCAGTAGTGAGCACAGGTCTCCAACTGCTCGTCCCCGGGGATCTGCTCGCAAGACTGGCTGCACTTTTCACAGGCAGTGGCACATACGCGCAGCAAGGGTCCGAGCAGCCTGCTGTCCCGCAAAAGAAAACTGATCGTTGCCTCACACAACACAGCGCAGTCTTCTATGCGCTTAATAATCTCCTTGTCTGAATATTTGCCACTCTGGGACAAGCAGTAGTTAAGCGTCTGCAAGCACATGTTGCGGGCATTGGAACAATCAACAGCAATCCTTTGGACCTCGTTTTGACCTGAAGGGCTATCTGATTGCATTGACTGCTCCTTTTGAATGGCCTGTTCGATGATTTTGTTTGCCTGTTCCTTTTGCGATTTGTTAGCCATACAGGTCACATTAAATCTTAGCACCGTATATGACTAAGACCTGCGAATTTTATTACTCACTCGAATATACACTCAGCGTTGATTCAGTGTTCCGCCAGCTGGCGGATATCCGCGACTCCTCAGCGGTCCACGCAAACTAAAATCCCCGGGGGCACATCCGGGGATTTGTAATCGTAACACCTCCAAGCACCTACTGGGTTAACAGCGTATAAATATTATCGAGCATATGAAACGGTCCACTTGTCTCTTGCGCCCGAGTTACTGACGCTCCGGCAACCCTCCCGGCAACCGGCATCACCTGCGGTACAACGGGATCCTGCACGCCCAGGGAATTCTTCATTCCATCTGAAGCGTTCATGGCCAGCCACGTCACGTTGTCACTGACCATGGCGAAATCATTCTTGCTCGGCTGGAACAGATTCGTGTCCAAAAAATTACTGTACGAATTGGAAACACCATCCAGCACCGCCATTACCTTGGCAGGAGAAAACGGATCTGCCACATGGGTTTTCGTTCCCATAAAACTTGCATCGCTGGCGGTCACTGCGAACAGGAACGCGAGCGAGAACAGCGTAGCCCCGAGCAGGCCCACGACCTTACCCGGAGTCTCTTCTACTAAGAAGTTATTCATAAGTTTGCACCGCCGGACAGCTGGCGTAAAGAAGTATTCGCGCGGATATACTCCTTTCCCTCCACGCATACACCGCCGGACGGAACCCTCTCTTTTGTGATTTTGTTTTTATTGTTTGTTTCTTAGAAGATTCTGTAGGACCATTGGCCCTATCGACCTTTATATTCCACAGCAACAACCACCTTTTTGCAAGGTGTTAAAGAAAATATTCAATTTTCTTTTGTTTTTTGTTTCTGCCGGAATGAATCTACATATATTATAGCACAGATAGATTTTTTTTGCAAGACCGTTGTCATTGCGAGCTTCAGGGCCTTATCTGAAGCGAAGCAATCCTTCCTATAAAGGAGACCCCTCGGATGTCGTGCCGTCGGCAGGTCCGTCTGAGGTTGACACTTGGGATGACACCAAAGGCGTCAGATTGCTTCGTCGATAAGTCAAAGCCCTTATCTTCTCGCAATGACAATTAAAAGAGCGCACTCCCCTCTTGGGAGTGCGCAGGCTATCTACACAGCGGCAGCAACCGATAGTACCGATCCTCGGGAAACCGTATCTGTGAAATTTCCGGCGAGTTGGTCCAGGTCGAACCCATATCTCCAAAAGATTCTGCGGCTCTCGGCGGCCTGGCGACTATCACTGAGTAAATTGCGGGCAATCTGCTCCGCAATTCCGTTCCACTCGCGACAGTCATCACACAGGACTTTCAGCAGGTACAGCATGCGGGCATGGTCCTCGATCTCGACCGGTAAGGTAAGCCGCTGGAGGAAGTAGTCTTCTTCCACGCGAGCCCCGTACTTTGCCAGTTCAGGCCAGCCGACCAGATCGCTGAAGAGCAGGTCGTATGTCGTCAGTTCCTCGATCACCTCCGCTTTTGTCATGCGCCGATCTACGATGAGGCCGGCATAGAGTTCGACGAGCGGGCTGTAGCCGTCATCCGTTCCTGCCAGCAGTCCGGCAAACGGATAGCGGTGCAGTTCCCGTACGTACGGCAGCAGCTCCCACCCGAGGAAACGAAGACTCTCGGCCAAATACTCTAACTGCTCGTGCGGATCACTGTTATATGCGGTGAGGACCTGTGATCGCAGGATGCGTCGGTCGGATTTTGAAAGCGGCCGAAACCCAGCCGACTTCCGCAACTCATTCAGTTTCTGCCAAATCTTGGCAGTAAACTCAAATGAGTTATAGACACGCTCCGCCAACAAATCGCTGACGGCCGAACGGATGTCTACCGGCAGCAACCCAAGTTCTCGAGCGAAGATTCTGGCTTCGCCAGGACCCTTGAGCACGAAAAAGTTCGTCTCATAAATTTCGCGACACTCCTTGCGTGTTACCGAGTATCCGCGACTGCACAAGTAGCGCAATGCGCTCCGCGTGTAGCCGATTATCTTCTTGGAGGAGAAGCCTTCCATGAAGCCGGTGTGATTGCATAACAACGCGTCGGCAAGATTCCGACAGCCTCCCCCATTTTCGAAGAAGGATTCGATCTCAGAAAACTGCCGATGCAGTCCTTTCATCATAGCATCACCTCTTAACTCGCCTTGCGGCGATGTCGTCCTCCTCTATCATTGGACACTTGAGCATACCATAGCCATGGGATCATAGCAAGGTATGGTGGGAAAATCCTTTTGCAACCACTTCTCACTGTGCATTCTAAATACATCGAAAGCGAAGCATAAAAAGTATTTACGAGACCAGATCAGGTTGGTCTGAAATCCAGATATGATCTAAACCCGCAAGACTCTCTCCCGGCTGTCGGTAACCGCCGCCGGACAACCGACCGTACACCCCGTAGGGGTCCAACTTCCGCCGCTGTCCGGTCTTCAGGTTCTTTTCATGAATTTCAATATGCAGATGCCTCACACCCCGCGAGCTGCCGGCTGTCCCCGCCCA
Source organism: uncultured Candidatus Saccharibacteria bacterium (assembly GCA_964532425.1). Taxonomy (GTDB): domain Bacteria; phylum Patescibacteriota; class Doudnabacteria; order UBA920; family UBA920; genus CAZHIA01. Next base: position 76,763 of record CAZHIA010000007.1, on the reverse strand, counting down.
ACCAAGGCTATACCTGGCCGGGATGACAAAATCCATCTCACCCCGGATGATAGCGTACTTCTGCAAGTCTTCATTGATGTGGTCCAGATGGGCATAGACGCAATCGTACCGCAACTCCCCTGTCTCCACACTGATGACAAAAAATCTACCGAGTTTCTCGCTCACACCGAACCGCACATCGCCTTCGAACATGGAAAATACTTCGAAGCTCGCAAACTCATTGTTCTTGCGGAGCGCGTAATCGATGCCCTGATGGACTTCTCCGGGTACGGTCCGTAAATTCCCGTCATACGCGGCAAACCCTTCGGCCACTTTTACCCCCGCATCTTTAAATGGATAGCACTGTAAAATCTTTTCCATTAAGATAGTACAAAATTATTTCCGGTCCACCAATAACCCGGCGGCGGTCTGACCCGCAAACAACAACTGACTGTTCGGAATTGCCGACTGGGGCGGTCCGGGTAGAATCAGAATATACTGAGTGACCAAATCCGGCAACTGGTCCGGGCTGCTGACCACTGGACGATCAAGGTAGAATAGAAATGCCGGAGTTGAACGGTCTTTGACCACAATTGGCATATTCGGCAGTTTGTCATGGAGAACCAATCCCATAGCCTTGCTCTCGCGATAGAACGGCAGCAGGCGGGCATACCGGTCGAGTTTGTTCGCCTTGTATACGAATCCCGCTACAGCGCATAAAACGCACACCGAGAGAACGGCAAACTCCTGGTAGCGCGGCTGCCGCAACTTTCCAATTGCCTCTGCGGCTGCACCACCGACTATCATAGCCAGGAACGGGTATGCCGGAACAATGTACCCATAATTTTTAGTCCCTGCAAAGCTGAAAAATATGAAAAGAGTCACCGCGGAAATAACCATGATCGCAAACGGCAGCTGTCGCTTTAAGAAGCCGCGATAGGCGCCGTATATAGTTGCGGCAACTGCTGCCGCACAGAATATCAGATTATTATAGAGGATAGAAAGATAGAACCAATTACTAAGTTTGGACTGTTCCAGAGGCGCGGTAAAGCGCTCCACCACATGAAGGAACAGATAGGTTTGCCAAAAAGTCCGCCCATAGCGCAAGCCCATAATGATATGCCACGGAGCGGCGATCAAAACAGCAAATACGGAGCCAAAATAAAAATGCCGGTCTTTCAAAAAACTGAAGTCCCTGGCCCAGGCGGACCAAAGCAGAAGCAGCGGTACGGGCAGGAGGCCAATAACGCTTTTGACCATGACCCCCAAACCGACCGCTCCCCAAAATACGTACCACCACCTGCCCTGTTGTCGGGCTTTGATATAGGAAACAACCGCAAGTAATATAAAAAATGCGGCAGCCATATCAAACTTCAAAAAGTACGCCTGGCTCATAAAGTAGTCGGCCAAAAAGTACGCAGCTAGGGTCAACCAGGCAGCTGCATGCGATTTGAACAAGAGACGGGCTGCGTAATAAGACAATAACACTATAGCCAGGGCAAACAGCGCATTGGGCAGGCGGGCAGCAAATTCCCCCACTCCGAACACCATGAAGGACAGTTCGGTAAGCCAGATCATGAACGGCGGCTTCTCGAACCATAGACCGGAAGGATTTTCCGGCGTTATGCTGCCGTACCAATGCAAAGCCGCCTGACTATGCTGCTCGAGCGACTGCCGGGCCACTTGGGCGTATATACCCTCGTCCCAGTCCACCATAGGAAACGTGCCGAGCTGGTGGAAGAACATAAAACAAAAGACGCATATAAGGATGGCCGGAACCATCCAATTCTTATTGATAGTCATAGAGGTATTATATCTTAAAAACCTATGTCTGAGGTAAGGGATGTTATCGCACACCCCTACTGCACCAGGGTTGCAGCGTAGGGGCAGCCGACCCTACCTACCGGCAGGCAGGAGGCGCCCGCTTTTATAAGCACCAAATTCCAAATCCCAAATACCAAATAATATCCAAATCTCAAATTCAAAACTCCAGAAAGGATTTGTACATTGACTATTTTGGGTATTGGAATTTATTTGGGATTTGGTTATTGTAATTTGAAATTTGAGAGTCGGGCAGCTATCGCTAGCCCCTACAGAAATCAAGCATAGCCTTCTGCCGCGATTCCAACCCGCTTGGATGGCTAATTATTTGTTTACCCACTATATAAAACACCCCTCGGATCTGTCCAAGGGGTGTTACCATGTTATTTCATTTTCTTTCTAATGAACGCCGGTATATCCAACTCGTCGTCCGGAGAAGATGAGGCAGCGTCTTCGTCGTTGCGCGGCTGCATGGGCTGGATCGGTTCTACTGGTTTCGGATTAAACAACGGCTTTCGAATTTCTACCGGAGGCGGCGTGTACTTCGGTTCCTGGTAGACCGGCTTCTTGGCCTCGTCAGCTGTAGGCATTGACAACAGATTGGGACGCTTGTTCGCCTCGTCAAAGCCGGTGGCAATAACCGTAATGCGAAGATCGTCACCCATGTTCTCGTCAATAACCGCGCCAAACTTGACCTTGGCATCCGGATCGATACTCTTGGTAATAACTTTGGCAGCCTCGTCGATCTCGAACATTCCCAAATTCGGGCCGCCGGTAATGTTGAACAATACGCCCTTGGCGCCATCGATAGCCAGTTCCAAAAGCGGAGAATTAATAGCCTGCTTGGCTGCTTCTTCGGCGCGATTTTCGCCGCTGCCCCGGCCGATACCCATAAGAGCCGTGCCGGCATCTTGCATAATGCTGCGAACGTCGGCAAAGTCGGCATTCACTACACCATGCGAAGTGATGAGATCTGAAATTCCGGAAATACCCTGGCGTAGCACCTCGTCGACTGTTTTAAAAGCGTCAATGAGCGAAGTCTTCTTGTCGATGATCTGGAGGATGCGGTCGTTATGGATGGAAATAATAGCATCCACCTTATCCTTGAGATTGTCATAGCCAACTTCAGCCACTTCCTTTCTCTTACTGCCTTCAAACGTGAACGGCTTGGTTACCACGGCGACCGTCAGTATACCTTTGTTCTTTGCCAATTCGGCCACGGTCGGAGCCGCGCCGGTACCGGTACCGCCGCCAAGTCCGCAGGTAATGAACACCATGTCGGCATTATCGACCACCTCTTCCAGTTCTTCCACTGACTCCTCTGCCGCCTGGCGCCCGAGCTCCGGATTCATACCGGAACCCAAACCCTTGGTAATATTCTTGCCAATATGGACTTTGCGGTCTGCCTGGTTGTTATGCAAGGCCTGGGCATCGGTATTGATCGCAACAAACTCAACCCCTTTAATACCTAGCTCAGTCATCCGGTTTATAGCGTTCGTGCCGCCGCCGCCAATTCCTAACACTTTGATGCGTGCAAACGATTCGATTTTTGGCTTAACTTCCATAGGTTTCTTCATGTCCGCCCTCTACACCCATTCTCTGGTGTTTCCCCTGTCTATCCGCCTCGGCTCGCAAGGCGAGACGGGTCCGCACGGGGCGGATGGCTGGGAGGGTAAATTATATTTTAGATAAAAGAAGTTCTCTTCCTATATACTACTGAAAAGCAGCGTTTTGGGCAAGAGGTGCGGTTTCATTATAGCATAATGGCCGGGTCTGGGAAGGCCATGATACATTGGGAGGAACCAACCCGCAGTACACACTTCAGATACCCTTCCGTCATCCGCCAGGGAGGATGACACCTTCCCTAGAAGGGAAGGAACACCGAATTTTTGCGACCACTCTCCCCCTATTAGGGGGAGTACCCGAACATAGTGAGGGGGAGGGGGTATAAAAAGATTTACCTGATACCTATGTACTAACTGATATTTAAGAGCTTCGCTACTATAAAATACAAAAAAATACCTTCGTATTCACGAAGGTATTTTTTAAACGATCCTATTTTTAACCGATGTTCTTCCTGGCTTCGTCGAGCTTTTGCTGGTCTTCAAGCTTTTGCTCGTCGGCTTTAATCTCTTTAAGCAGCCGCTCGGCCTCATCAAGTTCCTGAATATATGCCTGGTCGATCTCATTCTTCGCCCGCACATATGCGTCGGTCACGGCCACCATGACAGCAGCCTTTTCTTCCTCGGACGGCTTCTGCTTGAAGTATTCTTCCAGCAAAGCCTTGGCCTCGTTGAGTTTGCCGGCTTTGAGCAATTCGTAAAATTTGTTTGTGTCCATGGTCGTTAGCTTATTTTTGAACGCACATAAGCCAATAAGAATTTCTTCGAGTCGGAAACCCCCGGCTCTTGAGCCACTTCACTGAGCATTTGCTTGACCCATTCCTTGGCTTCCTCCCCTTTCTTCATACCCACTCGTTCCTGGCGCTTCATAAAACTGGCAAGGGCCATGTTAACCCGCTTCAGCGTTAAGGATGAAGTGTCGGGAATGCTTTTTATAGCCTTCCGCAGCTCCTCGGTGACTTTATCCTCAATTGTATCCTGAAGCTCGGTGCGGACATTCTCGATCTCATCTAATTCGAGCAACGGACGGTTTGTACTGTCTGCATCTTTTTCTATTTTGTCGAGCTTATCGAGCAACCCATGTAACCGGTCTACCGGTTTATTCAGATCGGCAAATTCCTTCAGCAGCACCTCTTTAGCTTTCTCATGCACTTCATCGGCCATTTCCGCCATCTCGAACACTTCCATTCGTGCATCTTCCAGTTCCCGCTTGCTTATCTCATAGTTAGCATGGACAGCCAAAGCATGCTCTATTGCCACCAACTCACCCTCGATCTTTTTAATATCCTTGCGGTAACCACGCTTTGTTTTTGAGCCAATCTCCCATCCCCAAAAACCCCGCTTCTCTCGCTCCCGCAAGCCTTCCTCCTCCCGGCGCAGAGCTTCCTCGCGCTCAACCCGGCGGTTTTGCAGTTCCTCTTTACTGTAATAATTCGCAAGATTCTTCCGTTTTTGATCCATGAACCGGGCGTTCTGGACCATGGTCTCCAAATTAGCCTGCATCTGCAGAACTTCACCCGGTTCTTCCTTGATCTTTTCTTCGATGACGCGAGACACGGCTTCCAGGTCCTTCTTGTTCATCACGACGCCAAACCGCTCTTTAAAATCGTCGCGATAGATCTTTTCATAGCCGGCAATAATGGTCTTTTTCGCCTGAAAAGCCTTAAAGCATGTTTCCATGTCAGCCCGGTCGACCTCTTCTGGATCCAGTTGTTCCCCACGCTTGTTTAAGACCTCCGTATAAAAAGCAGCGAACCCTGGAGTGTCGAGGGCTTTTTCGGGATCAAAACCTTCCGGTTGGCGCTCGACTGGCGCGCTCCTGGTTGCATCCCGGGCTTCATTTGGCAATATGGAGTAAAACATAGTGCTTAAAATTAACTAATTGTTGGTTTCCTAATTTTTGCGCTATAAAGTCTGTTGACCCTGGCTTTGCCGCCGACCAGACTGACTTCGAGGCCGCTGATACTCCGATCAAACTGCGTCGCCTTCTCTCCCCGCCTGCCGTAACTGGCAGCGTACTCGGCAAACCATTTCTGTGCCGCCTCTGCGGGATCGCCCGTGCCTCCGAATACTGAGATTAATTCCGGATGTTCCCGAAGCAGCTGCACTATTGTTTCCGTCAGGCTAGCATTTGCCGGCAGATTAATCTCCAAACGCGATCTTGCCGGAAATATTTCGTACTGCGCCCGGTTCGGCAGGACTCCGGAGTTTTCCACGTGCTCCTTCCTTTTTTCCGGTGGTTTAGGAGGTTCGGGCGGCACGGCTTCATGAAGAGGTGGAGGCTCCGGACTATGAACTGGCAGTACTCGCTCCTTATATTCCTGCCACACTCTTCGGTATTGGGAAGCTAGATTGTTATATAAATTATTTTGGGTCTTAGCATCGACGTCCGTAACATCCTCGCCGCCACGACCCATGTGTGATCTGAACGAGGCGCGGCGCAGGCCCATAACCCGAGCAAATAAGTGGGCAAGCGCTTCCTCAGACTTGTCCATTGAAGATGCCTCTTGAATCAGATCATCCGGGCACCCGGCGTAGTCTAGGGCTTTTTTGAAGGTTGCAATAGGATCAAGCGACCTCTTTTCGCAGAACGAGGTCAATTCATCGGGCGAAAGCTGGTTGTCACGGATCAGATCCCGGATATTGCGCGGTAGTTTGTCGCCATTCTTTTTTGGCTCGCCATCAGCCGGAGCTTCGCCGCCAGTAACAGCAGGCTCAACCGGCACAGCCTCAGAAGCTACCCGCTTCTCTTCCCGCTCTTTCTTCTTAATAGTTTCTTCCACAACCTTCCAGGCTTCTTCGATATTTTTTGACTGTTCTCTAATCAAATTACGGACAGCTTGTGTATGCTTATGAAAATCACCCCGAGCTGCCACCCATTCTTCCAATGCACGATCAACCCGGTCACTACCTTCCATGAAAGGTAAGCCACTTTGTAGCTCCCTGCCCACCTGCTGCAAAACGGCAATGCATTGTTCAGCTGCACGCGAAAGCCTCTCGCTCGCCTGTTGTTCGGTTTCTGCCGGAGCCGCTTTGGGGACTGCTTCCACGGCTGCCACAACAGGGGCAGAAGTCGGTGCAGGTTTATTGATCTTGCCAGGCACCAACTTTTTCGGTCCGGCTGCAGGAGCAGGTTCCGGAGCTGGCGGCTGAACGGGGTTGTAATCAAAAATGACGACATTGATATTGTCCTTCTTGCCGTCTTTTTGACCCATCAAGCGTGCAGATTCGGTCCGCAAAACATCTAAGGCTTCCTCGGTGTTCTTGTACTGAACCAAAGCTGCCACCTGTTCGTTGCTTAGATTGCCGGTAAGACCGTCGGAAGCCATAACGACCCGGTCGCCAGGCTCAAGCGGAAACTCGAATGCAATCGTTTCGCCGCGATCCTCGCCACTGACTGCATTCGTCACTTCATTCGGACGGCCAATGTTTGCATTATTCTGATCTTTGGTAGTAAATGCAATCACACCATTCCGAATAACGAACAGCCGGACATCTCCCGCCTGGGCACCCTTCAACATTTTTCCCTCGATGCGGGCAGCAATATAACAGATCCCGGCCCCTTTCTTGTCCTTATCTTTTTCGTAGTCCTTCAGGGCAGTGTGGATCCGGTCTTGAATCTCTTCGAATGACAAGCCTTGCTCAAAACCGCGATGGAACCATTCAGCCGCCATCTGTGCCGCCCATGCTCCAGACCCCTTTTCTCCCATCCCGCCCATACCATCAACTGAAGCAAAGGCCAGTTTTTCTGAGTTGATGACGGCACGATCTTCCTGGTAGTCGCGTTCAACCCCTTTGTCAACAAATACGCCGATCGTCCCCTGAGGAATTTTCACAACCCTCGGCTTGATCTCCATATAAATTTCGTTAGCCGTACCAAACCGATCTCTCGTCGCTTCTGCAGCTTGCGGGGGCTTTGGGGCAGTAGGCATGAGCCGCACTACTGCCGGTTTTGCCGGGACTGGTCTCGCTTGCGGCTGCTTGCGGACATTCCAGGCGTGCACCAGCTTGCGGTACTCATCGCGGCTCAAACGGCTAATTTCCCCCCGGCCGCCCGGAGGGACATTGGCAAGAAGGAATTCATATACAAAATTGTAAAAATCATTCGCCTGATCAGGCGTATCAAGGTTCATCGATTCAGGAACGGGAACGGAAAAACGCGCACTGCCTTCCGCGGACGGGAAATCAGCGACCATCCTCCTGCCTCCGCGATCTCCGGGTACGACGATGTAGCTTTCTCCCTGCTGCAAGATTTCTGCCTCATGCCCGGACTCAGCCGCTTCCTGTTCACCCGCTTCCGCGCCATACTGCTGGTCCAGCAAGGTAATAAGCTGGCCGACCAACTGTCGTCTTCGCGCAGGTGCATCCATATTGCCAATCGCTCCTACCACTTCCTCATACTCGCGCTGGCGGCTGGACAATTCGTAGAGCATAGCCAGGAGTGCATCCTCAGCCATTCCCGCTTTCACCGATCCTTCCTGAAGTGCTTCCTCAAAATTTCTGATCTTATCGTCGATTGTACGAATTCCCTGCTTGGCTTGCTTTTCTTGCAATATTTTAATAAAAACCCGGAAGGCCTTCTGCTGCTCCACGCTAGCTTTTACTTCAGGCCTTGCTGCTTCCACATGCACGCCCGGAACAGGCTCAACATGTTCTCCCGCTGCTGGTTCTGCAGTCGGTGCCTGTGCCGCCGCCAAGTCCGGAACGACAAACCCCGGAATGGGAGGAGTCGATTGATACTCGGCAGTTAGCCGATTTTTGTTTACGTCCACTATTTCTCGCACTAAATCAAGTAACGCCAGCGGAGCTAGGCCGCGCCGGGCTTTCTTGAATGCAGGATTTCTGAAAAACTCATCGGATATCGAATCTTCAAAATCGTTCCAAAATTCTTCAGGACTATAAACATATCCTCTGAGCGCTTTTCTATTTTTAAGGTCAAAATCGTGAATCAGGCCTGCTGCCTTTTCAAGTTCCTGATCGGAAATCAACGACATCCAGTTTTCTGCACCTGCTTCAACTCTATCCTCTGACACTTGCTGTTCCGCCGACGGTAAAACACCCTCTACTTTGGGTTCTTGAGGGTCCGAAGGAGTAATTTTAAAATCCTTTAAGGAATCAAAGCCATTGCCATTGATGTATGGCCTTTCACCCCCATTGTGACCATTGCCCATAAATAAGACAGTTTTTATTTCAGATCAAAACCAAAACTTAGCATAATTATAGCACAAAAGGACCACAATCGACAATTAACCGTCGAGGGTTTACCACTTACCCTGCGGTGTAGGAACCACACCGACAGAGCAGGCCACGGGCCTGCACTACAAAATAAAAAATCCCTTGCGGGATTTTTAAGGCATGAACGATTTAAACCACTTGCGGATTTTTTCCATGTTCGGACTTTGGATGAGTTTGTTGACCATACCGGAGAACTGCGCTCCCCCCACGGACGAGGCGTACTTGCCACCCCACAGTACCAGGCCGGTTACCGTAGCAAACGCCGGATCATCCACTCGGTCAATGATGGTCGTAATATTCTGCGGCCTCCCTAAAGAAACCGGCAGCCGCAAATTCCGTTTCGTAAATTCCAAAATTCCTGGCAGCTTGCTTCCTCCGCCGGTCAGGACGATGCCGGACGGCAATTTGCCATCGCGACCTATTTTCTTCAGCTCGGCTGTAACATGTTCAAAAATCTCCTCAAGACGGGCTTCGATAATCTCAACCACATAGCTGCGCATGGCACGCTCTTCTTCGGTCGGATCTATCTTGCTCAAATCAATCTCTTCCATTTTGTCGATAAGGTGCGGATCACAGTGTCCATAGAGCAACTTCACACGTTCAGCAGTCTCAATGGAGCAGCGGAGGCCAATAGCAATATCGTTGGTAATATGCATGCTGCCGACCGGCAGGACTGTCGTATGGAGCAAATCCCCTTCTTCGTAGACAGCCACGCTCGTCGTGCCAGCACCCAAATCCACCAGCGCCACGCCAAGATCTTTCTGACGCTTGGTTAAAACGCTCTCCGAAGCCGCACAGGGAGCTAAAACTAGATCATCAATCTCCAAACCCGCCTGCATTATGGCCTTGGTCAAATTGCGCACGAACGGCAACCCAGCTTGGACAATGATTGTGTTTACTTCCAGGCGGATGCCGGTCATGCCCAGCGGATCTTTTATGCCAGTCTGGCCGTCCAAAATGAATGTTTTCGGAAAGACATGCAGCACCTCCCGGTTATTGGGAATGGAAATGGCTTGAGAGGCATCAACCACGCGGACAACGTCATTTTCCGTAATCTCTCCGTCTGCGCGCGAAACCGCTATAACTCCATGGCTCGGGACAGAGGTAATATGGCTACCACCCACGGCAACGTTCGCACGCTCCACTGGCACGCCGGTCATGCGCTCAACGCGCTCCAAAGCCTGGGAAATGGATGAGACAGCTTCTTCTATATCAACAATAACACCCTTGCGGATACCGCTTGCTGGCACTTCACTGGCGCCGATGACGCTTAAATTGCCGGTATCGTGGGCGACTTTGGCCTGAATGACCCGGATGTTCTGGGTGCCGATATCGAGTCCTGTAATGTAGTGTTCCTTGGGCATGTATTGGTTTTAGCCTATAGCTACCAGCTTATAGCAAAACAAAACTATCAGCTGACAGCTAAAAGCTATAAGCTACTTTAGTTTTTCTTTCAACAATTTGGCGAGCATAGCCCCATCGGCTGCCTGGCCCACCTTGGCTTTCAAGTATCCCATGGCTTTGCCGAAATCTTGGGACGCGTAACCCTGTTCAGTAACGGCTTGGTCGATGATTGCCTTCAACTGTTCCTCAGTCATCTGCTCGGGCAGGAATTTTTCCAAAATTGCCGATTCCGCCAATTCCTTGTCCGCCATATCCTGCCTATTACCACTGACAAAAGCCTCGGCCGCTTCCTTGCGGCGTTTTATCTCGGATTTCACCAAAGCCGTTAGCTCGTCGTCGGACAAGTCCCGCATTTTGGCTATCTTCTCGTTTTGGATGCGCACTTTAAGGCCGCGCAGCGTATCTGCAGCAACCCGGTCCCGGGCCTTGAGGGCGGTTTTAATTTCTTCTTCGATTTGTTGGAGTGTAACCATGAAATAATATAGTTATCTCGCTGATACGCGGATGTCGCTAATTTCGCGGAATTAACCGCACAATGTATCAGCGTTTTCCGTGCTATCCGCGTATCCGTGAACTAGCTATAAATGATTCTATCTTCGTCCGAATTTTCTCGGCGCCGGCTTGCCCATGCGCTTCAGCTCTTCCTTCTGGGCCTTAATCTGGCTTCTGCGGCGGGCGGCAACCTTTTGCAGGTTGCGGCTTTTCGGGGATTCAAAAAAACGGATCTTGCGGGCGCGCACCAAAACACCGCTTTGCTGGATCTTGCGATTAAAGCGGCGGAGCAGGCTTTCAAAAGATTCGTTCTCTTTCTTCTTGACCTCTACCATTACGTATCACCTCTTTCTGTAATATGTAATCCTAATCTCCAGCTCTAAAAGTTAATATAAGATTTAGGATTTCTTACATAACTATACTATATTGCATGAAATAGGTCAAATGGACCATCGGAAATCGTTTATCGGCAGAGCGGTGCGTATCGGAATTTGGAAAACGAAGCGTGGAGCGAGCCGCTTGCCATAAGACGCGTGCCGATACGCGCCGCTCTGCCGAACAACCTAAGCCGAATTACTATCCAATTTTCCACTAAATAACCGCAGCTCTCACCGCGGTTATTGTTATCCTTATAGTTATAGTTATTGTTATTCCCTTACTCCCCCAAATTCTTCCCCCCGAGCAGGTGCAAGTGGAGGTGCGGAATAACCATGCCACCGTCCCGGCCGACGTTGAAAATCAATTTGTACCCAGTCTCCGAGACTCCATACTTCTCCCCCATCTGCTTGGCCACGGACATCATCTCACCGACGAGGGGAAAATCTTCCTCAGCAAGGTGGTTGATGGATAAGATGTGTTTTTTCGGAATAATCAGCAAGTGTACCGGGGCCTTAGGCAAGATGTCGCGAATGACGAAAATACGGTCATTCTCGAATAATACTTCCGAGTCCAGGGTATGGTTTACGATGTTGCAAAATACGCAATCTTGTTCGGGCATAGAAATTTCAGAAACCTTTGACCTTTGACAATTGACATTTGACCCGCAGAGGTCAAAGTCAAATGTCACATGTTACATGTCAAATGTCAGATCAGCGGCCAAGCCGCTTCTTTACTTCTTCTACTATTTTATCATATGAAATGACTTCTTGCATTCCTGATTTGACGTCACGAAGTATCACCATCTCATCAACCGCTTCTTTCTGACCCATAATCAGCGCTATAGGGGCTTTGTACACTTCCGCCTGCTTGAGCTGGTTCTTTACCCCGACATTTCCGAAATGGTCATACACGGAAATCCGTTCGCCCGTAAGGTCACGGAACAGACGCAGGCTCTTCTTGGCAGCCAGCTCCCCGAGTGGCACTAAAAATACGTCGTTCTTAATCTCGCGGTCTGCAGTGGTCTTGGTCAATTCCAGAATTTTCCGAATAGCAGTCAAAGATCCGGTAAAACCGAAGCAGCAAAAATTCTTGCCGCATATGGACTGCATGAGGCCTTCATGGTATCCCCCCTCGCCCACCACCACCGTCGCGTCCTTCTGCTTATACTTGATGATAAAATTCGTCTGGCTGTGGCCTTCGGGTCCGGCCAAAAACGGATTTAGTTGGTATGGAATTCCAAGCTCGTCGAGAGCTTCCAAAATGTTGGTGAAGTGCTTGTGGGATTCCTGGTCGAGAAAATCGAGAATCGTCGGCGCTTCGCTGACAATAGCCTGGCAATCCAGATTCGAGCAGCGGAAAACATTCAGTGGCCGGCTCGAAAGGCTGTCGACGCAGCTATCGCACAGATCATACTTACGGCTCGCCAAAAAGTCTGTCAGGGTTTCCTGATACGCCGCTTGACACTCAGGCTTGCCGATATTGTTGATCTCTAAAATAATATCCTTAACTCCCAACATCCCCATCAGGTCCCAGACCGCGCCAACCACTTGCGCTTCTGTCAGGTGGTTGAACGTCCCGAGAACCTCGAAACCAAACTCAAAGTCTTCATCTACCGTATCCTTTTTGGATCCTTGTTTGGCAACCAACCCCGCATATGACCACTTGGACAAAGGCGACTGTTCATAAACTTTGCGCTGGCTGTATGCCCGAAGCACGGACGGCAGCATGGATGGCCGCACTGCAGCCTGGCGGCCCCCAGCCGCTGTTTCGAGCAACGCCGCGGATGCGGAAACATTATGGCCGTAAAAATTCTTATAGAGAAAACCATCCTCGACTAACGGCGTTTCCACGCGAAAGAATCCGTAGGTGCGGGAAACCTTCGTCAAACGCCGTAGGATTGCATCCCACAGCACATCAGTTTCTGACAAAACATCGTTTAAACCGTCCAGGCTTAATATCTTCTTCGGAGGCACGGCTGCAGCCGTCGGATTCTTTTTGGGTCTGCCCATAGTTAGATTGACAAGATTTAAAAGAATTAAATGATTGAACATGAATGAGGACTGGCAATCTTGTCAATCCTGACCAATCATGTCAATCTTTTAAATTATTGATTGTATGTTGGTGTTTTTACAACGGAAAAACTGCCGACCGGGAATACTCTCAGCCAGGCTCTTCCCACAATATCATCAGCCGGCAACACTCCCCAGACGCGAGAATCGGAACTTGCCGTGCGATTATCTCCCAAAACGTAATATTCACCTTCCCGCAATGTCAGCGGGTCGCGGCGTCCGATCGTCTCTACCTGGCTCTGCAAGTACGGTTCATTCAAAATCCAGCCTTGCGGATGGCTGCTATTTATGATCACGACATGTCCGCCCTCGAACTGTACTGTCTCACCCGGCAGCCCGATAATGCGCTTAATGAAATACTGGCTCGTATCCTTTGGGTATTTCAGCACCACCACATCTCCCCGCTGCGGGGCGTGGCTCCGGTAACTAAGGCGGTCAACGATCAAATAATCGCGGTTGTGGAAGTTAGGCACCATGGAGGAACCGGATACCACGAACGGCTCGGCTACAAAAATGCGGAATGGGATAATAATAACGAGAGCAACCAAAAAAATCTTGAACAGGTCCCAGAAAAAAGACCCTATCTCACTCATCGTGCTTGGCTGCTGCTCATGATTTTTGTTTCCACCCGTCTCCATAGAATGAAAATATATTAGTGTAAGTTCATTTTACCCAGGCACCAAAATATTGCAAGAGTACAGATTTAAATTCTTGATTATGGCCCACTTCAGCAATTCAGTCCTCGTAGTTTCCGCTTTGGTGCCTGGGTTTACCACAGGCACCAAAATATTGCAAGAGGAACACGGTCTGAGTTACAGGTTTTACTTCGGCATAAGGCCTTAACACAAAGATTGCACTGCACTGCTCCGCATAAAGCTTCGCAGTACACTTCTTCGCAACTATATTTTGAAACCCCGCTTCACCGCCAACGTACATAGCAAGTGAGTGCTTGCACTTCGTAGCTTTGGCGAAGAAGTGGTGGACAATACTGGATTCGTCCGGTCATTCGACCGGACGCCAGGTCGGATGACCTGGCGAACCTCTGACCTTTTTCACCCCGTCACCTATGGTGGACAATACTGGATTCGAACCAGTGACCTCGCCGATGTGAACGGCGCGCTCTAACCAGCTGAGCTAATTGTCCAAGCATAGGTGACGGGGCGGGTGTGAACCTGCCTGCCGGCAGGCAGGTCGAACGCTCTAACCAACTGAGCTACAGGTCCTCAAATAAAAGTAAACAAAAGGTGCGGGGTGAAACGGCGTGCTCCCCGCCCAAAGTTCGCCGAAGGCGAACATTGTTGCGGGTCCGCCTAAATGGCCTGCGGCCTTTTGGCGGATAACCAACTGAGCTACAGGTCCAAGTTTGCGTAAGCATGCGCCGTCGACGAAAATTTTCACACAGCGCTGGGTAAACTATATCACTCCTTTGAACGTTATGCAACTGGTTGACAAGCTCTCGACCCTTTCTCGATTTATGCTAGTTCTTTCGCGGATACGCGGATAACGCGGAATGCGCTGGAATAGGTATTTGCGGCTTTAGCGTTATCCGCGTATCCGCGAGATAACTACTTTATAACGATCTATGACAGCAACAAATTACGCATTTACCCAATACCTCCTCTTAATCAAAACACACTACCACAAACCTTCGATTTACGGTATAATAAACGCGACTTGCTTGTACCATGCAGCCTTTAAGAATTGACGCTACCGCTGCGGACGCACCAGGAAATACGCATGAAAAATTTCGATTCCATTGAGTCTGGCCAAAAGCCTTCCCTGCACGGCCCCCGGGTGACAGTCAGCACCGGCCTCTCCCCCGCCAAAGTCGACCTGCTCGGCACGACTACGGCCAAGAAGCCGCGCAAGATATTTAAAACCATCCTTGCGCTTATTTTTTTATGCTTGTTAGCAGCAGGCGTGTATGTAGCGGCGCGGGCAATCAACCTTTCCAATAAAATTTTCGTCGGTCAAAAGACCAGCTTTATCCATAAGATCGGAGAAATTATCCGCGGGTCTTCCGGCCAAACTCAGCTCCAAGGCGAGGATCTGGGGCAGGTGAACATTCTCCTGCTTGGCATCGGCGGCGAAGGTCATGATGGACCATACCTCACCGACACCATCATCCTGGCTCAAATCCGCCCTGACCTTGGACAGATCACCTTGACCCATATTCCCCGCGATTATTTGACAGACCTGCCTGACGGCTTCGGACAGCAAAAGATCAATGCCGCTTTTGCCCAAGGCTATTCCAAATCCCATGACTACAACACAGCCGGGCAATGGGCCCGGCAATCCGTAGAAAAAATGTCCGGATTGTCGGTACCGTACTTCGCGGTCATCGACTTCAATGGATTTGAGAAAGCTATTGACCAAGTGGGAGGTGTCGATGTGCACATAGACCGCACATTCACGGACTACAGCTACCCCAACGACGCGACAAACGGCTATCTGCCGCCAGTAACCTTTAAGGAAGGCGACGAGCATATGAATGGTTCGCGCGCCCTCATCTTTTCCCGGTCGCGGCATGCCGCCGGGCCAGAAGGGTCAGACTTCGCCCGCGGTCAGCGGCAGCAAAAGATCATAGAAGCTTTCAAATCTAGAGTCTTCCAGTTGAATATGATTACCGATGCGGGCAAAATTAACAGCCTGCTCGATACATTCGCCGACCACTTCCATACCAACCTTGGTCCCGGCGAGATCTTTCGCCTGTATTCCATCGCGCGCGAAAAGAACCTGTCCACCGCCTCACTCAGCCTTGACCCCGAAACAAACATGGTGTGCCCGGAGATTCTGGAATCCAACGGTGCCTATGTATTAGTCCCCTGCCCGGGTAAAAGCGAGGAAGACATTAAGAATTTCTTTAAGAATAGTTTTGCCATCAGCCGGCTCAATTCGGAGCAGGCTACGGTCTGGCTGGCCTCGTCGACCGGCGATAAGCAAGCGTATAAAACCGCCTATCGCAAACTGGTCGACGCGGGGATTACCGTATTCGAGCTTTCCTATAGCAAAGACAATCTCCCCCATTCCATTGTGTATCAAGCTAACCCAAAGCCGGCGACGGTCGAATTCATCACCAACACGCTAAATGCCAGCGAAGTTACCCTGCCCCCGCCGAGCGTGCACATTTCCAAAGACCGCGTCGACGCGATAGTGATACTAGGCCAGGATGCTCTTGTCGAACCTGATCCGGCTCCATACATTGCACCACCATCCCGCAAAGCAACCGCCACACCGGAAACCGACCTGAACACCGACCTTTCCACCTCTACCCCCGACTATCTCCCGACCTCTACGCTCCCGTCGCGCACTGCCACGTCGACGCTAATGAAATTACCGACCACCACGCCGGCACAACTGCAAACGACAAAGCAAAACAGGACGGCAAGCACCACGAAATAATAACCATAACTATAAAAATTACAATCACCCGACACTAATATTATTATATTTTTACAGTTATCGTTACCTTTATTGTTATTGTTAAACGTATGAACACCCAGCTTCCCATCGTCGCCATTGTCGGACAGCCGAATGCCGGCAAATCGACACTCCTCAACAAAATAGCCGGCCGGCCCGTGGCCGTCACCTCCCCCGTTGCCGGCACGACCCGCGACCGGCAATATATTGATGTCGCCTGGAACGGCGCCCACTTTACACTCGTCGATACGGCAGGACTGAACCTTGCTGCTAAGGATGAGCTTGAGGTCAACCTTAACCGCCAGATTGACATTGCCATGGAAGAGGCTGATGCCTTATTATTCGTCGTCGACGGCCGAATGAACCGCTTTTCCGTAGAGCAAGGCACACTTCAAAAATTCCGTAAGGCCAAAAAGCCCGTCATATTCGCCCTCAACAAGTTGGACTCGCCCGCACGCTGGGAAGAAAAATCCGCAGAGTTCGCATCCTTAGGCCTCAAGCCCATTTTTCCTATTTCAGCGCTCAATGGGCGCGGTACCGGGGACATGCTTGACCATCTGACCGAGGAACTCAAAAAACTTGGTTTGGGCGCCGAACAACCAGAAGAATCTAACTCTATCCACGTTTCCATTATTGGAAAACCGAACGTTGGCAAATCCAGTATTTTTAACGCAATCTTAAAAGAAGAACGGGTAGTGGTGTCGGAAGTGCCGGGGACCACCCGCACCGCCATTGACAGCCGGCTGGAATTGGACGGCCAGGCTTTTACTTTCGTCGATACCGCAGGTTTGAAGAAGAAAAGCTACCGCCAAGCCCAGCCGGACATTTACGGCGGCTTCCAAACTTTTAAGGCTATTCGGCGGTCTGACATCTGTCTGTTTGTTATCAACTCGATCGAAGACATCACTAAACAGGACCAGCGGGTAGCACAGGAAGCCTTCCAACTCGACAAAGGAATCGTGATCCTTGCCAACAAGATCGATCTATACCAGGGTGACCGGGAAAAACTGCAGGATTATATTTCTATGCACTTCCCGTTCCTGTGGATGTCTCCCCTGTTTTTCGTTTCAGGCAAGACAGGACAAGGCATCGAAGAGGCGCTGGTTGCTATCAAACCGATCTGGGAGCGCCGCAATAAGACTATCGACAACCAGACCTTGAGCGAGTTTTTGAACAAGAAGATGAAGATTAACCCTCCCAAGCTCCTGCGCGACCAAAAAAAGCCTAAAGTCTTCTCACTCCACCAGATCGACACCAACCCACCCCTATTCGAATTGGTCGTCAACCATCCGGCCGCCATTTCCCAGCAGTTCCGGAAGTTCGTGGAAAACTCCATCATCAAGGACCTGGATTTTTGGGGCACGCCGATCAACCTCAGGCTGCACGGGAAGGACAAGGCTTAAACGAGTTATTAAGTTATAAAGTTGAAAGTTATAAAGTAAACCCGCAGACCGGTGGTCTGCGGGCTTTTTTGGATGCGGCGAATTCATGCGCTCTCGACCATCAGCCAGACACTGAAGTCCTTATGATCGATCACGGCAGCGAAACTGCCGCCAAGGTATGATTCGAAGAAACGAAGCTGGAATATGAAGCTGCACCAGCTGACAAACTGGTAATAGTGTTCGAACCCGCGCGCCGGATGCGGTTCAACCCTGCCTGCCCACCAGCCTGATACGCGTTCAATCTCCCGGGCTAGATCGATCGTCAAGACATCCGTCGGGAGCGGTTTGCATCCGCATTTCCCACACATGTCTAGGAACTGGCTGTCATCGATCGGTTCCGGAATCTTTACGAACTTATAAACCGTCCCCGCCACGACAATTGACCGGCACTCAAGCTTCCCTTCTGGGCAGGATAGTTCCTGGACACCGGTCTGGTTATGAATCCCCGCGCTCTGATCTGTGACCATATATATCCTCCAGGCTCACGCTTTACTGCCCAACAGCCGTTTCTCTTGCAAAAACTGGCGGCCGGCTTTCAACAAAAGCGGAAAAATGGGTTTTACCACTTCACGCCAGATGCCGCACGGCTTGATTGGAGCCTGCGCCATCGCAATAGCCCGTTCCAGCCTTTGCTGGAACTCCACATCGCTTATCATACGCCTCCTTTTTGGGTGCCCTTAGCTTACCCGCCTCAGAGCGACCCGTCAAGCGTGCCCAGAAGGCGCCTTCTTGAGACAAAGAAGGCAACACCTGACCATTAACAATTAACCATTGACCAGCTGCAGTAAGCCAAAAGTAAAAGGTTAAAGGTCAAATGTTACTCGCCCCCAAAGTCCTCGATGTCGGCTCTTATCAGCAAGAGCTGAAACTGCTATAATACTCCCATGAAACTCATTGTCGGACTCGGTAATCCCGGGGAAAAATATAAATACACCCGCCACAACGCGGGCTTTTTAGCCATAGATTTTATCTTGAATGATGGCGATGGCTTTATGGAGGCGCGCCCAAGCCATGAATTCAAGTCAGAAACCTATACGCTCGGCAGCAATAACGAAAAAATCATTCTCATGAAGCCGCAGACGTATATGAACGACTCAGGACAAGCTTTGAAGGTTATTTGCAACTTCTATAAGATGGACCTGGCCAAAGATCTGCTCGTCATTCATGATGACAAAGACTTACCCTTTGGCACTATCCGGTCCACGGACAGCTCATCAGCTGCCGGACATAATGGCATTAAGAGTATTATCGAGGAAATTAAAACGCAGGATTTCCACCGCATCCGCATCGGCGTGGAAGCCCGGCCCGCAGAAAGTCCGATGGAAACTTCTGACTTCGTCCTGAGCAGGTTCACCGATGAAGAACTCATGATGCTGAATTCGGAGATCTTTCCGAAGATAGCTGAACAAATTAAAAATTTTATTGCTGCCAATTAAAAAACGCCCATGGGCGTTTTTTAATTCTTGTAGATTTCTTTGGCATCGGATTCACTCCGTGCCAAAGAAAAACCTCTCCGGAAAAGATGGGATTTCGACGAAGTTGAAATGGTTGGGAAGAAAAACCCGGTAGGGTTTGTCTTCCTAAAAAAATACCACCCAGAACCCCACTTGCAAGTGAAAGGCTGCAGACAGACGCCTACAAACCTTTGCTTAATGCTCAAGCCAGTAGTAGGAGGGATGATACCGGCTCTTGCGACTTGCAAATAGGGCACTGGGTGCTAATACAAGGTACTACAACTTCAGTATCAATATTATACTCCTATTTCGAGAATTTGTCAAGGCCTAAAATAGACGGTTTTATTAGGTTTTTAACACTTCCCCTCTATAAAAGACTATGGATTTCCCTGAAAATTTCTATTGCCATGCGCTCAATCTCCTGCCTCAGCTGAGTCCGGTTCGCACGGCACAGTTGGTAAAACGCTTCGGCAGCGCCCGAAAGGTATATTTTGCAAGCCAGACAGAGCTTAAAGAAGCAGGATTAGAGCCGGATTTAGCTAAAGTCGTAGCCAGCCATACCCACAGCATCGATTTGGCCCGGGAGATAGCCAGCCTTGAACGCGAGCATATCTCACTACTTGGCAGAAGCGACCCCGGCTACCCCGCGCTCCTGAATGAAATAGCCGCTCCCCCACAGTTGTTGTACTATAAAGGATCCATGCGGGACAGTGACGACCTCTGCGTAGCCGTGGTTGGAACGAGGAAGATCACCGGGTACGGGCGGGCAGCTATTACATATCTCATCGAACCGCTCGTACATGCCGGCGTCACCATCGTCTCCGGACTGGCCTATGGCGTCGACAGCGAAGTCCAACGCATCGCGGCAAAGAACGGCCGGCGCACCGTAGCGGTGTTGGGCGGCGGACTTGATGCGGCCTCTTTCTATCCCAAAGAGCACCAGTATCTGGCTGACGAAATTATTGCAGCCGGCGGTGCCATTATGAGCGAGTATCCGCCGGGCATGCCGCCGCTCAGACACCACTTCATAGCGCGCAACCGCATTATATCCGGTATGAGTACAGCTACGGCAGTGGTCGAGTGCGACGTAAAAAGCGGATCGCTCATTACCGCGCGCTTTGCTTTGGAGCAGGACCGCACCGTCTATGCCGTTCCCGGTCCCATCTATTCCCCGCAAAGCCAGGGACCGAACAATTTACTCAAGATGGGCGCGCGGCCGCTGACATCGGCCGACGACATTTTCGAAGATCTCAATCTTAATACCCTGCCAGACCAGCGCTCTGTCCAAGACATGTTCGGGGACAGCCCCGCCGAGAGCGCATTGCTAAAAGTCATTACGCGGCAGCCCACCAACATCAATGAGATTATTAAGCAATCTGGACTTTCCCCTGCCGACGCAACCTCGGCACTGACATTTTTGGAGATGAAAGGCCGGATTAGAAATCTTGGAGGGCAGCAGTATATCCTCAGTAGGTAATATGTTCATACATGACTGAGTAATAACAAATCTACAGATGAATGCAGATCTACAAATACCTACAGATCCCCATTAACAGTATTCGTAGGTATTTGTAGATTTGTTCTTATCTGTAAATTGGCATTATAAAACACCCCAATCTGACGATCAGGGCGTTCGAGTTTAGCCTTGCTTTGCGGCAAGGTATTTTTCTTTCTCTTCCTGCTGGATCCGTTGGTACTCAGCGAGCAACTCGGGGTGGTTAGCCACGAACCGTCCAGCTTCCTGCTCCACTTCGGGTGTCCAGATCTCTCTACCGAACGGCGGGAGCTCCAAAGCCAGCTGGTTGAGCGGGGTCATTTCGTCGTGAAGCACGCCGACTAGCAACAATAAGGATTGCCGCTGTACGGCCTGTTCATAAGCAAACAAAACGTAATCCCATCGCTCAATAGCCTTAAACAGCAACGCTTCAATCCGGCATTCTGAGGCCAGTTGCCGCATGAGAGCGTATGCCGGTTCAGGAAATCCTTTCAGTGTGCCGTTTCCGAGGCAGAATTGGAGCAGAAAGGCTTTCTGGTAGTAGTCGTACAAGCAGCTGTCTAAGGTCCGGATCGATTCAATGGACTCCAAGAAAGCCGCGTACTCCCGGGCGTCGTGGTAGGGATCGCCGTTTTTAATGTTGGCCAACACGTCGCGCTGCAATATGGCTTCGCCCATTTCGTGCAGCAGCAGGGCATCCCTCAGAAGATCGGAGTCAAAAACCAGATGCTTTTTAAGCTTTCCGATAATGAACGAACCGGCCAACTGTACCGAATGGCTATGTTCCAGATCGTCTTGGCGCCGGCACTTGCCGCGGCCGTAAAAACCTCCCCAGCGCACCACATTCGGCAGCATTAGCTGGCTCTGGGACCAAAGCCGGGCAATCGGGATGCTCTGGCACATGGCTTCCAATCCTGGCAGCCGCACATCAGTTATTGCAGGTTCCACTGAACCTCCTTCAACATTTTGGAATCTTACCAAGCGTACCCACACCGTACCATAGGCGGTTCGGTCAGGTCAATTGGCAAAACCACGCAAAGTTCGGTATGATGCAGATATGAAAAAAACTGTACTGCTGAAATATCTCATTCCGTTATTGATGGCCGCTGCCATCGCTTTGGGTTTTTACCAGCGCACGTACGAGCCGCACCTCAAAGAATCGGCCGTCCCCCATTTTACCCAGCCGAGTGCTGACAGTCTGGAAGGATACTACCAAAAAGGCCAGGAAATCGCGAGCAGCAGTCGGCATACTACCGTATCTTTTTTGGCTACAGGCGATATTGTACTTTCCCGCAGCGTAGCCGCGACTATTCAAAAATCCGGCAATCCCGATTTGCCATTCGAAAAAATGGCGTCAATCCTCAAGTCCACGGATTTTAATTTCGCCAACCTGGAGTCCCCCGTTTCTGGCAGTAACTCATTCGGCCGATCCGGCAGCATGGTCTTTAATGCTCCGGAAGAATATGCGAGCAAGCTTAGAAGTTATAATTTCCAAGTACTGAACCTGGCTAACAACCACGCCTTTGACCAGGGACTTAAAGGGCTGTTCCATACCCAGAGCTTCCTCGATACTTTCGGCATTCGGCACGTAGGCACGGGATCGACCACAGCCGAAGCCTGGCAGCCAGCTGTCGTTGAGGCCCAAGGCGTTAAAATCTGCTTTATCGGCGCATCATACGCATCGATTAATGATAATGGCGTATCGAAAAATGATTATGTGGCTAGAATTGAAGATAAAGAGAATTTAAAGTTAAAAATTCAAAATTCAAAATTAGGATGCAATTTCGTAATTGTTACCATGCATGCCGGTACCGAATATACCCGCGATCCCAATCAAGCGCAGATCGATTTTGCCCATGCAGCCATCGAAGACGGAGCCGACATGGTTATTGGCGCTCATCCCCACTGGGTGCAAACCATAGAGCGTTATTGCGCCAGCAATAACGCAACAAAATCGGACTTCCCCTCCCCAAGAAATGGGGAGGGGGCGGGGGGAGAGGTTGAGTCTCCTGATCCCAAAATTTCCGCACCCCCCTGTCCAAACCCCAAGTATATCTTCTATTCCCTCGGTAATTTCATTTTTGACCAAGAGTGGAGCCGGGAGACAAAAGAAGGGCTGGCACTTAAGATTACGCTATCGGAAAATGGTGTACGGACAGGTCGCGACCTGTCCGTACCGGGAAAATCAACCAACGCCGCTACCCTAAGCGATCTCCAAGGCCCGCGGCAGCCGGCCAAACTGGAATCAATAGAACTCATTCCCGTAGTCATCGAAAACTACAGCACCCCTCGTCCAGCTACGGCCGAAGAGGCAAAAAAAATCTTAGGTGAGATCGGAGAAACACAAAACGTATTAAAATAAAAAAGAACGGCGCTTGCGCACCGTCCATCTGTTATAAGCCTCAGGGTTCATGGCCTGTAAAACACCAACCCACACTCAGGGTGGGCGCAGGCCAGGAATCCTTCCAAAGCTTCAGCCTCAACCGGAACCAATGGCACCTTGCCACGTCCGGCCATATGACATAGCGAACACGTACCGTAGTCCGGTTTCAGCCAAAGCTTCAAAACAAGAACCTCGCGCTCTTGCACATGGCGGGCAGCCCGTTCATAGCAGTTTTCGAAGCGAAATGGATTGCTATCTGCTTTTGCAAGTTTTTTCAGCCGATCCCGAATTTCGGCAGGTGTCATGCGATGTGCTAATTTCTTAGCCATTACCCTCTCCTTTAACGCTGTATAGCCTTATTGCGGCAAAGTTTGGCGGTTTGAAAAGACGAAAACCCCCAAACCATCAAGAACCCCAGCACGAACCACCGATTCCACCCCCGCATATGGTAGAGGTACCCTTGAGACATCAAATAGGCTGAAAGGGTCGTCAGAAGTAACGCCAATACGGCTATTCCGTAAAAGACGACGGCAAGACAATTCCATACGATTTTCACAACTCCTCCTTTAGAACATTCCTCGTATAGTAGCGCATGGTTTATTGGAATGTCAATACCTTTGGCATTTAATATCAGTAGCTGACAAATTAGTGCTCTAAAGTGACACCTGTTATCTCTCTACCACTCAACTCTCCAGTCCTATTTTTGACAACAATAAACCCATAGATCACAACTTAAACGAATTACCATAAAGACGCCGCGTGTAATTATATGTTTTCACGTCCGTCATTGGTGCATTGGGTTTAAGCAACTTCTTCTCCCTAGAAAGATCCTGCTACTCCCCTAAAATGCTTTCAGGGATACAGAGAATGGTGCCTTATTAAAAAAAATTTATTGAGGCATTATTTGACAAATATTTTTTTCATCTGTAATATCTATCTCGTATCTGCACTGGAATCTTTAATCTTAAATCCTGCATCTTAAATCTATCCATGAGCAAACCTCTTATTATCGTTGAATCACCTACCAAAGCGAGAACCATCTCGCGTTTTCTTGGCGGCCAATTTCTGGTAGAAGCCAGCATGGGTCATGTGCGCGACCTGCCCAAGAGCAAGCTCTCAATTGACGTAGACCATGACTTCGAGCCCACCTATGTGATACCCCCGAAAGCCAAGGAAGTCGTAACGAAACTGAAAAAACAGGCTCAAGAAGCCCCCTCTATTATATTGGCAACTGACGAGGACCGCGAAGGGGAAGCCATTTCCTGGCATTTGGTGCAGGCATTGGGCTTAGGCAAAGAGAAAGATATTGCGAACGGTCTTAAAGATAAGCGCATTCAGCGCATCGTTTTCCACGAAATCACCAAATCGGCTATCGAGGAAGCCCTCAAAAACCCGCGTGATCTTGACCTGCGCCTGGTGGATGCCCAGCAAGCCCGCCGCGTCCTTGACCGCCTGGTTGGGTACGAACTTTCCCCCTTCCTATGGAAAAAAATCCGCTTCGGCCTTTCTGCCGGGCGTGTCCAATCGGTTGCGGTCCGCTTAGTCGTGGAACGCGAACGAGAGATACGGAATTTTAAGCAGGAAGAATATTGGAGCATAGAAGCCCAGCTATCAAAACAGCAAGACAGCAAAATCTTTACCGCCAAACTCCACAAGATTGGCGACAAGACTGTCGGTAAAATGGACATCACCGCCGAGGTTGATGCGAAAAAGATCGTCGCCGATCTTAACGGCGCCGAATACCGCGTGGCTGAAATTCAGACTAAAGAGGTCAAACGCACTCCCGCTGCCCCGTTCACGACATCCACTCTTCAGCAGGAAGCCGCGCGCAAGCTTGGCTTTTCCGCCAAACAGACCATGGTTATTGCCCAAAAGCTGTATGAGGGCATCGAACTCGGAAGTGAGGGCAGTGTCGGTCTTATCACCTACATGAGAACCGACAGCTTGAACCTTGCCCAGTCAGCCCTTACTGCTATCAAACAAGTCGTCACGAATGAATTCGGCAACCAGTATGTATTGGATCAGCCGCGCCACTATACCAACAAGAGCAAGGGTGCACAGGAAGCACACGAAGCTATCCGGCCGACCGACGTCTTTCGCAAACCGGAAGCGGTAAAATCGTTCCTCGACCGGAATGAATATAAATTATATGACCTGATTTGGAAGCGCACCATTGCCTGCCAGATGGCGCAGGCCGTATTGGAGCAGACGGCTGTTGATATCAGCGCGTCAAATGTCAATGGTCAAAGGTCAATTGTTGCACCGTATATTTTCCGCGCCAACGGCCAGACCATCAAGTTCGACGGCTTTATCCGCGCCTACACCGAAGGCCAGGATGAAAAAGCCGAAGATGAAATTGAAGGCGTACTGCCGGAGCTTACCGTACAAGAGCAACTCAAACTGCACGAACTCAAGCCACTCCAGCACTTTACGGAACCCCCTGCCCGTTATACCGATGCAACCCTCATCAAAGCCCTGGAAGCTGCCGGCGTCGGTCGGCCGTCCACCTACGCCCCGACTCTCTCGACCATCCAGGACCGCGGCTATGTCGAAAAGATCGAAAAAAAGTACCAGCCGACAGAGGAAGGCATGCTGGTCAATGATCTCCTGGTCGAACATTTCCCCGAGATTGTGGATGTCAATTTTACTTCGCACATCGAAGAGGAGCTCGACGACATTGCTGAAGGCAAGATCAGCTGGACCGAAGTCATGCGTGAGTTCTACAGCCCGTTCAAACAGCATCTAACCATCAAAGAAAAGGAAGTGGAAAAGCAGGTCGAAGTCTCCGATACCCCCTGCCCGCACTGCGGCAAACCCATGCTTATCAAATTCGGACGCATGGGAAAATTCCTGGCCTGCCCGGAAGGCGAAAAGATTACCCAGCCCATGCCGGAAGAAGCAGCTAAGATCAAAGAACTGGAAGAAAAGACCAAAGGTGAAAAATGCCCGCTCTGCGGCGGACCCATGGACGTCAAACGCGGCCGATTCGGTTTTTTCCTGGGCTGCAAGAACTACCCGAAATGCAAAGGTATCAGCAAAATTTGGAACAAAACCGGGTACAAGTGCCCGGCCTGTCAACATACCGAAGCCCGCAAAGACAATCCTGGCGACGTTGTTGAACGGAAGTCCCGCGGCCGCGGCAAACCGTTTTACGGTTGCACACGGTTCCCGGATTGCACCTTCGTCTTAAACAGCAAGCCGGAATCACAGGAACAGCTGGACCAGGCCTACCAGGACTGGTTAACCAATCCGCCAAAGCCGAAAAAAGTCTTTGCCAAAAAAAAGACAGCTTTGAGCGGTAGTTCTTAAACCAAATCAGATATCCTTACAGTAAAAGCCGCCTGAAAGGCGGCTTTTCGTTTTTGAACACTAAGAGTATTTCACATAGTGCGTTTTAAGTACGAAGGAGGAGTGTATGGAACAACAACCGCGCCACATACTGGTCGTGGAAGACGAAAAACAGTTACTAGGCCTGATACGTATTTTCCTGGAACAGAGCGGCTACCAAGTGAGTTCTGCTCAAAACAGCCGGGAGGCATATGAGCTGATTGACAGTATTAAAAACTTTGACGCGGCAATCGTCGACCTGACCCTGCCGCGACCAGATCACACATACCAGAGCGGGTACGAAGTCAGCGATTATTTTCACCGCTCTCATCCCCATGCTCCGGTCATCGCCATCTCCGGATATTTACAGCCGGAATCATCACTCCCTCCAGGAAAGACAGTTTTTTTGAGCAAACCATTTAGCGTCCCGGAGCTCATTAGCAGCTTACAGAAGACCCTGACAGAATAAATGTCAAAGCAGTCTTCCCCTGGAATGTACAAAGATAATGTGGCATACTGCCCTCATAAGGAGGAATCATGGCAAAAGCAGTGACGATGCATGCAGGCAAACCCAGTACAAAATCGAAAAGCAAAACCCCTCCCCCGCCCGCAAAGACGGACAGCTCAAACATCGAGAAACTCTTGGTGGAAGCTAACACTCCGGGCACGCCAGCGTATGCGCGCATGGAGAAAAGCCGCCGCTCCTGGAAAAAACGGACCAAGCCGCTGAGAGATGCGATAGCACGCTCGCAGCGGATGACCGCAAAAGACATGACACTCATCGTCAATACCTGAATCGCAAACAAAATCGCTCCGGCCTAACGTCGGAGCGATTTTCAACGAGTGATCAACGTAGCTATTAGCGATCTTTCAGCGGTTAATCGTTTTTTTCATATTCTTCCCATTGCAGCCAAACGTATTTCACGGCGCGCCACCAGCCAACAATGCTATGGTAATAATGCAGCGTAACCAAAGACCGAATCACATAGGCACACCAGCCAAACCAATAGAGTGGTCCGGATTTAAGGATGGCCCATTTGCCGCCGAGCGCCACAATAAAACCGTAGTGTCGGGCTTGATAGGGTTTCGGACGAATATTCTGCATAATAAGCGGCAAAGCGTACGCCACATAGCGTCCCTGGTCAATTGCATTCGGCGCTGTCCCGGGCAATACGTGGCCATCCGAATCATGAACCGCCGCCGTATCCCCAATTGCATAAATAAAATCGCAGGACTTGCTCTGGAGCAGCTCATTCACTTCAATCCGCCCTTTACCATCAATATCACACGTGCCGACAAGCGGTATTTTCACTGCCCTCACCCCGGCCGCCCACACCAAAACATCATATGGCTCCCGCTGCAGCGAATCGAGCTCGACATAATGTTCCGTGACGGCCACAATCCTACTCTGTACTTCCACGCGCACTCCGAGCTCGCGCAAGCGACCCCAGGTATCGCGGCTGAGCTGATGAGACAAGCCCGGAATAAGCTCGCCGCCCGCTTGCAGCACCATAATCTCCACTTGCTCCCGCGGACAGCCGTATTTCCAGCATAGGAACTCTGCCAAACCCGCAAGCTCTGCTGCCAGCTCGCAACCCGTATATCCCCCGCCGGCTACAATCATGCGGATGGTCCGGTTGCTATATTCCAATTTTCTCGTTTCAAAGACAAAACCGATGCGGTTGCGGATGGCCAGCGCGTCCGGCAAAGTCTTTAAAGGCATCGCAAATTTTTCCGCACCCGGCACTCCCCAATAATCAGTCACCGATCCGGCAGCCATGACCAGATAATCGAATGGGATCTTCGCAATGCCAGCTGTAATGGTCTTGCTTCCGATATCAACCCCAGTCACCTCTGCAGTAACTATCCTAACCGGACTTGCAGCGCCAAAAATTTCCGCCAATGGCACGGTAATGCTTTTCTGAAGCCCCTGTACAGTCGTTAATTCCTCTTCGGAGCTGGCGACCTCATACAGATCTGGCGCGTATAAATGGTAGTTGCGCCGGTCAATAAGAGTCAGCAATACATCGCTTCTGCCGCGAAACCGTTTGGAGAGATTCAGGGCTGCAGCCACCCCGCCATAGCCTGCGCCGATAATAACTATATTTTTCATATTTGTTTCTGGGTGTCTTACCTTCCCCTATAGTATACCATTATTGGAACCATGAGGCGAAATCTAAATGCAATGCGAACATGCGAAAAGGGTGTGCGTTCACATGTTCGCTCGCCTGGGATAGGATGCATGTTCTCGCATCATACCCTGCCGTTATTGACAGCCATTTATGAATGGGGTATGGTATGATGATGTGAAAGGAGGGAACATGGCAATTATTACCGGTGTGTTTGACGGGGAAACCCCCATCTCGCTCATCACCGTCATCGGCACCATGAAAGAGGGCGGCGACCTGGATCTGCTATTTGATAAAAAATGCGAAGAGCTCGTTCAAGACATCCGAGTCACCCGCGTACTCGTCAATCTTCGCGATTGCATGGTGATTGGCCAGGCAGGCATTGGGCCTATGGCCTGGTTGTTGACCAAAGTTTCAGAGCGCGGAGGCCGCGTCCACTTCATAATGGCGCCTGACAGCAAGCTGAAAGATAAGTTACGACTTTGCTGCCTACTCCAGCTTTTTCCGGTGTATGCCACGGAACTCGAGGCTACCCAGGCTTTCGAGCAGGAACCGGCACCACCCGTCAGCCAGACCTAATATATCTTCAGGCCCACGGCTTGGGACGGCACCAACACTGCCCCTGCCATACATACGCACAACGCACGGTCTTGTACAGACCGTGCGTTTTAACAATCTCCATTTCTCTACTAAATACTAAATTGTACTAAACTACTAAACCGTACATGAAAGATTTAGTAGTTTCGTACGCAGTGTTCGTATTTAGTAGAAATCATTCGTATCTCATTGCCTCGACTGGATCAAGCTTAGCCGCAGACCGGGCAGGAAGAACGCCGAACACAATGCCGATGGCAGCCGAAACCCCAAAACCTATCAGAACTGCATAGAGCGGCACGGAAAAAGTCCACGCCAAGTTATTGGCTTCAGCAATGACGGCCACCACCCAGCCCAAGAAACCTCCGAACAATATCCCCACTCCCCCTCCCACAACCGTGACCAATATCGATTCTATGAGGAACTCGGACAAAATGTCGGAATTTTTCGCGCCTACGGCTTTTTTCAGGCCAATCTCCGAAGTGCGCTCGGTCACCACCACGTACATAATATTCATAATTCCCACTCCACCGACTACGAGTGAAATTGCCGCTATGGCAATGAGTAGAATAGTGATGCCGTTGAAGATAGTATTAAACGTATCCAGTGCCTGAGTTGCAGTTTGAACGATAAAATCGTCCTTGTCCGGGTCGGTGATGCGATGATTCTGTCGCAGCACGGCAGTAATATCCTGAGACGTTGATTCACCAAGATTACCATCCCTCATCTGCGCGACTATCACCGTCATATAGTCGACACCCATCAGCTTTTTCTGGGTCGTCACGAGTGGAACAAACGCCGCCTCGTCTTCCATGGAGTTAAAACCGCCCATGGTCTTGTACACGCCAATGACGCGGAAATTCAAATCGCCAATCTTAACCAGTTGGCCAAGCGGCTCGTCTTGCCCGAACAGGTCTTCTGCCAGCTTGTTGCCCAAGATCACTACCTGGTCAGCCGCGTTATCCTGCTCCTGGGTATAGAATTGCCCTTCGCTCAAAGTATTCTTGTCGATCTCAAACCGTTCGGCACCGGCCCCGTAGACCAGCACGTTCTTAACTACATCGCGGTAACCGGCAACCTTCTGGGTCAGCACGACCCCGTAAGCATTGACTACGTTCGGCACGCGCTTGATCGAGGCAATATCTCGATTCTTGAGCGTCGTAATTGCTACGGCGGAATTAGCGCGGCTGACTCCCGCACTGGCCGCACTCCGGTTTTTGGTCACCGCCGGTACGCGCGTTTGAACTTCGACCAAATTGGTTCCCGCCTGCTCCACCTGGTTATTGATCAGACTCCGAAATCCCGCCCCGGCAGACAATACCAAAATGACTGTTGCTATGCCGATGACAATACCAAGTGTCGTCAACCCTGTACGGGCGGGATTAGAGAACAACTGTTTAATAGCGAGAGTAAATGAGCGAAACATATATTTATGAGCTTATAGCTTTCAGCTTATAGGAACACCTGTTCAGAACACTTAATCGGATTCTCCTATAAGCTATAAGCTGGCAGCTAATACCTTATTCGTACCTGAGCGCTTCTATAGGGTCGAGTTTGCTGGCCTTATACGCCGGGTAGGAGCCGAATACCACACCGGTCAGAATGGAGACACCGACTGCGAGAACCACTGACAACGGCGAGACCACGAAAGCCCAGTCGTATCCCAAATGGTCCATAAGCACGGCAGCCAAATACGAAACGATCACGCCGACAATAATTCCAACAATGCCTCCGAGAGATGTCAGAATACCGGCTTCGAACAGGAACTGGGTCAATATAGCTCCATTCTTCGCGCCGACCGCCTTGCGCAGTCCAATTTCGCGCGTCCGTTCCGCTACGGTCACGAGCATGATATTCAATATACCAATCCCGCCGACAACGAGCGAAATGGCAGCCATAGCCGTCAGGAACAGGCTCAAAGCATTGGTGATAGTCTTTAAAATATCCACGGCATCCGCAACGTTGCGTACGGTGAAATCAGCGTCAATATCCCGCTTAATATGGTGTTGCTGGTTCAACACTGCTTTTACGTCGCTGATGGTCTGGTCTACATTTTCGGAACTGTCGACTTTAATGTTAATCGCCTGCAAGTAATGGATACCGAGCAGCTGCTCCTGAGCAATGGCGAGCGGTACAAAAACCTGGTCGTCCATGTTCTGGAAAAACGCGCTACCGCGCGGGGCCACTACGCCGATAACACGCAGCGGCACGCCTCCTGCATCAGGGTTATTGGCGCTTTTAAGCTTTATCACCTGACCAACCGGATCGACGCCGCTGCCGCCGAACAATTCATCGGCCACCTGCGACCCCAACACAACAACGTTGGCATTTCCCTGGTCCTGCTGCTTGTCTAAAAACTGCCCTTCCTTCATGGTAATGTTCACCACCAGCGGGTAAGCGTAATCCGTTCCGACGAAATTAGTATCCGTACTCTGGTTGCCCCACACCGCCGCTCCCCCACCCCTGACATTGGCGTTGACCGCCGCAGCATGCGGTACGCGGCCGGAATCACGCAGCGCGTCAGCATCCTGCCCGATCAGGGAAGTCACCACGATACCAAATACCTGGGACGGCGGACCTTTTTCATTGCTCTTGCCCGGCTGGACTGAAAGCAGGTTCGAACCGAGCTTGGTCACCTGACCGAGGACCAATGACTGCGCCCCGGCGCCAAGTGCGATGATGATAATAACACCAGCAACGCCGATCACGATCCCAAGGATTGTCAAAAAGGACCGGCCTTTGCGGGCCAGCAAGGTACGGGAGATGAGTTTGAGCGTGCTTAAAAAATTCAACGGAATTAAGTAAAATTTACAAATTAAATAAAATTAACAAATTGTAACTGCAGTCAATTTTGTCAATTTTACTTAAGTTTATTTAATTTTGATCAATTACTTTATCAGTTCTTTGTCCGCCGTGGCAATTGTCCGGTGCGTCACAGGCTGGTCACTTACGAGCAAGCCGTCTTTAACGCGAATGATACGCTTGGCATGATTGGCCGTATCGGACTCATGCGTAACCAGAATAATAGTCCTCCCCTGATCATTAAGTTGCTGTAACAGGTACATAACCGTATTGCCGGATTTGGAATCCAGGTTGCCGGTGGGCTCATCGGCAAAAATAACGGCTGGATCACAGACCAAGGCGCGCGCAATGGCCACGCGCTGTTTCTCCCCGCCGGAAATCTGATTAGTATAGTACCCAAGCCGGTGGGACAGACCCACCGCATCCAGCGCTTGGCGGGCTAGGGCATTTTGATCCTTCTTGCCGCTGTACAGTAGGGGAAGTTTTACGTTGTCGAACACCGTAGTGCGGGCGAGAAGGTTAAATGATTGGAATACGAAACCGACCCGCTGGTTGCGCAGCTCAGCCAGGTAATCATCGTCAAAATTCACGGTATCCTCCCCTTCAAACTCGTACCGACCACCCGTCGACCGGTCGAGAAAGCTCAAAATATGCATGAGCGTGGATTTACCGCTACCGGACGGACCCATAATAGCCACGAACTCGCCGGGCTCAATAGCAAAAGACATTCCGTGGAGTACCGGTGTGACCACGCCTTCATTCACATAATCCTTTTTAAGATTATCTACTTTGATTAAGCTCATACAGTTATCTCGCTGATACGCGGAGTACGCGGACCCCGCGGATGGCACTTCTGCGTCATCCGTGATATCAGCGTATCCGTGAACTAACTATTGCTTAATAAACGTCACCACAACGTCTCCTGCTTTCAGGCCTGAGGTTACTTCGACGAGGCCTTCGTCCGCTTCCAAGCCGGTCGTGACCTGGCGTTCTTCGTACGTATTCTTTTTGGGATCAGTAATAACCCGTACATACTTCTTGTTATCCCGGTTTATGACCGCCCGCAGCGGAATGGCCAGGACATTATCCTTTTGGGCGACCAGCACTGTCATATTCGCGGTCATACCCGGCTTGATGTCCGGAATATTGTCGAGACTCGCGGTTACCTTGTAGTTTACCACCCCAGAAACCACAGTTGAGGCCGGGTTCACCGTTTGTACGGTACCGGTAAAATGCCGGTCCGGGCCTAAAGCATCAAAGGTCAGATCAACGCTTTGTCCGGATTGGAGCGAAGCAATATTAGCTTCGCTAACATTGGCTTCCGCATGCAAATTGCCGATATCCTGCAGGACGAAAACCTCTTTCATAGCTGTCGCCAGTTCGCCGGGCTTAATATCGACTCCGGTAATGGTGCCATCTGCCGGCGCGCGAATGACGGTATTTTCCAAAGCTGCCTGTGCGGCTTGTACCTGTCCTTGAGCAGTCAAAATCTGAGCCTGCGCCGCTTCGATGTCGGCCGGACGGGCCTGGGCCCGCTTCAGGTCGAGGGCGGCGCGAGCCTGGTCTAGGCTCGTCTGGGCGCTGTTGATTTGAGATTGGGCGGCGTCCACGGCTGACTGCCTGGCTTTTAAGGCCGCCTGATACGCGTTATAAGCGGTCACATAGGTGGCTGACATAGTATTCGGGATCGTAACCGTCCAGGAATCATTAGCGTTCAACTGGCCAACGGATTGAACGAACAGCCCGCGGGTACCGAGAGGAACCGGGACCGACTTCACTTCGCCGTCCATACTTTCCAATCCGGAAATCTGGAAGCGCTGCCCAGAACCGGAACTATAAATAGAAATCTTGTACATACCCTGGTCCGTACCGGTATAGGTGCCGGTCACCGCCAGGGAACCGCTGCCGGTATTCCCCGGACTGGCAACCGCTGCCAAGCCGGAATTCAGCAAGCTTGAGTAAGCATTCTGCACGGCTGTTTCCTGCTGCTGCCGGGTATTCTCAAGGCTCTTTTTTGCGCTCTCAAGCGCCACCTGGGCGGCATCTACCGCACGCTGGGAAACCGCTACTTCTTCAGAGGATGCCCCGGCAATGACGCGCTGATAACCGGCCTGGGCCTGGGCTAAGCTCCCACGGGCCGAAGTCAGACTGGCCTGCTGGTCCCGCTGGTCCAAAGACGCCAGGACATCTCCCTGTTTGACCTTTGAACCTTCTTTAACTAAAACCCGCTCCACGATTCCGCCCGATTTAAAGCTCAGCTGAAGATCGGTGCCCGAGACTACTTGGCCGGTAGCCAGCACTGTTGACTTCAGATTTCGCACCTTGGCCGTATCGGTCTGTATACCGGACACCCCCTTCCCCCGCTGGGAAATGCGGTACCCGACAAATCCGACAATGAGAAGGATGATGATTGTCCAAATTATTTTCTTTTTGGTAAAAAAGCCCCGGGCATTCATGAACGTAAAAATTAATTATACTCCGCGCTTCCTGTGCTTAATTCTGGGAATTTTAGTCTAATCCCGCATGATTAATCATACCATACATAGGGTGTTGCGGAAAACCCCCAGGCGGTTCCAGTAAAGCTATAGACGACCGACAAAATAAAAATGGGGAGACATGAGTATCTCCCCACACATGACGATACAGACCTCGCTCCATAATCAGGCTGCAGGCACCGGCCTACCTCCCATCCGATCCCCCGCGCTCCCCCATTCTTCCTTCAACCGCGCTGCGGTAATAACAGATGGATCGCTAATAACTAACGGCGGTGTATCATGGTAGACGCAGCGCACATGGTATTCTCCCAGGCGCACCATAATGCAATGGTCAGGCAAGTGCAGAAATACCGGTTCTTTCCCAGGGTCTCGCTGGCTGGAATCATTAATAACAGCATCCATATAACCTCCTTGGTACATTCCTTAGTGCGACAACACTCGTTCCATGGTCAAGTTTTGCACAGTGACTACCTGGTTATCGGGTAGTACAACCTCGCACCATAGCTCGGCCTTTTGTTCAGTGCCGGCACGCTGGCAGTTTTCTTCGGGCGCACGAAACACATGGACGACCCGCACGCGCGTATGTGGGTGTTCAGGCGTATTAATGGTGACATGGGTCCCCACCAAATCAAACAGCGACATGATTCCTCCTTGAATGGGTCTATTGCCGAATGCGCTTTTCAGACGAGATTGCAGAATCTCGAGACAGTCGGGCAAAATAAATTTTGATGTTTAGCTGTAGGCTAAGCGGAAAAATTTTTTTGGCCGAATGGCCGAAATTCTGCAATTACAGTCAAAATGGCATTCGGCAACAGACCCCAAAAATAAAAAACTCCGGCCCCTCTTAAGGCCGGAAGTCAGGAGTCGAAAGTTCAGCGTCATCCGCGCTATCCGCGTATCTGCGATCTGATCAACTCAAAACTTCCGGCCTTAAGGCCGAACATAAAATAAAACCAGAAATTTTGAGCGAAGCGCTTCATATACGGATATGGTATCGTTGCTACTCACTTTTGTCAACACGGACGGTTCACTGTCCCATAACGAAATCCCTGGACAATACGCTCATGGCAGCCATGTGCCCCAGCAAAGCACCTTAAACGGGGCAAAAGGCATGGTTACGCACCTTAAAAAGCGGCTGGGCCGGATGCCTGACTATCTTAAATTCCCGGTCATAAGTAGAGCCGGAATATTCGACCGGACTGCTTTCAGCATAGAGGATGCGGTGCAGCACGGGCAGGATAGGATCTAGCGTTTCAG
The DNA here is from genome assembly GCA_964532425.1 of uncultured Candidatus Saccharibacteria bacterium. GTDB lineage: Bacteria > Patescibacteriota > Doudnabacteria > UBA920 > UBA920 > CAZHIA01. The sequence goes on along the minus strand of CAZHIA010000007.1, from coordinate 40,965 downwards.
CCAACGTGTGCCGATGACAGAGATCTAAAAACTGCTGATATGAGTCTTCCGACCCGTACAGAATAAAGTCCAGTCCGGTTGCCGCAGCCGTATCGTCGTTCCCGAGAGAAATATTCGCAAACACCAGATCGCCACACAGCGCTTTAGTATCACCCATGGCTTGAGCGGCAGGAAAAATTTTCGCATATGCCTGCTGCATCCAAGTCAAATAGTTGACCTGGCTAAACCCTCCCAAACACTTCACCCCGTAATAACACGAATAGAGCAGCAAGGTTACGAGCATGCTTGGGATGAGTTCGCCCGCCCTGATAGCCACAGCTACAGCTTCCGGATTCAGCCGCACGCGGAACGTCCGGTCGGGGGAGACAAGATATCCGTCTTCCGGCAGCAGCTTGAACCGCAATCGGGTTTTGCGATCATACCCCCAGAACAGAAACGTTCCCCTACCTTCGCGGAGCGTGAAGGCTCCGGGGATCCCCTCAAAACGGTCCAACACTTCCCGATGAATGTCCGGGTCAAACAGGATCCGGTGTATGTCAGTTACCTGGAATAGATGGTAGCGTTCAAGCAAAAGCAAGGTCACACGCTCCTGGCTCAAGGTCACCAGCCCAGGGGCAGTCCTGTGCACGGGAAAAAACATGTGCCATAATTCCGCATTGATCCTGGTAATTTGGTCCGAGTAATTCTGATCTGAAAAAGCCGCGCGGCCAAACAGGTCGACAATTGCGTCAACACGAGACCGCGGGACTCCCGCTGCCACCGTCTGTTCCAGCTCGCGGCGCAACAGTGCTGCCGCCCGGCTGGAATACGCCGGCTGGTTGAAGACCGGGCTGTGCCGGTCCCGGGAAGGAAACAAACTGACATACCTCAGCGAAACTTCATCGCCCAAATGGGAGTGGAATAAAACGCCGCGGGGATACGAGGAGTTATTCAGCGAGACATTACTGCATGCCAATACGACAAATTGCTCATGGCCAGCCTCGGCGTGCTCGTGCGGGGCAGCGGCTAACAGGTTGGCATGCAAAAAAAACGGATGACTGAGCGGACCATGGTGGTCGGTGGTAGAAACATAGTAGTATTTATTCAAATGACGGCGTACGCTCTCAGCTGTCGCCGCACCAAGCACCCGACCGGCTTCTTCTGCCACAACATTGACAAAATCGCGTTTTCGGGCGGGCTCGACCGCGGCTAAATTATCCGCATATTGCCTGGCATAGTCCAAAAGCGTGCGATGCCCATGAGTAGCGATGATTTCCCCCAGTATCGGCCGTTTAGCGTATACCTGGCTTTTGATTTCATTCAAGGTTAACTGCATACGTTCATATTATACCGATTTGCGGGCAAATGAAAATCCCGGCCTGTCTTGCAGGCCGGGATTTGAAACGGCAGAATGTCAACGAATGCCTTGGGCGGTAAGCACATGCTCACCTGCACTGAAATTCCCAGTAGGAGCGCCAAGACAAAAGAGGTAATTATACCCGGGATACACCTTAACGCCATTGATGGTCTGAGGGGTTCCGGTCGGAGCGTAATAATAGGTGTTAGCAGGAATACCGCACGGGATCTGATTAGCTCCTCCACAAGACCCCGGGCTATGGGTCGAACCCGAACAAGTCCCGTCAGGAGGCACCGGAGCCACGGGCAAAACTCTGGTAAACTGGTCAAAATTATCAGGCTGGCCGTTGGTATCGTCATCCGCAGGATACCCGCGATATGTATTAAAATAAATCTCTAGAGCCGTATTCATTTGAGCCATGTCAGCAATACGTCTGGCATCCCGAGACTTCTGCCGGGCTTGGTACATACCAACCAAAATAACTGATGCAAGCAATGCGATAATAGCTACCACCACAAGTAACTCGATAAGGGTGAAGCCGGACGCGCTCTTGTTGGAATGGAAGAGGCTCTTGCTTTGATTTTTATTTTTCATGGATTTTTTACAGTTCGTTATTATTATGGCATAAATAAATAGACATTGCCAGTGGATAAATCCTCAAAGCTACGCGCCCTTGAAAAAAAATGCGATTTATTATAGAATATCAAGGCAATGAAACATTTAACAGGTGACATTTGACCTTTGACAGCTGCAGGGTGGTTAAATGTCAAAGGTTAAAGGTCAATTGTTTGATCCATCCGGGTCTGTAGCTCAGTTGGTAGAGCAGCGGCCTTTTAAGCCGTTTGTCGCGGGTTCGATCCCCGCCGGACCCACCATGAACCAGTCGCTCATCAAATTCGCTCCGGTTCATGGCACGGCCACGAACTTGAGTAAGTTTATGGGCGCGAAACTATGTGCGACTGGTTCATGCCGTGTACCCGAGCCGACATTTATGTCGTAGCGAGCGGTACACGGCTTGTGTTTTATACTAGTGGTATACTATAAACAATGGTAACCGCTAACTATATGCCAATACAATTTCATTATGTGTATATACTTCGCAGCCTCAAAGATAGGCTGTTTTATATTGGTTATTCCGAGAATTTAAAAACCCGAGTACGCGATCATAATTCCGGGAAAAACGTGTCAACGAAAGACCGACGCCCTCTTGAACTAATCTTCTACGAAGCCTTTCCGTCCAAGAAAGACGCTTTACGAAGAGAATCCTACTTCAAAACAACCAAAGGAAAGGTTACTTTGAGACAAATGGTCAGAGGGTATCTAAGCGCAGCGTGAGGCGACCGACTCCAGTACTCCGAAGCTTTAGCGTAGGATGTATCCCCGCCGGACCTTAGTCTCCCCTGCCCCGGACAACGAAGTGGCCCTGCAGGGCCACGAGGCGGAATCCCCGCCCTGCACCATCCAGTGCAGGGCGCGGTCTGCCTCGCCATAAAAGCCCCTAAGACTTCTTAGGAATTTTTATGCTTTGACAAAAGCCGTAAAACCGCTACACTATGTATGAAACATTATCTAGCATAATTATGGGAAAAATCATCAAAACCTACTGGGGGTATGCCATTGTAGTACTTGCCATTATCGCCGCGGTCATTTGGTTCTTCGCCCGCAATCCGCATGAGGAAGCAGTTCCGAACAGCGAAGCGCAAAAGCAGGAGCAACAACAGGCCTCCACACCCGCACCAGCCGCAACAACGACCACCAAGCAGGCAGGCAGCTCATGGGAAGGCGTTCTGAAAGAATCCAATAACCGGGCCAAGGGCAATCTCATGCTTGCCACCCCCGAGCGGAATATCTATCTCAAAACCAGCCGCGATTTTTCCTCCCTTATCGGAAAAAAAGTTATCGTTACGTACGAAGGCTCGCTCGACAGCTTTGTACTCGGCAACATTACAGCCGCGGAGTAAACATCCAATCATGTCCGAACGCCATGGCTCCCCTGCCATGGCGTTTTCATGATGATGGGCAAAATATGGTATAGTTACTATACATTTTGATTATCGATTCATACATGCTATTAGAGACATTTAAACATTTCCCCGATTTTGAACTCCTTGATACCGGCGACGGCTATCGGCTGGAGCGCTGGGGGCAGGTTATTTTGCAACGACCCGACCCGCAAATTATCTGGCGAAGATCCCTGCCGGATACAGAGTGGAATAGAACGCATGCCACGTTCAGGTCAGCCAGCGGAGAAGACAAAGGGTACTGGGACATAAAAAAACAGCTGCCGAATCCATGGATAGCTAGCTTCCCTCTCCCCGATGGCCAGTCCGGTGATCCGGTCAAATTCCTGCTCAAACTTTCCCCGTTCAAACACACAGGACTGTTCGCCGAACAGGCAGCCAATTGGGAATTCATGATAGACAGATTGAAAAATATAAAAATAGAAAAATATAAAATTCTTAACTTATTCGGCTATACCGGCGGCGCAACCATGGTTCTCGCGAAAGCCGGATGCCATGTTACCCATGTCGATGCCAGCAAGCCGGCCATCACCTGGGCTAACGAAAACCATACCCTGAACCAGTTACCAGCCGACTCAGTCCGTTGGATCCTGGACGATGCGGCAAAATTCGTCAACCGTGAACTCAAGCGCGGCAACACCTATGACGGCATCATCATGGACCCGCCAGCCTTTGGCCACTCCCCGACCGGCAAGACCTGGAAGTTCAACAAGGACTTGCCCAAGATGCTGACCGAGTGCGTACAACTGCTCTCGGACAATGCCCGATTTTTAGTCATCAACGGGTATGCCACCAATTCTTCCGCCCTTGCCATCAATAACCTCCTGGAAGACACCATCCGCCAGCGCGGAGGCACCGTGGAAGCCGGAGAGCTCTGTCTCAAACAAAAAACGAGTCGAATGATATCGACCGGAATCTTTGCACGATGGAGCTCGAAGACATTTGACAGGTGACATTTAACATTTGACTTTTAAACCGCAGCCTTTTGGCTGCGGTTTTATCAAATGTCAATGGTCAAAGGTTACATGTTTCGCTGCGGCTCCAAATACCCTACTACCTTCTTATACAAGTCATCCAAGCTAATGCTGCCCTTGATGATATACTCTTTGACCCCGCGCGAGAGCAACACGCGGCGGAGTTCCGGTTTGTCCATATTAGTCAGCACAAGCACCGGTACATCCGCCAGGCGCTCTTGGCTTTGCATGTAATCCAACAATCCTTCGCTAACCTCGCCTTTCAGCATCAGATCCAAAATGACTACCTCGGGCGTGACTGAATCCAGAATTGTTCGGGCTTCCTTCTGGGTGGTGGCCGTATAGACATTCAGATCCCAATTCGAAAATCGTTTTGTCAGGGTATTCAAAATGAGCGTATCGTCGTCGACGACAAGCAGGATATGTTTATTTGCGGTCATAATTCGTTCGGGTCAGCAATAAATTTGCCGAGGAAGATAAGAAAAGCCAATGGCGCAGCAAGCCAGACAAAGCCTGCCATACTGCTTAAAAAGACAAGTTGGATAAGGGGGCCGAATGCGCTTTGAGCCCCGGCGGGCAGATAATGGAGAATAATACTTATGAGCAGCCCAATCTGCAAAAACGAGAATACAACACCAAACAAGATCGCTCCAGCCTGACGGCCATCCGCAGAAGTACGGAAGGCATACCTGCCGAGGAATAAGAACAGTACCAAAAAGACCAAGACAAACGTAGCAAGCTGCTGCAGAGACACCATGGTGGTGGGCAGTTTCCCCGATACCACATGAGTCAGGAACGGCGCTTCATAGACCATGAGCTTGGCGATGTAGATGCTGAGCAAAATATTAATGACGCGGCCGCGGCCCGCAGTAAAGGCGTACAAAATGCTGCCCAGGGCCCAAAAACCCAAAATAAACAAATCCCAGCTGGGCGTGTGCCAGTTGAAATTCTGGAGGAGTGTAGTAACTTCATGTACAGACATGGATTTTGTTTCTTCGGATTGAACTTTTGAATATATTATAGCACAAAAATTCAGAAAAATCAAAAAAACAGCGCACGCGCTGTTTTTATGTAAACGAATCCCGGATGTTATCCCAGAACCCGGGATCCACCTCCACAGACTCACCCCGAATTTCGGCTAGTTGCTTGAGCAGCTCTTTTTCTTTCTTATTTAATTTGTTCGGTACCACCACCCGGACCGTAATGAGCAGGTCTCCTCTGCCTTTACCTGACAGGTTCGGCACGCCTTTGTCCTTAACCTTAAGAACAGTGCCCGATTGGGTGCCGGCCGGAATCTTCAACTCAATGTCACCATCCAGGGTTTTAACGATCAACCGGGCACCCAGCGTAGCCTGTGTAAAACTGACTGGCAATTCCTTATGCAGCGTAAAACCGTCCCGAGTGAATTCCTTAGACGGCTCAACTTGAATCACCAAAAACAAATCACCAGGAGTGGAGCCGCGGTACCCCGCTTCCCCTTCCCCAGCTACGCGAATGCGCTGCCCGTCATCGATACCAGCTGGAATTTTAACCTTGATGGTTTTTTCCTGCCGGACCACGCCGCTACCTTTGCAGGTGTGGCAAGGCGTTTCCGGGACCTTACCCGTCCCCGAACACATATCACAAGTCGTCGACGATGCCACCATGCCGAAAATCGTACGCCGCTGAGTGCGGATCTGTCCCTGGCCGTGACACTTGGAACAGGTCACTATTTTAGATCCCGGCTCAGCCCCGCTGCCGCTGCAGGTGGCACAGGCATCCTGTTTTTCGACCGTGATGGTTTTTTCCACCCCAAAGACCGCCTCCTCGAACGTGAGCTTCAGTGCCATCTCCAGGTCAATGCCACGGTTTCGGCGACTGGCCCGCTCGGTCCGGGTCCCGAAGATGTCGCCAAAGATGTCGCCAAAATCAAAACCCGCTTCACCGCCGTAGCCGCCAAATCCAAAATCCCCAAAAGGATTCTCTCCCTGGTAGTTAAATCCGCCGAACCCCCCGCCGGGCGGCTGGTTCGAGGTGGTTCCAAACGTATCATACTGCCGGCGCCGGTCCTCGCTTCCCAGGACCTGGTACGCTTCGTTGACTTCCTTGAATTTTTCCTCGTTGCCATTGCCTTTGTCAGGATGATACTGATGCGCCAACTTGCGGTACGCGCGCTTAATCTCTTCCTGCGAAGCGGATTTTGAAACACCTAAAATGTCGTAGTAATTCTTGTTCATACAGTGATTAACACTGATTAACTGCAAACAGATAAACACGGATCCGTGTTCATCAGTTTTTCATCTGTGTTTATCGGTTAGTTATTCGGTCTTGAATCCAATTCGGTGGTCAGGAACCGCTGCGGCCTTCACCTCGCCAAACTGCTCTTCGTAATGTTTCAGGTTCTCCTGCATTGCCGCTATCATCCGCTTGATGTGGCCGGGAGAAACAATGACCCGGGCGGAGACAATGCCCGCAGGCGGCATGATATTCATAAAATCCAGAAAGAACTCCTCGGAAGTATGGGCTACTTGGAGCATATTCGCGTACGATCCCCTCAGGGTTTCGTCAGTGATCTTAATCTGTATCTGCTGCCCGCTCTCGGGCTGGGATGGTTTGTTGTCGTTCATAATTTTTTAGTGTGAATTTGTAACTTCTCAGACATACACCGAACAAATAAAGTTAACACCTTACTGCAATGCCGCCTTAATCCCCTTCAGCTGTTCCAATTCCTTGTCGCAAAACGAAGTCGGCGTATATGAGACTATGAATGACGACTGTTCCGGAGAGGCTTCGATATCTTTGTTCATGATGCAGCGGTCGTCGCCAACATGATCAAGGCCGAGCTGGTGGCCGAACTCGTGAAGCATGGTGGAGAGAATATAGCTATTGAGCGCTTTCGGAGATTGCCTGGTCAGGTCTTGGAGGCGGGTTGAAGAAATGACCATGCCGAAATCTCTCACGGTCCGGCCAACTTCATCCGTCTTACTGTTAAAATCGTCCGCATAAATCACGAACAGGTTTGTCTCGGCCGGCGAAACATGCCTGCGGTTAGTGGCGATAATATCATTAATATCGGCATCGCTCAAAGAACCGCGCTTTACGGTATCAATGTTATACAAGACGGTTTGGCGGCCCGTGTATTCTTTGACCTTGCTGGTAAAATCATCAATGACCTCCTGCGGCAGATTCAGGCTTTCCGCCTGGACAATCTCCACACTAATAGGTCCTGATGCTTTGAGGTACTCGGCTCGCGCATCCCCCGCGCTGTGCAGGCCAAAGAGCGTGCGCAGAACGGCAAATCTGCCCAGTTGGATTCGGGTTGTCTGGTTAAACCGACTATGCTCATCACCCAAAGACATGATGCGCACGTAAATAAATACGCCCATGAAGATGATTAGCAAGCAAAGAACGAATCGTTTGAAGTCCATTTTTGTGTTTGCAAATGCCGGATATTCCGGCACCGCTTTAAATCTTTTGAAGGTAATTCGCCGTGCGGCGAATTACCTTCATTATAAACTATTTATTTTGATTGTTGACTTCAGAAAATTCGGCATCAACGGGGCCTCCATTAGACCCTGATCCGCCTTGGGCGGACGAAGGGTTTTGCCCCTCCGGATTAGCTCCCGCTTCCGGTTTCGGACTGCCGGCTTCCGGCTGCTGGCTCTGGTACATAGCCGCGCCAACCTTCTGGATGGCAGTGGAAAGTTCGTCCATAGCTTTCTTTATGGCATCCACATCATCCTTGTCTTTGACATCCTTTAAAGCCTTGATCTTTTCCTCAACTTCTTTTTTCATCTCATCAGTAACTTTGGAGCCGGTCGAAGACCCCGAGCTTGTCGAGGCGGCATCTTTAAGCGTGCGTTCGGAAACGGAGATCAGCGTATCGGCCTGGTTGCGGGCGTCGATGGTCTCTTTGCGCTTCCGGTCCTCTGCCGCATGGGCTTCGGCTTCCTTCTTCATGCGCTCAATCTCGTCCTTGGACAGGTTGGAAGACCCTTGGATGGTAATATGTTGTTCCTTGCCCGTAGCCTTGTCCTTAGCTTTGACCGTCAAAATACCGTTGGCGTCAATGTCGAACGTGACTTCCACCTGCGGTACGCCGCGCGGCGCCGGAGGAATGCCGTCCAACTGGAAATTGCCTAAAAATTTATTATCCGGAGCCAACGGACGCTCGCCCTGGTAGACACGGACTTCCACGGAGGTCTGGTTATCGGCCGCAGTCGAGAATGTCTCGGTTTTAGATGTCGGCACGGTCGTATTGCGCGGGATCATGGGGGTCATTACGCTGCCGAGCGTTTCAATACCCATGGTCAACGGTGTGACATCAAGCAGCAAGATTTCTTTGCCCTGGACATCGCCGCCCAGAATGCCAGCCTGGATGGCCGCACCCTTGGCTACAGCCTCCATGGGGTCAATACCGCCTTCCACCTGCTTACCAATGTAGTCTTCCACGAATTTCTTGACTGCGGGCATACGGGTCGGACCGCCGATTAAGATGATCTTGTCGATCTGCTGCGGGGTCAGCTTGGCATCACTGATAGCCTGCTCGACCGGGTGGCGCATGCGGTCCACGATGGGTTTAATGAGCTCTTCGAGCTTGGCGCGGGTAATCTTCATCTGCAAGTGCTTGGGACCGTTCTGGTCAGCCGTAATGAATGGCAGGTTTACGTCGGTCTCCAAGGTGGTTGATAATTCGATCTTGGCTTTTTCCGCCGCTTCCCTAACGCGGTTCATAGCCATCTTGTCATTGTTCAAATCTACGCTGTTTTCCTGCTTGAAGGTGTTCACGATGTAATCGATCAGAGCCTTGTCCATGTCCTTGCCGCCGAGCTGGGTGTCGCCTGAGGTGGCCAGTACTTCAAAGGTGGCCTGGTTGTCGATCTCTGAAAAATCCATAATGGTCACATCGAGCGTACCACCGCCGAGGTCAAAAACCAAAATCTTCTGATCTTTGGAGGAAGACTTATCGAGGCCATAAGCAAAGGCAGCCGCGGTCGGCTCGTTGATGACGCGCACCACTTCGAGCCCGGCGATCTCGCCGGCGTTCTTAGTAGCCTGGCGCTGGGCATCGTCAAAGTAGGCCGGCACGGTAATGACGGCTTTAGCGACCGGTTCACCCAGGAAGGTTTCAGCATCTTTCTTGATCTTCTGCAAAATGAATGCGGAAATTTGTTCCGGGCTGTATTCCTTGCCGTTGACGGTGTAGCGGAAGTTGGTTCCCATTTTGCGTTTGGCTTCAAAAATGGTGCCGTCCGGGTTGGTCACGGCTTGCCGACGGGCTGGCTCGCCCACTAAGAGCTGGCCTTCTTTGGTAAACGCCACATACGACGGAAAGGCCTTGCCGCCAAGGCTGGCGCCTTCCGCCGCCGGAATTATGACCGGCTTGCCGCCTTCCATAACAGACGCGGCTGAGTTTGAGGTTCCTAAATCAATTCCTATAATTTTTGGCATACTATTACTCCTGTTGTTAGTTAAAAATTCAAAGTGAAAAATTAAAAATTACTTCATCCGCAACGTAGTTACAATACTTCCAAAAATATTTGATAGTTCAATTGCTTCTTTTAACAACCCACCTGCTTCACGTTCATAGTCTTTAGATAAAGAATCTTTTAACAGACTTAACCAAACCTTCGTTTCATTTGCTGATTTCAAACTATGATTAATAAAATTTGTAAAATCCTTTCTTGAAGAAGCAGCTTGAGCTTCTATAAAATTAGCCAGGATACTTGTACCACTTCTCAATAGCTGCTTCCCTAATACCTCAAATACATAATTTTTCGGTAAGGATTTCAAGAACCTTATTAAGCGCAAAACCCAAACATAGACCCTCTTTTTCAGTTCTACCTTGAACTGCTTGTTTGAATCCTGCATATCAACTTTGAATTTTTCATTTTTAATTTTGAACTTTCTTGCTGATTACTACCTGGCTCGGCCGGATAACTTTTCCGTTCAGCTCGAACCCCGTCTGGTATTCTTCCACGACCATGCCGTCCTCTTCCCCTTCCACTTCGCGAACCGCTTCATGGAAGTTGGGGTCAAATTTCTTGCCCACGGCTTCAATTTTCTTCACGCCGAGTTCTTCCAAGGTCTTGTCGAGCTGCAGGATAATGCCGTTCACTCCTGTTTGCCAGTTCGCGTACTGTTTTTTGAACTCCCCCTGCCCCCTCTTTTGCACAGAGGGGGTTTCTGCAGACCCCTTCTCTTTTGCTATGGTTCCTGCAGTTTCCTCCCCTTTTTCAAAAGGGGAGGTTAGGAGGGGTTCATCTTCGGAGTATTCCGGCAGATGCCTAAGCGCCTGCTCCAGCGCATCCAAGGTCGGTAGCAGCCGTGCAATCACGGTTTCCTTGGCGAAATTAATCAGTTCCTGGCTTTGCTCCTCGGTCCTGCGGCGATAGTTCTCAAAATCTGCCAAGGCTCTCTTCCAATTGTCCGTCATGGCATTGAGATCGGCTTGAAGCTGTTCGGTAGCCACCTCTTCATGCTGGGTATTCTCGTCGTTCTGGTTATTGTCTTCAGACATAATTGAACAAAATTAAGTAAAAATTAACAAATTAAATAAAATTTACTGCGGTTTCAATTTGTTAATTTGTGAATTTGTTAATTTTATTTAATAAACAACATGACCAATATCGCCGCACCTCCTCCGCTTCCCAATAACTTCGCGATATATTCTAACAGCGACAAATTCTTTTCGTACTTCATGGACTTCGGACCAATAAGTCCGATGACTCCTTTTTTCCCGCTCGGGAGTTTCAGTGGCGAGACGATCATGGAGTAGTCGCTCTTCTTAGACAAGGTCAGTTCCTTGCCGATGTACGCTTCCGCCTGGCCTTTCTCGCCGTAGTCTTTCATCATCTGTTCGGCATAGGAATCGATATTATCGAAGAACTCGGCAATCTCGCGAGCATCTTCCGGCGGCAGGGCGGGATTATTCAAAATCTTTGAAAGTCCCATAGTCGAGACTTCTTCCGGAAACAGGGCAAAGCTGGCCTGCTGGCTGTGATCAGAGAGCAATTTAGTCAATCGGCGACCGAGCTCGTGATGCGCAATCTGTAGCTTGATCATTTCCCGCTTGAGCAGCTCCTGCTCCTTTAAGGTCAGCTTGACCTTATCCATGAGCTGGTTAACGAAATAACGAAAGCCTTTGTCCGTCGGCACGCGGCCGGAAGAAGTGTGCGGTTGGTAAATATATCCCAGCTTCTCCAAAGCCGCCATCTCGTTGCGGATAGTGGCCGTGCTCACGTCGAGCTGGTATTTTTCCACCAAATCGGCGCTCGCCACCGGCTCGCCGGTGTCGCAATTCTCTTTCACGATGGCAGCGAGGATCTTCGCTTGCCGGGTTGTAATTTCAGGATTGTCCATAGATGTAGTGCAGGCCCTCGGCCTGCTTTCTTGAGGGCAGGGCACGGCCCTGCACTACAGTTAGCAATTCCCATATTTGAGTGCTAAAACTATTTTACTATTAGCACTCTAGGCTGTCAAGTGCTAATCCCCTCTTTCACCAGAGTCGTCTAAAACGAGCCTCTCTTAAAAAACACTACCTGATGCTCGCCCTGCCCAGCTTTATGCGAAGCAGGGTCAAGTGCTAATCCTTAAGCTGACTTCATTAGGAAGACGCCCTTTTATTTGCTACAAATTTCTTACTGCTACGTCTTATACTAAAATGTGTGGGAACGGGCTGCTGTCGCACGCCCCTACGATGAAAAGCAGCAGTGTAGGGGCTGCCGACCCTGCCTGCCGGCAGGCAGGAGGCGCCCGTCATACATAACCAAGAGACAAGAGTAATTAAGGAAACGTATGTATGTTAAACCAATCAAAACAGATTAGCGAAGAAAAACTCAAGAAAAAATTGACCCCCGAGCAGTACCACATTCTACGTGAGAACGGGACCGAAGCGCCTTACACCTCTGCCCTGCTGAATGTGCACGAACCCGGAATGTTCGCCTGCGCGGTCTGCGGTAGCCAATTGTTTGCCTCGGATGCTAAATTCAACTCCGGCACTGGCTGGCCGAGTTTTGACCAAGCCCTGCCCGGCGCGGTCATTCTCCAGGATGACGACAGCCACGGCATGCACCGCACCGAGGTGGTCTGCGCTACGTGCGGTAGCCACTTAGGCCATATTTTTGACGATGGGCCCGCGTTCGTCGACCCTTCGACAGGCTCAGGGTCTCCGGCCGCCACGCCCAGCTCGCGGCCTGCGACAGGAAAAAGGTACTGCATCAACGGCGCGTGCCTGGTACACAAACCAGCCGATTCCCAATAATAAGCATCCAAAACATACACCCTTGATATATGCCCTGACACTCAAATTCAGTGGGGAAGTTGTACAAATGTACAACTTCCCCACTGAATTAATTACACTAATTTTCTATTATAGAAACATGATTAAAACTACTACGGCTATAGCACACCCGTGTTACGAAAATGTGCCTTGGCTTTCCTTTCATCCTCCCGGTCCAGCTTACGGACTTCCATGACTGTTACAAAATTTTCTATATGATAGGCATGAAGTATGACTTCCAAAGCCTCACAGGGATCATATGGGTAAAGCCACAAGGTCCTTTGGAGCGGAAATAAATTAAGCTGTTTCAATTTGCGACGCAACCGGTCTGCACCCTGCCGGTGATCCTTCGTGGGAACGTCTGCTGCAATGAGCCACCAGGTGCCTCCCCATTTTGACGCTTTGGGTATATAGACCGTCGCAATGTCCATTTCTAAAACTTGCCGCTTCCCTTTGGCGGTCAACCACACTTTCCATGATCCGCCATCAGGACGTAAGTCAATTTTACCGCTCCGTTTCAGATAGTAGAAAGTGTCCACCATCTTCCGTTGCTGCTCTGCGGGACTGAGATGCTTGTGTTTTTTCAAAAAGAACTTATTCAGGGCAAGCAGCGCATTGGGCGCCACTACCGCAACCGATGCCAACCCCGCCACCGCCACCACCGCAAGGACAATCTCGCTGGCGCGCTTGAGATTATCATAATTCGCCTCCTCTTTCCTCTTACGCGGTGCTTTCGGAATCTGTTGCATTAATTCCGCAACCAATCCCGATCTTTGACGATAATATCGTGTCATTATTTTTGTTTCGATTTCAGTGGGGAAGTTGTACATTTGTACAACTTCCCCACTGAATTAAATTTTGCTGTGTTGAATCTAGGTTATTTCAAAACTAAGATGGTGCGGGGTGTTGATGGATATATAAAATCCTCCGCCCAAATATGGGCGGAGGATTTTATTGCTTAGGGTAGCGTAGTTGGCGCTTGCGTGTAAGTACTGAGGTTTGCGGTTATGACGTTGGAGGTCTTGTAGCCCCAGCTCGCCAGTGACTGGACCGAGGCAAAGGGCATTTTTTGCCCGTCGGTAATAATATAGTAAACCGTACCGTCCCGAACCAGCGTCCCGTCGCGGAACTTGACCAGCGGTCCTTCAGAGAGAGCCAGATCAGCCGCATTGGCTGGAACAGCCCGGTCAAAGGTGAAGCCATAGGTGTTATACACCGCTTCGGATTCAAAGCCACTGCGCTTGCCGTCCAATATCCACCAAATAGTACCGTTACTCTGGCGGACCAGTGCACCTTCAGGATGCGGTTCCGTGGCCGAGGTAATGGGCAGGCCTGCGGGGTAATCGGTCATGTTAATCTTGAACATGCCATTAACCGCTTGGCCGGACATACCCGAACCTTTAGCATAGCCAAGGCCGGTAAAGACGCTGTACGAGGCGAAACCGCGCTTGGTGGCGTTCTTGCCTACCATGTAGACCGTACGGTTATCGGAAGTGTCGAGGGCCAGGGTTCCTGTCATAGCTTTCATGATGTCACCCACTGGCAATAGGCTGTCCGCTTCAATGACCGGCACTGCCTGGTCGAACCGATAACCGTAGGAGGCGTACTCCTGCGGGTCGCGGAAACCATGACGCTCGCGGTTCTCAATGAGATAGATAGTTTTGCCGTCAAGAATCAAAGTACCATTCGGATGAGCATTCAGTGCTGTGCTTTCTCCCAAGACCTTGCCTTCGTACAGCGTTATGGTATCGCTGACGACGGAAGATTCATTCGAAGCGTTCTTGAACTTGGCATACACCGCCTTTATGCCATCGCCAGCCGGCAAGGTCCAGGTTGTGGTCGTAGCGAATGTTTGCCAGGAAGATCCGGATAAATCGGCTGCATTGGAAATGATCATCTGCGTCGCGCCGGTCGCGGTCAGCGTCAGCGTTACCGTACGGCTCGAAGTTGTCGTGGCAGTGCCATTGATGGCGACTGAAATTGTGCCAAAGGGAGAAGAGGGTGCGAACGATCCGCCTCCCCCGCCCCCTCCCCCGCCGGAGGGGCTGGAAGGAGCGGCAGGGGTATTGATCGTGTAGGTAAAGCTGGCAACGGTTGAGGCATGGCTGTCAGGATAGCAGGAGATGGCTTTAACGGTCAGCGTGGCGGATACGGGAATAGCGGCGCTGTACGTTGAGGCGGTAGTGCACGTCGGCTCAGTGCCGTCCGTGGTGTAGTGGATGCTCTGGCTGCCCGTGGCAGTCAAAACGACATTCTGGGTCGAGGTATATGTGCCGGCATCAGGGCTCGCGCTCGGCGGCACAACCACGACTACCTGCGGCCCGCTCGACAATCCGGTCGTGAGGGTGCCGGAAATGGTAGAGGTGTGTCCGGTTACCGGCGGTGTGGCTACGGCCAACACTTTCGGCGCCGCCGCCATCCCCGCCAGCAGCAATGTCAGGAACAAATATTTCTTCATGGTCTTGAATGTTAGCGGTTAGATGGTAATTACGTCTCAGAAGGAGTACTGGTCTGGATATCGTAGCTATTGGAGTACGAACCGCCCGGGGTACCGGCCGGAACTTTAACCTCAACGATAATTTCAATCTGCCGTCCAGGAGCGGAGGTATCGGTATCGCCGTTTAGGGTAATGTCCGAGCTGAACGTGCCGGCTGCCGTGATCTCACGGGCCGTGTCAGACGTAGCGGCATCCGAGGACTGAGCAGAGTAGAAATGGATATTGCCTGCAGCGGGCACGGTATTGGCGCCGCTGGTGAAGTCAGTAAACTTCATGCGCAATTTAGTCTCATCTTTCGGGGTCGTGACCTTGAGCTTCCACTTCCAGCCACTGGCATAGGTATTGTTCGGAGTGGCATAGCTCTGCAGCAGTTCGGTCTGGGTCACGGCCAAGTCTACCACCTGCTCGGCTTCCGTGGTGAAGCTGTCTCCAACATAGCTGCTGGCCAACGGATTGCCTGCAAGATCCTTAACGGCAGTACTAACGGTTACATGGTAGCTCGTGCTGTTTAAGAGGGCGGTAGCCGGTTCCAGAATAGCCTGGGTGCCTCCATTGCCCACTACTACCGTTGCAGGGATAACAGAGCTGTCTGAATCTTTGATGAGTTGGACGTTGCTGTCAGTCAGCGTGGTAGTGTCCATCGTTTCCGAGAAGGTCACGGACGGCTTGACTGTTATAGCAACATTCGTTGCAGCGGCTGCGGGATACTGACTCTTTACTGTCGGGTTTGTTACATCCGCCGTGCTGTCTTCGGTCTTGAACGGATTACCCGCGGTGGTGTACGGGTCGGCCATGGCATTACCCGCGGCATCCTGCACGCCACTGACTACAAAGTAGTAAGAATTCGTGTATTCAAGCGGTCCGGCAGGCGTAAGGTTCACTTGCATATCGCCGGACACCAGGGAGACCGTAACCGGAATTTGCACATCGGAAACCTCGGTTCCCGTAGCTACGCGCCACAGCTGGACGTTGGTGGAATTGATGCTTGTGGACTTAAGGGGTTCACTGAAGGTTACGAACAGGGAGGCATTCACCGAAACCCCTGTGGCTCCCGGAGCTGGATTTGAATTGACTACAGTCGGAGGAGTTACATCAGCCTTCGTAAACGTCACCGTGGTGTTGCCCGGAGTGAGGATACCGCTGGTCACCGTGACATGCACATCGCCAGCAGAAGTCTTATTGAGACTCGTCGTAGCCGCACCGCTTGCAAGCGTCACAATGGTTGCGCCCAAAGCGCCACCATTGTCCGCGCTGATCGCCACAACCGTACCGCTCTGATTGGTCGTCACATTGTCATACTGGTCGCGGCCATTGATGGTCAGGGTGGAAGTATCTGCCGTGGTCAAGGTAGAAGGAGAGGCAGAAACCGTAACTTTGGCAATGACGGCAGGATTAACGGTAACCGTGAAGGTTGTTGGTGTGGCATTGTTGCCGGCCGCGTCCTTGGCTGTGCAGGTTACCGTTGTTCCGCCGAGCGGGAAATTCGATCCGGAAGCCGGAGTACAGGTAACCGCCACCGAACCGTCGACGTCATCGGCGGCAGTCGGCATGGTATAGGTTACGCCGTTCGCATAGCCAGTAGTATTGGCCGTTGTGGCAAAGCTGGAAGGAGTGCCGGAAATGACTGGGGCGGTGTTATCGACTTTAAAGGTTGCACTGGAATTGGCCACCTGGGCATTGCCAGCCAAATCCTTTCCGTTATCGATCGTAATAGTAGCAGTACCGTCTCCGGAACCGACTGTGAAGTTGTAGGTATAATGTTTGGCATCAACCTTGGTCATGTCGGCCCCTGTCAACGTATTTGCGCCGGCAATAGAGATTTGAGGAACTGGTGTGCTCGCCATATCTTCACTGAAGGTCACATTCACCGTGAGCACATCTCCAGCCTTAACCAAACCATCAGAAGCAACTGTTCCTTCCATCAAAGCTACTGCAGTTACGGTTGGTTTGGTTGCATCAAAGACACGAGTCAGTTGGGTCGCTACCGTATTACCGTTACCAGCCGCATCAACAGCTGCCGCAGCCGGGACATCGATCGTAACCGAACCGTCGCCGGTTGGCGTTACATCAAAGGTATACACAGAACCGCTGCCGGCAAAGTTACTGACAGAACCATTTCCCACTACTATATCGGAGGACTCAAACCCGGTTACATCTTCCGAGAACGTCGCCGTTACCGTAAACGGCGTGACATTTGTCGGATCAGCCACCGGAGTCGTCAAAGCAACTGTCGGAGCCTGGGTATCAATGACAATTGCTTTGTTAAAGCCTAATGAATGTTCTGCACCAGGAACGGCAAGGGTTGCAACAACATCGTTGCCAGCCAAATCGCGAATACTCTGACCGTTCATACTGAGCGCACTGGCGGATATATAATCCAGGTCAGATGTCATGTCACCAGCTTCTACTACGTACCGGAAAGAAATTGTGTTGGTACCGCTGCCGCCCGCATCCCGGTCGTACACAGCATTTCTATCAGTCGAGCCTGTTTCTAAGGCAACCTGGGGCGCATAATAGTGGCCGTCCCAGCACGGTGACCACGGCCAATAACCACAACCGCCGGACGTGTAGTCATAAGTCACATTAACCGGCTCGCTGAACTGTACAGTGACATCTATCACCTCACCGGCCTTGTAGATACCATCTGCTTTAGGAGAAGTCACATTCACGACCGTCGGCGCGGTCACATCGTAGGTGATATTAGTGTTAGTAGTCGTGTTGCTGTTACCAGCCAGATCAGTGCCGTTGAGCGTTATAGTATGAGTCCCTTCGGTCAAAGTAATACCACAGGTCGTCAACGCGACAGCAGCTATGGTATGTGTACCGGACAACAAGTCGCTGCCTGTGAGCGGGCAGGTCATGCCAGGAGTCATGCTGTGGAAGACTAGCGAGCCGCTCTGCAGATCTTCACTCATAGTATAACTGACCGAATAGTTTGCGTTGATATATGCATCAGTCGCCGGGCTCGTAATAGCCAAAGCAGGTGCTAAAGTATCAACTTTGAAGGTGTGAGTAGCGTCGTCTAACATGGGGTTACCAGCCGTGTCAGTAGCATTACTGACGGTGATGGTGGCATTTGCTCCATCACAAGCATCATCGATCACGAGATCGTACGTGTAATGAAGAGCATCACTACCCGGCGTCATGGCTGCATTAGTCACATCAGAACAAGTGCCGTTCACCGAAGTATATGCAATGGAAATTTTCGGCGCAGTTACGTCTTCGCTAAACTCCGCCGACAAGGTATAAGTACCGGCTTTGTACAAAGAGCCGTTATCGAGTGATACCAATGTAGGCCTGATAGTCTCTTTTACGGCAGTAGTTGTAGATTCCGGGCCAACATTACCAGCAGCGTCCTCCAAAGCGAGGGCAAACGTCACTGTTCCGTCGTGTAAGCTCGAGAGATTTTTTATGGCGTAAATATTGCCGCCTACGGTCACTGCTCCGTAATCGATAATTTCAGTGTGACCATCAAAATCAGTGATGGTAATATGAAGCTTGGCATTTGGCTCACCCGTCCCGTTCACGGCAAACGGCGACTGGTTCGTAACGTTTATGTACGGATCGATGGTCAGAGTTCCGGCGGCGGGAGCAACGGTATCTTTCGTGGCAGTATCCGTACCTGCCGGGCTTTTATTTCCGGCAACATCAGTCAATGTAACAGAAGCGGTAACTGTGCCATCAGCCAAACCAGACAAATCGAGATTTACAACGGCAGTACCGGTTCCCGGAATTACCACCGAGCCCGTAACTGAACCAGTACCGCTATCAGTGAGCGCGTAATCAGCTGTCGTTCCCGACTCGCCACTAATTGTTAATTCTACATTGCTCTTTCCTGCATTGTTGATATACGTAGGAAGGTTGACGGTAGGCGTCGTTGGCGTATTTGCATCAATAGTCTTCTGAACATCAATACCCGAAGCTAAGGTGCTATCGTTTCCGGCTTCATCAGTAACCTTTACACCGGAAATTTGCAAAGGCGTAAGCTGATCGGAGTCCCCTTCCGTTACCGTATAGACCGCAGTCCAGTGCCGATTATCCGTTGTGGTCCAGGTCAAAGAACGACCGTTGTAGGAACCTGAGACTATTGTACCAGCGGGTTCAACTACAGATGTCGTTAACGTAAACGTAATAGAATCTGTGACCTTTAACCATCCGCTTGCTGTTGCATCAGAAGTAATTGACTCAATAACCGGCGGTGTGGTATCCACCACATTGACCGTACGAGTCTGCTGTACAGCGGCGTTTGTGCTGGAATCGGACACATTGTAATAGAGCGTGTACACGCCTACCACCTTCGTGGTCGTATTCGGTACGCCGTTGAGCGTATTGGGATCGACGGTACCGGTTTTTACAATCTGCGAAGTCAAATCACCATCAATATTGTCAGTTGCCGTTGCGCCAGGATCGGTATATGTCCCCTTATATTCCACACTGTCCGGATTCGGCGGTATAACGGCTATAATCGGCTTGGTGGTATCAACAAAGCTTACCGGATTATCTCCGAGTACATTCAAGCTTCCCTTATAGGAAGAAATGGCTAAAGAGACCGTACCCTTGTAGTTGAAGCTTAACGTGCAGCTGACATGGCCGGCAGAGGTGGGAGTACAACCGGTGACCGTAGGTGTACCATGGGGAGCTGAGGTAGACGGTGTAACCGTTAAAATAACACCATCATTGACCGCATTGCCATTGCCATCGTCGACAAAAATATCTAAAGCCACCGAAGCTCCAGAAAGGCTCGCTTCCCGGGGCTTAGGTGTTGCCGTAACGGTGGCATTGACCGGATCGCCGACTGTAAATGTAACTTGCGGCTGTTGTGTTAACGGGGTTCCGTTTATCGTTACCGTAATTGTTTTAGTCCCTGAAACACTTGATCCCAATTGGCCTTGCGTCTTCCCATTGGAATCTGTCGGAGCTGAAGGCTGGTGAACAGTATTACCGCTGCCGCTTGCTGAGATGACTACATTTGCAGGCAGAATATTCGGTATGACATTCCCAAACTGGTCCTTGGCAGTAATGGTAATAATGACATTGCCGCCGTTCGTAGTAGCGGAGCTGACACTCACTTCAACAGTTGACTGACTCGCACTGACCGGACCTGGATTTACGGTAACTTTAAAGGTAACAGGAGTGGCCGCGTTTCCTGCAGCATCGCTGGCATTGCAGGTAACAGTTGTTTGGCCAAGAGAGAAGAAACTCCCGGAAACCGGACTGCACGTTACAGTTACCGTAGAATCATGATTGTCTGTAGCTGTGGGAAGAGCATAACTTACTGTTGCACCACCCAATGCATTAGCTGTAGCGATAACATCGGAAGCCGGAGCGATTACTGGCGCTGTGTTATCCAAAATAGCGTACACGCCTTTTACAGTTGTATTCCCTGCTGCATCTTGTGCCTCAACTTTCAAATAGTATGTGCCATTCCCTGTACTCTGAGTAGCAGATGTCACGGAAGAAAAACTTCCGGAAGGCATTGTGGCCGGATTGGTGCTTATAATATACCGATAAGTAGAGGCCTCATTAGCCGACCAGTTCCAGGTTACGGTCTTTACTGGCGAGGTTGAATCACCAGGTGTGATGGTAATTGTAGGAGCTGTAGCATCGACAACCACTGCATTACTTAATGTAAAGTATGCCCCTTCGCTACCATTACAAATACTTGACGAGTCCATTATAAAATAGACATTATAGGTACCTGCTGTTCCTGGGGCTGTAATGTTGAAATTTCCCGATGATACACCAGTGCCACTATTATGATCTGTTGTATCTGAACAAGTAGATGTACCAGACCCTGAAGGTGGTGTGGTACTGATGCGCCACTGAGTGCCGTGCCAATGATCCCCTCCAGTTAAACTGCCAACAACATTTGCCGTTATGGTTGTACCTGGCTTGACCACTACTGAGCTTCCCCCATTAAGTGTGGCGGAAGTGATGGTTTGTGCTGCCAACGCCGGCTGTGGGACCAGGAGGGTCAGGGCACTGGCCAGGGCCATGATGGCCGCAGCGGCAGCAGCTTTGAGATTAATAAGTTTGTTCATACTTAGAATTTAATTGTTTGCTTGAGAACTGACTTTTGTGTCATTCCGGCCTAAGAGCCGGAATCCATGGATTCTGAAATAAATTCAGAATGACACAGAGAGAAAGATTAAAGAATTTTTTAACGCCCCCAATAGGAGCAATCAACTAATCCCACACACCAAATTCATCTAACAATGATGTGAGATTCTTACTGGAGATTCCAAAGTTACTAATAACCTATTCAGACAACTTTGGTGTGCGGGTAAATTTGAATTTTATTGACGACCCCTTATTGAAGGCCAAATTCTTTTGAGAATCGCTGATTCTTTTCATGCACTGCAAGTCACAAACACATATAACCTCACCTTAATCCTCTCCTATGATAAGGAGAGGAAATACTAAGCCTCTCACCTCTCGGAAGAAGGTCTGGCTGAGAAAGAGTTTGAGAAAATCTCGCTTAAACTTACAGCGAATCAACTTTTAGGCCTAAAACCCTTGAAAAAACTATTCAAAAATGGTAAAATGACAACGCCGCAAGGCACATGAAAGCAACACAAAAGTCATAGGTCGCTAGCCATGATCACGTGTAGCTTTCTTTTGCACTCTCTTATCGGGCACCCCCCGTTTGAGAGTGCCACGGGCTCTTCTATTGCGCAAACAATAGGAGAGTCTTTTATATTCTGCAGACTTAGGTGCTTCGCGGTGAAAGATTTTTTCTTATTACCTCATCTGTCACTCGAATACGAATGCAGACAACCTCACCTTAATCCTCTCCTTAGACAAGGAGAGGAGACACTGCATCTATTCCTCTCCCTTTAAAGAGAGAGGTTAGTGCTTGCCCCGGACTTGATCCGGGATGAGGGCAAAACTCATAAGTCTTTTTAATGTATTTCTATCTGCCATAGGCAGACAATCGACCGTGAAATACAAATTAAAAAACCCGTACTAAAACACGAAGGTCTGGCGGGCTTTCGATATTTGGATTCCACAGGAATTGTGCGGCTCAAAGGCCATCATATATTTGTCTCCGAATTAAAAAAGTCACTCTATAAACCATGACTTTTTTGAATTGCCATTTTGTTTTTGGCTGTAATTATTATAGCAACCAATTCTTAAATTGCAATAGCAAAAACCCCTTATTTTTGAGTGTTTTTGGAATTTTTTCCCCAATAAAAACAGCCTTCGAGTCAAATTTTTATGGCTTGACAGCGGCCTCCCAAAACTCTATGATAAGCCGTAATACGTAAAGGAGGGAAACTATGCTCACAGCCATAGCGATTGTCGCAGTTCTGGCATTGCTCGTCTATCTGACCCGGGATATTTTTTTCAGTCCCATAAACTGGCTGGACAAATCCACGGCAAAGTGCGAAGGCACAGATATGCTGATCGCCAGCACCGCTAAGTACAGGATTATATATCCGGTCTCGCACGCAGCCAAAGCTGCGGCCAAAGAAAAGCTCGGCAAGTTCCGCCGCGCGTACGGCTGCTACTACGTTCCCGAAACGGAGTGGCAGCGATACTACGACGAGCTCCACCACGGCTCCTGCCCTGTTGCGGTCTGGATCACAGGACGCTAACCACCGCCGTTCCGGCTTACTGCCGGAACGGATTTTTTATTTCATCTCAGCAAACACTAAAAACCTTTTCGCCGCCGTGCCTACCGGGTACGAGGTTTGGAGGATGAGCTGCTTTTTTGAAAGATCTTTTAATTGCACGTACTGCACATCGCTTGCAGCTGCGACTTTGGTCCCCGTGACCGTATAAATGTACGGCTTTCCCTCCTGTCCAAAAAGTATCACCTGCTCGCCCGTCTTTATAGAGGGAAGCAGCGCAAAAACTGCTTTGTACTTTCCGGCTACCCAAGGGTAGTCCGAGCTGTGACCAAACAGATAGCAAGTCCCCTGCTCGCCCGGTTCGGCTGTTCCCGGATAGTGCACCACGCCGCCGGCCAGAGCCGCTTCAAACTCATTGTCGGAGGTACCCCGCGGTTCAACGAGGGGCGCGTCTATGTGCAGGCTCGGGACCACTACCCGGTTGGAAACACCGCTTCTCTGGATCTCAGACATCGGCTCGGACGTATGAATCCCTAACCGGTATACCACCTGTTTGGAGACATAGCCAAAATTGAGTACGCTAAATAGCGCGAGTATTATAATAGAGGAGAATAGAAGGGAACGGGGGGAGGGCATGGTAGTTTATAAAATATCCAATTTCTAATATCCAATTTCTAATTTATGGCCGAAGAGCAAATACTAAACAGCTAAGTTTATTGGAAATTACCTGTCCTCCGAAGCCTTGGCGAAGAGTGAGGAATTAGGTTTAATAGCTCTTGACTTTTTCCCGAAAAACGGTATAATATGATGACATTTTGTTGTTTGGCTTTTGCGTAAGGAGCGCCAGCCATGGTCCCATCACAGGCGGATACTATCCGCCCCTACAGGCAGATGGAACTGGCTCTCTTGTAGTGCAGGCCCGTGGCCTGCCTAAATACCTGGCTGTCATTGCAGGCCACGGGCCTGCACTACAGCTGTAGGGAACGGTCTCGACCGTTCCTCTTCTCTGGGCGGGTCTCGACCCGCCCCTACAAAAGCAAAAGCGAGACAACAATCTCGAACGTTCCTTCGAAACAGGTTTGGTAGCGTGCCGATTCATCGGCAATCCGGAGAGACCCATGAATGGGCACGCTACAGAACCCAATTGTTCCTTTTGTATTTTAGGAGGAGTCATGAAATTCGTGATGCGCACCATCATTCTTTTGGTGCTGTTCATGGTGGCAAGCTTCGCACAGACCACTAAGGCTGTTGCGATGCATATCCACCGGTCCGCCTGGACCACGCTCCAGATGAATGGCTATAAGCCTACGCTGTACCCGAACCTGTACCTGAACGCCAGTCTGACACAGAAGATCCAGAAAACCGACATCCGTCAACTGCAGGAAGGCCAGCCGGTTTGGTTGCCAGTCACTGCGACTGTTAACCATCAGGAAGTAGCCGAGTGGCTCGCATGGGAAAACGCGACGTATTCCCCCACTCGAGTGGCTACCCGGCAGACGAACGCCCCCCAGCGGACGATTTCGAGCACCAAGGCACCTGATCCGAACAATACCGTAGTTACTGTTACGGTGCCAAGTGCGGGTAACGGAGTCCAGAAGAACCCTGCCCCCCAGTCGACTGCCCAGCCCAAGTCTGCAGCCCCGAAACAGAACGCAGACCGCACCTTAGGCGGCAGCCGCAAGAACGGCAAGCAGGCCACTGGTACGAATACTTCGTTCTTTATAGAGGTCGTGACTGTCATTGCCTGGACGGTTCTGCTGGGAGCCATATGTGCTCTGTTGATGCTGGCTTACAACAACCGCCAACGCATCAGAGAACTGCTCGGCAAGGTTAAGTTCCCTAAGATCAAGGTATCCAGGCCGAAGATGCCGGATTGGCATATACCGAGGTTCAAGGTCACAGTCCCCAAGTTCAAGTTCGGATTACCCCAGTGGACCACTAAGGTCAAAATGCCGAGCTGGAGCAGGTTCTGGGACTGGGTCTCGCAGAAACTCGACGAGTTCCTGGACCCTCCCGGATCAAAGGATCAACCGGTGTACCGGATTCCGTCCATCTTTACCCAGCCCTACAGCCAGATGGACATGGACACCGTCCCCACCATGAGGACAGTTCCGGCAGCTGCCGCGGCAAGCAACCCGCCAGATCCGGTTCCAGACCCACCGAGGTATAGCCACATCCAGCTATATGACACGGTCATCCTGGACGGCAATCGAAAAGATCCTTCGATCCCGACACTCAAACTCTCTACTAAGAGAGTTATTCGAAAAAAGCCCGGTAGCGACAAGATCGCAGAAGTCGTCAAGATCGACTAATGATAGCACCCCCGCATCGCGCACATCACGAACCCACCCCAACCGCCAAGCAGCAGCTTGGCGGTTTTTTTGTTACAACCCGCTGATAGTACGCTGAATAAACCTGAAGCTTAAAAATACTTTAAGGGAACATCTTTGAAAAAGATAGAGTAAGATTATTTATTCTTCACACTCCCGTGCTTCCTCAATAACGGATACAAGATTGCCGGGGATAGAAAAGCGTAAAATTCCAGCGGTATGCCAGTTCGCGGCAACGTCGTACCTGCTCCCAAAACCTCCCCGGAAGGGCTCCCCGCTCCTCCGCCTGAACTGAGCGGCAAATGCAGCAACCCGTTACTGCCAATATAAGGCCCTGTCGGCTCTGCTGCTGCACCCGCAGGATTGCTCCCCGGCGAGCCAGTCGAACTCCCACTGCCGCCGTTAGTATTTGATGCTGTTGGAACAGAACCAGTGGAAGTTTGAGATGAGGTTGGAGTTGCCGGTGGCGAAACTCCTGACATAGGTACACCGCTCATGCCCGATCCCCCGCCGCATCCTTGCACGATGTCCGTACGAATAGAAGCCGTGGCGAGCGTGCCAAATTGTCCGACCAGCGTCGGATTAGTGACTATGCCGCACGAGAAAGGGACCAGCTGTAACTGCCGGACCGCATCTATTGAATAACCTAAATCGTTAGAGCTGGAAATGGGCGAGACATCCGTCAGGCGGATAAATGTTGCCGAAGGCAAGCTTCCCAAGTCTGCCGAACCGCTCTGATGGAACGTACCGAGCGTCAGCCAATCACTGCCATTTTGGCTGGCCTCCACTTTAATAGCCTGACCCAGACTGTCCGGCGTATATACTGCCACATCATCCCCTGGGCCGTTGATTATCGGCATTTTGAATGCCAGGACCATGCTGCCGCCGAACCCTAAAGGCACCGAATTCCCATCACCCTGTCCTAAGGCTTGTTTTTGGTCAGCCGCGGGAATAGCAATCCGATTGCCGAACCTGTCAGTACCGGGATTCACGGAAACGATTGTTGACGCCCACGGATCAAGCATATGTGCCGCATCGACCAAGACTGAGAACGTGACACTTGTCGCCGTACTGCCGCGCACGTCCCAGACCACCGCTTTATTGTTTAAGGTACCGGGAGTACTGGATGGGACAAAAGTCGTACCTGCAGGAATTGGCACCATGAGAGACACTGCGGTGCCAGTCGGGGCCTGAAAGGAAAGTTGGTAGTGGATCTGTCCGGTCTGGGAATCATACGTGCCTGTGCCCGACAGGCTCGCCTGTCCAGTCCCAGTTGATGTTGGGACTTGCTGGGCGCGAGCCGGTTGGGCTGCAAATAACATCAATACCGTAACAGCGCTAAACGCAACACTCGCAAATTTTATGTTCATAGGTTTGGATCTATAGTTACCATAAAAGACGTTTGTCCAAGCCGAAAATTTACAACAATATCGCTAGGTCGCCCGAATAAACACCCTCTCTGTCCGCCTCAGGCGGACATCTCCCCCCTATCCAACTTCGCACAAGGCTACGTCGGACTTGCGGAGGGGGAGAATAAATAGGTGCTTCGCTCCGCTCGCTCTATGGTTGTTTTTTTGCTACCATATGTGCAGGAGGATATATGGCACGCATCATCCCCATCCGACGCGACGAGCGCAATCATCAAGACGCCAGCCTTACCGAGGAGCTCATCACCGCCTTTGGCGGCCAGGCCGCAGTCAATGCGCAGCACCATGTGCACCCCATCGGCCGGATGGCAGTTGCCAATTCCAAAGATTTCGACAGGACGCTCCACCTCTCGGATCGGCTGCACGCCCATTTTCCTTGGCTCGGCGACACCAGACTCCCCCTCCCCGATGACGGCAAATAACAACACACCCCGCCCTTTGTTCTTTGGGCGGGGCATTTTTTATTGAGACGATCACCATCTCAATGTAGTGCAGGCCTGTTGATAGAAAGATAGAAAAATAAAAAATTTGGAACAATTGTAACCCGCTGCTTCTGATGTAGGGGCGGTTATTAACCGCCCTCACACAAACAAGGGAAGCTAGTAGCTTCCCCTACATCACTGCAGGAAACAGATCGTCTCACTTACTATGGTAAGAAGACCTACACCTTGCAGTCACTCTCCCCCTACATAGGGGGAGTCCGTCAGTCGGACTGACGGGAGGGGGGTACGTTAACATGTGCTAACACCAAATAAAAAGAGCGGCCGCACGAGGTGCGACCGCTGCATTTGTTTTACCTCTCAGGCTTTTTTCGCCGACGGCATCTGATACGTCAGCAGGTTGTTGAATACATCATCAACAAGCTGATGGATGCCTGACGAAACTTCTGTCAGTTTTTCTTTGGCCTTGGGAATTGTCCCCGTACAGCACAAACCGAATGCCTGGGCGTTCTTCCGCGCGATTCTGAAGGAGAGTAAAAAAACCGGCATGAACTGGTAATACAGAACCGTGATCTTCTCGCAGGCTTCCCCGGTCAGCGCGCGCAGCCGGAAGTAGGAAACCCTCCGCTCGCGGTTGTATCCCCAGGAACCTTCGTACCCATCCTGGGAAAATGAGGTGCCGCTTCCCAACTGCTGATCGATGGAAACTTCAGCTCCCCAGATCGGGATGTGCGCGTGGAAAAAATGCCACAGCGGTTCTTCCAGATACACGGGCGCAGCTGGGGTTTCTTCCCACACCAGATCGACGATCCTAGTGACGCCATCGACAATGGTCTGCGAAGTGATCTTACTGACCCGGGGTGAAAACCCTCGGATAAAATCCTCAAGTTGCGCATCGCTGCACATTATTGTCAAAGAAAGGCTGATCATCAGATCCTCCTCGCATCACCCATAGGGCGATAACGGCCGGAATTTGTAAGGCGGCCGCGCCTTTGATATCCGCCAGAAGCGGACTATTAATTATACGGTTTTTCTCTAAGATGTCAAGAATAACCCCCAAAACCCCTGTTAAATAAGGGGTTTTAGTGTTGACAAAAAGTATAAAAAGTGCTATAATATACAGTTAAAGCTGTAATGCCAGGTTTGTGGGATTCCCCTCCCCCAACCCCGGCCTTAGAGCTCACGGAGAGCTACATTCGGGCCTATGTTCAAGGAGGGTATTCATGAAGACGCTTACACTCGCCCTGATGATTTCGGCTGCCATGTTTGGCAGTACCGACGTTGCTACCACGAGCTATCCCACCCTTTCCACCTCCTGCCAGCTGACGCTGGCAAAAAATGGGCAGACGAAGTTTGTCTGCACGGACACCTACGTGAAAGCGGATGGCGCGATCGTAGAGAAGGATACGACGTGCAAAAACCCCATCCCTACGATGTGGGATAACGGAACCACGTCAGTCACCTGCGCAGACAAGTGGGTCAACGCGACCCGCGCCAACGTCAACGCCGCGGTCTCAAGAGGTGTGCAGGCTGAGCTTGACCATCGCGAGCTGCTCAGGCTCCGGCGTCAAGTCGCGGAGCTTTCCAACCTCATGTTCGAAAGTGAGCTCCACCAGGCTGAACGAGAGCTAGCTGCGATCAAGGACGAAATCAACCGTCCTTCGTCCACCGAGCAGTACTCTGGCCCAACCACAATGTTCCTTGCTGTATTATGGATCGGATTCCTGTTCACAATGTCATTCGTGATCACGAAACCCAGCCCCTTCAGAAAAGAGACTTTCCAGAGCGAATGCAAACTCTCGGACGGCACGGAGCTCGGCACAGTCGGCAACCGCAACAAGAAACATGGGTGGAAGTATGCCATCCGTGACAAGGATGGGGTGGTCGAAGCCGTGGAAGTCGGGCACGAGGTCGAAGACCTCACCGACTTCTCCGAAGCTCACAAGTACCCGGCGTACGTCGCCGGGTTCGATGATAACGACAGCCCCTGGTACATTGAGACCAGGGACCGGGCAGTCGAGTTAGCCGTCGCGTAAGCGTCAATCCGCGCCATATGGCGCACCGGCGGATCGCACCACGATCCGCCTGCTTCTCTAGTTAGTCTCCATTGAGGCTGACTGAAGAGGTAAATTTATGCGGGTCTAGGAAAGATCCGTGGATCCAGTTCACCAAAACAGGAGGATTACGCGTTATGAGGACGCCCACTACTGTTGTTCTCTTTCTGGTAATTTCCGCGCTGGCTTTTGCCAGCGTTGACATCGCCACCGAAAGCTACCCCTCTCTCCCTGCTCATCAGTCCGGCTGCAAATACCAGATCGCGGCCGTCGACGACCACAGAGAGACCGTTATCGTGTGCGCTGACAAATGGAAACAAGACAGCAGCCATACCGTTAAAGGAAAGGCTGCGACAAAGTTTCAACAATCACAAGCTGATTTAAAGCTTGGTCACGCATTCGACAGAGTGTTCGACGCTCTGGAAGGAAAGACTCAGACCGGCGACTTCGCCACGCCCTACACAAAGAAAGCGTCGTTTTTCTCGGAGTACAGCAGCCCCATCGCGTTGGTAATAGCATTCGCTGTCCTAGTCCTGGCGCTCGTCATCTACAATCACCGAAAAAGCAGGACGTTCCGCGACGACTACGAACTTTTGGACGGCACGCTGCTCGGAACCGTCGGGAACCGCGACTCGGCCGACGGATGGCAGTATGCGATTCGCTTTCCAGACGGACACATCAAAACCGTTAAACCAGGCCACCAGGTAGTGGACTTTCTGGATTGTGATGCCAGCGGGAGGCACCCGGTCTACTGGGCCATGCTGGACCAGGGCGAACCCTGGCTCTGCATGACTCAAACCGCCACGCCGATATACTCGGCCACGCCTGTGATCGACGCCACCGCCGTCCCACAACAACGCTAACCACGCATTGGCGGATCGCACCTTGATCCGCCTGCTTCTCGAGCAAGTCTCACCAGAGGCTTGCTGCAGAGGCAGTAAGACAGAACGATTTTGTAGCGTGCCCATCCCGTCATTCGACGGGACAGGTTTATGGGCTTTGGGTTGCCGATGAACCGGTACGCTACAGGTTCCACTAGTAGTACCCAGCCGAGTGCCCCGGAAGGGCGGGCTGGTAAAATCCAAATCCGGAAGAGGAGGATACGATGAAAGTCGAAAAGTACAGAAAGATTCTGGAAGACAACCCGTGGCTAAAGCTGGTTGTCGATCCGAAGGCGACAGACGAGCTGGTCAAGGACAAGGTCCACCACATCGCGTTCTGCCAGTTTTCCAAACTGGACCAGGACCTGGGGAGCATGACCAGCGAACACTTGGTAGGAAATCGCAACCACAACGACAAGCTGGTTTACCTCCAGCAACCCTACCTGATTGTCGAGACAGATGGCTCGTTTCATGTCAGCGCCATTCCTGCGTCTGAGACAATCGGAAGAATTATTTCCGACCATCTGCGCCCCGGCATAAACCTGGTCGCTATAGTGGTCCGCTCGGAGATCTCCAGCCGCAAATGCTGGTTACTCAACAGGGAGTACGATGTCTACGTGTTCCCGCTCTATGAGGAGCACGTGGTCCACGAGTAAGTCCCATAATCTCGCCTGACTTCGACATACGACAACACCCCGCCCTTTTTCGCCAATTGGCGAATCAAAGAGCGGGGTGTTTTTTATTCATCACAATTCAACGATCGTTGAATTGTGATGAATAGCATATATGAGATAATTTGCTTGTCATTGTGAAGAAGCAAGGGTTTTGACTTGTTGACAAAGCAATCTACACCAGATGAAAGAGATTGCCACGCCGTTTAAGCCAAAGCCCTTAAACGACTCGCAATGACAATGCAAAAGGGCGGGTAGCGACCCGCCCCTACACATGCAGGCCATGGGCCTGCTCTACAAAACCACCCCGATCAGATTGTCGAGGCGGTTTATCTGTGTTAATCAGTTTGTATTTTATCAGTGTTTATCCGTGTTCTACTTTTCGCTTTTCTAGTTTACTATTTCTCTAGTTCACTAGTTCTCTAATTCTCTATTTCACTATAGTATGCTTTTCAGATACTGCCCCGTGTAGCTCGCCTTTACTTTAGCAATGTCTTCAGGCGTGCCGGTGGCCACGATGGTCCCGCCCTTGTCCCCTCCCTCGGGTCCGAGGTCAACAATCCAGTCCGCAGTCTTGATCATATCCAGATTGTGCTCGATGACCACAACCGTGTTGCCTTTGTCGACAAGGCGGTTCAAAACGTGGATCAACCTCTTCACATCGGCAAAGTGCAACCCGGTGGTCGGCTCATCCAGAAGATACAAGGTACGGCCCGTGCTGGCGCGCGAAAGTTCCGTAGCCAGCTTAATGCGCTGGGCCTCACCGCCGGACAGGGTCGTGGCATTCTGACCGAGGCGCATGTAACCCAGACCGACCTGCGACAAAATTTCCAGCTTCTTAAACAAGGCCGGCACCGAAGCGAAGAAGGTCTTAGCCTCGTCTACGGTCATATCCAGAACATCAGAAATGGTCCGTTCTTTATAGTGGATCTCCAGCGCCTCGCGGTTATAGCGCTTACCGTGGCACTCCTCACAGGTAATATAGACATCAGGCAAGAAGTTCATTTCCACGCGCAGCACGCCGTCGCCGGCGCAGCGTTCGCAGCGTCCGCCTTTAACGTTGAACGAGAAGCGCCCGGCCTTGTAGCCGCGCATGCGCGCCTCGCGCGTATCCGCAAACAGTTCGCGAATGGGCGTGAACAGTCCGGTATAGGTGGCCGGATTCGACCGCGGCGTGCGGCCAATAGGACTCTGGTCAATGTTGATGATCTTGTCGATATGCTCCATGCCCAAAATCTTTTTGTGCTTGCCCGGCTCGTCCTTGCTGCCCCAGAAGTATTTATAGAGGGCTTTGGCCAGAATATCATTGAACAAGGTGGATTTGCCGCTACCGGACACACCAGTCACGCAGACGAATTTCCCAAGCGGGATGTCTACGCTGACATTTTTTAAATTAAACTCTTCGGCTCCGACTACGGAAATTTTGCGGCCATTGCCCGGACGGCGGCGTTTGGGCACCTCGATCATTTCCTTGCCGGACAAATACTGCCCGGTCACGCTCTTGGTGTCCTTCTCAATCTGCTTGGGTGTTCCTTCGGCCACAATTTCCCCGCCGTGCTTGCCGGCACCCGGCCCAATGTCCACGACCCAGTCAGCCTCGCGGATGGTCTCTTCATCGTGTTCGACGACAATGACAGTATTACCCAAATCACGCAAATCCTTGAGTGTCTGCAGCAAGCGGCCGTTGTCGCGCTGGTGCAAGCCGATGGATGGTTCGTCTAATATATAGAGGACACCGGTCAGGCCGGAGCCTATTTGGGTAGCCAAACGAATGCGCTGCGCTTCCCCGCCGGACAAGGTGTCTGCGGTGCGGTCAAGCGACAGGTATGACAAGCCAACATTTAAAAGGAACGACAGGCGCGCGTTAATCTCCTTTAAGACCTGCTTGGCTATTTCCTGGTCCTTGCCCGAAATTTTCTTCGGGAGCGTATTGAAAAAGTCCGCCGTTTTTTCGATGGTCATATTGGAAACATCCACGATGTTGCAGTCCCCTACAGTCACACCGAGCACTTCGGGCTTGAGGCGCTTGCCATGGCAGACCTGGCAGGTGCGGATGCGCATGTAGTTCTCGATCTCGCCGCGCATATAGTCGGAATCCGTCTCCTTGTAGCGGCGTTCCAAATTGCCGATAACACCTTCAAACGCAGTCATCATTTCAAATTCGCCTTCGCGCGTGGTAAATTCCCCCGCCACCTTAACCTTCTTGTCGCCGGTGCCGTACAGAATAACATCCACAAACTTTTTAGGCAGGTCCTTGACCGGGGTGTTAACGGAAAAACCATATTCCTTGGCCACAGCCTGCATAATGCGGCTGTACCAGGACAGGCGCGAGGTAGTCTTGCTCCAGGGACGGATGGCTCCTTCGGCCAGGGTCAGTTTGGGATTCGGGATGACCAGGTCAGGTTCCACCGTCAGCTTGGTCCCGAGACCCTTGCATTCCGGACAGGCACCATGCGGGCTGTTAAAGGAAAAATCGCGCGGATCAAGTTCAGAAAGCTGAATGTGTCCGTCCGGACAGGCAAACTTTTGCGACAAGGTGAGTTCCTTTTCCGCTTTATCCCCTTTCATCACAAGCACCATGGCAATACCATCGCCCAGGTCAACGGCTTTTTCCAAACTTTCGGCAATTCTGCCCTTGTCCTGTTTGGAGATGGAAAGACGATCCACTACCACGTCAATACTGTGCTTCTTCTGCTTGTCCAAATTCAAACGCTGGGCTTCGGCCAAATCCATCAGTACGCCGTCTACGCGCACGCGGGCGAACCCGGCGCGCTTGATCTGTTCGAAGATAACCTTGTGCTCGCCTTTCTGGTCCTTGATGAACGGGGCAAGCAGAATGACGCGCGTGGCTTCAGGGAAAGCCAAAAGCTGGTCAACCATAGACTGAATGGTCTGACCGGCTATTTTCTTACCGCAGACCGGGCAGTGCGGGATGCCAATGCGGGCGTAGAGCAAGCGCATGTAATCGTAAATTTCCGTCACCGTACCCACGGTCGAGCGCGGGTTATGGCTGGCGGATTTCTGGTCGATGGAAATGGCCGGGGAAAGGCCCTCTATTTTGTCCACATCCGGCTTATCCATGAGCCCGATGAACTGGCGGGCATACGCGGACAGGGATTCCACATAGCGGCGCTGGCCTTCGGCATAAATGGTATCGAACGCCAAAGACGACTTGCCGCTGCCGGACAACCCGGTCATGACGATCAGTTTGTTGCGGGGCAGATCGACATCCACATTCTTCAGATTGTGCTGCCGCGCTCCGCGGATAGAAATTTTATTGTTGTCCATAAAGAATTATTATCAGCTTCAGACGGTAATATTAGAGTCTGTTCTCAAATCCTGTTCTGGCGTCATCCTGAGTCCTGAATGCATCTGAAGGGCGAAGGATCTCAAATGAGATTCTTCGGTCGGATGCACTCCCTCAGAATGACGCCGAAACAGGGAAGAAAATTTCGAAACTACTCTAAAATCAGCCGGGATTATTTATAGAGATATAAGCAGTCCTCATTCTACCATGCCTGTCAAGAGAGGTCAAGGACCCAAGACCCCGCCCAACGGGGACTAAATTTAAAGATTGAAAAATAGAAAGATTTAAAGATTCTCTGCTACGCACAACCCCCTAGCGGACCACCAACCCATCTCCTATAAGGGCGGGCAGCATTTCCGTCTTTAAAGATTCACAAATAAAAAGACCAGACACCGCAACTACGGTATCTGGCCATTAGGATATAAGACACGTCACTGCGCAAGATTGCGCATATGCCAGCCGGTCTTGACCACGCCGACTCTCACGCGGCGGCCGTACGGAACAACTGCCTGCACCGCCTCTCTTGAGAGCACTTTATGCGACAAACCCAGGTCGGTCGGGTGTGGCAGAACAATGACATGGAACGGTTGCCGCGGCGTAAGCCGATCACCGAGTCCATGTTCACCGAACGCTATGCTGAGATATCGCTGCAAGTCCTGCAAGCCAGTCGGAGAAAACCTTCGGCTCACCACGAACCCGCTCGGCAATCCGGGGATTCGATTAAACGATCCCGTCCCATCGTAGTACACGCAGGTTGCCGCATGCAGGCTGACCGGGCGATCCATGCCCGCTGCGGTAATATGGCGATGTTTGATCCCCAGCAAGGAAGCGGTCCTTCTCCCCCACTCTTCCGCGCCGCGATTGGGATTTTGGTCGCCCGGGAACTTCATCCGGTAAGCCCCGCAGTTGTCGTGCGAGGTTAACTCCTCGATGCCAGCAGCTGCCACTACCGCCTTCAATTCTTCCAGAGGCAGCAGCACGCCGGAACCCGGCAGGTGCACCCCGTGCGGTACACCCTCATCTCCGCAGCACAGCAGCCGACCGGACAGCGTAAACGCGCGTTCAATAGCGGGCGTCCGTTGAAACACCATCCTCGGTTCGCTCGTAGCCAACCGTTTTATGTCTGCAGCAGCCTGCTGTTCCCATCCTGTCTCGCCTATTGGCTTTTCTTCCTGAACTGTCATGACTTACCCTCCTTTTGGCTTCCACTCAGGTTACTGAAAAATCGTCTTCGTGTCAAGGCTTAACGCATTCGCCATCTCAAAAGAAAAGCCCGTCCCCCAACATCGGAGGACGGGCACTGTCAATCAATACGAGCACTCAACTCTGGTTCACGCCTTGGCGGATGCCGCGGCCGGCGCACCGGTACGCTGCTTCTCCAGCTCCGCGTTAACCAGCGTTGCGATCATGTCCGGCGAGATATCCTTGCCGAACATGTTTTTGGCCAGATTGGAGACTGCCCCGGAGATGCGCTCGACGGAATCGAACACCGCTTCCTTGACGTCAGCCGGCGTGGCATTGGCAACCCCTTCGATGAACTTGCCCTTTTGCTGGCCGGCGTAGAACGCCCCCGAGATCTGCTCCAGGGTCCGCTGGTCGCCCCAAATGGTCATATTCGCACCACTTAAGGCGGCGCCGAGAGACTCGGCAGCCTTCATGCGAACATCGCGGTCGGCCGCGATCTCGGCCAACTTGACCTGCAGATCGAACGCCATCTTCTCGTTGGCTGTCTTGGCTTCGAGTTCGGACTTGAGGACCGTGACCCGCTTGGCTTCGACATCGACCTCGGCCTGCTTGACCTGGACCGGCACCAACGCAACAGCCTGATCGCCAGCCGCTGCCATCTGCTTGGCGTCACGATCGGCTTCAGCCTTCGTACGGACAGCCGTCGCCGTCTTCTCCGCAGCAAGCTGTTCAGCTTCGGCAAGCTTGGTCGTGCGATACGCCTCGACGTTTACCTGCGTTTGCTGCTCAATCTGCCGAGATTCGGCTTCGGCCTGTTTGTTGATGACCACAACTGTCTTGGCACGCTGGGCTTCACCTTCCTTCTCGACCGTAAGCTTGGCCTGGTTGGCCCGTTCACGATCGGCTTCGGCGGTCAGCTTAGCGGCTGCAGCGGCGGCAAGTTCCTGCTCCTTGGTCGCAATCGTGATTTCCTGGTTGCGCTTGGCGACTTCCACTGCCTTCTGCTTTTCGACCGTAGCCGTCTCGATGTCTTTCTGCTGTTCGACGGTCTTGGTCTTGATCAGCGTATCGCGATCGATCTGTGCGGCCTGAACTTCTTTTTCCTTAACCGTGTTCGCTACTTGCACGGCCTGTTCCTTGGCCACGTTACGAAGCTGGACAGCCTGTTCCGCGATGATCTTGGCTTCCTGCGCTTCACGGCCTTTCTGGGCCCTCACCGCTTCTGATGCAGCCGTATTTTCCGCTTCGACTTCAGCAGTCTTGCGGGCCGTTTCGGCTTGAATCTGCTTCTTCTGCAGCTCGGTGTCCTGCTGGGCCTTCGTGTTGGCGACGTCCTGCTGGAAGATGAACTCGTTCTTCTCGACTTCGCGCTGCTTGGTTTCCTGCTCGGCAGCAGCCTTCAGCTTTACGCGAGCGACCGCCTGCTTCTGTTCGATCTCGGTCTTCTCGGTCAGTTGAACCTGGATCTTGGCCGCCATGTTGCGCGCGCCTTCAGCGTCGAACACGTTATTCTCGGGATCGAGCGTGTCTTTCGGCGCCTGGTCCAAGTGCGAAATGGTCACGGTTTCCAGCATGTAGCCGTTATGCTTGATGTCGTTCTGGACAATCTTCTGTACCTCTTCCGCGAACTTATCACGGTTCTTGTTGAGGTCCTCGAGATTCATCGTCGCAGCCACGACGCGCAGAGCGGAAACCAGCTTGGCTTCCACCAGTTGTTTGACCGCCGCCGGCTCACTGCACCGGTCGCCAAGGGAGGTCGCTGCCTGCAACACACCTTCTTGCGTTTTCTCCACGCGAATGAAGAACTCGGCGCGAATGTCGGCACGCAGCTTGTCCATGGTCAGCAACGCATCTTTGGCCATCTTAATGATCTCGAGTTTCATAGTCTCGAGGCTCACCCAAATGACTTCATGCACGACCGGCACCACAATGGCGCCGCCGTCGATGATAGCCTTGCGGCCGCCCATGCCGGTCTTGACGAACGCTTCGTTCGCCGAAGCCTTCATGTAGAGCCGCGTGATGACCAAAATGATGCTGCCAATGAGCAGCGTGAGCACGCCAAAGCCAAGCAGAATGAGCCGGCTTAAGCTGTCGATCTTGATCGGGGCCGCAAACGGGCCGACGATGAAGATCAGCGAAAACAAGACCATGATTACTCCCAGGCCTGCGCCGGAAGACTTCTTCCGGGGACGATGGGCCGGGACCTGAGCCTGCGCATAGGGCTGCTCATCGGGATACGGGTTTCGGGAAGCCATACTTTTCTCCTGGTACTTCTGTATTCAACTGCATTGTTTACCGCTTAGCGGCCGAGTCCTGCGCCAGCTTTTTTTGCAAGGCTGGCATAGAATCGACCACCACTCCGATCGTAACCGGTTAAAACAACCTCGGCGTCTTTTGCGATCGGATCCTGTCCGGGCCGCACCACGCATGGAACAGCGTGAAGATTGCGGAACCGGTCATAGACCTGAGCCCTTCCGAAGGTCTCGTTGATAGCCAGCTCGGCAACACCGGAGCAGCCTACCAGTTCCTGGGTCTGAGTTACATACGTTTCCGTGGACGGCATCAACCGGCCGATAATGCGCGCGAGCGCACCAGTCAGCATGATTGAGGCGAAGAGCGCAGCGGCTACCGAACCCCAGAAAAAAACCCCGGGGAACCGGAGGACCGGCGCCAGTAGCACATTGGCCGCGTAGCCGACAAAGCCCCAAATGAGGCACCATGAAATGTAGACAATGCTGGTCGGGGTCTTCCCCACGCCCAGCAAGCCCAACACTTTACCGAACGAGCTCTGCTCACCGGCGTCATGATCGTGATCGTGGCCGACATCGCTGTCGTGCTCCACACCCAGATCATGATCCATGTCCGCATCGGCATCGCCAACATCAACATCGTGACCAACGTCGACTTCTGCCTCTCCGCCGTGCCCGGCGGAAACCGCTCCTGATGCCAGGAGTAGAATATAGCCAAGCGCCGCAACGAACGGCAGCACGAACGGCAGATTGTACCACAACAACAGCTCTACCATAGGGCACTCTCCTAAGTGCTGTATTGATTTGTTAAAGATCATCCGAAATACGGACCTGCCCTTATGGGCACATCCGCTCCGGAAAGCCTCCTGCAAAAATCTTGTATCCATCAACAATGTTGGCTTTGAAGCCAAACAAGATGGACAGTCCAGACTAGCAAATTTTATTTTTTTCGTCAAGAGCAAAACAACAATAAAAAAATTTACGGTTGACAAAATCCGTCAAATGTACTATGTTAGTGAGCTCATAACGTCGCCTCTGCGACGGAATATTGAGATACCGGATTTTTACTGTTTACAACACAAGGAGGATACCCATGTCAAGCCAGGATAATTCCCCAGCTGAAAAACAGCAGGAATCGCTGCAAATCATTCCACCCCTCGCTCCGGCTCTCCCCGCAACTTTACTGCCGGAAACCGGACATGCGACCAAAGCCATTACGCCAAAACGGCCGGAGCAACTGGCCGAAGCGGATGACGCCCGGCTCCGGCAGGAAACGGACACACTCGCCGGCTCCATAGTTCAGTCGGCCCACTCGCGTACCTTCTTCATGCAGATCGAGGAGATCGGAAACGAAGAAACCGCGTTGGTCAACGAGCGGATCTCGTTCCTCGAGGAGCGGATCCACAAAACGTCCAAAAGGCTGAGGGGCGTTTCGACTGAAATTCCGACCGCTGTCGGTAAGCTCCGCAAATCCCTGGAAGAATTACATCCCGATCCGGCCACCCAAAGCACTTTCGGCAAGATGTTGTCCAAAGTTCCTCTTATGGGCGAATCACTCGCCGATTTTTGGATGCAGTCGGGACTGCGTGAGTTCGAACGGCAGCGCGAGACTACGCGCGAACAAATCGTAGCCATTCGCGACAGCCTCGAAGCCAACGCTTCGCAGCTCCTCAGTGACAGCACGGAATTGTCACGGATGTATGACATCGTGGTGGCCAATGACCAGCTCCGCGTCCAGCAACGGGCATACACCATGGAATTGCTGGTGCAACAACTCGTTGAAACTGCCCGCGGTCTGTCCGCTGATCAGGAACGATTGCGCGGCCGCTTACAAACAGCGGTCGAGCGGCTGACAGTCAAGGTCATGAAACTCAGGGAAGCCGAGTACCTGATGCAGCAAGGTTTAGCTGCCACAGACCTGACCATTGATGCCGAATGCAAAGTAGCCGAGTCACTGAACCAAACCGCCATGGTAACCACCTCGTACCTGCCCATGGCCCAAGCCATCACGCAGGCGCATGGCAACCTGGCGCGCGCCTCGAAAGCCCAGACCGCTGCCAGTGAAGGAGTGGCTGAAGCCGAAGCGCTAACCGTGGACCTGGCAACCAAGGGCGCGGCAGCAGCAGCCCAGATCTACTATAATCCGACTGTGACCATGGAACGGCACCGGGCCGCCCAACAAAAAATGATCCAGGCAATGGAAGACCTGGAAGAAGCCAGTCACACCGGCATGACCCAGGCCACTCAGGCCATTGACCAGTTCTGCACCATGGCTGACGAGCTTCGCCAGCGCCAGGACCGCCTGCGCGCCAGCCGAGTACTCACCGAAGAACCGGAGGAAGAAAGTAAGTAAGCACAACACACACCGCCCGGAAGCAGCAATGCTTCCGG
Source organism: uncultured Candidatus Saccharibacteria bacterium (assembly GCA_964532425.1). Lineage (GTDB taxonomy): Bacteria > Patescibacteriota > Doudnabacteria > UBA920 > UBA920 > CAZHIA01. The sequence goes on along the minus strand of CAZHIA010000007.1, from coordinate 1,368 downwards.
GTATTTTTTTGTTTTACTCCCCCTAAGTGCTTATTCGTGCGAATAAGCACTCACTGACACACCTCAATTGTTTAAATCTGCAAATTAAAAACCGGCCATCCTTTCCAGGATGGCCGGTTCAAGTTTTTCGATGAGCACTTCGGCTAGACGAACCTACGCAACCGTCTCAGCCGGAGTAGGACTCTGATTCTTGGCTGCCTCCAAAGCCGCGGCGGCATGGATCCTGAGGTCGCTTGCGACCAGCTCCCTGATCGACAGCCGTCCCTCCGATTGGAGTTCAGCGAGATCCTGTTCCGCTACCGCGAACAGCTCACGGGCCTGGTCGCCGCAATCAGCGAATGCAGCGAGTTGGCCGCGAACGCTCTCCGCAAAATCCACGGCGTCTTGGACAAACTTGTTCAGTTGTTCCGTGCTGTTCCGCTGGGCTTCGGTGCCCGTGCGAACCAGGTACAGGATTTCCGTCACTTCCTGAAGAAGGATAATCGCCGCACCCCTGTCCCGGCCCAGAACCGCCCCAGCCACACCAAGCGAGGCCATCGTTTTAGACATCGCATCATGCACGAAGGCAGGCACGGTACCGTCGAGCTGTCCGCTGATCTGTACAGCCTCAGCCTGCAGCTCTTTGATCGTTTCTTCCAAATACAGAATTCTGCGTTCCTGCTTGGTGAGCAGTTCCTCGAAGCTACGATAGGCCTCCGCCGCTTTCTCGATTTTGACGGTCAGACTACTGCACCACGACACGATCGACTCGTAGAACGAGGCGAACAGCCGCTTATCGTTAGGGTTAAAACTACCCCCGCAGAGCGTCTGGTACGAAAAGTTTACAGCCAACCGCGCGCTGAGGTAGTTTTGCCAGGCAACTTTTAGTTGTTCCTGACTACTCGGGCACAACATCTTCAGCAGAGCTTCCAAGCGCGGCGCGAGCTGACGGGGATCATCCTGCTCTTGCCGCATACGATCAGAGACCTTCTGTACGGCAGCCCGGGCAGCAGCCTGGGCTTCATCCCGAGCCGCGAGATTTTTGCTTCGCTCCGCAGCCTCTTTCCACATGCTACGAAACGACGATACTACTCCAACAACAATTAGAAAGGCCAACAGAACAAAACAGGCCTTAACTGTTCCAGGCGTTGCTGTTTTTGCCTGCGCCAAAGCAGGCACACTCGCTGCAAGCAGCGTTCCAAAAACCATCGATTTTCTCATCGTCTTTTCCTCCTGAGAAGATGTCAAAACACCAGTAATCTCGAGAAAATACCCTCGAAAGATTAACGGGATAGTATACATAATACCAACCACTTTGTCAAGAGCCGCCTGAGGGGCATACCTAGTCAAATGGAACAGGCAACAAGCAGTTTGTTAAGTAATCATAGG
>CAZHIA010000006.1:0-133024 GCA_964532425.1 uncultured Candidatus Saccharibacteria bacterium | reverse complement strand
ATATTCTTGACAAATTAACGATTTAGTGATATAATCTATAGTCAATTTTAAGGAGGCCATATTTTACGGAACCGGTTTACTTCCAGAGAATTTGCATGCCTAAAATCAGGTTTGCAGGTTTTCTGGAAGTAAAATCAAATTCGGGAGAATATACCATGACGCGAATTTTTGTGGTGATGATTCTGACGGCCCTGGCTATTTTTGGACAGGATGTTGCATCGACAGCGGAGAAACCTCCCAAAGACAGCTTTATCCACGAGAATATGTCCATCGAGGAAGGAGAATGGTTGCTCGCTACCCTGCAAAATATTCTCGAAGCAGGGACTCTCAAGCACTTCGAGCAGACAAATCGAGCTGTGTCGTCTGAAACTGATATTCTCCGAACGATCGTTTCGGGGAGAGTCATCGAACCGAATGCGAACATCATCTCCTTGCAATATGTCCGCGTGCACTCGTTGGATGAACAGCGAGAACATGCGGCTAACAAGATGTCTGGTGAATTATCACAAATTCATGATGGCTACTATACCATCAGGAGATTTTTGACACCGGAGAGTGTTCCAACTTGGGACTCAAAGAACCACGAAAAGTTCGAGTCCTGGTACGAGGGAATGCTCGCGCGCCGCATCATTGATCACGACGGGTTTGACTCGGTCATGCTGGCCGCAGCTAAGCTGCTACCGCCGGGAACCAAGCGCGATATCCAAGTCCGCCGTTGGGAAGACCACGGGACCAAGCCGCACTACATCAAGTGCGGAGTCATCAACTGTAGTGACCCGATCAGTCCGGACGATCTCACGCTTCCGTAAATTTTGGGGCGAGGAAACCAACCCTCGCCCGCCCTTCTAAGTTCATACATCGATTGTGAGCTTAGAAGGGGAAACCCTACAGAGGAGGATTGATATGGTTGATGTGCCGACCGTGCCGTTCCCAGCACACGCACCAGGGTTCAGCGTGAAGTTTGAGAGGGGCGACGAGTGGAGTAATGATTCTTCTGTCGACAATCCGCGTGAAATTTTAGTAGATGGTGACACCATCTACTTCGAACTGAATGCATGCGCAATGGAGTGCTTTGACTGCACTAAAGGAGAAACCCACATTCTCAATCAATTGAGATGGCAAAATCTTCCTTTCAAGGTGGTCACATTCGGCAGGAGAGGATTTGGACGAGACCTCTGGCTGATGCTGCCGCGGCAGGCAAACTACCAAGATGCGGTGGAGCAGATTTCCCGCATAACAGGCTTTAAGGTTGGGAACAGCCGCGAGGAAAAACCTTGGATCGAAATCGACAACTGGATCAAAGCGCGCCGACCACTGTGGAAGAAAGTCTTCCTGTTCTGGAAGAAGTACCCCAGAGCCTGGGAAGTATCATGCTACGACCATGAACCATGGAATAAATTCAAGCCCGAATAACATTCGGGCCCCTTCTAAACTCATAATTACATTGTGGATTTGGAAGGGGAAACCCTACAGAGGAGGATTACTATGGCTGGCTCTGATCAGGATACTGTAAAAATCGACTTCGATGATCCTACCTGGAAAGCCGCGGTTGCGGCAGACAGGGCGGAGCAGGAAGCGGACAGAAGACTCACGGAGATCTTCGGCGAGAGCAGTAGCTTGAACGATATGTTCAGGCTCTGTGATAAATGGGTCAATCTGACCGGCTTCCAGCGGCGGAAAATTTTATTCGCTGTAACACACAATGAGACAACGGCCTACTGCCAGGCTGAGGTTCGGCTTTGCGAACTACACACACGCCGGCCGCATCAGATTACGGTTGGGCAGGCCATGGAAGTGGTCCGGATCCTCCGCGAGGAAGATCTTAACCATTATCAATAAGCTGTTATTATGCTAGGAGGGACTATGTCGCAAACCAGCGCTTCGGTGTTTTTAACCCGAGAAGAAGTCGGCACTGTGGACCCGGAAAAATTGAAGGCCGAGGTCTTCGGTGCTGATTGCACCACCGAGGAAATCAAGCAACTCAATCATTCTTGGTTCATGCGCAGCGCATACGGGCGCATGCACATCCTGCGAGAAGCCTGTCCCGGGTTGTACGCGACCGACCGGGAATGCTACTTCGACAGCGAGCCGCTCGACGAGCTGTATATGCCGACATCATCCAAGTTCGGCTACATGCTCTCGGTCGAAGTGTGCCGCGAGATCGTCCGCATCCTGCGCGAGGACAGCAATCATCGGAAGTACCGCTAGTTCACTGCGGAGCGCACACCAGCGCTCCGCAACCCTTCTAAGTTCGTTATAGATGGTGGATTTGGAAGGGGATGCCCCGAGTCCGCTCCGGCGGGCGTGAAGTACAAAATTATGGAGGCTGTATGAAAAGCACAGTTACGCCTTCGGTCACGGATCCCATGTTTGGAATTCGTGTTCCGCTTTTTCTGGTCGTATACGGCCATGTGATTCACAACATTGCCGTAGACCTCCAGCACACTCGCGTTCTTGATCCGGGAAAGGTCATCCAGTACAAGCGTCACGGTATGTTTGAACTGGAGTATGCCGGCGAAGATTTTGGAGTGATCAAACACACCACAACTTCGGGACACATTCAGTACTTATACATTCCGCAGCGCAAATGGCTGGCGGTGAGCAACGGCTCATACCGGTCTGACGATCTCAACTACGACTCTGCCCTGCGGTGCTGGGCTTATCTTCGGGACAGGCCAAAGCAAAGCCGGAGCGACACCTCCCCGGCTGGCACCGCAAGCAGCGACCTCATTGAGAAGTATCAGCTTCTGCTGGATGCATACCGCGATTACTGGTCTCGGAATTTCGCCAATCTTTCGCAGCACAGCGAAGACACCGGTGCGTTCGAGTTGGAAACGCGAATCCGCTATGGCCTTGTGTGTGCTGGCAACAATCAACCGGTGCCGCCCGACTGCGATTACACATCGCTCATCAAGGAGTTTGACGGCTGGATCAGCTATCGCGAAAAGTTGAACAACTGAGGCGGCGAAGAAAAAGTTTGAGCGGATGCTAAAAGGAGGATGCATGTTTCGATCAATGATAGAAAAGCTTACGGCTGTTTGTGGCTTTATCAAAGTGCCGCCCAGCCAAATCGGAATGATCTCACCGCACGCGATCAAGAAAATGTATGAAGACCGCGTGGTCTTCCAGGCCTTTGCGGTGGAGTTCCGGCAAATCGACTGAACGCTTAATCTGGCATAGCCCAGATCCCGGACCGAAAGGCCCGGGTTTTTATTTTGTTCAAGTTTAGGTATACTATTAAACGCATAATAGGGAACACGGCTTATCCGTCTCATACTTAACAAATGCCTAAAAATATACCACCTTTCAGACAATCTCTTGAGCAGCTTGCAAAACAAGATCCCGTTATGAGGGATCTGATTCGGCGCGCCAAATTGAAAGCTTTAGTTCCGCGAGAAAATTATTTCGAAAGTTTGGTAAATTCCATCATTTCGCAGCAATTGTCGACCAGGGCAGCCGAGACCATCCGCCTGAGGTTTCTGAAAACTTTCGGTATCGATGCCGAGCGTAGGCAGAGCAAGAGGATGGGCGCGCACTTTCCTTCGGCACGGCAAATTTTAAAAAAGACTGATGATCAATTAAGCGCCTGCGGATTGTCCGGCTCTAAAGTTTCCTATATCAAGAATCTTGCGCAGGCGGTGGAGGAGGGGAGCGTTGATTTTACCAACATCGGGAAAAAAGGAGATGAAGAGATTATTGAGATGCTGACCAAAGTCAAAGGCATTGGTCGCTGGACAGCGGAAATGTTTTTGATCTTTTCCCTTTGTCGCCCTAATATTTTCAGCCATGGCGATCTCGGCTTGAAGAATGCCATCAAAAAACTCTATCGCATAGATCCGAAACTACATAAAAAGAAATATCTGAAGCTTATCGAATCCTGGTCGCCGCATCAAAGCTTAGCCTCACGGCATTTATGGGCGAGCTTGGACCTGTAAAGAAGTCATTTCTCAAATTTCTCATAATCTTGACACTATTCAGCAAATAGAGTATAATAATTCTTCATATTACAATTCATTTTATCCATACAATTGTATGAACCCATCCAATAAGCGTTCAGCAGCCCGCTCGTTTGCCATGCTCAGTGCTGCTGCGGCCATCCTGTTTTCTCAAGCCGTACCGGCTGCGCAAGCAGCAGACCCGGTATTGCAGTGCATGAACTTTTCGCAAGTAGTGTCTACAAACCAGCAAGTGACATTTTCTGCTACCGGCGGCAATGGCACCTATGTCTGGTCAGCGCCGACCGGCTCACCTTCAACCGGCAGCGGTTCATCCTTTACCACCCAGTTCCCGTCAACCGGCTTGCAAGTGCTTACGGTCACCAGCAACGGACAGAACGCCACGTGCGGCATACAGGTTAACGGATCGGGAACTACTGGTTCCATGAGCAATTACTCCACGTTCGGCACGACACAACCCTATGCCGTGAGATATTCCATGAATGTTTCAAACGATACGAAAGGCATTTCAACCTCTTCCGGCCAAATAACTGCGAACAAAGAGGATTTTATTACCTATACACTGACCGCCGTGAACACTGGAAGCAGCCCCATGAACAACATAACTCTTTCCGATGACTTGTCCCAGGTTCTGCCGTTTGCCGACATGGTCGACAATGGCGGGGGAACACTCTCGGGCAATACCCTGAGTTTTCCGAATATAACTGTACCTGCCAACGGTTCCGTTTCGAAATCCTTCAAAGTGCGCGTAAAATACTTCCTGGCTAATGACTTGGCTTACAAAATGACCAATACATTCGGAAATTCAGTTACTGTTCTGATCAATGCCTCCCAAGTCAAGGGCGCGTTTGTCGCACCAAAGACAGGAGCCGATACCATGAGCCTGGCCTTTGCCGGCACATTGACCGGACTCTACGCAGTGTGGAGAAACAGGAAAAAATTACTAGATCTCATTTCAGCGTAGTTCTAAAAACCTAAAACCCGGACCATATGGTCCGGGTTTTTATGTCCTTGATAGGCAACTCTCTCCTTCACGATAACTGGCGGGCTGCTATCGCACGCCCCTACAAAAGACAATACATTCTACTGCGACAGGTCTTGATAAAATTCAACAGTTACGCTATAATAAGAAAGCGAAATTCAAATGGGTAGGTAGCGAAGCGGTCAAACGCGGCTGACTGTAAATCAGCTGGCTTTATGCCTTCAGTGGTTCGAATCCACTCCTGCCCACCATGAACCAGTCGCTCATCAAATTCGCTCCGGTCCATGGCACGACCATGGACTTGAGTACGTTTATGGGCGCGAAACTATGTGCGACTGATTCATACCCTGAGACCCGAATCCGCATCCTGCGGATGAGTGGTTCAGGGCTTTTTGTTTGGTCCGCTCATACAATCTACTCCGGCTGCGCCCTGAACCGGATGGCTCACGGTTCATGGCATTTTTTTAGAAAGAAAACAAACATTTCAACGTCACACCGGTATCAACTGATGCAGAAAGGGGTGATGGGTAATGCCCGGATAAAAACATTTGAGCAAGGCGAGTCCGAAAGAGGAACGGATGTATGAGCATATCAAGGAGAGTGAGATACGAAAAGAACATCGCAGTCCTCAGCGAGCCAAACAGATCGCGGCTGCAACCGTACGCAAGCGGCAACGGATATCCGGAAAGCGAACAGCGGCACGCAGGAATAAAACTTCTACTTAAGTTCTGTTCACAATATGCGTCGTATAATTTGTTATCATTACTCCGCGCATTCCACATGCCCGGCTATTCTCTTTAAGGGGGTGAACCTAATGCCCAGCTCAAAAAATAGATCGAAAGCAAAAGCCGGCCGCAAAGGCGGCATGGCCTCCGCACGCAGTAGAAGGAAATAATATAAGCAAAACCTCCGAGCGATCGGAGGTTTTATTATGCAAGTCTTTCGACTCACCGTCGCCGCACCGAAGCGGTCAATGTGCCGCAAAAACAACAAAATGGACTACCGACATGGATATCGTTCAGTGCATGTTCAATTGCAAGGCACCGGTGCTCCTTGGGCAGGTCAAGCTCGGTATAGACAGGGCCGTATTCATTTACCTGTTTGCCGCAGGCAGTGCAATACTCATGCCACGGCATGACAACATTCTCGCCGCAGTGGCGGCATTCCGATTTCTGTAAGTAAAACGGCACGAAAACTGCCTGTTGATTTGCGACGTTATTCGTCATAATCCCTCCTGAATGGACGCGAGTATCGGAAATATTCAAGCCGAAATACTACAATATCACCAACCCTTACTGCTGTCAACTGTGATGTTTAGTCTTTTTCAGGCAGCTGTTGGTATGCAGCATCAGCTTGCAAAAGCCTGAGATTCCTACGGTTCGGTTTCCACCACGACCCGAAAACATCACCCAGCCATGGAATAAGCCCGATAACAAAATAAACCGCGATATTGAGGAGCATACGAAACAAAACCCACCCGCTGGCATTCCGGCGAGCAGCCAATCCTACCAAATAGAGAGCTATGGCGGTTGTAATAAGATCACCAGCTTCGGGAACAAGCCCGATTATCAAATTTAACCCAAACCGATAGCCAAAAATTTCGAACTGGTCATCCATTAAACGGGTTAAGAATTCCAATTCCCAATCGCCATTATAAGAAGCGCGTTGCATAAAAGTAGTTTACAGATTAATCATGAGTCGCTAGTATGATGACGGCATAGCGCCTTAATAAATGATGTCCTATCGGCAAACTTTGCACTCGGAGAATTGTATAAGCCTTTCACCAGGATACTCCGTTTATCGCAATACTCTCAAGACCAAAATCAGGAGGACTCATGAAAGCACCGAAAGCTAAACAGGAAGTTTCGGATCAATCACCCAAAAAAGGGAAAAGCGTCTTAAGCGGCGGCAGGCCAGGCGGTTTTATGCGGCCGAACCAATACGTTGATATTGGTCCGGCATTTGACAAAGCAGGCAAGCCAGACCCGGAAGGATGGCGGATAGCACTGATCGATGGGCAGAAATACCTTGTCCGTTCAGCAGGACGTGCCAGCTTGACCCCAATATTTCCTTCTCGAAATATGCTTCAAAAATAAGCCGGCAACCACCTTGACATTATTGGAGCCAGACAACAAAATATACCCAAGGAACAATCCGATTCCGCAAACTCCGAAGGAGGAGTATGGAACACCAACCTTTACCGGTTTCCCTCCGAGTAACTCAGCTCGCTCAGGGCGGCAGAACTGGCCCTGAGATAGCCCGTATCATGCGCGAGGAAGAGTACAGCCTGCCCGAAACATGGGAGGCCTTACTCAACGCTGGCTATGCAGCCCAGATCATCGATAAACCCGATGGGACCAGTGTGCTGTGCGTCAGCGATTATCCGCCGCAAGCCGGGCTGATTGCACTCATTGTAGCGCTTGCTAACCCAGAAAACCTTCCGGAGGTAGTCTGGGAACAACAAGTGGGACTGCACGTTCCATAATCCGTTGGCTTTAAGCCGCACTTGCCGCAAGGCGAGGGCGGTTTTCTTATTCCTCTCCCGATCATAATTTTTCCTGCATGATGTAAAACTGCTTTTACAAAAAAAGACCCACACATCGAGTCCGGAACCTGAGTTCCGGAGCCGAGTGTGGGCTTGTATGTTTTAGGCTGACAGTGTTACTTGTTGCCGTTGTGGGCCACGGCAGCCTCGATCATCTTGGTGACCGGGGCGTTGGGGCCGAAGAACCGCTCAACGACGCGGCTCACGTTCCCTTGTTCGGCGGCGGCAATGGGGCCAAACGCCTCCGCGACCTTCTCGGCGACTATCTTGTCGCCCAGTGTCTGCAGAGCGGCGGCGAACTCGGGGCCGAGCGCCTTGATGCGATCAACAAACGCCTTAGCTTCCGCCTCGAGGAATTCGACCTTGAGTTTCTGGTCGCGTACTCCGTTGGCGTACTCCAAGTCGGCGTTGGCCTGTTCGACTTTGCGGCGCTCCTCGGCGTTCTGGGTCTCGGCTTGCGCCTGGGCCAGAGCCGCTTTATTGCGCTCAGCAGCCTGCAGGGATTCAGCGGCAATCCGCTCCAATCCAAGCTTGAGGTTCTGGCTTAACTTCTCCGTTTCCGCCTTGACCTGAGCCAAAGCTGTTGCAGCGTCGGAAATAACTTTCCGTTGAGCCGTCGCGGCGTCCGCGTCGTTCTTGCGACGCACCGTCTCAGCTTCGGTTTCGATCTTCTTGCGCGCCGTTTCGGCAACCAACTCAGCCTGAGTCGTAGCTACCTTGGCGTCCTGCTCAGCGGTATGGAGAACTGTTATGGTCTGAGCGTCTTTAATCTGCTGATTGATAGCCTCGACACGCATTACCGTATCCAGTTCACGCTGTTTGGAGCCGACTTCAATTGCCTTCTTGACGGCGTCCAGTTGCGCGTTTTCCAGCATAGCGGCGATTTGCGTGTTGCCGATGGCAACCTTGCCGACCTCGATCTCATAGATCCGCATGCCGTTCTCCGCGAACACCTTCCCCCGACGCTCGCCCGTTTCCGGATGAGGACCGAGGACCGTGTCGCGGATGATAGCAGCGGACCTGAGCCGAAGATCTTCGATGCCACAATGCTTCACAATGCTGTAAATTACGCTGCGCATGTGTTCGGTTAGCAGTTTGACGTAGTTGGACACGGAGAACCACTTACCGGGATCGCCTTCGAAGCTAACCCGGTACGCAAGCGGGATCTTTACCGGCACCATGTCCAGGGTCTCGGCGTCCACAAGATCGGACACCTTGTTGTTGTGAGTAATGAGGTACACGGTCTTAATGAGCTTCTCATCGCTCTTCGGCGTTCCGGTGGAAAGCTCGAGAACTTCGAGGTCCTCGTCGAATTCCAGGATAGCCGCTTCCGGCGCCTGCACCACCCGGCGCTTGCCGGTCTTGCTGACGACTTGCACCGCGTAGCCAGAATAGGGGGCAATCCGAACGGCGCCGAAGATGTCGTCGACGGTAATGGTCCTGGGCGGCGTGAATTTGCTGCCGCGGTCGAGCTGCTCGCCGGCGTAGTCGCTGGAGGCCGATCGCATGCGGGCCGAGGCGGGCTGAGCCGCGAAACCCTTGCGCGCCAGCTCATCGGTGACGTAGCCGGTATCCCCTTCGCTCAAACGCCGGAGGTTCTCGTTGAACGCTTGGGCTTCGGAGCTGCCGGGGAACCACAGGGCGACGGTCTTGGGATCGAGGACTCGGCGGACGATGACTTCGTACCGCGGGTCGGGCAGCAGGATCTGAGATCCTTTGACGGTATTGATCCTGCCTTCCCTTTTATTCAGAACGTACTTAGCCGAGCCTTCGGGAATGGTAATCCCGAATTGCCGCGGATCGTTCTGGTTGCTGCCGTAGCGAATGAGCTGGTGCTCGGGGCGCGGGAAGTAGATGCTCTGCTGCTTACCGGTAATCCACAGTTCCGTGCCGGCCTTGACGGTCTTCTTGTCCTCACCCTCGCCCTCGTCGTAATTCTTCACGACTTTGACATGGACTCCCATGTCATCGTTGAGTTCGATGGCTTTGAACTTGCGATTGCCGTCCTTCTCCTGGAAGTTCTCAGTGGCGGACGGAAACACGACCTTCTCGCCGTATTCGTACCGGGTCGTACCGTTCTGATCGTCTAAGGCGCACCATTCCATGGGACCCAGGAGGACTGCGTCGCGGACGTGAGTGCCGTTCTTGTCCGGCACAACTTCGACGCCCGTGGGCGGGATGTAGAAAGACACGTCCGTACCCTTGATGACGTAGCGCTTGCCGATGGTCAGGTCTGACGGAGCCGTTTCGGTGTTGACCGACTCGGTCTTCTCGCCTTCGCCGTCGACCTTCTTCTCTACCCGCTTCACGACGGATTTCGCCCAGTTGTTCCGGGCTTCTTCCTCGTTGTAGATAGAGACGATGAGATATTGGTTGGCGTCCAGCCTGTGTCCGGGAATGACCTTGGCGATCTGGCCGGGCCAGAGTGGGAAGGTAACGGGGCCGGGGAGGATAATCTTGCGCCCCCACTCAATCGCCGGCAGCTTGTTGCTGGAGGCGGTTGAAGGATGCGCCTGATTGGTATCCCGAGCCGGGTTGGCAAGCACGATGTAGCTGCCCTCTTGAGCAAAAGGCCACAGACGCTTCGCTTGCTCGACCGAGTCAGTGCGGACGAACTTACCGTTTACCTCGTCAAAGATGACGGGTTTCTCGTTTGGGTCCAGCTTCTTGTTGAAGGGACCAACGAGGGCGGCGATATCGCCTTTGTTGTCGTCCTGGACGTACGCCTGCTCGTTGTGCGCGAGGACTAATTCTCTTGCTTGCGAGTCTTGCAATGCCATATGGCATCTCCTTTCAGAAACGGATACTGCAGATTTCTAGGAAGAATCGACGAAAATGCAGGATAACCCAATGTGTTACACTGTCAAATTCCTCCTAAAGTTTTGTAAATGTCTTCCTAAATACAACTGAGAAGACCTTGTATAATACTAGAACATGAGGTTTTTTGTCAAACGCCTATAAGCGAATAATTAATACATCCTCAAGCGGTTTTTACTGCACTAAAAACCTTGCCTCGCTGCCGCCTGCCGGTAGGTAGGTTCGATTCCTACTTCCTTAATAAGAAAAGCATATAGCTAAAGCTATATGCTTTTCTTGGCAGGGGATAGGGGGTAAGGTTCAAACCTTAATCTCTAATCACCAAGCATGTTCCTAGTATATGTTTCAAATTTTTGAAACGCTTGTCATTAGTGTAAAGTTCATTGAGTGCCTCGGTTACTCCATCCCATACCCCGTAGTCGTGCCAGAGGATAATAGATTTTGTTGATCTGCAAAGCTTGATTGCTTTCTCAGTATCATTTTGAGTATATTTTTTAGCGTGTGAACCATCAATAAATATGAAATCGATCTTTTTGTAGTATGGAGAAAATTTGAATGTGGCTGAGTCTCCAAATAATTGCGTAATCTTTTTATCCGCTTCTGTGCCTTTAAATCTTTTTCCTGATTCATTTTTATTCACATAATTTATATCGCTAAATTTTGATCCTGTATAAAGCTTGAATTTAGTTTTGCCAATTTCCGTTTCAGGTAGATCCAAGGTAAAAAGTTTAGTCTTCGCATTTGAGTTGAGTGCCATGTTTAATGTTGTTCTACCATCGAATGTCCCAATTTCAAAAATAGTTTTTGGGTTATAATATTTTATAAGTTTGTTTATGATATCCAATTCTTTTAAAGTAACGTTGCCGTCTACCTTTTCCTTTTCAACTGTAATGACGGGATTTTTAGTTAGAATCAATTCGTTGATTGCGATAGCGGGTATGAGTTTTTTCATGCTGGTACTATAACAAAAAAGCTTCTATTATCAAAGAGAAGCTTTTTTGGCAGGGGCTGTAGGAATCGAACCCACAACAACGCTTTTGGAGAGCGCTGTGATACCATTTCACCAAGCCCCCATATTTTGTGCAAAATTGCTATAAAGAAAAAATATTTCTTTTGCTATTTTTGCATCATAATATCTGATAGAAATGCAGCCTGGGTAATTAGGCTTTTTATAAGTATGTTGGCTCTGTTTATTATATACTGTAATCCTATTTTTGTGAATACCGGTTTGCTTGGACCAAAATATAACCTGTCTATCTACATTGTGGTAATCATGTAAATGTAAAAATGCTTTAATTTTTAATTTACTGACTCCAAATGAACCAACAAACAATTTAATAAATAACCTTATCATAAGCGGGTCGGAGTTAGTAAAAGCGACAACCCTTTTAGATTTTTCCCCCTCGCTCCAATAAAGAATTGAACATAAGAGCTTTTGGTTCTCCTTGCTCATATGTATTTGCTTTAAGGTATCACCAACTCTCTGTTTTATTTCAGATTCAACATGCGTTCTAGCGTCCTCTATTTTCTTTAAACCTTTTTTCTGACCGTATAATTGTGCCAAAAGTAATCTCTGGCTTGCGTTTTTGCTTAATGCAATATTTTTTAGCCAAAGGTAACTTGTACTTTTTGAGATAGACAATTTCTTTGCTATAAAAGCATACGAAAACCCTTTTAGTCTAAGATTTAACGCTTGTTTCTTAGTTGAATTATTGAGCATATAAACTAACAATCCAGTTTACTTGCACACAGACGATTATACCATAAATATAAAAATAAAAACAGCCATTTGGCTGTTTTTAATAAACTATTTCGTTTCCTTGTGCGCCGTCTTCTTCTTGCAGTGCTTGCAGAACTTCTGCAGCTCGAGGCGCTTCTGAGTAATTTTCTTGTTCTTATTGGTCTGATAATTCAGATTATGGCAGACCGTGCATTCCATGTTGATAAGATGATCCTGGGACATAGTGCAGTTATCAAGTTAAAAGTTATAAAGTTATAAAGAAAATTTTCTGGGCGTCAGAAAATTTAGCATTATCCTGATCCGAAACAAGGGATAATGAGTGCTTGCACTTCGAAGCTTAAGCGAAGAAGTGGAGCCAGCTGCCGGACTCGAACCGGCCACCTACGGTTTACAAAACCGTTGCTCTACCAGATGAGCTAAGCTGGCATATTGACTTTGTTTGATGGTTTATCCCGACACTCCGTCAGACGAAGGTCGGGACTCCGACTTTGCTTTCGCAAACGTCGGAGCAAAACAGCTATTCTAACCATCCGCCAGCTGGCGGAGAGCTACATCGGCAATTGAACCGGCTTAAAAATTTAACTCCGCTGAACTGCCGATCTCTCACCAAGCTAACTTATTTTACCATAAAGCTCGGAAATAATCCAGAGCCCGCTAACCGCTAAAGTTATAGGACTACCCGACAGACGCAGCCGTACCCGGATAAACCAAAAACCCGCCACTCGGGCGAGTCGAATGCTCTTTCAAAAAACTCCCTGTTGGTTTAAAAAATCTGTATATTTTTGGTCAGAGTTATTAATATGGGCGAGCCACCAGGTATTCAGGAATTCCAGAAGCCTGGCATTTTCCAAGACACCAGCGTCATATTGCCGCCTGAACTGGCGTATACGCCGCAAAAAAGCCTGATGCTGCCTGACATGAGGCTCAGCTGCTGGGTATTGATACTTTTTAAAATATGATTCCTCGGCTTTAAAGTGCTCGATTGCGTATATTTCCAATTTCCGGATGATTCTGCCGGCTCCATCCTTGCTGGTAGTCCGACTGAGTCGATTAATCAATGCTGCAATTTCCTGATGGTCCTCATCGAGCTCGCTAATGTTAACCGAGTTCAATTCTTCCCATGTAATGTTCATAATGGCCGATAATCGGCGGTTTTAGTAGTGTTAATAAATTTCTTACCTTGTCTATATAATATAACGTTGCTATCTATCATAAGGTTTCACCTACAGGAATGTTCTATACATTTCTCCGTCATACTTATATAATATGAGTAGCCAATTAATAGATCTCATATGGAACTTAAAGCTGAATTACCAGTACCTAACGAGCCGATATCCTTCACTCTCAAGGGGTTCCCGGTGGAAGAAACCATTGTTTCCAGCCTGGAGCGCTTTTACCATCGGGCAGGCCGCGATACGGATAGGCGATTCCAAATTTTCAATATGTTTAAAGAGCTGATCTTTTCGGGTGCCATGAACAGCAATAATATGGTGGATCGGCTTACTGCCCATGACCGGGAAAACAAACCTCGTCCGGAAGAACCAAGGGAAAAATACCATTAATCGGCTCAACCATTTGCCCGAACCGCTGCACACCGGCTTTGCCGCGTCCCTGTCCACTTACGGAGAATTGATCTGCTCCACCTTCGACCAATCGAAATAAGAGTAGTATTCACAAAACCGTCCCGGTACCGCCGGGACGGTTTTGTTTGATTTAGCTGTTTCTTCCGTCAAATAAGGCACTCATCCGTTAAGGGTTTTAGGTATTACCCGCAGCCCAAAACCATAGAGGTTGGCATGCCAAACTTTATTCCGGGCGTAGAGTTGAACCGCATGTTTTTCCATGAGGCGATCAAGCCGCTAATGGAGCAGTATTTCCCGCGCTTAAAGTACTCAGCCGGCCTCATGGGGGAAGGTTCGGATGTCCTTGGTTTCGACACCGAGCAGTCCATGGACCATAACTGGGGACCGCGCGGCATTCTGTTTGTTTCTGAGCAAAATCTGAAAAAATATTCCGAAAAAATCCATCGGCTCTTGGCCCAACACCTGCCTGTAACCTTCCAGGGATTTTCCACGAACTTTACCCGGCCGCGACAATCTTACCTGGTTCAGCAGATGCAGCCAAAAGCGCGCGGACCGGTCAACCATTTGGTCAAAGTCTTTTCTATCCGATCGTTCTTCGAGTATTATTTGGGGTTTAATCCGTACCGTAAAGTTACCCTCAAAGACTGGCTCACGTTCCCGCAGCAAGCCCTTCTGGAAGTCACCAGCGGTACCGTCTATTATGACGGACTTGGCCGGCTTGAGGAGATCAGAAACAAATTTTCCTACTACCCGCGGGATATCTGGCTGTATATTTTAAAGATCCAGTGGGACAAGATCGCCAACGAGCTTTCATACCCAGGACGCTCAGCCCAAGTAGGGGATGAAATTGGCTCATCCCTTATTACCTCACGCATGATCGACCGGATCATGACCATGTGCTTTTTTTTAGAAAAGAAATACGTGCCATACAGCAAATGGTTCGGGACTGCCTTTCTGCGTCTGAGCCACGCACCATCCATGATTCCGGTCCTGGTCGGCGTACTTCATGCGCCTTCCTGGGAAGAACGCGAGCGTCTGCTTGGGCTGGCGTACCAACAATTAGCCACATTACACAATCAATTACGCATTACGAAACCGCTAACGACTGAATTAAGCGACTTCCATGGTCGTGGTTACAAGGTCTTGGACGTAGGACTGTATATTAGCGAGATCAATCGGAGCATCCGGGACCCCAAACTCAAACACATGAAATACCCGCTTGGCTGCATTGACCAGTTTGTAGACCACTCGCGCATTAACCACCTTCACTATGTATACAGGGAATTTAAGGAGCTGATTAAGTGAAGGGTATGATAACATTTGACCATTAACATTTTACAATTGACCACTTTCGAAAAGTTAAATGTCAAAGGCAAAGGTTACATGTTCACAATAACACCGCCATGATCCATAAAGATCTACTTGCCGATATCGAAAAGCGCCAGTCCTGGGAAGGCTTCCTGAAGCCGGACTACGGCAGTTTTTCCATTGCCGAAGTTACGCCTTCCATCCTGGAATATTTCGGGATCGCCCACCAGCGCCCGACATTCAAAGAACGCTTGTTCGACCGGTACGGAAAGAAGTTTTCGAAGGTCATCTTGTTTGTGATTGACGGTTTGGGGTTCGACCATTTTTTAACCTACCATGAGCAGATGTCATTTCTGTCCCGGTTTGAAGAGCGCGGCGATGTCTTTCCGCTGACATCTGTCTTTCCATCGACGACTCCCGCCGCACTGACCACCATTCATACCGGCATGACCCCGCAAGAACATGGGCTGCCGGAATGGTTTGTGTATTTCGAAGAACTCAAAGGAGTTATCGAGACCTTGCCGTTCAAAATGATCCGGACCAGCGAGCCAAACGCCCTGCTCCGGCACGGAGGCACCGCTGAGATGCTGTATGACGGACGGACCGTCTACGAACGCCTGGCCGAAGCAGGCATTGCTTCACACAATTTCGTATATCACGAATACATCCAAGGCGCGTACCAATCAGCCATCAGCAAGGGGAGCGAGGCAGTCGCGTTCACTCATGGGAATGACCTCGTACAAAAACTCAAAGATAAACTGGTGAATACCAATGGTCCCGCGTTCTTCTTAGTCTACTGGCACTTTATCGACCAGGTCGAGCACAGTTTTGGACCGAACAGCAAGGAACATGTTTCAGAACTCGAATCCTTCTCAAACCTGTTCACCAGCCGCTTTTTGGGTGAGCTCGATAAGACTGCAGCCGGAGATGTCCTCGTTTTGCTGACTGCAGACCATGGGCAGTCCAATATCAAAGGCGAAGATATTATCTACCTCAACAAATACCTTGAATTGACCGCCAAATACGCATGGATGCATAAAAAAGAGATTATTCCGCCGACCGGCGCTCCGCATGACGTTTTTTTGTTCATTCATCCACCCGAATTGAATAGTGCCATAAAACTGCTGCAGCAAGAATTAACGGGCCAAGCCAAGGTCTTGCCTACACAGCAAGCCCTGAAAAGCGGATTGTTCGGCCTGCATAAACCCTCGGAAAAATTCCTGCGCCGTATCGGCAACGTACTCATTTTACCTCTACCAGACCATCACGTCTGGTATGATCACTTTCCGGGCTACCCCTTCCATCAAAAAGGGGTCCACGGCGGCCTGTCGCACGCGGAAATGCTTGTGCCGTTTTGTGTTTGCCCGCTGGAAAAGCTCTTATAATCATCGCGAGCGGTATTCCATCGACGAAGCCAGTTGGCTCTGGTATACTAAAGACCGCAGACCGCGTAAGGCGAAAAACCACCGAACGTCTCAGGAAATAGCCATTAACCAACGCCGCATGGCCAAAACGCAAGGAAAGAAAAAAATTTTGATTATCGAAGACGAAGGCGCTTTGCTAGAAGTCCTGACCGATAAATTTACTCGGGATGGTTTTGAAGTTGCCCAGGCGCAAAACGGGGAAGAAGGCCTGAAGGCCGCCCTCAAGACCAAACCCGATCTGATTTTACTCGATATCATCATGCCAGCTATGGATGGATTGACAATGCTCAAGAAGCTACGAAACGATACTGAGGGGCAGGGAATACCCGTCATCATAATTAGTAACTTGAGCGAGGTGGAGAAAATCAGCGAGATCCTCGGTACAAAAAAAGGAGTGCTCGAACATATTGTCAAAAGCCACTGGTCCATGGATGAGCTTGTCAAAAAGGTCAAACAGACACTGGGGTTGTACAATTTACTGAAGCAATAACTAAAATCCCCGAAAAGGGGATTTTTGTTAATTTCCAATTCCAAATTTCCAATTTCTAACGAAACGAGCTGTTTTGCATATAAGATTTTGGGGATTTGGCATTTTATTGGAAATTGGATATTGGAAATTGGGAATTAAGATTGTGCTCCTTCCTCCACCTGTGTCTGTACCGGAGAAATCTCTTGGTTCTTCTTATTCAAGAATGCCACTAGTTCATGTCGCGACAGCGGGCGGCTAATATGATAACCCTGAACCGCATGGCAGCCGAGCGACCGCAAAAGATTCAACTGCATCTCGGTATCCACCCCTTCCGCAACAACCTTCAAATGCAAACTTTCTGCCATTGAAGTAATGGCTTTGATAATGCTGGTATCCTGCTCATCGGTCAAGACATGCCGGACAAAAGATTTGTCTATTTTGAGGCGGTCAATTGGTAGACGCTTCAGGTAGTTCAAGGAAGAGTAGCCGGTTCCAAAATCGTCGACCGTAATAGAGATTCCGTATTGTTTCAATTCATCGAGCGTATTCCGAGTCCGATCGAGATTTTCCATAGCCAGACTCTCGGTAATTTCAATATCAAGCAGCTCCGGACTGCATTGATGCGCCTGCAGGCGGTCGATAATGCCGGCAACCAGCCCGCCCTCGGAAAATTGACGCGCTGAAATATTGATCGAAAATCGCATAGGCCCGCTGGTAAGGTTCAGCTCAGCCATGTGGGAGACGGCCTGGTCAATAACCCATGAACCGAGCTGGGAGATGATACCGGTTTCTTCCGCGATGGGTAAAAATCGGAGCGGGGACAAGAGGCCAAAACGCGGATGCCGCCAACGGAGCAGCGTTTCGACCGATACGATACGTCCGGTTTTTAAATCTTGGATTGGCTGATAGTAGAGGTCCATCTGGCACTTGGCGAGAGCCTGCCGCAAATCGTTTTCCAGAGCCAGGCGCTCGGAAGCTTTAACATTCATTTGCTGGTTATACAGCTCGTAGCGGTTCTTGCCAGCCTCTTTGGCGCGGTACAAGGCGATATCCGCATTTTTCTGCAGCGTCTGAACATCCTCTCCATCATTCGGGAAGACTGCAATGCCAATACTCACCGTCATGTGCAGCGTATGGACGCCAATCCGGAGGGACGGCTCCACGGTTTTCAAGATCTTTTCTGCAACTTTGACCGCGTCTGCTATAACCGAAAGCTCGGGCAGCAAGATCACGAATTCATCGCCTCCCCAGCGCGCCACTACATCCCCAGCACGCAACGTTTTTTTGAGGCGTTCCGCAAGTTCGCGAATGACCGTATCGCCGATGTCATGCCCGAGCGAATCGTTAATGTTCTTCAATCGGTCCATGTCGATGAACAATACGGCAAATTTGTGATGGTCGCGCTTGGACCGATGGAGCACGTATGCCAGGCGTTCGTCAAAATATTTCCGGTTCGGCAAACCAGTCAGGATATCATGGTATGCGCGGTAATGAATCTCCCGTTCGGCTTCCTTGCGGTCAGTCACCTCCGCAACAATAATGCCGATTCCGCTCAATTTACTGTCGGTATTGCGCACTGGAAAAAAATTGTAGAACCAGTGTCGCAGCCGCTCCGGATTGTCCGGCGTATACCCGCTAATCTCATAATCAACCACCGGTTCCCCATGTTTTACTACGTGGTCATACTGAGGCTCGACTACTTCAGCCAGGTCGGGTAGGACTTCGCTCAAGCGCCGGTCAAGCAAATCCCGAGGACTGACGCTGTTCATGGCAGCGAGAGCGTTGTTGACCTGCAAAAACTTGTAATCCAAAGAGACAAACCCAAAACCGACCGGGGCATTGCCGAGTAAAGTCTCGGTAAGAGCAGCGTGCTCATGTTCGCGGGACGCAATCTCCCGTGCCTGGTGATACAGTTTGGAATTCTGAATGGCTATCGAGGCGCGCCGTGCCAGCTCTTCTGCCATTTGTAAGTCGCTCTCCGAAAAATGATTGTCCGTATCGGTGTAGGCAAAAGAGATTGTGCCAATCACTTGGTCTAAATTCTTTAGCGGAACCACCATGATCGAACGGATTCCAGTTTCCCGGATCATCCGTGTGTGCTCGGTGCCGAGCGTAATAGCCGATATAGTTTGTTCGTTCACGATAGGGTGAAATTCGGGCTTGCCGGTCTGCACAACTTTGAGCATCCAACTCGGCGTTGCTAGTTCACCCTGCTCGTTTTTCCGAGTACCGAGAGTTTTCACGAGCCTCCTTTCCTTCTCCTGGTCTACGTGGGCCGCCGCCACCTCAACCACTGCTCCGTCAGGTTGGACCAAATGCACGACTGTCCATTCGGCAAGCCTTGGCACAATGAGCCTGGTGAGGCTTTTGAGTGTTGTTTCATGGTCCAAAGAAGAAGTGAGTAGCTCGCCGGCGCGGGCGAGAAACTCCTGCTGGGCGACTAATCGTTCCGTTTCAATGATGGCCTTACGCTCATTCGTAATGTCCCGGATAACAGACACGTACAGATCGGGGGCAGCGGGGGAATTCACAATGGAAGTGGCGGAAATGGAGACCCATCGCTTTGCGGTAATTGCATTGCCAACAAGACTGTATATCTGCGGATCAGTCCCAGTACCGTTCTTGCCAGGCGTAGGCATAAAAAGCTTTTGCATATGTACCGGCCTGTTATCAATGTCGCGAAAATTAAGACCATGCGAAACATCAGATGAGAGGAATTCGGACAGTTCTTCCACCGAACTGACCCCAAAAATGCGTAATGCCGCTCCGTTGGTAAAAAGGATCCGGCCCTGGAAATTACGCACCACGAGGCCGTCTGCCACATTCGCTAACACCGCCTCCAGCTGCCGCTTGGAATTTTCCAATTCTGCTTCAACCTTGCGCTGCTTGTGAATGTCAGTCGCGGAACCGAACCATTTAATAACCGCGCCCTGGGCGTTCTTGACCGGAACGATCCTGGCCATAAACCAGCGAAACTCCCCAGCTTTTGACTTGAGACGATATTCAATCTCCAGTGATTGACCACTCTCCCGAGACTGGCACCAGCGCTCCAGCACTCGCTGTATATCTTCTGGGTGTATGAGGGATCGGGTGATCGTATGGTCGAACGTCTGCACCCTCGTTAATCCTGAAAATTCATACCAGGTATTATTAAAATATTCGTACGTACCATCGCTGGCCATCGTCCAAATAATATTAGGGAAAGCATCAGCAAAAACACATATCTTGTCTTCCTGCAACTCCTGAAGGCGCTGCTGCTCCTGCTGCCGGGTCTTCAGATCGTTCTGCTGTTTGAGCCAGCCGGTCATATACACAATCGCATAAGTGGAGACGAACAGGGCAATAACCCGGGTTAGGTCATCGGGTGTGTAGGTGAATAGGCGGCCATCACGAGAGAAAAAATATAGAGAATACAAAAAGCCGAGCGTGCCACTTACCAGCCCGGCCATCATGCCATCGATAAAAGCTGCATAGACAACAGCAATAAGTAAAAACAAACCCGGATTGACGACATTAAACCGGGTGCGATGCGTCACAATTTCGAGCACAACCAAAACGATCAGGGTAACAATTATACCCCGCATTTTCCTCTGAGCCAGCCACTCCTGGAGTGATAGCATGCGTGATTCCAGTGGACCCATGATTCCCCAGTTTAAAATTGTTTTTCAATAACCGTAATTTAGATATGTGACGGAATCGATAGCCAGGTCTTACTCTCATGCTCGCCAGCCAGGTGGCGAGCATGACGGCTGGCCTACCAGCTCCATAATTAAGAGAGAAATACTGGACTTCGTCTACAGTTGCAGTATAATACAGGGTGCCGAAACAGAACGTTTTCAAACCGCGTTGTTATAGAACCAAAATTTACCGACCATTTCATGCCCACCCCATTACTAAAATTCCGAACCTTTGCCGCCAAGCTCGCCAAATTGGCCGGACAGGGGATCAGTGCCCAAAAACAGCAACCCCACACCTACGAATATAAACTCAAAAATAATTTTAAGATCGAAGCGGATGACGAAGCGGATCGTCTGATCCGATTTGAAATTGCCAAAGAATTTCCCACCCACAACATCTACTCCGAAGAAAACGACAACGTAGAGAATGAATCTGAATACACGTGGGTGGTTGACCCCCTGGACGGCACAATGAACTATGCATTGCAGATTAGCGATATTTACGCGGTCAGCATAGGGTTGGCTATCAACGGAAAACCTGCAGCCGGTGCTATCTACCTGCCCGGACGCGACGAATTGTATGAAGCAGAAAGCGGGGGAGGAGCCTGGCTCAATGGAAAGACACTGTCGGTTTCGAATAATACCAACATCAATAAAGCCGTGGTTGGCTTGGATTACGGAAAACTCGACCGTGAGCAGCTTTTGCACTTTCAGGGGAAGCTTCTTTCGGAGAACGGCGTCAACTACACGCCCGTTTTAGCTTCGGCCGCCTCACAGCTGGCATTTGTCAGCAGTGGAAAATTTGACGGTTTCCTTGCCACAAATCTTGAACCATGGGATATGGCAGCCGCCTGCATTATTATTCAAGAAGCCGGCGGTATAGTTACCGCGGCGAACGGACAGCCGTGGGACATTAGCCAGGAATCTATATTGGCTGCAAACCCCGCCCTCCATGAACAATTACTTTCCCTTATCCAAACTGCTTGAAAAAGGGACTGCTTCTGGTATACTGGGACCAAGACCTTCGCAAGAGGGTATCAGCTGAGAAACAAAGCATGAAGGAGGAGCATAAAAGAACATGGGCAAGCACTGGTTGCAGTTCATCCAGGCCCCCGCAAACGAGCTCACGGTTACCCCGTATGTCAAAATCGACCAGGAAGAAGTCGTCGAACGTTGGCAGTACCGCTTTAACCGCCTGATCTGGTTTATGGGGGGTCCTGCACACTGGTTGGCAGAGGATATCCATCGTCCGGAGATCCGGCAATACTGCGAACAGCAGGAGCAGGAACTTTCAGACGAAATATTCAAAGTAGCGGCTGCCTGCCTTGCCGGTAAAGACAAGGTCAGGATTCTGATAGTAGCGAACGGTATCCGCCGTGTTGTCGAATATCTGGGCCTAGCCCTCAGCACCGGCGGCGAGTGTTTCGGACAGGACATCTGCCCCGCAATCGTCGATTTCCTACACTCCTACCTCATGAGTAAAGGACTCGGCGACTATGTCAGCAACTTCGGAGTCGGAGGCGCGCACGAACTATGCAGCAGGTTTGAAGAAGAAAGCTTTGACCTTATTACCTGGGAACGCCTCGGCCCGCACATCAGAAACGACGAAGAGCTTGCATTTTGCCTCCGGCAACAAGTCGTCCCGCTCCTTAAACGCGGAGGACATTTCCTGCTTGCGGAATCGACTAAAGACCTCAACCCCAGCAGGAAACCTGGCCCAGATTCAACGTTTCGCAACTTCCAATTTTACCCAGAAACGTTCGGGCATACCATGCGCGCATGCGACGAGCTGCGCAAGGAGACCATGTTCGACATCGACCGGTATGTCATCATACCGTTCGAAAAACAGTAAGGTACCAGAACACGGTCGCCGGGATGCCACCGGCGACCCAAATTTTTATGAATCATATTTCCAACAAACTGACTCTGCTCAATGAGGTTATTCTCGAATGCGTGAATGAGGCTGACGAGCAGGTTATTGCCAGCAAATTCGTCAAAACTGCCGTGGCTGTCTTGGGTGCAAATTATGGATTCTCTTGGTTCAAGGAGCCCAAAGACGAAGAATTTAAGCGGCTCTATAAGACCGAGAATACCCCGTATACCCCGACCGCTCCCCGCAAGCACGGGGTGATGGCCAGGGTTTTTGAGAATAAAACCCCGCTCCTGGTCACTGATGCCGCCCAAGCGGACTTTTTACGCGGCGATGCCCGTGCCTATATGCAAAGCGTAGCGGTCATACCCGTTGCATACCGCGACAAGACGTATGGCACGCTGGTCATTTGTTATAATTCCCATCATGACTTTTCCAGCGAGGAACAGGACTTGTGCACTTTCATCGGAAACGGCGCAGCACAAGCAATCACCATTAATCGCCTGAACCGGAACCTGCAAGAAGCAAATCAACAACTGAAGGTCAAATTCAAGGAGCGCACTACTGAACTCGAACAAAATCGCAGCCTGCTCAGCCAAGATAAAGTGAAGGACGAAATTTTGCTCAATTCAATCGGAGAAGGCATTCTCCTGACCGATAAGGAAGGGAAAATAATTCTCGTCAACCGGGAAGCCGAACGGATCTTCGGATGCCGCCAGGATGAGCTGATTGGCAAATTCCTGCTCGACACGGAACCCATGCTGAACGAGCAGCATCAACCCATAGAACACGCCAAGCGTCCCATTTACCGGGCCCTACACCACTTCCTGCAAACCAAGTCCAAGAACGTCTTTTACCAGAAAAAAAACGGCTCACGGATCCCGGTCGTCCTCACTGCTTCTCCGGTCATGTACCACGGCCAAATCATTGGATTCATCCAAGTCTTCCGGGACGTAACCAAGGAACGGGAAATGGACAAGACCAAATCTGAACTCATCTCCCTGGTCTCCCATCAGCTGCGCACCCCGCTCTCAGCGATCAACTGGTATGCCGAAGCCCTGCTCAGCGGGGAGATCGGGCGGCTAACCAAGGACCAACGCCGCTATTTGCAAGCGGTGTATAAAGCCAACCAAAAAATGGTGGAACTCGTCTATGACTTTTTAAATGTCTCCCGCATAGAGTTGGGAACATTTACTATCAAGTTGTCCGTCATAAGTATCAAAGAGCTGTTGGAGGACATCGTAAAAGAGATTAGCCCCATCATCAAGGAAAAGAAACTGCGTGTCCAGATGGATTTTTCAAAAAATCTCAAACCGATCCTGTCGGACCGAAAGGTTATCCGCCTGGTTTTGCAAAATCTCGTCACGAATGCGGTAAAGTATACCCCGTCCCGCGGAACAATCAATACGAAAATTTCCATAGCAAAACAGGCGCGGAAGAAACCTGTTTTGCGCATAACCGTTGCAGACACGGGATATGGTATTCCCAGACACCAGCAAAACAAGGTCTTTACGAAACTGTTCCGTGCCGACAACGCGGCCAAACTGGATACTGAAGGCTCGGGTCTCGGGCTCTACCTTGTCAAATCATTTCTTGATTACTGCAAAGGAAAAATTTCATTCAAGTCGCGGGAAAATAAAGGGACGGTGTTTTATATTGAACTCCCGGTGGAAGTCGCCAAGTGAGTTGAGATCAGCATAACCCAAACGAACGACAGCGGACTTCTACGTCCGGCAGCTTCATATGTCAGCACCCAGAAAAATTCTTATAGTGGAAGATGAGGCAGCACTGCTCATGGTCCTTGCGGACAAATTCCGCAGGGAAGGTTTTAACGTACTTGAAGCCCATGACGGCTTGGAAGGGTTGCGCGCAGCGCTCAAACACAAACCTGACCTAGTGATTTTGGATATTATTATGCCCAGCATGGACGGGTTGACGATGCTCAAGAAGCTGAGGGAAGACAAGCGGGGCAATACTGTCCCGGTACTCATTCTGAGCAACCTTTCCGACCCCGAACAGATCAATGAAGCTACCGGGCGGGGGAGAGTCGAGTATCTCGTAAAGAGCAATTGGGGACTGGATGACGTAGTACAAAAGGTCATCGATACTCTCGAAGCCCTGCAACGCCGATAAGCAATTACAAGATTTAACATTTAAAGATTGAAAGATCCAGTCATGTATGCTATGATATGCAGTCAATATTTAAATGTTAAATACTTCAATCTTTAAATTTCCACGCCCATGGCAGAAGCACGAGAGACCGGCGCCAGCCCGGTCCGCACAATCATATTAGCGGTCATTGGCCTGCTTATTATCGCCGGTGCGGTATGGTTCTTTTGGAAACGCAATAAACAACCAGAACCGGCAGTTTCTGACACCGCAGATCAAATTCGCCAGGCATTTGTTCCGCCGCTCGGTGAGCAGTCAAGCACCACGCCGGTTGCCAATGGCAATCCGCCCCAGGCGGCAACAACGACCAACCCCGCCGCAGTAGCACCTTCGCCAGCCCCTGTTCGGACACCTCAGCAGCCAATGCTTTACTCCAATTCAAATTTCGGATTCCAACTGCAGCTGCCGACTACCTGGCAGGTAAACCAAGACCAGCAGCCGAACATGGTCTCTTTTTCAGGCCCGGGTGGCAAGAACGGCTATGTGGAAATGTATGACCTTCCGTCACAGGAAACACTGCAGTCAGTTACCAACATGCTCAAAAAATCTCCTTCCGTTATATCGGTCGCCGAGACCACCGTCGACGGGCAGCCGGCGGTCCGCTTTCGCGGCAGGTCCGCATCCCAGAGTGGCATCGCCGTATTAGCCCGCGGCAAGCTTTACTACCTCAGGCAGCAAGTAGCCGTTTCTCCGCTACTGACAAATTTCCGGTTTTTACAATAATGTTCTATACTAAAAATAGAAAATAAACAAAATTACAAATGTTGACAGTTCCCCAGCACCCCGGAAGTGAATCCGGATTTACGTTATTAGAAATACTAGTCGTGATAGTAATTATCGGTGTCCTCGCCGGAGTCGTCATGGTCTCCGTGAGCAATGCCCGTTCAAAATCGCGGGATGCCAAACGTGCTGCCGATATACGGCAAACCATTACCGCACTCGATCAGTTCCTGATTCAGCACGGCACCTACCCTACCGGCACCGCCTCCGTTGCCGCAGGTGGCACCGCCATGGATAATACGAACACCTTCAACGGTTCTGAAGAACCATTCGTACCAAATTACCTGCCCATGATCCCGAGTTCTCCTAAACCCGCTGATGGTAATTGTGCATCAGAAACCCAGAGAGGCGGCAATGTCTACTGGTATGAAGCACCTGCAGACGGACTGTCGTATTCCCTAACGTTCTGCCTCGGCAGGAACACCAGTGCCTGGAGCGCCGGCATGCGAATCGCCACTCCGAATGGAATTCAATAAGAAAGTCCCAGTTATCCACAAAATTTTCCGAAAAACAGTCTTGACAAGCAGTCGGTTGGAAAAATTTCCAGTAATTCGACTGTTTTTGTTATAGTACCCATATGAAAAAAATCAGGTTCAGTCCGAGCGTCATTATCGGCCTCATTGTATTTGCTGCCGGTTTGCTGGATATTTTCTCCGCCTTCCATCCGGTTATCCCGGCTCGAATCATAGTGCTTGAAGAAGGGTTTCCGTTGGCTGTACGCCATGCATCAAAAACCTTATCAGTGCTCTCGGGTTTCTTTTTGCTGTTCCTCGCGCGCGGAATTTGGAATAAAAAGCGCAGGGCTTGGTTCATCACCGTCAGCCTGCTTGCCGCCTCCCTGGTCTTCCATATCATAAAAGGTTTTGATGTTGAGGATGCATCGTTAACCGCCATCCCCCTCATTCTTTTGGTTGCCTTCAGATTTGAATTCACCATTGCCAGCGCCCGGTTAACCCTCGTCCAGCGCGCTCGCAGGGGAGCGGTACTGTTTTTGCTCTTAGGAGTATATTCGACCGCCGGCTATTTTCTCCTGCAAGGACAATTTACCCGGCCAATCTCATGGCATACCATCGTTTCCGATTATATATACACCATCACAGGTCTCGGCAGCAATACCCTCGTCCCGCTCACTCATCAGGCATTATGGTTTCAAGATTCGATCACCGCAATTAGCATTCTAGTCCTGCTTTCGATTGTGGCCATTCTGTTCGGTCCGGACCTGCTTCCATCCACACCAACTGAAGCAGAACAGTCGGCAGTACTCGAACTTGCAAGACGCCACGGTTCTCTGTCCACCGCCTATTTATCGCTCATGCCCGACAAAAGATATTTTTTTACCCAAAACCGTGAATCGGTAGTAGCCTACAAAATCCGCCAAGGCACTGCGGTAGCTCTGGGGGACCCCTTAGGACCCGAGGGTGCGAGGCTGGGAGCTATAGAAGAATTTTATGCCGCCATGCAGCAGCGGGGATTAAGCGTGGTCTTTTATTTGGTAGCCGAACACAATCTCGGACATTACAAATCGCTCGGCATGAAAGCCCTCAAGGTCGGGGATGACGCAGCCGTGCAGACCGCGGAATTTAATCTCAATACCCCTGCTATGAAAAATGTCAGGAACGCCGCAGCAGCAGCCCGACGCAGCGGCCTGCTTTGGCAATGGCACCGACTATCAGAAGTACCATGGCTGGTGCTGAGCCAGATCGAGACGCTGCACCACAACTGGCTTACCGCTCACAACAACCGTTCTATGGGCTTCTCGACTCATTATTATCCGTTCCCACCGCTTGATGACGGCTGGCTCCTGGCAGGCAGCACTGACGGAAAAATTGTAGCGGCATTTTCCTACTATCCATACGATCTTGGTACAGCCATGGCGCTCGACCTTATGCTCAAATCACCACTAGCACCAAGCGGAACTGTCGAGGCCGCGTTTTGCGAATCTATTGAATATTTTAAAAACCGGGATTGCCGGCAAGTGAGTCTGGGGCTGGCCACCAGGGAAACCGAGAGCCCGCACACCGACTCGCAGCTTGCTCAAAAAGCAGTTGATTTCTTATACAAAAATTTTAACCAACTCTATCATTACCAGAGTCTGGCGGCATTCAAAGCCAAATTTCACCCTGTCTGGCAGCCCCGATTCCTTATATACCCGGGCGAAACCGAGCTACCAAAGATCGCGGTAGCGCTGGCACAAGCGCATATGACATAACGGAAATAAACTGCTCTCGAGTAAGATCATCGAAGATTTCAATTGCTCATTGTTCTCCCTAGATTAGCAATAACAATTGACAATTTACATTTGACATTTGACCATCTGCAACAGGCAAAGCATACACGCACAGGGAATGCCTGCATTGAAAATATGTATACCATATTCAACAAAAAGCACAAACGAGCCATAGCGCTCACTACCGCAGCGGCGGTGCTATTGATTTTTTTCGGAACGAGGATCTTCGTAGTTGGCCAGCAAGCTGCATACCAGACTTATTACGGAATCAAACATCGAAACCTGCCCAAAAGCGGCAGCCGCATCGACACAGTGAGTTTTTTCAGCTCCGCCCTGCAAGCCACCAGCACTTATGCAGTCTATGTTCCCGAAGGATATGACGAGCACAAGGACCGCAGATATCCGGTTCTCTATCTGCTTCACGGCTATCCCGGAAATTTTCGCGACTGGCCGGCCAACGGCGATGCAGCCATGGTCTTTAACCAACTGATTGTAGCAAGGGACGCACGGCCATTCTTGGCTGTCTTCCCGGATGGCAATGGTCCAAAAATTGCCGATAGCCAATATGTGAATGCATCGACTGCGCAGCAGCGGATGGAAGATTTTATAGTCACCGATATACGGACTGACGCGGAACACAGATACCGGACACTTTCCGATCCGAGCGGGCGTGCCATAGGAGGCAATTCGTCCGGAGGCTATGGTGCGGTAAACCTGGGACTCCGGCATCCTGAAATATACGGGAGCATTCTGGCGTATGGAGCCTATTTCGACAATTGGCGGGGACAATTGAATGCCGTATTCGGCAATAACCAATCAGCCAAGGATGCACAAAGCCCGGCTCGCTATTTTGGACAGTTAACGCTGCCACAAAACTTGTGTGTATTCCAGGCGGTGGGCAAGTATGACTGGCCAAGCCTGGTCAAAGAGAACCGGGAATTTGACCAGCAGCTCGCCGCTACCAGCGTAATCCACACGCTCGTCCTTACCGGCGGCACCCATAATTGGAACACCTGGAATAAACAACTTCCAGCAGGAATCCGGTACTGGGAACATTGCATGAGCAAATCAACCACTCCCCGCACTCCGAAGAGTTGAGTATGGTATAATAAATAAGACATTAAATATCAAGATAAACAGATTATGCAGCACATACAAGAAGTCTTTAACCGCATCCAAGGCACTAAGCGCGAACGCAAGCAGATCCAGGATATGTACAAAGATGCTCTAAGCTCGTCGCAGGAATACCGGGAAGTCGTCGAAAAAATTCGCGGCTACCAATTGAGGAAGAAACAGATCGAGGAAGAAACGAAGGCTGAAATGGGTTCGGAGTATGAGAAATTCCTGGGCCTCAAAAAGGATATGGAAATCGACAAGGAACTCCTGACCGACATCGCCATTAATACGCTCATGAAAGGGGAGACGGTCCAGGTCAAAGACCATGAAGATACTCCCTATGAGCCGGTCTTCTCGGTCAAGTTCAAAAAGTCCAACGTGGTGAATCAAAAGCAAGGATAACAGCCCATGAGTTTCCCTGGTTTAACGCATCATAAAAACTACCGCTTCATGAACGGCAAGACCTATCTGTTCTTGGGGTTTGCCGCCGTTCTCTTAGCGGTGGTTTTTTGGTTGTACCAGAACGAACCCGCCAACATTCCCGGGACTGCAGAGACACCCACAGCCTCCCACCCGCTGCCTCAGACCATTACAATCCAAGACCGAACCAGTTTTAAATATCCGCCGGGCGACATCAACTACCGAGTGGTCCGCAAACCGGTAACCACCAGAGACATGCAAACCGGCTGGAACACCTACACCAGCCCTGAATACGGTTTTACTTTTTCCGTACCAGTCGATACCCAGGTTACCTCCACGGAAAACTTAGGGTTTCAACTGCCGAAAGAGCTGGCCTATAAAGGTTCGCGCGATAATTTTGAAGTCAGCATGGTCAACACGAGCGGTGCAGTCTTTTACCTCTTTATGAATAATACCAAGTTCCGGCCACCCAATGGCACACTCATATCCACCTCCACAACCGTTTCAAACGGCATCACGTACGATAAGCAGATTATGACCGCGGTGGGCGGCGGGGGCATGGACGAAATCATCGTTTACAAAACCGAGCGCAATAAGAACCAGTATATCTGGTATGCTGCCATGGGCGAGCACGACTGGCAATCTATCAATGAGTTCGAAAGCATTGTCGACTCGTTCAAATTCCAATAATCGGCATTTCTTAAGTCCTTCCATATTCCATTTTTTGACGGCCGTCAAAAAAAGGAATATTTACAAATATGAATTACCACCCCGTAGCCAATCAAATTATTGAGATTTTGTCGAACCGCCACTGCTGGTTTGAAACTTTTGAACATGCGGCAGTCAGGACATCGGAAGAAGCTGCGGCAGTCAGGACCGGGTATTCACTGGAACAAGGAGCCAAAGCCCTAATCGTCAAAGCCTATAACAATTCACAAGACGGCAGGTTCGTAATGATCGTCGTACCAGCACACTTGCGATTCGATTCAGAGAAGGCCCAGCAGCAGCTGGCTACCCGCAAACTGCGGTTTGCCACGGAAAGCGAAGTAGGGGAGTTAACCGGCGGAGTTCTGCCAGGTGGCGTGCCCCCGTTCGGCAATTTATTTAATCTCCCGGTATACGCGGATGCCAAATTGTTTGAAAACGAAAAAATCATCTTCAATGCCGGCGACCGGAGGTTTTCGGTAGCGTTACGATCTGATGATTATAAAACATTAGCCAATCCGACAGTGGCAGACCTCACTTAGAGGCTGTCTGAAAACTCTTTCACCCATTCCACTTAGGCATGTATCGCTTTAGGCCGAAAATGATACATGCTTTTTTATTGAGCGACCGCATATACCATGGTGGAAATTAAGGTACTTTTGCGGTACACTGATTATGTAATTATAAATCTTGGCAATCTTGATCAATCCTGTTCAATCTTGTCATTCTTATTATGGAGCCCTTAGCCTCAAAAATCAGACCAGCGTCTCTAGAGACCTTTGTCGGCCAGGAACATTTGGTCGGTAACGATAAGCCTTTAAGGATCGCCATCGAGCAGAAACACCTGTTCAGCTTTATCCTGTGGGGACCGCCCGGGGTAGGGAAGACCACGCTGGCCAGAATTTATGCCAAGGCAGTAGATGCCGAGTTTTTCGAATTGTCAGCCGTCTCGGCCGGCAAAGACGACATTAAAAAGATCGTGGACCAGCCTTCGTTCTTCGGCAAGCCAAAGATCTTGTTTTTGGATGAGATCCACCGCTTCAACAAAGCCCAGCAGGATTTTTTGTTGCCGTTCGTAGAGACCGGCCGCTTGTACCTGATCGGGGCCACCACGGAAAATCCGTCATTCGAAGTTATCCCGGCGCTTCTATCGCGCTGCCGCGTGTTTACCCTGCGAGAACTATCCAGCGAAGACATGGCCAAGGTCATCGAGCAGACCAAGATCAAAATGAAGAAAGACGCCAAGGACTGGCTGATTGCCATGGCTAATGGAGATGCCCGCCAGGCCATTACCATGCTCGAGAATACCTTGAGCCTGTACGACAAGATCACAATTGAAAATCTGAAGAACACCCTGCAATCAAAATTCCTACGCTACGACAAGCAGGGGGAAGAGCATTACAACACCATCTCTGCCTTCATTAAATCCATGCGTGCCAGCCAGACGGATGCGGCCTTGTATTATCTCGCGCGCATGATCGACTCTGGCGAAGACCCAAAGTTTATTGCCCGGCGCATGGTTATTTTTGCCAGTGAAGACATTGGCCTGGCCCAGCCCACAGCACTCGTGGTGGCCAACGCCGTGTTCCGCGCCTGCGAAATTATCGGCCTACCAGAAGCCCAGATCAATTTAGCCCATGGCGTAGCCTACCTCTGCCAATGCAAAAAGGATAGAAGCAGCCACGACGCCTATTTTGAAGCCTTAGAAGACGTGAAAACCTTTGGCAATCTGCCTATCCCCTTGAACATTCGCAACGCGCCGACTAAACTCATGAAAGAGCTTGGATATGGCGAAGGCTATGAGAAATACTCCAAAGAAAGCTACTTACCGGAAAAATTGAAAAATAAAAGATATCTGAAAAACAAATACCAGAGTAATCATGATTGATTAGGTTTCTCTTATTGATTGCATATCTCCGGTCGCGCATACAAAAAAAGGACTCCGAGGAGTCCTTTTAAGTTTGCGAGCTGGCAGGGTGCATCAGCTTAAACGCTGCCAAGCCCTTCAGCCATTTTTTCAGCCGGCTTTCGCCTGGAGGCAGGGGAGTGCAGGATATGAGATACACCCAACCTGCTATCGGTATAAATGTCGGCAGAATGTATCCAAAAACCACACCGATCAGACAACCGTTCCGCAAACCGATCATTAATCCGCTACTCTGGATGGGATTTTTCAAGCCGCGCCTGAGAGAGTCACGCGCCATCGGTTCGAAACCAAATTCTACCCATAGTTCAAACTGAAATCCGAGCCCGCCGATTATGGCAAGTACGATGACTTTTGCCCACCATGGTTCATGCCAGGTAGTAAAATTGATCGAACGCAGGCACGCTGCAATGAACAACAGCCCTGCAAAACGCGCCAGGTGGAAATTGGTAATGCCGGTATTACGCTGCAGGTGATGGCAAATTTTCTCAAGGTGCGAAATGATCCGCGCATCAATCATGGCCATCCAATCCAAGAATCGGTTAAGCACATTCCTCCTTTATCAACATCTCATCATAAATAATTCACAAACACTCGTCAAACCATAAAAAACACCCGGCGTACAAGTGTGCGCCGGGCAAGATTTTTGAAACCCTTGTTCAATCTTTCAGGATCTGCCAAGAACCTTGGCAACAGCTTCTGCCATTACTTCCGGCCGCGTACTGCGAACGACCGCATCCGCGACGCTTCCTGCCCTGGACAAGACCCCCTCACCATCAAAGAACGCAAAGATGATGATCTTGGCGTTGGGTGAGTGGCCTCGAATATAGTCCGCGCAGCGGAAGCCCGCGTTTTCCACGCCGCCGTCCGCCACGTCATCAGGGCAGGGGACGAGCTCGCCGTCATTGTCCCAGCGGCCCATGAGATTGATAATGGCCAGATCGATAGTGTCGCGGAACTGCCCTAAAAAACGATTTAACGCATGTTCAGTACTGAGCACGAACACATTGTTCCGGCACAGCACCGCCTGGCACCAAGTCTGGGCCAACGTCCAGTCGCTTTCAAAGATCAAAACGTCCATACTACCCCCTTGGAATTTCTACATTGAAACATACAAGCATACCAGAGAAATTGAGTATTGTAAAGGCCTTAGTGGATTAAAAAGCCCGCGTCCATAAAGAACGCGGGGATTACCACACAGTCGCCGGTTTAACTATAGCGATTCCGACTCTTCCACTCCCTGAGATCCTCTGCGTTTAGAATGACAGAGGAGTCTTCGCCGGACAAGTCGCCGCAAATATGCATCGCGTTTTCGCATTCCTTGAATCCACCGTCTGTTTCGACCAACTCCCAGCCACTTACCCGATCCCACACCCTTCCATCCTCAGTCTTGATGAGGTCGTTGGTGACCTCAACAGCCGTAGTAGTCCCCAGATCATGATGCATGTCGATGCACCTGACAACCCGGTCGTTGACCTCAATACATCTCGGCGGTCTACCTACGAGTGTTTTCCTGTGCCCGCCAGCTTCAACAAGGGGCGTCTTTTGCTCGTCACCCCGTGCAGAAGCGTCAAAAACTCTGATCCAAAAGAATCTGACTGGTTTTTGCGTAGTTTCCATAATCTTCCTCCTTGCAGGAACTCATTATTATACACTTTTTTACGTAAATTGTCAATACATATCAGCGAAAATATGACCTTTATATCGAGGAGTTATTGACAAAAATCTATTTTTGTGCTATATTATAGGGTCCTAAAGGAGGACAACTATCTATGCGCATCGCCCAGTACCTGACGCTGTTTGCGGCATTTTCCGGGTTATCCGTCGCACAGGAAAAGCCTGTGCTGGACTATTATGCCCGGCAGAGCATGTCCGCCCAGCATCTGACGGGCGGTTATCACTACGGCGAAGTAGACGTCCGGTATAAAAACTGGATCGTCGCGGATGCGTTCCACTTGGATTTTGGGAACGCCGACGCTTATCGCCAACTCGGCATAGGCGGCGGTCGGTCGCTGGTCAACCGGAAGCATTTCGGTCTGACCGAAGAGGTGTACTACATCCACACCTCCGGCACCCAGTCGATCGGGGAGAAGTTTATTCTTCCCTGGACGTTCATCGGCGGCAGTATATCGAAGAAGTGGGACTACCAGGCAGTCTTCTTCCCGTACCTGCCGCTCAACGATAAGTCCCACGTCCAGTTCGTACTTGAACGGGCCCGCGTCCGCTACCAGGTGACCAAGAAGATCGGACTGATCGTTGGGACCGGCATGCTGCTTGCCGGCGACGGCTCGGTGACCGGTAAGCCGCTCGCGGGTTTCGATTTCCAGCCATGTAAGAAGTCGCCGCGATTCGAGTTCTGGTTCCAGACACTTGGGACCCACGGCTCGCATGTCCAGCAGCGGCTGGCCGGTTCTCTCCCGCTTTCGCGGTAACGCGCATCTTGCAGTCCGTCAA
Source organism: uncultured Candidatus Saccharibacteria bacterium (assembly GCA_964532425.1). GTDB lineage: Bacteria > Patescibacteriota > Doudnabacteria > UBA920 > UBA920 > CAZHIA01. The sequence continues at coordinate 98,857 of CAZHIA010000006.1, read as the reverse complement.
CTTCGGTTGGCGGACTGCTTTCTTTTTGAAATGGCACAGTATATAAAATGCGGAGCCCACCTGAGGCGGACTCCGCGGAAAACTACGCGGCCTTTTTCGTCAATAGAACAAAGCATGGCATGAACATCCTGGCCTGGACCAAGACGATTACGACAACGCTACCGAGTACTTGGAATGTAGGACCGACAACCGGCCACTGATGTGTCACCACCACGGCCAGTATTTTACTGAGAGTGAAGGATATGGCGGCCACCCCATGCCCAAGAGCGAGCAACAGGAACATCAAACACATTGCTATGCCTACGATGAACCACAAATGAGGCTTCTGGAACAGGTGGCCTACCTTTTGCCAGTTCCAGGCGATCAGCAGTGCTACTGTCCCTGCCGCAGCACCGAGCTCCCACATAAATTGCAGCATAACTACCTCCTTTTTGTAGGTTTTCCCGACCGACCAATATAGTATATATTAAATTTTAAGTCAAGAGTAAGCCATAATGGTATAATGTAATTAATTATCAAACTACCTATGAAAATTTTTATCAACTGGATCCTGGCTGCGGCGGCTATTGCCGTCACCGCGTATCTCATTCCGGGTGTGCGTATCGATGGAATAATGCCGGCCCTCGTCACAGCTATAGTCTTGGGACTCATTAATGCTACCCTGCGCCCCATTCTTCTGGTACTGACCCTGCCGATCAACATTTTAACGCTCGGACTATTTACGCTGGTCATTAACGCGCTGCTTATTATGCTGACAAGCTCTATCGTCTCCGGCTTTTATGTACCTGGATTTTGGAAAGCTATGCTGTTTTCCGTGGTCTTGTTTTTCATCAATACTGTCATCCACGCCTTCAACCGTCATCCGAATCCGCACCAGACTATCTAGCAACCTCCATCCGCCCACCTCAAAAATATGCATTTTCTTGGTATAAGAAAATGCATATTTTTTGTAAGCATTTTTCAAAGTTCCCGTCTCACACCTAGATATTAACCAATTTCTTTTATGGCCCAGGACCCGATCAGCGGCACACCGACCGTGGAGCAATCCCAACCAGGACAGCAATCAACCATGCAGCCGCAACCGAGTACGATTAAGCAGGAAATAAAGAGCGGCGGCAGGCTCAAGGGCAAGACTGCGATCATCACCGGCGGCGACAGCGGTATTGGCAGGGCAGTGGCCGTGGCCTTTGCCCGCGAGGGAGCGGACATCCTCGTTGTCTACTTGAACGAAGATAAGGATGCACAGGATACGCGGCAGTTGGTTGAACAGCAGGGGAGGAAGTGCACTCTGCTCGCCGGAGATGTAGGAGAGGAATCATTCTGCCAGCAAGCCGTCAACCAGGCCAACCAACAATTCGGCAAACTGGATATCGTTGTCAATAATGCGGGAGAACAGCATACAGCAGAAAGCCTTGAGCAGATCAGCCAGCAGCAACTGGAACGCACATTCCGGACCAATATTTTTTCCATGTTCTATCTGTCCAAAGCGGCTTTACCGCTCCTCAAACCAGGCTCATGCATCATTAACACCGCTTCCATTACCGCGTACAAAGGCAATCCGGCACTGCTCGATTACTCTTCGACCAAAGGGGCGATTGTCACGTTCACCAGGTCCCTGTCCTTACAGCTCGCTGCAAAGGGCATTCGCGTCAATGCCGTCGCACCCGGCCCCATTTGGACCCCGCTCATTCCCTCCACCTTTCCGCCGGACAAAATCGAAAACTTCGGGAAAGATGTACCACTTGGCCGCCCCGGACAACCGGACGAAGTCGCTCCGGCATATGTTTTTCTCGCATCGGACGAAGCGTCTTACATAACCGGCCAGACTATTCATGTCAATGGGGGAGAGGTGGTCAACGGATAGATTCATGATTGACGCAATCGGCCGGCGCGCTCAAGCGGCATGATGAAAACTTGCTTATTTTTTGCCAGGAAAGAGAAATTGAAATTCAAATACATTAATAGGGGGAACCCCCTCAAAAGGAGTGTAAGATGTTTGCATACCAAGACGATGATCCGGATAAAGAACAGGATGGTGCGCCTGAAGGCGACGATTCCGAAAGCAAGGATGAGGAAGAATAGATTGAATAAGCCGCCCAAGAGGGGCGGCTTATCTAATAATTTATCGAATCAACGAATGTTCAACGAATTCGTATATTCGTAGTTATTCGCAGATTCGTCAAATTCGCAGATTCGATGTATTCATGATATTTGTTCCGCCAGCTGGCGGATTTGTGCTATATTCGTTATATTAGAGATTACTACCATGAAGGACACTCTCGCACAAACCCTCAAACTATACGATTATTCGTTTCCCAAGGAGCTTATTGCTACCGCTCCGGCCAAACCGCGTGACAGCGCCCGGCTGCTCGTGGCCAGCCAAGAAAAAAACGACATCTCGTTCGATGTGTTCCGGAATATCGGCAAATACTTGCCGAAAGGCAGCCTGCTCGTGGTGAATCAAACACGGGTTATTCCCGCGCGACTGCGCCTGCTCAAGCAGAGCGGAGGAAGGGTGGATTTGCTTTATATCAATCACCGCGGAAAAAAATTCCAAGCCATGGCTGACCGGCGTCTGAAAGACGGTCAGACGCTTTTTTACAATGGCAAGCCCTGCGCCAAAGTCATCGGACGAAATGGCGGCTTATACGAATTGACCATGCTCGACAGTATCGGGATCCTGCCTCTGTTAGAACGGCGAGGTACGACCCCCCTCCCGCCATACATCAAAAATACGCCGCTTTCACCTTCACAGATCAAGAAGGAATACCAAACAGTATTCGCCAAAAGTGGGCGTTCGGTCGCAGCTCCAACCGCCAGCCTGCATTTTTCCCGAACGTTACTACAACAGCTGCGCAAGCAGGGAATTCAGATAGCGTATGTTAACCTCGATGTGGGCCTGGGCACCTTTGCGCCCCTGAAGGAAGAACAGTGGCAGACCAGCACGCTCCATGCCGAACATTTTTCCATCCCCCGCGCCACCGCTGCGGCTATCGCCAAAGCTAAACAACAGGAACGGCCAGTGATTGCCGTCGGCACAACCGTGGTTCGCACACTGGAATCTGCCGCTGACAACGGCCAGATCAAGCATTTCAGCGGAGAGACCTCGCTGTTCATAAAACCAGGTTACAAGTTTCAAATCGTGGATGGGCTCATTACAAATTTTCACGTACCGCAAAGCAGTCTCCTTATGCTTGTTTCGGCTTTGGTGGGCAGGGAACGGCTGTTCAATCTCTACCGCCAAGCAATTGACCGCAAGCTTCGACTATTCTCTTTCGGTGACGGAATGCTCATACTCCCGAAGTTTTAGCCCATCCTATAAAGATTTTCCCACTCAAGCTGTGGATATTTACTAGAACCAACTTTTAATATCATTTCCTAAAATATGGCTAATGTAAGCCATATTTTTTTGCATCTTATGGGAAATACTCAATATTTCCGCTATTTTTAAGAAAAATTTTCTAAAATACCTTGATTTTATTGGGTTTTTTGTTACCATTATTTAAGAGCCTGTTTTAAAACTTCATTTGGGCTGCAATTTCAGAATTTCGACGGTTTGTCGCAAAAATTTTATCAGCTTAGCTTTGGCTAAACCTCAAAAATTATTTGCGCCAATCCGCCTGAAATTCTGCAATTTCTCCTTCAAAGCAACTTTTAAAACAGGCACTGAGAAGACATTATTAAAGGGAGACAACAAAAAAATATGACCAAGTCAGAAACCTTGCAGGCCCTGGCTGATAAGCTGGGTAAGACTCGCAAAGAAGCCGGCGAATTCATGGAAGCACTCGTGAACCTCGCGGTTGCAGAAACCAAAAAGACCGGTGAATTCACCATCCCGGGCCTCGGGAAACTCCAGAAGAAGCATCGCGATGCCAGACAGGGCCGCAACCCGGCTACTGGCGAGACCATTCAGATCCCGGCCAAGACCGTCCTGAAGTTCCGCGTTGCCAAGCAGGCAAAGGATTCCATCCTGTAATTTCATACTCTGCCAAATAAAAATCCGTCCCGCCCTTTTCGAAAAGGGCGGGACGGATTTTGTTTCCTAAAAATTATTTTCCGATACCAAGCACTTCGTTAACCTTGGCCAATATCTCCTCGGGGGTATGATAGGCTTTGACCATGTACCCTTGCACATTTAAAGACTGCGCCCGCAAGATATCCTGATTGCTCCACAGATTACTCAATACTATGACCGGCGTATCGGCGATTTTCTTGTCATCGTAATGGCGGATAGCTTCCAAAATATGGAAACCGTCAACCACGGGGAGCATCAGATCGAGCAGAACCAAATCCGGATGCTCGGCACCGAACAGCTCCAGAGCCTTCTGTCCGTCCTCGGCCTGTTTGACTTCGTAGCCGTTTGTGGAGAGTTTGCGCACGACAATCTCCCGCATGGCAATGTCATCTTCGATAACGAGTATTTTTTTCATGTGACAAAATTGCTTAAATTCATTCTAATTATAGCATATTTAAGAAAAAAGTGATATACTATCTTTAGAAAAAAGTTCGCCTAAGATACAAAAAGCACCAGTTAACACCATGTCTGAAGCATATACCCAGGTTCGGGAGTTTGATGACCACCGGTTCGTAGCGCGGGTGGAAGATCCTAAATCGCACCTCTCCGCTTATATTGCCCTGCATCGCGGCGATAACGGGTTTCCCAGTTTTGGCGCAACCCGCATTGCCGTATACGGCAATGACCAGGATGCGCTGCGGGATGCCCTGCGGCTTTCACGACTCATGTCCTACAAAGCCGCCATGGCCGGGGTTAAGTACGGGGGAGCCAAGGGGGTCATTATAGCAAATCCCAAAGCGCTCAAAAGCAGAGGCCAATTGCTCGGGGCATACGCCAACCGCGTCAGCATGCTCGGCGGCAAATTCGTTACCGGAGCAGACCTTGGCGTGAGCGCACACGATGTCAAAATCATGAAAAAAGCCACCCCCTTCGTGGTTGGCGTTGAAGTTGATCCGGTATTATATACGGCCATCGGCATCCACAAAGGTATTGAAGTATGTCTCCAGGAAGTCTTTGGAAGTTCATCTTTAAACAGCAGAAGCATCGCCATTCAGGGCCTTGGCAAAATTGGCAGCAGCCTGCTGTCCCTCGTGTACAAGCACGCCAAGCGCATTTATGCGGCAGACATTAACCCACTGGCTGCGGCTGCAGCAAAGAAAAAATATCCCAAAATCGAGCTGATGTCGCCGGATAAGATTCTCTATGTGCGCACCGATATTGTCAGCCCCTGCGCCATGGGCCCGGTTCTCAACAAGGGAAACATCGGCAAAATCAAAGCAGCGATCGTTGCTGGCGGAGCCAACGGACAACTGACCGAAGCCTCGGTAGGGGACATGCTGCATAATTCCGGCATCCTGTACGCGCCTGACTATGTCCTCAACGGCGGGGGGCTTATCTCGGTTGTCGATGAGTATGAAAACCACAACCAGGACGAACAACGCCTGCTCAAACGGCTGGAGAATATCCCTACCATGTTGCGCAAAATCTTTACAGCCAGTAAACAAACCGGCAATTCAACCAATGCCGTAGCGGACTCCATGGCTGAACGAATATTTAACAAACACTAACCTGCCCATGGCTATAAAACCTGCCGTTGTCCTATCATTGGAAAAACAACTCAAAACCCGTCCTGCACGCTACTGGGAACAACGCGGGCAACAGGAAGCATTAGAGTTGTTCCAGGAAATGGCCGCGCGGGTGCCTGCCTATAAGGATTTTCTAAAAATCAATAAGGTCAAGCCGGAAAAGATCCAGACTTTTTCGGATTTTCAGCAGCTACCCCTGACCAGCAAGGATGATTATCTGCGGCGTTATCCTTTAGAAGCCCTTTGCTGGGACGGCGCGTTCAAGCGCCAGGCTTGGACCATTTCTGCCACCTCCGGTTCCACCGGCAATCCGTTTTACTTCCCAAGGACCAGAGAACAGGACCTGCAATATGCCCTCACGGCTGAGTTATACCTGCGGACCAATTTTTCCATTCATTCCAAAAGCACGCTGTATATAAATGCCTTCCCTATGGGAGTTTGGATCGGGGGAGTCTTCACATACGAAGCGGTGCAATTAGTTGCCCAGCGCGGGCAATATCCGCTGAGCATCATCACGCCAGGGATTAACAAGCGCGAGATTCTGAACTCCTTCAAAAACCTTAAGGACAAATTCGACCAGGTCATCATCGGCGCGTATGCTCCGTTTTTGAAAGATGTTCTGGAAGACGGGCTGGCCGAAGGCATCAAGTGGTCCGATACTTCTCTTGGCTTCATCTTCTCTGCTGAAGGCTTCAGCGAACAATTTCGTGATTTCGTTCTCAAGACCTGCGGATGCAAAGACCCATATCGTAGCACTTTAAACCACTATGGCACTGTAGATTTAGGAACTATGTCATATGAAACGCCAGTTTCCATCTATATCCGCCGCGAAGCCGTGAAGAATCAAAAGTTGTACCAAAGCCTATTTAACGAAAAATTCAAACTGCCTACCCTTACCCAGTATTTGCCGGAACAATTTTTCTTCGAAAGTGTAAATAACCAGCTTGCCTGCACCAGCCGTGCCGGACTGCCTCTGGTCCGTTATGACCTCAAGGACAGGGGAGGGGTTATCCCGTTTCAGCAGATGCAGTCGCTCTGGCAGCTGCATGATAGGAATCTCATAATGGAAGCCGGCAACAAGCAACTGGGCGACACCCTGTGGCAACTGCCATTTGTCTACGTGCATGAACGAAGCGACTTTTCGGTCAGTTTTTTTGCTTTTCAAATCTATCCGCAAACCGTGCGCAAGGCCCTGACTGAAAAAACTTTGCAAAAAGCCATCACAGGCAAGTTCAGCATGCAGGTTCGTGAAAATAAAAATGCCGACCAGCGTTTTGTCGTCAATATTGAACTCAAGCGCGGCATACAGTCCACCGACAGTTTGAACCGAGCCTGCCGGGAAGCCATTATTCGAACCCTGACCAAAGAAAATTCCGAATACCGCAAAACGCGGGAGGAATACGGAGGCAAGACCGATCCACTCGTCGTCTTCTGGCCATACGAAGACAAGACTTATTTTGCGCCAGGGACAAAGCAGCGATGGGCTATTAAAAATTCACTTGCAAAACGATGAAGACTCCCTCTCAGGAACACCAACCCCTTTTGGTCACATCGGAAAATAACCGCTTATTCAAGCAGCTGCAGGAATCATCCGAGGTCGAGGTTATCGACCGGTACGAAACGTTGTTGGAAGACCTCTTCCTGCTACGTAACCCACAATTCCGATTCCAGCCTGACCATCAGGCGGAACTCGCCGGTTTTGTTACCCTGTACTGCCAAGGACGACCACTCAAGGATTGCGGCAACTGGTTTTATTACCCGTGGCTCTCCAAACTCGTGCACGTACTGCCGGAACATGAATTTCTGGAAATGCGCACGGGAAGAAACCGCAACCTCATCACCAAAGATGAACAAGAAACTTACTACCAGGCCACCGCGGCTATTGCCGGCTTAAGCGTAGGAAGCCATGCGGCTGCGGTCTTGGCCATGAACGGCGGTCCGAAGCACTTGCGTCTGGCCGACCCCGACGAAGTCTCAGGATCCAACCTCAACCGGCTGAGAATCGGCATAACCAGCGTCGGGCTGAATAAAACTCTGCTGGTAGCCCGGCAGATATACGAGATCAACCCGTATGCGGAAATTAAAATATACCCCGAAGGGCTCAACGACGGCAATCTGGGAGAATTTTTGGACGGCGCGGACATCCTGATCGAAGAAATGGACCAGCCCTACTTCAAACTGAAAGTCCGCGAGGCGGCAAAGGCCAGACACATTCCGGTCCTCATGGGCACTGATAACGGCGATAATATTTTCGTAGATGTTGAGCGCTATGACCGAAATCCTGATGCACCGATTTTGAACGGGCTGGTGGGGGATATGACCGCGGAACATTTCAAACAACTCTCTCCGCAGGACCTCCCCAAAGCCGCTGCGCGCATCGCCGGAGCCGAATTAGCCACCTCGCGGATGCAGGATTCGGTACTCGAAGTCGGTCGCACCCTGTACTCCTGGCCACAGCTCGGCACGGCAGCAAATCTGTGTGGCAGCGTTATCCCGTACCTGGTACGCAAAATTGTGACGAAAGACACGGATCCTGCTTCCGGCCGTTACCAGGTCAACCTGGATGCTATTTTTGAGACCGGATATGCAACTGCGGAAAAAGAACAGGAACGCCAAGAGCACACCCGAGCATTCTTAAGCACGATCGGTTTATGATCACCGAACAGACCATTAGTGAAATTTTAAAACTTGCCGCGCATGCCCCGTCCGGGGATAATTCGCAGCCGTGGCGTTTTGAAGTCAGTGGATCGGTCATACGGACCTTTAACCTTCCCGAGCGCGACATTCCATTCTACAACTATGAACAGAAGGGGTCTTACCTGGCACATGGAGCGCTCATCGAGAACATTATGATCGCCGCGAGCATGCACGGGCTGTCTGCCGAGGTAAAGCTGTTACCGAATGATCGCAATCCCGATCTGACCGCCGAAATTACTTTGATTGAATCGAATACTCCGCAGGATCCGCTCGCATCTTATATAGCAAAGCGGCAAACCAACCGCCGGCATTACCTTGCCGAAAAACTGCAGGATGCGGCTAAACACCGCATACTCGCTTGCGGCAGTAGGGGAGGCGATAGCCTGTGCAAAATTACTATTTGTGAGGACAAGGAACAGCTCAAACGCCTCGGTAAGGCTCTCAGCGCCAATGAACGCACGGTCCTGGAAACACCAACCCTCAGACAAATATTTTTCCATCATGTAGTCTGGACCCAGCAGCAGGAACGCCAAGTCAGAACTGGACTCTATGTCACTACTTTGGAAATGAACGCTATTGCGCGTTTCATCTTCAAACAATACTCCGTCAGCGCCCGGGCAGAATTCCTCAATCGCTTGGGATTCTCCCGCATTATTGCCAATGAGAATGCCAAACTTTACGCGGCTTCGGGCGCACTGGTTGCAGTAAGCGTTCCGAATAACAAAAGCGATGCGGCAGGATTCCTGGAAGCTGGGCGGGTAACGCAGCGGATCTGGCTGGAAGCTACAGCTCTCGGCTTGTCCGCCCATCCAGTTACGGGAGTACTGTTCCTTATGCACCGCATCAACGCTAACCAGACAGGCTCCCTGCACCCATCCCATATTGCACTGGTCAAAGAATCTTATCGGGAAATTGAAGAAATTCTTTCGACCCAGGGACAAACTCTGGCTATGATCCTGCGCATCGGCCAGGCTCAACCGGCTACGGATTATTCATCGAAACTACCTATTCAGGTAGAATACAAAAACACCCCATGAGCATCATCCGCCTTGCCCTTCTGCAAAACGTCGACCTGCTTTCCCTCGGTGTGGCTATGGCCGCTACCGTCATTTTGGCGTTTACCGTCTACTTGAATAATAAGAATAACCTGAGCAGCAAACTCTTTTTAGCTTTCTCCCTTATTACGAGCGTTTGGGGAGCCGTTAACTATTCTGCCTACCAAATTTCCGATCCGACAATCGCCTTGTGGTTCTTTCGCCTCGAAATCTTTCTTGCTATCGTTCAAGCATACCTGTTATTCAGCTTATTTTACGTGTTCCCTGACGAGGAGAAGCATTTTCCCGACTGGTTCAAGTATGCAGTCAATTCCATAGCAGCGTTTGGCGCCCTGGCTACCCTGACTCCGTGGGTCTTTGAAAGAGTCGCAGAAACCGATAAGTATGGCAGAGTGATCAGCATCCAGAATGGGCCGGCTATTGGGGTCTTTGGGATGGTTGCCTCCGGATTGGTTCTTTCCGGCATCTTCCTCCTGGCAAAAAAAATTGCCACCACCCATGATAAGGCAAAAAAACCATTGATTATTATCCTGATCGGCACGCTGATCACGTTCAGCCTGGTCATTAACTTCAACTTCGTACTGCCGACCATCTCGAACAATTCCAGCTTCATTTCCCTTGGCGGACTATTTTTCTTCCCGTTCATCATCTGTATGAGCTATGCCATTATTCGCCACAAACTCCTGCAGACCAAAATCCTGTCCACAGAGATCGCGGTCTTCGTGCTGACCAGTGCCGTGTTCGTGGAAGTGATTATCTCCAATTCGCTGACCATCCTCATTTTCCGTTCGTTCCTGTTCCTGCTGCTTCTCAGCCTTGGGATAATCCTGATTCGCTCAGTCATCCAGGAGGTCCAGCAGCGCGAAGAGCTGGAAAAACTGACCACGGAACTGGCTGACGCCAACCAGCAGCTTAAAGCCCTCGACAAAGCGCGAGCTGAATTTATTTCCATCGCCAGCCACCAGCTGCGCACGCCGCCAGCCACGGTCAAATGGTATTTGAGCGGGGTCATTGCCGGAGACTTCGGCAAGCTCCCTAAGGACGTTACCGAGGCACTTTCCAAGGCCGACCGCGCCAACAACCTTCTCATTTCGCTGATTGAGGACATCTTGAATGTCTCCCGCATCGAACGCGGCAAGATGGAATTTCTCTTCGAAAAAGTTGATATCTTCGAACTGACACACATCACCTACGAGCAGCTACTCCCTCTGGCGGAAGAAAAGCACTTAAAGATGACCTTAAAAGCCCAATCAGACCATATCCCGCTCGTGACTGCAGACCGGGAGAAGCTGCGGCAGGTCATTAACAATCTTGTCGATAACGCCATCAAGTATACCAAGAGCGGCAGCATCCAGATTCGCCTGACCTACAATACCGAAGAGGTCCGCTTCGAAGTTGAAGATTCGGGCAAAGGCATCCCAACCGAGGACCTTAGCACGATTTTTGAGAAATATACCCGCGGCAAAGAGTCCATACAACAAAGCGCCGGACTGGGACTCGGGCTTTATGTAGCAAAAGTTATCATCAACCAGCATCAGGGCAAGATATGGGTGGAAAGCGGCGGAATCGGCAAAGGCTCGCATTTTATCTTCACTTTACCGCTCAACAGCAACCTCAAAGCCAGTTCCTTTGACTTTGCCAAACAGGCATAACTGCCGATTTTGTGGTATACTATTAGCGTAAATCGTAAACACAAATGAAAAACATCTTCAAAAAAATTTACCTCAATTCACAGAAACAGTTTGAGCTGATCGATATCACTGATAAAATCAAGGCAGCAGTGGCCGATACTAACATCATGCAGGGGATGGCAGTCCTGTTCTGCCCGCACACCACCGCGACGGTTCGAATTAACCACAATGAACCGCTGCTCATGCAGGATATTATGAAAGCGGTTTACCGCCTGGTTCCTATGGATATGAGTTACAGTCACGACCTGTTCGAAGTCAGGCAGAATGTCGCACCGAACGAGCGTTCAAACGGCAACGCCCATGTCAAAGCTTTCCTGGCCGGTTCTTCGGAAACCCTGATCATCGAGCACGGCGCATTACTCCTCGGTGGCAAGCAAAGCATCTTTTTTGTGGAATTTGACGGCGGCAGAAGCCGCGAATTGTATCTGAAGGTTATAGGGGAGTAGAGAGAATACGTTTTAAATACATTGAACTATCACATCCAATAAGCATGCTCTTATTGGATGTTTACTATCTATCGGCTGCTAATTTAGCAACTGGCAATACTACTCAGCCGTTTCACGGATATTGTATTTACTATGAAGCGCTTTATTTTATCCATCATTATCGCGGTCATCATCACGGCTATTGCAGCGGCAGCCGGTATTTCCTATGTCAAAAGCCGCCACCAGCGCACACCGGCAACAACTGTCCAGGCACCTCAGGCGAAAGTCACTGTCATCGAAGGGTGGACCATGGACGATATAGCTCGAGATCTTGACCACCATGATAAACGAGAGCCGGAACATCTTACCACCCCTGCTGATTTTTATCGGATTGCCCAGGCTTTTCCGCTGAACGATTTTCCCGATATCGCCCACAAACCAGCCAGTTCCAGCCTAGAAGGGTATTTGTTTCCGGATACATATTTTGTACCGATTAACGCGTCGAGTCCCACCGCCAGCGCTGAAACGCTTATCGCAAAAGCTCTCGCGAACTTCGAACGAAAATTCACACCGGAAATGCGTAGCAGGACCCAGGAGCTCGGCATGTCGGTTCACCAGGCAGTCATATTGGCTTCTATCGTAGAGCGGGAAACCGGGCGTAATGCAGTTTCCGCCGAGCAACGCACAGCTCTGGATAACGAGCGCAAGATCATCGCCGGTATCTTTTACAACCGCCTGAAGGCCGGTATGCCGCTGGCCAGCGATGCAACCATCAATTACGTTACCAAAAAGAATACGCCGGCAGTCAGCGAAGCTGATACGCAGATCGATACCCCCTATAACACCTACCGACACGCCGGCTTGCCACCGGGGCCAATCTGCAACCCCTCACTATCGTCACTGATGGCCGTACTGTACCCGACATCTACCGATTACTATTTTTTCCTTCACAAACAACCGAGCGGAGAACCGGTATATAGCAAAACATATGAAGAGCATCTGCTGAACAAACAAAAGTTCCTCAAGTAACCCGCTCGCAACAGCTTTACAGATTAAACAGACCCCCACACTCCCGAGGGTCTGTTTTCGTAAGGGATATTGGCACAATACGTCAGAAACTGTGCACTAATCAATAATTAACACCGCATCGAATTGCGGTGTTCCGGCCATGAAGAACCACGGCCGGTCACGTGGAGGCTTACATATGAATATTATCCTTTGGATAGTATTAGGTGGGGTCGCCGGTTGGATTGCGTCGCTCATTACCGAAAGCAATCGCAGCATACTCGGTGACATTATTTTAGGCATCCTCGGCGCAGTCCTTGGCGGCTGGATCATGACGCTCGCCGGCGGTCGGGGAATGTCCGGATTCAACCTCTCCAGCCTGTTGGTAGCCATTTTGGGCAGCATTGTGCTCATCTGGATCAGCCGTGCGGTTTGGACAGGGCGAGGAAACGTCTAGGTGACACCAGGCAAAATCTCTAAGCCCACCCATTATGGGTGGGCTTTGAAAATCTGCCAAAACGGTTTTATGCGATTTTGTGTGATACGGCAAGTCCGCGATTTTTGGCAGTTTAAATAATATATACCACTATGCGCAACACCCACTTAACTCGATTATCAGTTGCGAGTCTGATAATGCTGCTTGCGGGAGGTATGTTCATGCAACCTCCACATGCGCAGGCATCAATAGCAGGCTGGCAAGAAGGCGCAAGCATTCGTGCCACCTGGAATGGAGACTTCGGCAGCAGCTCGTTCATGCAAAGCGTAGATAACCTCGCCGCTACGCACGCCAACTATGTCTCTCTAGTCTTTAACCTGTACCAGTCAAACCTCTATTCAACCGACATCCAAACCGGCGGGGATACACCCACCGACCAGTCGTTAGCATCAGCCATTGATTACATCCACAGCAAAGGCATGAAAGTAATGATCAAACCGCATCTGGAAAGTTACACAGGCGACTGGCGCGCGTACATTAACCCCTCGGATCGGAACGGTTGGTTCACCAATTACGGCAACTTTATAATTCATTACGCCCAGATCGCCCAAGCCCACGGAGCCGAGGATATCTGTCTTGGGACCGAATTGATCGATATGTCGACCGCTTCAGCCAATGGCAGCAATACTCAAAATTGGAAAACCTTGATCGAAAAAGTACGTGGGGTATATTCGGGCAAACTCACGTACAGCGCCAATTGGGGGTCAGGGGGTTTTGCTGACGAAAAAAATAATATCCAGTTTTGGGACAGTCTCGATTATATCGGCATCTCCGCCTACTTCAACCTCTACTCGGACAATTCGGTGAGTGGGCTGGAGAGCGCGTGGGACAGCATTAACCGCAACGATATCACACCACTCTCGCAGCGCTGGAATAAGCCGGTGGTGTTTACCGAGATTGGTTATAAGAGTTCCGGAGGATCCCATACCCAGCCATGGGACTATAGTTATGGCAGCGGCTATGACGGCACCGAACAAGCCAATGATTATACGGCTTTGTTCGATTACTGGAGCCGCCAATCGAATATGGCCGGCGTTCAACTCTGGGAATGGAAGAGCGATCCGAATGCCGGTTGGCCGGGAAATACAGACTACACGCCGCAGCATAAACCCGCCCAGGACGTTATGACTCAATGGTTTGGAGGCAGCGGCTCTCCAAATCCGCCACCTACCGGCAATGCTGCATTTACAGCCACGGCAACAACCAACCCCGCCAATGCCTCGGCCGGACAAAATGTGGCCATTACCACGAGCGTGACAGATACCGGCGGCCAGGCTGCTGGGATCATAGTTGATGTTGAGGTCTACAATAACAGCAACCAGCGGGTATTCCAACAAGTATTCAACAACCAAACATTCGCCGGGGGACAAACGCAGACACTTCAGTCCAATTGGACATTGCCGAGCGCTGGAATATATACCGTTAAAGTCGGAGTCTTTAACTACAACTGGTCACAGCTTTATGTCTGGAATGATAATGCGGCGAAGATCAACTCCTCTGGCGGTACTACCACCCCTCCGCCACCCAGCGGTTCCACAATTGATATATGGTGGCCGACGAACGGAGCGACCGTCAGCGGTTCGAGCGTACCTTTTAAAGGCTTGCTGCAGAATACCGACGTGTCGGCCTATACTATGTACTGGCAAGTCGACGGGGGAGGCCTGGTCAACATGCCTACGAATAATACCGATTACCCCCATAAGGAATTCGACACAGATGTCACCAACTGGAACTGGAGAGGTAACGGACCATACACTCTAAATTTTGTCGCCAAAGACAAGTCAGGCAATATCCTGGCCCAAAAACCAGTTACGATATATGTCAGTCATTAACCCGATTACCCCGGGCTTCACAAAGCGTGAAGCCCGGGTTTTATAGCTTTCACCCTGTTTCCTTATTGACCAAAATCCGATTTCTTGCTTAAATTAACGGAACGACACTCCACAGGAGGATTCATGGGGTAATTGAACCGCTTTTGCACGCCTTCTCCGATTTTGTCGAACTCAATCGGAACCGAGCTGCTGCCAAACTAAATCCGCTTTTTGACCTAGATGCACTCGTGAGCGCATCTCAAGCAATCGCCGCATCGGAAAGCTCTGGGCACGATCCCCAAAGAATTCTGGACGCAGCCAGTTCAGCCACAGCTGCTTTGAATACCTATGGGAAGATTCAAAGCCGGAAGTTTGCCGATGACCTGGAAGATCTGCAAGGATTATATGACGCGCTGACTCCGCTCAAAAGAGCTGCTGCGAGCCTGCTCATCAGCCTTGGCACGGAAATCAAACCGTACGTCCTTGGAAAACTCATCGGAACCACGGTGCGGGTGCAAACAGCTCTCCGCATCCGAATGGACCGGATGCGAACCGCTGCCCGTGCGTGCTTTTAGTCTTCTACCTCAAAAAAAGTGCAATCCCTGCAGTACGAAAGTGTTGCAGGGATTTTAAATTTGAGTAATTGATTGAAATTGACAAAAATAATATTTTATGCTTAAATATAAGGAATTCAGATTACAGTTTTAAGGAGGGGAGATGTCACTCAAAGAGTGGCTCCGGTTACTGTCAGGTACGCTGTTCATTGTAGGGTTTATTCCGTATATCATCGCCACCATCCAGGGTGGGCGCCAAGGAAAACCTGGACCGAAAAAAGTCAGCTGGCTCATTTGGATGTCCCTGGACTGGATCAACATGATCGGCATGATCCGCAAACGCGCCGAAGGCTTGGGCCAGATCATTGGGGTCAGTTTTGGCGGACTTATCGTCCTCGCCACTGTGTTCAAGTACGGACAAAAAGGCTGGGAACCCAAAGACAGGAAGTATCTGATCGCTGCCATCGCAGGCATCATCTTCCTGTTTGTTGCTCCAAGCCTCGCCATCTTGACCAGCTGTGCAGTGACCTTCATGGCTTCCAAGCCGACGTTCGAGAACTGGCGAAATGAAAATCTGCTGGCCTGGAGCATCTATTGGGTCTCATGTGCTTTGGGAGTCGCAGGAATTCCGAATCTGACCTTCGACCCCGCCTCGCTCGCTCTCATTGAATTCAAGGAGGCGGCGCAACCGGTCACCTTTTTTGTGATCGAGACGATCATGATGACCATCCTGCTGTATCATCACAAAGAGAGAACTCTTTCGCGCTGCGCATAGCCATACGCACGCTCAACCAAAAATCCCGCAACGACTACCGTTGCGGGATTGTTATTTACATTTATTCTCCCAGCTTGCTCCCGGTAAAATTCCGGTAGCCATTTAAAAAGCTAGCAATATCCGTTTCCGCTTTCCCTTCCAGCTGCAGGCTGGAAATGCGGAGCAGTGTGCCGTCCCCGCAGGCGACTGTTCCGCCGTCCAGTACGGTACCGGGCTGGTCAGAAACCTGTCCCTCAAGTACCGAGCAATCGGTAATTTTTAGGACCTTGCCATTCCATTTCGTCCAAATGCCGGGCCAGGGGAAGAACGCCCTGAATTGATTGTAAATTTGCCGGCTCGTTTTACTCCAGTCAACACGACCATCATCCTTGGTGATGATCTTGGTATAGGTAGCCTGCGCATGGTCCTGTTCGACAGCAGCTAGGCGACCTTCCGCATAGTCAGGCAGCATCGTGCTGAGCACCCGGGCGGAAACATGAGCAAGGTTCGTCGACAAGCTCAAATAGTTATCATCCGATGCGATGGTGTATTTTTCGGCAGTCAGGACCGGGCCGTGGTCCAATTCTTCATCGAGCACCATGATGCTCGTCGCCGTGACCGGGTCGCCGTTTAAGAGCGCGAACTGGATGGGGGAGGGACCACGGTATTTGGGAAGCTGGGAAAAATGTACGTTGAGAGTCTTCAGACGAGGCATCTCAATGATTTCCTTGGGCAATATTTTCCCATACGCAACTACGATAAAAAGATCTGCGTTTAAACCAGCCAGTTCCATTCTAAACAGATCATTGCCTTTGACCCGGTCTGGTTTCAGTGTTTTTACACCCATCTCCTGGGCCAAGACCGATACCGGGCTTTGAGACAGTTCTTGTTTGCGGCCAACCGGTTTATCCGGCTGCGTCACAACAGCCGCAACTTCATAGGTCCGCTGCAGCAGGTCCAAAACCGGCAAAGCAACGTTCGAGGTTCCAAAAAAAACTATGCGCATAGTATGGATTTTAGTAACATTTAACCTTTGACAATTGACATTTGACCAATTTGCAAAAATCACTCGCCCCGATACGACTGCGGTGGGCAGGTAAGTTACTGGTTAAAGGTTAAATGTCAAATGTTGCACTATATTTCTTTCATTACTCTTCTCAACAATTCCGCTTCGATACGGCAATCGTTTAAGGCATCGTGCTGTTTGCCGAAAGAGGGGATTTGAAAATGTTTGATGCCGTAATCCATGCCAAATCCGGCAAAATCCTTTTTGCTCTTCAGCAAGCCTTTGGCTGCAAAGTAAGCATAACATGCCGACCAGACGTCAAAGTAATGGTAGTCGAACCTGAACGGCAGCCCAAGCTTACTGTACACTTCCAAGAGGTAGCGTTTATCCGCAAACCCGACGTACGATGCTAGCAGTACTTCTTGATGGTCGAACAACTCGTCAAATGCGGAGATCACCTGCCGCAATGACGGAGCATCTTTTACCATTTCCCAGGTAATCTGGTTGACCGCCATCGCCTGCGCGTCGCGATGCTTCCAGCGGGTCGGTTTGATATAACTGCAAAAACTCTTCTTTTCTTTCAAGGTTTTCTTGTCGAGCAACACCGCCGCAATCTGCAGCAATTCGTGTTTTTTGAGATCGAAACCTGAAAACTCGGTGTCAATAAGGAGAATGTCTTTTTTGAAATTCATACAGTAGGGTTCTCTAATTTACGAATCAAGCACCAATATACAAATACCGCACCCCGTCCTTTGTTTATTTGAACGGCCAATAGCTATTGGTATATTTGCGCTATATTCGTTATATTCGAGATTACTATGCTTCTTTAATTATCTTCCTGAAAATTTCTGCCTCTAATCTTACTTTTTCCAGGCTGTCCCACGGCCGTTCTTGTTTTAATTTAAAATACTCGACAAACGTATTAAAGGTCGGCATTTTCTTCAATCCGTAATTGAGAGTGTATACATATCCGAGCGTCCACAGTTCAATAATGTGGGGGTCGTAATCGAAAGGCACCAGCGCCTTTTTAAACCCGCTTTTCAAGAACAGCAAATTGGTGAGGTTGTTGGTCGCGAGTAGCAGATTGGAACCGAACGTCGTATGGAAAGTTTTAGCCACATCGTAAATCTTCGGACTCTTGCGCAAGACTTCATAATCGATATGCAGGAGTTTGGCGTGCTGGGTGATCGTACCTTCCAAGTACGAAATCCTAATGAACGAATTGAAATTGCCTTTTTCAAGAAGATTATCCTTATCCAGCAGCACAGCTGAAAGTTGGATAATGTTATCCTTATCGGGATCCATACCCGTAGCCTGAAAATCGAAGAAGAGAATATCTTTAATAAATTTCATACTACGAATCTTCGGATTAATACTAATCTACAAATACCTACAAATGCACTTAGAGGAATTTGTAGGTATTTGTAGATTAGCGCTTATTTGTAGATTTGTAGTTTTTTTCCCACTCTTTGGCAATCTCACCACCCTGGGTGTACTTGGAGATCATGTCGATAATCAGCCTGCCATTCAAATGATCGATCTCATGCTGGCCAATGCGGGCCACCCAGCCCTCGTCGGTTATTTTCACCAATTCACCTTGCATGTTTTGTGCCTGGATTGTAACCTTCTTCGGTCGCTTGACCATACCGAACACACCCGGCAACGACAGGCAGCCTTCTTCAACTTCCACTTTTTTAAACCCCCGGGAAACCACTTTGGGATTATAGAGGGCGATAAGCGGTACGCCGTTTTTTTCCAGATTGATGACGATAAGCCGGTACGGCTTGCCCACTTGCGGAGCGGCGAGACCGATTCCATCGGCGTTCCGTACCGTGTCCATCATATCTTTCGTCAGCTTTACCATTTCCTTAGACAATGGAAACTCAACCGGCTGGGCCGGCTCACGAAGGATTTTATTAGGATAGATGACGATAGGGAGAATCATAGTACATTCAACATTTGACATTTGACCTTTAACCTTTGACCTTGGGTGATAGTCAAAAGTTAAATGTTACAGGTCAATTGTTGGGTATTTGCCTGGCTTCCTCATTCCGTTTCTTAATGAGGTAGGCGAACAAACGCCCAGGAGTTTTAACATTCTTATTCTCCAGGACTTCTCCGCATAGCTTACGCAAAAAACCATGGTCATACAAAGTGGCCATTTTGAGGTAAAAGCCGAAATGCTTCTTGTCCTTTAGCTTGACCGAGAGCTCGTCAGCCAGGACATGGGCAGGGGAGTGGAGGTGCGTATCAACTGCGGGCTTCTCCGGCCTTTTCTTGGCAAACTTGGCTATGTTCCCAATACTGTCCATACAAACAGTATACAGGAAAATTCGATAAGAAAAAAGGACCCAGACGGGTCCTTTCGGAGCTCGGCAAGCCTGTTTATGACTGCACGTATTGATGAAATTGAGTGCGGCTACCGGGGTCCAAGCTGGCCCATAATTTGAGGGCCACTCCATTGGCATCCAGTCCGAGCCGGCGACAGACCTGGCTGAATGAATATGGGTAGGCAAGCCTACTGTCATCCCTGAAGAAATAGAGGGCGGCGTCCATAAACTCCCCCTGTTCGCCCTTGTCTAAATCTTCAAGTGTCTGGTGCAACACCGCGATATCCAACCGCTCAACGGGATTGCCATTCGGGTGGAGCGCTGCCAGCTCACGTGGAATACTAGTGAGTATCCGTGACATTGCAAAATAAATCCTCCTGGGATAGCAAGCAAAAAAAATCGAACTGACAAAAGTATACAACATTTTTCCAAAACAAAAAAGGGCGGTATAGGCGCCCTTATTCTAGTACCTCATAGGCAGATCATGCTCGAGAGTCTGCTGATACGATTTCCGTGGCCGGCTGACAGGTCACGCATCATGTGAATTAAGGAGTTGAATGAGCGCCACCATGAGCAAGAACACGCCAACTGCCGTACCGGTGGTTGCGGCAACAAACATATCGGGATGCTCACCGAGCCGAGAAGGGGGCAGTGTTAAGCTTGCCAAGATCAGAAGTACACCGGAAAGATAGCATACAGCAGTAGTCAGCGAAAAACCGGATAAGTTCCGGTCACTCGTCGGTCGCGCGAAACTTAACAGGATCATGCCGAGGTCCATATTTTCCTCCATTTCGAGTTTCGGGGTCTTGCTACACACTACCACAGTCGATGGCTGAAGACAACCTCGTCAGCAGCTCCAAAGTTTTGTATAATGGCACTATGGATTGCATCGATATTGCAGGCCTGAAAGTAAACAATATAACAAAACGGATATTCTTAGAAACAGTGACTGAACGGCTTCGCACCGGCCAGAAGACTTTTGTCATAACTCCATATTCGGAATTTCTCTACCGGGCCCTGCGCAGCCAGCACATTTTGGAATTACTCAATACGGCGGATATTTCTATACCCGATGGGGTCGGTATCCTGCTAGCGGCGAAATTCCTCAGCCTGCCGGCAGCGGAGGGAGGGTATTACAAAAAGTTCCTGCAGACCATGTGGCAGTTGTTCTATTCCAGTGCCGCAGTACTCCTCAATCCGGCCTGGATCAAAACTGTTATTCCGGAAAAAATCGCCGGAGCGGATGTCACTTGGGACCTCTGTAAGCTTGCCGCGCAGGAACAAAAGTCCGTGTACCTCCTCGGGGGTTTTGGCGACACGCCCAAGCTGGCGGCCCGCAAACTCACAGACCAATACCCGAATCTCAATATTGTCGGGTATTCAAACAAGCACCCCCACGACCCGAGCATCATGACTGACATTGCAGCCACCAAGCCGGATATGATCTTTGTCGCCTTCGGCCCGATTCGCCAGGAAGAATGGATCGCTCAGCATCTGCACAACCTACCCGCCACGCTTGCAATCGGCGTGGGAGGGACATTTGATTACATTGCCGGCAAGCGTGCACTACCGCCTGCATTCATCCGCCGCATCGGCCTGGAATGGCTGTGGCGGCTGGTTACCCAGCCATACCGGGTCAAAAGGATATGGCAAGCCACCGCAGGCCTTTCTTGGCTGCTCATAAAATATAAATTTTTCAGTACGCTCCCATACCGGCAAAATGCCATGAGCTTCATCCTTAATAAGGACAATCAGGTCTTTATTGCCCGCTTCAATCCTGATAACAAATTCATCAAAAAATTCGGCCAAAGCCCGCGCGGCACGGATGATTTTTGGCAGTTACCCCAAGGCGGCATTGAAGAGGGGGAACGACCCGTTGATGGTGCCCGCCGAGAAGTGTTCGAAGAGACGGGAATGAAGAGTTTGGAGCTGCTCAAGATTTCCGACCACGTCTACCGATACTCCTGGTCAACAGCACGCAAACTCCCGCTGCATTCCAAATTCAAGCACCGCGGCCAGGAACAGAAGATCTTCTTCTTCCGCTTCACCGGAGAAGAATCGGAAATCAAGCTCGACCAGGAAGAATTCGTGGAGTACAAGTGGGTGCCGATCGACAAGCTACTTACCTCAATCCACCCGCAAAAGCGCCCGGTAACTGAGCTGGCACTGAGCGATATGCCGGGACTATAGAAAAATAGAAAGATAGAAAATTTTGAAAGATTAGAAGCCGTAGAGACTTTACATATAAAAAACAGCAGCCCAAAGGACAGGACTGCTGTTAAATGCATATTGCGACGCTCTCAGATTTAGTTGATCCCACTACCGAGTCCCGCATACCGCTTGAGAAGCGACTCGACGAGATTGCAACCAAATACTGCCAGGCCAATTGCCCACCAGATATTGAGTTTGCCGCTTCGATATATCATGGCGACAATAAAGACAAGCAGAGCAGCAGCTATTGCATCAGCAATGAGCTGTTTAAGCATAATTCCTCCCTCACGTTGAACAGGTTTCAACCGTCACTCGACCTTCCGGAAGAGGACTCCATCCATTCCGGTCACCACTCTCTTTCTCTCAAAAATACGCTTCGCCTCCTCATCATTTCTTGCCGCGAAACACTCCTTTTTATCCACGAGTTGTCTGATTTCCTTGTGGTCCTCGCTCCAGCCAAGAAGCTGACTCGTGTAAAGGATCAAGTATGACATAGCACCTCCTGTTTCTTCGGACATTACAGAGTAGCATCAAGGCACTAGCCAGTCAATATACAAACGGATGTCCCTACCCTTGTAGGGGCGGGTCGCGACCCGCCCCTACGCTGGGCTTATTATCACCCTCCTGTTGCCACTGATTGCGAAAAGTACTATAATTTAAGGGCATTTTTAATCTCACTCCCATGCCCGACACCACACCAGTACGCGTCCGGTTCGCGCCGAGCCCAACAGGGTACGTACACATCGGTTCCTTGAGAACCGCGCTTTTTTCTTTTCTGTATGCCCGGCACAATCAGGGGACCAATATCCTGCGCATCGAGGACACTGACCAGAACCGCTACGTGGAAGGCGCGGTCGAAAATCTGTTGCGCGTAATGAAGCACATGGGCATCGAGTTCGATGAAGGATATTATCTAGATGACAGCGGACACGTGCAGGAGCGGGGTGACAAGGGTCCTTATTTGCAATCCAAACGGCTCGATATCTATCACAAGTATGCCGAGGAATTGATCGAGAAGGGGAGCGCCTACTACTGTTTTTGCAGCGAAGAGCGGCTGGAAGAAGTACGAAAGGAACAGACCGCACTCAAAAAGCCTCCTATGTATGACCGTCTCTGCCGCAGCCTGACCAAGGAGCAGGTCGCTTCCAAACTGGAAGAATTCAAAACTGCCGGCAAGCGCCCAGTGGTGAGGCAGGCCATCCCGCTGGAAGGCTCGACTACGATTCATGATCTTATTTATGGCGATATCACGTACGAGCATAAAACCCTCGACGACCAGGTCATCTTAAAATCCGACGGATTTCCAACCTATCATTTGGCAGTGGTCGTCGATGACCACCTCATGGAGATCAGCCATGTCATCCGCGGCGAGGAATGGATCCCATCCACGCCTAAGCATATTCTCCTCTATCAGTCATTCGGCTGGCAGGCGCCGCAGTTCGCCCACTTGCCGCTCATCTTAAATCCAGACAAATCTAAACTCAGCAAACGCCAGGGCGACGTAGCTGTCGAGGACTTCCTCAAAAAAGGCTACCTCAAAGAAGCTCTGATCAACTTTGTAGCCTTCCTCGGCTGGAACCCCAAAACCGAACAGGAAGTTTTTACCATGAACGATCTGATCGCACAGTTTGATCTTGACAAGGTTAACCGCGCCGGAGCAATTTTCGATCTCAATAAGTTAGATTGGATGAACAGCTTGTACATCCGCGCCACGGATAACTCGGCATTGGCCGATCAATTGATGCCATATTGGCAGGAGGCAGGCATAGATACAGCAGGGCAAAAGCACGAATATTTGGAAGCCATAGCCGGTTTGGAAAAAGAACGTCTGAAAAAGCTCTCCGAAATAGGGGAGCGGACTCGCTATTTCTTCTTTGAACCGGAATACGAAGGCAGTCTCTTGGTCTGGAAGAAATCAACTCCTGAAGCAACGAAGGCCATCCTCTCTGAATTGAAAGGTCTCCTGGCCGCGCTTGAAGAGGGGAAATTCACCAAGGCCGATCTGGAAGCCGCAATCAAACAGTTCATTACGGACAAGGGGTATGATAACGGCTCTGTTTTATGGCCCATGCGAGTCGCTTTGACAGGTATGCAATTTAGCCCGCCGCCGTTTGATGTTGCTGCCACGCTGGCACTCGGTAAGGGGAAGGGGAGTGTAGTGGAAAGAATAGAGAAGGCGTTAAGCAAACTATAATTAGTGCATGTCAGAGTAGGGGCGAGCGACAGCTGCCCGCCCATTAGCAACTGATCGCTTTTGGGCGCCTAAAGGCGGCCCCTACAAAAAAGCAAAAACATTGGTTATATAAAAAAGAAGGCTCTCGCAAAATCCGAGAGCCTTTTAAAGTGGCCGCATTCCTTTTTCAACGGTGCTTGCCGTTGCCTCCTCCGTGTCCGCCGCGTCGGCGGAACACTCGTGAAAGCATGAACACTGTCACGGCAATGGCGATAATATACTTCACGAGATCGCCCGTGCGTTCAGGGCCGAGGATCGTCATGATCCCCAAAACCACGATGGCCATCACCATCAAGGCAGCCAAGCAACGCTGCCACGATGCCGTGGCGAAGAAGTTCCACATTATCCCTCCTTAGGAAGATGCGAGGCAAAAAGCCACGAAAGATGTGACGAGTCCCCAGACGAATGCCGAGTCCGGTTCATCATCAAATTTCTTTGATCCGATGGCCCAAAGGCAGCCAACGAACGAAACCGCACTTAGGGCTATTACAGCCCATTTCAAAACCTGCACGAACTGCATGACCCCTCCAATTCTCACTTTCTGTAAATTGCACCCTAAACACCAAATATTAACATATTTTTCCATATTTGTCAATAAACCATAAAATATGCTATAATAGCAGCAATGAAATCCAGGTTTGATACAAAAATAAAAACAGCCGTTGCAGCGGCTATGATTCTTGCGCTTTGGCTTCCCACAGCGCGCATTTTGGCTGATAACGAGACGGATGTTTTGAATTTACAGAGGCAGGATAAGCAAAAAAAGATTGAGGATCTGAACAAGCAGATCAAATCCTACCAGCGGCAGATCGCGGATACGCAAAGCAAAGCTTCAACCCTTAAGAATGAAGTGCTAATTTACGATACCCAAATCGCATCCACTGAGCTGCAGATTCAAGCCAAACAGACGCAGATCGACGACACCAATTTACAGATCCAGGAAACCAACAAGCTCATCGACCAAAAGACCAAAGAGATCGCAGACAACCGTCAGATCCTGGCCCAGCTTATTGTCCAGCTCAACGAATACGACGACCAGTATGCGTTAAAGACGACCATTGGCAGCGACAGCTTGTCCGATTTCCTGGACCAAATCCAGTATACGAACAATGTCCAAGACAAGGTCTATCAACTGGTCCAAAAAATCAAAGACTTGAAAGCAAAGCTTGAACAGGAAGAACATAATCTCGAAGTCCAGCGCGACAAGCTGACTGAACTGCAAAAACAGCTTCAAATGACCCAGGACGACTTGCAACAGCAGCGCAACCAGAAGCAGCAACTTTTGAACCAGACCCGGGGGCTCGAAAAGAACTACCAGAAACTGCTCGCCAGCAGCCAAAAGGAAGAAGCTGACCTGCAGAAAGAAGTTAATGATTTGGACTCAAAGATCCGCGCCAAACTCGGCAACCGCAGCATTAAGGCCAGCAAGGGAATGCTCGCGTGGCCTATGGACGGCGTTTTGACGCAAGGTTACGGCAACACCGGATTTACAGCGCTTGGCTATAATTCCCACAATGGCGTCGACGTGGCAGCCCCGGCCGCTACGCCAATTTACGCGGCAGCAGACGGCATTGTATACGATACGGATCATTCGGATACCCAATACGGCAACTGGGTTGCCGTCAAACACGACATCAACGGGACCAAGATTGTCACCTTGTATGCGCATATGCGCCGGTTCATTGTCAGCGCCGGACAGGAGGTCAAACAGGGCGACCTCATTGGCTATGAAGGCAATACAGGCAATACGACCAAAAAGTTATACGGGCCGGAACGCGGCTATCATATTCACTTCGGCGTCTATGATGCGGAAGGATTTGGGGTCAACACCGGCGCATACACGAAAATCTACGGGCCTTATAAAGTCCCATACGGATATACCTATAACCCGATGAGCTTTTTAGGTTCCCAATAACTTTATGGGTATCAAAAACAAAATTTTCCAATCCATTCTTTCCCTCCTCCTGCTCCTTGAGCTGTGTTTTGGCTATGTCCAGCCGGCCCTGGCTGCCACTTCAGCCAGCAGCTACAGTGGCGTCGAGAGCAGCATCTCCACCTATCTGTGTACGCCATCTCAGAACGGCAATGGCGGGGGACAAGATATTTACAACTGCATCAATAAGCTCTACCGCTTTGCCATCGTGGTTGCCGGCATCGTCGGCATGTTCATGATCATGATCGCCGGCTACATGTACATGTCAGCCGGGGGCAACGGCGAAGCAGTTACCAAAGCCAAGGGCTGGATCACGTCTTCCATTGCCTCCCTGGTCATCTTACTGCTCGGCTACGTGTTCCTGCAGGCTTTAAATCCGCAGCTGGTGGAGTTTAAATCCCTGCAGCCTGAAGGATTCTCCAGCTCGTCCGTTTCGCAGCCAGGAGGAACCACCCCAGGGGGTACAACCCCTGGCGGGACCACCCCTGGAGGAACTACTCCGGGAGGCACGACTCCGGGCGGGACAGCCCCCGGTGGAACCACCCCAGGCGGGGCGGTGGGCAATGGGCAGTGCAGTGTTTTAAACAATGGAGTCGGCTCCGTAGCAAATTTACAATCCACCTGTTTTGGGCAGAATGCCACCGCGGCTTCCATGATTGCTGGCATAGAGAGCGGCGGCGATCCGACCAAAAAAAGCCAGACCGATGTCTGCAAAGACGGTAGTGTCTTTAGTATGGGCTTATTCCAGGTCAATATCATTGCCAATGGCAGCAATATCGGCGGACCATGCACCAACCCGCGGTCTTTTATTCAAGTAAACGGAACCGGCATGCAAGGTACGTGCTTGCGAAAGTCTTCAAACAACATTTGTATACAGTATGACTGCCAAGTCATTGACCAGAATAAATACAACGCATGCGTTTCTTACATTACCGATGCAGCGAACAACATAAATTATTCCTGCAAGATCTCCGGCAATGGAGCGAACTGGAACATGTGGGCATATTCCGCCAACAAATGCGGTTTGCGTTAACATGTTACCATAGCTATTTCATCAATAACCTGGCAGGGCACCAACCTGCACATGTATGAAAAAAATTCTCATCATCTGCTCTATTCTTATAGTGTGCTGCATCGTTGTGCTGGCATTGCTCGGCGCCGCGGCCAAGAACAAGAACAAGCCGGAGCCTATCCCAGCCGGGAAAACTGCCGTGCAGACCCGCCAGGGCAACCTCCCGCTGCAAGTGAACGATTTTACCCAGAAAGCGGTTCAAAAAACCAATGATGTTGCCGTAATCAATACATCCGCATCTTATAAGCTTGTTTATTTTTTCAAAGACCAGTCGTTCTTGATCACTCTCCTGAGCCCGCCGCTCGGGCAAGCGCGTAACCTGGCTGAAAACGACTTACTGAAACAGCTTGGCATTTCACAACAGCAAGCCTGCCAACTCAATGTTTCCGTGCGCGTGCCTGGCGATGTAGACGGCGCTTACTCAGGCAAAGAGCTCGGCTTAAGCTTCTGCGCGGGCAGCACACAATTACCTTAAACTACAATGAACGTCCGCCGCACAATTTTCGGATGTTTCCTGCTCCTTGAGCTGTGTTTTGGCTATGTCCAGCCGGCCCTGGCTGCCACTTCAGCCAGCAGCTACAGTGGCGTCGAGAGCAGCATCTCCACCTATCTGTGTACGCCATCTCAGAACGGCAATGGCGGGGGACAAGATATTTACAACTGCATCAATAAGCTCTACCGCTTTGCCATCGTGGTTGCCGGCATCGTCGGCATGTTCATGATCATGATCGCCGGCTACATGTACATGTCAGCCGGGGGCAACGGCGAAGCAGTTACCAAAGCCAAGGGCTGGATCACGTCTTCCATTGCCTCCCTGGTCATCTTACTGCTCGGCTACGTGTTCCTGCAGGCTTTAAATCCGCAGCTGGTGGAGTTTAAGAACATTCAGCCAGAAGGACTCGGGCCAAGTACCACCCCGCCGGTAACGCAAGCAAAATATCTCTGCGTGAACAACGATTGCACAAGGGACGACACCAACGGCACTTTCACCGAGCCGACCTGCGGCAACACCTGTACGGCGGTCCAACCGCCTCCCACCAGAACTTCCGCTCAACTTGCCCAGCAAATTATTTCGAATTCCCACATCAGCATCAATAGCAGCAGCTGCGATTGTGCCGGCAACTGCCCGAACGCGACTTTGAATGCCATTGCGCAAGGCCAAAAAGCTACATTCGACGGTCCTGGTACTACCTGCGGCGCGGGAAAGACCGATGTAAACAGCACCATGCTTGGCGCGTTACTGGCCGCGGCTAATTCCGGTAATTCGTTTATGATCACATCCATGACCGGTGGCCACCATTCGAGCGCGAGCGATCCTCATTATCAAGGCCGCGCGGTTGACCTGGCCCCACAGCCGGCTAATGCCCAGTCACAAACGAGCCTTGCCCAAAGTCTGCGAAGCAATGGTGCGTCACAAGTCGCTCTCGAATGTAATTTAAATGGTAGCCACGTATTTTTGGTCCTGACCGGATCAAATGACAGCGATAGCCGTTGTTTCGGCCAGTCCGGTTACCACATTCATGCCAAATGGTAAAATACAATTGAATAAAAAAATTCCGCTGTGGCGGAATTTTTTTATTTCTAAAATTGTTAACGAAGCATGCTAATCATTCGGCGATTTGATGACCAGGTCTTCCTGCGGATGTTCGGTCATTAAATTATCGACAATCAACCCTGCAACATCTGCTGGTTCCATATAGGTCTCCATGTCGTCCGGTTTCTCTTCATCGAAGAGATTTGTTTTCATGCCTGACGGATAGACACCGCACACGCTGATGCCGGCATCCTTCAATTCCAATCGCAATGTTTTGGTCAGGGCAATCGCTGCAGCCTTGCTGGCGCTGTAAGCCGAGGAGCCTGCCCGCGGTTCGAGCGGACGGATGGACAAGATGTTGAGCAGACAACCGGTACCTTGTTGCCTAAATACTGATGCGGCAGCTTTGCATCCGTGCCATGTCCCGTAAAAATTTACTGCCATCAATTGTTCCAACCGCTGAACTTGAACTTCCTCAAAAGGGGAGTAGGGAAGCCAGATGCCGGCATTGTTCACCCAGATATCCAGCCTGCCGAATTCCTTTACTGCATATTCTGCCATGTCATGCAGGCTTTGTTCATTGGTTACATCAGCGACAAAATATTTCGCATTAATTGTCTCGGCAAGTTCAGGCAAACTGTCCCGCTCAAATGAATTCAAAACAACCTTGGCACCTTCGGCTGCAAAACTTCTGGCCAGCGCCCACCCGAGTCCAGTCGATGATCCGGTGATCGCCACTACCTTGTCTCTAAGTTCCATGATAGATACTTTTAATTTCCTTTGTTATAGTATACCGCTTTTTATATTCCTGGGACAAGACGATCTTAAGCAACTCGCGTCTATATACTTGATTAATCAAGTATATTCATTGAGCAGTCTTAATGTCGTGCCAACAAACCCTAGTCAGCTAAATCAGAATCATCGGTTCA
Organism: uncultured Candidatus Saccharibacteria bacterium; assembly: GCA_964532425.1. Taxonomy (GTDB): domain Bacteria; phylum Patescibacteriota; class Doudnabacteria; order UBA920; family UBA920; genus CAZHIA01. Next base: position 69,520 of record CAZHIA010000006.1, on the reverse strand, counting down.
AACAGCTACTGGTACGAGGGGAGTCAGCACAAATTTTTTAATGCACCTACTCATCCAAACTTCCAGTGACCTAAATCAACCTAGCATATGAAAATAATGAATGACATGTAGTAAGACAATATATCTATAACGGTATCATCCCAAGGCTAAGACTGGTACCATTCAATATCCCAGGATAAATACATATACTTTTTATTAACAACGTATTTATCTTATAAAAATATTAATAAAAAAACAGAATATTCCAACTAGAGAACAAATGCGTTTAAACTAATAGAGAGGCGTGATCGGTTTTGGAACTGAGCCATCAAACAAAAAATCCTGCCGCAGGGCAGGATAAAGCTAACTTAACAAAACTAGACAAGACTGGCATAGGAACGAAATAAGCGAATTTTAATCTATTCCATGTCGTCCAAGATACATTGCGCGACGCGATGGGTAGAAAATTGTCCACAGCTCCCTATAACATTTAATAGCAAAATCTAATTGGCCGATGATTCTAAAATTTCATTAATCGCATCAATAGAACGCTGATACTTCTCCGGCGTGTCAGTGTTATTTTCTAAAACTTCCAGCAATACATTCCGCAAACGCCTGAGCGTTTTGTGATCTTGAGTTTTTAGCGACTCCAGTAGTTCAGGAGACGGCTCGGACTGCTTAAACAGCTCTTCCTGATACTTCTCGATATAGCGTTCCCCCTCCCCCGCAAACTCGTCTTCAAATGGATGGACAAGGTTATCATTGACCATACGTATATCATTACATTTCCGGATAAAGCTGCGTTCCATCAGCACCATAGAGAAATATTGCGGCTGTGGGACAACTCTGTGCGGCAAGCAGCAATTGATCATCATCAACGCTCTGACAAGACAAAACATCCACTTGCGTTTGTTCAGACGTATGACGGCCGTCATTCTTTAACAGTATAGCCTTGTTCTCTGCATCGAGCTGAAAGATTTCCGGGTATACTGCCACGCAGCTTGCTGCGCCAATACAAAGCTCGCGGTCAATTTTTATGTATTTATACTTTGCTCCCATGGTCGCTTATGATTAAATGATAATTATAATATATTAAATGTGACTTATATTATGATACTTTTTAAACACAATGGCCGGCTTATTATTCAAAGAACAACAATTCACTAGCCTTCCAGCGAAGCGTACCTGACTTCCTTAAGAGTCGGGATTTTTTCTCTCAATGCTTTCTCAAGTCCAAGACCAAAAGTCAACGGAGCCAAAGCGCATCCAGCGCAATGGCCTTTCAAGTGAAGAGTTATCGAACGCGGACTGGCAGCGAGCAATTCCGCTCCACCGCCATGGGCTTTGAATACTGGTTCGAATTCCGCAAACAGTTCATGTACGATGTCAGCAACTTGTTGATCAACAATATTTTTCTTCATACGAATTCAGACCTCAAATAGCGGGATTGCAGACCGAGGCTGTCGAATATCTTATACACGTCTGCCACAGTCCCTTCCCTCTCGGACTCGTTAATGATACCAAGGCTGCCCCCGGTAGTATCATACTCCAGTATCTTCACACCGATTGCGAGCAGGGCTTCCCCGATCCGCTCCCGGAGCATTTCATCACCGTCGGCGGCCTGCTCAAAATTTTGGATGAAAAAATACATAATCTCTTTTGGTTCGCCCTGAATAGCCCGCCGTTTACCCATAATATTTCTCCGTATAGAACCTGATAAGTTGTTCAATCTCAACTACCGCATCAGGGTCCCCTACTCCGCATTTTAATTTTTGTTGCACCCCAACCAAATCTTTCGCGCCTTCTAAGACGGCTTCCTCAATATCCTTATCCGTGATATTCAGACGCCGGTCAACAATCCGCGATCCTTCGACAATGATACGGTGGTGCTGGCCGGTCGCTCGGAAATATTCGTTGACCGCTTTTCGGAATGCCTTGTCAGCCAAAACACTGCAGTGGATCTTCCGGTTCGGCAAACCACCCAGCCGCTCCATGACATGCTGGGGTTTGATCGCGAGCGCATCTTCGATAAGCATGCCGCCATTCTCGGTGACCATAACACTGAACATGCTGGTGGCTGCAATAGCACTACCGCAACCGAAAGTTTTCCATTTCATCTCCAAAACACGGTCAGCCTCACGGTCCACCTTCAGCCACACAGTCATCATGTCGCCGCAGGCCGGACTGCCCACCATTCCTTCCGCATCGAAATAACCTCCCGCCGGAGTTTCAAGCAGCAAATTGCGCGGATGAAAAAAATGATCCTTGACCGTCTCGCTATACACCCAGGTCTCGCCGGTGTACTGATTGACGACATCTGAATTTTTCAATCTCTCTTTGTTGATAATTTTGCGGCTTGCCATTTGTTCGAAATTATTCCGCCATCTGCCGACTGGCGGAAGCGGATTGGGTATTGCAAATTTCTGCCTCAGTATTACTAAACAGGACAAGGCAAAGAAACTATATGGCATCCATACGCCAACAGTTAACTTTTCTTCACCTTCTTATTCCTGAACTTGTCCATGCGCTGCCCGACAAATGCCCGCTCTTCCGAGATCTGCTTTGGCTTTTGAGGGTCCAAATTAATGGGACTGATCCGCCGCAGTTCCGCAACCACTCCCGGAATGACCTTCAGGGCAAAATCTATATCTTCTTTGGTCGTCGACCTGCCCAAAGTAAAACGCATCGAGCCATGAGCATACTCATAGGGCCGCCCGATGGCAAGTATGACATGTGACGGGTCCAGTGATTGCGAAGTGCACGCACTTCCGGTCGAAGCGCAGATGCCGTAAGAATCCAAATAGAGCAGCATTGCTTCTCCTTCGATATCGAGGATGGAGACATTCAGATTGTTCGGGAGGCGCAGCGGTCCAACCGTAGCGCCGTTTTTTGCATCTTCAAAACTGCCGCTTCGGGCAAGCAGGGTATCATCGATAGAAAATCCGCGCTCGTCCGGGCCATTCAAAGCAATCTTCGGCACCAGCTGTTCCAGGCGGGACAGAAAATAATCCCGCAATTTCCGCAAACGGCGGTTTTCTCGCATTCTTTCTTTTTGTGCGAGGCGCAGGGCTTCTGCCAGACCGACAGCCCCGGGCACGTTTTCCGTACCTGAACGCATGTTCCGCTCTTGCCCGCCGCCATATATCAAAGGCTGCAGCCGGACCCCTGATCTGACATAGAGGAATCCTACCTGCTTGGGTCCATAGATTTTGCTGCCGTTGGCAGTCAGCAGATCAACACCGAGACGACTGACCTGAATATCAAGACTACCAGCAGCCTGGCACGCATCAGTATGCAACAGAATCACCGGAAGTCCTGCCGCTTTGCGCTGCTCATTCAACGACCTGAGCCACTTCCCTATTTCAGCAATCGGTTGGACTGTCCCGATTTCGTTGTTGGCATACATAATGGAAATCAATACAGTTTCAGGCTTAACCGCAGCCTTCAGCTGTTTGAGTTTTACGAATCCAAATTCATCGACATCAATATAAGAAACTGAGCAGCCTCTGCGCTGCAAGGCCTCCAACGGACGAAGCACGGCATGATGCTCAATCGCGGTTGTTATGAAATGCGGCTGTTTTCCGTCATCCAGTCTGCTGCTGTTTGCAACTCCAAAAATCGCCAGGTTTGTGCTTTCCGTACCACCGGCCGTAAACACAATTTCATCAGAACGAGCACCGATCAGGCCGGCAATGGTCTTCCGGGCGGTTTCCAGAGCATGGGAAGCCTGCCGCCCCTGCCCGTACAAAGCCGAAGGGTTCCCGAATCGGTCACCCCAAAACGGGGCCATACTGGCTTTTACCTTGGCGTCCAATGGGGTAGCTGCAGCGTGGTCTAAGTAGACTGGCTTATGAGACTTTTTAATCTGTGGTAGCATATTAAGACTATACCAAAATACCTTCCGGCTTGGAAGGCTCAATCTCACGCTTAATATTTGCTTTAAAACAAGCCTTATTGGTGCTCACTCATATACCAGGGCTTGCCAAATTATCCTTGTATATAGTATACTATATCACAAGTCAAACTCACGCTGGTGCATCCTGTGAGGTCGTCGATGAGTTGCGAGGGCTGAGGACACTCCCTTGATGCAACGGTATCCGACCGAATAGGGCAAAGCTGCGCTACGAATCAGAACGTACTGGTATCAGCAGCCTACGCGGTGAGGCGGGAAGGAGGGGTAATGCAGTCGAATCGGGCCGCTTGGAATGGAACTTGTGGGCATCCTACTTTTGCTGTGATGCAGCACATATGCAAGTTTTCATAAAAAGCCAAAGCTACTGTACGCATCCTCCTGTGCGTACTAACTTTGCCCCTGGCCTTACAAGGCCATATACGTTCGATGGTATCCTTCCTTCCCGTGCGGGGTTTCCTCCGCACGGGTTTTTATATCACATAATACGAATACCCCGAATACTGCAACCCGAATGATCCGAATCGAATGAATTCATTTGGGGCATTTGGATTGCAGTATTCGGATCATTCGGATTATACTGTCACCTCTGTGACTTTACGAACCCGGCAGTTTGGGCAGCCGCCTCCGTATCAAAGCATTGTTCGGGTTTGACAGTCTTATAAAAAGCACCTCCGGCAACATGGTAGACTTTCTTCCCTCCCGATGAAATGTTCCCTTTTATCAAGCATGGCTGACTGCTACTGGCGGCCAGCACCTTCTCCCCTGCCGCCGGGGCGGGCGCAGCGGGTTGGGCACTCGCTTTTTTGGGTGCCGGTGTGGTATAATGTGATTGCAAAGCCGCATCGCGCCGCAGCTGCTGCTCAAAACGACCCGCACCGAAACCAACTAAAAACACCAACATAAAACAGATAGCGAGGACAAATTCCTGCTTATGTGCAATGAATTTTTGTTTCAATCCCTTATAGTCCATGGCCTTTTAAGTATACCACTTATTTATAAAAAAATAGTCTAACGTAATTTTGGCATATGAAATACGCGTTCGTGCTTGGGAGAGTCTATACCCTATCGATAGCGGAGTTGTTTGCCGTCCTCACTAGAAAGGATTTAGGCATCGCCTCGGAAGTCGCAGTACTCCATGCTTCACCGGAAGCAATCGTCATAGAAACAGATTCCCCTCTCCCGCTGGAAAAACTACAGCGCCAGCTTGGTGGTGTTGTTAAGATCCTGCAGATCGTCGACGCCGTCAAAAAGCGCGAGCAGGACTCAATCAACTTCGCGCTCAAGTATTATTTCAAACCCAGCACGCTCAAAAAAAGCTTCCTCAAAGAATACAAGGGCAAGATTCAGTTCGGGATCAGCGTGTACCTGCTTGATATGGCCCTGGCCCAGCGGCCCAAACCCCAGCCGGCAGACAAGCGGCCAGCCCCTACCGTCTTCGGCGAACCGAAACGCGTCGGCATGATGATCAAGAATGTTCTCACGGAAGGCGGCGCAAGCGCCCGCCTGGTTTTACCGGAATTCAACGCGCTCGCCCTGGCCTCAGTGGTCGTTACTAAGAATCTGCTGCTGCAAAAAGGCGCCGAGATCTGCATCCTAGCTGGCAAGGATATTGTGTACACAGCCAAAACCTGCACGGTGCAGGATTTTGAGGACTATGGCCGGCGCGATTATCAGCGCCCGGTTCGTGATGAAAAACAAGGCATGATTCCTCCGAAAGTTGCCCAGATCATGCTGAACCTTTCCGGCTGCAAGCAAGGTGCGACCATCCTCGATCCTTTTTGTGGCATTGGCACTATGGTGCAAGAAGGCCTTTTGCTCGGGTTTAAAATGCTCGGCTCCGACATTAATAAGCAGGCTATTAAGGGATCGGAAACTAACCTGGAATGGTTCCGCAACCGCTACAAAGTCGCCCCAGGAAGGTATCATTTGGAAGTCTCAGACGCCACGGATGTCGCCAAACTCGTGGCCGGACAGTCTGTCCAATCGGTGGTCACGGAAAGCACACTGGGCCCCATCTACTCCGTGTATCCAAAACCCGCAGAAATTCAAGACAACTTCCGAAATCTGTCTAAATTATACGAAAAAGCCTTCCAGGAGTTCGCCAAATTCCTGCCGCCAAAAGGTAGAGTTATTATGTGCATCCCGGCTTATAAAAAGACCCGGGATACCTATGAGACCTTGGAAAGCCTTGACTTTGCCGCTACTCTCGGTTATAATTTATTAGCTATTGTCCCCTCGGGCGTCAGCAAGTCCATGCCATTTCTGAAGCTTACCGCGCGAGGTACCGCCATCTACGACCGCAAGGATCAGATCGTGGCCCGGGAAATAGCGATTTTTGAAAAGCAGTAAGCATAATCCGAATTATCCGAATACTTGCAATCCGAATTACCCGAATCAAAAACGGGATCATTCGGGGCATTCGGATACTAATTCGGATTATTAGGATTATAATTGTATGGCACATAAGAAAGCCGGTGGCTCAACACAATACGGCCGCGATAGCATCAGTAAGCGCCTCGGGGTCAAAGTGTTCGGCAACCAGACCGTCAAACAGGGCGAAGTCATTGTACGCCAGCACGGCACCAAGTATGCTGCCGGCAAAAACGTACGGGTCGGGGGAGATTCCACGCTCTATGCCGCAGCAGACGGAGTTGTGAAATTCCAGAACAAGAAAGTCGCTAAATTCCACGGCAATCTCAAGCGCACGCGCATCGTCAGCGTTAGCCCGAAGACCACGGCCAAGAAATAAGACCTCACAAAAAACACCTCGATGAGTCGGGGTGTTTTTTATCATTGAATACAACCACATGCGAGTATGCGGTTATTTGTTTACGAACGAGACGGCTTGCGTGCTCTGAACAATCCCCTGCTCCTGCGGCAACAGCCGGGTAGCTTCCAGCATGGCTATATTAAACAGGAATAACGCAAAGAAAATAAAAAACAGACCAGTGATTATTTTTTTCATATTGAGGTTTCCTTAGTACTATGGGACGGACGGTAACCAAAAGACTGACAACATAATGCGTCAATCCTACTTTAATGTATCGAATCTCCGAATGGAACCTGCCTACCGCCAGGCAGGCGAATCAACGAATCCTCAACGAAAATACGAATTCGCAATTCGTAGTCCTTCGTAGATTCGTCTTATTTGTAGATTCGATATATTTATGTCACCTCGTTCGCATTCTCCCCGAGCGCTTGGCTGACGTCAGTGGACGTATTGTATGTGGTTTCCGGAAGCTGGTCGAGCATTTCATACACCACCTCCTCCACACCCTGGTCTTCCGCATAATCCAAGATATCTTCTTTAGTTGCAGGATAAGCAACGCTCTCCAGAAAACGGGCAATATCAAAGGCCACCGCCTCGCCGCCGGTCACTTCAGCTTCTTCTGTTGGTCCCGGATAATCCGCCTGGGGAGTACCCGGAATTTCATCGTGGTTATCCATGTACACATCTCCTTTGACCTCTTACCAATCACTGCACTGACTTTATGAACCCGCAATCAAATCACTATTTTACTCCTGCAACCGCAAATATTCCTGTACCAATCCGGGGAGCTCGTCAGTCAGCCAGCCGGCCATTTCCTGCTCGTCTGACAGTATCTGCTCGGCACAGTGCATTGTTTGCTCGTCACCCAGCTCTTGGGCGATCGCTGCCATGAGGGTATACAAAGCGATGTGGCGATGTTCTCCTGCATAAGCAGCAACACTATGATCGAGCACCGAAAAACCCAACGGAGGTGCAGCCGCTCCTGATCCAGTTGGAACCGGCGGTTCAGAGCTTTGCCCGTCCAACCGCTTCACGCATTGCCGTATCTCCGTCACATGCTGGCGCGTTTTATCCATATGCTCTACCAGCTTGTTCCGAAGTTCGGGTAATCGCTCATTCAGACTGTGGTTTGTCTGTATGGCAGCCAGAAAATCCCCCAGCTGGGTTAATCCTTGCCGCTCGCTGGCCAAAACTCTGGCCAGGCTGGCGATAAGTGCGTCGTTCAGATTCATATCCTTCATAAAAAGGCTAAAAAGCACCTGTAATGACGCTCGCTTGCAAAAAACCTTACCAACAAAAAAGCGCTTTCCACCTCAAGATCAATGGGTGAAAAGCGCAATTTTATATCACTAAACGCCTACTTTTTCTGGGCGGTTTTGCTGAGTGCGAGTTTAGAAACCGCTTTCATAAAACCGTCAAAGAGCGGATGCGGGCGCAGTGGCCGGGACTGAAATTCGGGATGGAACTGGCTACCCACAAAGAACGGATGATCTTTCAATTCAACAACTTCAACCAGCTGACCATCCGGCGTTGTACCGGCTATGGTCAGACCCGCTTCCACAAGCCGCTGCCGGTATTCATTGTTGAACTCGTAGCGATGGCGGTGCCGTTCGGAAATCTTTGCCTTGCCCGTTTTCTTTATCCAGCCGCCGTCAGCATAACACTTCTCAGTCTTGGTTCCCCGCGCCACAACGCAATCCCAGGAACCGAGCCGCATGGTAGCGCCGTACTCGCGGTTTAAAAGCTTCTTTTCCTGGTCCGGCATAATATGAATGACTTGGTGCGCTGCAGCCTGGTCCACTTCGGTCGTATTCGCTTTCTTAAGCCCTGCCACGTTCCGTGCGAATTCTATGGTAGCCATTTGCATCCCATAGCACAAGCCGAGATATGGTATGTTGTTTTCACGTGCGTAGCGGATAGCCTGGATCATGCCTTCAGTGCCCCGGCTGCCAAACCCTCCCGGGACGACGATCCCGTCAAAACCGGCAAGGACCTTCTTCGCTCCTTGTTCTTCTATCTGCAGCGAGTCGATCCAAGTCAATTTGGTCTTGACCTTGTTCGCCCACGAAGCATGCTTGACGGACTCGATAACCGAAACATATGAATCGGACAGGGTAAAATTCCCGGTCCCGAAATATTTGCCGACCACAGCCACGTTTACTGTCCGTTCAATACGCTTAATGGTAGCGATCAACTTGCGCCACTGGTGCATATCGCGACCGCGCGGCGGCACGCCAAGCTTCTCTAATACCAGCTCTCCGGCGCGCTGCTGGTCTAAAATGACCGGTACCTCATAAATTGTCGAGACATCGGGATTGGACAAAACAGCCTTTTTGTCGACATTGCAGAACAAGGCAACCCGCTCTTTGCGGCGGTCGTCAATAGGCACTTCGCTGCGGCCGACGATAATGTCTGGCTCGATGCCCATGGAGTTCAACATCCTGACCGACTGCTGCACTGGTTTGGACTTCATTTCTCCAAGATAGGAAGGGATCGGCAAGTATGCCACGTGCACATGCAAGATATCATGAGGATTCCGTAATTTCATAATACGCGTCGCCTCGAAAAAGATAGCGTTCTGGTATTCTCCCACGGTACCGCCGAGTTCTATCAGGCAAAAGTCGTACCCTTTTCCGGCAAGCTGGAACCGGCGGATAATCTCGTCAGTGACATGCGGGATAGCCTCTACATCCTCTCCCCCGTACTCGAACGCGCGCTCCTTGCGCAGCACCTCGGCATAAATTTGGCCGGTTGTAATATAATTCGTTTTTTTGATTGATTGGTCGGTAAAACGCTCATAATGTCCCAGATCCTGGTCAGTCTCAATACCATCTTGCGTCACAAACACTTCGCCGTGTTCCTGCGGGCGGATAGTACCCGCATCCTGGTTCAAATACATATCAACCTTGACTGGAGAAACTGAAAAACCCTTCGATTTCAAAATGGCTGCCAGGGAAGCTGAAGTAATCCCCTTCCCGATGCCGGAAATGACACCCCCGGACACGAAAATAAATTTTGTATTGAGTTTTTTTTGCGGTGTGCGGTTTTTTATTGGCCTCCTGGTTGATTTCTGGGACATGAATATTCTTGAATGATTAAATATTTGTATAAATAAGTTTAGTTGACAGCTCCGGACAATTGTACAGATTTCAAAAGTGCGTCAAATATCTTCGTATTTTCCGAGGTATTAATAATCCCCGGTACCTGCAACACCTTTGCGCGCACCTCCGGATTGACCACGTCAGCAAGCCAGCCAACCAGATCGCGCGTAGCAACAAGCGTCCGACCGTCCGGCAGGGTCAAATAGTATGTCACTGTGCCGCACCCCTCAACGCTTTCGGTGACCGCAAATCCCTTATACGGACCGGCGGCATACGGATCGACAAATCCGGGTTTAATTGCCAACCCATCACCATTGAGATTGCCTTTCGCAAACTGCGGGTTATGCGCTGTTGCCGCCTCGGCAATCGTACCCGGATATACCTTCAATCTGGCATGAAAATCCTGCAGTGCATCCAGCTCCTTTCCGCTCCCCCGGAAATCACACGCATCGGTATTTTTATATGCCACTGCATGATTCAAATCTACCCAGCCATCCTCCAGCCGCACGGTTAGTTCATCGGGATATTCGAAAGAAAAACCTTGTTTAGAGATATAGATCTGCATGGAGCTATCCGAAGGGTGCCTGACTTTCTTTTTGACCTCTTCGAGACTGATATGACTGGACAACTGATCCATGCGGGCATTATTAAGCTCGGTGTGATACTCATCCACTTCACGCAGAACCCAGACCGTGGCTACAAACCCCACGACCACAATCCCGAGAAAACTGATCATTTGTTTTTCACGCGGCTGTAAATTCATATGTTTATGTTTGAGGCTCGACAGTGACGGCAACAACTGCCTTAATGCCGGGCATAAGCTTGATACTCACTTTATGGAGACCAAGATCCTTAATAGGACGGCTTAATTCGATCTGATGTCGCTCAACCGTAGCCGGTAGCTTCCTATTGATCGCTTCGGCAATATCGCGGTCATGCACCCCGGAAAATACCTGCCCCTTGTCCCCAACCTTCATGGAAACGGTAAAGGTCCGACGTTCCAGCTCTGCCTTCAACTCTTGAGCGCGAGATACTTCCTTTGTGCGCTTGGCTTCAGCTTCCTTCTGTTCCTTGGCCACCTTAGCCTGAATGTCCGTTGTCGCAACCTGGGCAAACCCCTTGGGAATCAAAAAATTCTTGGCATACCCTTCGTTCACTTCCTTGATCTCCCCGCGTCTCCCCCCGCCGGGCTGGTCCTTGAGAAATATTACCTTCATATAGAGTAATCTCTAATATACTAATAAAGCGCAAATATGCGAATACTACACACCATTCTTCAGAATTTGAGCGGCCAATGTATATTCGTATATTTGCGCTGTATTCGTGCCATTCGAGATTACTATTCAACAAAAAAACTCCCCTGCGAGAGTCCTTGGCTGCCGCTTTCAGGATTGCCTCAAAGTGGCTCTTTTTCAGTATATACGATTTTAAAAATCACGCAAGAGATAAAAAGCTTGTAGCTGTCAGCTTTTAGCTTACAGGAGAAGCCGTGTTGGAACTCAAAACTGGTGTTCCTATAAGCTGGCAACTAGCTAGATTTTTAAATACTTCCTGATTGCGAACAATGTCGTAGCCACGGACAGGATGACCGATAACACGAGCAAAATTGTCACCAGGTACCAATAGTCGAAGATATTTTTAGAAAAGACGGTCACTTGTGGATTTACATACAGGGCAATTTTGGGCAACACTTTGGAAAAAACCGGCATGAATAACACCGCAGAAAGCGCAGTCGCCAAAAAACTGTACAGCATGGCTTCGATAATGAATGGCCCGCGGATATACCAGTTTGTCGCCCCCACAAGGCGCATAATTTCTACCTCCTCGCGCCGATTGTAAATGGTAAGGGTGATGGTATTAAAGATGACTAAAATAGCAATCACGCAAAAGACTGCTATCAACCCTATCCCGAACGTGATTATCAAATGGAGAATCTTGCTTAACCGTTCGATTATAACGCGATTGTCCTCGAAATTGACTTTGGAAATGAAGTCTTTGTACTTGTCCGATTGCAAATTGCTGGCGATAGTCGGATAATCCTCCAAATTGTAAGCTTTAATGTGCAGCGTGGCCGGCAAGGGATTCTCAGTCAGCTCGTTCAATGACTGGCTAATAAGCACGTCATTCTTGTGCTTTTCCTTGAATTCGTCAAATGCTTGTTGGGAAGAGGTGTACGCAGTCTCTCTGACCTTGGGATCTGCCTGAATGGCAGTCTTGATGTTGTTAATCTGATCTTCCACCAATCCGGTTTTGAAATATACGCTAATGTCGACCGTGTTCTGAATGGTCTTAATAGAAAAGCTAGTGAGGGCAAACATTAAAAAAAGCACGGCAAAAATAACCAGCGTGACGGTCATGACCATGCTGGCAGCCAGCGACAGCCAGATATTACGCCAAAAATTTATGACACCGGTGCGGATGATTCTGAAAAATGAAATGGTTTCGAACATGTTTTCAGCTTTCAGGTTATAGCTTTCAGCTTATAGGAATACCATGAATTTCTAATACTCAATATTCCTATAAGCTATCAGCTGACAGCTATAAGCTAGTTTTTACTAAAGTTTATACTTTCCCTTCTCCTGTTCCATAACCACCTGACCGCCTTCCAAAGTAATAACGCGCTTTTTGAGGCGGTTCACGATGTCTGCCGCATGAGTGGCCAAAATAACGGTCGTGCCGAGCTGGTTGATCTTGAGCAGCAAATCAATAACCTCTCCAGCATTCACCTCGTCTAGGTTACCGGTCGGCTCGTCGGCAAGCAGTAATACCGGCCGGTGGGACAAAGCCCGGGCAATGGCTACGCGCTGCTTTTCCCCGCCGGACATCTGGTGTGGGAAAGCGTCTTTCTTGTGCAGCAGGCCAACTAAGTCCAGAATCTTTGGTACATCCTTGTCGATCTTGTCCTTGCGGTGGCCACAGACCTCCATGGCGAATGCCACGTTCTCGAATGCGGTCCGTTTGGGCAAAAGCTTCATATCCTGGAAGACCACGCCGATTTTGCGGCGCAAATATGGCAGGTCATCCTTCCGCACTGAGGCAATATCGATATCGTCGATCAGGATCCGGCCGCCGTCAATACGCTCCTCGCCGATGATCAGCTTCATGAGCGTGGATTTTCCCGCACCGGAAAGACCCACGAGGGAAATGAATTCCCCGTGGTGAATGTCCAAATTGACATTGTTGAGCGCTTTATGCGAACCGTAGTGCTTGATGACGTTTTCGAACTTGATCATAGCTACAAAATTTTCCTACAAATCTACGGATACCTACAAATTCCGATAAATGTTTATATCAGTATCAATCACAGTGAATATATTATACCACTTTTGTCAGTTTATGAAAATTTTTTCCATCTGTCCTCAAATTCGGTCAATTTTCCGAAGGTCCGCCGAAGCTTTAGCGGAGGAGGATTAAATTTTGTTCAACTTTGTCAATTTAAATAAGGACCTTGCGGTCCTTATATGGCAGGCGGTCTGACCTTGTTGATAATCTGACGAACCGTCAGACGCAACAAATTGTCATCCGCCAACTTTTTTCTGCTTGGCGTTTGTTCAGTCTCTGAGCTTGGGCTTCTTTACCAAGTTCGAACGCCCGCTGCTGCAGCTTGTTCAGGAGCGGCCCGAGTTCCAGTTCAACAACAGACATGTCACCTCCTTAATTCCAACTTTTTCAATTTCCTTCCAATTCCTCTTGCTCGCGCTTGCGAACCACGAGGCGGTTGTCCTGATCGATGATTGCCCGGGCTTGCTTTAGATGCCATTGAGCCTTTTCCGGGTCATCATGCCGCAGCAGACGCGCCAGCTTATGATGAGCTCCGGTGATCCAGACGTTTAGGAGAAACGAAGATCGCTCATCGACGGTTTCCTCGGTACTCCAACGGTTCAATTCATCGAGCGCCTGATACATAATATCCAGGCCGATCCGTTTCTCGCCCATCAGGACAAATGCTTCGCCATAATGGACGCGCCAGTCTTCTTTTTCGGCCGGCCAATGCCCCGACTTGTCGAACCAATCCAAGGCTTGCCTGAACGATTCAATAGCGTGCGGATAATCCTCGTTCAATTGATGTGCGGTGCCGAGGCGATAATAGACGACAGCCCATTTGTCTTTCAGTTGATAGATGCCTTGTTGCTGCACCATCAGGGTGGCTACCGAAAGGGCTCTGATTACATACTCCGGCTTCCCTTTAGTCTTGAACAGGTGCTGCCAGGCATTCACCTCGTCCACCAGGCTGTGAATAACCAATTCCCATTCGTTGCCGCTGACAGCTGAATGGAAAGCATTTTGACAGGCAACGATCGCTTGGGAAAAATTGCCTTGTTCGGTCTCCTCCCGCGCCTTGCCAAGCCACGATTCAGCTACTGTTTGATACATTTCTTCCCTCCTCCGTTCCTAAAACTGGCTCAATTATACGCATAAATCTTCCTCTTGTAAAGACACTATGATACAAGGAAGTATCATAGTGTAACAAAGGAGCATACGTATGTATTATCGCGCACTGGTCTGTTCGAGGTAAGCCTCAACAAACTCATCCAATTCGCCGTTCAAGACAGATTCGGGATCCGAAGTCTCCATGCTGGTCCGGTGGTCTTTGACCATTTTGTACGGATGGAGCACATATGACCGGATTTGGTTTCCCCATTCCGCGGATTTGAACTCGCCGCGCAGTTCCTGTTTTTCTTTTTGTAGCTTCTCTTCTTCCAAAGCTTTCAACTTTGACATCAAAATCTTCATGGCCATTTCCCGGTTCTGGTGCTGGCTGCGCTCGTTCTGGATGGAGACTCGGATGCCGGTCGGAATGTGCGTAATGCGGATGGCGGAATACGTGGTGTTAACGGACTGGCCGCCGTGACCGGAAGAAGTATTCGCTTCGATCTTCAGCTCTTTCTCGTCTACCTTAAATTCTTCCTGTTGCTCAAGCTCTGGAAGCAACTCCAAAAGCGCAAAGGAAGTTTCGCGAGTATGGGCCGGATTGAACGGCGACAATCTCACCAGCCGGTGCACACCGGCCTCGCTCTTCAATAATCCGTATGCGTACGGACCTTTAACTTCCACCACGGCAGTCTTCACCCCTCCCTGTTCGCCGCGGGACAATTCCAAAACCTCGGTGGCAAATCCTTTGCGTTCGCAGTAGCGCAAAAACATGCGCAGAAGCATTTCCGCCCAGTCCTGGGCATCTACGCCGCCCGCTCCCGAATGGAGGGAAAAGATGGCGTTATGGTCATCGTATTTTTTGGAAAGCAGGGCTACGAAACGGTTCTTTTTGTATTGAGCCTCAAGATTATCGGCGTGCTCTTGTAGGGAACGGTCCAAGCCGTTGCCAGCGTCAGCCTGGGCAAGCTCCAGCGTCTCCGCAACATCTTTTTCCAACCCCGTCCAAAAATCATAAAAAGTTTTCAGCTGGTTATACTCCTTGCTCACTCTCTGAGCCCGCTCGTTATCATTCCAAAAATCCGGCTGGTTCATTTGGTCTTCCAATTCCAAAATACGCTGTTCCTTTTGCGGCAGCTGCAAGTTAGCGGTCAAGTTTTTTACCTCAGCCAGGAGGTTTTCCAGCCGTTTGATGAGTTCATTCATAGCTTTGACATTATAGCAGAAAAACAAAAAAGCCGGAGATACTCCGGCCGAGGGTTTAGTCGGCGTGAGACGGCATACTGCGCACCTGGTCTACCAGTACGCCGATAAATTCCTCCTTTCCCAGCACCCGTGTGGGCGCAAGCCGTTCATAGCACCGAATGGCAGTATGAAGCACCATTCGGACAAACGGAGCGACCCTGATGCCGTAACAGCACGCCCACTCAGAATAGTAATCGAACAATCCGTCTTCAAGGACGAACTTGCTGCAATTTTTCATGAACGGCTGTTCAGGCACCATCTCCAGCTTATACCGGAGGGCCGGTTCGCGTTGAGCTGCTATGGCGCAGGTCTCCAGGAAAAACAAAGCTTGCGCACCCAACAATCGCGACTCTCTCGTTCCGATCAATTTGAGCTTGTTGTGCAGGTCATCTCCCAACTTCACGGCAATCACGATACTCATAACGCCCCCCTGAGCAATACTCAGAATAGACAACCACTAACTACCTTACTACCAAAGACCTCTTTGGATAGAATTTCTTACAAAGAACATCAACTGTTTGTATTGTGGAATTTCTTGTCCAGTTCAGCTTCCTTTACGCGCTGTTTGGCTTCACTCTCCGCTCGCGACCAGTAATAGTCGTTGTGATCGACAAACTTCATCATGTCTGCCCGCATCGGACTGCGCTCGGCAATGAGTTTATGCATCTCCTGGGCCGCCAGCCGATAGTTAGGGTGGCCTTGGGGAGTAGACCGTAATTCCAGCAGATGCATAGCTTCCCGGTCGTTAAAACCAATGGACCAGCGGATATAATGGCCGTGAAGCGCGCTATATTGGGCTATAAGCGGGTTTTCCGCGGCCATAGCCTCACAGAGTCTATCCGCCTTCTCCACGCATTCCTGGACCTTTTTGGTAGCGCCGATCAACTCAAGTTCCGGGGCATAGTAAAAGCCCAGGCGAGTGGTGAACAGTTGGCGGGTCTGGGTATTCATGCGATGGCGCTGGAGATCTTTATACACCCCAAAATTTGTGACCAGGTCAAAGGTGTACGGGTACCCGTCTTCCAAAGCCCGGCCAGGCCGGTCGCGGCGGGTCTTCCGATCGCTGATATAGGTATTTACCACGCGCTTTCTGGTTTCCGCATCCATACGGTCTACCTCTTTACGAATTTGATGCAAAGGCAGATGCGAATACGGATAGAGCATGGCCGCGATCATATTGATGTCGCTTACCTCTTGCAAGGCCTCGCGCGCCGGCACCCCTTCGTGGCGGATGCGTTTTTCTAACAGTTCCTCTCCCCTGTCCAAGAGCAAAAAGTGCGGCAGCCGGTCAGGATGCTCATGCTTAATATCCTTCAGCACCTCGCGGGCCAGCGAGAACATGTTCTTATGAATTTCCGCATTGTACTCATTGCGCCGGGCCCGGCGGATATATTGTGGAATCACTTCTTTGAGCGCTTCCTGGGTGCCGGCTGCGATGGTATGAGCCTCGGGCAGCTCAGTTGTCAGCAAGTGGCTGATAAGATTCTGGTAAAACCTGCCGTTGCCGAACATGCCGACATTGGTCAGCGTGGCGACCGGAAGCAGTGCCCTGAGAATATCGCACGCCTTGGCGCGCAGCTCGAATGTGTAGGTTTGCTTGAATGCCTTGATCTGCTTCTCATCTACGACATCCGCCAGCTTCTCCTTCACTCCGTCGCCGTTGATATCATACTCGGCATCGTGGAGCGGCTTCTGCGATTCCAAATAGCTTTTCATGGGTTCTACCAGGTCCGCGTACGTCTGGAAGATAAAATCCATAGTCTCTTCATAGAGCTTGCCAAAGGAGGCTTCAATAACTTCCGGACCGCGGTAATACAGCCAGCGGCCGTCCTCGGTCTTCTGGTCATAGAGCACATACCTCGTTGACTGTTCAATGGGACTGCCGCCGATGCGACGATCTTCGATCTCCTTGGCCGCCAACATCGTAATTTTTTCAAAGCTAACATGCGCGCCTTCCAATTCCCCCACGGAATCATCTCCGTAGGCAACCAGCACGCGCGCGATTAGTTCATCAGCATGCTTGGGATCGATATTCCCTTCTTCAATAAACTCCTTTAAAAGGACTTCGCGGAAGCCGCCCTTGGCCCGGCTGTACCGGGCATAGGCCGCACCTACCATGCCTTCCATTCCTTTCACGGAAAAAATATTGGCATCGGGAGAAGACACGTATTTTTTGAGAATGGATTTTTCTTCGTCGGTGAACATATTTTTCAGGTAATTATTTTCTTAGCACGTCCTCTCCCCATGTGTGGGGAGAGACAGAGAGAGGTTGCCTATGTAACAACTCCTTTAATAGTATGCAAAATACCTTCAATATTTTTATCTACGTCTATATTCCAAAATCTTAAAATCTGATACCCTTCTTGTTCCAAATAGTTATCCTTTTCCAGATCATGAACGTGCTGTTGCTGCTCCGAATGTCCACCACCATCCAATTCTATTACCAATCTTTTCTCATGGCAACAAAAGTCTACTATATAATTCCCAATCGGCACTTGTCGCTTAAATTTCAAACCTGAAAATCGGCCACCTCGCAGATAGTACCAAAGTTTTCTTTCCCAAGGCGTGGAAGTCTTCCGAAGTCTTTTAGACAGGCCAATTTTATATCCATCAACTTTCATCTACCTCTCCCTTGTTCCCTCCCCACTCATGGGGAGGGAAACATTTTGCATCACTTCGTCGATATGTTAGGCTTTAAATCCTTCAGCGCTATCCTCCTCACCAATTCCCAAACTTTATTATGGACCTCTTGCGGACTCAGGACACACGGAACGTCGTACTTGGCCTGTTCGCTTTTCGTCACGCACTCCACCAGCTTGGTATTCGGGAACAGCCGGGCAATCTCCAAATAGACCCGCTCGGCATTCTTAAGATGATCAAGATCCGCCTCATGCAGATCACGCTTCTTGCCTTCCGCATACGCTCGCTGCTCCGCAGCCTTCTGATCAACAAGCTTCTGGGCGATCTCGGCTGGCATGTATAAAATCACATTCAAATCCGGTTTCGGAATGCCAAAAATGTCGTACTCCAAATTATTCAGCCAGCGGAAAAATTTATGCCGTTCAATATCGTCCGCAATCTTGCCACCCTGATGGCCGGCATTAGCGGTCACATAGCGGTTAGAAACCACCACTTTACCCTCTTCGAGCCACTGGCGGATTTTAAACGATGCGTCAAAACGGTCGACCGCATAAAAAATGGAAGCCGCCTGCGGACCAACCTGGCCAAACTTGCCGTTTAAGTATTCTTCCACCATACCCGCAGACTTCTGGCCATACTGGGGAAAGTCCGCCATTTCAACTTCAAAACCGTTGACCTTCAATTCTTCAATAAGCAGCTGAGTCTGCGTTCCTTTGCCACTGCCGTCCGTACCATCGATGACAATAAACTTGCCTTTCTGGCGGGGTTCCTGTTTTTTTGATTTACCGAATGAGAGCTTCATAGGAAAACATTTAACATTTAACATTTGACCTTTGACCGTCTGCAATTGGTCAAATGTCAAATGTCACAGGTCAAATGTCTGTCACTTAGGCTACGGTTGATAGTATCTCATCAATCTTCCCATACAACTCCTCCACCGTCCCAACATTCTCTATCCGAAAGTCCGCCTTTTTGCCGAGCTCAGGAATTCCAGCTTCGGTCCATTCCTGTTCCTGGGCAATAAACTGTTCAAACGTCTGTTGGCCGTCATCGGTTTTTTCGCGGCGTACCAAGGCGCGCTGATAGCGCAAATCGATCGGCGCGGTCACATACAAAACCTTCGCCCCCAGGCTTCGCGCGCTTTCGAACTCGTCCTCAAGCCTTATGCTACCGATAACTTTCAAATCAGCGGACGACTCAAGTACCTTCTTTTTCACCGCTCCCCAGAGCACACTGCGTTTAAACGCCTCGCGCAGACCCGCACCCAAATCTATTTCATTGCGGCGGCTCACGGGAAGATCGAGAATATTTAAAATCTCATCCAAGATTGTGCTGTACTTAATATAAAAAGCCCCATACTTTTTTTCCAAGTACTCCGCCACCACATCCTTCCCTGCTAATTTTTCCCCCACTAATCCTATAATCATTGGAAATTGGAAATTAGGAATTGGGAATTAATTATTATATCCCCCCGTCGACCCTATCCCTCCCCTATCAGTCTCCCGCATTTGGTCCGTCTCTTCCCACTCAGCCTGCTCGATAGGCAAAAAGATACCTTGAGCTAAACGCTCGCCTTTTTTTACCTCAACCGGTTCTGTGGTAATGTTATGAACAATAATGTGCACTTGGTCATTCGGGCCCGCATAGTCGGGGTCTACGACGCCAATGCCGTTGGCCATGACAAGGCCTTTCTTGAGCGCGAGACTACTGCGGGAGGAGATCATTAAAAAGTAACCTTTAGGCGAAGCAAAAACTAGTCCGGTTGGGATCTTGAACACCTGTCCCGGCTGGATAACAACATCAATCGCCGAACCAATATCAAAACCGGCGGATTCGGTGGTGTGATATTCAGGGAGAGGAATAGAAGGATCTAAACGTTTGATCTTTACTTTCATAAGCGATCTTAAGGCTAATCGAGGTTAATTTGAACTAGATATTTAGTCTTTAAATTTCCAATTTCTAATTTCAAATGTCAAATCAATGACCAATGACTAAAATAATAATTTATTATTAAAGCATTAAAGTTTGATTTGAAATTTGATATTTGTAATTTGAAATTATTTAAGTTGCGCCAATATTTCATCAATCTTCCCTTTCATCTCCCCTACTGTCCCTTCGTTGATAACCGTCCAATCGGCACGGGCGATTGGTCCAGCCTGATGGAGATTTTCGATTTGGGAATAATCCCGGGAGATAAGCTGCTCAGGCGTGAGCGGTCTGACCGGGCGCTTTCCCATGCGTTCTGTCCGAATCTGAGGTGAAGCGAAGATTGCCAGCACCTTGAATGCGTCGCCGAACTCCTGTTTGACTGCCAGATATTCCTCCCAACTATATAAGCTTTCAATGATCACGCTAGAATTTTGAAACAGCTCCTTGACTTTGGGAATGCTCAAAATGGCCATGGCACCCATGCCATGTGTGGCTCGCAATTCCTCCCGTACAGCCCGCTCATTAGCTTCATTGATTTCCTTGCCTCGTTCCGCCAATACGTCAAATGTCGGCTGGGCAAAATACACCTTTGACCAACCGGTTTTTTCAATTATATAATTAGTTGCTTCAGTCTTGCCTGCACCCGGCAAGCCAACAACGGCGAGAATATGGTTATTCATGAATGATCGTTAAAAAATACTTTACTGATAGTTTAGATGGCTGTTCTGCAACCACTATTGCGGGCGGCCAGTGGCCGCCCCTCCAAAAAACAATTTTTTATCTTTCTATATTTTTATTTTTCTATTTGTCATTCTACCGCTCCTTCTTTTGCCGGTTCGGTAACCCAGGCTGACACATACCGGCGGCAGGTGACCCCGGCAAGATCAAGAAGCTTACGTGAGGCAATATACGGATCCACATCATGATATTTGTCGCTTTCGAAGACTACTTCCTTAATGCCGCGCTGGATAATGGTCTTGGCGCATTCATTGCAAGGAAACAGCGTACAATAAATTTTACACCCCTTGACTGGGCCATTGGCGTTATAGACCGCATTTTCCTCGGCATGACAGACATACGCATACTTGGTTTCCAAAAACTTTCCATCCCGCTCCCACGGCAACTGGTCAGCCGAGATCCCGCGGGGAAAACCATTATACCCAAGTCCGTATATGACATTGTCATAATCCGCCACGACGGCCCCAGCTTGGGTGGACGGATCCTTGGAGCGAGCCGCGATGACATGAGCCATTCGCATCATACACTCATCCCACGAAATGGCGTTATCTCGAGGTTTTTGCATATTGTTTTCTGTTAATGTCTCAAACATAATGCCGGGATACGGCCCTGTCGAATTACTCATATTTTACACTATAACCCCCTGCTTTACAAAAAAGCTGTTTTTGATATGATTCCTGGGCAGAACACCGTTCTAAGGAGGTTGAATGCAGCAGGAATTATTGCACATCAGTGACTTGCCCCTCGACCTGGCGCTCGGCAACACCTACCCGCTGACCCTCGACGGCCAGAATGCTTCGGGAAAGATCCTCGCGCTTGCAGTGGCCACAGGTGAAACCCCGGCCGACAAGGAGCACCCCTCCATCCATTTGCGTTTTCTCGTAACCAATGGCATACATCGGAATTCGGTTATCAAGGCTCACTGCGCCCGTGTCAACGGCCAATGGACCGGCGTAGGTCTCGCCAAAAGCGAGCCCTTTGATCCGGATTGTATGCAGCTGCGGCTGAAACTGTTCGAGCTCTTGGACCAGCGGCCAAAGGTGGAGTGTGCACACCCATAATCAAAAACGTCCCAGCCCCTATTCGGGGAGCTGGGACGTTTTATTGCTATTTGACTTCTTTTTCAGGCTCGAGCACGGACAAGACCTTTTTAACCACGCCTTCCACGCTCATGGTCGACTTAATAATGTAGTCTACGAGGTGAAATTTCTGGGCACGCTGAATGCTTTCGGTACTGGCCAGGTTACTGACGACCAGGATCGGGACATTGGCCACTTTTGGGTTATCGTGATTACGGATTCGTTCCAAAAGTTCAAACCCATTGACCATGGGGATCATGAGGTCCAGCACGATCAGATCAGGCGTATGGTCTAAAATTTTCTGCCATGCGATTTCACCATCAGCGGCATCCAAGGTGGAAAAATCTTTCGAGATCTGGTCAATGAAGACGCTCTGTAGAGTAGCGTCATCCTCAACTACTAAAACTTTTTTCGTAAAATCAGCCATGTCTTTGCAAATGAATTTTTGATATTTTTGATTTAGAGTTAAGCAGGCTGAATATTCGGTATTGAGGGCTACATTCTCACCTTAATACCAGGGCCCATAGTGGCATTGAGCGTAATTCCGGAAATGTACTGGCCTTTGACAGTAGCAGGCTTGCTCTGTAAGACCGCCTGGTAGAAAGCTTTCAGATTCTCCAACAACTGGGCCGGTTCAAAACTGCTCTTGCCGATAATCTGGTGGACATTACCGGAGTCGTCGTTCTTAAAGCTGACTTTACCGCCGGCAATCTCCTTGACGATCTGGCCGATATCCGCTCCGACCGTGCCAGTCTTCGGGTTCGGCATTAAGCCTCTCGTACCAAGAATCTTGGCGATCTGGGCCAGCTTGGGCATCATAGCCGGTTCAGCAACAGCTACGTCAAAATCGGTCTTCTCGGTCTCCTTGATCTGCTTAATCAGCTCTTCGCCACCAACCACGATAGCTCCCGCATCTCTCGCTTCTTTCTCTTTAGCCTCGGTAACAAAAGCCGCGACTTTCTTAGTCTTGCCGGTTCCAAAGGGCAGATTAACCGTGCCGCGAACAGCCTGGTCGGTTTTTTTGGCATCAATATTGGTGCGAACATGTACTTCAACAGACCCGACAAACTTGGTGTTGGCGGTCTTTTTGGCGAGCTCTAAGGCTTCTTCCGGCGTATAGAGCTTATCTTTTTCCACTAATTCACTATTGGCTTTGACCCGCTTGGCGAGTTTCGGCATAAAGTTGTCCTTTCGTGGTACAAACCCCTGCATTTAGCTCAAGGTCCCACAAAAAATAATGTTGGAATGATTATAGCAAAAACCGCCAATTTTGGCAAATACGGCTCAAGGCGGCCCAAAAAAGACTTCATAGGACAGGCCGAACCACCCAGCGAAATTAGTAGCCTGAATAGATACGGAGCTATGCATGTAAAATTCCCGTTGCGCAAGCAACGGGAATGTTCACTACAAACCATAAACCACAACCTACAAACTGACTTTACGCTTCCCTTCGGGCCAGCCTCCAGTGGAAGAACCAGACTGGGGTAGCCACAATGATCATAGCAATGGCTGTGGAAGCCTGACGCTGTTTTTGGGCAGTACGCATGTCAGCCTGCTGTTGCTTTTGAGCAGCTCGTTCTTCCGGAGTGCATTCAACCGGCGTGCCGGTGGCTGAAACCGGTTTGGCAGACATGCACGGTGCGGAATAATAATCCTGATCCGCTTTGGTGAAGACCCAGGTCTTAAGGGCCATATCGAGCAACTGAATAGCGCCGACCACCATAATGACGAGGGAGATGACGGAGACAAGGTAGAGATAAGCTTTTTTTAAAGACATAAATTTCCAATATCCAATATCTAATTCCCAATAAAATTTCCAATGCCCAAATTAAGTCATTTTTGCATTTGGGTTTTTGATTGGAAATTAGGAATTGGGAATTAGGAATTAATATTATTGGCTGTTCACAAAAGTAATCTCATCCGCTTTTATTTCTTTTCTGCCGCTAAGAAGCTCTGTATGTCCTTCACCGTGCTCATGAACTGGGCCGGGAAGATGATAGTCGAATTCTTTTCAATAGCAATCTCGGACATTGTCTGCAAGTTCCTCAACTGCAGTGCGATCGGGTGGGCAGCGATGACATCGGCAGCCTCTCCCAATTTTTGGCTGGCAATCAGCTCGCCTTCAGCCGCAATGATCTTGGCACGCTTTTCGCGCTCGGCTTCGGCTTGGCGGGCCATGGCGCGCTGCATGTTCTCCGGCAGTTCGATATCCTTAATCTCCACTGCCGAGACCACCACTCCCCACTCCTCTGTCCGCTGGTCGAGTGTAGTGCGAATCTCTACATTGATCGCATCGCGCTCCGAGAGGATTTCATCCAGCTGGAACTTGCCTACGATGTTGCGCATAGTGGTCTGGGACAGCTGATTGATCGCGGCCATAATGTTCTCGATGGCGACGATCGACTTGGTGACATCTACTACTTTGTAATAGGCCACGGCAGAGACATCCACGGAAACGTTATCTTTCGTAATTATCCGCTGTGCCGGAATCGGCAGCGTAATCGTGCGCAGATCGACTTTGCGCATCCAGGAAAAATACGGGAAGATCCAGGTCAGGCCGGGATCCTTAATCCCAGTAATTTTACCTAGGAAGAACACCGCCCCCTTTTCATACTGCTGCACCACGCGAAAACCGGGCAGGATAATGAAGAAAAAGACGAACACGATAAACACTATAAGTCCGGGCATATGATTAATGAGCAAAAATGAACAAAATTGACAAGAGTGAACAAAAATAGCTACAGTTCATTTTCGTCGTTTTTGTCATTTTTTTAATTTTTGTCATTTAGTTAATTTTACCATGTTTCCAACAAAAAACCAGCTAAGCCTCAGCTCAGCTGGTTTTGTCGATTAATCCACTACTTCTACGCCCATGCTCCGGCAGGTGCCGCGGATAATCTTTTCCGCAGCAGCCAGGTCATTGGCATTGAGGTCTACCATCTTTTTCTCCGCAATCTCTTTGATCTGGGCGGCGGTAATTTTGCCGACCTTGTTCATCAGCGGGTTGGCTGAACCTTTTTGCAAGCCGATGGCTTTCATAATCAGGTTCGAAGCCGGCGGGGTCTTTAAGATGAAGCTGAAGGAGCGATCTTCAAAGATGGTCATTTCGACCGGGATGGTCATATCGCCGCCTGCAGTCCTGTCATTGAATTCCTTGACGAATGCGGCGATGTTGACGCCGTGGGGCCCGAGGGCCGTACCGACCGGCGGTGCCGGGGTGGCCTTTCCGGCCGGAAGCTGGAGTTTGAGTACTGTCTTGATCTTCTTGGCCATAAATTTACAAATCTACGGATGAATCCGAATCCGCCAGCTGGCGGAACAGATACCTACAAATTCGAATTAAACCGATTAATATTTTATCCAAAATTCATATCTCGAGAAGCGCGAGGTATGAATCAAAGATAAATCACATAAAATCTCAAACCGTTTGTTGTGTAAACAAGACGGCAACTCTCGGGCGGCCAATGGCCGCCCCTACATTGCCCATCTGCGAATCTGTTTTCAATCTGCGTATCAGCGATCTATATCTTCTTGACCTGCAGGAAGTCCAGCTCCACCGGAGTCTCGCGGCCGAAGATGGTGACCATAACTTTAACCTTGCCATGAGCTTCATCAACTTCGCCAACCTTGCCTTCGTAGTCCTTAAACGGTCCATCCGTAATGCGCACCAGCTCGCCCATCTGCAGGTCAACTTTGAACTTCGGCTCTTCGGTGCCCATGCGCTTTTGCATATAGTTCCACTCTTCGTCTGAGATCGGGGTCGGAATGGTCCCGCTGCCCACGAACCCAGTCACGTTGGGAGTATTGCGCACCACATACCAGGAATCGTCGGTTACGATCATATCCACGAGCACATAACCAGGGAATATCTTCTCTTCTACGGTTACGCGCTTGCCATTATTGATCTTAATCTTCTTCTCCTTGGGAACCATTGCGTCGAAGATCTTATCCTGCATGCCCATGCTTTCAATACGCTGCTTGAGGTTCCAAGCAACGCTATCTTCGTATCCGGAATAGGTGTGGAGTACGTACCAGTGACGTTCTCCGGTGACTTGTTGTCGGGCCATCGATATAATCCTAATCCTCCGAATAAGCATCCAAATACCCCGAATGGGCCCGTTCGATTCGGGTCATTCGGATTGCGAGCATTTGGGTCATTCGGATTATATTATTTTAAAAAAATGACGATTGCTAAAATAATGACGAAAAACTCAATATAAAATGTGACAACCTTGGAATATGCTTTCAGAAATTCTAACCAGTAACCAAAGAATCCTGTCGTACTTATATTCACCTTGATAGACACGGACTCCCGTAATGCAAAACGCTTCTTGGTAAAAGGCCAGAGCCACATAATCCCATATTCGATACTGTCGAGCAGAAAATGACTCCAACTCCCAAGCCACAACAACAGACCCCACATTTTCCAATATTCGGAACTGGCGAGTATATACACGAGCAGTCCGGCTATCATCCACAGAACAGGCGCATGACTTATATAATTCCTGTGGTCATTCTTCTCCGGATTCCGCACTACGAACGCTTTCTCGCGAGCGAAAGTCACGAACGTATCCCAGTCAGGTATGAATCCAAAGAACATCCCCCACCAGAGCAGATTATTTTGTTGCGCTGCGGTGAGACTGGCATGAGAAAAATGCAAAAGAGCCTTTGCCGTCAAAAAACCTGCGGCGATATGTCCTGGTGGCAACATGCTTACCGGGCAACAATTCTTTCAAAAAGCCTAAGCAAGCCGTAATCGACCGCGCCCAAAATCACGGCTACGCCGATGCTAAACAACACCACAGTGGCAGTGTACCTGATGGTATCCTGCCGGCTTGGCCATACGACTTTGACCAGTTCGGTCCTGACTTCCTTCAAAAAACCAAACATATTCATAAAATTCTCCACAGATGCGCAGATAATCACAAATTACTGTTTAACAAACAGCATTATCTGCGGCCATCAGCGTATCAGCGATCTCTATTAAGCTTTTTTAAAAGGCCCGAAGGCCTTTACCTTCCTGATTATAGGATGTTTTGCAAAAACAGTCAAGTGGATATACATGCCGTCCCAAAACCTAACGGAAACTTAGCAAAACCCATACCTTCCCCTAGCCCGGACAGTCTACGCCTGGGCAGTATCCGGCTTCGGGGCAGCCAACAGCGTGCGGATCTTCTCAAAGACATCTTCCAGGTTAGTGTTCGCCTTCACAAAGTACTCGTCCACTTTGAGCGCCTTAGCCTGGAGAATATCCTTATCGCTCCACAGATTACTCAGGACGAGTATGCGCGTATCAGCAATTTCCTTGGAAGGATTCTTTCTGACCGCTTCCAAGACCTGAAAACCGTCCAATTTGGGCAGCAGCAGGTCAAGGAGGACCAAATGCGGCTTGTGGTTTAATACCGCATCTACCGCTTTTTCGCCGTCTTCCGCCTGCACAACCTGATAATTCCACCCGGAAAGGCGGTCAACGAGCACATTGCGCAGGTCATTGTCGTCCTCAACGATCAGCACGGTTTTTTGTTCTTGTTGCATATAGATACTAATTATACGATTTTCCTAAGTATACCACGAAAACTACTGTAGTTTAATTGCCTGGTTCACCACGCCTTCCGCATGGATTTTGACCGGCAGTTGGCCATACACGGTAACATCCTCCCCCCGGATTCCAGTAATCTTGAGCAAATAACTCCCGGGCTTGGCCCTGAGGAGGTATTTTCCATCCGGCAGCACCTCGGCTTTCCCGAGCGTGATTCCTTGAATGCTGGGGCTGAGCAACTCCAGAATAACCCGCTCCCCTTCAGGGATATTCGAGACTATTCCCCACAGCCGCACATCTGGCAACAGCCATGCAAGCAGAAACAGCATAATATACACCACGAGTGCAGCCCACAAATAGAGCACATGAAGGCGGAAATAAGCCACAAAGAATACCATGACAAAAATGAAACCAAACCAAAACAAGGTGCCAATAAGACGGCGAATCAACGAGTGCAGATACGGGTGAGTATTCACCACACTGATCTTTGCCTGCTGGTTCCAGTCAGTCCCCACCGGGTCCATGGGGATGTTCGGTGCGACAACTTCAGAATCACCCCTAAGCTCAAAGAACTCTCCGTGGTACAGGTGGTCAAAGATACCATCGCTGTCACCGCTCAGGGTCTGTGAAGGGAACAGATAATTGGTTTTTTTAGCCAGCAACTTAAATTTTCCTGGATGAGCCAAAAATCCGTAATGGCCTTCCATATCCGTTACGCAAGTTTCCACTTCGTTGCTGCCCAAGTACGCCAGTTTGACAATTGCCGGGTCAAGCGGCTGTTTGGTCACGCTGTCATAGACAATACCCCAGAACTTCCGCTTGCTGCGCAAAGTCAACAAAACAAGAATGCTATTTATAGTTCGGACACAAAACCAAAAAACTTTAGAAAAGTATGCAATCCGGAACGAATGCGGCTTAAAGGGGGCTGGCATAAATATTTGGTTATTTGTTTTGTGCTACTTGTAGAATATTCTTGAGCAGCTCGGCGACAGTCACCGGACCAACACCGCCGGGTACTGGGGTGAGAAATCCCGCAACTGAACCCACTGTCTCCCGATCGACATCACCGGCTATGACACCTTCCGATTCCGCTGTCCCAGCATCAATAACCGCCGCGCCAGGCTTAATCATGGATCCCGTGATCAATTTCGGCTGGCCGGTTCCGGTAATGAGCACGTCTGCCTCCCGCACTTTTGCCAACATCTCCGGATCGGTATTATCAGTTAGTTGAACAGGCACACCCTGCAACTGCAGCAGCCGCTGAGTCGGACGACCGACAAGCACCCCCTTACCGACAATAACAACACGACCCTTCCGTAATTGCTCAGGCAGCTGCTGAAAAATTGCAGCAACCGCAGCTGCAGTGGGCGGCATTAACACCGGGTCTCCATGAAAGAATCGCTTTGTTGCCGGGGCTCCTAAACAATCGACATCCAGTGCAGGATCAATGGCATCAAGAACCGCTTGCCGGTCAAAGCCTGGCGGCAGCGGCAGTTGCACAATAATACCACACATGCCCGGTTCATGATTGAGCTGATGAATCCGTTCTATAAGCGCGCCCTGGCCCACCTCTGCCGGCAAATGCTCTAAGCGAAATTCAATACCCGCCTCTTCGGCCCGTTTGCCTTTTATTTTGACATAAGAATATGAGACAGGATCGTCGCCAACCAAAACATCGCAGAACACCGGCTGGAACGGCAGATGGGCAACCTCTCGTTTGATTTCTTGCAGGATATGTTGTGCAATCTGGCGGCCGTCAAGTAAAACCATATTAAAAACATTTAACCTTTAACACGTAACATGTGACCATATATGTCAAAGGTTAAATGTCACATGTCAACTGTCTGCATTTAAAATACCATTTCTTCGGTATTTCATCAATTTATTTCCCATACCTGTTCTCAGCCCACCACTGTAGCGCTTCTTTAACGATTGGCTCGGCTGCTTCATTGCCTTCACCTCCGGCCTCCACCAGCACCGTAATGACGATGTGCGGCTGTTCGTACGGGGCAAAAGAGGTAAACCAAGCATGGGTCCGGCTCGGATCAGCCCCGTCGAACTGGGAAGTGCCGGTTTTTCCTGCTGAAGAGATAGGCAAGGTATTCAAAGGACGCGCAGTACCGGACAACACCGTTTCGCGCATGCCTTCCCGAACAATCTTAACCACAGAATCGTCCGCTACCCGGTTCACCAGCACCTGGGGCTTGTTCTCCCAAATGGTGTTACCATTGCTATCAATGACTTTATTGGCCAGTTGCGGCTTGAAGTTCGTACCGCCGTTGGCAATAGCTGCGGTCCATTCCGCTACCTGCAGCGGCGTCACGAGCAAGTCTCCCTGCCCGATGCCAATATGGTACGTATCGCCCAAATACCATTTGCTCATAATGGGATCCGAGGCAAAGGCCTTTGCTTTCCATGCCGGGTCAGGCACCACCCCCGGCTTCTCCCCCTGGAGATCAATGCCGGTAGCTTGTCCAAGATTGAACTTTTTGTACCAGTCAGCCAAGCGCTGGGCGCCAAGACCGTCCTTAATCTGCGTGTTCGGAGCTCCGCCGGCTGTTGCATAAAAGAAAATATCACTGCTCAAAGCGATCGCCGAACGGACAGTGACCGGTCCGAGCCCGCCGGGTTTCCAGCCATGAAAATCGTAACTAATGGAAGGATTGTACTGGTTAGGCACAACAAGCACGCCACGATCATTGACAACCGTCTTTTCAGTAATCACGCCTTCCTGCAGGGCCGCAGTCGCCACCACCGGCTTCACGGTCGACCCGGGAGGATACGTGCCAGAAATCGAGCGGTTGAAAAGCGGCAGTGATTTGTCGGAAAGAAGCGACTGATATTCGTCCTGTTTGATCCCATGAGCAAACTGGTTGTTATCAAATCCCGGTACGCTGACCAATGCCAGCACTTCCCCGTTGCGCGGATCAATAGCAACAGCCGCACCTTTAGTCCCCTCTTTAAAACCTTTGTAGAGGGTCTCCTGCAAGCCTTTGTCGATATTCAGAATAAGCGTATTACCGGGCTTTGGAGAATTTTCCCCAATGACATCAAGCAGCTTGCCGGTAGCATCAACCTCGATCAAATTCTCTCCATTCGTGCCATGGAGGAATTTTTCATACTGTGCTTCGATTCCGGTCTTGCCGATAAAGTCGGCGGTATCGTACTGCTTCCGGTCAACCTGCTGCAATTCGCTGGCCGAAATCAATCCAGGATAACCGAGCGCATGCGAAAAGACTTGCGGCTCCAAATATTCCCGAATAGGAATCTTCTGGACGGAAAAACCGATAAATTTTGAAGCATTGGTTTCAAATAGGATGCTCTGTTCCCCGCTTAGGTCTTGCTTTATGATCACCGGTTCGAAAGAACCGCGTCCGATGTTTGAGAGCCGGCTAATCGCGTCAGCCGGGTCAAAACCGAAGGTCTGTCCCAGCGTCCTCAGTTCATCCTCCCAGCCGGTCTTCGGTAAATCGGTTGGGATAGCTACCAGATTGAAGCTGGCGGTATTTTGCGCCAACACATCTCCGTAGCGATCCTTAATGAGTCCGCGCGGCGCCAGGATCGTCTGGCTGCGGATGCGGTTATTATCGGAAAGCACACGAAAGCCAGGCCCTTTAATGACCTGGAGGTAAAAGACCTTGCCCCCGACAATCAGAAACGTGACGATTAAAATTGCCCAGAGCCATGCCAGGCCTGGCGGAGTGCGGTCATCGTCGAAAAACCCTTCGACATAGCTCTGGCTATCCAAGGCTGACTCCTCCCAGTCGAGCGGCCGCGGATTCTTACCGCGGGTGACGGATGTGTAGACCTCAAAGGGATTACGCATAGAAGAATTGACAAAAATGACATAATTGACATAATTGACAAAAATAAAATGCAGTCTGGTTTCCTAATTTTGTCAATTTTGTCAATTTTTTAAATTTTGCTCAATTACCTAAGGTAGTGTTTCTTCATGGCCAGATCGGCAATGGTGTTGCGCAAAAATACGGAAAGAATGTAGATGGGGTAGAGCATCAAAATGTTATAGGCCGATTCAGGAAGTATCAGCTTGCGAACCAGATGCCATTCTATGGCTAGCGGGGCCAAGCCTGCCTTATAGACCAACACGGAGTATAACCAGACTGCACAATTGACAAATATAGTCACAATGGCCATGGTTACTACCAAGTATTTCCAGTTCATGTTTACGGCGAACAAGCGCTGCACGGTCAGGTACAGCAGAAGGGAAAGCAACAGAAAGGCCAGCGTATACGCACCGAAGTATGCACCACTATAAGCATCCGCAATAAGCCCCCCACAAAACGCGATAAAAATAAAGTCCAGGGAGTCCTTCTCGAGCGCTGAGATAGTCAAAAAAACCAATAACAAACTCGGTGCGGCCCCCATAATACGAATAAATGGGAACAGACCGATGTTGAGACCGGCGAGGACGATGATGGTGAGGGCGTAGAGAAGGTATTTCATAGACTAATTGACAAAATTGACATAATTGACAAAATTGACAAAATTAGGAAACCAGACTGCATTTTATTTTTGTCAATTATGTCAATTTTTTAAATTTTGTCAATTATATTATTGGCCTTTCGCCACAAACACGAACTTGATATTTTCGTAGTCAATAGGACTCAAGACGGTGGCTTTTTTGAACAGGTCGTTCGGGTGGGAAATAACATCCCCAACCTGCCCTACCAAAATGTTTTTCGGAATGTTGGAATTAATACCCGCCGTGACAACTACCCAGCCTTTTTGCAGGTCGTCATTCTGCGACAGCCGGTCCAGAATGATACCGGTACTAAAGGAGCCGCCGATAATGCCCGCTGCATTGGTCTTGCTGACGCGCGCATCCGCCTGGAATTTGGAACTGGTGATCAAAAGCACCGTACTGGAGCCGCGCGTGACATACATGACTTTCCCGACAAGATACCCCTGGCTGACCACCGCGGCCCCCTGCTGGATACCCGCTTCGCTCCCGCAATTTAATTGGAGCGTATCGGTCAGATTCAAAGGATTGTAGGCCAGCACTGTGCAGCTTTGGTATGATTGGCGGGCTGCGGCTGCAAAGCCAAGCTCGGCTTTGAGCGCGTCGTTTTCCCGTTTATACTGGTCCAACTGGACAAGGTCCTGCTCAAGCGCGGATACGCGCGAAGTAAGCTGAACATTCTCGCGGGTGATATTCCTGAGCTGGTAAATAGTGGCGAAAAAATTGCTCACCGGCCGGGCCACGCCGCGGACCGCAGCAGCAACTGGGCGCGGAGCTGACAGCAGCACCTCGCGGACTGGAAACAGCCAGCCTTTGGTTTCGGCAAAAACCAATATTGCGAGGGCCACGAGACAGGCAAAGAAGATTCCAAAGACACGGCTATAAATGAAACGCATGTAAGAACAACCTTTGACATTTGACAATTGACATTTAACTGAGATACATGTCAAAGGTCAAATGTCACATGTTAAATGTTTTGCTATCTCGGCAGGCTGCTAAACTCCGTCGCCACCAGGACGTCTTTCAAAGTCTCCAGGTCTTCCACGACCACGCCGGCACCGCGGGCTACGCAGGTCAGCGGATCTTCAGCTACGGTGATCGGCATGGAAGTCGTCTCGTTGACCAGACGGTCCAAACCGCGCAAGAGAGCACCCCCTCCGGCTAGGACAATACCGCGGTGCATAATGTCGGAAATAATTTCCGGAGGAATTTCTTCAATAACATTCTTAATATTATTGACAATGACCCGCAACGAGGGCAGGAGCGCTTCGCGCACCTGGGTATCATTGATCGTCACTTCTTTCGGCAGGCCGGAGACTAAATCGCGCCCGCGCATCTGGGCAAACAGCGGTTCTTCCTGCGGATAGGCGCTGCCGATTTTAATCTTGACTTCCTCGGCTGACCGCTCGCCAAGCAGCAGATTGAAATTTTCGCGGGCATATTGGATGATATTCTCGTTCATTTCGTCACCGGCCACCCGAATGCTCCGGGAAATGACAATGCCGCCTAGCGAAATAACCGCAATCTCAGCCGTACCGCCGCCAATGTCGACAATCATGGAGCCTTGCGGATCTTGGACCGGCAAACGACTGCCAATAGCCGCGGCCATCGGTTCTTCTATCAAAAAGGCCTGGCTCGCCCCGGCATTAATGGAGGCATCCTGTACCGCGCGCTTTTCCACTTCGGTCACGCCCGAAGGAATGCCAATGACTACGCGCGGCCGGCGAAGGAACGAATATGTCTGCGCGTGCACTTTGTCGATAAAATACCGCAGCATCTGCTCGGTCACTTCGAAATCGGAAATCACCCCGTCCACGAGCGGGCGGGTAGCGACAATGTGGGGAGGCGTACGGCCGACCATGCGCTTGGCTTCGTTGCCGATGGCCAGGATCTGTTTGGTACGCTGATTAACCGCGACCACGGACGGCTCGTTGATCACGATCCCCTTGCCTTTGACATAGACCAGCGTGTTGGCCGTACCCAGATCAATGCCAATGTCTTTGCTGAATTTTTGGTAGACTTTTTCTAGCACTTGATAATTTGGTTATTAAAATTTTAAGTATTTGTATGAAAGACGGGCGACTAGTTAATTTTTCGTGTCCCGGTGAGGCAGGCAGGTTGGTAAAATTTTTTGCCCCACGCCTTGCCATCACTGAAGGGTGTTAAAACGCAAGTACTGGGTGGGCTTGCCTACCGGTAGGCAAGCAAGGCGGAAGGCAAAACAAATTTTATCCAGCCTGCCTGCCTCATACCTGCCTCTACAAAACGTGACAACTTTCACCAAGACAATATAAAACTAAAAATGCATATAACATTGCATTTTTAGTTTTATTTTGGTTTTCAGACCACCTATCGGTTATTTATATGAGGCGATAAGGCTCTCGATGGGCACCAATTCCGCTTTTTCTTCGGTTCTTTTTTTCAACTCTGCTGATTGCGAAGCCAGGGTTTTTGTCGAGATAACGATGCGAGCCGGAATACCGACAAGATCACTATCGGCGAATTTGACTCCCGCACTCGCTTCCCTGTCATCATACAATACTTCCACGCCAGCGGCAAGCAGTTTTCCATACAAATCATCCGCCGCCGCCTTAACCTCCGGCTTGTCGACATTCAGTGCAATCAAATGGACAGCAAACGGCGCAACCTGGTCCGGCCACATCATCCCTTTATCGTCATGATGTTTTTCCACGACTGCGGCCATGGATCGACCCAGACCGATACCGTAACATCCCATATAGTAGGGCTGTTGCAAACCGTCCGTGTCGGTGAATGTTGCCCCTTGCATAAGCTTGGAATAGTGATAGCCGAGTTGGAAAATATTACCGACTTCTATGCCGCGTTTTTCTACCAGTTTCTGCTTGCCATCAGGAGCCAGGCACCCTTCTTTGGCCAAAGCGATATCATAAAACCGTTCCGGCAGCGGCAGGTCACGCCCGAAGTTGATGTTGACGGAATGGAAGTTTGTCTTGTTAGCACCGCATTCGAAGTTACTGCGCCCCTGGAGTGATTCATCCATAAATACCTTGACCTCAGGCGGCAGGTTCAGTATGCCGGCATAGCCAATCTCCGCTCCGGTGACCTTCTTAACCGTTTCCTGACTGGCCAGTGTCAGCTGGCTGCAGCCGACCGCATGCTGGAGTTTAACCTCATTAACGTCATAGATGCCATTGACCGCAGCGGCAATAACTTCACCTTTTTCCGTTTCGAACAAAATAGTCTTCGTAGTCTTCTCTGCTGGAATTTTCAAAAATTTGGCCAATTCCTCTACGCCGATAATCCCAACCCCCTCCACGTCCTCCCGAGATTTCAACTCCTCAGCCGCTTCCTCGCTGTAACGGACGAATTTAGCTACATCTTCATGGGCTGCATAGCTGCCGTCTTCAGTCGCAAAAAATCGACTCTCCCCCACCTCTGATTCGACAATAAACTCATGACAGTACTCACCGCCGATATAACCGTTATCAGATTCGACAATAGCAGTTTCCAGACCCATCCGCTCGAAAATCCGATGGTAGACCGTTTTCATCTTTTCGTATTCCGTGCGGAAATCCGCCTCATCGCGATGGAACGAGTAGGCATCCTTCATAATGAATTCCCGCACGCGCAAGAGTCCGCCGCGGGCACGCAGCTCGTCGCGGAACTTGTTGGAAAATTGATAGAGGTTGAACGGCAAATCCTTATAACTGATCTCGAATTTCCGTACCAGGTCAACGAACATTTCTTCTGCCGTACCACCCAGGGCGAACTCACTCTCCCGGCGATCCTTGACTTTCATGAGTTCAAACCCCGTCGTGCTCGTCCGGTTCGTCTCCTTCCACAGTTCGAGCGGGTGCAAAGTCGGGGCCAGCATTTCCTGGGCACTGGCGGCATTCATCTCTTCCCGAATGATATCCATGATCTTCTGCTGGACCCGCTGGCCGGCAGGCAGAAAATAATAACGACCCGCTACCGATTCGCGGATGAACCCGGCCTGCTTCAGCAGCCGCGCCGAAGCGGTCTTGTCCTCTTCCGAAACGGTCTTGCTAGTTTTTAAAAAATATTTCGATTGACGCATAATGTTCCCTGTTCCCCTCTTCTCCTTCTAGGAGAAGATGTCCGCCTTCGGCGGACAAATGAGGTCATAGTTTAATAACTGATAGAATAGCTTGCAATACCCCTTCGAAATTTTTGTCGATATCAGAATTGTTGAATCGCAATACCTTGTACCCGGCTTTTCTGGCAGAAGCCTTTTTCTCCTCATCCCTTAAGATATTCTCCGCCATTACATGCTGAGAACCGTCGAGTTCTATTAATAATAGCCGTTCTTGGCAACAAAAATCAAATACATAATTTCCAAACACAAATTGCCTTCGGAACTTGTATCCACCAAGGCCCCGATTTTTGAGCCGTGCCCACATTTTCTTTTCCCAGGGAGTTTGGTTTCTGCGAAGTCGCCGGGACCTCTCGATGAGTTTTGGATCGAGTGCCATACATCACCTCATCTGCCCTTCGGGCATCTTCTCCTTAAGGAGAAGAGGGGGAACAAATTTCTACCTTTGTATAACATCCTTCACCGTCACTGCCAGCATGAGCAAAACAAGAAGCACAAACCCCACGGTGTTGACCCACTGCTCGATGTTCCGCAAGTTGATATTCTTCTTTCCGGTAATTTTTTCAACGAACCAGCCGATGAACAGGAACAATACCCGCCCGCCATCGAGAGCCGGGAACGGCAGAATATTTAAAATCGCCAGATTCAGGCTCAAGAAGGCAGCGAATTGCATCAAATAAATGAATCCCAGACGCTGGGCCTGGCCGGTCAGCTGGGCAATCTTGACGGGACCGCCGAGGCTCTTAAGACCCACATGGCCGCTCACCAGCTGTCCGAGCCCGGACACGATATTGTACGCCTGGTAGAACACGCCCTTAGCCCCTTCAGTGAAGGCCAAATACCACGGATAGCGGACATTGGCAATATTCGCCATCTCAATCCCAACCATGCCCTTGCCGCTCTCCTGGGAACGGTCGGCATGGACAGTCAGGGAAACGGATTTATCCGTACGCTGAAGTATGAACTGGATATTCTGTTCGGGCTTACCCTGAATATACGAACGGACCTGGTCATAATCGATAAAACGGTTCCCATCGACTGAAAGGATAATATCCCCGGCTTGTGCGCCGGCCTTTTGCGCGGGAGAGCCAGCAACCAAGTCGCGGATCATAACCTGCGGCTTGGAAATGATGGCGTGGGCGGGCGGCGTCGAAGGTCCGCTAATCTCCGCCGGCAAATTGATCATGAAACCGATGGAGATAAGCACCCAGGCTAGCACCACATTCATAAAGACTCCGGCTACCAGGGTAAAAAAGCGGCCCCAGAACGGGCGGTTGACGAAGCTGCGGGGATCTTCTTCATGGTCATTGTTTTCCCCAACGATCTTGACGAAACCGCCGAGCGGGATCCAGTTGATTGAATAAACGGTCTGCTCGGGATCCTGAGGCGGTTTATGCCCCCAGACAAATGACCACCTGCCGTTCGTCCGCTGTATTCCTGCAAGGCGCGGCGGAAAACCGAACCCGAATTCGTCCACCTTCATTCCGCTTTTTTTGGCCACCCAAAAATGCCCGAATTCGTGAACGAAGACGAGGACGCCGAACACGATGATAAAAGTAATTGTAGTCAACAACATCTATTCCTATTTTTTTGATTAAACTAATAGCTAATATATATCAATGGACTAAAGCTCTATTCAACATTAACCTTTGACCATTGACATGTAACCGGCTGCAGTTGGTCAAATGTCACATGTCAAGTGTCAAATGTTCAACTGTAAAGTTACACCGTCATCACATCTTTCTCTTTCGCTTCTGCTAGCTGCTTGACCTCGTCATTGAGCTTGTCGACAATATCCTGTACTTTCTTTTGTGCATGAGCCAAATCGTCCTTGCTGATCTTGCCGTCGCTTTCATTGCGTTTGACTTCCTTCAAAATATCTTCCCGCGCATTCCGGATGCCAATCCGCGCTTTCTCCGCCAGCTGGCCAATGAGCTTAACCATTTCCTTGCGGCGCTCCTCATTGAGCGGAGGCAGCGTAATGCGGATGACCACGCCGTCATTGGACGGATTGAATCCCAAATTAGCCATCTGAATGCCTTTCTCGATTGCCTGGATCTGCCCTTTGTCCCATGGACTGATGGTCAAAGTCCGTGCGTCCGAAACCGTAACGGAAGCAACATGTTCGAGCGGCATCTTGGCCCCATAGCTTTCCACCTGAACCGTCGACAGCAGCGCCGGGTTTGCCCGTCCGGTGCGGACGCTGCCGAGTTCAAATTTATAATGCTCGATAACCTTGTCAAAATCGGGCTTATGAGTGTTGATTATACTATCAATCATGAGAATTAAAAGTTAAAAATGAAAAGTTCAAAATTTTGAATTTTGCACTTTGAATTTTGAACTATTGCTGTCCCTGCACATAGATCCCGCCGTACGCGATCTGCGGCAACTGGGGGTCTATTAAAATATAGTTGATAAATCCGTTCGTGGCAACGCTCTGAGTCTGGAAATTCTGGCCTCCGTCAACCGATTTATATACCGTAGCGCCGACACTGGTAAAGACGACGTTACTGCTGCTTTTCGACACGGCAATAGCGCGGGCGTTCGCCTGCCCGCCCTGTACCGGCAGCTTCAGGTAATTCCAGTTTTTGCCGCCGTCCGTGCTTTTATAAAGCCCCCGATCGGTGGTTACATACATCAGCGAGGTGGTCACCGGGTCAATATACATCTGATTGAACGACTTGGCATACTGATCTGACAAAATGTCCGTTGGTGATCCGGTGAGTTGCTTGGTCAAGGTTGTCAGGTCGCCTCCTAAGGCAGCGGCCTGATACAAGCCTTTTGTTTTGGCGAGCACGTACACTGATTGTCCTTGCCAAGCGATCCGGGATACGCGATCTTCCAAATTTTTCCATAGCCGCCATGACAATCCAGCATCCGAACTCGTAATGATCGCGCCGGTACCGGTACCGATGGCCAATTGGCTGGGATTAGAAGGGTTCAAAGCCAGGGCCCACACCGGATTATCCGCGCTGGCTTCATTGTAGACTTCTTGCCAGGTTGCTCCCCCGTCTTTGGTATACAGCACGCGGCCATGCCCATCATAGAATCCCGCAGCATAGATAGTCTTGCTGTCGGACGGATGGATGGCAAAGTCGTAGACGAAAATCTTAGAGAGAATCCGGGTCCACGTCGTCCCTGAATCTTCCGACTTGTATAATCCGCCGTTATAACCCCCGACATACACGGTTTCTCTATTACCAGGGTCCAGCATGATCCGGGAGACATTCAGCGTTGCGAGCGACCCATTTTTAACGTTCTTCATGGCGTTCGAAAACTGCCAATCAGCTCCGCCGTTCACGGTTTTAATGACACCGCCGCCTGCAGGCTTTGAGAACGGATTGCAGGAAGCGGCCAAGAACATAACGGCCGCAATTGTCAGAGCATATGTATATGGTTTCATAGCGATGGGTTGAGCAGCAACCCTTGGAGAATTAATTTTTTATTTTTATTGGTGCGTATAGATTGCAAGGCGTCGAGCAGGCGCCATGCCGTCCGGTAACAGGCAGGATCCTGTGCAAGACGGCGCCTGGCCCCGTTCAGCCAAAGGATGAAAATCCGTTCCAATTCTTCCGGCTCTTTTTCGGCAAACTCCGTTGCGGCGAGCAGTCGTTCCGAAAGCGGGGCCCGAAGCAGTGACTCAAAACGTTCAATCAACCGAAAATTCCCATCCGCCGTTCCGCCAGCCAACATGCTTGTCAGCGTGCCAACGGAGCCGGAGCATACTTCAAGCGCCTCCGGCGTGCATTGCAATCCTCTAGCTGCACAGAATTCACGAAGCTGTGCCAGGCTGAATGAGTGGAAGGACAGCTGCTGGCAGCGGGAGATGATCGTCGGCAGTACCCGGTTATTGGATGCAATGAGAATGGCTATGGTATTTGCGGCCGGTTCCTCCAGGCTTTTCAGGAGCGCATTAGCACTCTGCAGGTTCATGCGCTCTGCCCCATCCAGAATGGCAACCGAATGCTTTCCCGCAAATGGCTTCAGCGATAGTCGGGATTGGAATTCCTTCATCTGCTCGAGCAAGATATCGCCCTGCGATTCAAATAAAAAAAAGTCAGGGTGGCTTGCTGGATTTTTGGTCTGTAAAATTTTCCCTGCAAATTCCACGGCAAGCGCTTTCTTTCCGATACCGGACGGCCCGGTAAACAGGTAGGCATGAGGCAGCTGTCTGGCTATTAACTGCCGCTCCAACAGGCGCTTTTGCGCCTCGTGGCCGTAGGTTTTCCAAAACTCATTTTCCATGCATAAATTATACCATTTTTTAAGCAAAGCTAAAATTATTTTGATGGAACTGCACGTTTAAACGAGCGAGAAATACGATAGAAATACATGCAAATACAGTAGTAATGCTATTGTATTACTACTGTATTTCCACCTTATTTCTATTGTATTTCATTATTGGTAATTACAAAACCACCCCTCCATTAATGAAGAGATGGCCTTGTGATTCTAGAAAGATGATTATTTGACGACAATTACAGTTGCCGCCGCGTTCGGGTGATTTTTCTCGGTAATCTTCCAGGTGCCCGCTTCGGAGAACTGGAACCGGTACGTGCTGCCAGGGGAAACCGCTTTGGAAGGACCGAAGCCCGGATGGTCAGGCGAGATAGGCCAAAAACCGGTCGCGCCGGTGTTCTTGAAAAAGATATAATCATTCACGCTGATATTGAGTGACGTGGGAGCGAACTCCGATCCGTTAAAATTCATCCCAAGAACTTGGATGCCTGATCCGTCGGACCCCTCTTCTCCATTACTATAACTTCCGGAGACATAGCCACGCTGAGGAGCAGGTTCTTTGGACTTTGTCGTTGCCGAAGGTGCGGTTCCCGTTGCGGTGGCAGGGGCGGTTGTGGTTGCATTTCG
Organism: uncultured Candidatus Saccharibacteria bacterium; assembly: GCA_964532425.1. Lineage (GTDB taxonomy): Bacteria > Patescibacteriota > Doudnabacteria > UBA920 > UBA920 > CAZHIA01. Next base: position 28,777 of record CAZHIA010000006.1, on the reverse strand, counting down.
ATTATCCGGCTGCTGTGCGGGAAGCTGCTGGTTCTTGTCTCGGGCTTGCTCCACGACCGGGGCTTTAGCCTCATGCTTATAGTACGTATAGACAAATACTCCCGCTACTATCAGGAGCAGCACAAAAATCAGTATTTTTCTGCCTCTTTTTCTGCGCATGGAAGTTTGTTTTGTTAATGGTATAATTTAGTTAACAGATATACAGATGTATACCAATTTACAGATAACTACGGATTCCCAATACGTTAATCTGTAGTTATCTGTAAATTTGTTACTATCTGTTCCGCCAGCTGGCGGATTGGCATAATTTAGTATATCACACCATGAGAAAGAAATTGTATGATGAAACCATGACCCGGGCAAAAAAACGCGAAATAAAAAAACGCCCGCGCATGAACATGCACGGTGCGGGTGTTCGGCGGAATTCGCCGCACGCCGGAAGAAAACTCACAGCACGATAGCTTCTCCGAGCAAACTGAACGGTAACAGCGCATACCCGAAGCTTAAGACCGAAACTCCGACATTCCAATGCCAGCGCATCCAGGATGTATACTTCGCATGCTGCATATACCACTGTTGGTTCCTCAGGAAGTCTTCCTCAAAAAGATCGTTCGCTTCCGCACTCAGCAAACTGGACAAGCCGGCTTCCTCGGCCAGGCGTTCCATGCGCTGCTGGACAAGCTCCCTGACCTGTTGCAACTCTTTCACCCTCTGGGTAAAATGGTAGTTACACAGCTGCCCTTGCTGGTTGGCGATACAAAAGCGCGGCGGAATGAAAGATTCGCCGAATCCAAGTTCAGGCCCATACTGATGCAGCAACATGCTTACATTCACTCCGGACAGAAAGTCGCCCAAGGAAGGCCGGACATCGCCGCGATGCGTATGGAAGTGCAGCACCAGATTCACGAGCCGCTTGCCGCATACTGCTTCGAGCCGCTCCCGCTCCCCGACCAGATCCTGAAGGGTCTGCAAGGCCGCATGCGACTGGGGCTTGACTATGGAAGGAATCACCAGGCTTCCATCAGCAGCTGCAAAAGCATGGAACTCTACTATGCAATGGAATGTACGGGCAAGCGATAATGCATGCACCACCTGGTCGTGCAGAGTCTCAATAATTTCCAGCGAGGCAATTTGCATTAACCCTCCTATAAAGCTGAAAACTTATAAGTATTGACGTATGAACATTCCTCTCATTTGCGTTGTTGGCCCGACTGCTTCGGGGAAATCCGAACTTGCGGTTATTCTCGCGAAAAAACTTTGCGGAGAAATAATTTCCTGCGACAGCCGGCAAATTTACAAAGGCATGGACATCGGCACCGGCAAAGTGGACGGCCGTTGGACGGCCATCCATCCTGAGCGAAGTGAAGGATCTATACCGCAAAAAGGCAAGGGTCAAAGGTTACAGGTCAAAGGTCAAATGTTTGTGTATAAGCATATTCCCCACTACTGCATTGATTATGTCAGTCCCAAAAAGCAATATTCCGCTTCGTTGTTCAAGGAAGACGCGGAGAAAGCCATTCAGGATATCACTGCGCGTGGCCGTCTCCCTATTCTCTGCGGCGGCACCGGCCACTGGGTCGATGCCGTGGCAATGGGACAGATCCTTCCCGAAGTTCCGCCAAATCCGAAATTAAGAAAAAAATTAGAATCCCTTACGACGGTGCAATTATTCGATCGGCTGAAAAAGCTTGATCCGGTCCGCGCTTCTGAAATCGACCAGCACAACCCGCGCCGTCTCATCCGCGCTCTCGAAATTGTCATCACTACCGGCAAACCTGTTCCTCAGCTGTCGAAGGTTAATAGCTCCGCCTCAGGCGGATCAAATGTTCTTTATTTGGGTATCACCTGGCCCCAGGACAAACTCTATGCCCGCATCAAAAAAAGATTGATCGAGCGACTTGACCAGGGCATGGTCAAAGAAATCAAACAGCTTCACGATCACGGAATCTCCTGGAAGCGTTTGGAAAATTTTGGCTTGGAATATAAATACGTTTCTTTGCATCTGCAAAGAAAACTTTCGTACGATGAAATGTTCGACCAGCTCCTCCTCGCCATCTGCCACTATGCCAAGCGTCAGATGACCTGGTTTAAGCGAAACAAAAACATCCACTGGGTCGGCTCCAAAATCGAAGCTCAAAAGCTGGCCCTTCGCTTCCTCAAAGAGTGTTGACAAACAGCCAAAAATCTCATATAGTCTATTGATATTCCCGCTCTAGGGAATAGAGATTTTAACTGAGGCACTTATACAACTTTACAGGAGGGGGTATGGAAAATTATTACCTGAGGTATCCCACGCCCGACGGGAAGGGGTACGATTATGTGCAGGTAGATGCCAGCCGCCTAGATCGCGGCACGCTCCAGTTGTTTCAGCGCGTAGCGGCCCGCGGACAAAGCTTTAAATACATGCGGGTGAACGGGCAAGAAACCTTTTTCGAACGCCCGATGGATACTCACGGACTCACTGACCTGCTGTATGATTTTGAGCAGCAGTGCAACGGTATCCTCGACACGTGCGGAGAAGCGGGCCAGTTAGTCAAAGCCGAGCTCATGGGCATTCTGAATCTTCAGCAGGTCCTGCAGGCCATCGCGAACAGCGATGAGCTGGAAGCAATTTCCTTGCTAAAGGAAAAACTGTACAGCTTCATGAGTGGCATCAGCACCATTGCCGACAAGCTCTGCAAAACCGACCAAGTCGCATCTGGCATGACCGTAGCCTATGACAACGCCACGCAGGCGCTGGAGAATTCCGACAGCATCGCGCTGGTCATCTATAAACCATGGGCCGACTGTGCCAAGTGGATCGCCATTACCCACGACGAGATCGTTTCCCTGCGCCAGCAGCTCACCGAGCTTAAAGAGCGCGCGGAAGCGGCTAAAGCGAACTGGGAATCCATGTTGACCATGGAAAACCAATGCGTAGCCGACGCCATCCAATTCCTCAAACTCAAAGACAACTGTTTCCTCGAGGAGTTGTATTGCGTACTGGGTGGCGCACCGCCCGATCCGGGATTCAAACAGCAAGTGGAAGAGGCACGGCGGCATTTGGGTGCCATCGCGCAAGCGCAGAAAGACGCTCAGCAGCTGTTTACCCAAAGCCAAACCGACATCCGCGACGATCTCGACCAGCATGCAACCGTTCTGAAGCAGGTTATGGTGCATTGGCACACCCAGATCGGCACCTTCGACTGGTACCAGCAATTTGCCAAGAACGGCGTGTTAAAGCCGCCTCACCTGTTCCTGCCCGGCAAGTACATCGATACGAATGAGTATGAATTTGCCGAACTTGTCGCAGCTTCGGAAGACTGGCGCCCCCAGCGCCTGGGCAACGAACTGGAACTGCTCGTCGCGAGCATCGAACGCTTATTCTACACGCCACCTCAATTGACCGAGCATGTGGCGGATGTCGTGCAGGCAACGGAACGCTATTTGGGAATGCTGCCAGAAATTTTGGAAGCAGAACCCCAGCCCGAACCGACCCACGAACCGGCCGAACCAGCACCGCAATCGGAACCCGGAGAATCTGAAACCTTCCGGGAACCGGAACCGCTCACGCCACCTCTTGCTGCCGAGCCTTCCGGTCCGCAATCAGCACAACCGCCGCTTGCGGATTTGGAGGACGAAAGCAGCGAAATTCCCCTGCCCGTTCCTGAGTCGTATGACGAGGCACGGGCGCAAGAACTCTACGAGCTGATCATCTGTGCGGGATACGTCATCACGTGCAATGACAAGTTCATTGCCAGCAGCAGTGTCAACTCGCTGCTCGAAACGGTACAGCTCCTGAAAAAGTGTTCGAAGGATGAAGCCGGTACGTTCGCTCCCGTATTACGAACTATGGTGGCTGACCCGACGCAGTCCGAGAACCTCAAAGGCGAAAAGGCGCCGGTGATCAAGAAGCGGTGGGAACTCAGTACAAAAACCTGGCTGATCTACGATGTCAATCAACGGTCAGCCAGAAGAAACACCATCAAGCTCACCTCCGGCCAATTCCAGCACGCGTACAACCTCATGGTCAAGCATGATCTGACCATCGACAATATCCGCAGGGCATACGAATCAAAACGCGTGCTCACGGAGCAGCGTTGGAAGGTCCGTCAGGCTTCTGCTCAGGTATAATCATTCAGCCGCCCGCACGTTTTCTGTGCGGGCGGCTTTTTTATTGCGTTTAAGGTCTGTTGCCGAATAGGAAAAAATCCGCAATTACAATCAACATGATATTCGGCCAGTAAGCTCACTAAAATAAAAAACGCCTGGCTCCGTTTGCGGAGCCAGGCGGCATACTGCGACTTACTCTTTCAATTCGAGATAAATTACATCAGCCTCCTTCTGGATTGCACTGAACGCTTCCGGGACGTCAAAGCTCGCCATTTCGACATGGATCTGCTCCAGATCGAACTTGCAGAACCTGACATACTCGATCGCCAATTCCATGAGCAGAAATTCCTGCAAGGAACCGGTTTGATCGGCCTTCACATAGGCCGGGTGCTTGGTATTGAAGAAGATGTCATGCACCTTCCCCGCCGAGCTCCCTTTAATGACCACCGGCTTGCGCTCGTACATCATTCCCTGTTCGGTCACGGTGAACCGAACGCGGAAATGGTGATTCCGAATGGTCAGATATTCGTCATCAGGACGGATGACGTCGATCTCGCATGCCACCCGGGTACCCTTTGGGTTCAGGCTGTCATACGCCCAGACCGTGGCTTTGCCCCAGCGGGTCGCAAAGTAGACGGCTCGCTTGCCATTAGCTTCCAGCTTGCCGACGCTGTCCTTGGCCATCTCCCACTTAACTTCGCCTTTCAGCTTGTCAGAGTTGATGGTCATGATGTTCAAGAACTGGCCGACTTTGAGAACCGACTGCGACGAGCTCAGTTTGAACTTGCGTTTCCCTACCACGACATAGTGGCAGTTGGCGCTGTACGGCGTGCCTACCACATCCAAGCTGACCCTGGCGTAGCCCTCGCGAGCTGCCACCATTTCCAGCCCCTTGTCGGTACTGCGAATATCCTTAGCCAGGGAATGGTCCGTTTGCCACTTCAGCTTAGCCGGATCTAACGTCAGGTTCTTGGAGACCGCTAAACGGATTTGGATCGGTTCACCAACCTCATACTCGCGCTGGCAGCCGATCTTCACCCCTTCCTTGCGCTCGTCCTCATCCGTGCCGCCAAAGACATCGTCCTCTTCAGGGCCTCGGACGGGAGGAGGAGGTACGACATCATCAGGCTTGCGGAAATCCCGCGGAATGTCGCCTTTGGGATTGTACTTCTTGTTGCACCGCGTGATCAGTTCGTCGACCACGCGGTGGCCGCCGGCCTGTTCTTCATCCTGCTTGAGATGGAGTCCCAAGCGGCTTTCAATGATCGGAGCAAAGCGCTTGAGCAGAAACAACAGCTGCATTGTACGCTTGTCATCAATGAAGCGCGGGTTGAGCGACTTGCGGTCCTCGTTAATATACTCCTTCAGATACGGGACCTGGATCACGCCGGCTGTGGTAGCGAGGCCGTAGACGTCATCGATGTCAGCTTGCAGTTCGCCGAGCCCGGAAAGGAACGACGAGAACGGAACTTCGCCAATCTCGCCGGCAGACAGCAAGAGCATCTCTTCGCGAATCCGCTTTTTGGCAACCTGGTAGATCTCGATGGAGACCTGTCCCAGTTGCGGATGCTGTTCCACAACATGGAACAGCTTAGCGTTCTCGCCCTTGCCTGGAATGAACGTGCCGTTGATCTGGATAATGTCCTTGAACTTATCCGGATATCGGGCGCTCATGGCTTCGGCCAGGGACTTGCCGCGCAAAATGGCGCGGCTTTTGGGATCCCGCAACGTATAGTCGAGGACGGTACCGGTCGGGAAATCGAACGGCCAGGTCTCCGGCGTCTTTAGAACGCGAGTGACCGGGATCTGATTCGGAGCGCTTCCCATGACCTGGTTTTCGTAATCCGCCGTCACTAGCGCGAACTGGCTCACGTAATCCGGATCGTCCTGGAACACGGTGCGCACATCGACCCGTTCGGAGAAACCGAACAGGAACTTCTTGCTGCCCGTATCGTAGAGACCAGCCTGCCAAACCTTGGTCGCCGTGGTAACGTTGAGTGAGCAGAACGCGGTTTGGTTTTCCGGGTTCATTCCTACGCCATTATCCGCAAACCGCACCAGATTGGGACGGATATTGTCCCAGATCCAAATGGCGGTTGCGCCCCAGTCGCGGGGATTCTTGATCAATTCCGTGGCAGCGGCCAAATACGTAGTGCCAGCGAACTGACGGCTCAAAAAACCGCGTCCGCACTTGATGGTCACGTACTCTGCCGCGCTTTTCATCACTTTCAATACCTTTTTCATTATTTTCTCCTGGTTCCTGCTGGTTCCTGCTGTTTGCGATGCAACTCGAATCCTTGGCGCTCCGCCTCGAGCGTTTCGAGCAGAATGTTCGGGTGTTCGGCGCTGAAACGTTCTAAGGCAAAATGCATTTCATGCACCTCGCCCATCATTTGACTGCGGATGTACGCGCGCACGGCCGGATCCTGGTGCTGGGTAACTTCGTCGAGCGCGCGCCGCGCCAGTTCCATCTGGCGCTTGGCAAGCCCGATGAATTCAATGCACAGATTCCGCTGGTGCTCCTGGAAATTTTGCGGGGTAAGGACGAACCGGGGACCACTGTCGTTCGCTGCGGAAATTTCCGCAGGCAAAACGACTCGTGCCTGTACGTCTTCCTGGCGGGTTCTGAAAACCGGGACCGGCGTTGCTGCCGGCGACGGTCTCTCACCACCTTCAAGCCCAGCTGAGACAGCCTTGACTTTTCTCATAAGCTCTTCGTCGCTAATCTTGGTTCCCCGCTTCCCTTCCAGGCGGGCGACCAGGGTTTCCCGGTGGATTCCAAGCGCAGCACTGAGTTGAGTCCTGCCCATTTTGCCTTGCAGGTCATTCAGTAGTTCTACCAACTCCGGATCTGCCGCATTCGGTTGATTCAGCGCATCCGGTTGCTGGCCCTTGTCCCATGGTTTTTCTTCCATTACCTTCCGTATATGCCGCGCTTCTGAACCATGCTCGCCCATCTTTGTCAGGGCGCTCCTGGAATAATTGCACAGGTTGACAACGGTTTGTTGGTAGGGATGAAAATACCCGGCAAACGCCGCGGTGTCCATCTGCGAAGAAAGCTTCTGCCGCTCATCCAGAAGATCGAATAAAAAATCAATCTCCGTTTCGCCGAACGTGGCGACGCCTGCCATTCTGTCACCGAGCAGCTCCGAGAGCGCGCTCAGCCGGGCAGCAATGTCCTGGCAGCCAAGCATTTTCCCAAATGGGATAATGAAACTTGACCCTCCCCGGAACCTTGCGCCTTCGAGCAATTCGACAAGCGTATGGGGCCGCACCTGGATTTTCTCCCGTTCGTTGAGATGCTGAGCCAGCACAGTCCCAATTTCCATGGTCGAATTTTTGCGAGCTCCTTGCTCACAAGCGAATTTTATTGCGGTGTCGGTCAATTGATTGAGCAGGCGGGAAGCCTCCAGCGCCGCTGACCGTTTTTTGGGTAAGTCAGTCATTTCCCCTCCTTCTAAACTGTTAAGATGCCTATCTTATGACAGCGAAATGCCTTATAAGATATCGGTAAATCATAATAAATCAGCGGGCAATTGTCAAGAAAAAAAGCCCACCCGAAGGTGAGCTAAGAATGGCTGTGACAGCCACTTACGATGACGGCCGGTGCGAGATGGCCAGCAAGGCGATCAGCGTCTGGCGGTCTACCAGTTCTGCCACGTACGGCGGCAGTTTGGCTATGAGCTGGTTGACGTTGACGCATTTCGCGCCGACAAACTTGATTCGCTTTTTACCCCACTGCGTCAGGTTCCCGGTACCGTCCAGGTACGGAGTCCCTTTCGGTGCAACTGGAGCATTATCTGCATGGTTCTTGCGTAGTTTGGTATGAGCCATGATATTGTTGCCTCCTGGTGTTGGCGCACTACATGCTATTGCCATGATACCCGTTGCTCTTGCGAATAGCAAGAATGGTCTGCGTGATGCCGCGCACATGCGGCACCAACGTTCGTGCTTCCAGCTGGCGCGGTTTGAACAGCCGGTATATCTCCCGGTCGCCTTTGCGATCGGTTCGATTATTGCCTTTCAGCAAGGCTACTGATGCCAGCTCCGAGAGGTCGCGCACGCGACCGTCCAGCTCGTAGGTTTTGCCGGAACGGGCAATGTAGAGAAGCGGCTGACGCATAAACAATTCGAGCACTTGGAGCAGCCATACCTTGCAGGAGATCAAATTGCCGTCATTACGGAACTTGGCAAAGTAGCAAAGCTGCGACCAGGGATGCTCGGCATTGTATACCACGTGGGCCAGCGTATCCCAAGAGAGCCCTAAGCTGCGGTTTTTGTTAAAGTGGTTGCCGAATGCGATACGATTATCTTTCAGCCATGATTTGACGCACGCCTGGAGAAAACCCATGGACAGCGGAAAGCGGCGCTGTTTCTTCACCGCTTGCCACAGACTCTCCTGTAATTGCGCGCACTCACGGTAAAAGCTGCCCGGTACGGCACCAACCACGACGGAAGCCATAAGCGTATGCTCCAAGTGGCTTCTGATCCAAAACAAGTCTCTTAAGACCATACTCACCGGCTCGGTGAAGCCAGCCCGCTCGTACCGCAGGCTTAAGACCGCCAAAAATTCGGCTGTCTGTTTTGGCGCAATGGCCAGAAACAGCGCCAGGGATTTCAACCCTTCCCAAACCATGAAGCGGTCACGACCCACGCTGGAATAGGTGGCCACCACGGACTGCGGAGCCCTCCAGCAGAAGAGCATGACCGAAGTCATGGCCGGATCAAGCTGGTTTAAGAAACTGCCTTCAACATCCAAGCCGAGAACTAGGAACTCTTTATTTTCGTGGAGAAGGTACTGCACATACTCAGCCATGTCCCCGTAGTAGAGAGAGATCGGCAAATGCCCCTGTTCACGGAATTGAAGCTGCTTCAAGAATATCGCGTGCTGGTTTTCCACCGACCAGATCTGATTCATCGGCACGCGCAGTTCCTGCAGATACGGCAGCTCGCGCGGTTGTTCTCCCAAGAGCAGGAGAAAATTGCCGTGTTGCAGCTGCGAAGCGGTCAGGCACGAAGGCAGAAAACTCTGGTAAAAGTACGCCCTCGCTACGGCTTTCCCCTGCGATTCTCGCATAATTCCTCCTGGAAGATTTCCTCCTATCATAGGCTATAAGCTGTTAATTATCAAGAGTAAAAAAGAGGCCCGAAGCTTTTAGCTTCGGGCTTGTGGCTTACTGCTTATTCACGATGGACTCGCGGACCTGCTCGGCCTTATGCCGGACCTCGTCGCGCATCCGCGAAAGGCCATCCTTCTTGGCCTGCAGGGTTTCCAGAGCATGTTTCATCCGCGCGGTTTCCGCTTCGATCTGCCGGTCGCATTCGGCGATCTCGTCATCATACAGTCGGATGATCGATTGCGCGGAAACATCCGCGGGCGCATCACCGACAGAAGCCGCAGCCTGGGCCGGTTGAGGTTGATTGTTCGGGGGATCTTCCGGCACCGGAACTTCTCCAGGCTCTTCCTGATCCGTATCCACGATACGCGGATCGGCCGCAGGCGGCTGGGCTTCTTCCAGAAAAACGATCTGGTAGCCAAAACCGCGCATCTTGCGATCCTGGAGCCTGACCAAACCGCGCTCCTCCGCGCCGAGCATGACCTGCCCCACGTAACTGGCTCGACAGCCGACTTCGTCCGCCACCTGCTGTCGCAAATCCTTGGTGAAGACCACCATGTTTTCGACTGCGCGGGACTTAACCGCGTAGAAGATCTGTTTGGATTTGGCGTCTTGCGAATGATTTCCTGCCGAAGGCTGCCCATTGTCCGATTGCTCGGCTTTGAGTCCGACAAACAAAGCTGGCAGAAAAACCCAAACACCCTTTTCGCCGGATTTGTCGATGAGTCCATGATGGGCAAGATGGGTCACATGCGCATCATTACTCACGGTCACTCGGGCAAGCGCCGCGTATCCGTGAATTTTGGGGAATGTCCCATCCTTCACTGACTTTTTCAGCCCTTCCACAGTGAGTGTATAAGCCTTCTTTCCTAAACGGATGCCTTCCATAAAGGAAAAATCATCCGCTTCCACCGCTTTGATAATTGCGGGAATGTTCATATCCCCTCCTTTGTATTTCTCGTTTGAAAACAAACAATCGTACTAGTGTATAAAACTCCCGAGTAATTGTCAAAGTAGAGGTCTTGACAATTTCGCGTAATTATGCTATATTATCCGGTCACCGTACCTGGTGACGCATACTCAAACGTTCTGCTGCAATGAGGCCTTTTATAAGCTCATTGCAGCACGTCACAACCAGGCAGCACATCAAAACAGTCCCCAAGGAGGATTTTAGATGCGCAATACGATCTGTGCGATTCTGATCATGCTGGCCGTCGTCGTTTCAGCGACCGCAGCCCCGATAACGACAAATTTACTCTCGGAAGGCACAGGCTCCGGCTCATGCACGCCTCTCGGCGCCGGATTGGCCCTTTGCACCAGTCAGGGTCAGGGTCACTACATTGATCTCACACTCGACACATGGAGTAATCTGTCGGGCGACCCCAGCAATCCGTGGGTAAGCGGCGGCTTCAGCAGTTCGGTGCAGGACACCAGGACGTTCTGGAATAACACCGATCTGCTCAGTGGCGCTGCAGGGACCAACTATAATCAGACGGCCACACTCACAAACACCCTGAGCAACTATTTCGGATTTACCTTTTACCCGCTCACTGGCGAGTTGTACATGAGCGGTGGCAAGGGCAACTCCCTAGAGATATTGCTCGCAAGTACTGTCTCGAACTGGGACTGCACCGGCATCGAGAATGGTGCTTGTCCGGGATCCGGCACCACCACCCAGACACGGAGTGGCTTTAGTAACTACGACAACTGGTGGATGTCGATGAACCTTCGCACTGACCAGATCTTCGACCAAGGACGCGCCAAAGGGGCATACTCTTGGGGTCCTTACACCGACATTTCTGGCTGGAGCACGGCTGGGCCGTCCACATCTGCCACGATGATCATCATGCCGCCGCCGAAGGGTGGCGAAGTTCCTGAACCGGCCACAATGGCGTTGACCGGTCTAGGACTGGCCGGCGCCGCGTTGTGTAGCCGCAGGTTTGTAAAGCGCTAGTCCGCCTCGTCGGACATTGAACCGGCCAACCTTAGGTTGGCCGGTTTTTACTTTGCTCCGACATTTTAGCAATGGACATCCGTAGTAAATTGTGATACTCTACACCTTTGTCCGCAGAGTCAATAGGAGGAAGAATGTCGGACCCCCCCACGGGACAGCTACCAGGAAGCAGCCCGCCAGTAATTGCCGTGATCTTGGAAATCGTCCAGCCGCGCAAGCCCAATAAACACGCGTATGCCGTCTGCCAGCCTGAGGATGAATCTGAAAAAATCACATTCACCATCACAAAACCGGTCTGGCACCAGCAGAAACGGCCGGAACTCGGAGAAGTGGTTCGGTTATCAAAAATCGTCCGCACGGCGCGCGGATTGCGCGCTATGAAAGCCACCTACTGAAATAGGAGAATCACTGGATAATGGATAAGCAAGCAAGCATGCGGAAAGACAAGCAGTACCGGAGCGCATACCAAGAGCTCCGGCTGATTAACACGCGAAAAGCGCTGCTCAAGCAGCACAAGGGCGCGGCCCGCGACTTGGTCATAGACCATGTCTGTCTCATGTTCGAAGGCATTGGCCTCGATCACTACGTGCTGTTTTCCGAAGTGTACAAGGACGCCAAACGCCCCATCGAGCGCAAGATGCGGAGACTCTCAGGCATCGACGATTGGACACTGAACCAAACGTTCTTCAAGCAAACGCTGCAAAGCCCCAAGTGCCCGCTGCACTTTGAGTTTTGCCGCAAAGTCATGCGCTGGGTCCAGCACGCACCCGAACCGACCATGTACCTAAAAAAACCATCGCGCTAGCCGCTGGGGATTACACAAAACCACCCGCTCTTCGTACTGACGCCGAGCGGGTGTTTTATTTCTCGACACCACCAAACCCCCATTAATCTTCAAAACGATGATCATTCGCGCCCGCGAATGATCATCGTTGGTATTAGTGTATATTCTTCGATCCTATCAATCTTTTCAATTCATAATAACTCGCTCGCGGTTTACGCTCCAAGGTGCTGTAGTCGATCTCCACCAGTCCAAATTTTAAATCAAATCCCTGCTGCCATTCGTAGGTATCAGTAAGCGACCAATACAAGTACCCTCTCACATCAACCCCCTGTTCACGCGCGCTCAGAGCAGCTTCTATATGCTCAACAATGAACCGCACGCGCATATCTTCAGCAGCATTCGCAATACCATTCTCTGTAATATACAACGGCTTCCCAAAGCGCGAAAAATCTCTGAGGACTCGCAGCAGACCTTCGGGATAGGCCCGGTATCCCATGTCCGAAAACGGTTGATCCCGGTTCACGATCCGAATTCCCCGCCTCAAAGAGAATGCGAGGTTATATGCAAAATAATAATTCAAACCGATAAAATCGCAGGTGCGAGCAATTCCGGAAATCCACTGTCTACCTGCTGCAGCTGCCATGGCTGATAAACTACGCCGTGAAGAGGTAAAATATGCGGCACTGACAGCCACCCCAACCGGTGTATTACTGCCACCCTCTTTGATTGCAGCATAGGCAGCCCGGTGCGTGTCTAGCAAATTGCGATAGACAGACCAAAAATGCAATGGATTGCGCACAAACGGCGGCCGACTACCCTGGAGAAAACCGGCTGCTGCATATACCTCGGGTTCGTTCACGGTCACCCACATATCCACCTCATCACCCAGTTCATGCGCGATAAACTTCGCGAATCTCGAAAAGTATGCAATGTTGGCTTTGCGCGAAAAACCTCCCTGGCGATAAAACCAAAGTGGCAGAGTAAAATGAAACAGCGTAACGATGCGCAGCAATCCCATTGCCCTCATAGCAACCAGGACGGACCGGTAGTGTTCTATTGCGGAGCTGTCCCACCTCCCTGCTTCCGGCTCGATCCTGCTCCATTCAATGGAAATACGCATGACATCCATACCGCACCCGGCTGCCAGGGAGAAATCTTCACGGAATCGGTGAAAATGATCTGCACATTTCCCGGATTTTGGAAGACGGCCAATCCTTTCATAGTGCCACCAATCACTCGAAATGTTTTCACCTTCAACCTGATGGGCGGCAGAGGAAGTTCCGAACAAAAAACCCTTTGGTAAACTGGTATTCTTTTCTGCCATAGGCATGAGTCTCCTTACTTGCATAAGACGTACCTGCGCGGCTTTAATCATTACGGTTTCATCCGTCGTGTATACTGTATCCCAACATTCGTACAGGAGGATCATGCATAACCATAGGAAACGCGGATTGAACCCGCATTACTTTATAGCCGAATACGAGGCGATCATTGAGGAAATGCAGATGCTTAAAAAACACCCCGCTCGCGAGGCAACCGAAGTGGCGGAGGCCTTACGGCGAATCAAGATGCGACTAAGCAGGCTACGACAAGATCTGGCCTTATACAGCAGCGGAAGGAAGGCATTAGCACCGCATTCGCCGGATAAGATACATACTTAGCGAAACACGTTTCCGTACAATAAAAACACCCCAGGCCTCCGTTCATCGGAGATCACCCGGGGTATCTTAAGATATCATTCACTTTCAACCAAGCTTTTTACGCAGCACTTCATTGATAATCTGCGGATTGCCTTTGCCTTTAAGCTCTTTCATTGTTTGGCCAACTAAAAAGCCAAATGATTTTTCCTGTCCAGCCCTGAAGTCGGTAACAGCTTTTTCGTTCGCGGCAATGACTTTGTCGATTGCTTCGCCAATCGCGCCTTCATCGCTTGTCTGTTCAAGACCCAGGTCTTGCATGATATTATCCGGTTCGCCACCTTTTTCGAACATGACCTTAAAAACCTGCTTGGCTGCAGACCCGGAAATCTTCCCTTGCTGGATGAGCTTGATCAATTCAGCCATATTTTCCGCAGTTACCCGGCTATCAGCTGGCTTAAAACCCTGAGCATTGAGCAGCGCAGAAAAATCCTGAAGGCACCAGTTGGCAGCCTGTTTGATCAGTTGATTAATGTCCAGTCCGGTTCCCGGCTCTTCCTTGAGCCATTCGTTCAATTCGGAAACTACATCCTCAAAGTAATATGCTAACTCCTTCCAATTGATCAGGTTCTCGGTATCACCGTCAGGCAGGTTATACTCGTCTTTAAAGCGTGCGCGCTTTTGCGCAGGCAACTCGGGCAAGCGCATGCGAAGGTCATCCAGATAGTCTTTGGTGAATTGCAGCACCGGCAAGTCAGGTTCCGGAAAATAACGGTAGTCATTGGCTTCTTCCTTGCTGCGCTGCTCTACCGTGCAGTTTTCACGTTCATTCCACCCCATGGTGACCTGCTTGGGCGTACCGCCTTCCTTTAAAATCTCGGTCTGCCTGGCAATTTCATAATTAATGGCAGCCTCGGCAAATTTGAACGAGTTGATGTTCTTGACTTCCACTTTGTATTTCGGCAGCGTTGTCTCACCAGGCTTGCGTACGGAAATGTTCGGCTCCACGCGCATCGTGCCTTTTTCCATATCCGCACTCGACGCTCCCACGTAGCGGATAATATTGCGCAGCTCCTGCAAAAACACGCGGGCTTCTTCCCCGCTTTCTATGTCAGGCTCGGTCACGATCTCGAGCAGCGCGCAGCCTGCGCGATTATAATCCACCAGGCTGTACGGCAATCCTTCCGGATGCACATTCTTGCCGGCATCTTCTTCCAAATGTGCGCGGGTAATCCCGATTCTCTTGACCTTGCCCGCGATCATCACATCCAGAAACCCTTCTTTCGAAATAGGCTGGTCATACTGGGAAATTTGGTAGCCTTTGGGCAGGTCGGGGTAGAAATAGTGCTTGCGATCGAACTTGCTCCACTCGTCTATTCGACAATTCAAAGCCAGACCAACCATGGCGGACAAACGGATAGCTTCCTTGTTGGCCACCGGTAGTGTCCCTGGCTGGGCTGTTACGATCTCGTCGATATTCGTGTTCGGAGTCTTTTCGTCCGGATTGTTCGGCGCCGGAGAAAACATCTTAGACTTAGTCGCCAACTCGACATGGATTTCAAAGCCGATAACAGGCTGATATTCAGTTGAAGACTCGAACTTTTTCATGCTTAAAGAGTTTATTAATTAACCTTGCAATAATGCGTGTTAAAAAACTATCTACCGCTGCGGTTTTGGCGGTGCAGGTGGTCTGTTAGCTTTTACTCCGTTAAGATATCCCCACACTGTTCCAATTACTGGAGTACCAAAAATGATAGCAAGGGCTATATAATTGATTACCTGATCTATAACATGCGTTGTGGGTTTGACCACATCCTTGCCGCTCTCCCAAAAAATCCCAACGAGTACAACGAATAAAAAAGTCAGCACGACGTCCGCAATTAGGCCTACTCCTAATCCGATTAAACTATGCTTTATTTTTACATTCATACTGGTGTACCCCAACTCTAACTTCTAAGATGAAGGGTGCTTCTTATGCCATTCGGTGGCCTGCTGGTAAGCATGACCAACGTTGAAGATTTTCTGTTCGCCGAATTGCGGGCCGATGATTTGCAGTCCGACCGGAAGGCCGTCCATGGACGGCGTATCGCCATCGGCTGGACGGGAAAACCCGCAGGGTACGGACAGCGACGGCAGGCCGGCAAGGGAACCAGGAATATTCAACTGGTCGGCTATGTAGCCGAATAGCGGATCTTCCGCGGCCTTGCCAAGCTTCAGCGCCACATTCGGCGTGGAAGGACAAGCCAGGACATCGACATTCTTAAAAGCTTCCGTAAATTCATTTACAATCAGGCGGCGCACTTTTTGGGCGCGCTTATAGTACGCATCATAGTATCCGGCGGACAAGACATAAGTACCAATCATAATGCGACGCTTAGCTTCGTTACCGAAGCCTTCGGCGCGGGACTTTTCATAGACTTCCAACAGGTCCTGAGCCTCTCTGGTGACATGGCCGTAACGAATGCCGTCATAACGGGCTAAATTGGATGACACCTCGCTCGGACAAACAATCGCGTACACGAGTGAACCGTACTTGGTATTCGGCAGATTCACTTCCACCAGCTGAGCACCGAGTTTTTCGAGTTCTTTGATTGCTTCGACGACGCGCTGCTTAACCCCGTCTTCCATGCCTTCAATAAAGTATTCGTTCGGTATACCCACGCGGATACCCGAAAGGTCGGTATTCAAAAGTTTGGAATACTCCGGTACCTCCACCGGTCCGGTCGTGCCGTCTCGTTCATCCTGCCCGGCCATCACCTCGGCGATCATCGCCAGGTCCCTGACCGAATACGCCATAGCACCGATTGAATCAAGCGATGAACCCATGGCGATCACGCCATAACGGGAGACGCGACCATACGTCGGCTTCCACCCGGAGATGCCAGATAAGCTGGCTGGCTGGCGGATGCTGCCGCCTGTTTCCGTCGCGGTCGCCCAGGGAGCAAGACCGGCAGCCACTGCTGTGGCTGAGCCGGAAGAAGAACCGCCGGGCATGCGTGTCTTGTCCCAGGCATTTTGGGTAGGGCCATAGGCTGAGGTCTCACCTGAAGAGCCGTGTGCAAATTGGTCCAGGTTTGTCTTGCCGAGCAAAACACCATGCTGCGCTTTGATTTTTTTGATCGAGGTAGCGTCGTATGGCGGAATATAATTGTCCAGAATTTTGGAAGCCGCGGTCGTGCGGATGCCTTTGGTGCAAAACAAGTCCTTGGCCGCGTACGGAATACCGCACAGAGCAGGGTTTTCACCCGGACTGGCAATAAATTCATCCGCTTTCTGTGCGTCTTTGAGGGCCTGCTCTTCCGACACCGTCAGGAACGCATTCATTTCCGGATTATGGGCCTTGATGCGTTCCAAAAAATATTTCGTCAGCTCAACGGACGAAACTTTTTTCTCATCTAGCAACTTTCGCAATTCAGTTAGTTCAAGATATTCAAAATTCATATAACTATTCATAGCTTCTAGCTTATAGCAGTCAGCTTATAGGAATACCAGTTCACAATATAAATCTGATTTACCTATACGCTGTAAGCTGACAGCTGAAAGCTTTTAAAGTATTGCCTTTACTTTATAAAACCCGTCTTTGATCTCTGGAGCTTGGGACAGAATCTCTTCCTTGTTCTCTGCTTCGACCACACGGTCTTCGCGCTGGACATTGACCAAGCCAGTTACCTGGGAGACTTCTTCCAATCCTTCAACATCCACGGCTTTGAGTTCCTCTACATAATCCAAAATGGCAGAGAGTTCCTTTTGAAACTTCTCCGTTTCTTCGTCCGTGACCTGGATCCGGGCCAACACCGCTATTTTCTTGACTTCTTCGATAGTAAGCATATGGGATAGTATAGCAAATTACGGGATTCTTTCAAAGACCAAGGCAAATACAATAAAAATATAGAAAAATAGAAAAATAAAAAGATTTTGGGAACCTCCTCTGATCACCTAATTTTTCTATTTTCTATTTAAGCAGCCCCACCTGCGTAATGTGCAGGAAAAGATATTTCAGGAACTGCCTGCTGATCGTATCACACATGTGCTGATAGAGGGTCGTACTGTCCTTGATGAAATCTATCAGCGGATCCTCGGAAGCGTAGGAAAACAGGTTTGCCTCTTCTTTGAGCACATCCATAAGTTCCAAATGCGTGCTCCAGTTCGAGTCAATAACTTCCAAAACAAGCTGCTGGCTCGCGGCGTGAACCTCGGGTATACCCTTAAGCTTTCCAGCCGCCTGGGTCAGGAAATTAGTGAATTTTTCTTCCAGCTGCTGCTGGCTTTTGGCATCACCGCCAAGCAGGGCCTGCTTAATTTCCTTGGGATCAATGTCGATATAGAACACGTCCTGCAACTCCTTGCAAATCGCCTCCGGATCACCCAGCATGAATGCTGTAGCGACCGAATTGCGGATCGCCTGCCTGGTGAACTCTGTGAACTCCGGTTCGTTTTCCAGTAGCCGCTCGCGCAAATGATAGAGCTGGGAACGCTGATAATTGACCACCCGGTCGTATTTATAAAGGTAGACCCGGCTATCGTAATTTTTGCTCTCTACGAATTCCTGCGCCTTGCGAAACGCCCGGTCAAGCGATGGACCGGAGATATACTCATCCTCGGGAATATCGTACTGCTCCATGGTATCGATAATGCGCTCGCTGCCGAACAGCTGCATAATCTCATCTTCCATGGAAATCAGGAATTGAGATTCACCCGGATCCCCCTGCCTGCCTGCCCGGCCAACCAGCTGGTCATCGATACGGCGCGATTCGTGGCGTTCCGTCCCGAACACAAACAAGCCGCCGCGCTGCGGCACGCCTTCCCCGAGGACAATATCAGTTCCGCGACCGGCCATGTTAGTAGCGATGGTAATCATATTTTCCTGCCCGGCCTGTATGATCTTTTGGGCTTCAGCGCGGTTATCCTGGGCGGTCAGCAATTGGTATGGCAAATTCTGTCCGTCGAGCAGGCGGGCAACTTCGTGAGCAGTCTCTACGTTGCGCGCGCCAATAAGCAATGGCTGGCCACGGCCTTGAATTTGCCGAACTTTTTTTATTAAGCCTAAAAACTTACCCTTCTTGGTCTTAAAGAACAGGTCATTATGATCATTACGAGCCATGGGCCGGTTGGTCGGAATTTGTACGACTTCCAGTTTGTATACCTGGCTGAACTCATCGCGCGCACCCATGACCGTCCCGCTCATGCCGGACAATTTTTTATACATGGGGAAAAAATTCTGGAACGTAATGGCAGCCTGCGTGCGATCCGCCTCCTTAACTTTGACTTTTTCCTTGGCTTCAATAGCCTGGTGCACGCCATCTGTAAACCGCCGCCCGGGAAGCACGCGGCCAGTGAACTCGTCTACAATCTCAACACCGTCTTTGGTTACGATGTAATCACGATCCTTCTCAAACAACACTCTGGCTTTCAGGCAGACGTCCAAATAAAAGACATACATTGGATTCTCTTTGGAGAACATGGGCGTCCCAAGCATGCGTTCAACCTCGTCCAAACCGTCATTCGTCAGGGCCAAAGTCTTATTCTTGTAGTCGACCGTATAATCCTTCTCCTCTTCCAGCTTGTTGGCGATCTTGGTAAATAAATTGTAGAACTGCCGTTCTTCCGCAACCGGTTCGGCAATAATGAGCGGCGTACGCGATTCATCAATTAGTATGCTGTCTATTTCGTCGACAATACCAAAATAGAGCGGGTCTTTTGGCCGCAGCACCCGTTCCTTGCGGCTGTAAACGAGATTGTCGCGCAAAAAGTCAAAACCAACTTCCTGGTTGGTCACATAGGTGATGTCTGCGGCATATGCCTTCCGGCGCTCATCATTTTTCATTTCCGAGGTTACATACCCGCTGGAGAGGCCGAGGAATTTATACAATTGCCCCATTTCTTTGGCATCGCGTTCTGCCAGGTAATCATTGGTCGTAATGACATGCACCCCGCGGCCCTCAAGCGCGTTTAAATATACCGGCATGGTCTCGGTCAACGTCTTTCCCTCACCAGCCTTCATTTCCGCAACCTTGCCCGAATGAATGACTAGTCCGGCCAAAATTTGCACATCATACGGATACTTATGCAGCAACCGCCGCGCCGCCTCATTCACCACGGCAAAGGCCGGAATAATCAGTTCATCGAGCGGCCTGCCTTTGCCGATATCTTCTTTGAGCGCAATCGTGGAAAGCTGTAATTCCTTATCGGTCCAGGTCTTCAAGTCCTCCCGCTCGCGCGCTATTAAAGCCACCGTGTGCGCAAGTTTCTTTACCTGCACGCGGTCCAAATACCGGTTTACGTCCTGCTTGAGTTGGTCGATGAATGACATTGTCCACAAATCACGAATCGCGCAAATGCTCCCAAATTAGCTGCGGGTATGTGCAGTATTTGTGTTCATTTGTGATTCGTGGATGTTTTTGTTTCCTCAGTTAGAACTTTAAACTTTTCAACAAAATTGTACCATATTTTAACACATTTTGCGAATTTACAGACCTGAATCAAACAACTCCAATTCATTAATCAATTTCTGGCTCCCGTGCAGTGCGCCGATTTATCGGCCAAGGCTTACCATACCCATAAATGGGCAAACTACACAGAGGTAAGAACCGAGGTTATTTGATTCAGGTTAAATAGTGTTATAATAAAGGCAGTTTGTTGTAATATTAAGGGAAATCACAAACACCTATGTGGATAGCTATTCTCATTATTTTAGCGATCGTAGCCGTGCTGATTATGCTCTACAACTCGCTCATTACGCAGCGCAACCGCGTGGACGAGGCTTGGAGCGATATCGAGGTGCAATTAAAGCGCCGGTATGACCTCATCCCCAATCTCGTCGAAACGGTCAAGGGTTATGCCAAGCATGAATCCGGCGTGTTCGAGCAAGTCACGCAGGCCAGGGCCGCGGCCATGAGCGCCGGCTCTCTCGGTGAAAAACTTAAGGATGAGAACCAGCTCAGCGGAGCCTTAAAGAGCTTGTTTGCCGTAGCCGAAGCCTATCCGGAACTCAAGGCCAACCAGAACTTTATGCAACTGCAGGGCGACATTACCGATACCGAGGACAAGATCCAGGCTTCGAGGCGCTTCTACAACGGTACAGTCCGCGATTTCAATACCGCCATCCAAAAATTCCCAGGAAATATTTTTGCCTCCATCTTCGGCTTCGCTAAACGCGAGTTCTTCGATATCGACGAAAAGGGTCCGGAAGGCCAACCGGTCAAAGTCCAGTTTTAACATTTGACATGTAACCTTTGACATTTGACAAGGAAGCAGTCCAAGGGCCTGCCCTACTGTTAAATGTCACATGTCAATGGTCAAATGTTCTGCTTATGCTTACCTACGATCTCATTGCCAAAAATAAGCGCGAGAGCTGGATTTTGATATTCAGCTTTCTGGTCATCATTGCCCTGCTTGGGTACATCTTCGCTCGCGTGTATAACAACTCCGCCATTCTTTATTTGGCAGTGGGGTTTTCGCTATTCTCTTCCCTATTCTCATACTATTTTTCCGACTCTATCACCCTGGCCATATCCGGCGCTCGGGAGGCGGATCGGGAGAGTAACCGCGCGCTCTATAATATAGTGGAAAATCTTTGCATAACCGCGGGCATCCCTACACCGAAAATATATGTGATTGATGACACCGCCATGAATGCTTTTGCCACTGGACGCGACCCCAAGCATGCGGTCATCTGCTATACAACAGGCATCCTGGCCCGTTTGGATAAAACGGAACTGGAAGGCGTCACCGCGCATGAACTCTCGCATATCGGCAACTACGATATCCGCGTTATGACACTCGTTGTGGTGTTGGTCGGGATCATTACCCTGCTCGGTAACTGGTTTTTGCGCGCGTCCATGTTCGGCGGCCGGCGCAGGAACAGTGATCGTGAAGGCGGTAATCTCGGCTTGATCCTGGCAGTCATCGGCATCGCCCTGGCTATCCTGTCCCCGCTGATCGCCACGCTCATTAAGCTGGCTGTCTCGCGGCAGCGCGAATACCTTGCTGACGCTTCCGGTGCGCTTCTTACCCGCTACCCCGAAGGCTTAGCCCGTGCTCTGGAAAAAATCTCAGGTGACCGCGAACCCCTTGAGGCCGCTAACAACGCCACCGCCCACCTCTATATCGTCAATCCATTTCATCAAGACGGAAACATGGGCCCCGGGTCGGTGCCCGGGGCAACCTCCGCTGAAAGCGGCGGAGGTTGGTTCTCCTCGCTATTCAACACCCATCCTCCCATTGCCGACCGGATCAAAAAATTGCGGGAGATGAATTTGTAATCATGATTGCACGGGCAGGTTTTAAACCCGTATCTCCATACAAATGATGGCAGCTCAAACAGAAACCATAAAATTTAAACTCAACGTTATCCCCCGAGCTATAGAGCTCATGTTTACCGGTTTTGCGGTTATTGGCGTGCCCTTGCTTTTTGTCGTGGCTATCACGGATCCGCGCTTTTTGTGGGCCAAGCTCCTCTCCCTGCCGGTGCTGGCATTGTTGGTACGCATGGCCAGAGTGGTCGTCAGCGGCGCCCTCCCCACCCTCGTACTGGAAGATACCCGCTTGCGCTTTAAGCAACAGTCGCATTCCTGGGAAGTTGATGCCCGGGAACTGACCGGCTACCACCACACGGTGCTGCAAAACGGTGAACGGGTCATTGTACTCGAAAAGAACGGCGAGCTTTTGGAGATCCCTTTTACAGTAAGGAATGAAGAAGTGTTCATCGCGAACATCCGCAAACTCAACTCGCGATTTTCAGAGGCCGCACCGCAAGATCCATCCCAGGAAAAATATAAAGAATTTTCCGGCCAGCGGTTCGCACTCATGCTGTTCATCGGATTCCTAGTCATGATCGCAATTATCTGGCTGGCTCTCTGGTCGGAGAATCGCTTGAATTCATAAAAATAATATTATGGACGAAACCAATCCTGCCGCATTCGGCAGGCCGGAGTATGGAACCGGTCTGGAAATCCATCCGAAAATCAAACTCGAGGATACCTTGAAAGATATCCAATACTACGAAACCGTGCGAAAGGATCTCCTCGAGTCTGCCACACCCGACAGTTTGAAAGAACTGGCAAAAGTGGACCGTGAATTGGGAACGCTCAAAAAAATGGCTGATGTGTACCGCCAAAAACTTGGCATGCAGATACCTGGAAAACTCAAAACCATGCCTCCGGCGGAAGTTCCACCTTTGAACGATGAGCAAGAGAATACAGATACCTTGAAAAAAGCGGCGTAACAGCCGTTTTTTTGTAAGACTTCGTCTCCTCCGCGGTCTGGTCATGGGAACAGGAGGATATATGACCGCTACAGGCTGGCCGGAGCTTTTGGTACTGGTACGCCACGGAAAATCCCTGATCCAGCTCTATAAGGAAGGTTTATTCTTTTCGGATGAAAAAAAGCGCGCACCGCTGTCTGGCATGGCTGATCGCGACATACCTCTCTGCGATGAAGGCTGGCTGCAGGCCAAAAAAACCGGGGAAAAGATCAGGACCGAGTACGGGACGTTCGACTGCGCTTATCAATCGACCTGCCTCAGAAACCGAAAGACGCTCGAGGTAATTCTCTCTACGTACCCGGAAGACCAGCGTCGCAAGATTCCGGTACTCACCACGGAATTATTGGACGAGCGCGATTGGGGCATGCTCCCCCTGCTGCTGGACCATGAGGTGGGACTACTCTACCCCGAATTCGAGACTGGGTACGCCATTCTGGGAGAAGTCCTTATCGCCCCGAGAGGAAAAGAAAATTTGCTCGATGTCCGCAAGCGATGTGCGAAATGGTTGCAAAAACTCCGAACTAACTGGAGTAACAAAAAGGTCCTAGCCATCGACCATTGGGGTTCGCGCATCAGCATTCTGGCCGAGCTCGAGAACTGGGGCGAACGGCAGATGCTCGACTGCATGGGTTCGAACAATCCGGCCAATTGTTCCGTGGCCGAATACCGGTTTGACCGGTCACTCGGTCAAATGAAGCTGATTCGGTACAACGAGATTCTTTACTTGTAGCTCACGAAAAGCCGCTCGCAATCTGCGGGCGGCTTCCATTTCGATCGTATACTAAAAAATTAACCTGCTTATAACCTCGCCCCGGAAGCCCCGTGCTTTTAGCCGCTGGGCCAATTTTTGTTTTTCCTTTCCGGCATTCTCGTCAAAGGTCCGGTAGTGTATTTCCGAATCATCCACGGACTTGGGAGCAGCGTATCCTTCGCGTCGCAACAGACGTTCGGCAATTTTTCTTTCGTCTTCAAACGACAGACCTTCTTCCAGTACCGTCTCGATTAAAGCAGGCGGAAGCTTCTTCTCCATGAATTTTTTTTTGATACCATAATATCCGAAATTCTTGTACGCTTTCAGATTCTCCAAGAAAATTTCCGCATACCTCCGGTCATCCAGATATCGCTGGTCCTTCAGGCGCTCTATTACCTGCCCAATGACCGATTCGGTATACCCACGCTTCTGCATTTTCGAAAGCACTTCGCCAATAGTCCTTAATCGCAGCGACAACAAAAACACGGCATAATCATATGCCTTCTCTACGTTATCAGGTTCCTTAGTTTTTTGGGCGGGTTTCCAACGGGATCTCATATATGATAAAGCGTAATCTTAATATAGTAATCTCTAATATACGAATCAAGCACAAATATACAAATACTGCACTCCGCCCTTGGTTTATTGAGCGGCCAATAGCATTCGCATATTTTGCGCTGTATTCGTTATATTCGTTATATTAGAGATTACTATTAGCAGTCTGTTGACACGAGTGCTAATTATGGTATACTATTAATACTCCTGCATAAGAGCGGTTCGCTGTGCAGCGGCTTTGGCCACACTCGGGCGAACAGTCGGCCGCACCATTCATTCTTCCGGCTTTATTAGTGCGGAATTCTCGTGTGATATAATTATATCATCAAAGGTGCATTCCCGGTTTAAGAAACTAAAGTTTTAGAAGTCAAAGTAGTAGCAGATACGGAATTGAATAGATGAACCTGGCTGCTATCTTTATTTAATTGAAAGGACGTGTATGACAAACTTCAGCTACATATTGGAACGGTTGTCCAGCAGGGCTAAGAATGCGCTCATCATGGCTCAACTTGTCTCCGAAGAATTAAAACATGACCATATTGGTACCGAACATTTGTTGTTTGGGGTAATTTCAGAAAAAAGCTCTTTTGCAGCAGAGATCCTGACCAAGACCAAATTAACCCCCGAGATCATCAAACAGGAACTCGTGATGGTCAACACCAATAATAAGATCAACAGCTGGAAGCCGGTGTTGTCCGAAAACCTCAAGACGGTCATCGAGAAGTCCGCAATCGTCGCCAGTCAATACGGCTACCAGTTCATCGGCACCGAGCACTTCCTGTACGGGCTTCTTGCCGGATCACAGAACAAAGCCAAAGTCATTCTGTCGAAGCTGGGCATCGATATCTACGAACTCGAGCAGAATTTGCTCGGCGTCTTTGAGAATATCTCCAAGTTCCCGGAGATGCCTGACCAACAAGGAGCCACTCCCATGCCGGAAAACCAACCGACGCAGAACTTCCAGCAGAAGAAAGGCAACCTCCTGGAGTATTTTACGACCGATATCACCAAGAAAGCCAAAGACGGGTTGATTGATCCGGTCGTCGGCCGCAAGCACGAAATCGAACGCCTCATCTCTATTCTGAACCGCCGCACCAAAAACAACCCCATCCTCATCGGTGAGGCGGGTGTAGGCAAGACTGCCATTGTCGAAGGACTTGCCCTCGCCATCACTAAGCGCGAAGTCCCCGATTCCCTGCTCGACAAGAAGATCTTAAGCCTGGACCTGGCACTTATCGTCGCCGGGAGTATGTTCCGCGGCGAGTTCGAAAATCGCCTCAAGCAGATCATCGAGGAAGTGCGAGATAACAAGAACACCATTCTGTTCATCGACGAGTTACACACCATGGTTGGTGCAGGCGCTACTACTGGCAGCCTTGATGCAGCCAACATTTTAAAGCCCGCATTGGCCCGCGGCGAGCTGCGCGCCATTGGTGCCACCACTTTGGCCGAATATAAAAAATATATCGAAGCAGATGCCGCCTTGGAACGCAGGTTCCAGCCTATTTTGGTTGACGAACCGAGCAAGGAAGAAGCGGTGGAGATTCTACGCGGCCTGCGGCCTAACTACGAAAAGCACCACAACGTGACCATTACCGACGAAGCGATCAAGTCGGCAGTAGATCTTTCCGCGCGTTATATTCAAGACCGCTATCTGCCTGATAAGGCCGTGGACCTGATCGACGAAACTGCGGCATTCCTGCGCAGCATCAATTCCAACAGCAAACTGCTCCGCGCTACCAAAAAGATTGAAGCGGATCTCCAAGCCCTGGAAGAAGAAAAAACCAAAGCGGTGTTAAACCAGGACTTTACTACCGCATTACACCTCAGAAGCCAAGAAGAAAAACTGCTCAAGCAGAAAGCAGAGTTGTCTCGCAACATGCAAACAGAGAAGCAGACGCCATCTCATGTTATTACCGCCGAAGACATCGCCCATACCGTCTCGATGATGACCAAGATTCCGTTGCACAAGCTGGCCAAGACGGAAGTTACGAGGCTTTCCAACTTGGACAAGATCCTCAAAGGCAAGATCATCGGCCAAGATGAAGCAGTTGAGGAGGTTGCCAAGTCCATCCGCCGAAGCAGGGCTGGCATTACGGACCCCAAGCGCCCATTAGGCTCTTTCATCTTCCTCGGACCGACCGGGGTGGGCAAAACCGAAACAGCCAAAGTGCTCGCAACCGAAATTTTTGAAGACGAAGAAGCTTTGATCCGCGTCGACATGTCAGAATTCATGGAACGGCACAATGTGGCACGTTTGATCGGAGCCCCGGCTGGTTATGTCGGTTACGAAGAAGGCGGCCGCCTCACTGAAGCGGTACGCCGCAAGCCGTACTCGGTCATCCTTTTCGACGAGATCGAAAAAGCCAACCCGGACGTGTTCAACATCCTCCTCCAGATATTAGAGGACGGCCAATTGACCGATGCTGCTGGCAAAAAGGTAAATTTCCGCAACACAGTCATCATCATGACCTCCAACCTCGGCATGCAGGAGCTGACCCAACAGGCTGCGAAGATCGGATTTGCCGAGCGCGACGAAGAAGCAGTACAGCAAGAGAAGTTGGAGCATGAATACGAACATATCAAAGATGGCGTCATGGATACGCTCCGGCACGAGTTCCGTCCTGAATTCCTGAACCGTATCGACAAAATCATTGTCTTTAAACCGCTCGGCGTTGAGGAATTACAGAAGATTACCCAGCTCCAAATTTCGTACCTGCAACAGCGCCTCCTAGCCCAGAATGTGCAGTTTAAGGTCACCCCGGCTGTGGTCAAGTTCATTTCCGACAAAAGCTTTGACCCAATGCAGGGCGCGCGGTTTATCCGCAAGAATATCCAGGACTACATAGAAGACCCGCTCGCCGAAAAAATTATTTCCGGTGCAGCTAAGGAAGGCAGCGTAATCCATGCTGACGTCAAAAAAGACAAGATCGTGTTTACGCTCAAAAAGCCGGAAAAGCAGCAGCAAGAACCGGTACCGGCCTAGACTATTAAAGATAAAAAAATAGAAAAATATAAAGATTCATAATCAATCTTTTAATCGTTCTATTTTCTATCTTTCTATTTGACTTCTTCCATACCGCAAAAACTCGGCGCTACCAGGCGCCGAGTTTTTGCAATTGACAGACATGCCAGCATGGATTATTCTATGCTGAAAAGGAGGAACAAAAATGACGTACCGATGTGAGCAGTGTGCGAACCATTTCGACTCTCCGGCCGGGACTACGCCGTATTCATACTGTCCGTATTGCGGCAAAAGCGGGCCGGTTGAATTCAAAGACCCGGTTCAGGGTTACTATGGCAAGGTAGCCTTCCCCGTCTCGGCAGGAATCGTCTGTCTTCTGAGCATTCTTGCCATCTGCGTGATGCACGTGTTCAAGATCGAAATACCAATGTCGTTCTATCTGCCCTTGATCATCATAATCGCCATGCTCGGTATTACTCTTGGCCTGGCCTGGTTAATGGTCAACCGCAAGTTCCCGAAGAATAATACACCCCACTGACCGTACGACCACAGTCCCCCGCCACCCCTTCAGGTGGCGGCTTTTCTTTTTGGCATTTGTGATTTAAAATTCAATTGGATATTAGTAATTGAGAATTAGATATTCGTTTGTGGAACTCATGTCTTTTTATCAAAACTTTCTCAAACCTTTATCCCTCGATATCAAAAATTTTGTCGTTGATACGCTTTTCCCCATCACGTGTGTCTGTTGCGACACCGAAGGCCAATTTATTTGCAACGCATGCACTGGCTCTTTCGCCCGCGCCCAGCAACTCTGTATTGTCTGCGGTAAAGCCAGTCCCGGCGGAGCCACCCACCCCGGTTGTAAAACACCCTGGGGAGCAGATGGTATTGTGGCCATATACGACTACCATGACGATAACGTTGCGAGAGCCGTTATTCAGGGAAAATATAATTTTCTACCCGGAGTCTATCAGCAGCTCGGCTCCATGGTAGCCGCCAAGCTACAAACCGACTATCCCTATGTACTCACAAACGCGGCAATTGTCCCCGTCCCCCTCTCCTCGGCCCGGCGCCGCTGGCGGGGCTTCAACCAATCTGAGATTCTCTGCCAGGAAATTGCCCGCTCAGCCAATCTTCCACTCCTCCCCTTTCTCAAACGCGCCAGGGACACCCGGACGCAAAAGGATCTAAAAAGGGAAGAGCGTATAAAAAATGTCGCCGACTGTTTTGCCTTAGCCGAAGGCATTGACATTCACAACAAATCGATCTTGCTTGTTGATGACGTCACCACCACCGGAAGTACAATGAGCGAAGCCGTAAAAGTCCTCAAACGCAATGGCGCCGCTTCGGTCTGGTGTTTGGCAGTAGCAAGGGATTAAATCCACCTCGTGTTTAAATTGACCAAAGGCAAACTATGGTGTAAAATACATAAGCAATTGAAGAAATTAACAAATCTCTCGGTTCACTCAACCGGCAACTTAATTCAAATCTTTTGCAAAAAACTAAATAGTACTTATACGGAGAGGTCGCATAGAGGCCTAGTGCGCTGGTTTGCTAAACCGGTAACGGAGTCAAATCCGTTCGAGGGTTCGAATCCCTCCCTCTCCGCCATAAAATGACCAATTGTCTTTACGGCAATTGGTCATTTTATATTGGAAGG
>CAZHIA010000005.1:0-135517 GCA_964532425.1 uncultured Candidatus Saccharibacteria bacterium | reverse complement strand
CCTATGATTACTTAACAAACTGCTTGTTGCCTGTTCCATTTGACTAGGTATGCCCGTTTTTTTAGGGGAAGCGCCGGGCAAGCAGGAAGCTGCAACTGGCAGACCGTTCATTGGCCGTGCAGGCAAACTGCTCAGGTCCATGCTGGAAGATTTGGGTATTGACCCTGCCAGCGTCTTTATTACCAGTCCGGTCAAGTATCTTCCTTCATATGTGACCCCAACGCCCGAAGATGTGGCACACGGCAAACTTCATTTAGACAAGCAGTTGGCGGTCATTAATCCCGATGTGGTGGTGTTAATGGGCCGGGTAGCAGCACTTGCCATGCTCGGTAAAAATATTTCGGTAGCGCAGGAGCATGGTAAAATAATTAAGCACGAGGGACGCACGTATCTCATTACCTATCATCCCGCGGCACCACTGTACAGCCCGAAATTGAGAGAAGAACTTAGAAAGGACTTCAGTAATTTGAGAAAATTAGCGGGTAATTAATTTCCAATATCAAATGACAAATTTCAAATCAAATCCTAATGTCAAATTGTTAACGTTTAGACATTCGTCATTGATTTGACATTTGAAATTTGGATTTTGAAATTTTCATATATCTTTCATTACTACTTAAATCCATGCGTTATGCCTACTAAAGCAAAAATCCAATCCATCCGCTTACCAAGTCATATTCGTCCTGATCGCTACCGCATCATGCTCAAGCCTGATCTTGAAGGGTTTACGTTCTCCGGCGAAGAAGTAGTTTATTTTGATATCAATAAACCCACCGGTGAGATTACGCTGCACGCAGTAGATTTGGAAATTTCTGAGGTGGAATTCAAGAATACGCAATCCGTAATCCGCAATCCAAAAATCGTTCCGAATCCAAAAAATGAGACCGTTACGTTTAAACTGCCGAAAAAGGTTCCGGTCGGTAAAGGGGAATTGAGTCTGAAATTTAAAGGAGTGCTTTCGGACAAGCTGAAAGGTTTTTATCGCAGCCGGTACACGCATGAAGGCCAGGAACAATACATTGCCACGACTCAGTTTGAAGCAACAGATGCCCGGCGGGCGTTTCCATGTTTCGACGAGCCTGCGCACAAGGCAGTTTTTGACGTGACTATGATGGTCCCCCAGGCCCTGACCGCAGTTTCTAATACTATCGAAACCTCCATCATGGAGCACGAATCGGGATATAAGCTTGTCCAGTTCGCGCCGACTCCTAAAATGTCCACGTATCTGCTTGCGTTCATCGTCGGCGATTTTGAGTTTATTGAAAGTAAAACCAACAAAGGTGTTCTGGTGCGCGTCTTCACCACGAAAGGAAAAAGCCATCAGGGCAAATTTGCGCTCAAGACCGCAGTAAAGGCGCTAGAATTCTACGAGGAATATTTTGATATTGCGTATCCGCTTCCGGTATTGGACCTCATTGCTATTCCGGACTTTGCATCCGCTGCCATGGAAAATTGGGGAGCGGTAACGTACCGTGAGTCGGCATTGTTGGTAGATGACGAACACACTTCCGCAGCCAACAAACAGTGGGTGGCGATCGTGGTGGCGCATGAGCTTGCCCACCAGTGGTTTGGTAACCTGGTGACCATGCACTGGTGGACTGATCTCTGGCTGAATGAAGGGTTTGCCTCTTATATGGAATATCTAGCCGTCGATCAGTTATACCCGGATTGGCACATGTGGGACCAGTATGTCTCCGAACGGTTTGCCGTGGCTTTGCGTCTGGATGCCCTGTCTACCAGTCATCCGATTGAAATTGAAGTTCACCATCCCGATGAGATATCGGAAATATTCGACCAGGTCAGCTATGCCAAAGGGTCAACCGTCATTCGAATGCTGGCTGAGTATCTGGGACCTGAAACCTTCAGGGACGGTTTACGGCACTATTTGAAGAAGTATCAGTACGGAAATACAAAGACCGAAGACCTCTGGCGTTCGTTTGAAGCTGCTTCAGGCAAGCCGGTGCGTAAATTGATGAAGGAGTGGACGAGCCGTACAGGGTATCCGCTGCTCGAGGCCGTTCAAAAGAAAAAAGGTTATGCGATTTCGCAACAGCGGTACTTTTCCAGCGAAATCTCAAGAAAGAGGTCAAAGGATAAGGGCTTGTGGAGTGTTCCACTCAGTATTTTGCGCGAAAGCGGCGATGTACAACAACTGCTACTCACGAAAAAAGAAACAGCCTTTCCCGAACAGGACGGCTGGTTTAAATTGAATCATCGCGAGACAAGCCTAGTGCGAGTAAAGTACCCGCAAACTGTCCGACAGTTGCTGGAACCGGCCATAGCAGGAAAAGTTTTGCCTCCCAGCGACCGGCTGGGAATAATCCGGGACGCATTCGGTCTGGCTGAGGCCGGCCAAGGTAGCACGGTAGACGCGCTCGAGCTGGCACGGTTCTATGCAGAAGAGACCGAGCTGCCCGTGTGGGAAGAAGTGGCAGCCGGTATAGCCTCCGCAGGAGAGTTCTACATGAGTGAGTCATGGTTTGATGCTTATGAACGATTCGCGCGGTCAGTTTTCGGTGCCATTACGGCCGCAATGGGGTGGGAAAGAAAATCTGATGAAGGCCATACGCATGGACTTCTGCGCAGCCTATCATTGATGCAATATGGTGCGTATGGAGATAAAACGACGATCAATCGAGCCAAGCAACTTTTCAAAAATGCGGCAGCTGGCGTGCCGGTTCCTGCTGATCTGCGCGGAGTTGTCTATAATTTGACGGCGATGTACGGTGGGCAGAAGGAATTCAAGACTCTGGTAAAAATGTATAAAGCCGCTGCCCAGCATCACGAAGAGCAGGATCGTATCGGCCGGGCCATGGGCAGCTTCCGCGACTCCGCGATCCTGAAAGATGTATTGGAGTTCGCTTTGAGCGATGCCGTGCGCCCTCAGGATTCGCCAAGCATCTTTATTTTTGCCGCGCGGAACCATTTTGGCAGGCAGGAAGCCTGGAAATTCTTGAAAGCAAATTGGAAAGGGATCTATGAGCGATACAACATTGGCGGACATCTGCTGGAATGGTTCGTTACGCCTTTCTCGCGTTTTGCTACGGAAGCCAAAGCAAAAGAGTTCGAACAGTTCTTCAAGAAGCATCCGGCTCCGAATATAGCCCGCACCATCCAGCAGGTCACCGAACGTATTCGATCCAACGCGGCATGGGTAAAGCGGGACAAGAATAATATCAAAAAATGGGTTAAGGGACAGGTTTAAGATTGCATCGTAAGCAGCCAGTACAAGGGAAGCCGTCGGCTTCCCTTTATTAATAGCACTAATCAAAGTTCGAGGATAACATTTGACCATTAACAATTGACCTTTGACAAAATGCAGTAAGTCAAAGGTTAAAGGTCAATTGTCAAATGTAAGTTCAGCCTCCGATGGGGCTATTATTTTTGATGTCTGGATTATACTGCTGTTGAATATATTAGTACTTTTATATAAAATATGGAGGTTATGACCAAAGTATTCAAGCTTATAAACGACGACCAACACGATTTGGAACTCATTAAGCAAGCAGCTGATATCATCAAACAAGGCGGTCTGGTAGCGTTTCCGACTGAGACAGTATATGGCCTGGGAGCGAATGCATTCGATCGCGAAGCGGTCGGAAAGATCTTCGCCGCCAAACAGCGCCCTTCGTGGGATCCTGTGATTTCGCACGTGGATTCTTTCGATATGCTGGAATCGCTGATCAAGAATCAGTCGGAACTACTGGAGGCCGTCTGCCGCGCGTTCATGCCTGGCCCGCTCACCATTTTGATCGATCAAGAAGACGCGGATTCGCGCCTGGTCACCCAGAGTGCCGGGAAAGTCAGCCTTCGCATGCCGGCCCATCCTGCTGCCCAGCTGTTGATCAAACACGCAGGCGTGCCTATTGCCGCACCGAGCGCTAACCTGTTTGGCCGTCCGAGTCCGACCAACGCAGCTCATGTCCTGGAAGATTTGGACGGGAGAATTGACGCTGTCATCGACGACGGTTCAACGGATATTGGCGTGGAATCGACCGTCTTGGATCTGACAGGCGATGTCCCCATGATCATGCGCCCGGGCGGGGTCACCAGGGAACAATTGGAAGCGGTTATTGGCCGAATTGATGTATTTGATCGTTTTGTTAATCAGCCTGGCAACGAATTATCATCTCCCGGCATATTTCATCAGCATTATTCTCCAAAAGCTAAAGTGATCCTTACGGAAGGGGATGCTCGATCATTACGCG
Source organism: uncultured Candidatus Saccharibacteria bacterium (assembly GCA_964532425.1). Taxonomy (GTDB): domain Bacteria; phylum Patescibacteriota; class Doudnabacteria; order UBA920; family UBA920; genus CAZHIA01. Next base: position 131,309 of record CAZHIA010000005.1, on the reverse strand, counting down.
CTGCCATAGACGGATTAAGCGGACGTATTGGGGTTATACATCCGGCGGGGTGGCTGGCGTCATCTGACGGACTTGAATTTTTTGAATGGGGTGACTGGCAAAACACTGAAGAGTTGGCCGAGCGCTTGTTCCTGGGCCTCCGTGAACTGGACAGCAGGAGAGTGGACCTGATTATTTGTCCGTTGCCGGACGAAGAGGGTTTGGGTTTGGCTATTCGTGACCGTCTGCGCAGGGCTGCATCAAAATAGAAATATCGCGCTGTAAGGACCGGCTCGCCTCGCTCGATTTGAGAGTCGAAGCAGATTTTAAACTGGCCCCTGCAATTTTCATAAGCGATTGCACAAAAAGCCGCCATTGTATATAATATGACTGAGCTTTTAGGCTTATTTTTATTAAGCTAGATAAGATAAGTAAACACGCATGAAACCTAAACTTAAGTTGTACCTGTCGCTGCTCGGCATTCTGCTTATGGCTGCCGCGGCTTTGTATATTGATCTGCCCCAGGGCAGCAAGATAGATCTGCGCAAGATCAAGATCCCGTATTCTCAGCAATTCAAGACCCGTTTGGGGTTAGACCTGCAAGGAGGCTCGCACTTGGTCTACCAGGCTGATTTCAAAGACATTAAGCAGGGCGACCGCCAGGATGCCTTAAATGCCATCCGTGACACAATCGAGCGCCGCGTGAACAGCTTCGGAGTTTCCGAGCCAGTGGTTCAGGTCTCCGGCACCGACCGTATTATAGTCGAGCTTCCCGGCATTAAAGATATCAATCAGGCAATTGACCAGATCGGGCAGACACCGTATCTGGAATTTCGCGTAGAAAACCCGAATGCCGCAGCGCTATTGGGCTCGACTTCCACGCCGAACCAGATTAATCCGCTCGACGCCTGGTCGCCAACCGGCCTCTCCGGCAAGCAGCTGCAAAAAGCGACTGTCGATTTTCAGCAGGGCAGGGGAATCTCCAATCAGGTTGTGGTCAGGCTTCAGTTTAATGGCGAAGGAACCAAATTATTCTCCGATATCACCACTGCCAATGTGGGCAAGCCGGTAGCGATCGTGCTCGATGGCCAGATCATCAGCGCCCCGGTCGTTCAGAATGCCATTACTGATGGCACGGCTATCATTACCGGCAATTTTACGACCGATGAGGCAAAAGCCCTGGCCACCCGCCTGAATTCGGGAGCCTTGCCAGTACCGATCCATCTTGTTACCCAGCAAACGGTCGGCGCATCCCTGGGCCAGGAATCCATTCAAAAATCCGTGATTGCGGGATTTATCGGCATACTGCTGATTGCCTTGTTCATGATCGCATACTACCGCTTCCCGGGCTTGCTGGCTTTTGGAGCGTTGCTCATGTACGCTCTGGTATCTTTTGCAGTGTTTAAGATCGGGATTTCATTTACCGCGATCGTCCTCGTTGGGCTGTTCTTTTTCCTCGGCCTTACGGTCAATTCTTGGTTTGGTCTGCTGGCACTTTTAAGTTATGTTCTGCTTATTTTCCTGAAAGGCCTATCGCCGGTAACGTTGACACTGGCTGGTATTACCGGATTTATCCTGTCCATTGGTATGGCCGTGGACGCGAACATCCTGATATTCGAGCGCCTGAAAGAAGAAATTCGCGCTGGGAAGGATATTCATAAAGCTGTTGATGACGGTTTCGCCCGCGCTTGGCTGTCCATTCGCGATTCTAACGTCTCAAGCTTGATCACCACGGTGATCTTGTACGCCTTCGGTACGCCATCCATTAAAGGATTCGCCCTGACGCTGGGAATCGGTATTCTCATTTCCATGTTTACGGCCATTACCGTGACCCGCACGCTGCTCCGCTTGTTCCTCGGTAATAACATCATGACTCATCCGTGGCTCTTCGGGGTAAGCCGCCGAAAGAATGCCGAACTTAATACCACCGCTGAATAGGCGCTGGTCAGCGTGCTTATCAGCGATTAATCAGCGATTTAGAAATATATATGTTCAACACATTAAAATACGCAAAATTTTGGTTTACGGTTTCCGGCATAATCCTGCTGTTCGGCATTGTATCCCTTTCCATGTACGGTCTGCGCTTGGGGATTGATTTCAAAGGCGGTACCCAGGATATTCTCCAGTTTAACCAGCCGTTTGATATGGGGAAGGTTCGTGAAGCGCTCAATACCCAAAAGCTCGGTAATTATCAGCTGCAAACCGCGGAAAATAACCAGCTCATCATTAAGACCGAAAGTCTGGACAAGGCTAAGCATGACGAGGTTTTAAAAGCACTCGAGACTGGCGTAGGCAGTTTTAAAGAGATCCAGCTCGATACGATAGGACCGGTTATCGGCCAAGAATTGAAAAAGCATGCGATTTACCAGCTCGTTTTGGTCTCCCTCGGTATCGTATTCTATATTGGGTATGCGTTTCGACGCGTGTCCAAGCCGGTTACTTCCTGGCGCTTCGGCTGGTCAGCAGTTATTGCTTTGCTACACGACCTTTTGTTTGTTCTCGGCTTCTTCTCCGTGCTCGGACATTTCAAGGGCGTGGAAGTCGACAGCTTGTTCGTAACCGCCATGCTGACGGTTTTGGGATTTTCGGTACATGACACGATCGTGGTCTTTGACCGGATCCGCGAGAACCTCAAGGTCTACGCCGGACAGAGCATCGACTTTGTGGTAAACCACAGTATTGCGCAAACGATCGTCAGATCGTTGAATACGAGCTTGACCGTGTTGTTTGTCTTGCTGGCTTTGCTCTTGTTTGGCGGCGAGACTATCCGTTATTTCGTACTCGCTTTGTTCGTTGGTATCATTGTGGGAACGTATTCCTCCATATTTATCGCCAGCCCTGTTTTGGTCTTATGGCAAAAATGGAAAATGCGCAACGCATAACCTCTTGCATCCCGTTCTGACTGCTGGTCGGGACGGGATGTTTTTTATTCTGTTTGAGCCGTTTGTCGGTAAAAATTCTACGGTTTACCTATAGTCAGTTGACAGAAAAAGTTATATATGCTATACTATAGGCGAACTCAATAAACACCCTGTAAATAAAGGGGAAAATGAGCAAATAACCTAATTCGACTGATATGGGAATTTTGGACACAATCATCCATACAAAACAGCACGATTCACTTCAGCAATTCAAGCCAGCTGAGATTGTGAACGATATTTTGAAGTCCCTGAAAGAGCGGGACCGCCAGATTCTGACCCATCGGTACGGATTGGGCGGCAATGAGATTAAAACTTTGGCTGCCATTGGCGAGAGTCAGAATTTGACGCGCGAACGCGTGCGGCAGATTGAGAAGGATCTCATCAAGCATCTGCGCAAATCCAATCTCGACAAGCAGACGTATCTGGAAACCAAGAATTTGCTTCTCGACACGATTACCGAACATGGCAAGATCATGGCGGAAGAGACCTTGCTTCGCTACATGGGCATTAAGAGCGAAGAAGACCGTAATGCCATCATTTTCCTGCTCCATCTCATGGAAGAACTGGAAGATTATTTGCATGCCAATTACAAGAAGACCTGGATCACGGTCCTGTTCAACAAGCAATTGCTTGGTGATTTTACCGCTACGAGCCACACCATTTTGAAAGAGTCGGCCAAGCCAGTGCACTCCGAGGACTTTTTAAAGAAATTTAAAGAGACTGATTTCTACAAGCAAAACCAGCAAGATTTGTCGGACCGCGTCATTTTGAATTACCTCGACTTGGCTGAACAGATTGAAAAGAACGTCTTCGATCATTGGGGGCTTGGGGAATGGAAAGAGATTAGCCCTAAAGACGTCGGTGATAAGGCCTACTTGGTCATGAAATATCATGGCAAGCCGGAACACTATTCCGCCATTACCGACATGATCAACAAGGCGAAATTTGACAACCGCACGGCTTACAAGGAAACCGTTCATAACGAGCTTATTAAGGACAACCGCTTTATTCTTATTGGCCGCGGCATTTATGCGCTTTCTGAATGGGGTTTCAAACCTGGCGTTGTGGCTGACGTTATTGTCGATGTGCTGAAAGCGGCTAAGGAGCCGATGCCTCGCGAAAAGATCATCGAAGAAGTCATGAAGCGCCGCATGGTCAAAAAGAATACCATTCTGGTTGGCCTTTCCAATAAGAAGCTTTTCAAAAAAGTCGGCCGGAACTTGTACGCCCTGGCATAGATCGCAGATGGAATGAACGCTGATGGCGCAGATGATAACCGATTATCGGCGTTATCTGTGCCATCTGTGAATCTGTGATTGTAACTGAAATTAAAACACCGAAAATCAATAAATGGATATTTTCCAGGGAATTTTCCCAAATGTTGGGGATCTGCTGAGAACGACAGCCTCTTTTTTCTTGTATGGAGGCTGGGTTTTGGTCGTTCTCGTAACTGTTCGGATCCTGTTCTGGCTGTATATGGGAGAGATTCAGCACCAGTTCATTCATAGCCAGGAATGGATTTTCTTGAACATCAAAGTTCCGAAAGAAAATTTGGTCAGTACACTCGCGGTAGAATCGATTTTCGCCCAGATGCACGCGCTCCATACCGGGATAACATTCGCTCAAAAATATGTGGAAGGCAAGGACCAACTTTGGTACAGCCTGGAGATCATCAGCATGGGCGGCAAGATCTCGTTTTTAATCATGTGCCCAAAAAAGACCAGGGACCTGGTCGAGGCAGCATTTTATGCGCAATATCCGACGGCGGAAATTACCCAGGTTGAAGATTACATGGAGAATATCAATTATGATCCAGAAACCAGCAGTTTTGACATTTGGGGCTGCGAATATAAGCTATTGGCCGACGACGTAATACCTATCAAAACATATAAAGATTTTGAGCATCCGGTAGCGGAAGAAAAGGTTATCGATCCTCTTGCCTCGCATTTTGAGGCACTGTCCAAGATCGGTCCGCATGAATTTTACGGGGTGCAAATCATCATACAACCGCTTGGCGATAATGAATGGCAGCCGAAAGGGGAGTCAAAGGTGAAGGAGTTGATTGGCGAAGCGGTGGCGCATGAGGCTTCTTGGAGTGACTTTTTCCTTGCACCGCTTAACGCATTTGCGAACTTTAGCTTTAAGGATGCCCTTTTAGGAGGCGGTCATGGTCATGGCCATGATGAAAAAGGCCCCAAGAACAACTGGCAAAGCATGACTGACATGGAGAAGGAGCGCGTCAATCTCATTCAGCGAAAAATTGGCAAACCGGGATACAGGACTAAGATCCGCCACTTATATATTGCGCCTAAGGACAAATATGACGGGTCTAAGAAGTCCGTGGTCATCGGCTCGTACCGGCCTTTGGGCTCTGCCAATACCAACACGTTCAAGCCGGATACTAAGCTGACCTGGACCAGCCTTGAATATCATATTTCCCCGACGCTGGAAAAACCGTATATCGAATGGGAAGAAAAACGCCGCAAGGTTATGATGTTTAAAGGCTATAAGAACCGTGATGTGCATATTGGCAATCCCATGTTCGTCATGAATGTTGAGGAATTGGCTACATTGTACCATTTCCCGATTTCGACGACCGCAGCTGCGGTGCCTATCGAACGGACTGAGAGCAAGAAAGCCTCAGCGCCGATTAATTTGCCGGTATCGGAAGACTTTTAGAAGGCAACATTTGACGTTTGACCATTAACCTTTGACTTGGGTCGCAGAAAGTCAAATGTCAAATGTTGTGAGTTTGTACTATCTAACTGCAATTACATATCGTATACTATATCCATGGCCACTGACGATAAGAATCTAATCACGATTTTTGCCCGCACCAACTTCCGGAATAAGGAAGTGCCTTTTGGTATAAAGACAGACGACCGACGGCGGCATATGTATCTTATCGGTAAAACCGGTATGGGTAAGACGACCGCAATGGAAACCATGGTTATTCAGGATATACGGAACGGTCATGGTGTGGCGTTTCTTGACCCGCACGGGGATTCTGTCCAACGCATTTTGGACTGCGTCCCGAATAGTCGCATCAATGATGTGGTCTACTTCAATCCGGCTGACATGGATCATCCCTTGGCATTTAATATTCTCGAAGCGGTGGATACGAAATACAAACATTTGGTTGCTTCGGGTCTCATGGGCGTATTCACCAAAATTTGGGCGAATTTGTGGTCGGCAAGAATGGAATACATTCTGAACAACACCATTTTGGCCTTGCTCGACAGCCCGGGGAATACGCTGCTCGGAATCACCCGCATGTACGCGGATAAGAAATACCGCAAGAAGATCGTGGACAATATTAAAGATCCTATGGTCCGCGCGTTTTGGGTGGACGAATTCGCCAATTACGCAGAAAAGTACCGCACCGAGGCTGTGGCGCCGATTCAGAATAAGGTCGGGCAGTTTTTGTCGAGCGCCATTATTCGCAATATCGTCGGCCAGCCGAAGAGCACTATCGACATGCGCGACATTATGGATAATCGCAAAATTCTGATCATGGACCTGTCCAAAGGCAAGGTCGGTGAGGACAATTCGGCGCTGCTTGGAGCCATGGTGGTGACCAAGCTGCAGCTGGCAGCCATGTCGAGAACCGATATTCCGGAACATGAGCGCAAGGATTTCTATCTGTATGTAGACGAGTTCCAGAATTTTGCCACCGAGAGCTTTGCCACCATCTTGTCTGAAGCGAGAAAATACCGTTTGAATCTCATTGTGGGACACCAATATATCGCCCAGCTCGAGCAGGATAAGAACACCAAAGTCCGCGATGCTATTTTCGGCAACGTCGGCACCATGGTGGTATTCCGCATCGGGGCGGCGGATGCCGAGTTTCTTGAGACGGAGTTCGAACCAACCTTTACTCCCAATGATTTGGTGAACCTGCCGAAATTCAATGTGGTATTGAAACTCATGATCAATGGCGTGGCGAGTGAGCCGTTTTCCGCAACCACGATTCCTCCCAGCCCCGATTGGTTCAGTGGTAATACGGACAAAGTCATCAAAGTCTCGCGAGAACGGTATGCTAATCCTGTAGCGGAGGTGGAAGACAAGATCACGCGCTGGATGGGATCGGAGTTCCACCAGGAAGCCGCAGCTGAGATGGCAGGCGCTCCGGTAGAATCATTGCCGAGCGGTAGAATGCTGACTATTCAGGCGGAAGAGGCTCAAGCCTCGGAAGAGCGAGAACAGCACCAGGAAGAACCGGTACAAGAGAAGCATCCAACCGTAGCATCATTCAGGGAGGCCCGGCAAGACGAGGTCCGGCCAGAAGAAAAAAAGCCCGAACCTCTGCTTGTTTTGACCCAGGAAGTGGAACAGGTGCCGCTTCCGCAGCCGGTAATCCAGCAGGCTCCGCAGCCGATTATTCCTGAAAAGCCGGTGATCGTCCCAAAACCTGCGGTCCGGCAGGAACAACCGGTGGCACTCCAGGTACCAAGGCCTGAACGGCAGCAGCCAGCGCACCAGTCATTGCATAAAAATGACCATGGACATGTGCGGAAATTTGGACGCGATGACCGTCATGGCGGCCCGCGAGACGGCCGTGATGGCCAGGGTACTCGCCGGGAACGGCAGCTGAATGAACACCGTCACCGCAGCGAACCGAAGAAGAATACGAATCCTATTTGGAGTACTGTCGCAAACCTGCATCAAGAAAAGAAGAAGCAAGAGCACGAGCGTCTGACGCAAGTGGTCAACAGTCTTATGAGCGAACCGGCCAAGTCTCAACAGCCGGTATTGCGGCCGCTCCCGGAAGCTCCTCACGACAGGCAGGAAGACACGGTTCCCGCACCGCAACCCTCTTCGGAAAAGCCAATACAGCGGACCGTGTTGAAGCCAGGACAGTCGCAGAAATTCTAGTAAAGTGGATACTCAATGCGCAGCAAGCGCCTCCGTAGATATACAAACGCCGCCCGTACCGTGGGCGGCGTTTTATAAGGTCGCAGTGAGACTATGATTTACCAAATTTTTTAAAGATATCCCTCGCTGTGGGGTGCAGCTGTTTTTTTGATATGAGATTTTCGCACACCGGGCGCAATTCAAGAAATTCCTGGGTGGTCAGCCCGGTAGGTTTTTTGCCCGTTTTGATCCAATAGAGAAACCCTCTGACCTTATTATGCTGGATCTGGGATTCCTTGCGATCCATCCTGCCCGGGGACTTCTCAAGTTTCGTTGCCATGGCATCGGCGGTAGTTATGGCATCTTCATAATCCATATACCTGACTGTGTTTAAAAAGTTCTCAAAATCATTTATGGCCATAGAGTAAGTGTTAAAAATAGAAAAATATAAAATAAAAAGATTAGACTGGACGCCTTTTACATTTTTCTATCTTATATATTCTGTATGACGTATGAGAACCACGATAATAATGAGGCTTTTCAAAAAAATGAATAATTATCTCACGGTATCAAAAAAAGACCCTCGAAGAGGGTCTTTGTAAGTCTTACGCTACGTGTTTCTTGATCTCGGCTTCAATCGCGGTTTTTGGCGCTGCTCCTATAATTTCACCGACAATTTGTCCGTTTTTGAAGATTTTAAGGGTTGGAATGCTCATGATGCCATATTTACCGGCGAGCATGTTATTCTCATCTACATTGACCTTGGCGACTTTGAGCTTGCCGTGGTATTCCTGTGAGAGCTCTTCGACCACCGGGGCGATAACTTTGCACGGCCCGCACCATACTGCCCAAAAGTCTACTAATACCGGGGTGTCGGATTTGATAACTTCTTGTTCGAAGTTTTGCTCGTTAATAGTAACCGGATTCATAATGTGTCCTTGATTTTAGTCCACTCACTTTTGGCTTTATTTGAAAGCTAAAACGGTGAGGGAAATTGGTTAGCTAATGTGCCTGGCATCAAAGCCCTTAAACAATAAACAAACCGCTCTGTAAGATCGCTGCGGTGCGGTCTACAATGCGGCATCTAAGGATTTTGGTGCATGGGTGTATTTTATCCACATACATTGCCTTTGTCAATTACTCCAGCCATCGTATAATACTAGTAGCTATTCGAGGCTTTATCTAGAAATAAACAAGGAATGGTAAAAATAAAAATATTATTCGGTGTAGCAATTGCGGTCTTCATTGCTGGCGCATGGAGCTTAGGGTACATGATGTTGCGGCAGCCGGATACCGATGCCATAGGACCGAGCCCGGCATCTGCGGAAGCACCTCAAGTCCTTGGCGCGAGCACGGTACAGATCCGCGGGGCAGCGCTTCCGCCTGTTTCTAAGCCCGTTCTTGGGGCTGGGTTCGACGACTCCCGTATTTCGGCTAAAAGCTACGTAGTATACGATGAGGCAACCGGAGCTGTGCTGGCCAGTCGTAATGCCGACCAGCGGCTTCCCATTGCGAGCCTAACCAAGCTGATGACGGGCCTGGTTGCATATCGTGAGCTCAGTATGTCTGACGAAGTTACGGTATTAGGAGGATTGACTGGTACCAGCCCGATTCTTGGTCTTAGGACAGGCGATCAGGTGCGCACTGAGGATGTCATGAAAGCTATGTTGGTCGGGTCATGCAATGACGCGGCTCAGGCCCTGGCAAAATTCATCGAAAGCAAAGCCTCGACAACTTTTGTTTCACTCATGAATGATGAAGCAAGCCGGTTAGGCATGGCAAATACCCGCTTTTCCAACCCAACGGGATTTGATAGCCAATACAATTATTCGAGTGCGAATGACTTGGCTAAGTTGATCCAAACAACCCAGAAGCTGCTGCCATTCCGGGAGGTGGGGAAGCTGTCCCGGTACGAGCTTCAGGGTGCTACGGGTATCAGCTATGCCACCCAGGCGACCAATAAGCTAATCCGTCATCATGCCGATATAACAGCAATTAAAACAGGCTTTACTGAGGGTTCGGGTGGCTCAATGGCTGTGAAATCTACACAAGGCGGCCATACGGTAATTTTAATAGTGGTCGGGAGTTCGGATCGTGAACGGGATATCTTGGACCTGAAAGACGAGATTTTTGGCCATATTGAGTGGAAGTAGGAAACAGTCACTAAAACTGGCAGGTGCAAGCATGGGGGTTAGCTGCAGCTGCGTACTCGTGATGCAAATCCATTGCTGCTGCCCGGGAATAAAGCAATCTTTTCCTTGGACAGTAGTTTCATGCTAAAATACTATTGCTATTATGGATTATTACTCGCCGCTGACTAAAATATTCACCCTGACATCGCTGTCGTTCCTTGTGGCGCTGTTCAGTACACCGCTGCTGACGAATTTCCTTTACAAATACCGGCTCGGCAAGCAGATTCGTAACGACGGAACGACCCCGATTTTTACCAAGCTCCATGCAAGCAAGGAAGGCACGCCTACTATGGGTGGTGTGCTGGTCTGGGGTACGTTGTGCGTGCTAATTTCCCTGTTTTGGGCTATGGACCGGCTATTCCATGTATCCGCGTTCCATTGGCTTAATTTTCTCACTCGCAAGGAAACGTTGTTGCCGCTGGGTGCGCTGTTTGGAGCTTCGCTCGTCGGTCTCCTTGATGACTGGCTGGACATCAACCGCCTCGGCCATAAAGGCAGAGGTTTGCGCTTCAGAGTTAAATTTTTCCTGTACGCAGCGGTTGCGCTGATCGGGGCCTGGTGGTTTTACTTCAAACTCGGATTTACTTCCGTCCATATCCCGTTCATGGGCAGTATAAATCTCGGTATCTGGTTCATTCCGTTTTTCCTGCTGGTGGTCATAGGTACCAGTTTTGCAGTTAATGAAACCGACGGCCTAGACGGACTCGCCGGCGGTACGCTGCTGATCTCATTCTTTTCATATGGGTTGATTGCATACCTCCAGGGGCGCGACAACCTGGCAAGCTTCATTGGAGTGATTTGTGGTTCCTTGTTGGCCTTTTTATGGTTCAATGTATATCCCGCGCGGTTCTTCATGGGGGATACGGGGTCCATGGGCCTTGGGGTACTGCTCGCGATTGTCGCGTTTTTAACCAACTCGATCGGCGTATTGATTTGTACCGGATTCGTATTCATCCTGGAAGCAGCCTCGTTCCTGGTCCAGATGTTCTGGAAGAAAGTTTTCAAGCGCAAGCTGTTTCTGTCATCACCCGTTCACTTGCACCTGCAGGCCAAAGGATGGCCGGAAACGAAAGTGACCATGCGGTTTTGGATTATTGCTGCGGTGACGAGTATCATTGGAATAATCATATTCTTTGTCGGATAGTAATCTCGAATATAACGAATACAGCGCAAAATATGCGAATGGCTATTGGCCGTTCCAAGTAACAAAGTACGGTGTGCGGTATTCGGATATTTATGCTTGATTCGTATATTAGAGATTACTACTAAAAAACAAACACCTCGAGACCATGTACAGTTTACTCATAAAAAACGCTCTTCTTATTGATGGAACCGGCAAGAAGGGATCGCATAAGGATGTTGCTGTCCAGGGAGATGAGATTGTCGCGATTGCCGACAATATCCAAACCTCTGCACAATCCGTCATCGACGGGTCCGATCTGGTGCTGGCCCCCGGCTTTATTGATGTCCAGAATCACAGCGATGGGTACTGGCAGATCTTCGACAACCCAGGGCTCGACAGTTTGACTACGCAGGGTTTTACCACAATCTTGGTCGGGAATTGCGGCGCGAGCTTGGCACCGCTGCTTTCGCATGAGGCTCTGGCTTCTATCCAGAAATGGCACCCGCTCGAAGGACTGAATGTTAACTGGCAGTCGTTTTCCGAATTTATTGAAGAACTGTCCCGGCGGCGCTTTGCCTGTAATATAGCCACGCTGGTCGGGTATTCAACACTGCGTCGCGGCCTCGTCGGCGACCAGATCAGGGGCTTGGAAAAATCCGAACTGGCGAGCATCAAGCGCGCACTTGAAGATAGTTTGGAAGCCGGGGCATTTGGCCTTTCTACCGGACTCTCATATGCTCATGAGATTATAATTTCCGAATTTGAACTTTATGAACTGGCAAAGATCGTCGCCAAAAAAGGCGCCCTGCTTTCCGTTCATTTGCGCAGCGAAGGTGCGGAGGTTTTGGAGGCTGTAGACGAGGCGTTAGATATTGCCCGCGCATCGGAGATTAATTTGAAGATCTCGCATTTCAAGATACGCGGCAAGCAGAACTGGAACAAATACGAAGGATTGATGCAGCACATAGACACCGCCTTTCACCGCGGACTAAATGTGCATTTTGACCTGTACCCGTATGATACGATCTGGCAGGTCTTGTACTCGTACTTGCCCAAATGGGCTTATGAGGGAGGCAGATCGTTAATGTTTAAACATTTCAACGATCCGATCCAGCGCAGGAAGATCTTGTCATTTTTAAGCAACAGCGGAGTCAAATTTGCTGACCTTATCGTGGCCTCAACTGCCAATAAGCTGAACTTTTCAGGGAAGACCATTGGGCAGATTGCCGCGAATATGGAAACTTCAAGCGAAGAGGCTGCTTTGAATATTATTCAAAACGGCGGCAGCGAAGTGATGGTTTTTGAACGTAACCTCAGCGAGGAGCAGGTTAAAGACCTATCTTGTCACCCGCTGTCGTTTATTACGACCGACGGTGGGGGGTTTAGTATCAATACCCAGGATCGCCTGGTTCACCCTCGCTGTTTCGGCACAGCTCCAAAATTTCTCAAGGATACCATTGCTACGAATTCATTGCCGCTCGAAGACGCAGTATTTAAACTTACCGGAGGTCCGGCGGCAAAACTCGGACTCAAGCGCCGCGGGACTATTAAGGTAGGTAATTTCGCTGACCTTGTATTGTTTGATACAAGAACGATGAGTGACGCGGCAACCTATCAAAATCCCTACCAATATGCCCGGGGCATTGCCTACGTATTCGTAAACGGCAGGCCAGTCGTAGCGGATGGTAAGCTAACCGGGAATTTGCCCGGCTACGCGCTGCGGAGATCGTAATTCATGCAACCTTAGAAGCCATCGTTCTGAGGGTTTTGGTGCTGATTCCTTTTAGGCTTTTGGCGGTATTGCCAATAAGCTTTTTTAGTTATATACTGCTCAGATTCGTTCATGAGGAGGAATCATGTTCATCGTACCAGTTGGAGTCGTACGCAAAGTAACTGAACAAGGGGCGGAACTCTCGAGAGTCGTCGTGCTGGACAATCATCAAGACGGAGAAAGTGTCTTTTGGCCGGAAGGCTTGGACACGGATCCGAAGCAGTGGGATTGGGATGTCATTCTGTCCCAAATCTGCCGCGGGACGGACTTTTCATACTTCACGCCCTGGCACGTTTTTCACAAAGGTCATATAGACCATGAAGACGTACTCACATACGTGTATCCGGTGGTGATCGATGGCCCCGAGGGGGACTGGCTGGAAGAAAGTTGTGGGCTTGGGTCAGCCTTGGAGAACACCGCTGATCTGAAAGAAGTCTTCCGGTTGCCTATGGCTCTTGCTGACCAAGCGTCAAAACAGCCGAAGATCGGTTTTATTGCCTTAAGTGCGCTCGCGACTGCTGTGTGCAAATTGAACATCCCGCCTACTATTCCGTTTGGCAAGTGCGAGTTCGATTGTGCCAGCAACGAAACTGGCACCGCAACCGCAGGATACGTGGCTAAACGTGATCGGTCAGGCCGGGTGTTGTTTGAACCAGGGGCAAAAGTTCAGATCAAGGAAGGCGGTCTTGTCATCGATACGGTCCAGGTTGTATCCGATTTGCGGTCCGAGCTTACGATCGAAAGAACAGACGAAGCAGGAAAACCGACCGGTGCCCGGGAGACATTCGCCTTTGATCCGCAGTGCGGAGGCTGGGCCTTGCTTTTTGAAGGTCTTGGCGGCGAGCGGTGCATTGGCAGCCATGGACCGCGGTACGAAATTACGCCGGCCTAGCAGCCGGCTGGCAAGGGGTCGCTTAAGCGGCTCCCTTTTAATTTTGAGAATCCTTGAAAAAGTGGTAAAATTAATTACAATGGAACTCAAAGATTTGGATCAAAAACTCACCGCGGTATTGGGTTTTGGACGCGAAGGGCAGGCTGTTACCGAATATTTGCTCAAGCACGGCATTACCCCCGTGCTTTTTGACCAGCGCCCGTGGGAACAATGGGCGCCGGAAGAACAAGAAAAAATAAAAGCGCTCAACCTCAATTTTATCTTCGGTCCGGACTGTCTGAAAGAACTTACCGGCTTTCACGCGGCCTTCCGTAGTCCGGGACTATGGCGGCTGCACCCTGATCTGTTAGCGGCCGAACACAAGGGGTTGAAAATCACGAGCCAGACCAAATGGTTCTTTGACCACTGCCCGGGTAAGATTGTCGGAGTGACCGGCACGAAAGGCAAGGGAACCACCAGCACTCTTATTTATGAAATGTTGAAGTTGAATGGTCAATGGTCAAATGTCAAAGGTCAAATGTTCCTGACCGGCAACATCGGCAAGATCCAGCCGTTCGAATTTTTGGATGACATGACGGAGCGCGATATAGTGGTATTCGAGCTTTCTAGTTTCCAGCTTCAGGATCTGCACAAAAGCCCTCACATCGCGGTTTGTCTCATGGTCACCCAGGAGCATCTTGATCAACATAGGCATATTCGCGAATACCATGCTGCCAAAAGCTCGCTTACGGTCTATCAAAAGCGAGAAGATGTTTCCATTTATAATATCGACTACCCCGCCACCAGGCTCATTGGTGAAATGGGGCAGGCTCACAAGAAACTTTCTGTGAGCACGCATGAACAGCTGCGGGAGGGATGCTTTATCGAACAGGACCAAATGGTCGCAGTCGGAATCTTCCCACGGATTTTTTCCTTTCCATGCAATGAACTTAAGCTGAAGGGGCGTCATAATCTTGAGAACGTCTGCGCAGCGGTCGCGGCAGCGGGTGCCTTAGACATCGAACCGGAAGCGGTGGCTGATGTCCTTAAGAGTTTTGCCGGGCTGGAACATCGGCTTGAGCCGGTTGGCGCCCACGAAGGCGTTGCATACTACAATGATTCTTTTTCTACAGTTCCTGAGACAGCCATTGCCGCTATAAAAGCTTTTACTGAACCAGAGATTATTATTTTAGGGGGGTCAACCAAACATAGCGACTTTACCGAGCTCGGACAGGTCATTCGTTCGGCGCATAATATCAAAGCTGTTATTCTCATAGGGCAGGAAGCTGAACGGATCAGGGAAGTGCTTGGACAAGGAAGAGGATTTAACGGGCAAGTACTGACCGGTGCTGCATCCATGGAAGAAATTCTCGGGCAAGCCCGTTCTGTTGCTACAGCAGGTGATGTTGTACTGCTGTCGCCCGCATGCGCAAGTTTCGGCATGTTTAAAAATTACAAAGACAGGGGAGAACGCTTTAAAGAACTAGTAAAGAATTTATCGCGTTCCTGACTAGTTTTCCCCATTTAGGGATTTGGTATATTCGAGGTTACATAATCTTCCTGAAATGAAAAAAGCAAAAAACGGAAAAATTGATTTACCGGTGCTGCTTATTACCCTGGCGCTGCTGGTGTACGGGTTTATGGTGCTCTTCTCCGCATCTACGGTCCAGTCATATAAGGATCACGGCACGATTACGTATTATATCATCCATCAGGCAGTCTATGGTGGACTCGTTGGAGCTGTGGCTTTGTATATTTGCAGCCGTTTGGATTATCACATTTGGCTCAAGCTGCTTCCGGGACTGATTATTGTTTCCCTGGTCAGTCTGGTGCTCGTCAAAATGCCAGGCATGGGATATTCGGCCGGGGGTGCTGTCCGCTGGCTCGACCTGGGTTTTATTTCGGTGCAGCCGGGCGAATTCGCAAAACTTGTCATTATCTTATACCTGGCAGCCTGGGCGGACCGGAAAAAACATGCCATGAATGACTTTTATTTCGGCGTTCTGCCATCGCTGTTGATTATTGGGCTCTTTGCGGCTTTCATTTTATGGCAGCCGGACTTGGGTACCATGATCGTGCTTATCGTTACTTCCATGGTCATGTTGTTCGTCGGTGGCATTAATTTGCGGTATTTTTTTTGGACTATTGTCACCGGGGTGCTGGCGCTCGCGGCATTTATTAAATTTGAGCCCTACCGAGCGCGCCGGATTACGACATTTTTAAACCCGGCTATCGATCCCAAAGGGATCAGCTACCAGATAAACCAGGCGCTTTTAGCTATCGGTTCCGGCGGTTTATGGGGGTATGGCTACGGCCTCTCTCGCCAAAAATATAACTATCTCCCCGAAACGACCACGGATTCTATTTTTGCCATTATGGCCGAGGAATTGGGTTTCTTCCGAGTGACCATACTGATCCTATTATTTGTCGCGTTTGTCCTGCGGGGAATCAAAATTGCCAAAAACGCGCCGGATGGTTTCGGCAAAATGATTGCAGTTGGTATTGTCGCGTACATCGGATTCCAGGCTGTCATCAACATAGGCGCTATGGTAAATCTGCTGCCGCTCACCGGTATTCCGCTGCCATTTTTCAGCTACGGGAGCACAGCCCTCATTGCATCCATGGCCGGCGTAGGTATTCTGCTGAATATTTCACGGCAGTCAAACTTATAGAAACATTTGACATGTGACATTTGACATTTGACCTAGACACTCGGACAATGCGGATTTGTTACATGTTAATGGTTAAAGGTTAAATGTGTCCCTATGCCCCATATTCATTCTTCATACAATCTCCCGGTTCCAAAGCCGAAAGGATACAAACGACGCGCGTGGATCGCTCGGGCGTTTTTTGCTCCTTTCAAAGCTTTATTCATGCTCAATTACTACATTGGGAACGCCATCATTCTTGCGGCAGGCATGCTTTTGAGATCGGCGTATGCCCAATGGGTAGAAACTAAGCTGCATCTTCGCATTCGCCGCCGTCTGGCTGCCAGCGCGAATTTTAAATTTGCTTTGGGTTGTTTCTTGCTGCTTGTGGCTTTATCGGTTTTGGCTCTGCAGTCTGCATATCTTGCTGCCGCAGGATTGCAGTTAAAAGATCGCGTCATGCAGTTCGCCACCCGGGGCAGTGAGCACTTGTTCGAAGCGAAGCAGTCAATGTCTGATAAAGATATAACCGGAGCGAGAAACGAGTTCACTGCGGCTTTGAAAAATTTTAAAGAAAGTAAACAAGAACTGGATTCAGCAGGCAGCCTGGCTAATGCTTTATTCAGTGTCCTTCCTCAAAAAAAGGGAGGGGAGAATCTTATTGAAGCAGGGCAACATATGGCTTTGGCCGGTACGGAGATTATTGAATTTTACCACACCGCTGAACAGGTAAAATTCACCCCGCAAGGCCTGGCTTTTTCGGGGGATAGTGGGCAGATATTAGACTCTTTGACAGTAACCCTGTCACTTGTAGTAAAAAATATCGATGCGGCAAATGAGAAAGTTTCCTCGATCCAGGAATCAGTTCTGCCAGAACAGCGGCGGACAGAATTTTCAGATCTCAAAGGCAAGTTAGCTGTGCTTTCTAAAACGGCCGATAATTTTTCCCAGCTTTTTACTTTGGGGACCGGGTTGATCCGCGGGAACAAAAACATCCTGTTCGTTTTTGAGAATAATAATGAACTTCGCGCGGGCGGGGGTTTTATCGGTACGTTCGGTGCTGTCAATTTGCAGAATGGACAGATCGAACGCATGCACATCAGCAGCATTTATGACCTGGACGGCCAGCTTGAAGAAAAAATTGCCCCGCCGGAACCGGTGCTCAATGTCAATGACCGCTGGTACTTGCGCGACAGCAACTGGTTTGCCGATTTTCCGAAAACGGCCCGCAAGATTTCTTCATTTTACGAAAAAGAAGGAGGGGAGACGCCTGATGTGGTTATTGCCATGACACCGACCGTGGTAGTTAATACCCTCAAAGTGACCGGCCCCATCGAGATGCCCAGCTACAATGTAACGCTGGATTCAGACAATTTTGTCGAACAGGTGCAAGCGCTGACTACGATGAGCAGCACTCAGCCCCTGAACACTCCCAAGCAACTGCTTGCCGATTTCTTCCCCGTACTCATTCAAAAAATTACGGCCTTGCCCCCTGACCAATTCGCACTGTTCGTTGAAAACCTCCAACTGAGTCTAAACGAAAAACAGGCGGTCGTGTATTCCCGTGACCCGCAAGCGGAAAGCTTACTTGAAGCGTTTAATTGGTCTGGAAGCATGAAAGATACTGATCGGGATTTTTTGTCGATCGTTTCAAGTAATTTGGGTGGGACGAAAACAGACCTGTTCATCAGTCAGCAGGTGTCACTGGACTCCACGCTCTTGCCGAACGGGCAGATTCAGAACCATGTGACGATTACGCGCACGAACCGGCTACCCCAAATGAAAGACACGGAAAACACCAGTTTTGTTCGGATTTATGTGCCTGCTGGTTCTGTGTTGGTGGACAATAGCGGTTTTGACCGGAAGGACCTGGTGCAGCCGCCCGGCGACTACATGACGGATCCAGACGTCCAAGCCTGGGAAAAGAATGCCGTACGCGACGTAACTACCGGCACCTTGATTGGTAAGGAATCCGGCAAAACATTTTTCGGAAACTGGCTGACCCTTGAAGGCGGACAAAGCCGGACTATCCAGTTAACGTACCTGTTGCCATACACGCTCGGTAGTGTGGACCATGCGAGTTTGCTTGTCGAAAAACAGATCGGCGCGGTCAATTATCCATTTTCTTACGCTTTCCATTTCCCCGGAAAACGGCTAGAATGGACTAATGCAGCTGATGCGCAAGTTAGTTCGGATTCGATCAGTGTTACAGGGGAAATCGCCGGTAATCATTTTTACGGTTTTGTCCTGACCTCCCGCCAATGATACGAAAACTTCAAAGCCTGGAAACCAATTTTTCTATCACTAAAGCCGCGATTATTGTCGGGGTGTTTACGCTTGTGGCAAAACTCGTGGCTTTGCTGCGCGATTCGCTGCTGGCCGGCAAGATCGGCCCGGGAGACACGCTCGACACGTACTACGCGGCATTCCGCATTCCTGACTTTACGTTTAACCTGCTTGTTTTGGGCACGCTCTCCGTGGCGTTCATTCCGGTATTCACCGAGTGGTTGATGAAAGATAAAGACCGGGCATACCGGATCGCCAATTCAGTGCTGAATATTTCGGCGTTGAGCATTATTCTGATATGTGCCATTCTGTACGCCGGCTCGCGGCAGATTGCCCACGGGCTTGTACCGGGGTTTACGGACGGGAAATTCGAGGACACGGTCAGGCTAACGAGGTTGTTCCTGCTGTCGCCAATCATCTTTACCATTTCCAACGTCTTTACCAGCATTTTAAATTCCCAAAAAAAGTTCCTGGTCGTGAGCCTGGCTCCGATCATGTACAATCTCGGGATTATATTCGGGCTGTTCTTCCTGTATCCAAAGTTAGGGCTCATGGGGCTCGGTTTTGGGGTAATAATTGGAGCTGTTAGCCATCTGCTGGTGCAAATCCCGGAAGCAGTACGTTTCGGCTATCGGTGGAGTGCAAGCGTGGACTGGAAGGAGCCGGTGTTGCGGCAAGTTGGCCGGCTTTTTTTGCCGCGCATTTTGGGCATGGATAATTCTCAAATAAGCCTGCTCATTGGAACTTCGGTCGGCTCGATACTGGTTGCCGGGTCGGTGAGTGTCTTCAATTTTGCCAACAATCTCCAAGCGGTACCGCTCGGTATATTCGCCATTTCTGTAGCCACCGCTTCATTTCCGGTGTTGTCGGAATATTACGCGGAAGGTCGGCTCGAAAAATTTGCCGATACATTGGCCAGTACTGCGATGCAAATTCTGTTCTTCATTGTCCCGATCTCTGTGCTGATGATGGTATTCCGTGCATATATCGTTCGTCTGGTGCTTGGCCATGGAAAATTCGGATGGCCTGAGACCGTGGCGACACTGAACACTCTGGGCATCTTTACGTTCTCGTTGATTGGCCAGAGCTTGTCTCCATTGTTTGCCAAGTCTTTTTATGCCCGCCATAACACGATCATACCGGTTTGCACCAATCTGTCCTCGATCATTCTTAACGCAGTACTGGCGTACTTCTGGGGCAGGGCTTATGGGCTCACCGGCATAGCGTCGGCTTTTGCCCTTTCGACGACCCTGGATGCGCTTCTGTTGTTCCTTATCCTGCACAGTAAGCTTGGGAGTCGCGATGTCATCCAGGAGTTCGACCGCAAGCTCTCCATTTTCGTCTACAAAATTTCTATAGCAAGCCTGGGAATGGGGCTGGTCAGCTACGGTTGTATCCGCCTGTTCGCTCCGCTGGTCAACACCCGGACAACGTTCGGGATCTTCGTTCAATCAGGATTGTCGATTGGTGCCGGTTTAGCTGTCTTTGTAATCCTGACGATGGTAACCAGGCTCGAACAAGCCCAAAAGACCCTGGATTTTTTCAAGCGGATTCTGTATAATAAAAACCAATAATGCCAATCTACAAATAATAACAAATTTACAGATAACTACAGATAGAGGCTGATTATCTGTAGTTATTTGTAAATCTGCATTAATCTGTATATCTGCATCTATGGACCAGTCACACATACGAAATTTCTGCATCATCGCGCATATCGATCACGGCAAGTCCACACTGGCTGACCGGCTTTTGGAAGTGACACATACGGTGAGCAAGCGGGAGATGAAAGACCAGCTGCTGGACCAAATGGATCTGGAACGCGAACGCGGCATTACCATCAAACTGCAGCCGGTGAGGATGGAATATACATTCAAAGTTCAAAGTGAAAAGTTAAAAATTGACGGAGAAGAAACTTCTAACTTTGAACTTTTCACTTTGAACTTAATTGATACCCCGGGTCATGTGGACTTTACCTATGAAGTTTCCCGTTCGCTGGCGTGCTGCGAGGGGGCGATTTTGGTTGTGGACTCTACCCAAGGCATAGAAGCCCAGACCCTGGCTAACGTCTACCTGGCGCTCGAACATGACCTTGTACTGATTCCGGTCGTAAACAAGATTGACCTGCCAAACTCCGATCGCAAAAAGACAGCTGAGGAGTTAAAGAGCGCGTTCGGGTTTACTGATGACGAAATTTTGTATGCATCCGGCAAGACCGGGGAAGGGGTGGAGGAAATTTTAAAGGCAGTTATCGAGCGCGTACCCCAGCCGAAAGGCGATCCGCAAAGACCGTTCCGCGGCCTCATCTTCGATTCCATGTACGACATTCATCGCGGAGTTATTGTGTTTGTCCGCGCCATGGATGGCAGCCTCAAAAACCGCGAAAAGATCTTTATGATCGGTTCTCAAACCGAAGCGGAAAGTCTTGAGGTTGGTTATTTCCATCCTAAAATGGAAAAGTCGGACGAGATTAAAACGGGTGAGGTCGGGTACATTGTGACCGGCTTGCGGGATGTCAGTAAGGCGCGTGTCGGAGATACGGTTACGCTTTCCGCCGGTAAATCGCAGGTCACCCAGCTGCCCGGGTACAAGCAAATTAAGCCCATGGTCTATGCGACCATTTTCCCAGTCTCGGGAGACGATTACCCGCTGCTGCGCGATGCCATGGAAAAGCTCAAGCTATCCGATGCGGCTTTGGAATTCGAGCCGATCAACATTCCGTCCATTGGCTTCGGTTTCCGGACCGGGTTTTTGGGCCTCTTGCACATGGATATTGTGCAGGAACGCCTGATGCGCGAGTATAACCTGGATTTAGTGCTGACCGCACCTTCCGTAGCCTACCGCGTGGTCAAAACCAACGGCGAGGAATTCTATATTCATAACCCTGCGGAGTTTCCCGATCCCGCAACCATCAAGGAGATCTATGAACCGTGGATGTCAGTCAATATCCTGACGCCGACGGATTATATCGGTCCCATCATGGAAATTTCCAACCAGCGCCGGGCTATTTCCAAAGATATCAAATACATTGGCAACACGCGCGTAGATATGATGTTCGAGATGCCGCTGGCCAATATTATTCTGGATTTTTACGACAAACTGAAGTCGGTTTCTTCCGGATATGCATCTCTGAATTATGATTTTATTGAAGAGCGGGTAGGGGATTTGGTCAAAGTCGACATCCTTGTAGCAGGAGAGCCGGTTCCGGCTCTCGCTGCCATCATGCACCGCTCAGTTGCCCAAACTGATGGTAAAGAACTGGTGGAAAAGCTCAAGCAGCTCATTCCGCGCCACCAATTTGAGATCGCAATCCAGGCAGCTATCGGCGGCAAGGTTATTGCGCGCGAGACTATTTCTGCCCTGCGCAAGGACGTGACCGGCTACCTCTACGGCGGCGACGTGACCCGCAAGATGAAGCTTCTCAACAAGCAGAAGCGCGGCAAGAAAAAAATGAAGAAAATCGGTAAAGTTGATATTCCGCAGGAAGCGTTCTTGGCTGTTTTAAAGAAATAACATTACAGCCTTTCCCTCAATTGAATTAAAAGCGGTACCGTACATGGTACCGCTTTATTTTGTCGTTTAGAGGACTTCTACGATCGCATGGGGGATGATGGCCGGCGATCCTTCTCGGTCGACCAGGAAATTCGTCTCATCGAACGCTTTGAGCCAGTAGGCGCCTACGACTTGGGCAGATTCCCCCGCAATGGTGATCTTCACCCCGGGCTGGAATGTTATACGAATCTCGTCGCGCCTGGACTGGATGCTTTCGATGGTGGAAGACTCTGAAAAGCCTTTCCCTCCGAAATTTCCCGTGATCTTAATTCGCTTGCCTTTCAGACTTTGAACTGTATCGCGATTCTGGGTTAAGAATGCCCCTAACTTCATGGACCCGTCCTTTCTCTTTGTGCCTCGCATAGTATTTGTAATAAGATATTGCAGGTACGTCAAGACCTACCAATTTAAAAGGCCACCTTTGTAAACAAAGATGACCCTTGCGGTCGATTCAGAAATCGATTCGCTCATTCTTTATAAGCGCGTTCAGAACTCGGAGTGAGCCGATAATCGTACCCACGAGGATCCCGATAAGAACGCTCTTTCCTTGCTGGTTGGACAGGCTGCCGAGACAGACCAACAACCAGAGTCCTGCGAGCTGTACAAACAGAAATGAGAAGGCCCAGTACTTGGTGTAGGCCCAGGTTTGTACCGCATCGCCTGAAACCCAGTTCCAGGCACTGAATGCGGCCATGGTTGCGAGGCCTGAAAGAAATGGCCTCATTTGATCGCAGGTGAAACGTCCGGCATTCTGTCCGGGCGAATCCTGTACCGAAAGTACAGCTGTAATAACGGCTGCCAGGGCCGCATAGAGTAAAGCCCTTGCGATTACCCATTGCTTAGTGGGCATTGGTTCCTCCTTTTGTCCAAATTCTTGGGATTCTATACAATACTATCATAACCGTTCCGAGTCAATATGAAGAAATTTCTCCTCCATATCTGTTGCGGCCCGTGCAGTATTGCGGTCATTGACGAACTAAAGACGAAGTTCGATCTCACGGCCTATTTTTATAATCCGAATATATACCCCATAGCAGAATACGAAAAACGCAAGCAGCAAGTGATTAAAGTCTGCAATGAATGGCAGGTTCCCATGATCGACGGCGACTATGAGCCGGCTAAGTGGGCTCAAGCGATTAAGGGCCTGGAACGGGAAAAAGAAGGCGGGCCACGGTGCAGCCAATGCATTTTAATGCGGCTGAACAAGACGGCGGAATTTGCAAAGCAGGAAGGGTATGAGCTGTTTAGCACTACATTGTCCATGGGGAGGTTCAAAGAAGCCAAGATCATCAATCCGCTCGGTCGGATGCTCGGGCAAATTTACGGTGTGCAATTTTATGAGGAAGATTGGAAAAAGCAGGGGAGATGGGACAAAGGCAGGTCCATGGCCCAGGACAGGAAGCTTTACATCCAAAATTATTGCGGCTGCATCTATTCCCTCAGAGCCTATCAGAAAAGAGCCAGATTGTCCCAAAACGATTCAGATATTTCTTCGATAGATCCGGGTTAACATGCTAGGTATGCAATACCTTCAATGTCATTGCGCATCGAAGGTATGTTTGTAGTGTGGTTGACATGGTAATCCCTCTTATTTATAATAGAAAGTCCGTTCAAAGGAGGAAGCATGGACAGTAATGAGAAGGACCACATAGTTGTCGATGGGATCATTACGGAAGAGGGGGCGGCCCTCGCGTTTAGCCGCTATTCTCCGCAAAATTGTCCCGTACACGGCACTCGTGCGGGTGGCCGCGCGTTCGTGGGTTCTACCAATGCATACCGGGACAACTGGGATGCGGTTTTTTCCCAGCCGATTCAATTCGACAAGCCCGGCACCATAAACTAATCGGCAGTCCTTGCCTTAGAAGCAGCGTTCCTTAAACTGTGGAACGCTGCTTTACTTTTATCATCAGCCTTTTTTTGTTATAATAAAGCCAAATTGGTCCATTAACGATACAAAAAATGAGTGCGTCAGAACAAGACAAATGGCGGCAAGACTTCGAAAGTCGCATGGCGGATCGTTGGAATGAGTGGAAAACGAGCCATCCAGAAATTTCCGTTGATCAGGGACAGTCTCCTGAGGAAGCCGCCCATGAGCAGGAAGACGAATTGGTTCGGGCCGCATGGGAAGCCGGGTCTGAAGACCGAAACTATGTGACAGGACTTTGCAAGGAATTTCACCTCACGGCGGACCAGCTCAAGCGCGAATTGGAAAACTCCTGTACCTTACTCGACAAGGCGGTTCAACATGGCAGTATGTTCGGCAATCAGCGTATGTCTGAGATTCCGGCTCTTCTGCTCGACCAAAAAGCGGAAATTGCCAAATTTGCCCATGATCCAAATGGTATAAACGAAGCTCGGTCAATGATTATCCAGCTGCTTACGGCTTCCCGAGTGCGTCCGGGAACTACCTATGAAGATTTTCGTGCCATTGTCCACCAAAAGTATTTTAAGGCAATCGCGGAGTTGAATCTGCAAGAACAATTGCATGCAGTGGGGTTCGACGCCGAAATATTCCCTGCCGGACCATTGCAGCGGTTGGAGCAACTGGAAGAATTCACCAATTTCAACCAAGATTGTAAAAAAATCATGGCGGGATGCGAGCGCGTCGTTCACCTCTGGCAGGCTATTATGGGGCGCACTTCTTCTGCATTGAATCTGGATGTGCAGGAAATGCATAATTTGCGACTGGCCAGCCTGGTTCATGATATCGGCAAAACCGGACCGTCGAATATATCGCTGCAGTCCCAGGAAGCCGTGACAAAACTTTACGCAGTTGAGGGGGTGCGGGATGCCGAACATACATCCGTGCGGACCGTTATAGAAACCTATATGGAATGGGATAACCGCGATGGCAAGATCAAGATGCTCAAAGCGCTCGAACAGACTGGCGTGGATCTTGCCCAGCCTATAAGGAAATTATATGACCAGCACGGCGCATGGTCAGTGGAAGTCTTGAAAGAGCATCAGGAAGTCTTTAATGAGCAGACCATCGAGATCGTGGCTGCACACCATGCCGACCGCGACAGCAGTCCGTACCGCAAAGACTGGTGGTTCAAGCCGGTGAAAGAGGAGGGTGTTACAGATACGCCGGAGTGCCGCCAGGTGTTCATGGCCAGGCTTTTGATGGTCATGGATAAATACGAAGCAGCGGTGAGGAGAAGGCATCGGGAAACCGGAGTACAGCTGACGCATCATGAAGCGGTCGTTGCCGTAGAACAATTGCTTACACCGAGGTTTCGTGAAGACTATTTCTGTAACAAGATTCTCGACCTTATCAAAGCAAGCGGTCCGGAATGGTTGTTTCAGGAAAGCCCGACTCACTGGCCGACCAGGAAGATTGCGGCATAAAATCTTAGACAATTAGGAACAATTACGCATTACGTATTGCGAATTACGTTTCAGTGTACCCAATTCGTAATACGGAGGTGTCTTAATTTTTCTTACAATGAACCCAAAAAGAATCACTGTCCATGACGAATTGCAGACGGATTATCATTATTATTTGACCGAACCGGAAGGGAAACATTTTTATCCCGATTTCAAGCCTGAACTGACGCCTAGGCAGATGTTGGAGCTGGGTGTGTTCGGGGGTTTATATTTGGCTGATTGTCAAAGCGAATTTCCAAAGACGTGGTTCAAGAAAGCTAAGCTGACCTATAAGGATGTCACAGTGGAAGCTAATCATGATCCTCAAAAGAATTTCTTCCGGCTCAACGCCTCGCAGCCGCTCTCGGTCTGGCAGAAGAAAGGCTGGATTCATCCCCAGGATCCGCGCGGCTGGTTCCAGTGGTACTGCCGATACTATCGGGGAAGGCGCACAGAAGACGATATGCGCCAGATCAAACGCTGGAAAAACATCAACCGGCATATTGTGCAGCTCAAGAAGCATTGCCATCCCAGAGATCTCACATGTCACAGAAAACAGCGGCAAGCGCTCCTGCATTGGGCAATTGATTCACGGAAGATCTGATGATCAGGCGCGTTTGCCGAGTGCTGCTAAAGCAGTTACAATAGTGTTATGGCGTACTAAAAGGTACCGCACGAACAGTTGAGGAGGAAGAGTGCGATCAAATACTCCACCCACAGTTGGAGCAATGCATTTTATTGATTCGCTGAAACGGGTGAGGCACTGTCGGATCCCGGTTAATAGCGAAAGTAATGCCAAGCAACTGACGATGCAGAGCGTGGCTGAACACAGTTTCAGTCTGTCGCACCTGGCCATGTTATTTGGCCAGCGTCACAAACTCAAAGAATCGGTCCAGTTGAGGCTCATTCAGCTAGCCCTGGTCCATGACGACCATAAGGCCGTTTCAGGCCAGCCGCTTACCAATAACTTGTTCCGTTCTGAATACGAGCATCGCAAGAAGCTTTCTATTCAAATGATTCGGGACCGCTCCGGCGAGGACGGCAAGTTTATCCGGCGGTTATGGCGTCAGTATGCCAAAGGAAAGGATGAAGCGGTGCTGCTGTTGCGCCAGCTCCACGAGCTTGATTTGTGCTACCAAGCATATACCCACTACCAGCGAGGAGAACTCGACGGTTCCTTTGAAAACATACTACTTGCTGCCCGCCAGCAGATTAAAGATCCGCGCATCCTGCCGGAATTGGACCAGCTCAGCCGGGCCTATAAACGGCAGTCAAAGGCCCGTACGATCGCATGAAATCATCCCAGCCCTGGCGTTTTTCACGCCGGGGCTCTATTTATGGTACAATATATATATATGTTTAGAAATCGCAAACGTTTAGAAAAGATCATGGTCGTTGTTATGGTTGTCGTGGTCTTGTCTATGGTAATCGCCTTATTCGGCGGCTCATTCTTAAGGTAGCTATCGGGCCATGTTCACGTTTACACTCCACCAGGACGAAAAGCCCCTGCGGCTTCAGCGTACGACCGAATGGATGCTATTAAAACCAGTCCTGGCCATTTGTGTAGCGTTGTATGTGCCAGTATGGCTGCTGCTGACGAATGACATGCTGTATGAATGGCGGCTCGCGCTTTTAGCCTGGACTGTCGCAGTGCTGCTCTATGGGATTAATCGATATGTCTTATGGCTATTGAACGCCCTTGTGATTACCGATCGCAGGATCATAAAGGTAAATTACCGAACGATATTCCAAAAAACAGTAAGCGATATTCCTTTGGAGAATATCAGCCATTTACAGTATAGGACACGCGGTTTGTTATCATCCCTGCTGCATTATGGATGTGTGGATGTGTATGTGAGAGGCGTGCATCAATTCATAAGTTTGGAGGACGTCCGTAATCCCGAAGAATTGAACGGATTCCTACAGCAACTTGTCGGCCGCCATCAAATCGGCGAAACGCCCGAGTCTTCATCGGAACAAAAGCCCACAACACAAACGGAAGTTCCCAGGCGGCACGCCCCAGGTGGTCGTCTGGATGCCGAAAAAAAGCAGGCCAGTCCGCGCGATGTGCATACGCTCAAAAAAATGGCAGACAACCTTTGGCCACCGGAAAAACAGGCAGGCAAATTTCAGCAGAAACGCAAAATAGTGTAAATCAAAGATTATGAAAATAGCGGGGTTTGCTTCATCCAAAATAGCGGTCATTCTCATGGTGGGGCTTCTGGTATTTTTTGGAAATCTTAAATTCAGGCAATACCGCCAGCAAAAAGCAATCGAAGCGGAAAAAAATACCCTAGCACAACAAGCCGCCGCGCTTGAACAGAAGAACCGGGAATTGAGCGAATCCATCTCATACTTCAATTCCGACAGTTTTCGTGAACGCGTGGCACGTCAGCAATTAAACTTAAAAAAGGATGGCGAGTTGGTATACAGCTTTTCGGACAGTGGCGTCTCCCAGCCGGCAGTCCAGGCCCAAACTACCTCAGGCAAACCGAACAATGCCCGGAAATGGTGGGACTATTTTCTAAATTCACATTAACATGCATAAGAAACGCCGCGCAGTATTAAAAATTTTTTTCGCCAGCCTTTTTACTGTGCTTGTACTCATGCTGCTGGGGGTAGCCTGGCTTCGATATGCGCCAGCAGGCCAGCTAAAAGAATCGATCTTGCACGCTATCCCGTATCCGCTCGCGGAAGTTGGGGGTAAGTTCATTAAGACACGCGATTTTTACCAGCGGTTAACCGTAGCTGAACGTGTGTATTCCGGCCGTGCCGATTTTAATATGGCGAATGCCAAAGAACAGATATTCCGTCAACTGGTCCGCGAGCAGGAAGTTTCACTGGTTGCGGCCAGGCACGGAGTATCGGTCTCCAACCGTGAAATAGAAACCGGAGCTGCGGAAGCCGAAAGGCAGATGAATGCCCGGGAGCCGAACGGATTTCAGTCTTTCCTGGATCAGAACGGTCTTACGAAGGCCGAGTTCAAGAATAACATCATGAGACCGCAGCAGCTCTGGCTGGACTTAAACTTATGGTTCAATCGGCAGCAGATGCTCAATGATCAGGCATATAAAAAAGTTGCATCCCTGCAGCAAAGTCTCCAGGCAGGAACTTCATTCGAAACCCTAGCGAACCAGCAGAGCGAAGACACCGCCAGTAAGCAGCTGGAAGGGGATTTAGGTTTTTTGGATATCCAGGAACTTCTCCCTGAATTCAAGGAACAACTTGACGGAACAAGCGACGGTGAAGTGAAATTAATCTCCAGCCGGTACGGCCTGCATCTGGTCAAAGTAGCCGGCCATGACAATGGGGGAATGGACGGAGGCACGCGCCTGCACATAAAGCAAATCTTCGTGAAAACCTCCGATTTTTCCAAATGGTTCGAACAGCAGAGGCAAAATTACAAAACCCATATTTTCGTAAAAATTTAAAAAACAAAATAATTATGCACGTATATGGAAATTGAGATAATCAATTACATTAAGGCCGCCAAGGAGCACGGCCTCCAGGATGCGGAAATTAAAAAGAACCTGATCGCCGCAGGCTGGGATCCGAAGGTCGTGGAAGAGAGTTTCCTGCAGGATTCGCTTGTGGAGAGCAAGTGGCCAAAAATAGGTGGTGTCCAGCAAAAGCCGATAGCAAGCCAGCCTGCTCCCGCAGCCGCTGCTCAGGCTGTAAGCCCAGTGCAGCAAGTCCAACCGGCAGCGGCAGCTACGCCAGCGCAGCCGGTCCAGGAAGAGGTCCCGCGCAAGCGGAGTACGCTGCTTATGGCGATTGTAGCCGTGCTTGTTTTGGTTATACTCGGTGGCGGTGCTTTTGCCTATTACACATTCGCCTACAACAATCCGACCAAAGTTTGGGACAAATTCGCCCATGGGACGAAAGAGTCTATTACCCAGACCAAGTTCAATGTTTCCTACACCGATCCGAATCAGCTTCCGGATGATAAAAAGAACGAACTCGGCTTTAATTTCAAGAATATCAAAGTCGGGGTAACCGGCGATGCCTATGCCAACATTGCGGACCAAAACAATCCGGAATCATCCGTTGATATTCAGTATGAGTTCAGCAGCGGTGAAGGCAGTGGCATGACCAGTTTCAAAACCGGCATGTCGTTTAAGCTGATCAATCAAAATCTATACATCAATGTCGGCAGTAATCCGTTGCTCCAGGCTTTGACGAGTTCAAGCGACAGCGACGGAAAAAAGTACGATTGGATCAAGATAAATCTGCAGGACATCAAGAATGCGGACGAGCAGTCCAAATCCGATGCCGCGGCCTGGCAAGAAATGTTTGACCCCACCTTTAAGCAGGAACTGCAGAAAATGTGGGACGACACGACCATTGTAAAAGTCGACAAGTATGTCGGCAGAGAAAAAATAAACCAGACCAGCACGCTGCACTTTAAAAATACGATCGATAAGCAGGCTTTGACCAAATTAACCGACCAGTATATCGACAAGATTGCGGAGAAGGTCAGGTCTAAGGACTCCTCTGTGACCGAACAGGACATGAACACCCTGAAAGCCGTCCTTGCCAGCCTGATCAATAAGGTGGAAGTGAAAGAGTTCGATACGTGGGTTGGCGTAAAAGACTTCCGATTGTATCGAGTGCATCTCGTCACAAATGCGCCTTCCGTTGTTTCGCTTGTTAAGAACGCCGACTCACTGGATAACTTCGGATCCTCCGCTGACGCGACCCGGTTGGCCGATGTGCGTCAAATGGCCAGCGCGCTTGAGCTGTATTTTAACGATCATTCCGGGTATCCTGATGTAGACAGCTCGGGGAAGCCAGTGGGCTTGGAGCCGATGTATATTGGAAAAGTTCCGACGTCTCCCGCGCCGAGTGGTAAGTGTACGGATTACTATAATTCCTACTGGTATGTGCCAAATGGTCAGAAAACCACGACGACTGACGGTAAAACTGTTTATTCCTCGTATGAACTGACATTCTGTCTCGGTTCGTCGACTGGAGGGTATGGGGCAGGGATCGCAAAATTGACGCCTGCCGGCATTCAGTCTTCCGTCCCGTGTCCGGGGAGGCCGGAACAGTGCGAGCGGCAAGGAGGCGTGGAGCAGGACGCTGATGCTGAGATGAGGCAGCAGATCCAGAATTTTATCGATAAATTGGAATTCAGTGCGGAATTCCGTGCTGATACCGATTATAGTAATTACGGCACCAAGGTTGAGCTTAAACCGCCGACCGAGTATCTCGATATACTCAAAAAAATGAATGAAAGCAGGTCGCAGAGCAGAGATTACAAACGGTTGGCCGATGTGCGCCAAATGGCGAGCGCGCTTGAACTGTACTTTAACGACAAGAGCCAATACCCGGAAAATCTGCAGCAGCTTTCCCCGACATATATAGGCTTGGTTCCTACAGCGCCCACTCCGCCGGATGGAGGTTGTACGGCCGATAACAATACGTATACATACACCCGTTCGCAAACGTCGGAATACGCCATGACATTCTGTCTGGGTAGCGAGGTTGGTGGGTACCAGGCCGGACTGCATACGCTGTCGCCGCAGGGGATTAAGTAAAGAGATATTTTCACAAACACGTAGGGGTGGGTTCCAAACCCGCCCCTACAGACAAATGCACGCTCCATGAAAACCAAGCACTTCAGAACTTGGATCGAGATTTCTAAATCCAATCTTTCCTTCAATTACAAAACTATTCGCAGCCTGTTAGCCCCTGGCACGAAAATGCTGGGGGTTATCAAATCCAATGCATATGGACATGAGCTGGTTGGCATGGGCAAGGCATTGTCCATCCTTGGCATTGATTGGCTTGGGGTGGATTCGATCACTGAGGCGCTCGCACTCCGGAGCAATGGTGTCAAAAAACCGATCTTGGTCATGGGGTATACGCTACCGGAAAATTTTTCGCTCGCTTCCCGGTTTGATATCAGTTTGACCATATCCGGTTTTGAAAATTTAAAAGCATTGGAGAGGATTACAAAAGCGCTCAAAATCCACGTAAAGATCGATAGCGGCATGCATAGGCAAGGCTTTTATCCGGACCAGTTAGTCAAAGTCGTATCATTGCTCAAAAAATCAAAAAAAACCCGCGTAGAGGGCATTTTTACGCATTTTGCGGTAGCAAAAGACCCCCGGGATACTGCTGACACGCTCGATCAGATACAGCAGTTACAGCAGGCGATAGCTGTAATCAGGCAGGCGGGATTTAGTCCTCTCGTTCACGCCGGAGCCAGCGGGGGGACATTCAATTTTCCCGGTGCTCATTATGATTTGGTCAGAGCCGGTATTGCGCTGTACGGTCTTTGGCCGGCTGAAGAAACGCAGGCTGCCTGGCAGGTTTTGCATCCGCTCAAACCGATTCTGTCCTGGAAAACCATAGTGTCAGAGATTAAGCAAGTCAAAAAAGGACAGCGCATTGGGTACGATTATACGGAAACCTTGCAGCGGGATACTACCATTGCAATTCTGCCTATTGGGTATTGGCACGGCTATTGGCGTGCGTTTTCGAGCAAGGCCCATGTGCTCATTCGGGGCCAGCGGGCAAGAGTACTGGGGCGCGTGGCTATGGATATGACAGTCGTAGACGTGACAGGCATCCCGAAAGTAAAAGTAGGAGACGAAACGGTATTGATCGGTTCCCAGGGAAAAGAATCGGTGACCGCCTCTGAATTGGCTGATATTGCAGGCACGAGCCATTACGAAATAGTGACCCGGCTCAACCCCCTTATCAAAAAGTATTTTATTTGATAAAATACATCAGTGCCCTAAAGGTGTTTGTGCCGGCTTAGCTCATCTGGTAGAGCAGCGGTATCGTAAACCGCAGGTGGTCGGTTCAAGTCCGACAGCCGGCTCCATATTCAAACTTAGATGCCGCCCGTAATGGGCGGCTCATTTGGTATACAGGATAATATACAAACATCAGAATTATGTGTATACTAAGGTAGGAGTTTTGCTAAACTTCAGCCCAGAGGGGAATTTTTTTATGTCTATACCAAAATCGGCACAGAAGGTCTTTAAAGGTATTATTTTTGATGTCTACCACTGGCAGCAAAAAATGTACGACGGCAGTTTTAAAACCTTCGAAAAACTCAAGCGGCAGGATACCGTGGTTATTGTTGCGACGGTCGGTGACAGAATCGTTTTACTGAAACAGCAGCAGCCTGATCGCAAAGAGTGGTATTACGATCTGCCGAGCGGTCGGATGGATAAAGCAGGGGAAACACCAAAAAAAGCCGCCCTGCGTGAGCTACGGGAAGAAACTGGGCTGAAGCCGAAGCGCATTAAACTCTGGAAAACGTATTCCCCGAGCGGCAAGGTTATTCAAAAGGTCTATTTTTTTGTGGCCAGCGACTGTACGCAAGTCTCTGCCCAGCAGTTGGATGCGGGGGAGAAGATTTCCGTCTTATATCTTGAGTATGAAGATTTTTTAAAGGTCTCAGACAGTCCACACTGCTATTTCGGGCCATTTTTAGCGGAGGTTTTGATGGCCAGGATACACCCAGAACGCAAACGTCAGTTAAAAGCCGCAATTTTTGGCTCAGTGTAGCCGAAGCGAATGCAGATACGGCAATTTGTCAAGGGGAGTCAATTCGACGAGTCTTGACAAAAGCTCTAAAATTTTATAAATTTAACGCGTTAAAATGCAAAAAGACGAAAAGCCCGAAGTAAAAAATTCGGCGGAACATCTGATGAAGTATGCCTTGGTGGATGCAGGCATCTCATTTGCTGTTATTATCGCGCTTCCGCTTGTCGCCTTTATTTACGTAGGAAAGTGGCTCGATCAGAAATACAACCACCACTTTTTTGTTTTGATCGGAATTTTAGTCGCATTGTTCGTCAGTTCGCTGGGGGTGTATCGCAAAATCCTGGAGATCCAGGCGCTGGTCAAAAACAGGCAGGATCGCAGTCAAAAGCCCTCTCAGCAGCCATAAAAATTAATGCTTTTATAGACAAACACTTCACATGCTCCTCGCTTTACCACCACTCGCTGCAGAACATATTTTCACGCTCGGACCGCTTCCGGTCACCAACTCCATGATCAATGCCTGGATAGGATTGGTGATCTTCGCGGTTTTTGCTTTGGTTCTGCGAGCCGCCTTGAATAAACAGAAGCCGGAACACAATGCTCCGCGCGGCATCGTCAATTTTGCCGAATCACTTTTGGAATTTGTGCTCGGGTACATTGACGGCGTGACCCGCGATCGTAAAAAGAGCTTGAAGTTCTTGCCTATTGTGGGCAGTATCTTCTTTTTCATTCTTATTTCCAACTGGATGGGGTTGCTGCCTGGTACGGGCTCTATCGGCCTTCGCGAACACGCCGAATTGATCCCGCTCCTGAGGCCTGCCAACACTGACCTGAATCTGACCCTAGCTATAGCGGTATTTGCGGTCATTGCCTCTCATATTTTAGGAATAGTTACTATCGGGTTCTTTAAGTACGCCAACAAGTTCATTAAGGTTGGCGATCTCTGGCATGCAGTGGCCAGCCTGAAGCCGATGAATATGATGATAGCCTTTATTGAGTTTTTTGTCGGGTTGATTGAAGTTTTTTCTGAAATTGCCAAAATGGTTTCCCTCAGTTTGCGGTTATTCGGGAATATATTTGCCGGGGAAGTACTGCTCACCGTGCTTGGTTCCCTGATTGCCGGATACGGAGCCTTCTTTATTCCCATCCCGTTCATGCTTCTTGAGTTGCTTGTGGGTTTCATTCAAGCCACCGTTTTTTCCATGTTGACCCTGGTGTACTTGAGTGTGGCTACCGAACCAGTGCACGGTCATGATGCCGGGCACGAAGCTTCCACCGAACACGGGCTGGAAGCGGAAACTGCCGGCTTACGCGCGGATACTGACGAAACACCCACGGTGTGACAAATTGCAAACATTTAACCTTTGACCATTGACATGTGGCCTTTCGGTCAAATGTCAAAAGTCAGGTGTCAAATGTTGACATCATAATAATTATTTTTTCGCTCAACGGGACTTTAAACTCCCTCACAAATAGTCCACGAAAAGCGAAGAGGAGACAGTCATGACCCCAGAAGTCGCAACAGTATTAGCCAAGGCCTTCACGATTGCCATCGGCGGCACCCTCCCGGCATTTGCCATCGGCAAGATCGCCAGCAAAGCCATGGAATCAATCGGCCGCAACCCGGAGAGTGGCGATAAATTGTTCGTTCCGATGCTGCTCGGTATGGCCTTCGCTGAAGCTATCGCTATTTACGCGCTCGTCGTTACGTTCACCCTTTAGGTTTTAGAACCGATAATGGTCATTGTGACGATTATCGGGATTTACAACTTAAGATTAACGACAGAAATACAATAGAAATAAAGTAGAAATACGGTAGATATACAATTGTATTTCCATTTATTTCAATATATTTCCATTGTATTTCAAACACACTTATGGATATACAATTTCTTATTCCAGTTGCCCATGCAGCATCCGAAGCGGTGGCAGCAGAAAGTGCTTCTTCGGGCGGCATTGCCACGCTCGGCTTGAACGGCAAGTTGTTCATTGCTCAGTTGGTCAACTTTGCGGTTTTATTGCTGCTTTTTTGGAAACTCATCCTTCCCGGCCTGGTGAAGGGCCTTCAATCCCGCACCCAGCGGATAGAAAAATCCCTGCAAGACGCGGAACGCGTGGAGAAAGAAAAGCAGGAATTCTCCAAGTGGCGTGAAGAAGAAATGAGTAAGGCGCGTCTGCAGGCGTCTGAGATCGTCACGAAAGCCCAATCAGAGGCGGGAGCCGCCAAAGACCGGGCCATTGCCCAGACCAAGGAAGAACAACAGAAGGTGGTTGAGCAAGCTTCGACGCAGATCAAACAGGAAAAGGACAAAGCCTTGTCCAGCGCAAAAGCCGAAATTGCCGACATGGTGACGCAGGCCGCGGAAAAAATTCTGAGGCAGAAACTGGACGCCAAGAAGGACGAGGCACTGATCAAAGAGTCTCTTAAGAGCATTTAACAACAGTATTTCAATTTTATTTCAATGTATTTCAGCCATATTTCGAAATACAATGGAAATAAATAGAAATACAATGGAAATACGATTGTGTCTAACAAATTCACTCCCACCCAATACGCCGAAGCCCTGCTGGATGCCATCTCCGAAACGGCACCGAAAGACCATGGCAAGGTTCTCGATAACTTTGTCCGCATCCTGGCAGCCAACGGTGACCTCGGTTTGCATGACAAGATTGAAGCTGCGTACCGGTCTTTGCAGCTGAAGCGGCAAGGAATCAAGGAGGCGGAGGTAACCTTCGCGCGCGAGATTAATCCGAACATTATCCACGAATTGAACAAGGTGGTACAGGGGAAAGCGGAATTCAAGACTAAGATCGATGAAGGTATAGTGGGTGGCGTGGTGGTGAAAGTTGATGATACGCTCATTGATGCCAGTGTGAAGACTCAGTTGCATAATCTTAATCAATCGTTAAAGGAATAATTAACCCGATCCTGATATACGGATACATCCAGATCTACAGATATCTGCGGATATCTGGATCCGTAGTCATCCGTTGATCCGGATATCATCTGTAAATCCGGATCGGAAAGAAATATATGGCAACACAAGACACATTAGTCAAACAGCTTAAAGATAAGATCGCCGGGTTCAGCCCGGACGTCAAAGTCGAGAAGGTTGGAACCGTGGTCGAAGTCGGCGACGGTGTGGCTCGGGTATCGGGCTTGACCGAAGTCGCATCTATGGAAATGCTCGATTTCGGCCATAATATCGTCGGAGTGGCTTTGAACCTGGAAGAGGATATGGTGGGTGCGGTCGTGCTCGGTGATTTCCACGAGATTAAAGTTGGTGATACGGTTCGCAGTACCGGCAAGATTCTGTCCGTTCCGGTCGGAGATGCCCTTATTGGTCGAACCGTGTCCGCACTTGGTGAACCCAAAGACGGCAAGGGCGCGATTGCCTCCAGCCTGTTTTATCCCGTAGAAAAAATCGCTCCTGGCGTTATTACGCGTCTTGGCGTGCGCCAGCCGGTGCAGACCGGTATTAAAGCGATTGACGCTTTGATTCCCATTGGCCGCGGCCAGCGCGAACTCATTATCGGTGACCGCCAAACCGGCAAGACTGCCGTAGCTATCGATACGATCATCAACCAAAAAGGCCAGAACATGATCTGTATTTATGTAGCCATTGGTCAAAAGGAAAGCAAGATTGCAAAGATCGTGACCGAATTGGAAAAGCACGGCGCCATGGAATACACCGTTGTTGTATCCGCTTCCGCTTCCGAACCGGCCGCTCTTTCCTACATTGCTCCGTATGCTGGTTGCGCAATCGGGGAATATTTCATGGACCAGGGCAAGGACGCCTTGATCGTTTACGATGACCTTTCCAAGCAGGCCGTTGCTTACCGTGAAATTTCTTTGTTGCTCCGCCGCCCGCCGGGACGCGAAGCCTACCCTGGTGACGTGTTTTATCTCCACTCGCGCTTGCTTGAGCGCGCCGCCAAGTTGAATCCTGATTTCGGCGGAGGTTCCCTGACTGCACTTCCGATTATCGAAACCCAGGCCGGTGATGTTTCTGCATACATCCCAACCAATGTGATTTCCATTACCGACGGACAGATCTTCCTGGAATCCGATCTGTTCTACAAAGGGGTGCGCCCGGCTTTGAACATCGGTATTTCCGTCTCCCGTGTCGGATCTTCCGCACAGACTAAGGCTATGAAAAAGGTGGCTGGTAAGCTCAAACTGTCCCTGGCCCAATTCCGCGAGCTCGAAGCCTTTGCCCAGTTTGGTTCTGACCTGGACCCTGAGACACAGCGCCAGCTGGATCTCGGACGCCGCATGACCGAAGTCTTGAAACAGCCCCAGTATACTCCGTACTCTCTCGAAAAAGAAGTCACCATCCTGTACGCCGTGGGTAATGGGCATTTTAATGTCATCCCGGTTGATAAGATCGCTGAAGCCGAAGCGAAATTCCATTCCTTTATGGAGACTAACGCCAAGGATGTCTTAAAGGAAATTCGCGAAACGAAGGAATTATCCGAAAGTACGGAAGCGAAGCTCAAGACCGCGATCGATCAGTTCTTACAGACAGTAAAATAATTGACGAAACTAGCTGGTTCAAAATTTTAGTCAATTTTGTCAATTTTACTTAATTTTGCCCAATTAATTTATGGCCGGATTACGCGATATTAAACGAAGAATAAAGAGCGTCCAAAGCACCCGCAAGATTACGCGCGCGATGCAGATGGTTTCGGCTGCTAAGATGCGGAAGTCACAGACTGCCGTATTAGCCAGCCGCACCTACTCGACGCTCGCTTGGGAGCTGATTCTCAACCTGTCCGAGAAGATCGCCAGCAACAACCCGCTGCTCAAAACATTCCCGCGTTCCAAGAAAATAGGTGTTGTCCTTATGGGTACGAACGGCGGGTTTGTCGGAAGCCTGAATGTCAATTTGGCGGCCAAACTCAAAGAGTTAGGTAGTCATGAGCTGATCAGTGAGGTTGTGGTATATGGCAAGAAAGCCAAAGACCAGGCCCGGATCAACAAAGCACAGATTGTCGCTGACTTCGAAAAGCAGGACCGAAGCGTGACCACGCAAGATATTTATCCGCTTGCGAAGTACATTACCGATGCGTATGCATCCGGAGAATATGCCAAGATCGTTTTGGTTTACAACCATTTCGTTTCTACCCTTGTCCAAAAACCGACCGTGAGGCAACTGTTGCCGTTCATCCAGGAAGGTGTCCGCACCTCTCCGATGCATCTGGATATGGAATATGAGGACGTGCAGGAAGATGAAGACCTTTGGCACCAGGAGCATGCCGAGACGATAGCGGAATCCGACTATTTGTTTGAGCCGACTCCGGCTGAAGTGCTGGATCACCTGTTGCCGCGGATCATCGAGAGCCAGATCTACCAAGCCATATTGGAAAGCGATGCTTCCGAACATTCTGCTCGCATGGTCATGATGAAGAACGCCACTGAAGCGGCAGGGGATTTGATAGCAGACTACACCTTGACCTACAACCAGCTGCGCCAGAACAAGATCACGACGGAACTAGCCGAGATCACGGCAGGTAAAATAGCATTGGAATAATAAGATACTGATTTACGAATGAGTACGGATGATACGGATAATACTGATTTCTTTATCCGTATTCATCAGTATCATCAGCATGCATCCGTATATCAGTATCACATTAATTAACTTGATTAATAGGATAATTTTATAAACCATGAACAAAGGAACCATATCCCAAGTCATCGGACCGGTGGTGGACGTGAAATTCGAGGGCTCGCTGCCTGAGATTTTTCACGCCCTCGAGATTGACCTTTCCGGTACCCAGAAAAACGGAAAAACTTCCCCCAAACTCGTATTGGAAGTTCAGCAGCAGTTGCCGGGCGGTGTCGTCCGTACCATCGCCATGTCCTCGACCGATGGCCTCAAGCGCGGCATGGAAGCTGTTGATACTGGCGCTGCAATTTCCGTACCAGTCGGAAAAGAAACCCTCGGACGCATTTTCAACGTCCTCGGTAATGCCGTAGATGGCAGTGAAACGCCGTCTACCAAAGAAAAATATCCTATTCACCGCCCAGCTCCGAAATTTACCGACCAGTCAACGAAGACGGAAATTCTAGAAACCGGTATTAAAGTCATTGATTTGATTTGTCCGATTCTGAAAGGTGGTAAAGTCGGTCTGTTTGGTGGTGCCGGGGTGGGCAAAACCGTGGTTATTCAAGAACTCATCAACAACATTGCCAAGGCACACGGCGGAGTTTCGGTGTTCGCCGGAGTAGGGGAAAGAACTCGCGAAGGAAACGACCTCTACCACGAAATGAAAGATGCCAAAGTGCTCGATAAGCTCGCTATGGTCTTCGGACAAATGAACGAACCACCGGGAGCCCGCGCCCGCGTAGCCTTGACCGGACTTTCCATGGCCGAGTATTTTCGCGACGAGCAGCACCAGGACGTGCTGATGTTTATCGATAACATTTTCCGCTTCACTCAGGCCGGCTCGGAAGTGTCAGCTTTGCTCGGCCGTATTCCGTCTGCTGTAGGATACCAACCGACCCTGGCTACCGAAATGGGAGAACTCCAGGAGCGCATCACTTCCACCAAGCTCGGTTCCATCACTTCCGTACAAGCCGTGTATGTACCGGCTGATGACTTAACTGACCCGGCTCCGGCCACTACCTTCGGCCACTTGGATTCTACTGTCGTGCTATCGCGCGCATTGACCGAACTCGGAATTTACCCGGCTGTCGACCCTCTTGATTCGACTTCCACCATTTTGGATCCGAACATTGTCGGTACTGAACACTACCAGGTTGCCCGCGGCGTGCAACAAACTCTGCAGCGCTACAAGGATCTGCAGGATATTATTGCCATTTTGGGTATGGAAGAACTGCCGGAAGAAGACAAGATTACCGTTGCCCGCGCCAGAAAGATCCAGCGTTTCCTGTCCCAGCCGTTTACTGTGGCTGAAGTTTTCACCGGTAGAAAAGGTGAGTATGTGCCCCTGAAGGAAACAGTCCGCGCGTTTAAAGAAATTTTGGAGGGCAGACATGACGACAAGCCGGAAGGTGCTTTCTACATGAAAGGCGGGATTGAGCAGGTAAGTCAGGCATAACATTTGACCTTTAACAGGTAACATGTGACCATTTTAGAATCAAAAATGACAATGATTTGTCAAAGGTCAATGGTCAAATGTTAAATGTCCAGAATATGAAAACATTCCATTTCCAATTAGTAACTCCCGAGCGGACGGTACTTTCCCAGGAGCTGAGCAGTTTAAGCTGCCCGACATCTCTGGGTCAGATTACCGTTCTTCCCGGTCACATCCCGCTCGTGGCGAACCTCATCCCTGGAGAGCTTCACGCCAAGTCGGAGCAAGATGATTATTATATTTATGTGGCCGGCGGTTTTGTCGAGATTCGCGAAGGCGGCGAAGTTGTTGTTCTCGCAGACGCGGCTGAACATCATTTCGAGATAGACCTCAATGCTGCCGAAGCTGCTCGTGAGCGGGCACGCAAGGCAATGGCAGAGGAAACCTTAACTGCTGAAGAGTACGCCAAGGTTGCTGCCAGTCTGGAACACAGCCTGATGCGTCTCAATGTAGCTCGCAAACATGCTCACCGCAGAACGCCAATTACGGGCGAAGGCGTACTCTCCGAATAACACGAATACTGACAAACGAATGGACACAAATTTGTGTCCATTCGTTTTCTATTTGTGTCCATTCGTGATAAGTGTATAATAGAAACATGAAAATTGAATTTCAACCTCAGACAGACTTGGAACGCTTCGGGCAAACGGTTTACAATTTGCTTGTGGAAAACTTTTCCTCTGCGTATTTTGTCGGTGGCTTGGTTCGCGACCTTTTGCTCATGCATACCGTATCCGATATTGACTTGGCAACGGCCGCACGTCCTGAACAGGTTGCTTCAGCATTGCGAACCGCAGGTATTTTCGCTGACAGCAAGCATAAAAATTTTGGCGTTGTTATTGCACAGCAGGGGAGTCTGCAAGCGGAAATCACTACATTCAGAAATGAAACCTACAATGGAAATCGGTATCCCAAGGTAACGTTCATTCAAGATATACAGCACGACAGCGATAGGCGAGATTTTACCGTAAATGCCCTATATTTACAGGCAAATAGCGGGCAGATTGAAGACTTTCATAATGGGTTGAATGATCTTGCACAAAAACTTTTGCGTTTTATCGGACAGCCGGAAACGAGATTGTACGAAGATCCATTGCGTATTATCCGGGCTTTGCGCTTCTCAATGACGCTCGGTTTTGACTTCGAACATGAAACTTCGAGAGCACTCAAAAATAATTTTCATTTGATAAAAAAAATATCTCGAGGCAGAATCGAATCGGAATTAAAAAAAATTTCTGATAAAAAAATTTTGAATTGCATCGAACAAGTTATCAACAACCCGGAAACGCTTGACAAATTTTTTTAGAAATCTTAAAATGATGACAGAAATTTAAAAATAGATTTTCGGAAACTCAAACTCTCGGGGGAAAACACAGAAAGAATTTTTATTGCTACTTAGTTGGGCATAAAGCCCAAAAGTAGAAAATTAAGAAGCGCTGCCAAAATTAGCAGTGCTTCAGGGAGACTAGTATGGCTACCAAAAAGAAGGTCGCAAAAAAGAAGGCTGCTCCTAAGAAGAAGTCTTCCAAAAAGCGCATCTAGTTTCGCCTCAAGCGAAACATGACGAAACCATCCTCAAAATGAAGGATGGTTTTGTTTTTGTTTAACCTTAAGGACGCGTATCAAACGCAGTGTAGACGATTTTCGAAGCGCCTGCAATGACATGAGCCAATTTTTCCGGGTCTCGTCCGCGAGTCATTATACAAATAACATAGGGGTGATGCGGATGGTAAACGATTCCGCAATCATGAAGTTCAACTGCTTGGCTACCATCGCTATTTTTTGACAACCGCTCTCCATACTTTTGGGCAACAGGTATATTTTGAGGCACGGATGCCCTTATTCCGGCGGTGTATGTTGACTGGGTCATAATTGACAGAGCGCTTTCTGAACTAGCTTCAGTAAGGTAAGTTGAATTATATAAGATTCTTAACAATGCTGCATATTCCCGGGGGGAAATGGCATACGGCTCTGAAGCTGTATCTGGGTTGGGGATTTTTAGGTCAATGAATGTTTGATCCAAAACGGCCCTGCTGACATTGTTTATAAGGATACTTTCCGCTCCATTATCGGATTCAGTAATCATTTTTTTCAGCAATTCAGGAACACTGTAGGTACTGCCAATGTTGAGTGACGAAGGAAGAGGCTGTCCCACACTATTAATTTCTCGCTCGTTCTCCTTTGTGTAAGTAAAATTCTTGTCGAGTATGGCAGGCTCGGTTTCCGCTTGCTTATAATATGCAATCAAAATGGCCACCTTAAGCAAACTCCCTGGTTCAAAGCGGGTGTTTTCGTTAACACCAGCCTGTGTATTATCAATAAAATCCTTGGCATATATCGAAACCTGGTCCGCATTTTTGGATGTCAGTTGTTGATTAATATATGCGCGAAGTTGCAGTTCCAAAGCATCATTGCGAAAATATTCGCCAATCTTGCCTAAGTCATAGGCCAGAAGGGGGTAAATAAATTGGTAGCTGAGATTATTTTCCCTAATTGGCTTAATGGTCCTTATCTCGTTCTTGAATCGCAGGCTATCAC
The DNA here is from genome assembly GCA_964532425.1 of uncultured Candidatus Saccharibacteria bacterium. GTDB lineage: Bacteria > Patescibacteriota > Doudnabacteria > UBA920 > UBA920 > CAZHIA01. The sequence goes on along the minus strand of CAZHIA010000005.1, from coordinate 88,598 downwards.
GCCTTGATTGTACGGCAAGACCGGCCAAAAAAGACCCGATAAGCAGCAGTGTTCCTAAAGGATAAATATATTTTTTTGATTTAAGCAACCGTGAGATCTTCATATGGGTCAGTATATCATAGGGGGAGGTGTGTTTGACAAGGCAACCCCGCTTTTTTATACTAATTTGATCTTAGGAGGAACAATGAAACTGTATATAGCTAACGATGTGGAAACGGCCGGGCCGCTGCTCGGAGTCCATAGCATGCTTTCGCTTGGAGCCTGTGTCATTCTGCCGCACGAATTTCCATTTGACGAACTGGTGCGACGAGGTCGGTTATTTTACGCTGAGTTCAAGCCGATTTCCCGGGAGTTCACGGAGTCGGCCATGCGCATTGGCTGTCTGGGACTGCACTGCATCGCGAAAAACGGCCTCACTGGGGATTCGCGGTATGATCCAACCAGTCCCGAGTTCGAACCGTACAGGATTCTGGAGCTTCTGAATGATGTAGGGGAAGATCCTAAAGCTGGTATGGAGCAATTCATCGAGTGGGTCGGCACGCAGTGTATGGGGTATGAGGAAGTTATCGGCGTGACGGACACGGTCTTCTTTGATGCCGGCCAGATCAGTTATTATTGCAATTGCTTGGCCGGGTCGCCGCTGCCATACGGATGGGGTGGTATTGATCTGGATTCGCTGTACCGTGGATACGACAAGTGTATGGACAGCAGTCTTAAACGGCTTGGTATCCTCGATGACCGCCGCATCGCGCACGGCGCTGACTACGATGCAGCTTTTCTCGCCAAGATCGGCAGGGAGCTTATCTTTCGCCGCATCGGGTGACAGAACATTGTAACCGGAACAAATTTCCGGTTACTTTTTTAAAATAAAACAGCGCAACTTTTTGAGTCGCGCTGGGCATCTTATTTCTTGATGCAGCGATACAGACTTGTCTTTCCGTGCCGGTGTTCGGTAACGGCAAAGTAGGGATCGAGCAACTCCCTGAAACGTTCCGGTGACAGCCATCGGAACGAAGTCGAATGGGCTTCTAATCCATCGCGCACCTGCAGGTGGTGGACCGTATCTTCCACGAGCCAGCTGACTTCCACGAAGGTGTGGTTTTCCAATTCATACTGCAATACGCGGGGTATTTCAGAGGGCTTTACATTGAACGTGTTGAAGGCAAAAATACCGCCTGGTGTCATGACTTCGGCTACCATTTCAGCCGTGGATTCATTAAGCCAGTAGTTGACCGCCTGCCGGCAAGCAATACGATCGAATTGAATGCCTTTTTCCATAAGGTCCGCCAGTGTCATACGAACAGGACCAAAGTATACATGCACTTTGGGATGTTCCAGAAACCCATGCGGCACCATTTTTGGTTCTTCGTCAGCAAGTATGACTGTGCCAGCCCCTAAATTGATCGCTTCGAGGGTCAAGCCGCCTCCGCCCCCGCACAAATCGAGCACGCGGGTGTCTTCCAGAGGCTGTAACAGCGATAGGAGTTCGCCGACATCGCGTCCGTTTATGTAGCGAAGATAGAGGGCGCGGTATGTTTCGTGATCAGGATAGTGCGCCATTACAGTTTTCTCCCTTGCCTGTCGAACAGCAGCATGCAACCATGCTCAGCAATATTGAACGAGGTGATGTTCGGCCGCCGGCTATCGCGAACCGTGCCCGGAGGGGCATAGGGGTACGTGGGAAGGTCAGGTTCCTGTTCATGATAATGGACGATCCGGTCCACCGCCGGATTTTCGAACAATGTAGCGAGAAGAGGCGCGTTGAGTGATGCTTTCTCGGTCCCGGCTACGCGTACCTGCTTTGTAGCGTGGTCTACCTGCTCCACATACACAACGGAAGCAAGCTCCCGTTTTCCTCTCCCGGTAGTCAGAAACCCGAAACCTTTCCTCATTGCAACCGTGCCGAAGATGAGGCCGTTTTCTACGGCTGTAAATCGCCCGGAGTACTGGTTGATCAGTGCTTTTACGCGGCCTGCGTCCCCATAGGTAACCGAGGTTTCACCCGCAAGGACCGTCGCGTAGTACGTGTCATTGATCGCTTCCCATATCCATGAAGCGAGTTCGTGTTGCTGGAGCGGATGCACGCCGCGTTCTTTGGTTACCGCATATTTCTGCTGCAAGTGCATCGCATCGTTGGCAAATACCGCTGTGGCGTGTGCGTCGATCACGATATCGTAGGCGGCGTGAATCAGTTCTTCGTGGCTGACGCCTGACAGAAGCTTGAACCCGAACAGATGGGTGTTCGGAGCGGCTTTCTTAATGTCGTCGATCACCCGGGGTGCGATCGTGAAGTCGATCGGAATGAGATCACCGGGTTTATAGTTGTGGCTTGGGAATTTGCCCTTCAACGGGTTTGCCGGAATCAGATTCGCCACCGCAGCCCCCAAGATGACACTGTTCATGCCGGGCGCCAGCTCGAGCACTTTTTGGTGGTAGTCAGAAAACCCGTTATGGGTAATGACTTTAATTCCCGTATCGGTTCGTGGCAGCTGCGCCCCGACTTTGGGCGCACAGAGATAGGTAACTTCAGCCCCTATCTGGGACAAACTTTCCGCCAGCTCGCAGATAAGACCGCCTTTGAAGCGATTGGTAATAATCTTTACCGCATCCAAATACGCATGCACCGGCCCGCCGGTTACAAGTACTTTTTTCATCGCTGTCCTCCTTAAATTTGACCTCATACAATAACACTGTTTGGTAGATTTGTCTATATATTAAGTATCAAAACAAACACTTGCTTTATTTATATATATGCTTTATAATGAGTGAGTTCTACTATCGCGGGATAGAGCAATTTGGCAGCTCGCCAGGCTCATAACCTGGAGGTTCCCGGTTCGAGTCCGGGTCCCGCAACCAAGATAGCCTTTGATTTTAAATCGAAGTCTGCCTTGATTAAATACCTATCGTGACAGCCTTTTCCTGCTGTCCAGCAGGTTTTTAAATCAAAAAATGCTTATGTAGTCTGCAAATTCGGGCTGCTGTACCGTTGTGCTGAACAGCCGTAGAAATGAATGGCTACACTGGCAAAATCAGGCCGGAGTAGCTCAGTTAGTTAGAGCGTGGGACTCATAAGCCCAAGGTCAGAGGTGCAATTCCTCTCTCCGGCACCATGAACCAGTCGCTCATCGGATTCGCTCCGGTTCATGGCACAGCCATAAGCTCGTGAGTGTTTCTTGTGGGCGGCACGCTGTGCGACTGGTTCATGCCTTGTACCTGATCTGCCGAAGGCGGGGAATGGTTCAGGGCCAAAGTAGCGTAATATACGGGGGCGTAGCTCAATTGGTTAGAGCACTCGCCTGTCACGCGAGAGGTTACGGGTTCGAGCCCCGCCGTCCCCGCCATTGAAAAATGCAGCACCTTTAGGTGGTGCTTTTTTCAATAGTGAGGCGGGGTGGGGATCTCTTTAATGGGAATTATCGAGATAAATATTATTCCTTTGTTTGACTCACCTGCCTATTTCGTCTAGTATTGAGGTAGCTAAATATACGCATATGAACGAAGATAAAATAATTCAACACATTATCGAGATTAAGGAACAGATGGGCCGTCTGGATGAAAAAATGGGACGATTCATTACTCGCGAGGAGTATCTGAAACATCAGGATGAAACGATGGCTATCTTAAAGCGGCTTGACCAGGAACGGATATTTACGATTGAATGGGTAAGAAGAATAGAAAACGACCTGGAAAAAGTTAAACAGCAACTTCAAATTACGTAACAATGAGTAGTAGTATAAACCCCTTGATGTAACATCAAGGGGTTTTAATTCCGAGCAGGAGAATCGGGGAAATTTTGGATGGTGACCTTCCAGGGCTGGGGATTGGCAGAAAGATGTTCAGCAGGAGCGGAATAGCTGGCAAAAACTTCCCGGGTAGATCCCGGAGTATCGTCTGATACCACCCGTCCGGTGTTTGGGTCAACTGGCCGCTCGACAATACCGGAAGGTCGGGTAAACTGGGCAACCGGCACATTCTGGTGCGCGGCGATCATAAATTTCTGCCATATAGGCGCTGCGACGAACACGCCATCCGATTTCCATTTGAGCGGTGTGCCATCATTATTACCGGCCCAGACTCCGACCGCCAGCTGTGGCGTATACCCCATAGTCCAGCCGTCCTTGAAATTTTGAGTTGTACCGGTCTTGGCCGCTACCGGTCGGTCGGGTAGCGTGAGCGGGGAATGCGACCCAAAGATGAAATTGCGTGCAGTCGGATCCGAAAGGACGTTCGTAACCAGGTATACGGCTTCTTCATTCACTGCTTGCTGAGGCGGATCCGGAATGGTTGTGATAGATTTTCCGTCTACCGAACTGATCTTGAGTACCGACCGAAGCTGCGCTTTTTTACCCCCATTGGCAACTACCGCATATGCGTACACGTGATCCAGCAAGCGGACTTCGCAAGCACCGAGTGTTAACGATAGACCGCAGCCTGAAAGGGGACTATTGATTCCTAAATGATGGGCAGTATCGACTACATTCTGAACCCCAACCATGGACAAAGTCCTCACTGCCGGGATATTCAAACTTCCAGAAAGAGCCTTTCTCATTGTTAGCCAGCCTCGTTCTTTGCCGTCGTAATCGTGGGGAATATAGGCGCGAGTACCAGGCGCGGCAAAGTTCGTCGTGCTGTCTAGAATCATGCTGGACGGGGTAAATTTGTGCTCGGGAGAAAAAGCAGTGAGGTATGTATACGGCTTAAAGCTGGATCCCGGTTGGCGTTCTGCCAGAGCGATATTGGTTTGCGGGTCGAACAGGCAATTGACGCCTGGCCGGCACCCGGGTGGTTCGGGATCGCCGAAGTAATCGCGGCTGCCAACCATGGTTATAATCTCTCCCGTGGCTGGTTCGATGGCGACCAGTGCGGCATTGTAGGCTCCCCGCACACGGTTTTTGTCAGCTCCTTCCTTTACGATCTGTTCTGCCTGTTGCTGGAGTGGCAAGTCGAGGGTTGTGTAAACATTCCATCCGGCTTCTTCTAAAAATTCGCGTCCATACTGCTGTTCCAGATCCTGAAGCACATATTCCACAAAGTGGGGGGCTGCTATTTTAGTTTTGGCTGGCCGGAATGTCACTGCCTCCTGTCGTGCCGCATTGAGTTCGCTGTCGGTCACATACCCGAGTTTTTTCATCTCGCCGAGAATATAGTTTTTACGCTGGTCAAGGTAATCGCGGTTCGGCCCGAACGGGCTAAACAGTGAGGGGGCTTTTGGCAGGGCGGCCAGATAGGCGCTTTCTGCCAGATCGAGATCTTTGGCGGCTTTGCCAAAATACGTTTGGCTGGCAGCTTCCGCGCCGTACGCATTGCGGCCATAGGGGATCTGATTTAAATACATCTCCAAAATTTGATCCTTGGAATATTCGCGTTCAACCTTCAAAGCCAAAGCTGCCTCCTTGAGCTTCCTTTGATAGGTTTTTTCATTGGAAAGTAGCGTATTTTTGACCAATTGCTGGGTGATAGTACTTCCGCCTTGGACGGTTGTGTGAGCCTGCGTGTTCTTCCAAAAGGCTCGAATGAGTGCGGGAAGCTCAATTCCAGGGTGTGAATAGAATTTTCTGTCCTCAACAGTGATGGTAGCCTCTCTAAGATGAGGGGAGATATCCGCTAATGCAACAGGGGTTCGCTTGGCCTCTCCGTGTATCTCGTAGAGCAGGTTTCCGTTACGGTCCAGGATTTTAGACGAAACGGCTCTCTTGCTGCCAATCTCGGAAACCGACGGGAGGCTCCGGTAGAAACGGATAGCCAGCCAGCCACACATTGTGCCAATGAGTATCAGGGCAACAAAAAATCCCTTCCACATGCTAAACCAGCGCAGAGGCTGGCTGGCACGCGAAAGGGATTTTGGCGCCGAGAAATTCATAGGAGCGGATTTGATTTTATTTTAACTCAAAAGATGTTACATCGTAATCAGACAACGTTCTTCCTACAGAGACGCAAAGAAAGAAATTAAATTACTGTTACAAAAATTCTTTGCTACTCTTCTGAGCCCATTGTAGTAAAATAATTTTTTGTCTACAAGAGCTTAGGCTGTGCATATCTGGTTCACTCTTAAGATTCCGTCATCAACAAAACAGATTTTTATTTTTTTGTTATATCAAAATTCCCTGGAAATTTTCCAGGGAATTTTGTTTCCGCGTTTTTCCGCGGTGCCGTGCGTTCCGTGTTCTATCAGCGTCTTTACTCTTTTCTTACATTAATCTTCTTCGGCTGGACTTCCGGCTTTTTTGCAAACGAGACTTTCATGATGCCGTTCTTGCACGTCGCTTCCGGGTCTTGGGATTCATCAACTTCGCCGGGAATGGCTACGCGGTAGGAGAAGGAAGACGAAGCTTTGCGGTAATATTTTTTGGGCTCATGCGTGTCTTCGGCTTCCTGGCTGCCCCGGATCCAGAGAATACCTTTATCGAATGTGACTTCCACCTTGTCCGGATCAAGACCGGGGACAGCGGCTTCTACATAAACATGTAAATCATCTTCCGAAACAGTCAGTCCGGAAGAGGGCAGAAAAGAGGTCCAATCCTCGTCCTCAAAAAAATTACCCAGACGGGATTGGCCGAAAAAAGAACGGGGAATCAAATCAAATGGCATGCTTTATTCTCCTTGACTTATAACCATAACTATAAATATAACAATTACGATTATAAGTCTTTAAGTTATCGTTATAATTATCGTTATTGCCTCACGTATTAGCAGTCTATACCCGAGAGTGCTAATTTGTCAAGTCAGGATCCTGTTTTGACCATCAGGGGCCTGATTCGATGCCCGGCAGTCCTCAGCCTGCCGTTTTTTGGCAATACAGGCCATTTTTGGTATACTTTGAACATACGATACGGACGAAACAAGTAACAAAACTGTATGGAAAACACAATTTTGATCATCGGGCTGGCGATCCTGGCTGTGGGACTGGGTGTGACTGTCTACATGATCACGCAAATGCGCAAAACGCAGCAGGCTCCACAAGACGATACCACTCTCAAGGTTATGATGGAATGGATGAAGGAGATCAAGCAGTCGACGGAAAAAACCCGTGAGAATATGGATGAACGTATCCAAGAAACGCAAAAAACCATCAACGAGCGCCTGGATAACGCAGCCCGGGTCATTGGCGCCTTGTCAAAAGAGCTGGGCGGCGTGTCCCAAATTGGCCCCGATATTCGAAGACTCAGTGAGACGCTGGCTAGTCCAAAAATGCGCGGCAATTTCGGGGAAGAGATGCTGGAAAACATGCTTTCCCAGATCCTGCCCAAGAACAGCTACCGCATTCAGTACCGCTTCAAGAATGGGGAGACCGTGGATGCCTGCATATTCGTCGGGAATACCATCTTGTCCATCGATAGCAAGTTTTCCCTGGAAAATTTCCGTCTCTATAAGGAAGCCCAGACTGATGAAGCTTCGGACGCGCTGAAGAAGGCATTCTTAAAAGACGTCAAAAAACGCGTGGACGAGATTCATAAGAAATATATCCTCCCGCAGGAAGGAACGTTTGATTTTGCTTTAATGTACGTTCCGAGCGAAGGCATTTACCAGGAAGTTATCGAAGCCGAGGATATTATCGACTACTGCCGCGGTAAGGCGGTCATTCCGGTCAGTCCGAATACTATGTACATTTACCTCCGGAACATCATGTTGTCCCTGCGCGGCCAGGAGATCAACAAGAAAGCCCAGGAAATATTAAAGATGATCTCCGGCATTAAGACCGAAAGCGACAAATTTGCTAAAAATCTTGATGTGCTCGGTACGCATATCAAAAACGCCGGCAACACCATGGGCACTGTTACCAATGATTTCACTCGATTGCGGGGCAGCATCCAAAATGCCGCGAATCTGGAGCTAGAGGCTGAGGATGCGCATGTGAAGGAGCCGCAACAACTTTTGGAGTAACTTACTAAGCATGGAAGATGGATATTGTACGGTTTCAACTAAATAGCCGCGGATTCACCTTAATAGAGTTGTTGGTCGTTATTTCTGTCATTGGGTTACTGTCCAGCATTGTGCTGGTAGCTATGAATAATACCCGGCAGAAGGCGAAGTACGCGAGAGTTGACGCTGATTTCCACCAAATAGCTACCCAGATCGAGTTATCCAGAACCACCAATAACAATACCGTGCTGCAAATTACTGGAAGCGGTTGCTCTGACTGTGTCTTCCGGGGCACAGGGCTCGTCAATGCCAATGCCGCTGGCTTGGCTGCCTTGGCAACATCCTGGCAAAGGCTGGGATTCTCCCAATCACCCAAAGATCCCTGGGGAACCCCGTACCTTATTGATGAGAATGAGCGCGAATCAGGAGTTTCGGATTGCAGAAACGACCAGGTTTTTAGTGCCGGTCCGAATGGCATTGACGAAGTAGGAAGTGGTGACGATATTTCGACTTACATTAAGCCATTCCTGTGTCAATAATTAAACATAATCATTATTTTATAAATTCATGTCTATGAGAAACCCCGACCAGCGCGTTGGCGTATTCGTGGATGTTCAGAACCTCTATTACAGCGCGCGTAATATTTATAACGCACGAGTCAAATTTAACGAGATTTTGGATTCGGCCGTGGGCGGGCGCAGACTGATCCGCGCCATCGCGTATGTGGTCAAAGCCGACATGCCCGAAGAACATACATTCTTTGAAGCCTTGGAGAAAGCTGGTTTTGAAGTAAAGATGAAGGAGTTGCAAACCTTCGCCGGCGGGCACCAAAAAGGGGACTGGGATGTCGGCATTGCCATGGACATCATCAAGCTTATGAACAAATTAGATGTCGTGGTGCTCTGCAGTGGCGACGGGGACTTTATCCCGCTGCTCGAATACCTCCAGATGACCGGCCAGCTTACGGAAACCGTGGCTTTCGGTAAGTCCTGCAGCGGCAAAATCAAGGAACTCACGGACTTCTTCATTGACCTGGACGATAATCCCCGAAAATTTTTAATGCCGATAAAGAATAATAGAAGATAACATTTGACCATTAACCTTTAACATTTGACATGGGAAACACTGATAAAAAATTCCGATTTAGAAATTTTCCGGTTTATCAGGATGCCCGAAAATATGTCATAGATGTCAAACAGCTAGCAAGGATCCACTTTCCTCAATATGAACTGTTTAGTTTAACAAACCAACTGTATCGCGCAGCGGATTCGATTTTGCTTAACATAGCAGAAGGATCCGACAGAGGGACCGATAAGGATTTCGCCCTATTTCTTAATAGATCGCATACCTCTTTGAATGAAGTTATTGCTTGTTTAGATATCGCTTTAGATAATCATTATATTAATGAAGAAGAACACAAGGAATTTTTAAGTAGAGGAGCAAACCTTGCTGATCAACTCACTGCGTTTAGAGATGTACTATTAAAAAACCCTACGAAGTAATCGGAAGCGGTCAAAGGTCAAATGTCACATGTCAAATGTTACCAAGATAGTCCTGGATACCAACGTTCTCATTAACGGCTTTAAAGACGACTACTCATACGAAAAGAAGATCATCGATGCGGTGCTGGCAGGAGAGATAGAGGCCTACGCGAATCGCCAGACCCTGCAGGAGAATAAACTTATAGCTTCCCAGCTCATCGACAATGATGATTACCGCCACCAGCTGGATGATCTGTTTGCCAAGATCCACTGGGTGGTCAATCGCCGCCAGATTCGCATTGTCGAGGATCCCGAAGACAATAAGATCCTCGAAAGCGCGGTGGAAGCACGGGCGGACTTTCTGGTGAGCAGCGATAATGCCCTGCTAAAACTGGAAGAATTTCAAGGGGTCAAGATAGTCAACCCTTCGGCTTTCTGGTCCTCCTTTAAAGATGAAGGCGAGGACCTCTGGAAGCAGTGGACGAGTTTTATCAGTAACGGGAAGCACTGAAATTCTGCAAATCGAAATAAATCAATTGCGCATTCATGGTCAAACAAGCAACAAAAACTCCCAATATTGCCGAACAGCAGGCTCTGCCAACGGACAACCGGTTATTTGAAGGATTGAACCAGCAGCAACTTACGGCGGTTAAACATGCCGAAGGTCCGTTACTTATCGTTGCAGGAGCAGGCACCGGAAAAACAACCGTTATTACGCGGCGCATAGCCTATTTGCTGGAAACCGGCGCTGCCCGGCCGGATGAAATAGCCGCCCTAACGTTTACCGAAAAAGCGGCCGGTGAGATGCAGGAGCGCGTGGACTTGCTGTTGCCCATCGGGGCGTACGACACATGGATCGCGACCTTCCACGGTTTTTGCGAGCGTATTTTAAAAATGCATGCCCTCGACATCGGCATTCCCAACGATTTCACGCTCCTCGACTCAACCAGACAATGGATCCTGGTTTACAAAAACCTGTCTAAATTTAAATTGAGCTATTACCGGCCGCTGGGCAATCCTGCCAAGTTCATCGACGCGATGCTCTCTCACTTCAGCCGCTGCAAGGACGAACTTATAGGGCCAGAAGACTATTTGAGTTTTGCCGAAGGTCTTAGATTGCAAACAGATCAGCCTGCTCAGACAAAAATCAATCCTCCTTCCAAAAGGCGTCATTCTGAGTCGCGAGTGCATCCGAGTGGCGAAGAATCTCGGGTCAGCAAAAAAGATCCTTCCGTTTCGGATGCACTCAACGTCAGGATGACGCCGGTTGACGTTGATCCTGTGGAGATCGCCCGCATTGAAGAGCTGGCTGGTGCGTACCACACCTACCAAAAATTACTCATCGACCACAATTATTTGGATTTTGCCGACCTTATCAACTACACGCTGGCATTATTCAAAAAGCGGCCGAAGATTCTCAAATATTATCAGGATAAGTTCAAATATATCCTTGTCGATGAATTTCAAGATACGAACTATGCCCAGTACGAATTGGTGAAGTTGCTGGCTGGGGTGCGCCAAAACTTGACCGTAGTTGGCGACGATGACCAGTCCATTTACAAATTCCGCGGCGCGAGCGTTTCCAATATCTTGAAGCTGAAAGAGGATTTCCCGGAACTGTCTGAGATCACGCTGGTCGAAAATTATCGCAGCAGCCAAAATATCCTTGATCTGGCGTATGATTTCATCCAAAAAAACAATCCGGACCGGCTGGAGACCAAGTTAGACTTGTCAAAAAAACTCCACGCAAACATCCCCCAGGAAGGAGTTATCGAGGTCCTGGAGGCGCAAGATTTAAGTTCGGAACTGAATTGCGTAGCCAATAAGATTATGGAGTTGAAGAATTCAGAACCCTCCTGCAGCTGGAATGATTTTGCTATTCTGCTCAGGCGAAACGCATCAGCTGACGAGCTGCTGCCCGTCCTGGGCAGCCGCAATATACCGTACACGTTCGTGGCTAATCGCGGTTTATACAAAAAACAGATCATTGTTGATATACTGTCCTATCTCCGCTTGCTCGATAATTTTCATGATTCGCACAGCCTTTACCGCGTTCTAACGCTGCCGAAGTTTTTCATTCCCCATGACGAGCGCGCTCATATTCTAGCCCACGGGCATAAAAAGGCCTTAACGCTCTATGAAGCGTTAAAAGACGCGAAAAGCTTCCCGGAAACCAGCGATGAGTCGCGAAAAAGCATCGAACGGCTTATTAATTGCCTCCATGCCCATAGCGATGCTGCCCGGCGCATACATGCAGCTGAGCTGTTCGTGAGTATTGTGAAGGATATTGGTATCGAAGAGGTTATTTCCGAAGACACGCTGGAAAACGCCGAAAACCGCGAGCTGGTAGACCAATTCTACAAAAAGATCGAAGAATTCGGGCAGGAAGAAACTGACCGAAGCATGCATAATTTTTTGGCCACCCTGGACTTGGAGCTGGAAGCCGGCAATGAAGGTGAAATAAAATTCGATCCGAATGCTGGTCCTGAAAGCGTTAAAGTCATGACTGTTCACAGCTCCAAAGGCCTGGAATTCAACTATGTCTTTGTCATCAGCATGGTAGACCAGCGGTTTCCGACGCGGGAAAAAAGCGATCCGATCGAGATTCCGGAAGCCCTGATCAAAGATATCCTTCCGGAAGGGGATTTCCATTTGCAGGAAGAACGCCGGCTGTTTTATGTTGCCATGACGCGGGCCAAGACCTATCTCTATTTGACCTGGGCCAAGGACTATGGCGGCAGCCGGGCCAAGAAGCCGTCAAGCTTTTTGGTCGAGACCGGCTTGGTGCCCAGCGACCGGGTAAATCAGGCTACCGGCAAAGTCATGTTCCGCCCCGCAGCGCAACCGGGGAAGCAGATATATGTGCCGTCGCTCAAGTATTCTTATTCCCAGCTGAACGATTTTGAAACTTGTCCGCTCAAATACAAATATCATCATTACCTCAAACTACCGGTAGCCGGCAGCTGCCATTTAAGCTTCGGCCAGACCATCCATAAAGTTTTCGAAGAGTATTTAAAACTATACAAAACCAATCTCGACCTGCCGCAGCAGGACTTGTTCGGCGGCAAACCGGAGGTGGTGCTGCCCCCGGCGAAATTCCTGGAAGAACTATATGAAAAGCATTGGGTGGATGACTGGTACGATACAAAAGAACAAAAAGAGGAATATCGCGTGCTTGGTAGGAAAATGCTCGGCACATTCTATGAGACCAGCCTGCAGGCGAAATTCGTGCCAAAATATATCGAGAAGTTCTTCCAGCTGAAGCTGGGAGAGTATCTATTTACCGGTAAAATCGACCGTGCCGACAGCGTGCAAAACGGTATTATTCTCCTGGATTACAAGACCGGACAGACGCCGAAAAAGAGCAAGGACTTAGACCAGCTCTATATTTACCAATGGGCGGCCGAGGAATACTTGAAAGAAACCGTCGTCGGCTTGAAGTACTGGTACTTGCAAGATAATACGTTCATTGAAGAGGAGATCGCGCCGGAAAAAGAGATTACCGATCTCAAACAGCGGCTCTTGGAGCTTGTTGAACGGATCGCATATACGACAAAGTACGACCTGTTCAAGGAAGAGCATAAGAAAGCCAGGGACCACCGGTGCGAATTTGAGTATCTGGAATGATGCACTGATACACACTGACAGTAAGGGGAGTGATTAGTGTTAATCAGTGATCTATGGTATAATCAAAATGTTGAGATCTTCAAAACAAAGTACGTTCTATCTGTTCCTGAGTATGTTCCTGGCGGCTTTCTCGACAGGGGCAATTATGACGTACACAGAGCCGCAAACAGCAAGCACGCTTACTTTCGTATTTCTATATGCAAGTGTCTTCATCTTCGTAACCAGCCTGGCCACGCTGGTAGGACTGGGATTCAGACAAGCTTTAGCGCGCACGGCCTTCCTCCTGAATTTCGGTATCAGTTTCCGCCAAGCCCTGCTCCTGGCTGTATTGCTGACAGCATCGATCATCTTATCTTCCCAAGGTCTTTTGTACTGGTGGGTGGAAGCCACACTGATAATGTTCCTCGTCTGCCTCGAAGCCTTCTTTAATCTCAAAATTTAAAGAAACAAAAAGTTTAAAAGCGTGCCGAGTTCGCTTATTCATATGGATACCCAGAATCCTAACCTTCAACCCGTCAAACCCGCAGATAAACCGGATCAACAGCCGACACAGCCTGATCAGGAACAGAAAATTCAAGCATCCGCCGAACCGGAGTATTTGTTTTATAATGTCATGCCTCGCCAAAAAAAGACCGGGGATGTTGTCAGTCCGGTGGTAAAAATCGAGCAAGAACCGCCGGCGGCGCAGGCACCACGCGGACCAATGAATAAATACATGAAATGGGGGATTATCATAATTGTCATTTTGGCGGTTGCAGGTGCTGCCGGCTATTTTATCTATGAAAAATTTGTAGTATCGCTTTCAAAAAGCGATATTGTTTTGAATGAGAATGCACCCAAACCAAATAAGGAGCAACCAGGGAACGACCAGGGCCAGGCCAGCTCAACTGAACCTTCTTCCGTGGAAAATACCCAGGAATGGAAAGACTGGCTGGTGAAATATTTCAACACAGACAACTGCCAAAGCCCGAACCAGTGCGGGCCGGATGCCGATGCGGACCGTGACGGGTTGAGCAATCAGGAAGAATTTAAAATGAAGACCGATCCAAATAATCCGGACTCAGACCAGGATGGCCTTGCTGATGGCGACGAATTTCATGTCTTTATGAGCGATCCGCTCAATAGTCACTCTGCCGGAGACCCAAAATATTCCGATTCCGACTTTATCAAGGGCGGTTATAGCTTGCAAACGGGCAATGCCATGACCCAGGCCGAGATTGATACCATAACGGCCAAGATGAAGCAGTTTAATCTTCACCAGCCGACCATAACCGCGCTGGGTGAGGTCTTAATAACCACCTATAAATTCACCCCTGCCACTCCAGCGACTTCCACCAGTACAACAGTTCCTGCTGTTCCTTCCACGACCCCGGAGACGACAAACTCCGCTTCATCAGCTGCTGCAGACGGTTCTCCGGAAGCAAAACAAGATCGTGACGCACAGCGTACGACCACCATGAAAAACATTGCAATTGCCCTTACGAATTACAAGAAGGACCTTGATACATACCCAAAGACGACGAATTTTAGCGAAATGGTCTCGTCTATAAAACCATATCTGAGGGTAGCTATGAATCCCGTTGACCCGATAAACAAGAATGAATTCGTGTATACCTACACGCCGAACGATGACGGTACGGATTATGTCCTCACTTTCTACAGCGAGACTCAAAACCAGCTGATCAAGCTCAAAGCTTCGGACGGCATACGGTATAAGACAGAGACTGAGGCTGCTATGTACGACGACCAGCGCAAATCTGACATGGAGAGCATTCGTACGGCACTTCTGCTGTACAGCAACAATAATATTGCCGGCGATCAGGAATATGTATTTCCTACGGAACAAAAGTATAAGACTGACTTAGTGCCTCAGTACATTTCTGCCATACCGAAAGATCCTCTTTCCGGTGTCGATTATGAGTACAAAGTTTCTGCCACTTTTGATACGTTTACCCTCAAGACCTTGCTGAGCGCTGCCCCGACCGGCTACACCGGCTACCTGTGCAACCAGGAAGAATGCAGGTACTATTAACAAATTTAATAATTTACAAATTAACAAATTGGGCCGCAGTAAGTTTTATTTGCGACGTAAGGCGAGAGATGTTGAATACAATCAACATCCGAGCCGAGGAGCAAATACAGAGTATTTAATTTGTAAATTTGTTAATTATCAATTTTATGGAATTATTTTCATTTTTTCAAAGACTATTCAAAAACACACCGGCTAAAAACCCAACAAATAACTACTCTGGCATTATTACAGCCCGAGTTTTAGCTATAGAAAAGCATCCCAATGCCGACCGGCTGCAGGTCGTTCAATTGACGGATGGTGAAAAAGAAATATACCCGGTTGTCTGTGGCGCCTTTAACTTTGAAGTCGGAGACATGGTGGCCCTGGCCCTGCCCGGTGCCCAGATCCCGCAGAACATCCATAGCGAGGCCCATGAGCCGTTTGTCCTTGAGAAAGCCAAGATCCGCGGTGTGGAAAGCCAAGGTATGATCTGCGCGGCCTTCGAGCTTGGACTCTCCAGCGAGCCAGGGAAGGGGATAATGATACTCAAACCAGATACCAAGCCGGGGAACCAGTTTGAGCCGGGGATGATTGAACAAAATTGACAGCGATAAGTGAAGTTAAGTAAAATACTACCATATCCGGCGTCATTCTGAGGAGCGAGTGCATCCGAGTGACGAAGAATCCCTTAAACCAGTAGTTTAAGAGATGCTTCACTCTCCGCTGCAGTCGGGTTCAGGATGACGCCGGATGTATTAAGTAAATTTGAATACTTTATGAGAACAGAAATCATCATTTCAACGGAAGAGGAACAGCGTTTAAGAATAGAACTCGAAAAGCGCACGGATTTCGAAGCTCAGCGCATCCGGCGGTATCTTGCTATGCCCGATCTTTCGCGCACCCCGGGCAGCCCTATCGCCGAAATCGTCGAAAAGATTCTTGCAAGCGACTACTTTAAGGATCTCGATATTATCAAAACTCCGGAGATTGTTCCGGCTGATATCAGCTTTGACCTGTTCGATTTTCCTGCCGACCATCCGGCACGCAGCAAATCCGATACCTACTATGTCGACGACAGCAATATCCTGCGGACGCACACGACCGTTATGTGGTATTACTATCTGCAGAACGAAGCAGTCAAACAGCGCATGGCGGACAATCAACCCGTCGGTTCGTTCAGTTTCGGCAAAGTCTATCGCAAGGATGAAATAGACCGCAAGCACATGAATGTCTTCCATCAAATTGATGGCTGGTACCTAGTGCCGAAAGCCATGAAGACCATGGGCCAACAGGACCTGGAAGAGGCTCTGGGAGCCATTGCCAAAGCTGTTTTCGGGCCTGAGGTAAAATACCGTCTCAATCCCGACACGTTCCCGTATACAGACCCTTCCCTGGAAATGGAAGTAGAAATAGAAGGCAATTGGGTCGAAGTCGTCGGCTGCGGCGTGGTCAAGGGATCAGTCTTGGAAAAACTTGGCGTCGATTCTTCCAATTACACGGGGTGGGCATTCGGTTTTGGCCTGGAGCGCCTGGCCATAGTCAGCATGAGTCTGCCGGATATCCGCCTGCTCTGGAGTGAGGACCCTCGGGTGACCAAACAGCTGCACATGGGCAAGAAATTCGTCGAGGTCAGCAAATTCCCGCCAGTAATTCGCGACATTTCGTTCATCGTAAAAAAGGACTTCGTGCCCAATAACTATTTTGACCTCATCCGCCACATAGGCGGTGACCTGGTCGAACAGGTAGAGCTTCTTGATAAATACGAAAACGATGGCAAATTCGGACCTGACCGTATGAGCTACACCTACCGGGTCATTTACCGCAGCCCGGAACGAACTCTCACGGCAGAAGAAGTTGAGCCATTGCAAAATGAGCTGTACAAACAGACTGCGGAAACCTATCAAGCGGAGTTAAGGTAGTAAAAATTTAACAAAAAGGGGCCTGTTCAGGAGTCTTTTATTGAAGCTAAAGACTCCTTTTTGTTTTACCGTGGTTTACTTAAGAAACCTGATAATCCACACTGCCAATATTCCTCTTATATAAGATGGAAATTTTCATAATTTTCATGGATTTTTTGCGAATTTTATGCTATAATTCTTGTAGGGATTCAATAGGAAAGATTGAGTATTTTTTGATTGATTTTTGTATTTATTTTAACCTATGGCAAAAGACGAAAAGACGAATAAAGCATCAACCTATACAGCGGAAAACATTACCGTTTTGGAAGGTTTGGAGCCGGTCCGCAAGCGCCCCGGCATGTACATTGGTTCCACTTCAGAAACTGGTTTGCACCACCTCGTGTGGGAAATCGTAGACAACTGTGTTGATGAGGCTTTAGCTGGCTACGCCGACCGTATTTGGGTTAACGTCAATGCCGACGGCAGCGTTTCCGTGGAAGACAATGGTCGCGGTATTCCCGTCGATATCCATAAAACCACCAAAAAATCCGCACTGGAAACAGTACTTACGGTGCTGCATGCCGGAGGTAAGTTCGGCGGCGAGGCTTCGGGATATAAAGTTTCCGGCGGTCTTCATGGCGTGGGTGCTTCCGTTGTGAACGCCCTTTCGACCAATTTGATCGCCCAGGTGCGCAAGGAAGGCAAGATCTATGAAATGAAATTCAAGATTGGCAAGCCACAGGGGCCGATTAAAGTTGTGGGAAAGATCGATAAGAATGACCCGGTCCAACATGGCACCAAAATAACCTTCTTTCCGGACGGCACGATTTTTGAAACGACCAAGTTCAAATTCAGCACCATTCTGGAGCACTTGCGCAGCCAGGCTTACTTGACCAAGGGACTGCACTTTGTCATTCATAGCGACGAGGAGAATCTTACCTACCAGTACTACTTTGAAGGCGGAATCTTAAGCTACCTCAGGCAGTTTAATCGCAACAAGAAGGCCAAATCCTCTCCCATTTACATCAGCAAGCAGATTGAAGACATCGCGGTTGAGGTCGCCATTCAGTATACGGATGATTATGACGAACGAATTCTGTCGTATGCGAACAATGTCTACAACCCGGAAGGTGGCATGCACGTAACAGGTTTCCGCACTGCGCTGACCCGCGTCATCAATAACTACGCCACGAAAAACGGTTACGTCAAAGAGAATGAGAAGCTGACCGGTGAAGATATGCGCGAAGGACTTTCAGCTATCATCTCCGTCAAGTTACCCAACCCGCAATTCGAAGGGCAGACCAAAGCTAAACTTGGCAACCCAGAAGTAAGAACAGCCGTGGAAGGCGTGGTCAGCCAGGAACTGGAAACCTACTTGGAAGAGCATCCTCAGGATTCCGGTAAGATCATCGAAAAGGCTATTTTGGCGGCCAAAGCCAGAATGGCTGCCAGGGCTGCACGCGACAGCGTCATTCGCAAGGGTGTGTTGGAAGGTTTGGCATTGCCAGGAAAATTGGCGGACTGCTCAGAATCGGATCCGGCCAAATGCGAGCTGTATATTGTTGAGGGAGACTCGGCCGGTGGGTCTGCCAAGCAGGGTCGCGACCGCAGATTTCAGGCCATCTTGCCGCTCCGAGGTAAAATCCTGAATGTCGAACGCGCCAGACTGGACAAAATGCTGTCTTCCCAGGAAATTAAGAATCTGGTCATTGCTTTCGGCACCGGCATTGGCGAGCTCTATGACGTCGCTAAGCTGCGCTACCACCGCATTATTATTATGACCGATGCTGACGTGGACGGCGCCCACATTCGCACATTGCTGCTGACGCTGTTCTACCGCTACTTCCCGGACATTATCAAGAATGGACACCTTTACATTGCCCAGCCGCCGCTGTTTAGGGTCCAAGTCGGCAAGGAATTCCAATATGCATTCTCCGAACCGGAGCGTGATGAGATTTTAAAGGATTTGATTGCGGAGGCGAAGGTCAAAAGGGGAATCAGAAAGTCAAATGTCAAAGGTCAAAAGTCAAATGTTCCCGAAGAAGCCGAAGAATCCACCCCTGAGCAAACCGGGGAAGAGACCACATCCGCAAACATTGATGGAATAAAATACACCATCCAGCGCTACAAAGGTTTGGGAGAAATGAACCCTGGCCAGCTCTGGGAAACGACCATGGACCCAGAAAATCGCGTCATGCTGCAGGTCAACATCGAAGATGCGGAAAAAGTCAGTGAAATCTTTGAGGTACTCATGGGCGATGAAGTGGCGCCGAGAAAGCGGTTTATTACCACGCACGCCAAGACTGTCAAGAACCTGGATATTTGATTTAGACTTGACCCTGAGCCCGTTGAAGGATTAAAACCTGCAAATATAAAACAACGGCTACCATTGTTGGTAGCCGTTTTGTTACGGTACGAGCCAGGCCTCAGCCACATTTTCAGCTTCGAATGTAATGCTCATGCCGAAATCGAGGATGCCCCAGTATTGGCCGGGTTCAAGAGGTTTTTCGTCAAAGTAGTTCAAGGTTCCTTCGAACAAACGCGTATGGTATCTCGGATGTTCTTCTTTGAACAGTATCCGGACCCGTTTATTCTGCCACGCCTTGAGATTCTCCGATACTCGTTCCTCCATTGAGTCCACCTTTCTGAATGCGTCGACGCTTTTTCCATTCAGTATCGACCCGGTAAACCGTAGCCCGTCCTTTAGTTGCTGGAAAGTTACCTGCCTCAAGCAATGGACCGCTTCCGTCGGAATTTGCTACAAACACCGATTGCCCAGGTGCTGCGCCTTCGTAAATTCTGGCTCCCAAGTGGAGAATGCCCTGAACTGCCGAATCAAAGCTGATGCCCCATTTGCTCGCAACATCCTGAATGAGGCAATACATGCTGGATTCCAATTTGCAGTTATATGGGATGTCCAGTCTACCGAGAGAATCTGATGATTCCATATCTATCCTCCTTATCTGAATAAAACGAAACATCATACCACACTGCCAATAAATTGACAAGATTACGACATTTCTTTACAATATACGCAGTCAGGAACATTATTCCGCCTACGGGGCGGATATATTAATTAATATTGAACATTCAAGCATATTCCGCGTCATACAATTCGCAGCAATATAGCTTCCATACTCACATGTCTAAAAAGTATTTACTAACAGCTGAAGGCTTAACCAAGCTTAATGAAGAATTAAAGGAACTCATCGCAAAAAAGCGCCCGGAAGTGATCGAGCGCATTCGCGAAGCGGCTGCCCATGGCGACCTTTCCGAGAATGCTGATTACGCCCAGGCCCGCGAGGAGCAAAGCTTCATTGAAGGCCGCATCCAGGAAATCGAAGACATCATCAAGAACGCGGAGATTATCCAGACTACTGCGCATCGCAACACCATTATGATCGGTTCGACCGCCCATGTCCGCGTTGCAGGCCAAGAAAAGACCTACACCATCGTTGGCAGCAATGAAGCCAACCCCAAGGAAGGCAAAATTTCAAACGAGTCACTGGTCGGTAAAGCCCTGCTCGGCCGCAAAGTCAATGAGAAATTCTCCGTAGCCACACCGGCAGGGGAAATGGAGTACGAGATAGTTTCGATTGAATAAGGTATTGATACTGTATCACTGATAGAAAAGCGGACCTAACAAGGTCCGCTTTTATGCGATAGGGATAATCGGCGAGTTATCAGCGGTGAGTGAGCTTGAACATCCGCCGAATGCCCCAGGCGTACAAGGCGAGCTGGGCACAGAGACTGATCCATGCATCGCTAACTGGTATGTTCGGGCTGCAAAGCATCAGTATGCAGAGCAAGGTGCCGAGCAGTATCGGCCACGTAATTTTAAAAAGTCTCCAAACATCAGGCAATGTCGGTTCGCCAATATTCATGGTAGCACCTCCTTTGAGTGGGCTCATTATATGTTTTTTGATTACCCCAGTCAATAAGAAGAACGCGAGCCCACAGGCTCGCGTTCGTGATTTGATTGTCTAGGTTTCCGCCGGAGTTGCAGGCTTTGGGACAATGCCCTTCAGCCGTTCGTTGGCCAATCGATCGATGGCGGCAAACAGCACGCCATGCGTACCCATCCCCACCAGGTCCAACGAACCCAAGAAGTCTTTGGGACAAAACTCCTCGATGTCGACGCTTTCGCCCCTCAAGAAGGCGTCCCATACGCCGGCCTTTTGCAGCCAGCTGATCTTGGCCACAATGTACATGGAGACCAGGGCATCTATATGGAAGCCCTCATAATAACAGATTGGCCCAGTCAGTCCCTCGACCAGCTTCCTGGAGTCGTCCTTAAGGCGAAAATTAGCTGGAAACAACATCGTTTAATCCCTCCTGAACTTTGTTACGAACTTGGTATAATGTCATATTTTATCAAATTTGTCAACAACTGGTACTTTTTTGTTGTTTTTCGCACTTTTTGGTATAATTTGAACAAGATTATTCATAAGCTATAGTGTAGCGTGCCGATTTATCGGCCATAAGAAGCCCATAAATGGGCACGCTACAGTAACTACTATGTCAGAAAGATTAGAAGACATCATCAAATTCCGCAGGCAGCGCCTTGATCAGCTCAAAGCTGCTGGGGTTGATCCGTACCCCTCGACCACGGACCGAACCCATGCTAACCAGGAGGTCTTGGAGCAGTTTGATACGCTGAGCCAAGCGCAAACTCCGGTTACGCTTGTTGGGAGAATCCGTTCCTGGCGCACCATGGGCAAACTGATCTTTTCTCATATTGAGGACGGGACAGCCAAGATCCAAGTTTTATTCAAATCCGACAATATCGGCGAGGAACAATTCAAGTTTTTGCTCAATAATTTTGACATAGGCGATTTTATCGAAGCCACAGGAACGCTGTTTACGACCAAGACCGGTGAAAAAACCCTGCAAGCTGCAAGCTATAAGCTGTTAGCTAAATCTTTGCTCCCGATCCCTTCCGAGCACTATGGCCTCACTGACGAAGAGATTCGCCTGCGCCAGCGCTATCTGGATATCCTGTTAAATCCTGAAAACAAGGAGTTATTCATCAAACGCAGCCAGTTCTGGTCCTATATGCGGCAATTTTTGGTTGACCGCGGTTTTCTGGAATTGGAGATGCCAATTTTGGAGCCAATACCCGGCGGTGCCGAAGCTGAACCGTTTGTGACGCATCATAATGCCTTAGACCGCGATTTTTACCTGCGCATCAGCTTGGAACTGCCGCTCAAAAAAATGCTTGTAGCCGGTTACGAAAAGGTTTTTGAAATTGGCCGCATTTTCCGCAATGAAGGCATTGATACCGAGCACCTGCAGGACTATACTCAAATGGAATTCTATTGGGCATACGGCGATTTTGAAAAACTGATGCAGATGCTGCAGGAAATGTACCAATACGTTATCGAAAAGACATTTGGCACCCTGCGAATAACCAGTCGCGGCATGGTATGCGACTGGAGCGGCCAGTGGCAAAAGGTCAGCTATGTCAAACTATTCAAAGAGAACACCGGTATAGATCTTGAACAGGCCAGCGACCAGGACCTGAAAAATTATCTTGATTCCAAGAAGATTGCTTACGATCCGGCTATTCATCGCGGCAAACTGATAGATACGATTTTCAAGCAGGTCCGCGCGACGCTACCGACCGACAAACCGATCTTTTTAATCGACCAGCCTATAGAGCTGGAACCGCTTGCTAAGAAAAATCCTGAAGATCCGAAGCTGGTACAGCGAGTCCAGATCATTGCCTACGGTACTGAACTCGGTAAAGGTTTCGGCGAGCTCAATGACCCCATTGACCAGCGTGCCCGGTTCGAAGAGCAGATGAAGCGCAGGGAAGCAGGGGATACGGAAGCACAATTTATCGACTATGATTATTTGGAAGCCATGGAGTACGGTATGCCGCCCGCGGCCGGTTTTGGCGTGTCCCAGCGCCTGTTCTCCTTCCTGGCCGACAAGCCCATACGTGAGACCGTCATCTTCCCGCCGATGAAAGAGAATATATCGAATCTACGAATAGACGAATCTACGAAGGACAACGAATAGGGCCAATAAGTCTTATGCATTCTATTCATCCTATAAGTCCTATCTATCCTACTTAACCCATGAATTCCACCACGGAACAAAAGCTAATCCCCATTGTCATTGCGGTAATCCGGAACGATCAGGGGGACTTGCTACTTGCGCGGAGGATCGATCCTGACATTTCCGAAGCACATGACACCTGGGAATTTGTCGGGGGAAAGATCGAGTTTGGCGAGATACCCGAGGATGCCGTTATACGCGAGGCCAAGGAAGAAACTGGACTTGAGGTGGAGATTATAAGATTGCTCCCCAAAATCTTAACGAACAATTGGACCAAGAACACCGGAGAGCAGATTCAGACCATCATTGCATGCTATGAATGCAAAGCTATCGGCGGACAACTACACACCAACAAGTTTGACAGTAAAATAGCAGAGCTCCGATATATCCCAATTTCCGAACTTCAAAACTATACATTGCTCAAAAAAGGCGAACAAGTTGTTGAGCTTCTCAATTTGTGATCGAGTATATCAACATGAACCTAACTCTTTCTCCAACCGAAATCAAAGACCGCACCTCCCCTGTGGGGGAATAATTTTGAATTATTTTATTCTGTTTTCTCTTTCTACTTTATAACTTGATAACTTTCTACTTACTATGTTAGACATTAAATTCGTCCGCGATAATCCGGACAAAGTCAAAGAAGCTGTTAAGAACAAACGAATCGATCTTGACATTGACCACCTGCTCGATGTTGACGTAAAACGGCGCGACCTGCTCACGGAACTGGAAAGCCTGCAGGCAGCTAAGAATCAATTTTCCAAAGAGATTGGCAAACTCTCCCCCGAAGACCGCCAGGCTAAACTCTTAGAAATGAAGGAAGTCGATACCAAAACCACGGAACTTAAAAAGAAGGTGGACGAAATTGAGCTTGAATTCGATAACCTTATGTACTTGGTTCCGAACATTCCGAGTCCGGAAACCCCGATCGGTCCAGACGAAACCGGCAATGTCCCGTGGAGCTACTGGAGCCCTGCTTTAGGCCATGTCGACCCCAAAGAAGAAGAGAAGGTCAAACAGGTACCGAATAAGTTCGACTACGAGATTAAAGACCACATGACGCTCGGTAAAGCGCTCGATCTTATCGATACCGAAGCCGGGGTTAAAACAGCAGGTTTTCGGGGTTATTATCTCAAAAATGAAGCTGTGCTCATGCAGTATGGCCTGATTTGGCATGCCTTAAAGAAAATGCAGGCTAAAGGTTTTACGCTCATGGTACCGCCGATCCTCGATAAACCCTTCGCCTTCTATGGCAGCGGTCATTTTCCGTTTGGCAAAGCTGACCAGTACCAAGTACTTACGGAGGAAGAAATCCAAAAAGGAGTAACCGAACCAACGTATCTGGCTGGTACCTCTGAGCCGAGCCTGCTAGCTTATTATGCTGACACGACCCTGGAAGAAAAAGATCTGCCTGTCCGGCTCTGCGGAGTCTCGCCTTGTTTTCGCGGCGAGATCGGCAGCTACGGCAAGGACACCAAGGGTATTTACCGCGTGCATGAATTCATGAAAGTCGAACAAGTCATTCTCTGCAAAGCCGATATTCTTGAAGGCGACAAGTGGCTGGAAACGCTTCGTGAGATTGCGGAAGAAATGCTGCAGGATTTGAAGCTCCCGTACCGCGTCTTGAATATTTGCACGGGAGATATGGGTGCGGGCAAGTACAAGATGTACGATCTTGAGACCTGGATGCCGTCGAGAAATGCCTTCAGCGAGACACACTCGGATTCAAATCTCACTGACTGGCAGGCCCGCCGCTTGAACATCAAATATAAGACTCAAGACGGCAAAACCAAACATGTCTTCACGCTGAATAACACCGTTATTGCCAGCCCTCGGATTCTGATTGCCATCCTCGAAAACTACCAGCAGCAGGACGGATCAGTCGTGGTACCGGACGTACTGAAACCGTTTGTAGGCAAAGATGTGATTAAGAAATAAAATTTAGTAAAGTAGTTATCTCACGGATACACGGACTTCGCAGATACCGCCGATGACCGCGAAGTCCGTGTTATCCGCATATCCGCGAGAGAACTAATTTTTATGAAAAAATATATCCAAAATATTCTCGCCTACTTCGCCAGATCCACTATACAAAAATATAATCCGGTTGTTATTGGAATAACGGGCAGCGTGGGCAAGACCTCGGCCAAAGAGGCAATATACTCCGTGGTCTCGCAAAAATTCAAGGCGCGCCGGCCGGAAAAGAATTTTAACAACGAGTTCGGTTTGCCACTAACCATTCTCGGCATGGCCTGGCCCGGCAAGAACCCTTTGGCTTGGCTCAAATTTTTCGCCCAGTCTGTCTCATTACAGGTATTCCCACATGCTTATCCGGAAGTCTTAGTTTTAGAACTAGGCGTCGACAGGCCTGGAGACATGAACCATCTGCTGTCCATCGCCAAACCCCATATCTCGATTATTACTACCATCGGCATTTCACATTATGAGTATTTTCAGAGCAATGAAGCTATTGAGCGCGAAAAAGGAAGGATCGCCGAAGTACTGGAGCCGGACGAATATTTAATCGTCAATGAGGATAACGAAGCAGCAGCGAGACAACGCGGTAAAACAAAAGCCAAAGTTTTGGCGTATGGCTCTGCCAGCAGTTCAGAGGTTAGACTAGTTTCTTCTGAAGCCGATTACGGCCGCTTTGCCACAAAGATCCAAGTTCAGACCCCAACCAGAAGCATTGAGGCCTCCATCAAAGCCATTGGTACTGCCCATATCAGCAGTGCTCTTGCAGCTATTGCAGTAGCCGAAAGTTTGAAAGTCGAAACCGACCTGCTGCTTCGAGGTCTTTCTGAGTACAAGCCCGTACCAGGCAGGCTCCAAGCCATAGCGGGCATTAAACATACTGTCATTCTGGATGATACGTATAATGCCTCGCCTGATTCGACCAAAGCCGCACTTGCCGTATTGTCGCATATGCCGCAGCCGTACAAAATTGCCGTACTTGGAGACATGCTCGAGCTCGGTCAATTGAGCGATGATGCGCACCGGCAGATCGGCAAGATAGTTGCAGAGAGCGGCATCACCAAGTTGATAACAGTCGGCCAGGGCGGCAAGCTCATAGCTGACGGAGCAAAAGACGCAGGGTTTGATCCTGAACATATTGTAAGCCTCGACACGTCAGAGCAGGCACAAAACCCGGTCCAAAACCTTCTCGTACCCGAATCGGCGATCTTGATCAAGGGTTCCCAAGGCATGCGCATGGAAAAAATTACCAAAGAGATCATGGCTGAACCTATGCGCGCCGGGGAGCTGCTGTGCCGACAATATGGAAAATGGATAAAATAATAATGCAGATATATAGATGGTAACAAATATACAGATAACTACAGATACTGTTCAGTAAAATCTGTAGTTATCTGTATATTTGTGCATATCTGTAGATTGGCATACTATGATCGGGAATTCAAACAAATCAAATTCCAGACTTCGTTTCCAGCAAACTGGCTTCAAGCGCCAGCTTGAGAATGCCCGTCACTACCGGAGGCAGCCATATGTGGTGCCGGAATCGCGAATGGAACGATTTATGGCAACCCTTGGACCTGGACCTTGGTATATTAAGGCTGCCATACTGGTTGTTGTTTTTGGTCTGGCTTATGCGGTCTACATTCCGAATTTCCTTTTCATCAAACAGGTAACAGTCACTGGTTTTAAGATCCAGGAGCAAAAAGACGTACAGGCACTTGTGCAAACTTACTTTTCGGAAAATCGGATCAAAGCCCAGCAGAATATCCTATTCCTGTCTAAACACCACCTATCTGTATTTTTAAAAGAAAATGACAATGGCATTCTTGCAGTCAATTCGATCCGAAAAAAGTTCCCGAATTCAATAGAAATATCAATCCAGCCGAGAATCAGCAAATTTTTTGCCAGGACTTCTGATGCTCAATATATTATCTCAGCCGACGGGTATGTTCAGGAATCGGTACCCGCGACAACAACAACCTCGCCTCACAGCAGCCTGATTACCATCACACTCCCTGGCGAGGAGTCGTTATTCCTGAACAGTCATTTTGTGGCAGACGATCTGGCAGGCCTGCTACAGACGCTCAATACCCGGCTCCCGGCCATTATCGGTTCGCAAGTGGCATCATTCTCCCTGGAAAATGCCGATAGTATTGATATTACCGCCAACCTGCCGAATAACAGGCGATTGCTCTTTGATCGCAAGAGTGATATGGAAAAAGTTCTGGCGAATTTGCGGCTGCTCTATGCCAACTTGCCTGATGACCAAAAAAACAATTATGATTACATTGATATGCGGTTTAACAACAGGGGATACCTGTGCACCAAAGGAAGCAGCTGCACGCAGATAGCGGCTCCGCCGCTCACTGCGGCATCATCCACTGTAGATACTATAGAAATTAAAGCCACTAGCACACCATGAAAAACACATTTGTCATTTCCGTAGGCGGTTCGCTTGTGAACCCAGGGCAAATAGACACATCCTTCATAAAAAATTTCAAACAGCTGATCGAGAAACTCGCCAGGACAGGGGACCGGTTCATTCTGATTATCGGTGGAGGCAAGCCGGCACGTGAGTATCAAACAGCCTTATCTGGCCTCATTAAGGCTTCCAATGATGAATTGGATTGGATGGGAATTTTTGCGACCCGGTTCAACGCCCAGCTGGTCAGATTGGCGTTTGGCAAGCTCGCGCACAAGACTATCGTGGAAGACCCGAATAGTAAAGTCGCGTTCAAGGAAAAAGTGTTAATCGCTGGCGGCTGGAAGCCGGGCCGGAGCACGGATGATGATGCAGTCAGGCTTGCCAAGGCCTACAGTGCGACCACGATCGTCAATTTGAGCGATGTAGATTATGTGTATGATAAAAATCCCAAAGAGTTTCCGGACGCGCAGAAGATTGAACGCCTGACCTGGAAAGAATTCAATACTCGTTTTGGCGGCCAGTGGGAGCCTGGCAGAAAAACTCCATTCGATCCGACTGCGGCCAAAACAGCCCAGAAGAACAAACAGCGCGTGATTGTGGCTAACGGGACAAACCTTAAGAACCTGGAAAATATATTAAAAGGCAAGGCGTATATTGGAACGACGATAGAATAGGAACCAGCGAATAGTGAATAGTGAATAGTAAAAAGCAGAAAACTCCCCGGGAAATATATTCCGGGGAGTTTTGATTGCGCGCTTAGGCGCCTACTCGGGAACCGTGAAGATCATACCCTCTTCGACCGGAGTTGTGTCAAAGTCGGCGATCAGCCACAGATCGTTTCCGTCAAAACCGGCAACTATAGGATCCCTTTGGATGATCGTCGGCGCTTTTTGTTCTACGACAAACCCCGTTGACTCTGCGATGATGAAAATCTGCTGGAAGTCTTTCTTGCTTTCCAGAATTTTCACCTTGACATCGGCCGGGATGATCCCGTCAAACTCGCACGTGATGGAGACCGATCTGCCGGCACTCCTGCTCATTTGCGCCAGCTTCCTGAGTACGTCGTCATAGCACTCTACGATCTTTGAAGGAAGCTTAGCCGGCATTACCCTGCGACGGAAGCTTGCGCTGCCGCTCCAGCCGTCCGTGGTGCAAACGCAACCCAAAGAGAAGCGCGAAGCTTCAAGGCTGAAAACGACAAGCTTGGGCCAGCCGGATTGGTCCCGCAATTTCAATGGCTGAAGACTCAACCGGCTGTATTTTTCGGCCAGTGCCGTAAACGGCTCGATGCGCCTGGTGTTCTCCTGGATCGATTGAATGTTGGCCTTGAGCTTTTGTTGAGCCCT
Source organism: uncultured Candidatus Saccharibacteria bacterium (assembly GCA_964532425.1). Lineage (GTDB taxonomy): Bacteria > Patescibacteriota > Doudnabacteria > UBA920 > UBA920 > CAZHIA01. Next base: position 59,913 of record CAZHIA010000005.1, on the reverse strand, counting down.
GCGTTCGATACCAAGCAAGCCTTTCATCATCTCTTTCTGAACACTGATTGTGTCCTGCGCGGTTTGCAGACCGCTCCGGTATCGCTCAATTGCCTGACGGTCAAAGGATTTCGCTGACCGTTTCATTTCCAGCAAAGCAGTGTGTTCCATATGCCTCCTTTAAAGCACGGTCATTATAGGAGGCCTAAGGCAAGCAGTCAACCGCAATTTTCGCATATTTATAAAGTTTTTTTTAGGCCATCTGAAAGGCTTTTCCGTCGAAAAATCAATTCACCATAACTGAGCCGATCGCTCAATTACAGTGAATTGCATGTAACCAAACGGCCCCGCACGGGGCCGTTTAATATTTCTATTTTTTAATTGACCCTGTACTCCGTCACATAGATCGACGTTCCTACATATGGCCTTACGTCAGGGTATTCTTTTTCTGAGATCTGTACCCAGTTCTTGGGAGTCTCGGGCTTGTTGGATCCAAAGGCGTAGGTCCATACCAGCCATACCGTGTCGCTGTTTGTGGTCGCTTGCTGGAAATCGGGCACTAAATCGAAATCGGCTAAAATAGCGGAGCCTTCCACGTGGGACATCTGGCTGGCTTGCGCCCGACCGCCAGTGTACAGCTGCGGACGAGTAGGGATCTTATAATATGTTTGCGCGTAATACTTGTAGTTGAAAAATTCAAACGACGTTCCCAAAAAAACGTGCTGGCCCGGTTCGACATTTGCGCCAAGATATTTAGCAGCGGCGTTCATGCCCGGCCTGCTAGAGACGTTCAGCTGATGCCAGTAGTTATAAATCGCGGTGACATTCGTTATCGCATACAAACCGAGCAATGTTATACCAATTGCTTTGGTCTTTATCTGCGACAACCAGGCAGCTAAGGCGATGGTATAGAATGTGCTGGCAAACAGAAAATATCGAACCTGATAGACCGAGCTGGTGCTGCCTTTCATGCGTGCTAAAACTTCGAACAGGAATGCGCCGCCGAACGGAGCAAGCAAAGCGAGTACCACCAGCCACTTTTCAAACTGCTGCGTCTTGCGCAAGAATTCGATAAGGAAGTAAATAGAAAACAGGGCTACGAGCAACAACAACTTTTGCGTTGTGTGATTGTTGACGTCATGGGTGAAATTTAAAAGCATGGTCCACAGCGTATCAGGGATGCTCCAAAACGTCGTCTTCGGAATCCAGTAACCTGCCCCTACCTGTCGGTATTGGAACAGGAAAACCTTCAGCCAGGGGAGGAACGCCAGGCCGATTAGGATATATGCCGCAAACAGTTCTGCATACTTTTTTATGTCGTGCCTGAAATGAAAAACGGCGTAGACTAATCCGTACAAACCGATTGCTGCGGCAGTGAACAGCAGGTAGTAGTGGGTCAGGATAATGACGGCGGTAGAAACCGCATACCCGAGATAGTTCAGGCGCATCATGCGCTTGAGTTTGATGTCCTGCGGCAGGTTCGGTATATGGAGTCGGTCATCTGCAGCCAGCAGCTTTTGGTCATGCAGAGCTTTTACTAGAAAGTATGCGGACAAGACTGCGAAAAATGCCCCCATAGTATACATTCTGGCCTCAGTCACGTACTCGGCCTGAAATGGGCTCAGAGCGGCTAAAAAGGCCGCCCAAAAGGCCATTTTTTCGCTTTTAAAGGCCTCTTTAACTAGGAGCCATACCGCAAAAACCGTCAAAATCCCGAAAAGCGCCGAAAAACCCCGAAGTGACCACATGGAATCACCAAAGGCGTAATGCCAAAAGCGCAAAAAGATATAGTACATCGGCGGATGTACATCAAGGCCTATGCGGTGCATCATCTCTCCCCAGGGATATCTGATCAAAAGAGCTGAGAATGCCTCATCGTGCCAAAGGCTGATAGAAGTTAAATGCTGGATCCTGATGATAGCTGCTACGATGAGCGAACCAAAGAGTGGCCAATATTTTTTTAACATAGGATATTGATTTCAGGTTGCAGGAATGTGAGGGCAGCCTTATGGGGCACTGCCCTCACGAGCACGAGTCAATTATTAATTGTCAAATGTCATTTGTTTGCCCCTTCGTCACTTCATCTCATACACGGCCATGACCGCCTGTTTGAATTTATTTCGTTCCTCCAGGGTCAGGTGCATTTCCGGATGATACTGTTTGAATTTGACGGTATCGAACACTGACGACTGCGTAAACACGACGGCGTCGCCAGGTTTAAGATCTTGCAGCTGCCACGCATTTTCCGGATCGACCTGGCGGTAGGGGACGTTGCAGGGACTATTAAAATTACCGTGCGGGTCGCTCGTCAGATAATCCGTGGTCTGCACCGAAAACTTGTCGAGCACCAGGTACGTCGAATCTTTTTTGCAGCGGTTGACGAGATACTGGCTTACTTCTGTAAGGTCCGAACGGAAGTAAAAGAAATTTTCCGGCGAATTTGCAGCATACACAAAGTATAGAGAATAGGTTTGAACCACAAGCGCCGCACCGTAACAGACAACCACCAGAACCAAGAGCCAGTTCATGACCCTATAGCGGGTACAGTGGTGGCTGTTTATAGCGAGGTTCCGGCTTTGCATAACCTCTTCGTCATACGGATAGTGCTTGCCGAAATGGCACCAGCACTTTTCCCAAATACGGCGGTGCAGCTTGAGCAGTAGTCCGCTGAACTCATAGAGTGCCCAAGCGGCAAGGATGAATACGGCGGGAATGACGCCGATGGTTCGCAATCCATGCGGAATGCCTTCTGCCGTGGTGATGACCGGCAGGAGCATGCCAAAGAACCACCCAAAAAGCAGATAAAACTTCCACCATTCCCTGCGCTTGACCGGTGCAATAAAATACCAGATTGCAAAAATGGTGCACCCCGCCAGTCCTAGGGCAAAAAACGGGCTGACCAGCGGTGAGAGGAATGGGTAACCTGAAATATTATGCCGCCAGTTCAGATCGCCGTGCGTGAAGAACCCGAACATGGTAGTTTTAAAAACCTCACCCATAGCCTGTAGTACCGTAGAGAGGGGAGGGGTGCCATGCAGCTGCACGCCGTTAACCGTATACAGTTCAGGATTAAAGACCGAAACCTGCCCGCTGCGTCCGACAAATGAATCGGGGTGAGTAACAAAGTATTTGCCGAGTGGGTAGAAGAAAATAATGAATGCCACAACGAACATCATTGCCGGCATAACGTACCGCTTGACCGCAGTCATGAAAGCTCGCGTCTTGAGCGTTGACAGCCAGGGCCAGATTAATGCCATTACGATAATCGGCGCCATGATGCGGAAAGCGATATACGTATAGAATCCTAACGCAAAGCTGGCCCCGCTCAAGGCTGCAAACCAGAAACGAGCCTTAGTGGTGGATGCCTGGTAAGTTCTGAGCAGGAAGTATATCGTTAACGCTGACATGAGTGGGATCATGGTCGCCCGAAAAGCTGTGCGCGATAGTACCGTGTGCCAGCTACTGACCGCCATGAGAAACATGGCAAGCAGGGCAATATTAATTGCGCGCCGCTTCTTCTTCTCGTCCCCCGGCAACACGTCCATCATGAACAGGCGGTATGTTACGAAATAGCACAGCACAACAGACATGACTCCGATCGCCGCAGAAACAATATGATGCTGCCAGGGGCCTTTGCCAAAAGCAGCCACGCTGGCCCACTCCAAATAAAAGAACAGCGCCTCACGGCCGTTCCCTCGTTCATAGAACGGCTGCAGATGGCCCTGCTGCATTAAATTGATATCCAGCCCGTTCGCCGCTTCATCTGGAAACAGTCCGCCGGGCATAAGCTGGATCTGATCGAACCTAAAAAACAAGGCGAGCACAAACACCGCTGCGAACACAGTTTTTTGAAATGCTGTCATACAATTGCCTTAAACCGCCTGTTTTTAGTATAATACTGACAAGCTTAGGACTTACGCGCTTACCCGCTGGCAAGGCATTTTGTGAGGATTTTGCGAGGCGTAGCAAGCTGCGGTGAGCAAAACCGGAGCAAAATAACGCAACCAGCCGGTAAGCCCCTTGTGGGTTTCGCCCGAGTGTCTATGTTTTAGGCGAAGCGCGTAAGTCCTAAAGATACATTATTCAGGCAGTATATGCTTAATCGATTTTTTAGATTATTGGACAATATTTTGTTTCTCTGGCTCGTTGCCTTGAGCCTTAATATTATAACATTTTTGTTCATTTATTACAAAATTCACCCAACTGATGCTACGTTGGCTCTGCATTACAACGTTCTTTCCGGTGTTGACCTATACGGCAAGGGGATAACTATGTACAATATTCCCGCTGCTGGCCTGGCTATTGCCGTGGCTAATTTTATTTTTTTCAGGATGCTAAAGAACGAACAGCGTTTTCTGTCCTTCTTGAGCGCATTTGTCAGCGCCGGGGTTCAGCTTGTGCTGCTTATAGCCGTAATGTTTATTTCGAGATTCAGCTGAGAGGTTTCGATCGAAACTTCGCTACGAAGGCGATTTTTCAGACAACCTCTCAGATTTATTACTATTCAAATAATTCATGTTCAGAAAACGTTCCGTATCCGAAAGAGTGTGGGAAATTTTGCCAGGACTGCAATTCTGGATGGTATTTTTAGGCTCAGTCCTGCTTTCGTATTATGCTCCGGTAGTGGCCGCGATCTTTATTATCTGCTTTGACCTTTATTGGGTATTGAAGGCGTTGAATGTCGCCAGCCATTTGGTTGCCAGCTACCGGAAATTTCGCGTTTTCGTTACCATCAATTGGCTGAAGCGCGCCGAAGAATTGGCAGATTTTTCACAATTGCGCCAAACATTGGAATCTTTGCGGCCAAACGTCCACACCCAAGTCGAACGCGACTATCTAGAACAGGAAACCGCTCGTCTCGGAAATCTCATAGCCTCGGGTAAAACCGGAGCCGATTACACCCGCTACTACCATTTGGTTCTTATTCCGTTCGTGGATGAAAGTCTGGAGGTACTGAACTCGACTTTGGATGCCATCAAGCGGTCCAATTATCCCAAAGACAAGATTATGATCCTGCTCGCACGGGAGGAGCGCGCAGGAAAGAATGCGGAGCAAGTAGGCATTCAGGCCAAAGAGAAATATGGACAAGACTTTTTCCAGTTCTTTATTACGGCCCATCCTGACGGACTGGAAGGCGAAATCAAAGGCAAGAGCGCCAATGCCAGTTATGCAGTCAAAACAGTCCTGCCTGAACTCGAGCGGCTCGGTATTACTGACGAACAGGTACTGGTATCCAATTTCGACTCGGATACGATTGTCCATCCGCAGTACTTTGCCCGCGTCATGTACGAATTCCTGACTGCGAAGAAACCGTACCAGAGCAGCTATCAGCCGATTGCCCTGTATAATAACAACATTTGGGACAGCCCGGCTATTATCCGCGTGGTCTCCGTTTCCAATTCTTTCTTCCAGTTCACGGAAAGCAGCCGTCCTGACCGCCTCCGCACGTTTTCCTCTCACACCATGACCCTCAAAGCCCTAAAGGAAGTCGGCTATTGGAAAAAGGATATCGTCAACGAAGATGGGTATATCTACTGGCAGTGCTATCTGCATTTTAAGGGTGACTACCAGGTGGTCCCGCTGTTTATTCCCATTTCGCTCGATACTTGCCTGGCTGATACCACGTGGCAGACTCTCAAAAACCAATATAAGCAGAAGCGGCGCTGGGCATACAACGTCGAGTACTACCCGCATCTCATCCCGCAATTGCTCAAATCGGAAGCGCCATTCTGGGACAGAATGTACAAGCTCTATCAGTATGTGGAAGGCAATTTCAACTGGGCTACCGCCAGCATTCTTATTTCCATGCTCGGCTGGCTCCCGTTATTTTTGGGCAACAATGAATTTTTAGGCAGCGTACTAGCCTTTAACTTGCCACTGGCCACCAAAACGCTGATGACCGTGGCTACATTCTTTCTAATCTTTTCCGTATACATCAATCTTATCCTTTTGCCGCCGCGGCCGAAAAAGTACAGTGTGTGGCGGAGTGTTATGATGTATTTGCAATGGTTCCTGGTTCCCATTACCACCACACTGTTCACCAGCTTGCCAGCTATTGAAGCCCAAACGCGCTTAATGTTCGGGTGGTATCTGGAATTCTGGGTCACTCCCAAGGCGCGCAAAGGAGAGAATACCGGCCTTGCTATGAAAGAAATGCAAATAGTTGAGCAATAGGATGAATGGGATCGATAGGACATATAAGTCCTAAGCGACCCATGGGACGTATAAATCGACTCGCTACACCACCAAAATGCAAAACGAAAATTTCTATTTCGAAACAGAAGCCACTGAACTGCAAAAACGGGAAGCATTGAAAACAACGGCTGAAGTATGGCGCGAGATTGTTGGATGCGATGCAGGGGACCTGGAAAGCGGCGACAGGGACCAGATTGTCAGCGCGCTGTATGACTCCCTGCAGCCCGCGATTGATCAAACAATCGACCAGCTCGGCATTCAGCTGCCTGAAGGCTGGGAAAATCCCGGAAAGTCAACCGAAGAAGAGTTGGAAATTTGCAAAGCAGCGCTCGTCCAGCTCAAAGGCTTGGACTATATGAAGTGTGGTTCCTTCCCGAAGATCATCCAGGAAACCGGCAAGGTCAACTGTACCGGCCAAACGATGCTCATGCAGCGGCTCATGGAGCGCGCCAGCATCTCTTACATCTATGCCAATCCTGCCCGGCACGTGGCTGGCATTGTTCAAACCTCCGATGGAAATTATTGGTATGCCGATCCTGGCAACATTAGTGACGACCTGAGCGATCTCACTTACAACCTCATTCAACTTAAGCAGCCGAAACAGATCGAGATCGCCGGCAACAAAGTGCTTGAAATTGAAGACGAACGCATTGACAGCCATCTCGTCAGGCTCTGCGATAAGACTGAAATTGTAGCAGGTATTCTCATGAATCTTGAATCCTTGCACCCGGATGATGGCATCAACTTGGACGAGGATTCCCAAGCGCTTTACCACCGATATCAGGACTTGCTTAATGCACTGCATAATTACAATGTGGCACCTGCATTGTTTCCACGCACGTTCGAATATTATTACTCGCCGGAATATATCGAGGAAAACCAAAGAATAAAAGCCCTGCACAATGAATAGTTCAATGACTTTGTATTATTTATTTTATTTCCTAGCTGCGGCGGTCCTCGCACTTATTGTCACCCCGCTCATCAGGCTGACGGCTCGGCGGACCGGAATTTTGGATATTCCCAAAGAACCGCGCAAAATCCATAAAACCCCCACGCCACTGCTCGGCGGTTTGGCGGTGTACACAACCTTTTTGCTGTGCGTACTGGCCTATATGAACTTCGGGCATCCTGACTATTCCGTCGTACCCAAAAAATTTTTCGAGGCTATTCTCGGCGGGGGAGCAGTGCTGATGATCGGGGGTTTTCTGGATGACAAGTACGTACTGAAGCCAAAAATCCTGTGGTTGTTCCCGGCTATCGCTTCGCTCATAGTCGTCCTGTCGGGTATCGGAGTGGGCATCAAGTTCATTTCCAACCCGTTCGGCAATCCCATCAATATCGGCTTTATGGTTTTCGGCATCCCATTCTCATACTTCGCTATGTGGATTTGGATGATGGGCATGACTTTTACTACCAAATTTTTAGACGGCATCGACGGACTCTGCGGTGGCATTACCCTCATCGCGTCATTGACTATTTTTGCATTATCGCTCACGGAGCGCATCAATCAGCCGATTACGGCAACACTATCCATCATCCTGGCTGGGGCATTCCTGGGCTACCTCGTGTACGCATTCTATCCCGCAACGATATTCTTAGGGGAAGGGGGGAGCACGTTTGCAGGTTTTATGATCGGTGTGCTGTCCATTATTCTCGGAGGAAAGATTGCCACCGCGCTAATTGTAATGGGTATTCCGATTTTGGACATTGCCTGGGCCATCGTACGCCGGCTCTGGTACGGACAAAGCCCGTTTAAAGGCGACCGCAAACATTTGCACCATCGACTGCTCGATATTGGGCTTTCCCAGCGCCAGGCGGTCTTGGTGCTCTATGCCATATCCGCGATTTTTGGATTTTCTGCCGTTTTTCTGCAGTCCCTCGGCAAGCTCATTACCTTACTTATTCTATTCTGTGTCATGCTTGCTTTAGCCATTGCTGTTGTGGTAATTTACAAACACCAGCACCCCCGCTTGCCAGAGCCAAGTGATCCCACCGCCTAACCTTTTCTTCACAAAATGAAGTAAGTAAAACTCGGTAGCAATAGAAAAGGCTTCGGCAGGCAGGCGAACATCCTCAAAGCAGAGGACATCACCAGCCCCAAGGAGGCATTATAATGCAGTCAGACGGCAGCATGGACATTCATGATCGTATCGATATCTTCCTGCGCCACCAGCGCAGCAGAGGCAAAATGGACGGCTCCGAGACCGACGCCGATCCGGCGCGCAAAAATCTGCATCTTCGCGAGATGTCAGCCGTGCGCCTAAGGGAGAGATTCAAAGCCGCCGAACCAGTACTCGGACAAATCGATGCCGGCGACAAGATCTCACCCGGACTGCTGCATCGCACCGTGAACATTTAATCGCGCCGTGAGGCCCGATCTAGACACCGAGCTCGTATGCCCGGTGTCTTCTTATTTTCCCTCCATAGCGACCATGGAGGTGAATCAATCACTTGAGAAGCAGCTATTGACCGCGATCAAAATGTAAGCTATGATACGCGGTAATCTGAACAGGAGGAATACATGTTGTTTACCAAGGCAGCAGACTTGAACGAGTACAAAATCCTGGGTGCCTTACGCGCGTTAGGTTCTGGCACTTTGGAAGATATCTGCCGGTTTTCGGGGCTAGACCAGGTGCAAGCCCAAAAGGCTCTGTCCCAGTTAGACGATTTCTATCGCATCAGTGGCGCAGAAAAAGCTAAACCCAGGTTTCACTTTCTGCGATCAAAGGAACAAACGGCTGAAGCTAAGCTTAAAGAAATGTTCCTCACGCTTCCGGTCCCACTGCTTTCCAGGCGTCCGGATCCGCCACTGAGCCTGCTCGTTGCAGAACAAGAACTCTATCACAATCTGCAACGCACACAGATCTCCAGACGGGCTGATGAGCTCAAGATCGCCAGCCTGCTCATTGAGAGCGCGGAGAGTGACTGTGAAATTTTGTTCCGCGAAGCGGCCCGCTTCCCGCACATCATCGAGATCCTCCGCTTCCGGCTCAAAGCGCTCAAACATTACCACACCGCCGCCAGCCAAAACTTACCCAAAGCGATCGAATTCCACCAGTTACTTCATCGGACCGATGTTTCCCGCGAAGAACTCGATCAGCTGGCGCAAGACGGCATGACCCGCGTACACCTCGCGTATCTCCGTAGTTCTGTGGAATTGCGCGAGCGTACCGGACAAGCCAAAAGCGCACGGCAGCTGATGGACGAAGACTGGAAGCGGGTTCAAGAAAGCAAGTACCCAACAGAGGACTGCCTCCAGCCGTATGAGCTTGCAAATTTTACGGAAAGCACTATTCTTTCCGAGCAAGCCCAAGAGCATCTGCGGACGTGCGACCCCTGCTGGGCGCTCGCTGCCAGTCTCTATGAACTGCGCAACAAGACATCGGCCCTGCCGGCAATCTTCACCCAGATCCGGCCGTAAGTCCAGCGTCGGGGACTGGTAAGCAATAAGGCAATGGCCAACTTTGGCACCATCGCAAGGTGGTGCTTTTTCTTTTCCACTCTCCGTATAGCAGGCCCGTGGCCTGCACTATATGGCTCATGTCTTGGCGTATGATCTACAAACTATAAACTACAACCTACAAGCTTGTTCCTGTTGACTTTTTCCCCGGTTTTTGATAGAATCCAAATACCCTATATAAATTAGTCAGGGCTTACGCGCTTAGCCAAATACGAGGCATTTTGCGAGCATTGACCGAGGCGTAGTTCACCTACGGTGAGGTCAAGCGGAACAAAATAACGAAGTAGTTGGTTAAGCCCCTTGAGGGTTTCGCCCTGTTTTTTCTTGCATTGGGCGAAACGCGTAAGCCCTATATCAATTAAGCATTTACAATATGTCTGCAATCATCGAAACTGGCGGAAAACAGTATTTGGTATCCGTCGGTGACAAGATCCAGGTAGAAAAACTCGCTGGAGAAAAGGATGCCGCGGTTAAATTCGACAAAGTCCTCATGACATTTGACGGTACTGACCTCAAGGTCGGCAAACCCACCGTTTCCGGAGCTGCCGTGGAAGCCACCATCATCAAGCAAGGCAAAGGCGACAAAGTCCACGTCCTGAAGTTCAAAGCCAAAAGCAAATATCGCAGAAAGATCGGGCATCGCCAGCAGTACACTGAGGTAGTTATTACCAAAGCCTAGAACGCTGATTATACGCGAAAAGTGACTGCAACGCAGAACTTACGCTGAAAAACCCACCTCCTAAGGTGGGTTTTTTCGTAATTAAACTTAGTAGAATTTGTGAAATTCAAAAGCAGGGCCGTAAAGGCGGGCCCTGCCTGAGGTTAGCGAGATCTTGGTAATTCGATAAGTGTGCCATCCGGGAGACTCATGAGATTGACCAATTTTCCGTTTCGCGAGATGAGCATCGTCAGACGATAACGGGGTTTGGAGGAATCCGTGGTAGATTCTTCCAGAGGGGTGAGCACGAAAGCCGCAGCAATAGCCTTGCCATTGACCTTGATCATTTTCTTGATCACAGTATGGGGCTGCTCCTGCCGCTTTTCCACATCAACCTGGTCGCGGGGGATGGAAATGACCTTCCGAATTTCCGAAGGATCATCAGCTGTTACGAGCCGTTTGTGCCCATTACTCGTGATAAGTCGCAAGACTTCACCAGGCCGCACGGTCGAATCCTTCACTTCTACAGCTGCTGTCATTTTTTCCTCCTGAGAAAAAATTTGCGAATAATTTAAATCAGCCATTTCTCGCCCGGCTGATTGTGTTTATATCGTACACAAAGATGTCAAATGTGTCAAGAAAGATCACAGATTACTCTGATAAAAGCATTTTGATTTTACTTCATCTGTGTAATCTGCGTGCAGAAAAGATCTGCGATCTAATATTCTCTCCGTCCCTCCAATGCCCTTGTCAGAGTGATATCATCCGCATATTCGAGGTCTCCGCCCATGGGCAAGCCGCGCGCAATGCGGGTAATTTTGACGTCCGGGTATTGCTCTTTGGCAGCCTTGACCAAATGCATGGCCGTCGTTTCACCCTCGAGCGTAGGATTGGTGGCAATAATGATTTCGCGTATATTCTGACTGCCGATGCGCTCCAGCAGAGAGCCAATCTGGAGTTGTTCAGGACCGATTCCTTCTAACGGATTCAGTACGCCACCAAGCACATGGAAAACGCCATTATACTGACCGGTCTTGTCGATGGCTACTGCATCGAGAGTTTCTTCTACCACGCAGACCAACTGCTTGTCGCGCCGGTCATCCTTATCTATGGCACACGGGTCTGAATCGGCCATCATGTGGCAGATGCTGCAGTATACAATACCGCTTTTGACCTGAGCTATGGCTTGAGACAAGGAAGACAGGTCTATAGTATCTTTTTTGAGCAGATAAAAAGCCAGCCGCTGGGCGGTTTTTGGACCAATACCCGGAAGCTTGGAGAGCTCACGAATTAAACGGTCGAGCGAAGAGGGGAGTTTAGCCATAAGTTAATTGACATAAATGACAAAATTGAGCAAAATTGACAAAATTGAACTGCATTCTTGATTCAAAATTTTGTCAATTTTGTCAATTATTTAAATTTTGTTCAATATCTTACTGGGCCGCTCCCTCCGGCCCTGCCATGCTTTCCATGACGGCTTGAGGGGACGTATCAAACGTCTTGTCCAGGTTTCGGAACGAGGTTTTTTGTCCATCAAAGAACAAGTCCACTTCGCCGGTCGGCCCATTGCGATGCTTGCGGATGTGAATTTCCGCGATGTTCGGCTTGCGGCTGTCCTTGCCTTTATACATGTCTTCGCGGTAAATGAACATGACCACGTCCGCATCCTGCTCAATGGAACCCGATTCGCGCAAGTCGGATAGTTGCGGAACCTTGTCGGGACGGTTTTCCACGCTGCGGGACAGCTGAGACAAGGCAATAACCGGCACGTTCAGTTCGCGGGCCAGAATTTTGAGAGACCTGGAGATCTCGCTGACTTCCTGTACGCGATTGTCAGTGCTGTGGCCGCTCATCAGCTGCAAGTAGTCAACGACAATCAAACCGACACCGTGTTCGGCCTGCAGCCGGCGCGCTTTGGTGCGCACTTCCATAATATTGCTGCCGGCGGCGTCATCGATATAAATGGGAGCTTCGGACAGCAAACCCATGGCTTCGCCGATCTTTTCAAAATCTTCATCGTTGAGGTGGCCGGTACGGATCTTCCAGCCGTCAACATTGGACTGCGATGAAAGCAAGCGGTCAACCAACTGGTCTTTGCTCATTTCCAGGGAAAAGATACCTACGGGAACTTTTAAGTTGACGCCAATGTGCCGCATAATGTCCAAAGCGAGAGAGGTCTTTCCCATGGAAGGCCGGGCTGCCAGAATGATCAAGTCTGACTTTTGCAAGCCGCCGAGCTTCTGGTCCAGATCATAAAAGCCGGTCGGGACGCCGCGCAGCTTGCCCTGGTCGCGGTGCAATTCGTCGATTTTCTCGAACGTCTGGTGCAGAATGCTGCTGATCGGCACGAAGTTCTGCTTCATCTGCTTTTGCGAGATAGCATAGAGCTGCTGTTCTGCCTGGTCGAGAATCTGTTCAACTTCGCCTTCTTCCTGATACGCAATGCTGGATATTTCATTAGAAGCCTGGATCAGCCGGCGCAATGTGCCCTTTTTCCGGACGATGTGTGCATAATGCACCACATGGGCCGCGGTCGGCACCATGTTGACCAAGTTGGTCAGGTAGGTGGCTCCGCCGACCTTTTCCAGCTGGCTCTGTTCTTCCAGCAGGTTGGTGACAGTCAGAATATCAATAGAAACGTTCTTCCCGAACAAAGCCAGAATAGTCTGGTAGATGAGCTTGTTTTTCGGATCGTAAAAATCTTCGGGACTGATCAAGTCGGCAACTTTGATCAAGGCGTCCTTGTCGAGCAGCAAGGCACCCAGCAGGGACCCTTCGGCTTCCAAGTTCTGGGGGAGGATCCGGTGCACTGTAGAATTATCGGCCATAAATTTGATTTAAAGGATTGAACAAGATTTAAATGATTTAAAAGATTTTATTGCAGTCAACTCTTGGCAATCATGTCAATCTTTTAAATCATGTCAATTTCTATCATTGTACCAAATAATACCCATAATAAACAGCCTTAAAAAACAGGCTTATTTTCATGGTTCGGGTATATTTTGGGTACAATCGGTGGATTATATTACGCTAATTTTAGGAATGTTTTGCAAGCCTTAGCAAGTTAATTACATAAAGAAAGATGCGATCATAAACAGTCTGTGGTATAGTAGACTTCATAAGGAGGCTTCATGAAAGCAGTAGATGAGTATCACGCACTTTTGTCGCACCTGCCTTCGGGTGATCTGATAGCCGGCCTTTCCTCTCAGATAGCAGCTCGGCCGAATATCGAGTTCGAACCGGAAGGCACGGTCGTCGCGGAAGATCACCGTCCCTCGCCGCAGGACTTACGCATTTTCCATCACGGATCGTGCGGCCGGTTCGGCAGCGCCGAATGTGAATGGGCAGCCTGGGCCATTGTTTCGTTCTGCAGAAAAAGGGGAGGATGGGTCTCGTTCACAAAGCCCGAGATCCTGCAGGAATTCAATTCCGTCCACTGCGGCTCAATGTTCGCATTTGACCAGTTCCGCGTCCGTGGCCTGATCTATGCGCAAGACGGCGTCAACTTCCGCGTGACCGACCAGTTCGTGGAGCACGCCAATCTGCCATGACCCGTATCTGTACGCACCAAAAAAACCGCCAAAGCTCCTCTTCTGGCGGTTTTAATTATTCTATTCCCCTGGGCAGAATGACCTCAAAAATATCGATTCCCGGGTTTTGCACGATCGTAAAATATCCAGGAATAGATATCAGGAACTGGCCTCAAAACCAGAATACCCCTCTCGGCGTCATACTGAGGGAGTCAGACGACCGAAGCATCTCTTACCGATCATGAGTTTCTTCGTCCTTCGTCGAACTCAGGACTCAGAATGACGCCATAAGGAGGTTTTGAGACTACTTCTAGGACAGATATTACATTGTCAGGTGCCCTGTCTGGGTTTCTCTGCCTGTAAATAATTTGCAACAACTGTTTTTGTCTCAGCAACATCTCTGGTTTCCATGAGCTGAGCACGGAGTTCGGCTGCGCCGGCAAAACCGGAACAGTAGGCTTTAAAGTGCTTGCGCATGATTTGGAATGGTTTTTTGCCGGTATACATTTTCTCAAATAGTTCAGCATGTTCGATCATAATCTGTAAGCGTTCTCGCGGTGTAATGTAGTGCAGGCCCGTGGCCTGCTGTGCTGACGATTCTGTAATTGGCAGGCCAGGGGCCTGCACTACGGGTTGGTCGATTACATTCGGATTAAAAAACCATGGACAGCCAAATGCGCCGCGGCCTATCATAACCCCGTCAACACCGGTCTCAGCTACGCGCTGCAATCCTTCCTTGCGAGAACGGATGTCCCCATTGCCGAGAAGGACCACATTGGGGTTTTCTCGATTACGGATCTCGACAGCCTCGGCGATCTTGTCCCAGTGCGTTGGTACTTTTGACATTTCTTTTTTCGTACGGCCATGGAGCGTCAGTGCTTTGATGTCCGTTTGCAGTAATCTGGAAATCCAGCCTTCCATTTCATCTGTCTTGCTATACCCAAGGCGGGTCTTAACCGAAACCGGCAGGGGACCGGCACCTTGAATAGTCGCATTGATGATTTTTACAGCAAGGTCCGGGGTGCGAATGAGCGCTGCGCACGCACCTACTCCAATCTCTTTCGCCTGCGGGCAACCCATATTGATATCAATACCGTCAAATCCCAGTTCCACTATCAACTCGGCAACTTTCCTAAATTTCTCCGGGTCGGTTCCCCAAATTTGCGCAATGATAGGGCGCTGTATTTCCGTATACGCCAAATCCGGCAATAATTTCTTACGGCCTTCCTCGTGCATCAATCCGTCCGTGGACACGAACTCCGTGAACATGACGAACTCCCCCTGCCCCTCTTTAGAAAAGAGGGGAGTTGGAACACCCCCTCCCTTTGCAAAAGGGAGGGTCAGGGAGGGTTTGCTATAGCGAGCGAACATTTCCCGAAATGCGCAATCAGTCACGTCTTCCATGGGCGCCAGGGCAAATATCGGTTCTTTAAGTTGTTGCCAGGAAAAAGACATAGAATAGTAGCAGAACCGTAGCGTGCCGATTTATCGGCGACATCAATCCGAATTTGGCCGATAAATCGGCACGCTACAAATGATCTAAAAGTTGCGTAAAATTAATAGAATGGTAAATATACCCAATAAATATAGCGAAAACCTAGGGTTTTGGCTATTGACAATATCGCATAGTTATGCTATAATATAGGGTCAATATGGCCAGATAGTACCCAAGCCGTATTGAACAGAAAACAGGAGGCAATTTATGAATTCATCGAGTGGGTGGATTATTCTGGTCGTGCTGTTTGCGATCATCGCAGGCATCTGTGGGTGGAATTGGTACGAATCGTACCAGACCATCGAAAAGATGAAGTGGGACCAGAAGATTGAAGAAGCAAAGGTCGCCACAGGTGTTACCGGAGACAAAGAAGAGATTGTGCTGACGCACAAAGACTACGGAACCCTCGTCGTAATAGCAGGGCAAGCCGTTGAACCTGAGGATCGAAGGGACAATTTCACGATCGATCGCGAAGGTAACGCGCTGATAGTCATGCATACCGACCGTAGTACGAACGAGAAGAAGATTGTCATGCGGCGCGGCGACCACTGCGCATCGCCAGCCATGGCACAACAACCCACTAGCTAACCATTGATATCAACAAACGCCCGAGACCCTTACCGGTCCCGGGCGTTTCTTTTTATCAGCGTCTATTCAGCGTCGCTATCAGCGATATATCCGCGGTTATCAAATTTTCCTAGCCACCTTCTGCCCTTCAGGAGTATCCATAACCTCCCAGCCTAAGTCGGCGATCTTGTCACGCAGCTGGTCGGATAAGGCAAAGTCTTTGTGCTGCCGGGCTGTTTGTCGCTGCTCGAGGAGCGCGGCCACATCTGCAGGCACTTCTTCCTCTTCCTGCTGATCCAAGAGCCCAAGTCCTAAAATAGCATCGAATTTTTCGAGCAATTCGGTCTTTTGATTCACGTCCAGTTTTTCATCCCGAATAGTTTTCCAAACAACAGCCAAAGCTTTAGCGGAATTGAGATTACCATCAAGCGCCGATAAAAATTCTTCATAGACCGGCGCGCTCTCCTTGGCACTCGTGCCGAACGAGATACTATCCGAAATGGAGTTCAGCGATTTGTCCGCGGCTTTGAGTCCTTCCCAAGTAAAATTCAACTGGACATCATATCCGGCTTGGAGATAGAAATAACGTAGGCTCCGTCCGGGTGTACGAACCTTTCCTTCCAGATCCTTCAATGTATAAATATTGCCAAGGCTTTTGCTCATCTTCTTGCCATCCACGAGCAAATGTTCGCTATGCAGCCAGCAATTGACGAAGGGACGATAGAGCGGCTGCGTCTGGGCTGTTTCGTTTGTGTGGTGCGGGAAAACCAGATCCACTCCGCCGGTATGAATGTCGGTCGTATGATCGCCGAATGCGACTCGGTTGATAACCGAGCACTCTATGTGCCAGCCTGGCCGTCCTTTACCGAGCACGGGATGGTCCCAAAAAATTTGTCCGTCAGCAGCTTCAGCGGCTTTCCACAAGGCAAAATCACTCAAGTTGTCTTTGTCATATTCATCCACCTTGACCCGGGCGCCTATCTTCTTGCCCTCAATGAATTTTTCGCCAACGAGCGACCCGTAATCATGGAATTGATTCTGGTACGTTTCGATGCTGAAGTACGTGCTGCCGTCTTCCGCTTTATAAGCAAACCCTTTGTCCATCAATTCAACAATAAAGTCCTGGATCTGGGGGATGACATCGGTGACGCGGATAATTTCGATCTCGTCCACGCTCACGTTAACGTGCCGCAAATCATCCAGAAAGGCGTCGAGATAAAATTTGGTATACTCTCGCAGATCTGTAACCGTGGCTGACGGCCCGTATTTGGCCAGCACCGCCTTCATGATCTTGTCTTCAATATCCGTAATATTCATGACCCATCGGGGACCGTATCCTTCGGCTTTCAGTGTGCGATAGAGCAAATCGGCCATAACAAAGCTGCGCAAATTACCGATATGCGCATAGTTATACACCGTGGGCCCGCAGCTATACATATTCAGCTTGCCGGTGTTTTTTACATCCTCTAAGCGTTTTGCTAGTGTATTGTAGATTTTGAGCATATACGTATTTTAGCATATTTCGGCCGTAATTGGATTTACTGGTCCAATCCGCCCTTGCGTTCTGAAGGTTCCCGTTCTACACTATTTCCGTAAGGAGGCAGAATGCTCCAAACGGAAACGGCAAACAGCCAATTCACTGGTATCACCGTATGCGCCACAAGCGCCACCACGGCAGAAGTAAACACCATTCTCAAGTCGATGGGATTTCAAATTGACCATCTCCTGTCGAACATCGAATCGGACCGGTTGTGGTTCGAACGCGAACAGGAGGGGGAGCCTCAAGTGGTCCAGCACGGGCCACTCATGAACGGCAACGGGTACAAAACCCGGTTGGTCGTGCCAGGTTACGAAAACCTTCTCGTGCTCTCTGAGATTGTCGCACGCCTGTCCGAATCAGGCCACCAAGCGGCACTCGGTTTGGCTGGCACAAATGGCAATCCCGTCGAATGGAAGCCTATCGAACTGGAACTGTCATCCGAATTAGACTAATTCGTTTCATACGGCCTCACAAAAAATTCACTACCCGCGGGTAGTGAATTTATTTATGAGTTGAGCACCTTCAGGTGGTGCTGTTTCAGTTTTTGCAGCCCCGATGCAATATCGCTGTCCGAGAGAATCTTGGCCAGGTGCAGGCCGCCAATAAAGTGCGGCGACAGGGCATAGTCGATCTCACGGGAATACAAATGCTTCGCTTCTTCCTCATCCTGGGCCGCAAAGATCAGCTTCGGGCGATGATTCTTGCCTTGGGAGCGTAAATTCACCGCATCGAGCAGCGTCAAATTATCCTTAAAATCAGGAATGGTGGAAATAACCAGCTTGGCATTCTCAATGTTCACCTGGTCCTGGATATAGCTGTCCGTCACGTCGCCGCAGACTGCCATAACACCCTGCTGCTCGAACTTTTGTACAATTTCAGGATTGAAGTCAACGACAACGAGGGGCGAGTCTGCATTTTCCAAAGCCTCAATAAGATGAGCACCGAGCCGGTGTGCGCCAACGAGCACAACATGATCCTTAAGCACTGTGTTGGCAAACGATTTCTCAGCCGACCCCTTTTTAAAATCGAAATATTTTAGGACTGGTTTCAGCAATTCAAATATATCATGGCTATAAAGGATCATGTACGAAGACAAGGCAATGGTAATAACGCCGACCAGCGTGACCAGGCTGACGACCGAGGCCGAAACGTGTCCGAGCCGGTAGCCGAGCGCGACGAGGATAAAGCTGAATTCGGAAACTTGGGCAAAGGCGACCGAGGCGAAGAACCCGGTGCGCGGCTTGTAGCCCAAGTACCCCATAATAACCATGACGATGAGCGGATTGCCGATGAGTACGAACAAGGAAAGTATCACCGCTGGCCAGGCAATTTGCGACCAACTGCCCAAAACCAGCTGCGTACCGAACACGATGAAAAAGATAATAATGAAAAAATCACGGATGGATTTGATCTTCGCGCTGATCTCGTAATGAATCTCCGTGTTTGCTAAGGCCAGGCCTGCCAAAAATCCGCCCATCTCCAGCGAAAAGCCGACCCAGGGCAGGGAAGCGAACGCAGCCAGACCCAATGCCCAGGCCAGGGAAAACGATAACAGGAGCTCTTCGGATTTTCCCAGATATTTCAGGAGATACGGGAACACGCGCCGCGACAGCCACATGAGCAGCAAAACGAAGATCAAAGCCTTCACCAATGTGATCACCAGTATTTGCCAGACCGGCAATGACTGAAGGAAACCGACTTTGGAACTTTCTGTACCGCCTAAAAACAGCAGGATAATCATGGCAATAAAGTCCTGGACCACAAGGATGCCGATGACAATGCGCGCATACAGGCTTTGTAAGTCCTTCTTTTCCGCCAGGAGTTTGACGACAATAATGGTGGAAGAGAAAGTCAGGGCGAATGCGATATATACAGATTCGACCAAGGTGAATCCGAGCAGTTTGGAAATGGAAAACCCGACGATTGTCGTAAAAAGTATCTGTCCAATACCGGTGGTTAGTGCAACCTTGCCGAGCTTGCGGAGCACTTTCACATCCAGCTCCAGCCCGACCATAAACAACAACAACGTAATACCGACCTCGCCAAGGCTGTTGAGGATGGTGGTCGAGTGCAGCTGATAATAACCCAGAGGCCCGACAATCAAGCCAGTTATAATGAAGGCAATAATGCTTGGCTGCTTCAAAAGGCTGGTCAGCATGGCTATCAAGCCCGCCACCAGCAAAACGCTCGTCAGTTCATAAAACAGCGTATGGTCCATTGTGTGTTCGTTTCCGTTCGAAATCTTTATTTTATTATACCATACGCTGGTAAAGATTGAGGGCAGCCTTCTGGGGCAACCCCAGAAGGCTGCCCTCAGCAGAGACGTTTGGCAAATTGCCAGATGAACTTGTCAGAGCCCCGCGATCGAAATTTTTACATTATACCATATTTGACAAAGCAATAATAAGAAATTACACTTGTTTGTCCGAGTAGAAACGTGAACGGAGGAAACATGGACAGAGATGTTTGGGAGAAAGAAGTTCGTGAAAATCTCCAAAAACTCAACGAAGAGTACCCTGATAAGATCAGACTCCGCTTGTTCTTAAACAAGAATGACCCAAAGAACTACATTGAAGGAATGTACGACGGCATGGACGAAAACGGAGACATCGCGATGATTACCGACTTTTCACCTGAGCCCAACACGACCGGCTCAGGATGGGTTTGTGAGACCCATATACCAATTTCTATTGTTGCGTATTACTTACTTTGGGTAATGAATTGACTCCGCGGGCATCACAGAACGGCATACCGGCCGTTCTCTTTTCTTTTTCGCTTATTTTTTGTACAATAAATGTACTCGAACACAAAAATTATCCGTGTTCATCAGTTTCTAATCAGCGTTAATCTGTGATATAACCATGGACGCCATCATATTCATCGGCCCCCAAGGCAGCGGCAAAGGCACGCAGGCCAAGATCCTTGCCCAAAAATTGAATTATTTTTATTGGGAAATGGGCGGCATCTTCCGCAACCTCCGCAATGAACAAACGGAAATCGCCAAGAAAATTACCGAGCTCATCGACCAGGGCACTTTGGTGCCGGACCATATGATGATGGAACTGGTCAAAGACAAGCTCGCAGCCATTCCCGGTGACCAAGGGATTATTTTTGACGGGATACCACGGAGACTGTCCCAGGCGGAATTTTTAACGGGTGCGCTGAAAGACCAAAACCGCAGCGACATTGTAACGCTCTACGTAAGCCTGCCCAAAGAGGAAAGTATGAACCGTCTCATGAAACGCGCGGAGATAGAAGGCCGCGCCGATGACACGCCGGAAAAAATCCAATTCAGGCTGGAGCAGTACGAGAAGGACACGGTTCCGGTTTTGGATTTCTTGCGCCAGCATTCCCGCCTTATTGAAATAGACGGCACACCATCCATTGAAGAAGTAACGACAAAAATTAACCAAGCCTTGGAACTATAACCATGGATAAAATGAAGCCTTCCGACATCAAAGAACTTCGCACCACCTTGCGCCGCGCTGCCCAGACGGCTTTATTGCGTCCCCAGAAAGAACAAAAACCAAAGCCGGTTGTCAACATCCAAGACAAACCGCCAATTGCCAAAAAACCTGCGCAGCCGAATAAGGTCACCCCAAAACCCAAAACTCCCAGAAAGAAGGTTCATACTGCTAAGACTGCCAATGTCATGCAGGGTCCGCTCAACATTATCCTGCTCGGAGATCCGGCTGCCGGCAAAGCTACGCAAGCGGCTTATCTTGTGAAAAAATACCCGCTCTACGATCTCGACATGGGGAAGGAACTGCGGCAGTTACAAGCCCGCGACCCAAAAATGCGGAAGCTGATGGAGAAGACCTACAACAAAGGGCATGTTACCCAAACAGAAATTGTGAGAAAGATTTTTCAGCAAAAGATCTTCACCACTCCCAAGAGCAAAGGAATCCTGTTTGACGGCAACCCCAAACAGATCGGAGAAGCACAACTTATTTACCGCTGGCTCAAGGAGCAAGGAAGAGATCGCTGTATCCTCATCTACCTCAGCATACCGATGGCAGAGACTTGCAAACGAATGAGGAACCGCGTTGAATATTTCAAGGGAAAATTTAGCAAGCGCGCAGACGACAACGAAGCGGCTTTGAAAAACCGTGTAAAATATTATCACAAGAACATCGCCGGGGTGTTAAAATTCTTCAAGGCCAAATACCCGTTCAAACAAATTTCCGGTCTTGGCAGCCGTGATGAGGTCAGAAAACGGATAGTGGAATTTATTTCAAAATTCACATAAACCAATTCTTGTATAACGAACGATCGTTCGTTATACAAGAATAAGATATTTTACGATATTTAATTTCTTTTCATGAAACAGGGGATGATTAAAACCCAGGAAGAAATAGAATTGATTGCCGAAGGCGGCAGGCTCATTCATGATATCCTGCAGCAGACTGCGGCAAAGGTCGCCCCCGGCGTTTCCACGGCTGAATTGAATGAATTTGCCGAACAAGAAATTTACCAAATCGGCGGACGGCCGAGCTTTAAAAACTACGGCCCGAAACGCAACCAGTATCCGGCTGGCCTCTGTACCTCTGTCAATGATGTGGTTGTGCACGGTATCCCTTCAGACACCGAGATCCTTAAGAACGGGGATATTATCAGCTTGGATATCGGCATGGAGTACAAAGGGCTTTTTACAGATACGGCAGTAACGGTTCCGGTCGGAAGTATTCCAAAAAGCACGGCGCGCCTGGTCGAGACTACGCGCAAATGCCTGAATGAAGCCATTAAGCAGTGCCGCCCCGGCAACCGCGTCGGCGACATTGCGCATGCAATCCAGACGACTGCCGAAGCTGCAGGATTTTCCGTGGTCCGCGACCTGGTCGGCCACGGCGTCGGCTATGCGGTCCATGAGGACCCGGCTGTCCCGTGTTATGGACCGAAGTCTATGGGCCCGGTCTTGCAGGAAGGCATGGTAATTGCCATAGAACCAATGGTCTGCCAGGGGGAATATTTTCTGTTGTTTGACCAGGACGGCTGGACCATCCGTACCCAGGATGGGGGACAGGCAGCCCACTTTGAACACACGGTCGCGATTACGAAGAATGGGAGCAGGGTACTAACTTAGGCATTGGAAATCGTTTATCGGTTGCGCTGCGCGTATCGGAATTAGGCTTATGTCATACGGCAGCTTACCGCGTGATGCTAACTGATATCTGCCGAGTAACTCCAATCAATTCGCCCTTTCCTTGATTTTGCAAGAAATCAAGGAGTTTTTATTTCGTCATATATACATACATGCCAAAGGAGGGGCAATAGACGTGGTCAAAACCGCCTTAGTCTTACTGGGCCTCCTGCTCAGTTCCGTAGGGGCATCAGCAAAAGATTTTGTAGGAATTATCCGAACCGGGGACACGGTCAGTGCCTGGGCTTTGAAGGTCACCCGAAAAGCAGCTAATTGGCGCGATCCTGGAGTTAAGGTCGAGTACCAAGACAGACTCATCCCAAAAAACCGATATCGTCACATTCCAGCCGGATCCGTCATCACTATTTCCGAATCATTGGTACGCACCGAGCCCTATACCCTGACTGGCCAGTCGATCCGCGATGTTTGCCGCCAGAAATACACTGACCCGGACTGCGCACAGAGACTGTCTAAGATAAACGGCATTTACAATCCTGACCTGCAGCTTACGAGCGAAATCATATACATTCCCAAGGATTTCGTTCCGCTCCCGCGCGTTACCGCTGAGCGGACACCCGCTCCGCCGGCTACGGAAAGCCCGCAACCGCTTGCCCGGCCCCCGACACCCATAAACTGGTGGATCGTGTTCTGGATAGTAGCAGCTGTACTCCTAGTCGCTGCGCTTGCAATGACCTATAGCGACTGGAGCAAGCGTGAGTTTTGGGATCGTTTTTGGGATCGCTTTAGAAGTAACAAGCCGTCCGCAGCCCGCCCGCCCCGATACACCGTTACCCCGCCACCATTCGATTTGAGCCTTGATCAGCAAGAAATATTGAACAACCTTGCCTCAGAAGTTGAAACCGTACTGAAAGCGCGGACCGAGATTCCTATTATCGGCCTCCATGTAAAATCCGGAGACCGCGTACCGCTCCTTCATTTCTTCTGCGACGATGAATCAAGACCTGTCCTAAAAACTGAACTCGTCAAGCTGATACCCAAGTACTACGACCTCGGCGCGCGCGTCGTACGTACGGAATATGCTAATGAGAACCTGCAGGAAACCTGGGAAGTGCCTAAACTGGATCATTATTCGCCACGAGATCCGGCCGCCACTGAGCGAACTCTCGCCTGACCATGAGCACAAACTGCCAAGCTGTTCGCTTGGCAGTTTTTTTACGATGTTCAGGCCATTTTTCCACAAAACTATTGACTGGCTTACCCGGATATGGTACGGTAGTCTTTCGTTTTACTGGAGGATTTATGAAACATGTATTATGGTGTGCGCTCCTTTTTTTGTTTGCGGGTTTTTTCAACCTTGCACAGGGAAAGCTGTTTCAGTTTTCTGAGCAGGGGAATGAGTTTTCGCAATTCGAACTGTCTCAGAATTCAACCTTATGGTCAATGGCCGAGCAGATGACCGGCAACCCGTTGAACTTTCGGTTGTTCCTGAACGCTGCCACTCACCGGCACTTTCTTCCTGAAAGCTATACGAAACTGCCTGTTGGCACCAAGGTATTGGTTCCAAACTCACTGCTGAGAACGCGGACGGGTAAACAGAATAGTAGCGTAAACCCTCCCATTCGGGCCGGGTTGACTGGAGTGACAACAGCCGTACCATCTGAACCGCCAACCGATGAGCGTAGCGCGCCGACAGCACAACGAACAAGGCCGGAATCCTCAGAAACACCGGTCAAATATACCGACCGCTTCGATTTCATGAATTTAGCCCGATCGGATTGGAGCCTGGGCCTGCTAATTCTCTCAGCCATTGCAGGGGTCTTATATTTTATAGTTGGTCGACGAATCCATCGCATTGAGCGCGGTTTGGCAAAACCCGGCACTCTTGACGAGCAATTGAGTAACACGTACTACCGGATCGACAACACCCTAACGGCCTGCCAGGAAAACATTGAGTTGCTCTGCGGAAGAGCCTTACGCCATGCAATACATCTACTGCGGGTATAAAGACCCGCCATACAAAACCGCCCCGTGCCAAGATGACAAACACGGGGCGGATTTTAAATTTGTCCTATTCTGTTTATAGTACCGGGAGCCTGCTTATTTCTTTTTTGCCAGTTGTTCCTGCAATTTCAGCACAAACTTCTTTATTGGTACCGCTCCCAGGTCCTTGCCTTCGCGTGTGCGCACGGTAATTTTCTTGGACTTCATTTCCTTTTCGCCCAAAATCAACTGGTATGGTATTTTTTGCATAGTCGCTTCGCGGATCTTTTTGCCAATGGATTCATCGCGGTCATCTACTTCTATCCGCAGGTCCGGTAGGGACAGGTCGCGACCTGTCCTTACAGTTAACATCTTTACCACATCACGTGCGTACTTATTCTGTTTTTTGGATATCGGCAGCACGGCAACCTGGACAGGGGAGAGCCAGAGCGGGAAAGCTCCGCCATAGTGTTCAATGAGAATAGCGAAGAATCGCTCGAACGAACCAATGAGCGCGCGATGGATGACTACAGGCATCTTTCGGGTACCATCCTGTGCCACGTATTCCAGTTGGAATCTTCTGGGCATTTGGAAATCAAGCTGGACCGTGGCTAGCTGCCACTTTCTGCCGAGTACATCCTTAATCTGCATGTCGATCTTCGGCCCGTAGAACGCGCCGTCGCCAGGGTTGATTTGGAAGTCCCACTTCGCTTTTTTCAAGGCGCTGGCCAAGGCAGCTTCGGCCTGCTTCCACTCCTCTTCCGTACCAAGCGCCTTTTCCGGCATGGTGGACAGATAGACATCTTCAATCTTCATGCCGAAGACGGAATAGATCTTTTTAATGCGCTTGAGCAGATCGGCCACCTCGTCGCTGATCTGATCAGGCGAAAGGAAAATATGGCAATCATCTTGGGCAAATCCGCGGACGCGGGTGAGTCCGGACAACGCTCCGGACAGCTCATTGCGGAATAAGGTCGTCATTTCGGCAAAGCGGACCGGCAGGTCGCGATAACTGTACAACCCCTGCTTGAATAGCGTGAAGTGTCCGGGACAGTTCATGGGTTTTAGGGCAAAATCACGGCCTTCTACTTTGAATACGAACATATCGTCTTTATAATGGTCCCAATGTCCCGAGGTCTTCCAGAGGTCCGCATCGAACATCTGTGGCAATTTGACTTCCTGATAACCGGTACCATATGAATACTCACGCACGAATTTCTCCAGCTCATTGCGCACGATCATACCCTTGGGCTGGTAAAAAGGGATGCCGGGAGAAAGCTCGTGGAAGAGGAACAGCCCGAGCTTAGGCCCTAGAATGCGGTGGTCGCGCTTGGCGATTTCTTCCTGCAGCTTGATGTAGCCCTCGAGCTCTTGCTTGGTTTCGAACGCGATGCCGTAAATGCGCTGCATTTGAGGATTCTTCTGGTCACCGCGCCAATAGGCTCCAGAGATTTTGTCGAGCTTAAATGCATCAGTCTTGATATGTGAGGTGTTGTCCACGTGCCCGCCGCGGCAGAGGTCGATGAACTTGCCGGTTTTATAAAGAGAAATTTTTTCTTTCTCGCCTTGCGGGCGGCCATTGGCCGCCCCTACAGCAGCCTTTTCATTGTTTAAAATTTCATCAGCCTTGGTGGTTCCATACTTTTCAATATCCTCCACCAATTCCACCTTAAACGGC
Organism: uncultured Candidatus Saccharibacteria bacterium; assembly: GCA_964532425.1. Classification (GTDB taxonomy): domain Bacteria; phylum Patescibacteriota; class Doudnabacteria; order UBA920; family UBA920; genus CAZHIA01. The sequence continues at coordinate 33,730 of CAZHIA010000005.1, read as the reverse complement.
TGGCCGGCTGCTTTAAAAAATGCCTTGGCTTCCTGAGCCAGCATTTCGCTGCGCTCAAAGGGCAGTTTGGATTGGACTAAGGCGCGCATGCGCTTTTCGAGTTTGCTGATGTCTTCCGGGGTCAGGGCGCGGGGGAGCAAAAAATCATAGTAAAAACCATTCTCAATAACCGGACCCACGCCGAGCTGGGCTTTTGGGAACATCTCGAGCACCGCGCTAGCCAGGATATGGGCGAGCGAGTGGCGGATATTATGTAATTTTTCAGATTTATCCATGGTAGTATTTATTACTGACAATTGCGGATTACGCATTACGAATTGAAACCCAATCCGCAATCCAAAATTGTATTTAATTGTATATCTTATTGACCATATCTCCCGTATGTATCTCTAATTTCTGCGGATTGTCCGCGTCAATAGTTGCCAGCTTGCCTTTGTCATAGTAAAGCCGCAAAGGAGAAAAATATTTTACGGATCTGCCGGTTTTACGAAATGCCTGTTGCAGGTCAAAAAAATCCGTAGTAGATGCTTCGTAAACCCGATATCCGAGCTGTGGCTGCTCGCTGGAATCTCGATTGTCATTTTGGAAAACGGCCTTTTCGAACAGTGGCTGAACCATTTCCCTCAATCTTCCTGATTCATACGCACTGGCCTTGCGCAGCCGGAACGTGATCCCTTCGGCGGTCTGGTAATAGATTGAGTCAATCTTTGAAATTACCAGCTTGTCCCCGTGACCCGACCCCGGCATAGTTGAAAATTTGTGAGGGAAGAATCCGGTCTGGTCGAGCATCTGTTCGACTCTTTGGAGCAGGGGATCCAGATATTGCCCGACATCTGGCTGGGAGACATCAAGTTCCAAATCCGCATCATTCTTCTTATACCTGACATAGAGCGTCCCGTAAAATTGCTCTAAAAATTTCAAAATTTGTTCGCGGAAACCGAATAACGTCTCCAGTTTCTGCTTTTCGTACGAAGGATGACGGAATTCCAATCCTTTTAAATACTCCGCCCGGGCTTTAGCGCGCTCGGCTAATTCATTAAGCACTTCATCCCCGCGTAATTCATATTTCATAAAAATTCGTAATGCGTAATTCGAAATTGCGAGTAAATATCTCTTGAATTACACAAAACCCCAGGGTTGGATCCCCGCGCTGCCGTGTTGGCAAAGCGGTGGACCGACCCTGGGGTCTTGGCTTCGGATCCGCCGAAGCGGACCTACGAACCAAAGACGTTTCCGTCCCAGTTCTCCCGCTCTTTCTAAGAAAGAGCTGGACTTTTCATCTGGATGTCCTCTAGAAACATCCAGACTATATATTTGTTTCAAACTCCCTGGGTGGTAACCAGCTCTGCCCTGTACCGGAATCCTTGCGGATGACTGGTGCAGGGGTTTCGTTTGAAGAACCAAAAACATTATAACAATATTATTAACCAAAATCAAGCATGTTTTCCACAGTTATTCGTCACGATGATTATTTTATAACTAAGCGAAAAAACAGCAATAAGTGCCAGTTTCCCTTGACAAAAACGTCTTTTAAGAGTATAATGTGGTCAGCAATACCGGCGTAGCCGGAATTTCAAAAGGGAAAAGAGGATACTCAGATGACGACGAAATTGTTTGCGGCAGTGATTGGAATTGCGTCAGTTGTCATTCCCGCCGGCTACGCGCGGGCGGAAAAAGAACCGTGGCAAACGGGGCTCGAAGAAAAAATGTCAGCTTCGGTCGCCATGGTTAACCCGACGACCAAGGCTATGACAGGGACAACGTTCCTGATCAAAGCCGCGCAGGTCCCGGCCAGCGACCTGCTGATGAACGACATCGGCAGTGCGCCGCAGTGCTGGTACTATGAAGGGCAAATTGCCCTCTCCGACCCGACTGCACCTGCTAAGAAGTCCGGGTTTGGCAGCATGCTGAAGAACTCGGCCATGACCGGGTTGAAAGCAGTCCGCACCGGCGCAACCGCGTTTCGGCCAGGAGAAACCGTGGTAATCCGCGAACTCGTGGTCAAGGACGCGACTACGGTCCGGGTAACGGTCTCTTCGGCGGTCACCCGCATGGATCACCACGATCAGGAAAAGCTTCTGGCCTCGCAAATCCATTTCAAGTTCCCCCCGGGGTATTTGGAAAAAGCAACTCCCGATGAAGTCTGGGCAAAGATGAGTGAAGTGATCGAACCAGTGTCGGGATTTAAGAAGCCGGTAAGCAACGCTACTCCAGTCGCAGTCGCAGTTGCAGCGGTTAGTCCGGATCAAACTACCGGGTGCTCGCTCATGAGCCTGATGGGCTTGAATAGCGAGCAGGTTATGGCTCGCTGCGGCATGCCGAACAAGATTGAAGATGTCGGCGGCGGCAGCCAGGCGCTGACCTTCAACGGATTCAAGATCCGAGTAACCATGAAGAAGAACGATACCGGCAAGTTTGTAGTTGCCGGCGCCGAGTCGCTTTAAAGTAGTCAAGGAGGACTACCATCTTATCATCGTCTGATTGTTCGTGACGCCGCTGGTGCAAGATGCATCCAGCGGCTTTTATATTTAGTATTCTCTAATCCGCCAGCTGGCGGAACGAATCAAGCGCAAAATATACCAATACTGCACACCATCCTACGTGACTTAGATGGCCAACAAATATTGGTAGATTTGTGCTGTATTAGTTATATTCGAGAATACTATTTCTACTTTACTCTTGACAAAATCCCCCAAAAGGAGTATATTGTTTGGTCACGCTGGTTTCGGCCGGAGTGACCGCCCGGCAGAGGTCGGGTGATTATACACGTTGAAACAAGTATGCGTACGCTCGGCTTATCGTTCATTCATCGCCAGCGTGCGCCCCGCGGCCAGACGCGCGGACATTCGGCGGCTTTATCGCCGCGCAGGCGCTTACGCCTGCTGCTTCCGCCGCCGTGCCGGTTATTGGAATCGAGCCAAAAATGTAGGCCAGACCAAAACACCGACAGACAGCTCCGCCAATGATGCGGCCGCGACACGCAGCGGGCCGGCTGGAGAGTACCCCGGCCCGCGCGTTGAAGACCGGCACTGTGCTGGTCGACCGGGCACCCGGAGTGGTGCAGATTATATTACCCGAGCCGCTTTGAGCCGAAGCGGTATGCGCCCCATGATACGCCGCGACGGGGCTGGGGTAGTAAGGCTCGAATGTAAAGGAGGGTATACAAGTGTTGCGAAGAAAACCTCGCGACGCGGTGTAGTCAGGGTTTCCTTCTTGCACGCGATTATAAATTTTTAGCAGTCCTTTATCAAATCCTGTCGCGTGTGCAGTGCAGTCCGCCCGAAGGCGGGCTAGCATAGTCCTAAAAGGACGAGAACCCTCGATAACACGTCGGCGTAGGCCGACATCCTCCCGAGCATGGGGAAATTCCTGCGAGACGCCTCCTGGAAGACCTCACTTGGCTGGAATGCCCAATCAAAGCCGCCCGAAACCACGCCCTGTTTAGACGCCATTATTTACTGGCGAACACAGGCCCTGGATAACATACGGCGGCTTTTCACTTACCTAAAATTGTCGTATGATATATGGATGGGCACCATCGAGGATTAACTTTACTAGCAGGTTAATCCAAACATATTGTTTCGATCTATGGACTGAAGATGGTCCTCGATGGTGCCCATCATCTGAACGTTTTTTTGATAACAGGAGGAACTATGGAATTTCTGTATGGCTGCCAAATCGTGTTGCGCATCCTCGGCGTATCATTCTTACTCATCATGCTTCTCGTCTGTCTTAGCGAGGAACCAGGCGCACCGGATGCCGCAAGCTCCATCCTCGCACTGATCCTTTCATTCTGTTTTATGGATGGAATAATAGGATACGTGAAGCGGATGATCCGTTTCAACACAAGCAACGCGCCCAGCAAAGGCGAGCGCAAATTCTGAATGCCGCAAGCCAGCCAACCAACCTAAAAGACCACCGATTCCCGGTGGTCTTGTTTATTATCTTTACTGCTCGGGCGGCTAATAGCTGCCCCTACAATCTTTTTATCTTTCTATCTTCTATTTTTCTATTGCTAATTTATATCCACCATCACCACCTCGGGCACTTCGCGCAGCAGTTTCATCAGGTCCTGCGAGATGCGTACCTGGCTTTGGGTCTTGATGCGCTTGGCCGCCCCACCTGAACCGAGGCTTAAATAGACCTGGGCGTTACCGGGGTTAGCCTGCAGAATGTCTTTGATTCTGTTCAAGGCTTCCATGTTGGCGAGAGATTCCATATGCAGGACCACCTGTTTTTTCCGTTCCATTTCAGAAAGCGCCATCGTATAGAGTTCGTCATTCGGCAGATCTTTTATCTCGTCAGCTAACAGCTTGAACTCCTCATCCTTGTCCGAAAGCTTGCCCGAGACTTGGACCACGCGGTCTTCGGCTAGAAACTGCAAAACCTTTTCCATGGTCTTCGGGAATACCAAAACTTCGATTTGCCCGGTCGTATCTTGCAGGGTAAAGAACGCCATTGGATCATTCTTCTTAGTAAAAATGCGTTTGAGTTTGGTAATCAACCCTCCCATGACCACGAACTGGCCGAGACTGTCAACAGTCAAATCTTTAAAGTTTGTAAAACCGGACAAGACCTGGCGGTAGTTATCGAGCGGATGAGCGGTAACATACAATCCCAAATGTTCCTTTTCCCAAGCCATGGCTTCTTCCTTGGTTGCCGGTGGTGAATCTTTCAATTTTAATTTGCCCATACCCAGGCTCTTGCCGAAAAGGGAATTCTGACCGCTCATTTCAGCTTTAAAATGCTCACGGACGTAATCGAGAACCTCTTCGGTGTTGGCTAATAATTGTCCGCGTTCACCGAAGCGGTCGAGCGCCCCGCCTTTGACCAAAGCTTCCCATGATTTTTTGTTCATGGTTTTGGTATGGGCGCGGATGAGAAAATCCTGAAGGTCGGCAAATGGGCCGCCATCCTTTCTACTGGCAATAATGGAGGTTACCACGTCAGATCCTAAATTTTTGATGGCATTCAACCCGAACCGGATGGTTTTGTCGTCCACCACGGTAAAGTCACCGCGGGACTCGTTGACATCGGGCGGCAACACGGCAATGCCGAGGCTCTTGCACTCGTCCACGGCCGCATAAATTTTGGTTTCATCGCCGCTTTCCGCAGTCATGAGCGCGGTCATGAACTCCACAGTATAGTTGGCTTTCATATACGCGGTCTGGTAGGAGACCATGCTGTACGATGCAGCATGCGCGCGCCCGAACCCGTACGCGGCGAATGGCTCGATTTGTGCGAACAGGTCTGTCGCGCGGGCCGGCGGAATACCGGCTTTGACGCAGCCGTCAATGAACTTGACCTTCTGTTTGGCCATTTCTTCCGGGATTTTTTTACCCATAGCTTTGCGCAGCTTGTCCGCTTCTTCCCAGGTGTAGCCCGCTATATTGACTGCGGTCAGCAAAACGTCATCCTGATAGACCAACAGCCCGAGTGAACGGCTGAGGTAATCCTTCATGCGCGGATCAAAATAATCAACCCTCTCCTTGCCGTGCTGGCGCGCGATGTAATTAGGAATAATACTCATCGGCCCCGGACGGTAAAGCGCTATCATAGCCATGATATCGAAAATATCCTTTGGTTTCAGTTCCTTGAGATACCGGGTCATGCCGGAGCTGGCCAGCTGGAACACACCAAACGTGTGGCCATCGGCAAGCAATTGAAAGGTTTTGGGATCAGGGTGGGGGAGATTGTAAATATCAATTTTTACGTTGCGGCGCTTTTCCGTAATTTTGACCGCCTGCTCAAGAATAGACAGGTTGCGGATACCAAGCAAGTCCATCTTGATCACCCCTAAGGCCTTGCTGGACGCACCGGCATCGAGCGCATACATGTCATATTGCGTAATATGGCGCGTGCCGTCAGGTTCCAGCTGCAAGGGCGTGTAATCGGTGAGGGGAGTAGGCGTAATGGCAATAGCCGCGGCATGGATGGACGCATGGCGCGCTCCGCCCTCGAGTTTCTGGGCAATGGAAACGATGCGGTTCGTGTCCGGATCGCGGTCATAGATCTCTTTAAACTCCGGATTCATTTCCATGGCTTTCTGCAGCGTCATATCAAACCCCTGCTTGCCCATGGGAATCATTTTGGCGATCTGGTCGCACTTGCTGTACGGAATTCCCAAAGCGCGGCCCACATCGCGGATGGACGCGCGCGCTTTCATTGTTCCAAACGTGATAATCTGGGCAACCTTGTCCTGACCAAACCGATTCGATATCCAGGCGATGGCGTCATCGCGGCGTTGATCGGAAATATCCAAGTCGACATCGGGCGGCGTCGGTCGGTACGGGTTCAAAAACCGCTCGAATGGCAGCTGGTAATACAACGGGTCAATGTGGCTGATTCCCAGAATATGGCCGATAATCGCACCGGCTGCGCTCCCTCTGGTGTTGGTAATGGCACCAATGCTGTGCGCGCCTTGCACAATATCCGCCACCATGAGGAAATACGAATCAAACCCTTTCTTGGAAATAATACCAAGCTCATACTCAATGCGGTCAACAACGTTCTGCGGCAAATTGCCGTCCTTGTCGCCGTAAATCGGCACTGCCTTCTCGTACACCTGTTTTTTTAGATAGTCAGCTACGGTAAAGCCTTCCGGAATTTCCATCTTGGCAAAATAACGCTGGTCAATAAGAATTTCAACCTGGCAGCGCGCTGCAATTTTTGCGCTGTTCTCGACGGCTTCCGGGAGATCGGAAAACAACTCCGCCATGCGTTCCGGCGATTTTAAGGAAAGATCATAGGCGCGCATGTCGAGCCGGTCCGTGTCATTGACGTTCCGCCCGGTACCAATGCAGACCAGAACATCCTGCGCTTCATAATCTTCCGAATTGATATAATGGCAATCAGAAGTTGCCACCAGCGGCAATCCATTCTTGCCGGCGAATTCTACTAAGCGCGTGTTCAGTTCCGCTTCTTTTTCGTCATAACCGCGGGCATTGCGCTGAATTTCGATATACAGGTTGCCCCGCCCGAAAATATCCAAATATTTTTCCAGGACTTTCTGGGCTTCTTCTTCGGACTTATTCATAACCGCGCGGGGAATTTCGCCGCGCATGCAGCCGGAAAGTGCAATGAGGCCTTTACTATATTTTTTGAGCAGCTCAGTGTCCACCCGCGGCTTATAATAAAAACCGTTGATGTGCGCTTCCGTGGTCAGCATGATGAGGTTTTTGTACCCCTCATACGTCTCGGCAAGCAATGTCAGATGGAAATAGTCCGCATCTATCTTACCTTCCTTGTCCGTATACCGGCGCGGAGCAATATAGGCTTCAAGTCCAATGATCGGCTTGATTCCAGCAGCGATGCATTCAGTATAAAATTCTATGGTCCCGTACATGACCCCATGATCGGTCAAAGCCAGGCTGTCCATGCCGAGCTCCTTGGTACGCGAAATCAGCTGGTCCGTTTTGGACAGACCGTCAAGCAGGGAATAATGGCTATGGCAGTGGAGGTGGGTGAAAGACATAAGGGAATTGACAAAAATGACACAATTGAACAAAATTGACAAAATTAAACTGCAGCCTGTAACCACAATTTTGTCAATTTTGTCAATTTTTTAAATTTTGTTCAATGATATTAGTGTACCAAAAACCTCCGGATTTTGCTATAATTTTAACATCAGAACACAAACAAAAATTTCGTCAATTATATGGAATATTTAAAAGAGAAATTAGAGCTTGAGCTGGCGGAAGCCGAGCTCGAAGCCAAAAGCGTTTTGGCAGGCATGCCGGGATTTGTGAAATTCCTCCTTATCTTCTGCATTCTGGCAGTCATCCCATCCTACTTCATTGCGAAAAGCATTTCTCAAGGCCTCTACAATAAAAAATACCAGCCAGCTTATGCAGCCGCCCACCCCTCATTTGCCAATCCTAAACCGCTGAAGTTCGGCAATGCGGTTTTTGTTCCAGGGCAGCCGTTCGGCACCGCAGTCATTAGCGTCACTAACGAAAACCTCGATCTTTCCCTGAACCAGTCGCCGTTGAAGATTCATTTTTATGATTCGGCTGGCAGGGAAATCTATTCCTGGCAGGATAAAATTTTTTTGCTTCCGAACGAAACGAAGACTATCGTGGTGACCCGCATTCCGGGGCCAGGTGCAGCAAGCAAAGCCACGTATGAAGTTCCAGAAGAACTAGCCTGGCAAAAACGCCTGTTCATTCCCACCGTTAAACTGGTACCGAACACTCCTACTGGCGCCGTCCAATTAAACCCGCCGCAATACGCGGTGCAGGGCGAGGTGTTTAACAATTCACCCTACCAGATCGGCAGTATCCGCATCATCGTCTTGTTAAAAAACGCAGCCGGTACAATCATTGGCGCCAGCCAGCGCGATGAATTTACTCTGGCTCCATTCGCCCGGCGTGCATATAAGCAGCTTTGGCCCGGGGTACTGGATGGGTCGAGCGTCGCCAAGATCGAAACACTTGCCGAAACCAACACCCTGGATCCGCTCAACCTGACCCTGCCAGCCGGCTCCAATACGCCGACGAGCGACCTGAGCCGGCCGGAAGCGCAGCAACAGTGGTAATTTCCAACCTTTGACCTTTGACATGTGACATTTGACCCTTACCCCGGCGCATGCGCCGGGGTTCAGTGTTAATTGTTAAAGGTTAAATGTCAAATGTATATTCCTATGTTAAAATTTTTCTCTAGATTCAAATATTTCGACCTCCCACTCCTGACCTCCATGTTCCTGCTTATCGTTGTGGGAATGGCACTGCTGTATAGCACTTCCGTAACCACGGGAGCGACCACCGTTTTTTGGCGGCAAGTCGCTTTTTTGGGTATCGGACTTGTTGGATTTTTTTTCTTTGCCTTTTTCGACTACCATACCATGGCGAAAGCCAACCGCGTTTTTTATGTTGTTTTTGTTTTTCTGCTCGTTTACCTGCTCGTGTTTGGCTCGGCAGTCCGCGGCGGACGCCGCTGGATCGATCTCGGCTTTTTTAACCTGCAGGTGGCGGAATTTGTTAAATTAATTGTTATCTTAGGCCTGGCCAGGCTTCTGTATTTGAGGCGCGGGGCCATCAATGCCTGGACCAATATCGGCTGGTCATTCTTATACGTCATCATCCCTGCCAGCCTGGTCGTTCTCGAACCTGATCTTGGTTCTTCCATTATTATTATGTCCATCTGGGCAGGTGTCATCCTCATTTCGCCGATTAAGCGGAAATTCCTGGCTATCCTTTTTCTCGCATTCCTCAGCGTAGCCGGCCTGACCTGGAAATTCGTCCTGAAAGACTTCCAGAAGGACCGCGTCATGGTGTTTTTAGACCCAAATCTCGATCCCAAAGGCAAAGGGTACAATGTCAAACAAGCTACGATCGCAGTAGGCAGCGGCATGCTCTGGGGCAGGGGACTCGGACAAGGGCTGCAAAGCGAACATAAATTTCTGCCCGAGCGGCAAACCGACTTCATTTTTGCGGCCAGCAGCGAAGAGATCGGGTTCGTTGGTGTTATGGCGCTCCTCGTTTTGTATTTTTTCCTGTTTGCGCGGCTCATTAAGGTCATGCACCAAGCCAGGGATGACTTGGGCATGTATGCGGCCGGCGGCGTGTTTTTTATGTTCTTCATGCACGTCACCATTAACATCGGTATGAATATCGGACTACTTCCGGTAACGGGCATTCCACTCCCGTTTTTGAGTGCTGGCGGCAGCGCATTGATGGTGTCCTTAAGCGCCCTCGGCATAGCCCAGAATGTGGCAATCCAATCGAAAGTATTGAGATTTTAGAAGATAGTGTATACTAAGTATATGGGTGTTGTTAGACACTCTGGTGAATAAATCTGTTAGAAAATCTTTCGTCGGACGACGGGCAGCTGTCGCTAGCCCCTACGGCGGAAGACCTGCATGGTAGGGGCCGGATTTACGGTGTCCGCCATAGCTTCATGCGAAGGCTGGATCCGCCCGAAAGCATGTCTATGTTACCCACACGAGCCGATAGACATAGAAGTCTGCTCCTACAAAAGCGGTATATCACCGAATATTATAGTATGTGTCGAAAGGATACGTTATGAGAGATAATTTTGACCTAAAAAAGATCATCGAATGGCTGGGACTGATTTTGCGCTGTCCGATTTGCGGAGTCAAATATAATTTGGACCAGACCAAAGTCGTAGATAGTCAGCAGGATGATATGAATGCTGAAGCGCATATTCTCATTCACTCGGATTGTACCAAGTGCAAGAGCTCCATTATGTTCAACATCGACATTCATGGGCCCGAGGTTTTCAGCGTAGGCATGATCACAGACTTAACCTCCGGTGACAGCAAGCGGCTGCATGCCAAAGAACCGATCTCAGCCGACGATGTAATCGGCATTCACAAAGCTTTGAAAAAATTTGACGGTAATTTTGTGAAGGCCATATCCTCAGCAGATCGAGGATCGCGAACTAAATAGTATTTTGCAATCGAGGATAATCTAAAACTCCGCTGCTCGCAAGCAGCGGAGTTTTTGTGTTTTTGTTGATCACCCAAAGCGGTCGAATACTACCACACTACCCAGCATGGTAGGATTCGACGAATGGACAATTTAACCGATGTCAAGAAGTGATGAAAAGATCGGACAGGTTTGCAGGCGGACGGTCCAGGAACGGCCTGCCGGCAACGCGCTCCAGCGGGGGAGGCTCGCTGCTGAGAATACGATGACCGAGCTTGGTCAGATCCTCGTGTATGCGACTCTCGCCCGCTTGCACGAATGATACCCGTCTGAATAATTCCCGGCCCAACTGTTCGGACGTTTCGGGTTTCCGGGAAAATCCAGTTAGGATAAAATCATCGCCGCGCTGGTAATTCCATTGGATGCGCATGTCCCGGTCGATGGAATACTTGAGTACCAGTTTAATTTCCAGCAACCCGCTGAGCGGCACTGACCTCTGGTAGCACACCTCACCCAGTTTCCAATGCATGGCAGAGCCCTGTTCCGGACCAAAGTCCTGCCGAACCTTGATCTTGATCATCTCTTGGCCGCCATCCGGCAACGCCTTTTCGATTTTGACCAGTTTGTAGCAGCGGGGAAAGGGGCACAACGGGTCAGTCGAAGGCAGAACATTGCTGTAGCTGCTGACAAGACAGCCGTAACTGGCATGCTCCATGCTCCAGTACAGTACGGGCACCGTACCATCAAACAACTCATAAGACCAGGAGCCGTCCGTGCCTCTTACGCTCTTCGGGCCGTATGGTTGATTATCCCATTCGTCACCCGCGCGGAAAGATTGATGCAGCCGGAGAAAGTGCGAGCCGTCGTAGTCGAAGGTGGTCAGCGGTGCCGGATATTGGCTCGAAATCATGGGCGGCCGATAGATGAACTCCTGGAGCAGGTACGGCCAACGCTGACGGTCTACTGCCTGTCTTCCGAACGCAACCCCCTCGCAAGGGGTCAAGTACTCCCTGCCCATATCCGGAAACAGGAATATGGAAGATGGCCGGTCTTGGGTCGATCTCAGCAAAGACCAGACTTGAGCAGTCGCGTCTGCCATACTGGGGTTGAGCACTCGGGAGCGTTCCAAGCCTTGCTGGATTTCCAGTTTGGCCCGGACCGCGGCCTTGACTCTATAGGCGGTATCGTCTGAAAAGCCGATCCGCTTCATGTACCCATAGCAGTCTTTAGGGCTTTGGCCTGATTCGACGATAGCCATAAGCATGGGATGTTTGAGGACAGACTCCGAGACCGTCAGCAGGTCGCGGGGCTGAAAATCGACAAATTCGTCGCGTTCTACTTCTTTGGTATTCATATATCCTCCAGTTTAGAGCCCTTGGTCCTGCACAACAGGACCGCCGGCTTATTACCAGCCTGCACAACAGGTCCGGTAATCGAAGTATTGTAGGAGAAATTGCCGATAGCTGTCAAAGTACGCGACTATGCTCTTATTGCACCCTCACTGTCCCGACAAGTTGAGACATCTCCCCCAAAAAGGGAGAAAAATATAGTGCTTCGTCCCGCTCTTTACTGGCAAAGGGCGGGGCTACGCTCTATGCTTGCAAAAAACCAAGCTTTCTGCTATAATCTAACAAGCAATTTTTAAGGCCTTGTGAGTACCTCGCCCTGCATCTGTGTGGTGCACGGGCATTTCTATCCAATAAAGCATGTATGTCTTTACGGAGAGAAACAGCAGGGATGGGCAAGACCATGCAAGGATAAAGAATGGACAAGATCCAGTTAAAAAGCGTGAGCAGGGAGGCCAAAGATTCCCTGGCAAAACTGCGCAAGTCCGGCATGATGCCGGCAGTCTTGTACGGACACCACGTACCGAATACCATGCTGGCAGTGAACCAAAACGAATTCGAAAAGGTTCTGCGCAAGGCAGGGGAGAGCACTATTGTTGACTTGGAAACTCAGGACGGCAAAAAGCACCCCGTGCTCATTCATGATGTACAGATGCACGTGTTAAAGGCTACCCCGATCCATGTAGATTTTTACGAAGTGGATATGACCGAAAAGCTTACCGCCACTGTTGCTCTTGAATATACCGGCGAATCCCATGCAGTCAAGGCTTTGGGCGGAACGCTCGTCAAGGTCTTGAGCGAAGTCGAAGTCGAGTGTCTGCCGTCCGACCTGCCGCACAACCTCGAGGTAGATATCAGCGGTATGAATTCATTTAGCGATGTCATTCTAGTCAAGGACTTGAAAGTCCCTGCCAAAGTAACCATCACTACCGATGCCGAAGAGACTGTGGCCAAGGTACAGCCGCCGCGCGATGTGGAGGCCGAACTCGCTACTCCGGTCGTGGAAGATGTGACCGCCGTGGAAGGTGCGGCTGAGCAAAAGCCTGCAACTGAAGGCGCAGAAGCGGAAAAGAAAGCTGAGTAGTTTCGTCAAACATCCCGTCCCGGATTCTCTCATGAGTACGCCGGGGCGGGATTTTAGATTAATAAAAATATGAACATCAGCAGACCCCAATCACGCCAGACAATTATAGCCATCGTTGGCACCATTTTGGTGACAGCCGCTGTTTTTACCGTGACTATAATCGAACGGCGTCACCGCCCACAAATTCAAACTGCCCAGGTTCATCAAAAATCCGTAACCGACTTGTATGCCGGTGTAACCCAGCAGGACACCGCGCCGCTGCCGATAGCACAGAATAACAAAGGACGCTATCTTAAAGTACCGATTCTCATGTACCACCATGTGGGCAGCGTTCCGGAAAAGGCTGACGCTGTCAGAAGGGGACTCACCGTGTCTCCCGAGGAATTCGAACAACAGGTCAAATGGATTAAGGATCAAGGGTATGAGAGTATATCTCTTGAGGATCTCTACAACTTCAGCCAAAAGAATGGCGAGCTGCCCAAAAAGCCGGTTATCTTCACGTTTGATGACGGGTACAGCGATGTATTTGAAAATGCCATTCCGATATTGAAAAAACACGGGTATACCGGCAGCTTTGCCATCATTACTCGCTGGCCCGGTGATACGCAGGGAACGAACCAGTACGCTACTTGGCAGCAGATTGCCGCGGCGCATGATGAAGGTATGGAGATTGTTTCCCACACCCAGGACCATTTCGACGCCAAAGATCCGAAGTACAAACCCGATTTTATTCAGAACAATTTATATGGTTCCTACCAGGATATTCAGGAACACTTGGGAACAACGACCAACATTTTGATATACCCCTACGGCCATTACAATACCCAATACATCCAGCTGGCGCGCAAGGCCGGGTTTTCTATGGGTATTACGGTCCACGAAGGTAACCGCGTGAATTTAGATAACATGATGGAAGTGCCGCGCATACGGGTGAACCACAACCAGAATATGAAGGTGTTGGAAGAAGAAATAACCAGATAGATCGCAGATACCTGCCTACCGCAGGCAGGCGCGGATAAGCGCAGATTGCGCAGTTCAATTCAATTCGCAGAATGATATAAAATCAGCCCTTGACACAATGGCTGATTTACTGTATAATAAGGAGTCGTGGGAACGACGTTAAAAAACATCCAATCCAACCAAAAAGAGGGAATATACAATGACAAGCAATACCGTTACTCTGAAGTATCGCGTTTCGTTCGATAGTGAATGGCAAGAGAAAACGTTGACCAGGGAAGAATACTTGGAAGTGCTCTTCAAAGCAGTGGCTCGAATTATGCAAGAGTCACCGGAACGTTTCAACCCGAAGCCACAACAGCTGGACAGCGGATTCGAAACACGGCACCATTTAAACTACAGCGAAGAAACTCGGGTACTGTGTGCCCCGGACAGCTCGCCGCACCAGTTTCTAGTGAGCGAACCAAATCCATCTGCGTATGCGGAAAGCAACTGGGCAGCTTTGAAGATCGAGTACGCCCACCACGAGTATGAATGGGTGTTCGCCCTGCTGAATGACGGGGTGTATGTGCCGGTCCCAGTACCGGCACTCCTCACCGTCAATATGGATGGCGACATCAGCGGAGACGAAATTCTCTTTCCGAAGAAGTTCGAACGAACTCCAAACGACTGGTGGCCGCTGATGGTATTCGAACCGGAAAAGTACGAGCTGCTTGGCCGTCTTTGGCATCTGTTCGCCAAAGACAAGGACAATGCACTGACCTGGATTTTTCGAAAAGAAGAGGCTCTTGCTAACATCCTTACAGGCCAACTTGCCCGTATCGAGAAGTGCGCTCGCCGAATACTTGCAGTTGAGTAACAGCGAAGCCGGACACGAACGTGTCCGGCTTTATTTATGATCGCAAGATTGTAGTGCAGGCCCGTGGCCTGCCTCATGATGTACAGGGTCGTTCTATAAACACAACAGCCTCCGAACTTTCGGAGGCTGTTTTTTATTCACTATTACAATCGTCATTATTGCAGGCCACGGGCCTGCACTACAGTCAAAGGTCCACCTCGGCTCGCCAGGCGAGACGGGCCAAAGGTCAAATATTTACCCGGTTCTCGATAGTGGCTATAACGTCTGATCAAATATACTTATGCTGCGCGCGAGATCAAGAAAATCAATAACGTTCCCAGTACGGTTAGTCCGATCAATTTGATCGAGCTGTGCTTACTATGAGCTTCGGGAAGGATGTCGCTAACGCCAATGTATAGGAGGAAGCCTGCAAAGAACCCCAAATACCAGATGAGAAAATGGGGAGAGACCGTAAAGAACAATGTTGAAATTGCGCCCAAAAGGGGAGTTATCGCATCCAACACCAGGAACAGCTTGGACCGACGCGGCGTGTTGTTATGGCTAAGCATCAAAGCCACCGTGTTCATACCGTCGGTAAAATCATGAGAGATTACGGCTACGGCTACCAGAAGTCCAACCGCGGGATTGACTTGGAAGCCCAGACCAATACCGACACCGTCCATAAAGCTGTGTGCTGCCAGAGCAATCGCCGCCAGCATACCCACATGCGGATGCTTGTGGTCGGCATAGTCGCCTTCATGCGCATGGTGGATGACGATGGATTTTTCAAAAATATGGAAAAGGAGAAATCCGACAACCAATGCTATCATCGGTTCGATTGGCTTGGAGCTGCCTTCAGCTACCCGCTGGATAATTTCCGGGAAGATCTCGAATGCCACCACGCCAAGCAAGACACCGGCAGTGAAGCCCATGATCAAATGGAGCTTATTCTTGAAACGTACAGCGAGCAACCCGCCGAATAGTGTGGAAAAAAACGTAGCAAGGGCAAACGAGATCATTTCCATACAAAACGAAGATTATTTATGGCTTTAGTATACAGGAAAAGAGTTTTAATGAAAACTCTATTGCTCTCAGTAGCCTGATGGTGATTTAATGGTCACCATCGAGGATGAGAACTGGAAAAACCATTAACCTTTGACATTTAACATTTAACTTCTACACTGCAGCCGGTCAAAGGTCAGTGGTTACATGTCAATTGTTATTATAAAATTCTCTAATAATAACCACCACTCTGCGAAATCACTCCATACCTCCACAACCCCCGAAAATCTTTAAAATACTTTACTTTCCATCCGGGTAGGTATTCTTTTACGGCTTGAGAGATAACCTTGCGCGCCAAAGGGTCAATTTCCAAATAGATCATTGACCCGTCATGGACATGTTCCGGTACTTGTGCCAAAAATCTTTCATATATACCAAAATCCTGTTTGGGGTCAATGAGCGCGCTTTTTGGCTCGAATTTTAAATTCTGATGTAATTTCTGATAGATCTTCCGGGGCACATAAGGCAAATTTGCAACAATGACGTCAAATATTCCGTTGACTCTTATAAATAAGTCAGATCGCACAAAGCGAATAGTCTGATAGTTTAGACTATTGGACTTTTTTCCAAGTATGGTTTTTGCATTGGAGCGGGCTACTGTCAGGGCGGCAGGGGAGATATCGGACGCAGTGATATCAAAAGTAATTCTACTGTCTGCAAGCTTATGTGCCAGCATAATAGCAATACAGCCTGAGCCGGTACCAAGATCGAGAATAGTGACGGGCGTCACTGCCTTTGTAGGGGAGGGTCGAGACCCTCCCTTGGTAACTACATCGTTCGCGATTCGATCCACCAGCCACTCCGTCTCCGGGCGGGGGATTAACACATGTTTGTTGACCTTAAACCGCAAACCGCAAAAATCTTTGTACCCGAGAATGTATGCGATCGGTTCTCCGTTCATACGTCTGGCAACCATCAGCGCTAACCTGTTACTTTGAATCCCGGTCAATCGATGGTTCGGATACATGAACAAAAACTCCTTCGGTTTATTGAGCACATGTTCCAAAAGGAGTTCTATTTCAACTTGTCTAAATTTTGTGATAGCTTCCCGAATCGTCAATCTCGTTCGATCTTATTTAATATTGATCATTTTTTTAACGCTTCCTTCTTGGCTGCCAGGTCCGCTTTTTGCAGAGAAGAGGTAATGTCTTCCAGCTTTCCTTCCATGATGAGATTGATCTGGTTGAAGTTCTGGTTAATGCGATGGTCAGTCACGCGGTCCTGCGGGAAGTTGTATGTGCGGATCTTTTCGCTGCGGTCACCGGTGCCGATTTGGGATTTTGTGAGGTCACGGACTTTCTTTTCCTCTATTTCGCGGTAATGCGCTGCGACGCGAGCGCGGATTACGGCCATGGCCTTCTCCCGATTTTGTGCCTGGCTGCGCTCATCCTGGCACTGCGCGGTGATGCCGGTGGGAATGTGCAGAATTCTTATGGCCGAGTACGTTGTGTTTACCGACTGCCCGCCATGGCCGCTGGAAGTCGTGGCTTCTATTTTCAAATCTTTTTCCGCGATGGAATAATCTTTTTCTTCCAATATCGGCAAAACTGCCACCGTAATGGTAGACGTATGCACACGGCCGGCTTTTTCCGTGTCCGGTACCCGCTGTACACGATGCACTCCGCTCTCGTATTTAAATTTAGAATATGGACCGGCTTGCTGGCTGGGGCGTCCATGAATTTCGGCAATGACTTCCTTAAAGCCCCCGGCATCGGATTTTGACGAGGAGACAATATGCAGCTTCCAACCGTTCTCTTCGGCAAATTTTCCATAGGCGCGAAACATTTCCGCGGCGAACAGCGTGGATTCGTCCCCGCCTGCTCCGGCGCGAATTTCCAATATGGCATCCTTGTCATCGTCCTGGTCGCGGGGAATCAAATCGTTTTCGATTTCCGATTGCAAATTCAAGATTTCTGACTCCAGCCGTTTTATCTCGTCCAAAGCCATGGATTTGATTTCCGAATCTGCGTCATCCAGTAATTTTTCATTATCGGCTTTTTCAGCTTCTTTGGCGGCCAGGTCCTGAATTTTTTCCACGGTCGGCAAAAGTTCGGACTGGCGCTTGCCGAGGCGAGCCAAGTCAAAACCGTTCCCGGATGACATTTGTTCCGTGATTTGATGATATTCGTCTAAAATTTTCTGTAAGGCTGGTTCCATAAAGTTTGTACTATAACTCAGTGAAATATATCATTTTTATCGACATTTTACAAGGCTGCAGGTTGACCGGAACAGCAATGATGTGGTAGGTTACATAAGGCACCGCGCCTGCGGGCAAATCCAAACGGTGCCACGCAAGCACCTTCATAATATGAATAACACAGCTGATACGTACTACGTCGTTGACGGAATCGTTTACTTTAGCCGCAAGGCAGCTCTTGAGGCTATGAAAGCCAAAAAGAACCAGTAAACGGTAAACGCCAGCGGCTACGCTGAAATATATTGCACGAGATCCTTCGAGATCCAGGCAACAAAGCGTACAGTGTTATTTTATATTATGGATAACTGTCGTGAGACAGTATGTGAATGTAGTAAGGAGGAACCGCTATTTTATGCAGGGCGATCCGTCGCCAATTCGTGAAAGGAAGCAGTCTTCCTTCCTCCTCTTGAAATATCAATTGCTGATTGGTATATCGGGAAAAGGAAAGAAAACCACCCCGCCTCTGTTCCAGAGATCGGGGTGGTTTTTAAATGCATTTAACTTGCTTTGGATTTTTTCGCCCGGGCTTCAGCCGCTTCCCAGGCTAGCTCAAAGAGGGAACGGAGGGTGGTGGCAATATCATGGTCAACAATAAGGATACCGGAAAGTTCCTTGCTTTCGGAGAGGATGCGGATATTATCTCCAAATACTCCAATGTCGCATGGCAGGGGGAATTTATCTTCATCCAGTCGTATGCGCAAGGCATCAGTGGTGTCTGAAATTGGTACTTTGCTATTGTATAAAACTTTGCTTTTGCTGCTGCCCTGGTTCTTCTTTCTCATTTCGCGAAAACGCGCATTCTCTTCGGGTGTAAAAATCTTTTCTAAACGATCACGATGGAATGCCAACCGGAAATAATCATCTTTACCCCCATTGTAGCCCGTAAACTCTATGAAGCAGTTAATCAACCCTTGTTTGCCTTCAAAAAATTTTACTTTGGGCTTGTCGGTCTGGCGGTTGTTAATGAGGTTCAGCTGGGGAACAATGGTCTGGAAATATCTTTGCTTCTCTTCCAGCTCCTTTTTTTGGACTTCAAAAACGCCTTCAAGCAGATTTGGATCCGAAGCGACATACAATGTTTTCTTGTCCTGTTCAAAGGTACTGCATAAACCTTTCTTGATCAGCGAGTTCAGAATGACATACGTGGTCGCCCGGTTGACTCCTGCCTTCTTGGCAATATTCTGAACCGAAGACTGGCCCAACTCCAGATTGGCGAGGTAAACCTTGGCCTCCTTGTCACTTAGGCCAATATTTTGCAGTTCTTGAAGTAAGTTCATATGGATCGCGGATCAGACGCGATAGCAACGCTGATCAAACGCGGAAATATTTAATGTTCAAAAAATATTGTCAGAAAATTCGAATATCGAAATCCTAAATTCTAAACAAATTTCAAATTACAAAACTCAAATTCCAAACCTCTCCGTTTGAGATTTTCTAATTTGGGATTTGTGATTTGTTTAGAATTTCGTAATTAAGATTTAGAATTTCATAGACCCACACCCTAATGCGGCTGTTACAAAATACCAATCGCAAGCTATTATACTAAAATAGTACACCAAAGCAATATATATGAGAAGAGTCCGGGGGAATTGCAGCTATGCTTGTGCGTTTCCGGCCGGACTCTCATGCGGACAATCAGTGGATTGGTTAATGGCCACCCTTCGGGTGGCTACGTACTCTTCGCTAACCGACTAAGTCGGTCAAAAAATCGACGAATATACATTCTGACCCTTTCCTGGGTTCACTTCTCGAGTAATCGCCTGGGAGTGTGTAGCCGTTCCATGGTGGCATTTCCCCAGCAAACACTCTTTAAAATAAACCAACCCAACGCGGTGTTGTTCATAACCCGCCCATATTTCTACCTCCTTATTGATTTAGGCGCTTCTATAGGTTTAAAAGGGGATCCCGGCCCCGCGCCCGACGAATCGAACGCGAAGGATGGATGCGGGGCCGTCCCGCTTTTAAGAACCCATAAAGAGCACCTCCTGTGCCGTCGAATTCAACCGCAATCTGAGTTTCCGAGGCCGGAGACTGCTAATTTCCGGCTTTACTGAGCTGAACAAATATTAGCATAGATTCAATATTTTGTCAATACCTATTAACAAATATTTTAAAATTGAGATTATTAGGTTTAAAATCGCAGTTGAAGGAAAGTGCTCAATCTTTAAATTTTCAATCATTAAATCTTTAAATACATACATTTTGATATCTATTTTCAACACAATATATGTCATAATTTATGCTTGTTTATTGGGTATTTCTATATTTTGGAAATTTTTTGTTAAAACCTCTTGACAACTCTCTATTTTTCTGCTAGCATACCCGAGCAAGCTGAAATTAAACAAAAAGCACTTTGTCAAAATTCATTAACATCACGTTCCGGTCAGCCTGAAGCCCGAGGAAAGTTAAGCCGTCCAATTATTGCATTATTGCACCCGCCAGAGGCGGGAACGGGGCGAGCCCAGAGTCCTTACCTGCTTCAGGCGACTGGAAAAGATGCTAACTATAAATCGGGACCACGGACAATCCAAATTGCTGAACAGGATTACCGTATCCCGGTTTTATTATGCCCATTTATTCTTGCCCAAAGCCTGCCATTAACCCGATTATGGTAGGCCTTAGGGAGGAATAAACAAAAAGATCTTTATCAATCTATCTATATTATTCGGGAAAGCTTTTGGTTCACGTTACATTTTGTCATTGCGAGGAGTGCATCCGACGAAGCAATCTTCAACTCTGAGGTGTTTAGATTGCTTCATCCTGAAATTTTATTGCTTAAAAATTTCTGGATTCGCAATGACAATCAAAACATGCCCCAAAAGCTTTCCCGAAAGGGAGCTGAGCCGCCTGTTCATCGAGAGCAGGTAAAACCAGGGCAGGGCAAGCCGGATGATCCGGCCCGACCTGAAATCCCTGGGGCAAAAGCGGCGGGATATTTCTCGAAGCCTTTACTCCTTGCGAATTCGTTCGTTGACTCCTTCACCCGTTTCTTTCGAGATCAAATCATCTTAAGGCGGCTTGTCCAGCAGCGGCTGGCAAGTTCTGAGGATGGAATGAGAGCTCGAGAGAAACCGAAGGACGAGAACAGCAAAGCGAGGATACTTCGACAAATACATCGTCTGCCGTCCCTCTCGTGAAAGAGCGGGGCGGCCTTGCGGACCAGACGGGGAGCCGGGCGAAACGCGCCCGGAAAGTGCCTACGAGGTCCGGCCCGCCGCAAACAGCTACACCACCCCTAGCACAATATCCGTTGATCCCCGTAACAGTAAAGCGGGAGGAGGAATACACCACGAGGCTACTTCAATCCAATTGACGAATACAAGCCTTGTGCAAATATGTCCATTGATCCCCGGTGCAAATCGGGGGGGAGGACTGCTCGTTGGGGGTACTTCGAGACAATCATGCCTAAAAGGAGGAACCATGGGAACTCGCTGCCCGAAGATCGGGGGCGACACCTGTGGGGTGGCCCGAAAAGCCACCCCTCCTTTATCAGGATCGGTATACAGGTAGCGATTCTGGTAAAGGAAAGTAAATCGGGTATACGCATTTTTGCGATACCTGTTTTTATTAGCCTTTTGCACTTTGAAATATTGCGGGAAGAGTTTTGTCTAAAAAACATGTTTACGATACAGGCGTCATTCTGAGGAAGTCCGCTTCAGCGGACGATCGAAGAATCTCTTCGCTTGTAAGAGAGATGCTTCGGATGCACCTGCCTGCCGGCAGGCAGGCTCAGCATGACGCCGTATAACATCGCTATCATTTTGGACAAAACTCTTCCCGCAAGAAGACCAAGCGCCCAAGGCGCTTCGGACATCCCATCGAGAAAAGGAGATTTCAGATGACACAGACTTCGACTCTCGCCAATGTCCAGGCGTCCCTTGTGAACCACGAGGGGGCGCCCGCCTACAACCGATCGCTGCGCGAGCGCGTAGTTCAGCTCCTGACAGTCGGTGTCTTCGGTGATACGTTCTATGCCACCAAGCGTCAACTCGACGAACAGTGGCAGGAGACGATCATCGGAGCGCGCGACACTGATCCGGAGTTCCTGGCCAAGGCCGTTGTCTACGGCCGCACCAAGGGGCTCATTAAGGATCAGAACGTCAAGGCGCTGGCCTTGCTCGCAGCCGGCCGCGGGAAAACCCGCGAGGCTTTCGAAGCTGCGTTCGACCGCGTGGTTCTGCTTCCTGACGATCTGCGAAAGTTTTCAACTTTCCTGATCTCGGGCCAGATCCCCGGCAAACGTGGCCTCGGCGGTTACGCTGCCAAAGCGGTGGCACGGTGGCTTGCGAACATCTCGGAATACCATGCCCTGAAGTACGGATCCAAGCGGTCCAAGGGCATCGTACTCCGCGATCTCATTCGCATGACCCACCCGCGCCCTGCAACGGCCGCGGTCGCCGAGCGTCTCGACTGGCTGGTACGAAGGGGGAATGCGCTCGGGAGCGATCCCGCACTGAACCCGCAGATCCGCGCGTTCGAAGCTTTAAAGCGGGCGACAACTGAGTACGAAGCCGCCACCCTGATTCAGGATGGCCGGTTGCCGTACGAAGTCGTCGCTCCCGCAATGAAGCGGATGACGTTGAGGATCTGGGAAGAGCTGCTTCGCCAAGCCCCGTACATGAATCTCCTGCGCATGCTCGCGGCGTTTACGCGCCATGGAGTATTCGCGGACGAGAAGAGTGTAGCGGTGGCGGTGGAAAAGCTCACCTCACCTCAGGCGGTCGAGCGTTCGAAGGTTCTGCCGTTCCGGTTTTTCGATGCCTGGAAGAAGTACTCGTCCGGCGCAGGGAATGAATTTGATTCCCTGTTTGACGACGAGCTACCTGTGCACGCGGGCAACTGGGAACCGGACAGCCGCATTGCGGATGCTCTCCGCGAAGCGCTGAACCTTTCCTTTGCCTGCATGCCGTCTTTCGGCAGCCGCACGGTTGCGATCGGATCTGATGTCTCGGGCTCGATGAGTTCGCGGGTCTCCCAAAAGGGGACTGCGCGTTACATCGATATCTGTGGTATCCTTTCCGGCGCACTATTGCGGCGCATCGAGAATCGGGCTGTCCTGCTCCCGTTCGACGGATGGGTTCACCCGGACCATGGCCTGTCGAAGCGTGACGACATTATGTCCGTCACGCAACGACTTGCTGGGTACTGCGGTGGCAGCACGGCTGTCGGGGCGCCGATCCAGTATTTGCGCGAACGTAAGGTTCGCGTGGATGCGTTCATCGGCATCACCGACAACGTTGATTGGGCGTATGGCCAGAGCGATTACGATTGCTCTGGTTCATTCCTCGATCAATGGCGCCAGTACAAGCGCGAAGTGAACCAGGACGCGCAAGCGTTCCTGGTGACCATCGCGCCGTACAAAGCGGCTGTTGCACCGTTCGGCGAACCGGGCGTTCACTTCATCTACGGATGGAGCGACTCGGTCGTTAAGTACATTCCGTTGATGCTCGAAGGCGGCGCAAGCCAAGTTCGGGAGATTAGCAGGATGCAACTTGCGGCACGAGAGGACCGGCAGACCCAGGCACCTTTAGAGGTGCCGGGGCAAGCCGTCAGCGACGCGCAGATGGGCGACGAATCCTAAATTCGCCGCCCGCCCCGAATTCTTCGGGGCCCCTGTCTGACTGCGCGAATCCCGCTCTTTCGTCCGCCACTCGGCGGAGAAAGGGCGGGAGCACTGGGCTATAAAAGACCGAAAGCCTCCCGAGTACGCGTCCTGCGTACTCGGGGATCCGTTCCGGATCAGTGACAAATTAAAGGGGAGTGTCCAGGGAGCCTGCGGGACATTAAACTCGGGGTGATACTGGTCGCACACCAGTTGTTAAAAACGAAAAGGAGGGAAGATGAAAGCAATCAACTTTGATTGCAATCAGCAGAGATGATTATTTTCATCTCTCCTCCTCTCAAGCCATGAACTTATCATGGTTTTAGAGGGGGAAACCATGGAAAAACTCACCATGATTTTCGGCACTCAGGTGCCGACGTTCTTTACCAACAACGGTGGTGTGTCGATCTCCGAGGTCGCTCGCCGTCAAGCCGAAGCCAAGCAGCAGAACGACGAGTTCTGGGGCCGCATTACCGATGCGGTTGCCGGCGTGTTCCGCAAGGTTCTGTCGTTCGTTGGCGCTGGCAACTCTACACCGCAGACTATTGACGGCCCGAAAGTCACGCCCGAAGACCTGAAAGGGTATGCGGGGGTGGCGGAGCGCAACGCGGTCACGGCTGTTCTGATGCACGGTGTGAAGTTGTACAAACGCCTGCAACAGGAGCTGGAGTCGATGGACCTGCGAAGGTTCTTATCGCCGCAGCTGTCGAACGCGCCCGAGCGACCCAAGCTTCCGGAACCGCCGCAGCTGCCCGAGCGACCCGCTCTTGCCACGGTCTGCGAAACTGATCGCTTCATGGACATCGCGAACATCGACGAGATGATAGCGAACCTGAAGCCGGCGGTTCTCGCGCAGTTCGATTTCGCTTTCTGGAAAAAGGCGAACGAACTGAACGCCCGCGCCGCTGCAATCGGCAAGTTGCTCTCCGAGCAGGGGAGCCTCTTCCGCGAGCTCATTCGTCCGCTGCCGAAAGGCGGTGAGCAAATGACTCAGACCGGTGTCGTCGTGACCCGGTGGGAGAAGGCGTACTCCGCCGAAGAGCTGGTGGGTTTCGCCGAGCAGCGTAACGCGCTTCAAGCTGAGTACAATGACCTGCAGAAGCAGCTGAACGGGCTGAAGAAGCAGGTCAAGGACGCCGTACGGGCTTACAACCTGGAACAGGAGCGTTCGTACCAGCAGGCATTCGGCGAGTACCAACTCGCGTATGCCTCGCACCAGGCTGCTGTGGACGAGCTGCTGGCTAACCACCAGACAGCTTTGAAGCAGTACGCCCGCGACCAGGAGCAACTTCGGTCTTCCGCCGAAACACTGCGCCAGCAGGCCCTGCAAGAACTTGCAGCCCTGCGCGTGCGCGTGGAGTAAGCGGACTTTCCGCAGGCTTGGGCTGTGGAAGTTACACGGTTCAGGCTTGCGGGCCGCACTGAGACAGATGCAGCCCGGCGCGCTTGAAGAGCGATCGATAGCAGCACCACTGAGACCTCTTCTCGCGTGCCGCGGCACCTGCCTGCTGCCATGACCATACATATTCAAGATAATTCTTGGAATGATTTGGTTTTCACAAACCAAGCCATATTCTCGGAGTACTCCCCGCAACTTTACCCTAAAAGGGCTGAGTCTGCGACTGCAGGGGAGGACTCGTCTGGGTCTGGGACTGGATTTGTGACAGAGTCTACGACTCCATGGGAGCAGCAGGGCATCTGCCTTGGTACGGTAATAACAAAAAAGAGTAAGGAGGGTACATAATGGCCGAACAGGCCAAAACCCGAGATGATGAAAATCATCTCTTCCTCAGAGCCCATTTCAGAAAACGGATTCTGAGGAGGACTCATGCCGCAATCCAAAAACTTACTGAGAACGCTTGACGAGCGCGACCGCATCGTCGAAAGCGAAAACAAAGAAGCCTTGTACCGGAAGTTCGGCGGAGAAGACATCTGGTTCGGAGTTGCAAGCAAGTGCAATCCGCATCAAAACGAACGCGACTACTACGGCTGTTCATTGGACATGCTTGACAACCAAAACTGATAAGGAGGACATCACTATGAAAACTCTCAAACTGATCTTCGGCGTCGTGATGACGTTCGTGACCCTGGGCCTCGCCGGCATGACCTTTTACCTGGAATTCCGGTACGGTGCACTCACGCAGCTGAGCCAGATCACCAGCACGCCGCTGTGGCAGCTGCTAGCCATACCGTTCCTGGCCATCCCGGTCGCCCTGGGCTTTACCGCGGTCGCCACGTACGAACCGCGACCGGCCCAGCCACGCTCGCGCCTCAAAGCAGTTATCTTGCGCCAATAACCATTGGCGCCCTCACTTAAGTGGTAATCGGCATTTGAGTGAGGGGAGTGTATGCTGTCATTGCGAGTCCGCCTCCGGCGGACGCGGCAATCTTACCTTGAAATAGATTGCTTCACTCGAGAAATTTATACCACAAAATTTCTCGACCTCGCAATGACACGGAACAGCACAGTTCATCATACCGCTGCTCAAGCCTTCAATCTATTTGATGGTTTAAGTAGTGGCATGAGAATGCCATGCGGCCATTGTTCCAATACATCGACGTATTGATACTTTGACTGATCTCCTCAAGGAGGACACTACAATATATGCGGCCTGATATGGACCGCGTGATCGTTAATACTGCCTGCCGCGGAAGTTTTTTAAAGAGCGGCAAAACTGCTTTGCGTCTGCGCGCCAACAACAGCTTCGCGATTGACGACGGTTTGGTTGGCCATGTCAACAACTTCGTTGTCCGCCGCAAAGTTCGGATGCACAAAGATCCGAGCAGCCGGTCCCATCCGCTGTATCGCATGCTCGACCGCTCGGTCGGGCAGCCGTGGGACGATGTGTTTGCGGAAATTTGCAACCATGTTGATTCCCGGTCGTCGCGCGGTTACCACCTCATTCACGACCACCTGATGAATTACCTGGTGGACTTTGACGGTTTCGACCGGTGGCGCAGCTTCTTTGTCGATGACAACGGCATCCTGCAGCGCCGGCACCGCGACCGCACGACGAAGTATTACCAGAATCTGCACCTCAATCAGTCGATCTCCAAGATCCAGCTGTCTGAAACCGAGACGATCGAAAAGATCGATGGTCATTGGTACCATCTGCGGTACGTGAAGCATGATCCGCACGAGGTGTTCCGCTCTTTCTTTGACCACCAGCTCGGTCGCACGGTTATTGTCCGCTGGGGCGACCGTCCGACGCTGTTTGAGCTGGTTAGCAAGAAATCCCTGAACGCCGAGCAACTCAAGACCATCCGCACCTGGCTTTTGGCAGAACGCATTCTGCCCGAACACGCTGGTAAGGGTTCGATCCTGCTGTTTAATAAAAAGGACGATCGCAAGCCTGCCGCCGCAATACCCGCACCGCAGCGCCACATCTGGCAGTAACCGTTTCATCGATCGGCACACCCGGTTGGTATCATAAGGCAATGAACCGCATGGTTCATTGCCTTCATCTTTGAGCATCGAAATTAGCAACAATTCTGTAGCGTGCCGATTTATCGGCTGCTTAGAGGCGAATTTGGCCGATAAATCGGCACGCTACAATGCAGAACATTTTCGATGTTGAAAGATGCCGACTTGATTCAGAACTTGACAAATTACTAATTTTATGTCAAAATTATATAAAGGACTGCTTCCACAGGACGCATTCCTCGAGTATTCACTCGAACTACTCACCCAGTGCCTTAACCCCCAGCAGTTCGATGAAGCGTATCAGTCTCTCGGCCAACTCAGACAGATGCTCGTTATTGAACGGGCAAACGGGGAATTTATCCAATCTGTCGAACTTGCTGAAATCAAGCTGAACACTCTCTGTGAGGCTTACGGTCAGGGCGCCCGCCCGTTCACGGAAGAGTACAACCGGCCGCTCACCGAACTGCGCGACATCTTGCTCGTCGCAGCCGAGCGATACAAAACATCCATAGGAGGATAGGATGAAGAAGGTTAAACCCATCACCATTTCCGCGAGGGAAGTCTTTGACTCCTTGCGCAAACCACTCCCCAAACAAACCGGTGGGGTCCATAAGGACCAGCGTCGCCAGAGCCGTCAGCAGAAGAAGGTTGATCTGAGGAGGGGAGAATGGTAGTATTGGTAACCACGTTCGCGCTCCCGCTTCCGGGAGCGCTTTTCTTATAAACAAAAAGAAATGTGATATTATTACCGTATGAGTTTACTCTACACGCCAGAAATCGCACACCGCCCGTTTGACATGGAATCATTCCGCAGGGAACGGCGGGAGAACATTCCGGTCTACGAACCCATCTCAAAAGAAGAGATCGAATTTTTAAAATCTGACATCGAGCAAAACATCGGTGCCGATATCTCCCAACTACCCATAAAAACTTCGCGACCCGGAGAATATTTTTTTGATCTTTTCGAAGCACGGCTAAAACTCTATCATCAGTTCAACGATCATAAGTCTTTTATTGCATTTATGGAGGGAAGGGGATACGACTTTTCAAAGTTTAATCCTGACGATGATCGCCGAATGGTTGAAGCAGCCATCGACCGTGGAATTCAACTTGATGGATCCATGAAAGGGTTTGCCTATAACATTTCCGGTTACCGAATTCTATACTTTGCAGTGCGCGAAAATGATATTTTGAGTAAAGCCAATGAATATGCTGCCAAAGAACATGACGGAATAGAATTCAGTGATAAAATAGAGGCCGAAGAATACCTACACATGCTTGCAGTCAAATATTTCTACCACGAAGTCGGCCATAGCATGTATATCCAAATGATCAACAATAAGTTAAAAGCTAACTGGATATCTTTTGTCCGCAACAACCCGCAATTACAGGCAGCAGTGCGCGAAGTACAGAAAGACAAGCACCCCAAGTTAGATGCCCAACTGATCGCCAACGAAGCGTTCGCTGAAATTTTTACTGACATCGGCTCTCGCGGCAGGTTCTCTAATAGGCTCGGCAACCACCCTGAAGCCACTGAGTTTGCCACCATGATATTGCGGGCAGAAGGTTTTGACATTTAACTACAGCCATTGACAAGCACTGCGAGCTAACGTAAACTCTTGATACCATGGATGAAATGACTACCACATCAATATTTTCTTTGTCCACCTACCGCGCCCTGCCTTTGCAAAGGCCGCGGTGATTTGAACGTGTATTATTCAACCGTCCCGCCCTTTGTTTACAAAGGGCGGGACGGTTTTTATTTACCAGAAGTACAGCCCCGAGACCTTCTGCTAAAGCAGATTTCCAGGCTGGCCTGCTGGCCGGCAATACAAAGGAGGAAGTATGCGCGTATTCCATAAGAACGATTCTTATGCTTTGGATTGCATGGAGATTTTTTCCATCCAAGATAATCCATCTGGGCAGGGTGTTATCGTTTTTGGTTGTATAGGTTCCGAGGTTCATGTCCAAGGCGTATGTCAGGGAACGCGGGGAATCGATTTGGCACAAGGTACCTGGCAGATAATCGGGCCGTGCAATTGCCAGCCACACAGTAATTTTTCCTGGCACACAAACGGGACCGCCGAACAGCTGGCCAAACAATGGAAGACAAGCGCCGATCGGCACCGTATGCGTTTGCAATTCATTCAAGAACGCCTGGCAGAGGCAGAACAAAAATCCAAATTCTGGGATGGTGCAGGGCTGTGCGACCCGCGCTATGCCCACATTGACTGCAACGCCAAGCAGGATCTTAAATTCTGGCAAGCCCAGCTCGAAGAAACCAAGCGACTCCTCGATGCCACACAATAAATCTCAAAAGCGCGCAGCAATGCGCGCTTTTATATAAACAGAAAAGACGAGCTTGCGGCTCGTCTTTTTGGCACTTGCGGCGCCAGTTTAGCGATTCATGCGATTAGCCAAGCCCTCATTGAGAGCTTTCTTGGCCTTTTCTACGGCTTCGTCCGTGTCCACTTCCGTGGCCGGACCACCGCCTTCGTGAGCCTCCATAGCTTCACGGATGCGGCCCATATCGCTTTGAGCCGGGGCAGAACCCGGTCCAGAAACAGTGTTGCTATCGCTACCCATATGCAACCTCCTAGTGATAAGTAAACAAAGCACAATATCATGATTATGCCTGGTTGTCAATAGCAAAACCCCGTCCACATGGACGGGGTTTATCAGTGTAATCAGCGTGCAGAAAAGATCTGCGATCCTTATTTCTTTGCGCGTGTCTTGCGTTCTTTCTTTGGCTTGGCATCAGCCTTGCGGGCGCTGGCAGTGGCTACGCGCTTCTTGAAGCGGTCTACGTTACCAGTGGTATCGAGCAGCTTTTGCTTGCCGGTATAGAACGGGTGGCAGGCGCTGCAGACTTCGGTGCGAAGCTCTTCGGCAGTCGAACCGGTGGTGAAGGTATTCCCGCAAGCGCAGGTCACCTTGGCATTATCGTGATATTTGGGATGAATCTTGTCTTTCATAGTAATTGAGTCAACAATTAATTTCTATAGTATTTCTATTGTATTTCTACCGTATTTCAGACCCTGCTGGATAGATATACTATTGAAATACAATTGATATAGATGGAAATACAGTTGTAATACTAATGCTTCTTGCCAAAAAAGTCAAGACTTGCTATAATCCAACTACTAATTAATCAAGCATATTCCGCACAATCTTCCTGTCTTGATGGGCCTGAGGGCCTTCATCGGGATCGCGGAATAGAAGCGAAAGGATTTTATAGTTTTTTGGCTGTCGAATTTACTTCGCAGACAAAAATACTATAGGAAAGGGGAGGCAGGAGCCTCCGGCGACGTTGGAAGGGGAAAACCCCTTTATTTCCGCCGGGGTTTTCCCCTCCAAAATACCACTATGAAAGAAATCAGCCTGTTAGATTTGTTAAAAAGCGGTGCGCATTTTGGTCACACCACCAGCCGGTGGAACCCGAAAATGAAGCCGTATATCTTTACTGTCCGGAACAACATCCACATTCTGGACCTAGAAAAGACCAAAAAGGCCATCACCAAAGCCGTAAAGTTTGCCCAAGAGACTGCGGCCAAAGGCGGCACTGTTTTGTTCGTTGGTACCAAGCGCCAGACCCGCGAGATCGTCAAAACCGCGGCTGTAGCTTGTGGCATGCCGTACGTGAATGTCCGCTGGCTCGGCGGGACGTTTACCAACTTCCGCACCATCCAGCGCACCATCCGCAAACTGGAACGCCTCGAGAACCTCAAGATGAGCGGCGAACTGGAGACCAAGTACACCAAGAAGGAACGCTTGCTTATTGAGCGCGAGATTGAAAAGCTCAAGAAACTGTTCGAAGGAATCCAGAACGTTAAGCGCCTGCCCGAAGCCATCTTCGTCACTGACGTCAAGCATGAGGACATCGCGGTCAAGGAAGCACAGAAATCCCGCATCAAGGTCATCGGCATTGTCGACAGCAACAGCAACCCTGACGGCATCGACTATGTCATTCCCGCTAACGACGACGCAACTAAGGCCGTTGAACTCATTGCCACTGTCGTTTCCGAAGCGGTCTCCGAAGGCCGCAAAGCAGCAGCCGCCATACCAGCCCCGGCACCGGCTCAGGAAGCCAAGCAATAATTCCAAATTAAAACCTTAAACTTTAAACTTTCTACTTTTAACTAAAAGTATGTCAACCGATATTTTAAAAGAGCTCCGCGATCTTACCGGAGCGGGGATCATGGACATCCGCGAAGCGCTCCAAGAGTCCGGAAACGACAAAGAAAAAGCTATTGAGTATCTGCGCAAAAAAGGAGCAGCCAAAGTCAGCAAAAAAGCCGAACGCGTGGCCAAAGAAGGAATGGTAGAGTGTTACATCCACCCAGGGAACCGCGTAGGGGCTTTGATAGAACTTAATTGCGAGACCGACTTCGTTGCTCGCACGGAAGATTTTAAGTCCCTGGCTAAGGACCTGGCTTTGCATATTGCCGCCAGCAACCCGCTGTACGTAAGCACGTCAGATATTCCGGCCGAAGTTATTGAGAAAGAGAAAGAAATTTACAAGGAACAGATGAACACTGCCGGCAAACCGGAAGACGTAGTCGCTAAAATTCTCGAAGGCAAGCTTGGCAAATTCTACGAAGAGGTCTGCTTGTTAGAGCAGCCCTATGTCAAAAACCCCGACATTAAGATCAAAGATCTCATCGCCCAGGCAGTTGGCAAAATGGGGGAGAACGTGCAGATTCGCAGGTTTGTCAGGTTTGTGTTGGGAAACTAAGGGCATTGAGCAAAATTAAATAAAATTGACAAAATTGACAAAATTTACTGACAGAATTTAATTTTGTTCAATTCTGATCAATTTTGTCAATTTTTTAAATTACCGTGCCTTACCAGATGTTGCCAAATATAGTTTTTATATTTGCAATGTTGGGGATTGTCATTATAATCCTTCGGCATTTACCAGAGGCTGTAAAGGCCGAGCAAGCCCAAGTTTCCGTTGAGCAAAAACTGACGGAAAAGGGGCTGCCGGCCCGGGCAGTTTCCAGCGCCAGAGCAACACTGAAACTCTGGCTCAGGAAACTATGGAATTTTGTATTGGAAGCCAAGGACTTGCGGCCGCATTCGGTGGCCGGGTATAAGATCCGGAAAATTTTCGGGTCACAACACGCGCCCACCCAGTCTTTGTCGCAAGTCCCGGCGGCGAGCCATCCGATCCAGACCGCAACGGAGAGTACTCACAAGCAATTTGCTGCTGCTACCCAGCCAAAACCGTCCGAGCAAGACCACCTGGAAGCCATCAAGCAAGATCCGAAGAACCTATACAATTACTTCCTGCTGGCAAAATTCTATGCTGACAGCAGCAGCTTTCAAGATGCTGTCGACGTGCTGGAATATCTGACCAAGCACGATCCGACCAATGCAGAATACTATGCCAAGCTGGCAGCCTGCCAGTACAAGTTGGGTCGTTTCGCGGAAGCCAGCTCCCATTACAAAACATCCATCGGGCTTGATTCGACTCAGCCTAACCGTTACTATAACTTGGGAGTCAGCCTGGAGGCGGAAGGGAAATTTGAGGAGGCAGCCGCTACGCTCGAACAGGCTATCAAAATGGAACCGAAGAACAACCGGTTTTATATCAGTCTCAGCAACGTCTATTTGGCAGTCGGAAATAAAGATGCGGCTAAGGAGGTTCTTTTGAAAGCCAAGAACAATGATCCCATAGACAACACCGTCTTGGAAAAACTCAAGAATCTATAATTCATAAAATCACGGTCACAAATACTGCAACAGGGGTTGTGCAATTCAGCAAAAAAGTATATACTAATAGTAATTTGTGCCACCTGTGTAATCTGTGATAAGTGGACAATCTGCCGTTGTAGCTCAGTTGGTAGAGCATCTCCATGGTAAGGAGAAGGTCCGCGGTTCAATTCCGCGCAACGGCTCCACTGCTTCGCCAAGGCTCGCAGTGCAAGCAAACATGCCTTGCACGAACGTTGTCGGAGCAGTGATTTTTTATACCTTGGGGCTCATGGTGCGAAAAAATTCGTTAACAGTACCTGGGAGTTGGGGACTCCCACGCATTGCTTTCGGACGTGCTGCAGCACGCGCACCGGCTCCACCAATATTAAAGAGGATTTGTTGTTAGAACACTAGTGCTTGTCCGAGTACGACACCATTTGTCTGGGCAAAGCCCGAGACAAAGGCGTTTAGGCAAAATGCGAGGATTGGCCGAGACGTAGTTCACCTACGGTGAGGCCAACCGGAACATTTTAACGAAGTAATCGGGCAAGCCGGGGTCCCCCGAATTTCTTTAGAAGAAATTTGGGGTGGAATCCCCTTGTGGGTTTTGCCTTGCATTCCTGCTTAGGCAAAACACGAGTGTTCTAAACGCTTTTCAGCGAAAAAACCGGCACACAATCCCGGCACGCTCCAGTACCATCTCCTGCGCAGCTTCCACCTCCACCCGGCGCAGTGATTCCTCCCGGAGCCGCTGAAACCAAGGGGTCGTACCCGCAGTCCGGCCCCTTTTATTATTGGCACAATCGGACCTCGTATATATCGGTAATTTGCCAAAATACTTGTAACTTTTTACATATGTAAAAAGTTACAAGTGGATTGATCAAGTTTATGATTGAGTACCTCAATCAGTTATAATCCAACTCGAAAATTTTTTACAAATCTTATTCTTGTATAATTGACGATCGTCAATTATACAAGAATTGATTTTACAGTGGGAATTGTGATGATCTTACAGTAAGGAAAACAGTGCACGGCAAAACCAGACGAGATTATGTATGTAATTATCCAAGAGCCTATATGCGTACCTGGTCAAAAGGGTGCTTTTTGTTAATATATGCTCATTTTCCGCATATTC
>CAZHIA010000004.1:0-157951 GCA_964532425.1 uncultured Candidatus Saccharibacteria bacterium | reverse complement strand
GTATACCGGTAGTACGCCTGCTTTGGGAGCAGGTAGACTGGGTTCGATTCCCAGCAGCCCGACCATAAAAATACACCATCACAAGGATGGTGTATTTTTATGGTTTAGATGGGAATCAAATCAGCCTGCCGGCAGGCAGGCTGGGTTTAATGTAGGGGCGGGTAGAGCGAGTCCCGCAAAGCGGGACGTAGCACCTTTTTCGTCTCTCCTTTACAGGAGAGAAGGGACTCGTTTGACGGGTAGAGAGGTTGCTGTGACCCGCCCTGAGAGGGAAGGAACGGTTGTAAACCGTTCCCTACAAGGGAAAGCAGATGTAGCGCAGGCCCTTGGCCTGCCTGCCGGGGAGCCAATGTTGGGATCCCCCAAATTTTTGGAACAAAATTAGGGGGATCCCCAATAGTTTCCCCTACACAACACCCAGCAGGCCAAGGGCCTGCGCTACATGTAGACATGATCCAGGGTGGTTGGGCTCTATCGGCGTTATCTGCCTGCCCCGTCGAATGACGGGGCGTCATCTGCGTATCAGCGAATTATAGAAAACTGCTTTGACAAAATTGCTGGTATGTAGTATAATCCAGGTACTATGAGTTTACCCGCTACCCAAACCTACCTGAGGGCAAACAACTATCAATAGCGAAGAAGATCAGGAACTGACCGCGAAATTGCCAAAATATGGCTTATAAACAAGCAATTTCGCACACAGTTCCTGGCTTTTTGCGTTTCATTTGGCATCCTTTCAAGGGTGTAACAAAATACGAAAAAAGCCCGTCTTTCTTGGTACACAACGTAATTGCTACTAAAGAAACAGACATTCAGAAGCTAACAAAAATCATGCCATTTTCGGCTTAAAACGCCATTGTACCGCTGATTATTGTTACCTTTTGGAGCGTTGTGTCGTTCCTTTCAATTATTGAACCTGGACTTAATTGCCAGCTGATTGTGGTTTTAACACCGCACTATCCTGATTTGTGTATTTCAACTTAGTTGGGGAATTTACATAAATCCGGTGCAGGATTAAAACTGGGTCGGTCTTTCAGCGTACGAGCGTTGAGCCAGATTTTTCAATAATCATTTCTCTTGCCGGAAACTATAAGAGATCTCTAGAGCTCTTATGGCAGAACGCGAGGGGAATGCTTCCCCCAAGCTTTTATAGCGAAAGGGAAACTTAATTAACACTTTCTTGAAACTAAATTGATTATCTCAATTGAATAATCAATTTCAAGAAATGGAGTAACAAATGCAAACTTCTGTTGCAAAGAAACTCTTTGCTGTAGGTGTTGCTGCCTCCACTGTTCTCATGAGCCTCGCTCCGTTTGCGGCCAAAGCTGCTGCTCACGCTGCTGGTACCAACGTTTCCTCCAATGGAACCGTTTTCATGATCACTGCTGATGGCTATCGCAGACCCTACACTTCTGCTGGCGCATTTCTCTCCTACGGTTTCAACTCGTTTGCTTCCGTAGTACAGGCCAATGCAGATGACCTGGCTTTACCGCAGGGATCCTTCATCCCGCCGCAAGACGGTAAAGTAATCTGCTCCGACAGGGGCGCTGACAAGGGTACTTGCTACCTCATTACTGGTGCTATGAAGGCCGGATTCACCTCCGCCGCCGTCTTCACCGGTCTTGGCTTCAGCTTCTCAAGAGCAACCTCTGGTGATGTCTCCTGGATGAGCTCCACCACCAACATTGATAACACCACCGCGCCTCATCGCCCGGGTGTGCTCGTCAATGACAACGGTACGGTCAAATTGATCGGTACCACCGGTTACCTCGGTATCCCGGATCTCGCCACCTTCAATTCCTGGGGCTATTCCTTCGCTGACGTCGTTCCTGCGAACGCCGCTGACAAGGCTTTGGTCCAGACTGGCGTTATGGCTGCCCGCATTGCCGGCCAGCTCTCCCCGGGTGCTGTGACCACGACTCCTGGCACCACGCCTGGCACGACCCCGACAACGGGTCCGGTCAGCGTCAGCCTCGCGTCCACCAACCCGGCCCCGATGACTTTGGTCCAGGGCCAGATCGGTGCCCCTCTTGCTGCTTTCACCTTTAGCGGCAATGGCACCGTGACCGGCGTCACCTTGCAGAGAATCGGCGTGTCCAGCAATGATTTGCTGAACAATGTCTACCTCTACGACGGTGCCAATCGCTTGACCGATGCTGCTTCTGTAAACAGCACTGGCCAGGTCTCCTTTGCCAACGGTTCCAGCCTCTTCACGGTCAATGGTGTCCGCACCATCACTGTGTTGGCTGACATCAAGACCGGCACTTCCAATGCCGGCCAGACTGTCGGCGTCCAGCTCACTGGCGTCCAGCTTTCTGGTAATGTCACTGCTGCCGGTACTCCGGTCAGCGGCAACTTGATGAACGTCTCTGCTGCTACCAGCATTGCGACTGTTACCTACGGCACCCTCACTCCGTCCGGCAGCGTGTCTACCAACCCGCAGACCGGTATCGTTGTGTGGCAGACCAACTTCTCCGTCTCCCAGAACCCGGTGAACTTCACCCGTTTGGCTCTGCGCGAGATCGGTTCCATCAACATGGGTGATATTTCCAACTTCAAGTTGATGGTTGACGGCACGCAGGTTTCCCAGGCCCAGAGTCTGGATTCCAACAGCTATGTCACCTTTGCCATTTCTCCGGCCAAGAGCCTGAGCACTGGTTCCCACACGGTCCAGGTTACTGCTGATGTCACCGGCGGTGCTTCCCGCACCTTCGCGATGTCCTTGCAGAACCAGGCTGACGCCGGTCTTATTGACACCGCTTACAACGTTGGTGTTGGTATTACCAGCAGCGGCGGAACCTTCGGCACTCAGACTGCTGCAACCTTCACGGTTAACAGCATCAGCAATAGCATCGTGCTTCAGAAGTCCAGTGATTCTCCGTCCGGTAACGTCTCTTACAATGGTATCGACGTTCCGCTCGGTCGCTGGACTGTGACCAGCTACGGTGAAGCTATGAAGATTCAGCAGTTGACTGTTGGATTTACTTACAGCTCCACCACTGGCAGCTACGCTGCCACCACGCTCCGCAATGGTCGCTTGCTGTTCAGCGGCGCCCAGTACGGCAGCACTCAGACAGTTGCCCAGACCGGTACCCAGTTCACCCCGAACTTCATTGTTCCGGCGAACTCCCCGGTGACCATCGAGTTCCGCGCTGATGTTTACAGCACGGCTGGCAACCAGTATCTCAATGCTGACACCATTCAGCCGTTCTTGAAGGCTTCTACCCAGAATGCCCAGGGTCAGACTTCCATGAATATGACCAACCTGCCCGATACCAACAATTCACTTGCTGGTATTGTCACGGTTACCACTGGCTCTCTGAATGTTTCCAAGAATGGTACCTTTGTGAATCAGACCACGGCTGCCCCGCAGGACAATTACAAGATTGCTTCCTTCTATGTCGATGGCAGCAGTGTTGAAGATATCAACATCAACACCATTACCTTGGGCTTCGGCTCCTCGACCGCTGCCAGCTCCTTGAATAATGTCAAGGTATACTGGAACGGCCAGGCTGAATCCAATGTCAAGGCCACGGTAAGCGCGACTGGCAACGTCTGGTCCGTTTCCCACACCTTGGGCATGAATGCCAGCATTCCGGTTGACGTCTACGCCAACCTGAATTCTGCCGCCACCGGTACCATCACCACTACGATGGATATCTCCGGTACCACGGTCAATTCCGGTCAGACAGCCAGCAAGTCTAACACTGCTGGCCAGACTATTACCGTTGGTAATGGCAGCTTCGCCTATGCTGTCGACGCCTCTACTCCGGTTGCAGCCCTCGTGACTGCCAGCCAGCAGGGTGTTCCGACTGCGGCGTTCAAGTTCACCGCCACCAATGATACCTACAAGATTACCGATTTGACCTTCACGGTTGCCGGTACTTCCGTTGGAACTCAGTTGTATGTTTACAACGGCAGCACTCTGGTTGCCCAGAAGGGCGTCGGTAGCGGTACGGTTTCCTGGAGCGGCTTGAATATCCCGGTAGTACCGGGTACCCCAGTGGTATTGACCACCAAGGTTGACGTGGGTGCAGTAGGTACGAGCGCCGGTACATCCGGTTCCAGCCTGCTTACCACCTTAACTGGCGGTAAATACCAGAGCTCCAACGGCACCATCACCAATATTACCGGTAGCAATGCTGGTAATAATGAGTATGTGCTGAAGGCGATCCCGACCGTTACGGCTTCTACTTTGCCGAACTCGGTTT
The DNA here is from genome assembly GCA_964532425.1 of uncultured Candidatus Saccharibacteria bacterium. Classification (GTDB taxonomy): domain Bacteria; phylum Patescibacteriota; class Doudnabacteria; order UBA920; family UBA920; genus CAZHIA01. Next base: position 153,740 of record CAZHIA010000004.1, on the reverse strand, counting down.
TGGCCGCTGGCGTGCAGACCTTGTACAAGTACACGGTCACTGCCGGTTCCAACCCGATTGCTTGGTATAGCACGACCTTCAAGGTCAGCACCAGCACTGGTGTCGGTCTCGACACCTTCGGTCTGTTTGACAACGACACCAACCAACAGGTTGCTTCTTGCAGCCCGACCTATGCCGCTGGCTTAGTCACGGTTGTGTGTACTTCCACCGAAATCGGTGGTCAGTCTCAGGTCAGCTCCAGCAAGACCTACTACATGCAGGGCACGGTAAGCGGTTCCATCACGACTGGTTCTTCTATTGGTACTTCCATCCAGAAGAGCGCCGGTTCGTTTGGTACAGCTGCTACCTCCACTGCAGCGTCCGGGTCCTTCGTCTGGTCTGATATGTCGGCTGATAACCATAGCACCACAACCGCTGATTGGTTCGGTGACTACCTGGTTAAGAACATCCCGACTGGTACTTTGAACATGACCAAGTAACATTGGTTTAGTCTCAAGCGTACAAGCCCCCAAACGGCCTAACTAAAGTTTGGCAAAACCCCTCCGGGCAACCGGAGGGGTTTTGAATTGGTTTTCTAAGGGGAGGGATGGGATTAATAGGACTGATGGGACCAATAAGACAAATAGGATGAATGGGATTAATGGGATTTATGGTGCCAAGATTAACCTCACCTCGGTCCTCTCCTTGGACAAGGAGAGGAGGGGTTGCAGCTTGAAAAAACCCTCATTTTTTAGTACAGTTATGGTACGTAAAATTTATCAGTTACCCTACATTTGTGAATAAAAAAACACTGGTTGGTATTCTTTTTGCCTTTGTACTGCTGGTTTTGCTGGCGCCTTGGTTCGTTTTTAAAGACTTGCTGTTCCCATTTATCACTTCTAAGGCCTTCTTTTTGCGTATTGTCATAGAATTGGCCTTGCCGCTGTATGCATTCCTGATCATTGCCTATCCGAATTTGCGGCCTGATCTGCGCAAGAACCGCCTGAATCAGTTTATGATTCTGTTCTGGGTAGTCAGCCTTATTTCGGCTTTTGCCGGGGTGAATGCCTGGCGGAGCATGTGGGGGAATTTCGAGCGCATGGGCGGCGTCTACTATTTGGCCCATTTGACCCTGCTGTATTTTTACGTGGTCTTGCTTGGCCAGCAGAACCCTAAATTTGTCCGCTGGTTTTTGCAGACCATTGTTGGCATGGCCTCGCTATTCTCTCTATACGGTGTTATGGTCTGGGTAACGGGCAACCATTTTATATTGAATGATCCTTCGTACCCCAGAATTTCCGCCACCTTCGGCAACCCTATCTTTTTGGGCAGCTTCCTTATATTGCCCATGTTCCTGACCATGATGTTCGCTCTCCAGGCGGAGAAGCGTGCTTGGGCCGCCTGGTATTGGGTCTTGGCTGCCCTGCAGCTGTGGGGTATCTTTTTAAGCGCCACGCGTGGCGCGCTGGTCGGCTTGGTGGCTGGTTTATTTTGTTCGGCTGTCCTGTACCTTATTTTTGCCAAAAACCGCCATGCCAGAATATACGGCGGCAGTATTATGGGCGCCGGAATCCTTGCGTTGGTTCTGCTGTATGCTTTTCATAGCAAGTTGCCCACGACCTGGGAAATTGGCCGTATCTTTAACTTAAACGATACGAATGCCCAGGCCCGCGTGATCCAGTGGAAGACCGCGCTCAAGGGTGTCAAAGACCATCCGCTGTTCGGAGTTGGCTCGGAAAACTATTACGTTATTTCCAACAAGTACTACAATCCGCAGATTTATAACTATGACCGGAGTTGGTTCGACAAACCGCACAATTATTTGCTAGAGGTTCTGACAACCAATGGTGTTGTGGGGTTTGCGGTTTATACCAGCATATTGCTGCTTGTGTTGTATGCCTTATATAAAGGGTTCCGGGCTGAGTTTTTCGGAACTGCGGAATGGGCACTGCTGTCTGGCGGGTTTATTGCATATACCATCCAAAACCTGTTCGTGTTCGATACTATTCCAGCCGGACTGATGTTCTTTTCGTTTGTCGCTTTTGCCGCCTACCTGTGGCATGAGACTGACCAACCGGCGAATGCCAAGCAAGCCCAACCGAAACGGGATACGGGCAGTATTGGACTGGCTTCTGCCGCAGCAGGGCTTTTGGCTGTGGCTGCCGTGTATGCCGTGTTCGTAACCAATGTCTCGCAGGGGAGCATTGGCAAGAATATCAATTACGGGTATGCCTACACGAACGTGGACCCTGTTAAGGCAGAACAGTATTTCGAAAATGCTACCGGTGCCCCACTGAATTTTTTCAAGCAGGAGACGGGTAGCCGGTATGCCGACTACGCCTCTAGTATCTTCAATTACATCGGACAGGGGAGTGTCAATCAGGCGTTCGTGGACAAGGCCATGCAGAATGCCATTGACTACAACGAGTCGGTCATGGACCAGATCGGTAATGACCCGACGACCTTGCAGAAGCTGGCGAGCATGTACATTATCAAGGCTATTGTCGACAAGCAGCAGACCATCAATCCCCGTGCCGAGGAACTGCTGGCCAAATGTATGGAGTTGGCACCGGGGCGACCTGAGCCGATTATGGCCATGGCCCGCTTGCGCATCTACCAAAATAATACCGCTGCCGCAGCCAATTTGCTGACGGACTTGGTCAAATCTATCCCGAACAATCAGGATGCCAAGTTGCAATTGGCCATGATCGAAAATTACACCGGCAAGAAGGACGAGGCTGCCAAGCTGGCGCAGAGCGTTATTGATAGCGGTTACGCCTCCATGCGCGCCAGCGATATAGATTGGCTGGCCCGGTATTACGTAGAACAGAAAGATTATCCCAAGGCCGATGCGGTATACGTATACATGACAAAACTGGAACCGAACAACGTGCAAATTTATTTCCAGATCGCCCAGTACTACGCGGCAAGCGGGCGCATAGAACAAGCACTACAACTGGCCAAAGGCATCCGCGATGCGGACAAGGCCGAACAGCCGCAGATTGACGCGTTTATCAAGCAGATATCGAAGTAGCATTTTAAATACCCGTCCTTTGATGCAAAGGACGGGTATTTTGTACCCCCTCCCCCCGCTGCGCGGGGTACTCCCCCTAATTCCGACTTCGCCAAGGCTACGTCGGACCTTCGGTAGGGGGAGAGTGACTGCAGGATTCAGTATTCCTTCCCTTTTAGGGAAGGTGTCTGCCGAAGGCAGATGGAAGGGTATTATAATTAGTATACCTTCTTGTTTAGATTCACCGACATGACCCCCTCCCTTTACTTATCGGGAGGGGTTTAGTATAATTGAACGTTGCAAACCAAGGAGGACGTATGAGGACGTTTAAAACCGTAGCGGTTTTGCTGTTCATTATCGTTGTGTTGGTGGGGATGCATGAGGGGATGCACGCGTTTGAGTTGGTACGGCGCGGGCTGGCTATAGAGTCGTTCGGCATTGGGAGTAATTTAGTGCCGGTGACGCTGTTCCGGTTTCCGCTCCGGGTCGGCACACAAACTATTCCGGTCAGTGTGCATCCGTTGCTGATTGGCGCGTACGTCATGCCCGCTCCGCAGACTGCTGAAAAAATGAGAATGCTGCCGTATAGAGACCAGGCGGAAATCGCTGGTGCCGGCGTTTGGATAAACCTCACGGTGGCGCTGGGACTATTGGGGGCGATTGTGCTCTGGAAAAAGGGGTTTGGAGAATTTCGGCAAAAACGCTTTTGTCTGGTTATAGTGGTGTTCTTGGCCGTTGCGGCCGGCAAACTGTGGTTCTGTGCCTACGTGCTGCCGGTAGCCGCGATCCTGCTTACCGCATACGCCATCCACGCACTGGTTTGGGGTGATCTCTTAAGGAACCTTATGGGGCCTTTCGGCCTTTTCCGGTATGTCGTTCGGAATCCTCCTCCGGTACTCAAGCTCGCTGCCGGTTTGTCGTTGAGTCTGGCCATTATGAATATGGCAGCTTTGGCGCCGCTCGATGGCGGAAAAGTTATTGGCACCTTGCTGCGCATTTATAACCCCGCTTGGGAACTTAAGTATGAGCTGGGGTCTTTGCCCCTCTTTCTGGCGACCCTGTTGGTTGTTCTATACAACGACATCGCACGGAAAGACGTCTGAAAAACACACCCCCCACTTTCTGGGAAAGTGGGGGTTTTGTAATAACGGAAAGTCCGGGATTAATTCAGCAGGCCACGGGCCTGTACTACAATCTATAACTATAAACTTCGGTAATATCGATATCGCCTCCCCCTCACTTCTACCTTCGCTGAACTATGGCGGACAAGTCGTTCGGGTGCTGCCCCTATTGTAGGTGGAGATTGACTGTAGCAGATGCAGTATTCCTTCCCTAATATAGTGAAGTCGGGGTACCCCAAATTTGCCAAAGGCATATTAAGGGGAGTCCGATGGTGGCGAGCGAAAGCGAGGCGGAAGGGTATGAATCTTTCTATTTTTCTATTTTTCTATCTTTAAATAGTTCCGCATACACCCGTTCCGTTTGACGGAGCATGTTCTCCTCGGTGAACAGGGTTGATTGCTGCAGGGCTGCTTGTGAGAGCCTTGGCCGGGTATCCGGATTGGTTGCTATTTGTTGCATGAGTCTGGCCAGCTCCTGAGGATTCTCAGGTGGACAATACAGTGCGGCCGGACCTGCTGCCTCGCGGTTGCCTCCGACATCGGTAGCTACAATCGGTAATCCGGCTTGCATGGCTTCCAGCAGGGCATACGGGAAACCTTCCTTGCGGGAGGGGAGAATGAAAGTATCGAAAACCTTCAAATACTGCGCAGCGTTCGGGATCTTGCCAGTGAGTTTGAAAGTGTTCTCTAACTTTAAACTTTTCACTTTTAACTTTAAACTATCGGCTTCTGTTCCGTCCCCAATCACCACAATCTGGATCTTCTCGATAAGTTCCTTGGGGAGCAGGGCAGCGGCTTGGACGAGAATGTCCAGTCCTTTGGTCTTATAGAAATTTGCGATTGTTCCGAACACGAACGTATGTTGCGGCAGGCGGAGCTGGCTTCTGGCTTCGTCTTTGGCTAAGAAGGTCAGCGGCGGCAAGCCGTTGTAAACGGTGCTGATCTTTTCCGGTGAACAAATATGGAAACGGAGGGCGGAGCGGCGGTCGGCATTGGAAACGGCTATGATATGGTCTCGGAAAAGGGAGGCGAATTTTTCTATGAGGGCGGCGATCAGCTTGAACGGAAAGGGGAGCGGTTCGTTGAAAATAAATCCGTGCGCCGTAAACATGATCTTGGTTTTAACCCAGGGCTTAATAAGGCTGCCCAAAACGCCGGCTTTGGTGGAGTTTAAATGAACTATGTCAGGCTGTTCTTTTCGGATCAGCTGAATAAGTTCGCGCATACCCAGCAATTCTTGTATGGGGTTAATCGAGCGCTTCAGGTGGTGCAACTCGATTGTCTTCACGCCTACGGCTTTGGCGTCCTCAAAGAGCCTGCTTGCTTCGTTGCCTGCGGCAATGGTTCCGTGAAAACGCTTAGCCAGCGCCAATACATACTTTTGCGCACCCCCGCCGTCAGCCTGAGTTATGACATAGAGAACTTTCATAAATGAATTGACAAAATTTAAAAAATTGACAGAATTGACAAAATTATTTTCTGGCTTGATTATTTACGGCAGAATTTTTTGAAGCAGTCATGATAGCAGTAAGTTCGGCTGATTCTTGGAGCAAGTCTTTTACTAACTCTGGCTTAACCAGGTCGGATTCGATTAAGAGCTCCAACCAAAACTGGGTTTCGTCACATTCTTCCACTTCGGTTCCCATCTTGGAGATGAAATCCTTCCGGGATTTACATCGGCATGCGGCTCGATAATTAGAAGCCATGGCAGTACCTGAACGCAATAATTGACTGTTAGCTATTATCTTTGCGGCTACAGGACCATGCTCATTTAAGTACTGGACAAGTTTTACTATACGGACTGCGAATTTTTTTGTCCGTGCCTTAAGTTCTACTTGATCCATAATTTTGTCAATTTTTTAAATTTTGTTCAATTTTGTCAATTTGTATAATCATGTTCAATCCTGTCAATCATGTCATTTATACCATTGTACCTCACCCTACCTTTCCCTACAAACTCTAGCTCGGGAGAATTGACCACATGTGCTATTATATTAAGAGAGCGCCGGTTGGCGTCATTTTAAAAAATATACATTTTGCTCATGAGACTTTTGTGTTTGAATATCGCCGCTGCGCAGTGGAAGGAACAACTGTACCAATATATCGCCGCTGAGGCTCAGCGGACCCAGATTTTTTGTTTTCAGGAAGTTACAGAAAGCCCTGCCGCTTCAACCGAGTTTAAAGACTGCCGCATTCATTCTTTCTCGGAGGTTGCAAAGCTGCTGCCTGGCTGGCATGCGGTCTATGATCCTGCTCAAGACGGGTTTCTCCTGAATCAAAAAACAGACGTTCCCGTTTCGTACGGGCAGGCGCTTTACGTGGCTCCTGGACTTGAAGTGGTTTCCGTCTCTAGCGTGGAATCTTACCCTGGGGCACCTGATGCGGACCAGCCGGGTATAATAAATCGTCGTGGCATCTTCCAGGTCTCGCGTATTCAGCACGAGACAGGGGAGTTCACCGTCATTAATGTGCATGGGCTCGCTTACCCTGGCCATAAGCTGGATACGACGGAGCGTCTTGAACAGTTTAACAGGCTTAACAAACTGGTTAAAAGCCAGACTGGGCCTGTTATTGTGTGCGGGGATTTGAATCTGTTCCCAAATACCGAAAGTTTGCAGCTGGCCAGGGGTGCTTTGCGGGACCTAATTGCCGAATACAGGGTTGCCACCACGCGCAACTTTAATACCTGGCGCAACCACATGGATGACCGGCAGTTCATGAGCGATTACATGTTCGTGACCCCGGACATCCGCGTGAATAGTTTCGAGGTTCCGTACAATGAGGTCTCGGATCACCTTCCCCTGATAGTAGATTTTACTTTACTATAGAAAAATAAAAAAATAGAAAAATAGAAAGATGGGGCTCAGATAAAAAATAGAAAGGTTATTAGCACTGGATATTATAAATCCTAGTTTTTGCACTCCCGTGTTAACAGCGTATAATATAGATATAATTCAATAGAAAGATAAAAAGATAAGAACACAGATAGAAAAATATAAAATAGAAAATTGGTGCAGCTTTGGTTAATCTTTTTATCTTCTATTTTCTATCTTTCTATAGTAAACATATGAAATATAATCGTTTTGAGGATTTGCCTGTGTGGCAACAGGCGAGGGCTTATATGAAGAAGGCATATGGCCTCATAAAGTCTAATCACGATTTCGCCAAGGATTTTTCCCTGGTTGACCAGTTTAAAAGAGCGGTGCTTTCAATTATGCTGAATATTGCTGAAGGTTTTGAACGGGGTGGTAATAAGGAATTGTCAAATTTCGTAAATATTGCCAAAGGTTCAGCCGGTGAAGTGAGATCGATTTTGTATGTTTTGTTGGATAATCAGTATATTACTGCTCAGGATTTTGAGAATGCTAAAAAGGAGATAGAAGAAATTTCTGCCGCTTTGTCAAACTTCCGTAATTATTTAGTCAAAAATTTATCTTATAAAAAGTTTTCGAGTGTGAGAGGTTAGTAATCTTTCTATCTTTTTATTTTCTATTTTTCTATTGTCTTATGAAAATACTCTTCGCAGGGCTTAGGTATGAATACGGCAAACCGGAGTGGGGGACGGCTTTCGAGTACCGTAATTTTTACGAAGTGCTCCAGCACATGGAGGGTGTGGAGTCGCGTTTCATTGCCACGGACAACGGGTTGGACCCGCTGCTGCGCGACCGTATGAACCAGGACCTGCTGGACACGGTCAAGGACTTTGGTCCGGACCTGCTGTTCTGTTTTTTGTTCACTGACGAGGTCAAGAAAGAAACCATCCAATATATTACCACCAAGACCCGAACCAAAACCTTTAACTGGTTTGCGGACGACCACTGGCGCTTCCCTATTTTTTCTAAAGATTGGGCACCGCTGTTTACGGCAGTATCAACCACGGACTCCCAAGCCGTGGCCAAGTACCAGAAGCTCGGGGTCAAGGTCATTAAAACCCAGTGGGCGGCCAATGCCAACATTTACCGGCCCCAGCCTGCGGACAAAGACCCCCACAAATACGAGATCAGTTTTGTGGGCAAGCGGTACGGAAAGCGCGCTAATTATGTGCATGCCTTACAGTTGGCCGGGCTCAAAGCGGATGGGTACGGCAAGGGTTGGCCGTCTGGCGTGGTCACCGACCAAGCCATGCTCGACATTTTTTCGTACAGCAAGATAAATTTGAACTTTACCGAGAGCTACCGGGGTCTGCCGAAGATGCTGGCCAAACTGGCCGTGCGCAAGAGCGGGGGAGGGTATCATTTGAATTTACAGAATTTTATCCCAAACATCCAGTCAGCCTGGGGCGCCGGCCGGCGCCAAATTAAGGGCCGCACCTTTGAGATTCCAGCCTGTGGCGGTTTTATGCTTACCGGCGATGCGGATAATCTTTCCGAGTATTTTGAAGATGGAAAAGAGATCGTTATTTTCCGCAGTACCCAGGAGCTGGTGGAGAAAAGCAAGTACTACCTGGAGCACGAGGCTGAACGGACAGCCATCGCCCAAGCCGGCCACGAACGCACCATGCGGGATCACACCTATGAACAAAGGTTCAAAAAAATTTTTGCGGCATTGGGGGTATGAGCTGTATAAGGCAACATTCAAACTGCCACTTTCTTTCCAATAGATCGTGGCAGTTTATTTATAGAAGGGAGAATTTGACACCTAATGACCCCTGGTGATACTATAAGAATACACAAACAAGCCATATATGCCTGAAATCAAACCAAACGAAGTCTATACCCCCAAGGAGGCCGAAGCACTGCTGAAGGTGAGTAATAGCACCATGAAGCGCATGCTTAAAAACGGCCTGCTGCGCGCCAACAAGATCGGCAAGCAGTACCGCATCTTAGGGCACGAAATGCTACACTTACTATCTCCGGGGGTTGAGAAGCAGGCGGTAGAAGCATACCAGAAGATCAAAATCAAAACGAGAGAAAAAATTAAGGACTGGTAAACATGCGCGCACTCATCTTTAATAAAAAAAACAATAATTGGAATTCTTCACGCGGTTTTGAACTTGTTGATATTCCTAAACCTACCCTGACAAAAGACGATGCGGATAAAATTATAATACAGGTGAGCATGGCAGGTGTCTGTGGAACTGACAGGGGAATTTGGCACAGACAGGTATTTAAGGACCAGATCGAGTCTTCCCTGGAAAAAGAAAAGAAAGACTTTCGTTTGTTGGGACACGAATTTATGGGTACGGTTGTTGAGAAAGGATCACGGGTTACCGGCGTCTCCATCGGTGATACAGTAGCCTGCGAATCCCACGTTGTGTGCAATGCGTGTTTTCAATGCAGGAACGGGCAGGAAAATGTCTGCGTAAACGAAAAGATATTGGGCATATCCGTAGATGGCGGTTTTGCCGAATTCGTTAAGGTACCGGCGCAGGTGGCATGGAAAATAAATCCTTCGAAGGTGAGGAAAGAAATCGCTGTTCTCTATGAGCCGTTTGGGAATGCTGTCCATGCTGCCAGCAAAGTGCAGTTAAAGAACAAGACCGTGCTTATTGTAGGTCTTGGGCCTATTGCGCAGTTTCTTATTCTCATTGCCAAGCAAATGGGAGCCAAGAAAGTTCTTGGTGTCGAGCCTCGCGATTCGGCGATAGCAATGGCCAAGAGTTTAGGGATAGACCATACTTTTAAGATCAAGCCGGGCGGATACCGTAAGAATGAGGCATTGGTCAAATTTGTAATGAAACTCACTCGTGATGTCGGAGCCGACGTTGTGTTTGAAATGGCCGGAACCAACGACTCCCTCAATAATTCGATCGCATCGGTGCGAAGAGGAGGGGATGTTATCCTGTTCGGTTTAAGACACAATGATTTTGTTATAGAAGATTATAACCGTTTCATAATGAAAGGTGTTAATTTATACTGTGTTGCGGGAAGACAAATTTGGAAAACATGGGATAAAACCAAGGCGTTACTAGAGAGTACTGACAGTGTGATAGCGAAGAAGTTGTGGTCGGTCCTCTTAAAGAAGGGGCAGGGGACTATACTGCCCATTGGTGAATTTACCAACAAAAAATTTGAGAGCATGATGAGGCAATACCCAAAGATTCTGCTGAAATTTTAACCACTGTCTATTTTCTTAATTTGAACCAGTAAATGTATGTTTGAAATCTACAAACAACAGTTCGAAAACGAGCTGGAAGAGATAAAATCCAGCGGTATGTGGAAGACCGCGGGTGTCCTCGAAGGGAAGCAGGGGCCTGACGTCCGCATGGAGGGAAAAAGTCTCCTGAATTTTTGCTCCAATAACTACCTCGGACTGGCCTCGTCACCCGAGTTGGCAGAAGCTGCCCTGACAGGCATGAAAGAGTACGGTTTTGGCGAAGCCAGTGTACGGTTTATTGTCGGAACTAATGTATTGCATACGAAATTGGAGTCGGAAATCGCACGATTCTTCGGAACCGATGATTCTATCACCTACACTTCCTGCTTTGATGCCAACACCGGACTTTTTGAAACAGTGCTCAAGGAAGGGGATGCGGTTTTTAGCGATGAGCTCAATCACGCCAGTATTATTGACGGGATCAGGTTGTGCAAAGCGGAACGCTTTATCTACCGGAACAATGACATGGAGGATTTAGAGCAAAAGCTCCGGGCTGCGGGAGACAGACGGAGAAAATTGATAGTCAGTGATGGTGTTTTCTCCATGGATGGTATCACGGCTAAGATAAAAAATATTTGCGATCTCGCGGATACATACGGCGCATTGGTTATGGTTGATGATAGTCATGGAACGGGAGTGCTGGGCCGAGCGGGTAGAGGCTCGGTAGAGGGTTTAATGGAAAGGGTTGATATTCTCACCTCCACGTTTGGCAAGGCGCTGGGAGGAGCAGGGGGCGGGTTTACTACCGGACGGAAAAACATTATTCAATTGCTTCACCAACGAAGCAGGACAACGCTGTTCAGTAACAGTCTTCCTCCTGCTATTGCTGCCCCAGCACTGTACGTCCTGAAAAATTTTGACACTGCCTATGTCGGGCTGGTCGAAAAATTGCAAAAAAATACTTCATATTTCCGTTCCCGTATGGAAGGCTTAGGGTTTAATCTGGGAGGGGACGGAAGTCATCCAATCACCCCGGTTATGCTGGGCGATGAAAAGATGGCAGTCGAGATGGCCAAGGATTTGTACAATCTCGGAATTTATGTGAGAGGGTTTACGTATCCAGTAGTACCGAAAGGAAAGGCAAGAATCAGGGTCCAGATTTCCGCTTCTCACACTGACGAACAAATAGATAGGGTAGTAAGTGCATTTCAGCAACTGAAATCGTAGTTTCTGTAGGCTCGAGAATTTTATTGTTTACAATCATATTGATGGAGTCAATCACGATAAAGAACAATACGCTAAAAAATATAGTTTATAGTTTTTTTGGGTATGCGTGGCCTGTTCTTTTTTCTATCTTTATTACGCCGGTAGTGGTGCATAGACTGGGAGTTACAGACTACGGAGTGTTCATCCTCATTAATACTATTACTGCGTTTCTTTCGCTCATTGACCTGGGCTTGAATATTGCCCTTATCAAATTTGTTTCCGAATATTTTGCCAGGCATGATTTCGATTCAATGCAAAAGTTATTGAATTCAGCACGATCGCTGTACGTTATAGTAGGTGTATTGGGGCTTATCGTGTTTGCAGTTGTTGGGAGTTTTGCTTCATTTTTTTTCAATATCCCTGCCGACACCCGGTCTTTGGTGCTCCCGGTCTTTATTCTCGCCGGAGCTGTCTTCCTTCTTACTTCATTTACCCAGGTATATACGGTCGTGCCTATTGCCAATCAGAGGTATGATATCAGCACAAAGCTCAATACTGCCCAGCTTACAATGATCAATCTTACAATGTTGGTCCTTGTAATTTTTGGTTTTGGGCTCAAGGCTATATTTGTTTCCAACCTGGTCTGGGCCGTTATACAGCTCTTTGCATACAGGAGTTATGCCCACAAATTGCTGCCCGCCCTTAAGTTCGGTTTTGGTTGGTCCGTAAGCGAGATTAAGAAAGCTTACACATTTGGAATACTCGCAGCCGTGACTAATCTCGCTTCAAATTCCCTCATTCAAATGGACAGATTTATTATTCCAATATTCACTGGTCCCGGACCCCTAACCTATTACAGCCTGCCGGGCAATGTCGCTCAGAAAACCTATGGAATCGTTGGAAGCTTGAGTAGTGTATTTTTTCCTCTCACGAGCAGCCTGGCTGCTACGGGTAATGTGGAAAAGATCAGGGAAATATATAAAAGGTCATTCCGAAATTTTACCCTCATCGCCGCCGGGATTACCGCAGGTATCATGGTATTTGCATATAAGATACTATTTTTTTGGCTTGGTCGAGACTTTGCCGAAAGGGGTGAATCAATATTACTCATCCTGGCAGCCACTTATCTCATTTTGGCAATTTATGGACCGCTTACCAATATTCTTATGGGGATGGGCCAGGTAAAATTTTTAATGTACTTTTCCGTACTGATGGCGGTATTAAATGTGGCTTTGCTTGTCATTTTCGTTCCGAGATTCGGGATTTTGGGTGCTGCCTGGGCTTATCTGTTCGCGCTCTTACCGGTCCCATTCGCATTTTACTGGACCGAGAAGAAGGTATTATTCCTGGACGGAATGGTAAAGTACTACAGTAAGTTATATGGTAAAATAATAATCACCTTCATCATGTTCTACATTATTACCCATTACGCCATTCTGCCATGGATCAATAATCTATACCTCCTCGTTGTCTCTGGCCCTGCTTCAGTCTTGATGTTCTATCTGATTTACAAGCTCTCGGGATTTTTCGAACCTGAGGATGAAGAATTGATAAACTATTTAATCGGAAAGTTCAAGAACAAAATTTCCGGCGTTGTCCAATAATGTATGGATTTTTTTCATACCCACATCTCCAAAGAGTCGATCGGCCTGGTAAATCAGGTATTAAATTCGACATTTATTAGTGCCGGCAAAATGGCAGAGCAATTCGAGACCGAGCTCGAAAGCCGTTTGGGATTGATCCATCCAGTAACTGTAAACAGTGGCACCTCCGCGCTGCACCTCGGGTTAGAAGTGCTCGGAATTAAGCCTGGAGACGAGGTGATTATTCCCGCACAAACCTTCATTGCGACTGGGTTGGCGGTATTGATGACCGGGGCACGGCCTGTGTTTGCAGATATTCAGCTGAACACGGGCAACATTTCTCCTGAATCGATCAAAAGTAAAATAACGGAAAAAACTAAAGCGGTCATTCCGGTCCATTGGGCCGGGTATCCGTGCGACTTGGATGAGATCCATGCCATTACAAAGGAGTTTAACATCAAGGTACTCGAGGATGCAGCTCATGCCTTGGGGGCAACCTATAAGAACAAACCTATAGGCACCATTTCGGATCTGACCGCTTTTTCTTTTCAGGCTATAAAACATCTCACCACCGGCGACGGAGGAGCGTTGTGCTGTTTGGATGAGACTTTGGCCGCCAAGGCAAAGAATGCTAGATGGTTCGGTATTGACCGGAAAAATTCGCAACCATCTATTCTTGGTGAGAGAGTCTATGATGTTTCGCATATTGGCTACAAATATCATATGAACGACTTGGCGGCTTCTGTCGGGCTGGGGAACTTGCCAGACTTGCCAGAGATTTTGAAGAAGAGAACGGAAATCGCGCAGCGATACCGCAATGAACTCAAAAATGTGGCGGGTGTAAGCTTATTGGAAAACCGGAGCGACAGGACGAGTGCCAATTGGTTGTTTACCATGCTGGTAGAAAACAGGGAGGATTTCATCAGGAAGCTGCAAGCAGCCGGAATTCCCTCATCGGTTGTCCATCTGCGCATTGACAAGAATAGCATTTTTGGCGGCCCAAGAAAGGATCTGGTCAATCAGGAAAAGTTTGATGCCAGTCAGATTTCAATACCGGTGCATCAGGCTTTAACGGACGATGATATAGATTCCATAGTCAAGACTATTAAGTCCGGATGGTAAACCAAACCCATGGCACTCAATGATAAAAAGAATAAGCTGGTAATCTTTGGCGTCAAGAATATGGCAGTAGAAATTAGGGAGATGGCCGAACTTTATTATGCCAAAACGTTTCAGGACTTGGAGATGGTTTACTTTAGCGAGGAGTATTTTCAAAAGGCATCGGTAGAAGCCGAAACCTGGAACTTGTTCTACACTATTGGATTTGGCGGCACCAATCGAAAGCTCTGTATAGAAGCTTTGAGTAAATACCCCCATTTTCAAGCCTTTTCCATTATTCATCCGTCCGCTGCTATAGCACCTTCGGCAAAAATTGGTCGCGGCTGCGTCATTATGCCTCATGCCACCATTTCCACTAATGCGGTTGTGGGCGATCACTGCGTGGTCAATTACAATGCTTCGGTGGGACATGATAGTGTGCTGGCAGGTAACAACTTTATCCAGCCGGGGGCGCGTATCAGCGGTAATTGCCAAATTGGGGAAGGATCCCTCATCGGCAGCAATTCTTTTGTCTACCAAAATGTGAGAATAGGCAAGGAATGTCTGATAGACGCCATGGCTTACATCCATGACGAGGTGGGGGACCGCATGCTCATTTCTCCCAGGTACGAGAAGCCTGTCAGTCGAGACGAGCTCGAAAAAAATAAGATCCCAATGTGGGAGTGAGGTATATATGAAAGTATTGGTCCTTGGAGGAACTGGGTTTTTAGGAAGGCACGTGGTCCGCATGCTGAAAGAGAAAGGTGTGGATGTTATTTCCATTTCTCGCCGGGAAGGTGTGGACATAACCGACTTCCCCGTCTTTAAAAATCGTTTGGAGGAAATCAATCCCGATATCATAATAAATTGCGCAGCTCATGTCGGCAGTGTACACTATGCCATGCAGTATTCCGCGGGCATGATTCGTGACAATATGCAAATCGTAATAAATGTATACGAAGCACTCAGGCAGGCGGCACCAAATGCGAAACTCATTAACCCTATTTCCAATTGCTCGTACCCGGGCGATGCGGAAATCCAGACCGAAGCCGACTGGGAAAAAGGATCGGTCCACGAGTCGGTGCTTGCGTACGGGTCAGTACGCAGAATGATTTATGCCTTTGCCCATAGCTACCATCGGCAGTACAATATCAATAGCGTCAATTGGATTATTCCCAATGCATACGGACCCGGCGACTATACTGATCCCAATAAGGTCCACGCCCTCAATGGTATTATCATCCGACTCATGAAGGCCCAGAAGGCAGGCGACAAAGTGTTCGAGATTTGGGGTAGTGGCAAGCCAATTCGGGAATGGGCGTACATCGAAGACGCGGCAGCAATTTTGGTCGATTCTCTCAATATCGAACGCCAGGTCTATCCCTTGAACTTGGGTCAGAAAACTGGATACTCAATTTCCGAGATAGCAGCCATTGCCGCTCAAGTATTGCAGTACCCCGTGGAATTCCGTTTTAATACCCAATATGCCGATGGAGCCCCCACCAAAATCCTTGACGATACGAACTTCCGCAAAGCCTATCCGGATTTCCGGTTCACCCCTTTGGAAACCGGTATCAAAAATACCATAGAATATTATAAGGAATTAATATAGTTAAACTATGAAGATACTCATTACCGGAGGTGCGGGATACATAGGGACGACTTTAACGCCGTTATTGTTAAGCCAGGGCCATGAGGTTACCATTTATGATAACCTGATGTATGGCGGTACGGTGCTTGTTCCGTTTTTCCGAAACAAGCACTTTACATTCATCAAGGGAGATGTGAGAGATGCGGGCGCGGTTAAACAGGCCATGCAAGACAAAGACGCGGTTATCCATTTGGCCGCTATTGTCGGTTTTCCGGCATGTAGGGAAAATCCCAGACTTGCCGAAGAAGTAAATGTAGGGGGAACCAAGAATGTCGTGGAGGCACTAAGTTCAAGCCAGATGCTCATGTTTGGTTCGACCGGCTCGAACTACGGCAAATTGTCTGAACTTACAGAGCCTATTTGCACGGAAGAGTCGCCGCTTCGGCCATTGAGTATTTACGGCAAGACAAAGACAGAAGCGGAAAAAATAGCCATGGAGACAGGTCAAGCCGTCGCTTACCGATTTGCTACAGCCTTCGGCGTCTCGCCCCGGTTGCGGCTCGATCTTCTCATCAATGAATTTGCCTATTTATGCGTTAAACAAAAGTATCTTGTGGTATACGAAGGTGGTTTTAAGCGTACGTTCATCCACGTTTCAGACATAGCCAGGTCCTTTGCGTTTGCCCTGGATAATTACGATAAAATGAAGGGGCAGGTGTATAACATGGGATCGGAAAAGATGAATATGAGCAAGAAAGAAGTAGCTGAACTTATTGCCAAAAAGACTGGTGCTTACCTTCATTTCGCTGAGGTTGGCGAAGATCAGGACAAGCGGGATTATGTGGTTTCGTATAAGAAAATCGGCGCTCTGGGGTATGACGTTACGGTGAGCCTGGAAGAGGGTATAGATGAATTGATTCGGGTGTTAGAGGTTATAAACATCAAAAATCCTTTTTCGAACGTCTAGGTTCGTTCCTTATGAAAAAACTCTCGATAGTAACTACTACGTATAAGAGCGAAAAGTACCTCAGGGCTTACTTTGAGAATGTTACCCGGCTTGAGGGTTTCAGTGAGTTCGAGATAGTGTTGATTCTCAACGATCCTAATGCTCTAGAGACGGCTATTGTGGAGGAATATAGAACGAGATTCCCGGAAAACATTCGGGTGATTACCGTACCCCGGGAATCTATTGCTGCTTCGACTAATCGCGGTTTTACCCATTTGGATTCCGAGTTTTTGGCGCTCGCAGACGTCGATGATATAAGGGCAGCGGATTGCTTTACCCGCGAAATCGCAACTCTGAGGGCTTATCCTGATGCGGATTATACATACGGGGATTTTGTAATCGTGTCGGAGCAGGGCTCGCACAAGGGTTTACAGATCAAGGTTAAGGATTTTACCAAGGATCTGGCCACCAGGGCTTCCATTGTCGGGCCTAATCATTTTTTTAGAACATCGCTTCTCAAAAAAGTGGGCTTGTGGGATGAGCAGTTTCGATCGGGCAGTGATTTTGATTTTCAGGTCAGAGCGGCCTTCAACTGCGAATTCAGGAAAACTCCCGGCGACGCTCTGCTCTACTATACGCGCTATGAGAATAGTAACAGTGCTAGTAGTGGTAAGTTGCAACAGATTGAGCGGACTGTGGTTCAGCTGCGTTATGGCATATATGACAAAATAAATTATAGCCTCCTGCCCCAAGCACTTCAGTACGACATTTACCATGTATACTGGAATGGCCAAAAGAAGCATGTCAGGGAATTTGTGCCGGAGTACGAGACTATGTTGCAACAAAGGTTTGCCAATTATTTTCGGTCAGGCCTCAGAAGAAATATGTTCAATGTTGAGAAGTTGGAAAAGTTGAGTGCAGGACTCAGATATCTTGTTACTGATCCTGTTTGGGTGTTTAAGAAAGTAATCAGGAGAATGAAGAAATGAAGATCATTGCTTTGTTGATGGTAAAAAACGAATCATGGATCCTTCCAACCTACCTGTCCGGCATGAAAGATCTGGCAGATGAGGTTATTGCCATTGACGACGGTTCAACCGACGATACCAAGCACATTCTCCAAAACGCCGGAGCAATAGTATTGGAAAACCACGAGGTCTGGAAAAGCGGTACCCCTGAATTCTCAATGCGGCAGCGGCTTTTGGAAGAGGGGAGGAAGCGTGGCGGTACTCATTTTATTTGTCTGGACGCCGATGAAGCCTTTTCTTTGCCATTCAGACAGCACGGAAGGGAAATTATATCCCAGCTCAAGCCGGGTCAGAAATTGCTTATGCAGTGGATGTTTTTATGGAAGGATCCTTACATTTTTATAGATGACAAGCGTTCGCTCTTTAAGGATAATTATAAAGATTTGGTATTCTGTGACAGCCAAGACCTGCAGCACTCTTTTGCTTTTATGCATGTCGGCCGCACGCCAGGGTTGACTACTGACCAGAACTCCATACGGCTCGAACCCCAGACCGGAGCGTGCTTACACTTTACCTTCGTCAACTGGAATCGATGTATGCTCAAACAAGCCTGGTGCCGTTGCTCGGATCTTATTCATGAGCCAGGCAGGTATGTAAAGATAAATAATAAGTACTATTTTCCGGAAAAGAACCCGGGATTTAAATTCTCTCCCATACCGAAAGAGTGGTTCGAAGGTCTTGTGATGCCAGCCAATATCGAAAATTTGCCTCCTTCGTGGCATTTAAAAACCGTTATTAGTTTCTTTGACAGGTTTGGTATCGAAAATTTTGAACCTTTGGAAATTTGGGATATTCCGGAGTTGAGAACTGAATTCGTAAAGCGCGTTGGCCGACAGCCCAAACCTTCTGTTCTTCATATTTATCTCCAACCCCTCATCAAACTGAGGAGGCATATAAAGAAAATCATTAAATAGCATGAATAAAACAGTTCTCGTCACCGGCGGAGCGGGATACATAGGCTCCCATTTTGTTAACCTACTGAGAAAACAGCAGGGTTTTACTATTGACGTCGCGGACAACTTTAGTCAGAGCCGCAGTAATACCATCAACGATCCAAAGGTCACCTACCACGAGGTGGACATGTGCGATAAGCCGAAGCTCAAACAGCTGTTCGCTAGTGTTCAGCCGGACATTGTCGTTCATTTTGCTGCCTTGGCCAATGTTCCGAATTCGGTTAAGGATCCACTAGGGTATTATGAGAATAACATTGTAGGAGGTTTAAATCTGCTTTCCTGCATGCGGGAGCATGGAGTACATCGCATGGTTTTTTCATCATCCGCTTCAGTATACGGAGAACCGAATAATCAGATTATTTCCGAAAACCATCAAAAAGTGCCAACAAATCCCTATGGGTATACCAAGCTTGTGTTCGAGCAGATCCTGAAAGATTTTCATAAGGCGTATGGGCTGAGTTCGGTTTCGTTTAGGTACTTTTGCGCCAGCGGTAATGATGAGTCGGGGCTTATTGGTGAGAACCATAATCCAGAGACTCATGTAATTCCTATGTTGCTGAATACGGCCATGGGGAAGCGGGATGAGTTCTTTGTGTATGGCAACGATTTTCCAACTCCGGATGGCACCGGCATACGGGATTATGTCCATGTAAATGACTTAGCCGAAGCTCATATTTTGGCTCTCGGGAAGCTGTTTGGCAGTGCTACCGTGTGCCAGCAATACAATCTTGGAATCAATAAGGGATTTTCAGTTTTGGAACTCATAAAAGCCGCAGAAAGGGTAACGGGGGAAAAAATAAAGTACTCAATCAAGGAGCGCCGCCCCGGCGACCCTTCAGTTCTCATTGCCGATGCCAGCAGTGCACAGCAGGACCTTGGTTGGCAACCCAAATACACGAGCATAGAGGATATCATAAGAACCGCATACAATTATCTTGAGAAACACGCATGAGAGCCCTGATCCTAGCGGCTGGACTCGGTACTCGACTTCGGCCCATCACCGATACTGTTCCAAAACCTTTAGTGCCAGTAGCGGGCCAGCCGCTGCTATTTTGGCATTTGAAGGCCTTACGTAAAGCGGGTGTGCACCAGGTGCTTATAAATACTCACTATTTGCCAGAGCAGGTTCAGGTTTTTAAGGACGAGTATAAGGCTCGGTTTCCGGAGATGGACATAACCCTGACGTATGAGCCGGAGTTGCTCGGCAGTGCCGGTACTTTGTTGAAAAATAAGGATTATTTTCAAGGTGGCCACACGCTGGTGGTTTACGGGGATAATTTGACGAATATCGATTACGACCGTCTAATTAAACATCATTTCGAAAATGGGGGCACGGCTACGATAGCTGTGTATAAGGAAGAACACCCGGAAAGCAAAGGTATTGTACATTTCGACAACCGTTTGAATATTACGAAATTTATAGAGAAGCCGCCCATCGATCAGATTACGAGTCGTCATGCTAATGCAGGTATTTATGTCCTTTCACCGGATTTTATCAAAAAGCTTGACGGCACTGCCACACGTCCGTATGACTTTGGCCGGCACGTGTTTCCGGTCATGCTTGCCAGTGGCCAACAACTGATTGCGTATCCCATGCAGGAGCTTTTGCTCGACATCGGGACAGTGGAAAGTTATAATAAAGCGCAAGATTTAGCAAAGTTTTATTTTCATACATAGCCAACTATATGGTCATTGTAAAGGCACCTCTTCGGATAAGCTTTGCCGGAGGAGGCAGTGATATTCCTCAATTCTATCTCGAGCACGGAGGAGCAACGCTTTCCACTGCTATCAATAAGTACGTATATGTAACGGTCAGCAAGCATTTCCATGATGATCAGCTGCGCGTGAGCTATTCCAAAACCGAAAATGTGAGCCACCTTGACGAACTGGAGCATACTCGTGTCCGCGAAGCGCTGCGCCACCTTGGCATTTCGAGCGGTCTGGAAATTGTAACCTTGGCTGACATACCTTCTAAGGGTACGGGTCTTGGGAGCAGTAGCAGTTTTTTGGTGGGTCTGTTGAGGGCTTTGTATGCCCATAGGGGACAAACGGTTTCCGAACAACAGCTGGCTGACGAGGCGTGCAGAATAGAGATTGAGGTGCTCAAAGAACCGATTGGCAAGCAGGACCAGTACATAGCAAGTTTTGGCGGATTTAAATTTATTCAGTACTTGTCGAGCGGGCATATACAAGTCGACTGTGTTCTGACGCGGGAAGAAACTTTGAGGGATCTGGAAGATTCGCTATTACTGTTTTATACGGGTATTCAGCGGACTGCCCACCATGTTCTCAGGGAGCAGGTGCAGGGATTTTCTGAAGAGAAGAATATTCAGACCCTGAAGGAAATGGCCGGCATGGCAAAAACGCTCAAGCACGATTTAGAGAACGGCAAGCTGGAAGATTTTGGCAGGGTGTTGCACGAAGGTTGGCTGCTAAAAAGGAGTTTGGCAAAGACCATCACTAATTCGGAAATCGATGCCATGTATGATGCAGCCAGGCAAAACGGCGCTTTGGGAGGCAAAATACTCGGGGCTGGGGGTGGCGGATTTTTAATGGTTTTTGCACCGCCAGATAGCCATGAAGGTATCAAGAAAGCCTTATGTAAGTATAAAGAAATGGAAATCAAATTTGACCCCGAAGGAAGTAAAGTCTTATTCATTAACAAAAATTTGTAGTATGAGCCAAAACAGATTTGGTGGTGAGCGGTTGGATAGTAAAAGCCAATTGTCTAAAAACAATTTGCTGGAACATTTAGCGAGGTATCGACTGGTTGAAGGCGTCCCTGCCGGAACCGTGCTCGATATTGGGTGTGGCAGTGGCCATGGAAGTTTCGTTCTGGCTGACAAATTTTCCGCTGTAAAAGGTGTTGATGTCTCGGCGGAAGCGCTGGATTATGCTAGACAAAATTGGAATAATGCCAAAATTGAATACAAGCAGGGTTCAGGAACGGAAATCCCTTTTCCTGACAGCAGCTTTGATGTCGTGGTCGCTTATGAGGTATTTGAACATATCTGTGACTGGAAAAGATTCCTTTCCGAGATTAAGAGGGTGCTTAAACCGGGGGGCTTGGTTTATATCTCGACACCGAATAAAACTTTATATTCACCAGGTACCAAACAGCCTATTAATCCCCACCATTGTTTTGAAATGACCATTTCGGAATTTAAAGAAGCCTTGGGCGGATTCTTTGCCATCGATACTTTTTACGGTCAGCGTACCCCGGTTTATAATGACCATTGGGTATGGTATCTCGTGAACCCTATTTTGTACTCTTTTAGAAAAGTCATTCCATATAAGTGGAACAATTCGTTGAAGCTTAAACTTATCAATTGGATTAAACCGGAATTAGAAGAGAAGGATATCGTTTTTGGCACTCAAGAATCCTGGGTCGTTCGTTCGCGATTTATGGTGGCAGTTTGCTCCAATCATAAGTAGGAAATGATTCAGGGAAAAGCCCGGTAGAGAGTGTGGGATGTATAAGGCTTCAATTAACAGAATGGTCATGGTTAAAAAAATAGCATTTTTGGATAGGGACGGGGTTATAAATCGCCGTGCTGCGCCGCATGACTATATTAAGCATCATGAGGATTTTGAAGTGCTTCCCGGGATCTTCCCCATTCTCAAGAGACTTCAATCGGAAGGTTTTGAATTCATCATTTTAACCAACCAACGGGGAATAGCACGGGGGATGTTTTCCGAGCGGGACTTGGAGCTTATACATAAAAAGATGCAAAATTTATTTGCCTCAGAAGGCATAGAAATTCTAGACATTTTTTATTGCCCTCACGAGACGGGAACATGCCAGTGCCGAAAACCCGGTCCGGGCCTTATGCATCAGGCTTTACAAAAGCATGAAATTGATTT
The DNA here is from genome assembly GCA_964532425.1 of uncultured Candidatus Saccharibacteria bacterium. Lineage (GTDB taxonomy): Bacteria > Patescibacteriota > Doudnabacteria > UBA920 > UBA920 > CAZHIA01. Next base: position 131,322 of record CAZHIA010000004.1, on the reverse strand, counting down.
GAGCGAATCCCTGTACATTGGCGATAGCAGCAGCGACCAAGTACTAGCTGAAACCTTTCGGATAAAATATTATATGGTTCCGTCTGATTGCCCGGAACACCTCTTGCACGAATTTGAAAAGTAGGATCAAGATAACCCAAGGTTAATTCTGGGATCACCTGATCAGCAACCGAAAATTTTTCCGCCGAATCGGTGCAGACAAGTACATAACTGTTATACATTGGCGTAGGAAATGAGTCTGTTGTAAGGATGCAAAATACTACAAAATTCTATTTCAAATATGGACGTCATTAAAGTAAAAAGAGTTATCCCTGTACACGCGCTTCCCAAGTTAAAATATATCTTAGGTTTGTGGAGGCTGTGGAAGTCCAGGCGGTATCCTGTATTCAGATACATTCCTCAAATCCAAACAGGCAAGAAGCGGTTGCTTTTCTATGATGTCGGCGGATTAAGCTTTGCCGGGACTCAAAAATCATTACAGATACTGGCAAAACATCTGAATAAGGAATTATTCGATGTGTATTTTATGTACTCATCAAAATTTTCAACGGCTCGATTGGATTACTTACAGAATAGCGGCATTCGACTGATAGATTTTTCTTTCTCCGAACGGACCAGTGGCTTTCCTTTTTATCTAGAACACATGCAACCCCATATTTTTGAGGTTCTTAAACAGCATGACATCGACTTGGTAGTGGCGGCAGGTTCCGGTTACCCGGAATTTCCGGTTGCCAATATAACCAAACTTCCTATTGTCCATCTCAATATTTTTGGTTCTGTTAATCCCCAGAAGAATGTTATTAAACATCTTTGTATTTCTGATTATTTGACTGAGCGTGTTAGCGCAGTGCTTCGTAATAGGGATGTGGAAACGCTTTATATCCAAAGTGAAGGTCCGGATACTGAGGCCTTTCAGCGGGGTTGCGAGATCCGGCAGGACCTTGGGCTGGAAGAAACTGACATTGTTTTTGGCAGAATCGGCCGGCCGGATAATAATATCTTTGACCCTATCGGAATTCGCGCGTTCCAAAAAATAGTGGCTCGGCATCCGAATGCCCATTATCTCATCATGTCGCCGCCGCCGGTTTTGGAAGAACTGGTTCGAAAAGAACATATACCCAATGTCCATTTTATTCCGCCATCCGGCAAGGAACAGGATGTATGGGCTTTTCATAATGCCATTGACGCACTTGCACATTTCCGCCGTGATGGCGAAACCATGGGACTGAACATTGCCGAAAGTATGCTTTGCGGCAAGCCAGTCATCTCTCATATTTCGACAGTCTGGAACGCGCATCTGGAATACTTGGAACCGTCATTCTCCCGTATCGCCGGAATAGATGATGTGGGTGCATATGAAAAGTATATGGAAGAATTCATTCAAACAGGAAGAGAGAAATTGTCGGTTATGGGCAGCTTCGCTCAAGAAAAGGCTGATAAGTTATTTTTGATTAAAAATAATATTAAACGCTTTGAAGAATGTGTGCTTGATGCCATCCAAAGCAAGTAGTCAAAAACATATGAAATCTCTCGCTTACAAGTTGCTTGGGTTAGCAGAAAAAGCAATCCATCGAAACATCATTGCAATTCCCATAAACCGCGTGGGTAGTCGCATGCTGGCGGCAAAAAGTACGCAGGGTTTCTGGTATGTTGGAAATATATTTTCGCGCAGCGATATTTCTTATGGTGTTGCGGTAAACGGTTGTGTGGAGGCAGAAGGGACAAAATTGGTTTCGGATATACTAGAGTCAACACTGGCAAACCAAGGTAGTTGCATATTTTACGATATCGGCGCCAATACAGGATACTACGGAATTATGGCGTCCTTTTTAGGCAAAGGGAGTGTCACGACATACGCGTTCGAGCCGTTGACTGAATACAACGAAATAGAACGGGAAGCTATCCGTTTGAACCGTTTGGAAAATTTTTGTTTTGTTTTTCCGGTAGCGCTTGGTCGTGAAGAGAAACAGAGCGAGGCTGTGGTAGCCGGTTCGGGTACCACGCTCAGGCCGGAATTTTTAGGCTCACTGCCTGGTGCCGAAAAGCGCACGGTCCGCCAGGTGCCCTTGGATGCCTTTGTTGTAGAACAGGACCTCCGGCTGCCGGACTTTATGAAGATCGATGTAGAAGGTTTCGAACGAGAAGTGCTGGAAGGCGCGCTGGGTACTATTCGAAAAAATCTGCCAGTGATTTGGTACGAATCGGCAAAAGAGATGCCCGGTCGCAATTTCAAGAATAAGGAATTTGCGGAAGTCCAGTCTTTAGTGCAAAGAATGGGGTATCGCATTTTTATGTGCAACGGTGACCTCCTTGTCCCTGTATCACACGCGGAGCCGCGACCTGGCGTGGAAATGTATCTGGCCGTTCATCCTGCGCGTCATGAATTTTTGTATCCGATGCTTGCAGCAAAACACGCGCTTCCAGAATAAGGAAAAATCATGATTCAACTTTATACCGAAAATTTGCATATGTGGCCGCGGATGAAGTCTCTGGCCAAGCGATTGCTCGGCAGGGAAGTGCGCGGACCGCAGGCCGTTGTGAAGAGTCTGACTGCGGGGCTTGACGCACTCAAGATTCCGTACGCAGTCAACAGCACGGCTTTGAGCAGTGGCGATATGGCATGCGTATTGAGCGGCGTGCGTGCGCTCCGGTGGGCTATACAGAAAAAACGGGCGGGCAAGATTGGTAAGCTTATTGGGGGTCCGAACATTGTCGTGACCCCGCTGGAGCAAGGCCGTCTGATCTTGCGACCGGAAATAGACGCTTATATCGTTCCGGCACAATGGTCAGTAGATTGGTGGTCATCCTTGGTGCCGGAGTTCAGACAGAAACTTAAAGTCTGGCCAGCGGGAGTGGAGGACCGCGGGGTATTGCGCAAGCCGGGCGGGGAAGTGCTTGTATTCCAAAAGAACGGGCCTGAAGAGCTGTTTCGCAACATAGTAGATTTCCTAGCACGCCAGGGAAAGAGCGTTACAGTATTGCGCTACGGCACCTTCCGTCAAGCCGAGTACTTTTCCGCCCTGTCTCGGTGCGACTATGGCATTTATTTGAGCCAATCGGAAAGCCAGGGATTGGCATTGCACGAAGCCTGGATGGGGGATGTTCCGACGCTCGTGTGGGACCGCGGGTATGCCGAGTGGGGACAGTACCGATGGGATACGGCGGGGCTTGCAGCTCCGTATTTGTCGGAAAAGTCAGGCATGTTCTTTCGTGACTGGATCGAATTTCCTGGGGTATATGCACAATTTGTTTCGAACCTTGTAAACTTCAAGCCACGGGAATATTCTTTGGACCGATTCACCAACGAAGCCTCCGCACGCCAGCTCTTAACAATCATAAACAATATATGAATATCGCCAACCTTATTAAGGCCGTTCACCATTGGATTTTTAGAACAAAAAAATCGTATGCCCAAATTGGGGAAGACGTCATAGCTGACTTTTTTCTTCCGCAGCGAAACGGTTTTTATGTGGATGTGGGAGCGAATGATCCGATATATTTCAATAACACGTATTTTTTTTACCGGAAGGGCTGGAAAGGGATATGCATAGAACCGGACCAGTCGCGCTGCCGGTTGCTCCGAACAGTTCGCCATCGTGACATTGTGGTCAACGAGGGGGTGGGTACGGAATCCGGCACTTTGGATTTTTATGTCTTCGATCCGGATACGCTATCGACATTTTCCAAAGATGAGGCTGCCGAGTATCAGAAACTCGGGCATCGCTTAGTAGCTACCCGCCAGATAGCCATTCGTACGCTTAAGGAGATATTGCAGCAGTATGCGGCCGGGCAGGCTATTGACCTTTTGTCGGTCGACACCGAAGGGTGGAACCTGCAGGCACTGCAGAGCAATGACTGGAATATATTCCGTCCCAAGGTTATTATTGTAGAAATGGCCGAATACCGAAAAGACATATTCGTCCGCGATGACCGTGAAATTACCCAACTGCTTCAGCAGCAGGGATACCTCAAGCTCGCCGACACCTCCATTAACGGCATTTTTGTGGAACGGTCGCATGCGCAATCCTTACATATCAATCAGGGAATATAATCCAACATGGTCAAAAAGATTTTCAAAAAAATCAGCAGAACGGCAAAAAATGCAACTTCCGGCATATTGTGGTATACACGCGATTTAGCCAGGTATAGAAAGTTGCTTCAAAAAGACGGTAACCGCATGTCGTTATTATACTTTCCCCAGTTGTTCGACAAGGACCCGGCTTCGCATACTTTTGACAAGCATTATGTCTACATGGACCGGTGGGCATTTAAGAATATATTAATGCAGAAGCCGTCTTTGCATGTGGACGTCGGTTCATCCATTCGGTTTTTATCCATGGCCAGCGCAGCAACCAAAGTACAGTTCGTAGACATCCGTCCCATTCAGGTGGATTTTGACAATTTCGAATGCATCACCGGCAGTATATTGTCCATGCCGTTTGCGGATAATTCGGTACAGTCACTGTCGTGCCTGCACGTGGCCGAGCATATCGGCCTCGGTAGGTACGGCGATCCACTCGATCCGTGGGGAACCAAGAAAGCCTGCGAGGAACTGTCCCGCGTCCTCGCTCCAGGTGGGCACCTATACTTTGCCTTACCGGTTGGTAGAGAAGCGGTGTATTTCAATGCTCACCGCGTTCACGATCCTCAAACCATCCTTGGGTATTTTTCCGGACTGCATTTGGCCGGCTTTTCGGGGATTACTGATGGCGGCCATTTTGTCGAACCGGCCAATCCCAGTGACTTCAGCGGCGCATCATACGCGTGCGGGTGTTTTCATTTTATAAAACTTTAATCGATACGCGACATGCTAGTTGATTATGCAAAAAAAACAACCAGCGACGGTGCCATAAACCACCTTGGGGTGTGGCATCAGGCGGTGTTGAAAATCAAGGATTTTTCAGGTCGCTCAGTCCTGGATGTTGGCTGCGGTTCGGGATCATTCTTATCTGCCATCAAAAACAAAGCGCGGTACTGCGTCGGCCTTGATCCCAATCCAAATAACACGAAGTTTTTAACGGAGCATCAAATCCCGGTCGTCACGGGTTACTTAGAAGGGCATCCTGCCTTGGGTCAGTCGCCGGTTGATACCATTACGTGCTTCGAAGTAATCGAACACCTTTATTCCCAGAGCGAGCTGTTCGAAGCCGTATTCCGAACGCTCGTTCCGGAAGGGGAGTTTATTGTTTCGACACCGAATGCCTTTAATATTTTTAGATTGCTGGCTTTCGCCTTTCGGCAAGAACACCATGATCCGCTACTCGACCCGAGCCGAAGCGGGGAACCTGAGCATATTCGGTTGTGGTCCCGTCCTATGTTGTGCCGGGCTCTCCGGAATGCCGGATTTGAGAGTGTTCGTGCATATGGAGCGCTGAGAATGTTTAATCGCGTGGTGGTGGTACGATTGCCATTGCTGGTGAGATATTTTAGCCAGCATCTTATTTGTGTTGCCGCTAAACCGAAAGTTAAAGTTATCTAACCTATGCCAAAAGTCTCCGTTATAATTTTAACCAAGAATCGGGCCGAACTCCTGCAGAGCGCGCTGGCGAGCGTCTCAAGGCAGACGTTCCGTGATTTTGAAGCGGTGGTAGTGGATGATGGGAGTACCGACAAAACATCTGATGTTTTGTCGGAGTTTAAAGTTAAAAGTGAAAAGTTAAAAGTGATCAGGCACGATTCGTCCCAAGGAATTATAAAAAGCAGGCAGGAGGCGCTTGAGAAGAGCGGGGGAGACCTGGTGGCTTTTTTGGATGACGACGACGAATGGACGGATGCGGAAAAACTGACTAAGCAGGTGAGATGGTTTGAGGAAAATCCGGACGCGGTTATCTGTGGCGGTGGCATAAGGATAATAGAAAAATATAAAAATAGAAAAATAGAAAGATTCAGACCGGAAACAGACCAGCAGATTCGGAAATGGATGCTCTATAAGAATCCGTTTTTTACTTCTACGGTTATGGTCAAACGGTATGCGGCGCTGGAGGCTGGAGGCTTCGTGAGTGATGGGGTGGATTTGGCCGAGGACTACGATTTGTGGCTCAGAATGGGAAAGCGGGGGAAAATGTGTAATTTTCAAGAGATATTTACGGCTTATCGCCAACCGAGTTATAATAAGGATAAGTTTAGGAAATTCCTTCGCAAACAATTGACGTTGATTGAGAGGTATAAAGATGATTATAAAGGGTATTGGTTGGCATCTCTCATATTAAGAATTAGATTGGTATTAGATAAGTAAATTCTAAGCAACGACACACAGGAGAGTGTCATTGCGAGCCCGAGCCTGCCTACCGGTAAGCAGGTGCAGCCGAGGGCGCGGCAATCTTTTCTGTAAAAGAGATCCCTCGGATGCACTCGGGATGACGCCGGATACGTCAGATTGCTTCGTCGGTCTCAGATGCATTCGCCCTCCTCGCAATGACAATCAGTTTATTATCCAATTTTAAATAATTAAATTTTAAATTTTCCTTTGTCTCGCAACTCTCTTTCATTTTGGCTGGTGGTGCTGCCCGATGTGGTGCTACTGTATATCGCATTGTGGATCTCCATTTCTGTCCGGTATCCCGGCGGGCTCAATGCGCAGCAGCTTCAGATCCACATTACTTCGTTCAGCATTTTGTATGCCGTTTGGATGCTCGTGTTCTACATCCATAGCCTGTTCGACGTGCGCGTTTTCCGCCGCTACACCTCGGTATTCATCAACCTGGTGTCCGCTATGGTGATCAATCTTCTGTTGTCCATCGTGTATTTTTATTTCCAGCCAAGCTTCATAATTACCCCGCGCCGTTTTCTCTTGCTCGATATCGGCGTGGTATTCGTTTTAATGCTTATGTGGCACCTGCTGGTCAAGTACGTGCTCAAGAACCGGCTTACCCAGGGTGTCTACCTCTTCTCGTTCAATAACGAGCTGGCTGATTTGGAACGCGAGATCGGCGGTCACACGTATCTCGGATACCGCGTCTTGGGGCACCTGAATGAGACGACCTTGCAGCAGACTGGGTTTAATAGGAACGCCAGTATAATTCTACCTGAGAACCTTCAGGCCAGGCCGGACGTCTTGCGGCGCTTTTACGAGCTTCGCACCCTCGGTGCAAATTTTTTAAATAGCAGGGAATTTTACGAGAGCCTTCTTCGCCGCGTGTATATTTCCGAGCTTTCGGAAGCGTGGTTTCTCGAGAACATCGACTACCGCGAGAAGCGATGGTACGGCTTTTTTAAGCGGGTGATCGATATTGTAGCCGGCATTGTTGCCTTAGTGGTGTTTGTTGTGACCTACCCGCTGCTGGCAATACTTATCAAACTCAGCAGTCCGGGTCCAATACTCTTCACCCAAGAGCGGGTCGGGAAACATGGCAGGATATTCCGCATTTACAAGTACCGCACCATGTCCGGCGGCAGGACTGATACCTGGACCGAAAAGAACGATCCTCGCATAACTAAGATCGGCAATATTTTCCGTAAGACCCGGCTCGACGAACTGCCGCAGGCTATTAACCTTATTCGCGGCGACCTTTCGCTGGTCGGGCCGCGGCCGGAACAGACCCATATTGTCGAACAGCTGCGCGAGCAGATTCCGTTCTATGACGAGCGCCATCTGGTCAAACCGGGTATTACCGGCTGGGCCCAGCTCAACATTTATGCCGGCAGCCTGGAAGAGACCAAACTGAAGCTGCAGTACGATCTGTATTACATAAAGCGCCGGTCATTGCTGTTCGATCTGGAGATTATCCTGAAAACGATCTACTACATATTCACATGGCAAGGCAGGTAAAACTTATTTAAAAATAGAAAATAATAGAAAGATTTAAAGATTGAAAAATATTTAACACCAGAAAGAAATAAAATAGAAATACAATAGAAATATGATTGTGGGAGGTAATAACCTCACCCCGACCCTCTCCTATAACTAGGAGAGGGGGTGGGCCCATTCCTCTCCCTTTCAAGGGAGAGGATATAGGTGAGGGTGTAATTTTGGATAAATCGCTTTCCGATAAATCAAAATTAAGATCAATATAAAATGAAAAGATTCTTCAAATTTCTATGCATAAGCATTGCCGTAGGTTCGGTGTTGCCATATTTGGGCATGACTGCACAGGCGGCGGTTGATAGTACGGCGCCGTATGCCATTTCGGACGTGAAGGTGACGAATGTCACGCAGAAGGCGGCCGACGTTACGTTTACGACGCCCTCGGATAACGGAACGCTTGGCATGCCTTCCAGTTTTGACCTGCGCTATGCCCCAACCGCCATCACTGCCGACGGTTTTGCTACGGCTACCAAAGCCTCCGGCCTTCCCGTGCCGATGCAGCCGGGTCGGCAGGAAACGTACACGCTGGTTGGACTGGATCCGGGAACCCTGTATGCGGTGGCCATTAAGAGCAAGGATGAGGCCGGCAGCGTTTCTGATATTTCTAATATCGTCACTTTTACGACTACAGGAAAAGCTTCTGACACTACCGCGCCGGTCGTGGAGTTTACTAGTCCTGTGGTTGGAACCACGCTGTCCGGTTCGGTGACGGTCACCGCGTCTTCTACGGACCCCGCTGCTCCTGATCAGATTACATCCGGGATGGGGGGAGTCCAGCTAAAAATCGACGGAGCCAATGTGGGGACCGAGCTTACCTCCACGCCGTATAGCGCGACCTGGGATACGACGACAGCCACGAATGGCTCCCATATCATTTCTGCAGTGGCCCGTGATGCAGCAGGTAATATTACGACCTTTGCCGGCATCACGGTAACGGTCAATAACGTAGGTATGACCGCGCCGGACACGGCACCTCCTTCGTTTTTAATTATGCTGCCGGTGACCGGAGCAACGGTCGGTAATAACGCCACTATTACTCCCGATGTTTCTGATCCTGCCTTGCCGAATCAAAAAACCTCGGGAATAGCTTCGGTGCAGTATAAAGTCGACGGCGTTCCGCTCGGAACCGTCAACGCCTCGCCCTACTCCTACGTCTGGGATACCACGCTGTTTGCAAACGGTACGCATACCATTTTCGGTCAGGCTGCAGACGTTGACGGCAACCTGTCGCCGGAATTCACGACCATCGTGACGGTTAGTAATACTACGACGCCGCCCACTATTTCCGAAACACTCTCGGCGAATTTGGTTACCAGTGTTACGTCGGGTAAATCCCCACTTACGGGTGTAACTCTGACCGCTACACCGTCAGGAACGGCCAAGGGGTATGTAGATTACTATTTCTACTGCAATCGCAAGGACAGTGACACGACTACGACCATTGAACCGGATGCTAAATTCACCGGCGATTTGAACACAATCAAGACAGTGAACGGATTGTGCCGGTACGATACGGCAGGTATTTATACGGCCAAAGTCATTATGAAGCGCGGCTCGGCTCCTGCAGCCGAAGCTCGTGTCTCTATTGCTGTCTCGTCGAATACGAGCGGTATTACTTCGAGTGTCGTGCTTTCGGCTGCTCCGTCTTCCGGGGTCGCTCCTGTTTCCAGCGTGAACCTGACCGCCGTGCCGTCCGGTACGGCAACAGGACCGGCTAATTTCTATTTTTATTGCAACCGGCCTGATACTTCCACATCCACCTCCACCCCGGCTGATATGAGGGTTCTAAACGATGCGAGCCCGATCAAAACCGCTTCCGGCTTGTGCAGCTATTCCGCGCCGGGCGTATATACGGCCAAAGTTATCGTAGAGAGAAACGGCGCTCCAGCCACGGAAGCCAGGTTCTCCATACCAGTCAGCGGGGCGCAGGTAGCCGGATCGGCTCCGCAGATTCAGGGCTTTACCGCGACCGGCAGCGACGGCCAGGTACGCCTGCGCTGGCTTAAGCCGAGCGATGGTGATACGGTTCGCACTATTATCTCACGCAGCCAGAACGGTACGCCGGCGCTGCCTGTATACGGTACCATCGTGTACGAGGGAACAGGTGACTCCTTTGTAGATACCAGCCTGACCAACGGTTCGCTGTATTACTATGCCGCTTTCCCCATAACGCGCAGCGGCAAGACTGCGACCGGTGTGGGTGTATCCGTGACCCCTTCGGTCGAAGGCCAGCAGGGTACGGCAGCAGCTCCGGTGCCTGCCGTCACAGGCGTGGTGGCCATGCCCCAATACCGCCCGGATCACAGCACGCCGTCTCAGGTTTCGGCTACGTCCTTGCGCCTGATTAATGCGTCAGGAACTATCTATATTGTTTCTGAAGGGTATCGCAGAGGCATCACCAATCCAGGCATGCTCGCCACGTATGGTTTGGCCTTTGCTGATGCCAAGGCTGCAACCCCTGATGATCTGGCTCTCCCAGAGGGTGGCTTGGTTCTGCCCCAGGATGGGGCTCTGGTCAAATCGAAAGAAGACCAGACCGTGTACTTGATCAGCAGCGGGCAGCGTTATGGTTTCGTTTCTTCCAAAGTCTTTACCTCGCTTGGATACAAGTTCTCATCAGTGTTAGTGGTGACCAATCCGGAACTGCAAGCCTTACCGCGGGCGGAAAATTTGTCCGATGGCGCCGCCGCACACCGGGATGGGGCTGATGTCAATGACCGCGGCACTATGTATTGGATTGGCGGGGGACAGCGCCACGCGTATCCTTCCACTGCAGTCTATAATTCGTGGCACGTCAAAAATGACTACTCCCGGGTAGTTCCGGCAAATGCCGCTGACCGCGCGTTGCCTGTTGGTGACCCGGTGCCGATGAGGGTGAAGGGGTAAAAACAATTTAAAAATAGAAATATAGAAAGAACCTGTCCTGAGCCTGTCGAAGGATAGAAAAATTACTAAAGTACCTCCTCCCCCCTTCGATAAGCCTGCCTACCGGCAGGCAGGCTCAGGGTACTCCCCCTATCCGCCTTCGTCCGCCGCGGCGGACTTCGGCGGACTTGCGGGAAGGGGGAGAGTGACTGCAATCTGCAGTATTCCTTCCCTCCGCCAGCTGGCGGATAGGGAAGGTGGCTCGCGAAGCGAGACGAAAGGGTACTTCTTAACAAGAGAATTTTCCTAAAATTTTCAAATATGGTATAATGTGAAAGCAAAAAGTCGGAATTTCTGAAATAAACAATAAAAATTCCAGGGAATTTAGAATGGATAAAAACCAACTCAATCTGGCGCTGAAAGAAAATCAGGTTTTGACCGAAGATAAGCTGAAAAATCTGGAAAAAGAAAAGCTTTCGGCTAAAACCGCGTCGTCGTGGGAAGATTTTTTGTTGGAAAAAAAAGCACTGACCGAACAGCAGTTGTTGACCGTTAAAAGCCAGACACTTTCCGTGCCGGTTATTGACCTGCAGACCCAGCAAATTGCACAAGACGTCCTGAATTTGGTTCCTGAACCCATCGCGCACCGCCACCAAGTCATCTCCTTTGCCAAAACCAAGGATGAGCTGTCTTTAGCTATGACTGATCCGGAAGACATTCAGACCAGGGAATTCATTCAAAAAAAGACCGGTCTCAGAATAAAGACGTTCCTCATTGGCAAGACCAGCCTGGAATTCGGCCTTTCCAAGTACCACTCGTCTTTGGAAAAAGAGATCAAGCACCTGTTCACGCCGGGCGAGGAAGCCAAGCCCTTAACGACCGGCCCGGAAGGCGTAGACAGCCTGGCTGACGGCCTGAAGAAGATGGCCGAAGAGATTCCGGTCATCCGCGTGGTTGATACGCTGCTGGAATATGCCGTATTTGAGCATGCTTCCGATATTCACATCGAACCGCAGGAAAATTCCGTGATGGTGCGGTACCGTATTGACGGCGTACTGCACGACGTTATGACTTTGCCTAAAGTTATTCAGGCCGCTATCGTGGCCCGTATTAAAGTACTTTCCAATTTGAAGATTGATGAACACCGCCTGCCGCAGGATGGCCGCTTTAAGATTGAAAAGGACGGGTATAAATTCAGCCTTCGCGTTTCTACGATCCCGATCTTCGACGGTGAAAAGGTGGTTATCCGCTTACTCGACGAGTCTGCCAAAGCCGTAGGCCTGGAAGATCTCGGATTTCAGAAATCGGCACTTGAGGTGATCCTGCGCAATATCAAAAAGCCTCATGGCATGTTGCTGGTGACCGGGCCGACGGGGAGCGGTAAGTCTACGACCTTGTACACGGTACTGTCCATGATGAACACTAAAGCCGTGAATATTTCCACCATTGAAGATCCGGTGGAATACCGCATTGTCGGCGCCAACCAGATGCAGGTCAACCCGAAGATAGGACTGACCTTTGCCATGGGTCTGCGGGCCCTGCTCCGCCAGGACCCGAACATCATTATGATTGGTGAAATCCGCGACCAGGAAACGGCCGAGGAAGCGGTTCATGCCGCCATGACCGGACACGTGGTATTTTCTACTTTGCACACCAACAGCGCAGCGGCGGCCCTGCCCCGCTTGCTTGATATCGGCGTTGAGGCTTATCTGATCGCATCGACGGTCAATGCCGTGCTGGCACAGCGCCTGGTTCGCGTCATATGCAAGGACTGCCAGGCGGCAACCAAATTGGACGAAGCCATGATCGAAACTCTGGAAAAGCTGTTCCATATTGAGAAGCTCTGGCCGGTATTGGCCCGTGAGAACATTGTAAAAGCCAAAAGCCTGAAGGAACTGAAATTATTTAAAGGACAAGGCTGCGACAAATGCAACAAGAGCGGGTATAAGGGCCGCGTAGGCATTCATGAAATTCTTGAAGTGACGCCGAAAGTCGCCGATATGATCATGGAGCATAAGACTGCCCAGGAAATTCAGGAACAGGCTGAAACCGAAGGTATGATCACGTTGTGGGAGGACGGATTCATTAAGGCCATACAGGGGCAAACGACCATAGAGGAGATTTTGCGCGTATCGAAAGAATAGACTACACAAACTACGGATGCCTACGAATCTACAGAAAACTACGGAAGGAGGCAGTAGATTTCGGGAAGATTTCTTGTACCGGGAGTTGAGTTATGAATTGATAGGTCTACTCATAGAAGTTCATAAAGAATTAGGTTGTTACGCCCGGGAAAAACAATGCAGTGACTTATTCGAGAAGAAGTTGAAAGAAAGGAATAAAGCCTATAAGAGAGAATTGCGTATTGGGGATTCAGGAAATATTCTTGACTTTGTCGTTGAAGATAAAATTGTCCTTGAATTCAAAACTGTGCCGTTTTTGTTAGACGAACATTATTCTCAAGTGAAACGGTATTTGCATCAAAGTGGCCATAAACTGGGATTACTGGTGAATTTCCGAGAACAGAGATTGAGGCCAAGAAGGGTTTTAAATAGTAACAATGTGATTGATACTGCGGAGCATCCGTAGATTTCCGTAGGCAGCATTTTCCGTAGTTTTTGTAGACCTATGCCTGAATTTACCTACACAGCCTTAGCCAAGGATGGACACAAGGAGAGCGCGGTTATCCAGGCTCCTAATATTACCGTGGCCGGGCATTTGCTGAAGGAGCAAGGGCTGTTGCCGACGGAGATCAGCGAGCACAAGAAAGGATCGGCGTGGGAATTTCTGAAAACGTTCTCCAGCATTTCGCTGAAGGAAAAGATCGGCTTCATTCAGAACCTGGGGATCATGATGAAGGCAAGTATCTCCGTAAGCCGGTCTCTGCAAATTTTGGCTAAACAGACGCGCAACCCGCGATTCAAGATTATTATTTCCGATATTCACACGGCTGTCGAATCGGGCAAGGGCCTTTCCGAAGCATTGTCCAAATTCCCGGGTGTCTTTTCCAACATTTTTGTCAGTATGGTGCGCGTGGGGGAAATTTCCGGTAATTTGGAAAAAAGCCTGGAGTACCTGACGGTGCAATTGCAGCGCGAGGAGGATTTGAAGTCCAAGACCAAAGGCGCCATGATTTATCCTTCGGTCATTGTCGGAGCCATGGTCATCATTGGCGTAGTGATGTCCATTTATGTCCTGCCGAAGCTGACCTCGGTATTTAAGGATTTCGGCGGGGAGCTGCCCTACGCCACCAAAGTGCTCATGACGTTTGCCGATTTTATGCAAGCCCACGCGATCATGGTGGTTGTCCTGCTGGTTGCCTTGGTCCTGGGATTCCTTGCGGGGCTGAAAACCCCGCCCGGCAAGCGCGCTCTGGATTTTTTCTTACTGCATTTTTACATTATCAATACCATCGTAAAAAAGATCAACCTGGCCCGGTACGCCCGCATTTTGAGTTCTTTACTGAACAGCGGAGTCCCTATTGTCCAAAGTTTGGAGGTATCTAGTGATTCCATGGGTAACACCTTTTATAAGGATCTGACTGCCAAAGCTGCGGGAGACGTGAGGTTGGGCAAGGCGTTGAGCGACTCACTCGGCAAGGACACCAACCTGTTTCCGATATTGGTGGTCCAGATGCTGCAGGTGGGGGAGGAGAGCGGCACGGTGGCCACCATTTTGGAACAGATAGCCGATCATTACGAAGAGGAAGTGGATACCACGCTGCGCAACATGTCGTCCATTATCGAGCCTCTGCTGCTCTTGGTTATTGGCGGGGTGGTAGGTATGCTGGCGTATGCGCTTATTATTCCAATTTACAGCATTGGGCAGAACATACAGTAGGGAATTGAGCAAAATTAAATAAAATTAAGTAAAATTGACAAAATTTACTGCAGATTATTTGGGTGGTATTTCGGGTTATTAGGATCATACATATGGAATTTTTCTCAAAATCTGAACAAGCGTTCGGGCTCGATGTGAGCGGCAGCTCTTTGAAGATGCTCCAGTTGGAAGGCAAGCCGGGCGCGCTTTCGGTCAAGAATTTTTCCGACGCGGCCCTGCCGAAAGGCGTGATTGTGGGGGATGCCGTGGCGGATATTAAGACATTCACGCATTTGTTGGAACAGGCGCTGGATAAGCCGCAGTTCGGTCTTGTGAATACCAGGCATGCCGTAGCCAGTCTGCCCGAATCAAAGTCGTTCGTCCGTGTCATTCAGATACCGGTCATGAGCGAGAGCGATGCGGAAAGCGCCGTGCCGTTTGAAGCTGAGAATTTCATTCCGCTGCCTATTGACCAGGTGTATCTGGACTGGGAAATCTTGGGCAAGGTAGGGGACAAAATGAACGTGTTGATCATCGCATCACCCAAAGAGTACGTTGATATTTACTTGGATATTTTAGAGAAAGCCGGTTTGCGCATTGTAGCGTTCGAAGTGGAATCCCAGAGCTGTCATCGCGCATTGGTAGACAGTCACCAGCAGGAAACCTTGCTGATCGTGGACATGGCCGGTACCCGGACGAGCCTGATTATGGTCGAAGACGGCCAGCTGCAATTTACCTCCAGCATTCCGGTTGCCGGCACGACCTTTACGGAGTGTATTGCCCGGAGTCTGGGGGTGTCGAGCGCGAAAGCTGAAATGATCAAGAAAAAAGTCGGCATAGCCAATACTACCGAGTATCCCAATATCAAAACCACCCTACTACCAGTTCTGAACAATTTGAGCGCCGAAATAAAAAATATTCTAAAATTCCACGCGGAGCACTCCGAGAAGCAGGTTAGCAAGATACTCCTTACCGGAGGCGGTGCCCGCATCCAATTTTTGGCCGAGTATTTAGGTCCTGAATTTTCCAGCATTCCCGGACTCACCGTGGAATTGTCTAATCCCTGGAAGAACGTGGGCGGGCTGCAGAAAATTCCTATGCCGGCTGATGACGCATTAAGTTTTACGACAGCCATCGGCCTGGCCATGAGGGGAGTGAATTTTCTTGAATAGAATATTATAGAAACATTTGACAATTAACCTTTGACCTGTGACCATGTTTGAATTGTCAGATGTCAATTGTCAAAGGTTACATGTTGGTTTAAACAATTATGCACATCATTAACCTTCTTCCAAAAACAAAGCAACGCGAGCTGAAGTACGAACGCGTTTGGCACAGCTTCATCGCCTTTTTTGTGCTGTCCATGTGCAGTTTCGGGCTGGTCTTCGGCGCCCAGGCAGCCGCCAAGTATTATTTGCAGAATGAGATCGTGGCGGTCCAGCAGGAGTCCGAGCAGTTGCAGCAGCAGGTTAACCAGGAAGATGCAACTGGTATTCGGCAGCAGATTACCGTAGCCAACAACCTGATCAATGACTACACGAACATGGGAGTAAATGCTCCCCATTGGTCCAAAGTCATCAAAGCGTTCGCCGTGTTGCCTCCGGAGGGGATCAGAATCAATTCACTACAGGCAGATGCGACTAGCAAGACGGTCACCATTCACGGGTTCAGTCCTACGCGTGAATTGGTCATTCAATTGTATAATAATATCCTGAACGATAAGGATCATTTTACCAAAGTGGATTATCCGCTGGAAAACGTCGCCAAAGCGACTGATGTGACATTCCACTTCACGTTTACCATTCAAGACAGCCTGCTTAGATAGCAAATCATATGGGATTCATGTCAGCAAAAAATAAAATCTATGTCGGGGTGGCAGTTTGGGTGGTGGCATGTGCGAGCATGTTCATGTACTTTTTCCATATTCTCGATAATTCCAACCAGCTGCTGGTCAGCAACATCGGCGACAAGCGCCATATATTGTCCGTCATCAAAGCCGAGCGCGACAGCTATCAGAAAGCCAAGAAAGACCTGCAGGAACTGCAATCAAAACCGATTCAACCTGACTCGTTCTTTAGCAAGGATGTAACCTTGGTCAATGAGATTAGGACCATCGAACAGTTGGGGAAGGACCTTGATGTCGCAGTGACCTTGACCGGAGTTTCCGGCACCGCCCAGTCAGCTGCCAAAGCCAAGACGAGTTCGAGCCTTGCGGCTATTCCATGCAACTTGACTGTCGTCGGCGATTTTTCCCATACGGTTGCGTTTGTCGAGTCTTTGGAGAACCTGGATTTCATCACCAACGTTTCAACGGTAAACGTCAGCGGTGCGGCAAACAGCAAAGTCAACATTACGCTCGGCGCCAATTTTTATATTAAAAAATAAGGTCGTATGTCTATCGGATCATCTTTTTCTTTCCTCCATCTTTCGGGAGTAGCTAACCGGATCAAGAACAACATCGGCATTCTGTTTGTCGCGGCGTTGTTGTTTTTATTGGCTTTCGAGGCAATGTCCATAAAAAATACGGTGAACTTGGTATTGACTTCCCGGACTGCAGGGGAGACAGTGGTGAAGTCAGCCCAGGGGGTGCGCGTTAATTTTGCCAGTTACGACAAAGCGATCCAGCGCCTGCAGGCGGGTGTGGGGTATGAAGCGACCACCACGCCGGACCTGCCGAACCCATTCTTCGTTCCGGGGCAGAAGTAATACAGATTCTCATACCATTCAATAAAAAATATACCACCCCATAGGTGGTATATTTTTTGGTGGGTCGGGTGGGGATCGAACCCACGACACCCTGCTTAAGAGGCAGATGCTCTACCGACTGAGCTACCGACCCATAAAATATGGACTAAATTGTATGTTCCATCGAACGATCGAAAAGTGAGAAAAATCTTTTGAAGCGTAAGATGGCGAAGGAGAAGACTGCCTGCCCACCGAAGCCCTGCCTGCCGGTAGGCAGGTTTAGCGTAGGTGGGAGCTACCGACCCAAATGTACGTTTGGATGATTTGCTTTGCTATTCTATCATACTCAGCCGAAAATAGCAACCCCTGTGTCACTGGTGCACCCGGAGAGATTCGAACTCCCTACCTCCTGGTTCGAAGCCAGGCGCTCTATCCAAATGAGCTACGGGTGCATGGTTTTTACTCCCTGATATTTCCATAATATTATACCTGAAAAACCATATTCCCGCCAAGACGAAAACTGTCGATTGACAGCCTTTATCGTGAGTCCTATAATTGGATATTGTTTTAATTCTGTTAAAAACCAAAGGAGGTGTTGTATGGCTAAGGCTGGCAGTAATCCTGTTCCCGCCGATGGTGTTGTTTTCGAGCTCACCCTAAACCCGGTTTCCGCCGACAAAATCTCAGCTGCGTACGGGTACCGTCCCAAGGATTGGAAATACAAAGGACGGGAAATTGAAGAGACACAGACCCGCCGTTTTAAGCTGGTCAGAATGGGTTTCCGCGGTAATTTGCACGAGATCCGGGAAAAATTCGGGAAACGGCACCTGCCCGATGGGCACTGGTTAGAGGCGTTTCGTCTGGCTTTCCCTCAGTGTGACGGCAAGGGTTCGGTCGGATATGCTGACCCTTCCTGGACACCGGCGGACAAGGATGACGGAGAACATGACCGGTTTCCGGTGATATCAGAAAATAAGGAGAAGTGGCATCCGGGCTTTCGCTGGACCGGCACTGGCCATCATGACTGGGAGGAACAAGATTTCCGTTGGTTGGTAGCCTGTTAACCCATTGAGCTTCGGGCGATCGTTATAGATTTGATCACCCGAGGCTTTTTATATTCTTTACTTGTTTGATTTTTCTCATAAAACCGTCTAAGATAGAGCTGTGACAGACAATAATCAAAAACCCATGACAATTGACGACCTGGCTGTAATGGTGTCCCAGGGTTTTGAACATGTCGGAGAAGAAATAGGCGGCATAAAACAAGAGATTGGCGGCATAAAACAAGAAATAGGTGGTATAAAACAAGAGATTGGCGGAATGAAGCAGGAGATAGGAGGCATAAAGCAGGACATAGGTGAGCTAAAACATCAAATGCAAGCTTTAAACAGCAATGTTAATAACTATCTGGAATTATCTGAAAGACGTTATGTAGAGCTCAAGCAGCGTGATGCTTTGCTCGCTAAGTGGCTTAAGATTATTGCGGACAAGACTGATACGCCGATAGACGTTAGCCAATTAGAGAAGATTTAAACCGTCCGCCTTAGGCAGGACGGTTTTTTGATGGCTTTGCGGTTAAATGGTACACTACCTACATGCTTTCCATCTATCTTGGACCTGATGATTTTACCAAACGCCAAGAGCTTGCTGAGTTGGCAAAAAAAGGCTCTTTGGAAGTGCAGACGTTCCGGGGCCCGCAGGAACTGCCGAATGCGCAGGTGTTTTTAGAGCAAAATCTTTTTAGTAAGCCCAAACTATTTATTTTGGAAGATGTCCAGCCGGCTGTGCTGGATTCGGCACTCGGAAAGATCGCCCAAAGTCCGAATCATGTGGTTCTCTGCGCACCGTCGGTCGATAAGCGGGTGAAGGTGAACAAAGAGATTTTGGATAACAAAGCGGTCACGGTCAAGGAATTTTTATTGCCGCACGGCAAAGAACTCGACCAGTGGCTCATTGCGCGGGCACGGAAAGCCGGCGCCACGCTCAGTCCGAAAGCTGCCGATGCTCTAGCCCGGGCCCTCGGGCGCGACAGCTGCAAGGAAACGAAGTTCGGCGGCAAGGTGGTCTCGGTTGAGGAAGCGTTCACTTTGTGGCAGGCCGAAAGCGAACTGCAAAAACTATTAGCCTATGCCGACGGCGGAGAGATTACGCCGGATGCGGTGCAGGCGCTTGTTGAGACCGGGGTTCAGGCTGATGCCTTGGAGATTACGAATGCGATTGCAGACTCAGACAAGCTGAAGACCATACAACTTATTCAGCGATTTTTGAAGGATAATACCAGTGCAGATGAGAAGGGCGGTATTATCCAGTTGAATGCACTGCTCTCGGAACAATTTCGGAATGTTGCTATGATCCAGGATTTTGTGCAGCGGCGCGTGCCGGAGGAAGAGATTCTGGCTAAGACCGGCTGGAAGAGCGGCAGGGTTTTTGTTATGAAAAAAATCGCCGGCCGTTTTCCCGCAGCCCGCGTCATCGACGCGCTCAACAAGCTCGAGCATTTGGACGAAGAATTAAAGACCAGTCAGACGCCCCCGCGCGTGCTGCTCGATCTCATTCTCGTGCAATTGATGGCATAGGGCCATGGAAATATGTAAGCCTGTGGTATAATAGTATAAACAACCATTCATGCCCGCCGAGCGGGGGAGGAGATACAAAAACAGTATGCACAATCGAATGATAAAAATAGCTGCGGCAGTGGCAGTCTCTGCCGGCATGCTCGCGCCAAGCATGGCCGTCTTTGCGGCAGACACCGGCGCCGCGCCCTCACCAACGCCTTTGCGGCAACAGCAGCAGCAGGAGCGTAAAGACCTTCTGGAACAGCAGAAGACCGTACGGGAAGCGCAAAAGACTCAATTTCAGCAGCAGCGCCAGGCAAATCAGCAGGCGCTTCAGCAATGCATAAAAGATAACGAAGCGGCACGCCTGGCGTACCGCCAAACTATAGCAAGCAGCACTTCGGAATATACCAAAGCCATCAAGGCTGCCCAGCAAACATATGCCAGCAGTTCTAAGGATGCCATAGCGGTATATCAAGCGGAAATGAAGAAAGCCAAAGACGACCGCCAGACAGCCATGTCCAAAGCGCAAGATGCATATAAGGCTGCAGTAGCAGCGGCATCATCCACCAGGGCAAGCACAATAGCTGCGGCTGGTACGACGAGCCCGGAAACGATCAAGGCGGCAAAAGCTGCCTATGCGAGTGCGGTAAAGAAAGCCCAAGAGGCCCGGCAGACTGCGATCAAAGCGGCAAACGAAGCCTTCCAGAAAGCCGTGCAGGCGGCCAATGCTAAGCGCAAAGATGCGGTATCAAAAGTTCAGGACGCAAGAAAAGCAGCCATGAAAGCAGCTGGTGACAGCCGGAAGAGTAAGAATGAGTCAGCTCTCAAGAATCGTGATACACTTCTGAAGACCTGTCAGGCTAAGGCCGCGGCAACGACACCCTCTACAACGGCCACGGCTCCATCCAATCAATAATGAACATCGACAAAACCCCGCCCAACAGGGCGGGGTTTTCAGTCAATTGTCACATGTCACAGGTCAAATGTTGTCCTGGCTATCTGTTTGCTCTCTTGCGTTCGATGGCATTGAGAATCTTCTTGCGGATGCGAATGGACAAGGGGGTGACTTCAACCAGTTCGTCGGGGCCGATATATTCCAGAGCGAAGTCCAGTTCCACCGGGCGTGCGGGAGTGAGAATGATGGCGTCGTCCGCGCCCGAGGAGCGCATGTTGGTGAGTTTCTTGGTCTTGCAGACATTCAGCTCCAGGTCGGAATCAAGGGCATTCTTGCCGACCACCATGCCTTCGTAAACTTCCACAGCCGGGCCGATGAACAGGATGCCGCGCTCCTGGGCGTTGTTGAGGCCGTACGCATTAGAAACGCCGGACTCGCTGGATATAAGGGAACCATGGTCATTGGCGTGGGTGTCAATCTCATGCACCGGCTTATAGGAATCGAACAAATTGTTCATGATGACCGTGCCGCGGGTGCGGGTGAGCAGCAGGTTCTTGAGTCCTATCAAGCCGCGGGTGGGGATGAGATATTCGGCATGGAGTTCGCTGTTCTCTCCGGAGGAGTCCATGTGCTGCATAACGCCACCGCGTTTGCCCATTTCTTCGATGACAGAACCTTGATACTCGCTCGGCACGTCTATGGTGACAACTTCGTAAGGCTCGAATCTAGTCGCCTGGGGGTCATCCGGGGTGGTTGCGACGAATTGTTTTCCGTCGATGGTTTCCACATGCTGATGGGGGGCAGGGGTTCCGTCGAGCGGTTTCATATAATGGAAAATTACCTGTGGCTGGGATACCTGCAGCTCAAAGCCTTCGCGCCGCATGGTTTCGATCAGTACGCCCAAATGCAGTTCGCCTCGTCCGGAAACCAAGAAGCTTTCCGCGCCCTCTTCGGAAGGCTCAACTTTCAGGGCAACGTTGATCTCCAATTCTTTGTACAAGCGATCGCGCAGGTTGCGGGAGGTTACGAACTTGCCTTCTTTGCCGGCGAATGGGGAAGTGTTAACACCGAAAGTCATTTTGATAGTAGGTGGTTCTATTTGGACCGGTTCCAGGTGGATCGGGCTTGTCGGATCGGTAAAGGTTTCGCCTATGGACACGTCATCGAATCCCGCCAGAGCGACGATATCGCCGGCTGCGGCCTCTTCCACGTCGACGGGAATAAGACCTTCGTACATTTGCATTGAAGTGATTTTGCCGCTCGTGCGTTGTCCATCAGCCGTGATGCGTATAATGTTTTGGGCTTTCTTAACGGATCCGGAAACTATTTTGCCAATGCCCATTTTGCCCTTGTAGTTGTCGTATTTTAAAGCTAGGACGAGCATAGCAAACGGGTCCTCCGGTTTTACGTCCGGAGCGGGAATGTGCTCGATGATGGCATCAAACAGGGGAATAACATCGGGCTCCGCATTATTTTTGATTTTGGCCAGGAGCGCATCCAGGTTTTCGTCCGCCAGGCCTTTTACGCCGGAAGCATAGATGATCGGGAAGTCCAGCTGTTCGTGGTTGGCATTTAAGTGCACGAACAAGTCGAACGTCTTGTTGACGGTATGGTCGACCTGGGCATCGGGCTTGTCTACTTTATTAACCACTACAATGGCCTTCAGTCCCAGTTCCAGGGCCTTTTTGAGCACGAACTTGGTCTGCGGCATGGGGCCTTCTTTGGCATCCACCAGGAGCAGTACGCCGTCAGCCATACGCAAAGTCCGCTCCACCTCGCCACCGAAGTCGGCATGGCCGGGAGTATCAACGATATTGATTTTCACGTCCTTGTACATTAAAGACGCGTTCTTGGCGCGTATGGTAATGCCGCGTTCGCGCTCCAAGTCCATGCTGTCCATGATCAGGTCCTTCTGGTCAGGGTTGTCCTTAACCGTGTGAGTCTGCTTGAGCATGGCGTCGACCAGGGTGGTCTTGCCATGGTCAACGTGGGCGATAATGGCTACATTGCGGATGTTGTCTCTTTTCATATATATAAAACTGATTAACACGGATTAACTACTGATTAACACGGATAAATCTGTGTGTATCCGTTGCAAATCTGCGTTTATCAGTGCCTTGCAAATAAAAAGTGCCCTCACCTTCCGGGCAACCGGGGTAATAATACATTAAAATGCAGAATTTGTCAATTATTGCTATAATAAAAGATGCCAATCTACAGATAGTAGCAAATCTACAAATAACTACAGATACTGCATAACAGGAATCCGTAGTTATCTGTATATTGGCATTCATTTGTAGATTTGATATATGAACAATCAACGTCTCCAAGTTATCGGTTTTTTTACGCTGTTGGTCTTGGCCGGACTCCTGGTCCTATTTATGTTCTTCCCATATCTCCAGTTGCTTGCCCTGGCCGGCATCTTGGCCGTGCTGTTTCAGCCGGTCCACCAGCGGCTGGCCAGGCGCCTCAACAGCGAAGGCTGGGCGGCCCTGGTCACGGTCATTATTATTTTGCTGATCGTGATTGTTCCGTTATGGCTCATTGGCACGCTGCTCTGGAAAGAGTTATTGCACGTCTATACCCAGTACCGCAATTCTGGGATCGTTTTTGATGTCAACGATCTGGCAAGCCATGTGCCTGAACGGTTCCGCGGCGTAGTGGGGAACTTGAACCAGGATTTGGGCAGTAAAATTTCCGGTTTGACCGATAATGCCTTCCATATGGCAACCAGCCTCATTACTAACGTGGCCGGTTTTATCTTTTCCGCTTTCATAGTATTTTTCTCCGTTTTTTACTTGCTCAAGGACCGGTCGCACTTGAAAGATTTTTTCAACCGGACTTTCCCGTTGTCCCGTGAACACGAAAGCGTCATGATCCAAAAGCTTGAAGAGGCTATTAACGGCGTGGTCAAAGGTTCTTTTCTGGTCGCGTTGGTTCAAGGCGGCGTGGCCACCATTGGTTTCATAATCTTCGGTGTGCCGCAGCCAATCCTGTGGGGAGCGTTCACGGTCTTGGCGGCCTTGGTTCCGAATATTGGTACTTCCATCTCTATTATTCCCGCCGTGCTGTATTTATTCTTTACCGGCCATGTCGGTGCAGCGGTTGGCATGGCTATTTGGGGTGCTGCTGCTGTCGGCACCATCGACAACATCATTAGCCCCCGCCTGATTGGCAGCAAGACGCGTTTGCATCCACTTTTGGTGCTGTTGTCCGTCATCGGAGGTATTCAGCTATTCGGCTACTTGGGATTTCTGTTAGGACCGATCATTACCGCAGGATTTATGGCGCTGCTGGAAATTTATCAGCTCGGGATGAAGGAATAAG
Organism: uncultured Candidatus Saccharibacteria bacterium; assembly: GCA_964532425.1. GTDB lineage: Bacteria > Patescibacteriota > Doudnabacteria > UBA920 > UBA920 > CAZHIA01. Next base: position 107,369 of record CAZHIA010000004.1, on the reverse strand, counting down.
CTTGAGGCAAACATTTGACACCTGACATTTAACCAATCTAACTCATCCAAGGTCAAATGTTAAAGGTTAAATGTTAAATGTTTACTATCTCATGGACAATCATCGCGCACAATCCATTAGTTTGCTTATTCTGTTGGGGCTTGTTTTGTTATTTGTCGGCGCCATTGTCTGGCCATTTTTACGACTGATTCTGCTAGCCGGGATTTTTGCGATTTTATTTTATCCTATCTTTCACCGGTTCAATGCGCGAATTGCATCGCCAGGCTGGTCCGCTTTCGCCACCGTCCTGCTCATTCTTATTGTTGTCCTCATTCCACTTTCTTTTGTCGGTAGGGCAGTGGTAGACGAAGTGGTAACTGTTTATAACCATTATCAAGCTGGCGGCACGCTGATACCGACCACAACCGCCCACCACTGGCCGCACTGGCTGCAGAGCGTCGTGGATTTTGCCAATGCCAACCTGCATAACTGGATGGCGGGCTTTTCTACCAATGCATTCAAATCCGCCACTGCCATCCTTTCCAATGTCGGCGGATTCATGATTTCGTTCTTCCTGGTGCTGATCTCGGTATATTATTTGCTGAGGGACGGCCGGCAATTGCGGGAGTTTATCAGCTCAGTCTTGCCACTGTCACGCGAACATGAACAGGCTATCGCTGACCAGCTCGAGCAGGCTATCAAGGGCGTGGTCCAGGGCTCATTTCTCACCTCTCTGGCGCAGGGCACCGCTTCGGTAATCGGTTTCTACATTTTTCATGTCCCGTCGCCGTTTCTCTGGGCGATCTTCGTGGTCTTGGCGGCATTCGTGCCGACATTGGGAACGACCCTGTCGCTCGGTTCGGCTTGCGCTTACCTGCTCATTACCGGACACATTGGCGCGGCTATTGGCTTGGCTATTTGGTCGCTGGTGTCCATCGGGACGATCGATAATATTTTCAGCCCGCGCTGGATCGGTTCGCGCGCCAATCTGCACCCGCTTCTCATTCTATTTTCCATTCTCGGTGGCATCGAGTTTTTCGGACTTATCGGCTTTCTCATCGGCCCCATCCTTATGGCCCTGTTGGTGGCGCTGATGACGATATACCGCAGAGAGTACGCGCGGTGAAGCTAAATATATTCATTAAGACCTGTACATGAAAGAATACCCGCAGTTCAGTGAAGACGAAATCAACAAGCACTGGGATGTTGTGTCGCCGTTCAAACGGCAGCCAGAAAAAGTCAGTCATACCGGAAAAGACAATCCTCCGAGTGCGAGACGGACGGAGGATAAAAGAACTCCGAAATCGGACACTACTATTCCCTTTGAACATTGGGATGTTGTCTCGCCGTATGGCGCGGCAGCCCAGGAGGCTGTTGCGAACAGAGCGCGTGCAAAAAAAGCCCGCATCAGCAACCTGCTCCTGAAGGCGACTACCTACGGAGCTTTGATTGGCGCGTTCGGAATTTATGTCGGCGGTGAATATTTAGAGCGGCATCCAAGGTCAAAAACAGAACGGACAATCCCTCAGGATTCCGAACACGGCAGTGGTACAAAAGAAGAGCATGGTCCGGAAACAGCCGAGGCAAAACAAGTGAGGGATATTTATGGGGAGTGGGCGGAAGATTTGTTCAAAGGTGAGGGCCTGATTGTTGACACTTCGCTTGATTCCGAACGGGCAGTGCGAAATGTTCAAGTCGGGCAGTTCAAAGCGAAATTCAAGAATTATACACTCAGTAGTTCTTCAGCAGACGGGAGAGTGGTTGAAAGATCCGTGAATGACGAGTTCGAGATTACATCTGAAGAGATTCGGAACGGATTAAAGAGTCTCCCGCCCGCCTGGGTGTATATGAGGTTCAAGAGGATTGATATCGTTAACCGAGAGATTCCTATACCGAGTCTGTACAACATTAAAGACGGCAAGGCGCTTGCCCAGTGCGAGCGGTGTGATACGATCGGGGAAGCCCAGGTAACGTATTCGTCGTCGGCCACAAGCTCTCCCACGGAGGTCTTCAGTACGTTGCCGCATGAAGTGGCTCATGGAAATGACTGTTGGACGAATCCATATATGAATCCCGAGGAACGCCAAAAGCTTGCCCTACAGCTGGCAGACCGCCTCTCGAGCGACGATCGGTACAATTCAAGTTACGTTGAGTCAATAAACAATAAGGATGCGCACACACAAACATATTTAAAGGCACGGGAGTATTTTTCGGAGATTGTTGAAGCGTATTATAAGGATCCGGGGTCACTGAATGTCAAAGATGCCCGTATTGTCGTTAGCCAGCTGAAACGAGGATCTCCGGGATATGACTGCGTCAAGGGACAGAAGAACTATAGTGCGGTATCCGAAAATTCGAGCAATCGCATCCTTCATCCTTATTTCGCGCAACTGCGCGCACAGGAGCATGCTGGCACATGACACGAAAAACGTTGGTATTGCGTTGGAAAATTTTTGACCAGGAAGGAATCGAATGCGGAGGTTTCGAACACGGGCCGCAGGGGACTGTTGTTGTAGATGGTTCAATTCCGGCGCTCCGGGATCTGCTTGACCAAGCCAGCGCGAACGGTTTATTAGGGCGGCAGGATAGGTATATAGAAGATGATCAAAAGTGGGTGCTTTGTTCCATTCCGCTTGATCCTTCCGAGCAATCCTTTAGCTTTGCATTCGCTGATTTTGTAGGAAGCAAAGGGTTCCGTGTGGTACAAGAACATCCAGAAACCCTGGAAGCGTTCCGGGCGTTACTTACAGATATCCCGGATCAGGAACAACAGGAACTTATTACTCAGTTCCAATCGCTCAGTTACCTGCAGCAGACAGCGGTATTGGAAGAGTTGTCTGATCAGGAGAGAAAGCAGGAGTAAACAAATAAATCTCAACCAAGTATTTATATTTAACATTGGAACTATGTCTCCCGAAGAACAACAATTGCTTCAACGTGCCATCCAGCTATCCGAAGAGAATAACCGCATGCTGCATGCTATGCGGCGGGATGCGGCCTGGGCCAAAGCGTGGGGCGTGGTCAAAATCATCATCATAGTGGCGCCGCTGGTCTGGGCATATTACTATTTGCAGCCCTACATTGCCAAAGTCAACCAGCTTTACGACCAAACGCAGCAGCTCCAGGCTGACCCAGCCAAGAGCGTGGAAGATTTTTTGAAAGGTATTAATCTTCCCGGGCAGGAAAAGCCGCGGGTGCAGACCAAGTAATCATAAGATTTAAAAATACTTCTTTACAGAAAAACACGCCATCTGGATGATGGCGTGTTTTGAATTTATTCTCCGAATAGGCTGCTCTTACGGCGAGGTGGCCGCGGTCTGCGGGGCATGAAGTAGCCGGTGCGAGGTATGGGGTCTGAGAGAGGGGATGGTCTGTTGCTGGCCGGCTTCTGCTTGTGGCTCCGATCAAACGGGCTGCGCAAAGGTTTGGATCTCGGTGCGGGCCGGAATCTGCCGCGAGAGCCATAGCTTTCCTGGGCTTGTCGCTGCGGCGTTCTGGATCCTCCAAATGAAGGAGCGGAGAACTCGGGTGCCGGACGCTTGGGCAGTTCCGGGAGCTTGGACACCGGTAGCTGTTTCTTGATGAGCTTTTCAATAGCTTTCACATCGAACTTTTGGTCAGGCGTGGCAAACGAGATAGCTCTTCCTTCGTGGCCGGCCCGGCCAGTGCGGCCGATGCGGTGCACGTAGTCAGAGGCTTGCTCCGGTAAGTCGTAATTGATGACTAACTCGATGCCAGTCACATCGATGCCGCGGGCAGCAATGTCAGTAGCGACCATGACGCGGTATTTGCCGACCTTGAAGCCGGAGAGCGCTTCCAGGCGCTGGTTGAGGCTGCGATTGGAATGGATCTCGGCCGAAGTGTGTCCCATCGTTCGCACCGCTTTGGCGACCTTGCGAGCACCGTGCTTAGTGCGGGTAAAAACCAAAACACTGCCTTTATATTCCTTGAGAATATTCGAGAGAAGGGAAAGCTTATCTTCCTTGTTAACGAAGAATAATTCCTGGGTCACGGTTTGCGCTGCGGTGCCCTGGGGAGCGACTTCCACGCGAACGGGCAGCTTCATATACTGCTTGGTGATGTTCATAATCTCGGGCGGCATAGTAGCGCTAAACAACATAGTCTGGCGTGCCTCGGGAACGGTCCGCAAGATGCGATTGATCTGCGGGGCAAAGCCCATATCGAGCATGCGGTCGGCTTCGTCCAAAACTAAAATTTTAACATCGCCGAGGCGGACAGTGCCTTGCTCTAAGTGGTCAATAAGGCGCCCGGGTGTAGCGACAATGACGTGGGGATTGGTCTTCAGCTGCTTCAGCTGCTTGTTCATATTTTCACCGCCGATTAAGATGGCGGTTTTCAAGCCGAGCGGAGTACCGACCCGGTGGAGCGATTCATTGACTTGAAGGGCGAGTTCGCGTGTGGGGAGCAGGACGAGTCCTTTGCCTTTATGCTGGACCAGTCGCTGCAGCATGGGGATGCCGAATGCGAGAGTCTTACCGGTTCCGGTTTGAGCAATGCCCATTACGTCTTTGCCGGTGAGAGCCTCAGGAATGGACTGGCTTTGGATCGGGGTGGGTGTGACGAAGTTGAGCTTGTCCAAAATCTCCAGGAGTTTTGGAGCAATGCCCAAACCGTCAAATGTTGTGTGCTGTGGGGACATGTTAAATTCTTTCTTTCCGCCAGGGTCGTCTAATCTATACATATTAGTCAATTACGTGTGCTGAGAAATTCTCATACTTTCAATTGCACACTTCAGTGGCTAATAAAAATCCCTGTCGCGCTGTATGTAGCAGAGAGGGAAGTCGAAACATTATATCTGAATAATATTCCAATATCGCACCTAACTATCGTGGCGGATGACCCGAGCTCTTTTGGGAAGAAATAATCTAACAAATTGAGGTTCGAGTCTGTTATTTAGTAATTTCGATTATTATATCATACCTATATAAATTTGTCAAACTGCTTTTAATGGAATATATTAGTAATGTACAAACGTAATGGAAAATAATCCTATTCAATCTATCGTGTTCGGCGGCGGTTGCTTCTGGTGTACGGAAGCCGTGTTCCAATCGCTACGCGGAGTCTTAGCTGTCCGCCCTGGATATGCCGGAGGCAGCACAGATAACCCGACCTATGAAGCAGTGGGAAGTGGTACGACCGGCCACGCGGAAGTCGTGCAAATCGAATTCGACCCGGCACAGATCTCGCTGAATGACTTGCTCTCAGTATTTTTTGCCGTGCATGATCCGACAACTCCGAACCGACAAGGAGCGGACGTTGGCACTCAGTACCGATCGATGATCCTTTATTCCACTGGAGAGCAAAAAGCCGAAGCGATGCAATTTATCAGAACCCTTGAACAGGAACAAATCTTCAGCAATCCGATCGTGACCGAAGTGCAGCAGTTGCAAGCCTTCTACCCGGCAGAGCAAGACCATATTGATTATTATGCGAACAATCCGAATCGGCCTTACTGTCAGGTGGTAATTAACCCGAAGCTGGAGAACCTAAAACTCAAATTTGCGCAATTACTGAAGCCCCCGAGTGATCGTTGATCGCATGCTGATCATGTAGGGGCGGATAATATCCGCCCGCCAGTTACAACCCGTAGGGGCGGCTCGCGAGCCGCCCATCCCAAAACGGGAAGCTGATAGCCTCCCCTACATACTGCACTTTAAACAATTCCCAAAATATAAATTGGTGTCATTCCCGCGAATGTGGGAATCTATTCTGGCCGCTGGATCCCGGCTGTGATACCAGAATGACATAATGGAGTCTTGATTATGGAATCATTTGGAAAAAAAGTTATAGACGTAGTAAATGCTATCCCAGCGGGTAAGGTCATGAGCTACGGTCAGGTGGCGGCCGCCTGCGGCAGCCCGCGCGCTGCGCGCCAGGTGGGCTGGGTGCTTCGGAGTTTGCCGGCGGATTCAAACGTACCATGGTGGCGTGTGGTCAACAATCAGGGAGTTATCAGCATCAAAGGGAACTGGACAGCAACCAAAGAAATCCAGGCGGAACTGTTGCGCGCGGAGAAGATCGAAGTCAGCCAAGACTTGAAGATCGATATGGATGCGTATAGATGGAAACCAGCTACTGTCCGCTGATAAGTCGCTGATGGGTACGCGGAATGGACGCTGATGGGGATCTCGACCATCCTCTTTGGATGCTTGCAGCTATAAAGAAAGCCCCGGCTGAAGCCAGGGCATAGACAGGACGCAGTCAGGTGCGCTCATAAACGGAGATCTTTCTCGGCTGTCGCCAGAGCCATACAATCAATCCGCACGGAATTCCGACACATACTGCCGCGTAGATGAGAGCGGCTACCAGAGCGCCGCCTACAGGGCTCGCACAGAGCGCGATCCACCGGATAGCTGACCTGAAATCCCGGTCTACTGTGCCGTTGCTGTTGCCGGAAGGATCGCACACCAGGGAAACAAGGCTGCCGATCCCGTAAAAGACCGCACAGATGATACTCAACACGGTGCCCCAGAAATAGCCGAGCGCGAGCGGGAACAAATACCGGTGGTACTGTAAGTGACCGAGCCATGAAATGGCCGGCATGACCGTGTTGATGTTGAGCAGGAGATGGCTGCAATAGCCGAGCAAGCCGGCATACAGAAGCAGCTCGAGCCATTCGGGAAATAATGCGCGTTTGTTGTTATCCATATGCCTCCTTTGGATTTGAACCCAATACTATAGGGGACTACGCGGGTTCTGTCAATCGGCAATTAAGCCGGTTTTTGATATACTGAATCCATGAAAAACCATCCAACTGAACCGAAGTTTGTCACCATAGAATCAACCGACGGATTGCAATTGCCCGGGGTTTTGTATGAGCCGCATCATGCAACTGATGCCGCTGTCATCTATTTGCATGGCAATGGCAGCTCATCCGTGTTTTATTCCATGGACCGGACTGAGGGGGTAGCAGAGAAATTTTCCGATGCCGGTTATGCGTACCTTGCTTTCAATAACCGTGGCGCCCAGCTCATTCATCGCCTGAGAAAAGGCAAGGACGGCAAGAAGAAAGTCATGGGCGGCACGGCATATGAACGAATCCGCGATTGCATTAAGGACATCGATGGTGCGGTCAAGTTTTTACAAGCACGGAGGTATAAGAAGATTTATTTGTTCGGGGTTTCGACCGGTGCGAACAAGATCTGCGTGTACCACTATTATAAAAAGAACAATCCGCTGAGCGGATACCTTATTGTGAGCGGGGGAGATGATGCGGGTATTTATTACCAGATGCTCGGTCGGAAGCGGTACTTGGAGCTTCTTAAGAAAGCGCGGCAGAAGATTAGGCAGGGGAAAGGAGAGGAGCTGATGCCGCCGCACCTGGTCAACAATACAGTGTACTCGTATCAGGGTTTTTACGACATTGCCAACCCGGACGGCGACTATAACAATTTCCCCTACAACGAATATTTCAAGAAATTAAAACTTTCCACCAAACCGTTGTTCCGGCATTTTGCTTCCATCGACAAGCCGTCACTCATTGTATATGGCAGTCGTGATGAATACGCTTGGCCGGACATGCATCGTGTCATTGAGGCGCTCCAAGCGCAAGCCAAGCATCCCGAGGTTATGGAGTTCGTGCTGATCAAAGGTGCGGACCATGGATACACAGGGAAGACAGGGGAGCTCAATCGTGCGTTAACTTCATGGTTAAAACGCCAACTGTGAGGCGAGTGGTTCATACCCGCTCCTCCAATGAGGATCTATAAACTATAACCTACAAACTATAAACTAAAAAGAATGTCCAAACTTGATATCAAAGGCCTCGCCTGGTTTCTCTCATTGACCTTCGCGGCTACTATCGCTATAGCCGTAGTCCTGCACACGAAAGGCGGAGGCCTCGTGTCCGGCGGTCCGTTAGCTGCCCAACTCAGCCTGGCGGCGGTCATGTTCGTTCCCGGTTTGGCGAGCCTGTTCGTCAGGAAATTTATTACTCGCGAAGGGTGGAACGGCATTGGCCTGCGCTGGGGAAAATTTTCCGACTATCGTACTGCGTGGGTGATACTACTCATGTTGTATGTGTTCGTGTTCGGTATAACGTGGGTAGCAGGTTTCCGCCCTGATTTTTCTCTGGCCTCGTTTACCGGACAGTTCGGAATGCCTGCACCCGCCCGTCCTGGGTTCGTGGTTATGGTCATACTGCTGGCTACCTGTTTGGTTACGCCGATCATTAATTCGATTCCCGCGTTTGGCGAAGAACTCGGCTGGCGCGGCTACCTGTTACCTAAGCTTTTGCCGCTCGGGGAGCGGAAGGCTCTTACTATCCATGGCGTCATTTGGGGACTGTGGCATGTGCCGCTGGTTCTGCTCGCGGGGTTTGGATCGTACAGTAATCCCTGGCTCGGTTCGGTGTTGTTCGTTCTCATGGCTACCTCGCTCGGAATATATATCGGCCGCTTGCGCCTGCAAACGGGGAGCACACTGTTGGCTTCGTTTGCCCATGGCATGTTCAATGCCCAAGCCTATGGCCTGTGGCCGATTGTGTTTGCTTCATTTAACCACCTTATCGGAGGAATGGGTGGCGTCATTGGGGTAGTGGTGCTGGCGGTGTTGGCATGGGTGAGTCTGCGTCCGACTGTAGCGCAGCCAGCACCTGTCCTTGTCTCATAATTGGAATTATAAATTTTTATGCATATCATTTCTTACGTCATAGCAATTATTATTTGCGAATTAGTCGGGATAGCAGGAAGCATCTTTACGGTCCGCGCAATTCCCTCATGGTATAATAAACTTCGCAAACCGTCGTTCCGTCCGCCGAATTGGCTATTCGGACCGGTTTGGACACTGCTGTATTTACTTATGGGCATCGCGGCTGCTCGCATATGGAATGTGAGAATGGAGAATGATGCGGCGTTTCCTGCACTCGTCGCCTTTGGTAGTCAGCTGGTCCTGAATGGAATTTGGACTCCGATTTTTTTCGGTTGGAAGAAGATCGGCCTGGCAGCGGTAGAGATTGTGGTTCTTTGGATTTCGATTGTCCTGACTATCGTATCGTTTTGGCTGGTGGATCATGCGGCGGCATGGCTGATCGTACCCTATCTTGCCTGGGTCAGCTTTGCCAGCGTGCTGAATGTCGCCATCTGGCGGCTGAATAGGAGGGGAACGCAAAACGGATAGTGGCTGCGTCACACTTCAAGTTGAACACATAATTTGAATAACCTAAAGCAACAACAGTTACCTTTGGTTACTGGCAGAGCAGGGGACCGCATGTATAAAAATGTTTTGAAAGAATACAGCGCAGCTGAGGTACAGGTGCTCAAGCATCTCAACACACCGAAAAAAATTCAGGATTTTTTAAATGATCTTAAAATCAATTTCGAACGCGAAGGCGAAACGTGCCGGTCGCCACGCCGCGTGCTCCGTGACGGCACTGCGCACTGCATGGAAGGTGCGATGCTGGCTGCGGCCGTTCTGGAGTTCCATGGACAAAAGCCGCTCGTGCTCGACTTGCGATCCGTCAAGCCACACGATGACGATCACGTGGTTGCAGTGTTCAGGCAGCATGGTTGCTGGGGTGCACTTTCCAAAACCAACCACGCGGTACTCCGCTACCGCGAGCCGGTCTATCGCACGATTCGCGAGTTGGTGTTGTCGTACTTCCATGAATATTTTTTACATAATGGAAAAAAGACCCTGCGCGAATATTCCCATCCGTTCAATTTGAATTTTTTTGATAAGCTTCTGTGGCGAACGTCCGAGAAAGACCTCTTTGCCATTCCTCGTCATTTAGATAGTATCAAGCATTACCCAATCCTGCAGCCGGCACAAATTAGAACCTTGCGGCTTGCGGACGAGGTTGAAATTGCAGCGGGTAAGATCGTGGTGGAGCAACGGTAGGAAGGCTTGACGCCTTTCTTTTTGTAACGTACAATTGTCCATACTGTCTACATCTCGAAGGGAGGAGATAATGGAAAATCAGGGGAGTGATCGGAGCCCGCAAGCGCATGAGATAATTTGTCAGTTCCTCAACGGGTTGGAACCGGAGGATGCATCATACCTCGCGGTTGTATCGGTCTTCCATCGAATCTTCGCAGTCCACATTTTACATTGCCCTGTTTGTAACCGAAATTACGGCGATCTGCTGGAGTTGTTCAAACCGCCATGCCGATGCGCCGGTAAGACGGAAGTCACCGGCAATGCGCCCTGCCTGCTCTATAGGGACATCGAGCATTTGAGTGGCCGGGTCATGGAGCTCGTCTGTGCCAAGGCACTTGCTTACATGGCCTTGTACCGGTCTCAGGAAGATGACGTGATCGCGCAAGGTAACACCGTCCGTAGAACAGTGCCGCGCCCGACCTGTTTGCTCGGCCAGGTCGTGAATCAGAGCGAACTCAGTGAGCTGCTGTTCCAGAAAGAATTGTTCAAACATTTTGCGGCACACTTCGAGCATTGCTTGGTCTGTCAGTTAGCCTTCGGAAGCGCGCCCGCCAACCACAAAGTTGCGGGCGCTTCAACCGCCCTGATTTGCTAAAAACGGGAGACGAAATGTCATCCCGTTTTTTATGTGGCGCGGTGCGGACCCGGCAGGGGAGAGTTACGGGCTCTTGTGGAAGCGAAAAAACTTGACAAAAAAATCAGCCGGTTTGAAAAGGTGAAAAAAGTCTCAAAAGTGGCTGTCGTCCGCAATTTTATTGATCGAATTTTGTCAAGTCTGGGTTGCCTTTTTTGTCACTGAATTCCTCAGTGCGCCTGTCCTCGTGAGTGCAGCTTAAAGGCGATGGTGAATTCTTTACAAAAAAATCTAAATGTGATATAATTACTACAGAGTTTGAGTTGGATTTCCTAAAAAATTCTAGGGAATCAGAAACAAAAAATAAAAACAATCACATACAGTTTGCAGACGATTTCGCGGGTCTGGCACAACGAGCCTGACCTGGCATGCTGTCGTTTGCTATTGTTGTGTTTGAAACAAAAAACAAAAAACATTTCGGTATGCCGGCACGCAGGTGGTCACGAACTATATTAAGACTTGGATTGGCTGTCATCAGTCTGTCCACTGTCTTTGCGTATTCGCAGCATGCGGAGTCAGCTGCCGGCGTGCCAAAGATATTGAATTACCAGGGCCGGCTGTTCGACAACAGCGGCACCTTGCTTGGGGGCACCAGCGGAACAAATTATTGTTTCCGCTTTTCAATTTACGATAATGCAACGGTCGGCAGTGGCAGCAAACTTTGGCCAGCCGGGACACCGTCGACAATGACCTTGAGCGTGAAGAATGGCGTGTTCAATGCCGCGGTGGGGGACGTCAGCGCGGGTGGTGATGCGTTGACATATAATTTTCAGGACAACGACACTGTCTTCCTGAACGTTGAAGTAGCCGCACAGGTGGCGAGCTCATGCGCTGGCGTGTCATGGGAAAATCTTTCCCCGCGACAGAGAATCGGCGCCTCCGGGTATGCGGTGAATGCCAGCACGGTCGGCGGGTACGCGCCCTCGCAGAATGCAACCGGCAACCAGGTGCCCGTACTCACCAATGGGTCTCTGGTGCTCGGCGCGGCCAACGCTTCAGTGACAGCGACAGGCACGAATGCGTTGTTGCTGCAGAACTCCTCAAGCGGTGACATTCAATTTTTTTCATCTTCCAACAAAATTACTTCCGCAGGAGATCTGACAATCGCGGGGAAGTTAAACGGCAACACCATTTCGACCGGGACCGGCACGCTGACTTTGAATAGCGCGACTTTGTCGGTAGGCAGTTCGATAAATTTGTTTGGCGCCTCGAACAGTTTGTACCTTTTCGGTACGGCGAGTATTGACCAGTCGGTGACGACGACTTCCACACCGACATTTGCCGGAGTGAATCTGACGAACGCGTTGACGCCCGCCAACGGCGGTACTGGTGTCAAAAGCATTGCAGCCAATGCCTTGCTTGTCGGAAACGGCACAGGGGTGATCGCGACAACAACCGTCGGCACAGCATTCCAAATTTTGAAATCGAATGGCGGCTCTGGCGTACCGACGTTCGTTGACCTCTCTTCACTCATTACCGCGGGTACCAACATCCAAGTGACCGGCACTTCGACTGTGAGCATCACTGGTACTATCGCAGTCACGAACGGCGGCACGGGAACTTCCACCGCGCCGACCCAGACCGGTATGCTGCTCGCTGCCGACGGAACGGGAACGAAGTATGGCCCTACCAAACTGGTGGCCGGAGCAAACATTACGATCACCACATCTACGCCGGGACAGATCACGATCGCAGCGAGCGGCGGCAGCGGTACGCCGGGCGGCCGGAATACGCAGTTACAATTTAACAATAGCAGTGCATTCGGGGGAGCAGAATTATTCTACAGCAGCACACTATCAGCTCTCGGCATTAACTCCACGACCCCCAGTGCCACCTTGGCGGCGCAGGGTACGACGACCCAGCCGACACTCGACATTTTCCGCGCAGCGTCTTCTTCCGGATTAACATTCTTGAACGTCACAGCTGGAGGAAGAGTCGGTATCGGCACTTTGAGTCCTGATACGCTGCTGACTATTAAGGGGTCCACTGGAAGCGGCAAGATTCACCTCCTCGACGATAACCAAGCTGCACTGCTCGTGGATAATACTGCCGCCTCTGGACGCCAGTGGTCACTCTTTTCTGACAATAACGGAATGATGTACTTTTACGACGGCGGACATTTGGGAGGCGGAGGGCAGGGGGCGGTGCTGTCGATGAATCCGAATGGCGGAGTCGCCATCGGCACTACCAGCTTTGTGAGCGCGGGAATGTCGGTGATGAACGGTAACGTTGGCATTAACACGACCACTCCCGGCCAGGCTCTCCATGTAGCAGGTGCCGTACTCGCGGCTGGCAATATCGGAAATTTAGGAAACCTTCCGGCAAGCGGTGCATACTTGTACGATAGCGGAACAGCCGCGTTCCTGGCGGCATACACTGCAGGATCGTCTGCCAGAGATCTCAATCTTGCCGGACAAAATATCAATTTTTATTCAGGATCATCTTACACGAGCAAAATGATCTTGGATACGAACGGCAACATCGGCATTGGTACATCGACTCCAACGGCGCGCTTAATGGTTAACCAGGATAATGCAAATGCATACCCAGGGCAATTGGTTGTGAACGGTTTTTCAAACTCCAGGCAGCAACTGATAGTCGGGTATAATACCGTTTCGGATTACGGTTCCATCCAGGCTGCTAAGCTGGGGACGGGTTTTTCCCCGCTCAGTTTGAACGGCAGCGGCGGCAATGTCGGGGTTGGGACAACGAGCCCCCAAGCGACCCTGCACGTTTCAAATTCCGTAGCGCCGGCCAGCATGACTCTTGGCGTCAATGGCGGCAGCGGAGGGTACACGGCTTTGAATGTTAACTTAAGCGCTATTAGCGGCGGCTATACTTCGCTGCAATCTATACAGTCAGCGGGTTCGGCTTATGGAAATTTGGTTTTAAACGGCAGCGGCGGCAATGTGGGAGTCGGGACAACGTCACCAGCTGAACAATTGGACGTGTACAGCAATACCGGGGACTGGGACGTGGCCAGGTTTTATAACCCCAGTGCTTATATTTCCCGGTTGCGGGTTGTCAGTAATTCCGGCAGGATGGAGATCGGCACTCCCATGAATAGCGATAGCGCTGGCATTTGGACGGGGGACAACCTCCGCTTCGTAATAAACACCAATGGCAACGTCGGCATCGGCACATCGACTCCGCAGGCGGAATTGGCCGTACAGGGGTATTCCGGTTCCTCCAGCCAGTTGTTCGATATCGCGTCATCGAGCGGTAAAAGCTTCTTCCATGTAACCGCCAATGGGTACATCGGTATCAACACTTCGACACCAGGATACCAGCTTGATGTCCAATCAGGAAATGCCATTGTCATAAACGCATCTTCTACAAACACTTTATCTTCCGGTGTTATTTCCGGAAATGCAGCAGGAGGCATAGCCATAATGGGAACTTCTGCCGGTACTACATTGAGTGCCGGTGTTTATGGGAGGTCAACAGGTGCAAGCGGATCATCTCTCTATGGAGTATGGGGCGCTGCGACGGGAACCGGTACCGGCGTCTATGGCAGTGCCGCAGGCACGGGGTATGGAATCTTTGGTACAGCCACTGCCAATTACTCGGGGTTTTTCCTAAATGGCATGGGAAACGGTTCGACAACCCTTGTGACTAGATTGGCAAATGCGGCAACATCTGATTTGTTCCAAGCGCAGGATAGCAGCGGCAATGCATTATTTAAGATCGGTTATAACGGAAATGTCGGTATCGGTACTACTACACCATCCAAAATCTTATCGGTACAGGGAGACATTAATTTTACGGGGAGCCTCTATCAGAATGGGAGTTTATTCACCGGAGGCAGTGGAACACCGGGTGGCAATGCTGGTGCGATTCAATTTAATTCAGGCAGCGGTTTCGCCGGCGATGAAACGCAATTTTATTGGGACAACTCGCTAAAGGGTTTGGCTATTGGGACATCGACCGTCACCGAAAAGTTGAATGTGGTTGGGAACGTGTTGATCGGCGCGCAGCCGGACTCGCCGTCCACGGGTACCGGATTTACTATTCTAAATACCGGCGGTACGCCCGGAACATTCGGGAGCGTCACCAACGCGACCTCGGTCATGGCCTCGGTCGTGTACAAGGGTAAGCTGTTCATTGCCACCAGAAAGACCGATGGGGCAGCAGTCTACCGCCTGGATTCCGGCAATACCTGGACCATGGTTACCAACGCGGCTGGCAAGGCTACCTCGACCGATGCGAGTACGGTCATCGACGGGTATGCTATGAGCATTTATAATGGCAAGTTGTTCATAGGTTCGCAAACAGGCACTGGAACTGGCCTTGGTGCTGTCTATATGGCATCGAACGTCGATACGGCCAATAACACGACCGCAAACTGGGTCATGGTTAACTCCGCCCGTGGTACGATTGTCAGTGCGACGACCGACGGTATTTCCGATATGGCGGTCTTTAATGGGATGCTCTTTGTGGCGACGCAAAAAACCAATGCCATGGAAGTCGATCGGTATAACGGGGGTACGGGCGCTGCCACGTTTGCGAGAGTGAATCCGACCATCGGAAAAATCGCGGCTGAAACTAACGTGGTTTCAGATAGTGCTGTGTTTGTCGTCTATAATAACCGTCTTTGGGCTGGCACCCAGACCGGTACCGGACAAGGTTCGATTGGAGTCTATGAAGGGAACGGTACGACCTGGACTTTGATTACTGCGGTTGGCGGCGGCACGCTCGGGCCGGACGCGGGAAACGAGATCGCTTCTATGGCTGTATTTGCCGGTAATTTGTTTGTGGGTACCGCGACCAGTAACCTGGCTTCTATTTACCGCTTTGGCATCAGCAACAGCGTCACTGCCGGCTCGGCCACTCAGTTCGTCAGAATGGCGAACGCCCGCGGCCAGTTGAACAACACTGATGCAGTGAACATCGACAGCGTGATTTTGCGTTCGTACAATGGTACGCTGTATGCCGGGACGCAGACGACGAGCGCCGAGCAGACCGCCGGTTTGTATGAATATGCCCAGAGCTCGGCGACCAGCACGGCTTGGACCTTAATGCAGAACACCCGCGGTACGTTCGGTAGCCAAACGAGTGTTGATGCGGTGGATTCGATGATCGAGTTCAACGGTGATTTGTATATGGGCACGAGTGAGCCGGGAGCAGGCGTTTTGTATAAGTGGACCAAGAATTCCATGAACTCGTATGTTTTGCGTTTTGATTCCGGCAACGGCAATATGGCAGGCATAAAGTTCGATGGCGGCACCCAAGTGGCGGATAATAACGGCCGCATGGGCACGCTGCTCGTGACCCATGCCATGATGCTAAGCACCAATGCGTACGACTATGCTGAAGATTATCCTACCACCGACGAGACGCTGTCCGCCGGTGAGATTGTTGAAGTGGACAGTGATACTGGCGGCGATTTTGTCAGGCGTGCCCATCGCAAAGGGTCGCTTGTCGGTGTTGTCTCCGAGCGTCCGGGTTTCCGCCTGTCTGCCAGTGACGATATCAGCGGGCAGCAGCATGTTGTTCCGATCGCCTTAGCCGGGCGCGTGCCGGTACGGGCCTCGCTCGACAATGGTCCGATTCATGCCGGTGATTACCTTATGGTGCACCCGCAACAGCCCGGCGTAGCCGTTAAAGCGGTCAAAGCCGGCCAGGCCATCGGGCAAGCGCTTTCGGATTATTTGGAAGAGGTTCCAAATGGCAAAGTTTCCATGTACGTGAATGTCTCATATTTCAACGGGCGCAGCATCGAAGAGGAGTTGTCGGGACTAACGATGGATGCGACCATGACAAACGGTGTCCAGGAATTTGCCACAACCACGAACTTTTCGCTTCGCGTGCTTGAGCATCTGCTCAGCCGCAGTGCGGAAGGTCAGGGTGAGGATGTTTCCGAAGTCTTTACCGATCGGCTGATCGGGGGCGTGGAATTGATCACGCCAAAGATTACTTCTCGGGACTTGAATATTGATGCGATTGCCCCGGCAGGCACGAGCACACTTTCCGTGCTGCTTCCGAGCGGCGGCAGTTTCTCTATCGGCATGAATGGTGCGGCACCCGGCATGCGAGTCGATTCCGTGGGCAACGCCTGGCTCGCGGGCGGCATTTCCGCAGCCAGCGGAACGTTTGCCAGCTTGTCAGTCGGCTCTTTGCAGAGCGCCCAGCTGGACCGGCTTGAACAAGGGCTTTCGTTCCTGCAGGACGCTGCTTCTACCTCGCAAGCGGCTATTCTTGGGTTGCAACAAAACATGGGTAGTATGCAAACGCTGCTCCAAGGTTTGCAACGGAACCTGACTACCACTTCGGATGTGGTTGCCGGCATTGACCTGAAAACCTTAGCCCGTGCAGCCTCCTCGGGTTTGGCGTTCTCCGGTCCGGTAACTTTTGAGAATGGCATCACGGTCAATACGGTTGCCCCGCTCGGTAATGGCGGTATTAGTATGAACGGCGACGTCTATTTCGTCGGAACGCCGTACTTTACGACCGATACCGCTGGTTTTGCGGTCATTGGCCGCGGGCAGAAGGGCGTAGCCATTACGTTTGATCGGCCGTATGTGGAGCAACCGATCGTGAATGCGACCATAGCGTTAAACGCCACGACAACCGCGGAAGCGGACAGTCAATTTGCGGAAAATATCTTTGCCCAGAATATCAGCTTCATCATTACCAATAAGAGCGAACAGGGCTTCTCTATAATATTGAATAAGCCCGCACCAATGGATGTTCCGTTCAGCTGGATTGCCCTCGCGGTCCGCAGCGCAAAAACGTTCAGCTCCATCAGTCCGGTTCAGCAGGCAGCGGGAAGCGCGGTAGTCACAAGCCCGGTGGAAGAAAATTCCCAGGTCGCCAGCTCGACCGCGGTTAACCCGTCTCCCGAGCAGCAGGCGGTTACCGGCGCAATAGCCAGCTCCACTCAAGACACAACCGGCACAGTCGCTGGTACCAGCACTAACGCAGTGATTATACCGAGCACGACTGATAATCCGGCAACGGACACCACTACGGCCCAGACATCAGCGGTGTCCACACCAAGTCAGTCATCGACCGATGCGCCGGCAACTGCCACTCCGCCCGCTCCGGCTATCGACACAACGACCGATGCAAGCACTAGCAGCCAGTGATGTGGAAAACTTTTGTTATAGTTAAGAGGAAATCAAAAAAATCACCAGAATTTAATGGTGATTTTTATATTTTGCTGTTATAATTTTCTTACAAAGATTCGCAGGAGCGAACATGTCCGACCGAAACAAAGAACAAAATCAAAATCCAAGATCGCCTATGACGAAAGCGTTGTTGCTGATCGGGGTTTTTTGCGCTGGGCTCATTGCGGGTTTTGTTCTGCGTTCTCCCAAAACGACCGTGGTGGCATCGCCGGAGGGAAATGCCCGCGCGATCCGGGCCGGCGGGTACCAGTTCATCAATCCGTTGCTCGACTATGAGCAGACTGAAGACTCATTCGTCGAGTTGCGGCCATTCGAACAAAAGATCGCGGATTTTACAGATAAAGCCAACCGTGACAGCAACAGTATTGATTTCATTTCGGTGTACTTCCGTGATCTTAACAATGGCCCGTGGTTCGGGGTCAACGAAGCGGCAAGTTTTACCCCGGCCAGCTTGCTGAAGGTACCGTTGATGATGGCGTACTATAAGATCTCCGAGGCTGATCCGCAAGTGCTGAATGAGTCCATCACGATTACCGAACAGAATTTGCGACAGCTTGTTCCGAATCAACAGACCATTATTCCCGAGTCCCGGCTGGAGATTGGCAATACGTACACAGTAGACGAGTTGATCAGGCGGATGATCGAGTATTCTGATAATGATGCGGCCCAACTGTTATTGACCCATATCGATATTAAGCAGCTGGAGCAGATCTATAACGATTTCGGTATCGAATTGCCGAATGCAGATTCGGATGGTACCCAAGTCAGCGTCCGGACATATGCCGGTTTTTTCCGAATTCTGTTCAATGCATCCTACCTTTCCAAAGCCGATTCGGAAAAGGCATTGAAGCTTTTGTCAGAGTCGCAATTTAAAGACGGCCTCGTGGTGGGGATTCCCGCTGATGTCATTATTTCACATAAATTTGGTGAGCGGATCGGAGACAACAATGAGCGGCAGCTGCACGATTGCGGCATCGTATACTACCCGGACCATCCGTATCTGCTGTGCGTTATGACTCGTGGGAACGATCTGAAGTCGCTCTCTGCCCTTATTAGGCAAACATCACAGCTCGTGTACCAGGAAGTCGATAATCAATACAAGGGTCGCTAGGGTCTGTTTTGGCGAGACGGGCGTGTAGAAATTCCGGGTATTTGTATATCAATACAAATATTGTATAATAAAGTATCAACTAACTCCGGAAATAAAATGCCCGTAAAAAAAACCAGGAAGATTTTTGAGCGTCCAGTTGTGTCAGAAAATCCGGCTCCTGCGCCGACTATGCAGGCGGCGCTGCCGGCTCCCCAGGAACGCAAATTGTTGAATAAGCCTGCCATCGCTGCCACGGCAGTGGCTGTCCTGGCCATGGCTGCAGCCGGGTTTCTGTACGTCCAGTCGGCGAAGACGACTGCCCGCGTCGCCCAATTGCAGCGGCAATTGGCAGAGATGCAGACAAAACAGAATCCCCAGGTGCTCGGAGATGCAACCAATGCCACCGCCGAAGCCAGTCAGCTTTTAGTAGAGGTAGGCAAGTTGATGGTTCTGCCAGAAAACGAACAGCCCACCATTGCGACGGTAACAGATCTGGAAAAATTGAAAGACCAGCCGTTCTTTGCCAAAGCCCAGGTCGGGGACAAGGTGCTCATCTACACAAGCGCAAAAAAGGCCATTTTGTACCGTCCGACAGAGAACAAGATTATCGAGCTCGCTCCATTGAGTGTGAGCCAACCTGCCCAACAGACTAAAAAACAGCCAACCAGCGGAACCTCCGCAAAAGCCACTCCGTAACCTCGTGTCGGTTCGTTGAATCTTTATGCGGATCTTACGAAATCAACCGTTGCCTGTCAAAACCAAGAAGTATCAGGTTATAAGCAGGCGCATGTTTTGGTACGTGCTGCCTGTTTTTGGCGTGTTGTTGTTACTGTTCAACAGTGTGCCGGCAGTAGCGACTGATTACAACAGTGCGCATTTCGATTCTCGTGATCCTATTACGAGCGATAGCGGAGGCTTTTCCACGTCCAGCAGCTTCCAGCAGATCAATGCCGTTGGGCAGACAACGAACGGAGAATCGACCAGTACTAATTTTACGGTCAAAACAGGATTTTTATATTTTGACACGTTTACGCCCCGCAGCCAGAAGTGGCGGTGGTATAGTGATATCAGTAATGAGACGCCGGTTACCGGCCTGGCTGCGGAAAACGTTGCGCCGAGCGCTGTTAATAACGGCGATTCACTCAAATTGCGCGTGACCATAAAAGAAACCGGTAATGCGGGAGATTCCAAAATTAAATACAAACTCCAGTATTCGCAGACTTCCGATTTTGCCATCGTATCCGACGTGGTCGGGACCAGCACGTGCATTTCAACTTCGGTCTGGTGTTATGCCCAGGGTGCGGGAGCGGATAATGCGGTGATTACCACAAAAACCCTCAGCGATGCCGATGCGTGCAGCAGTTCAACCGGGCAGGGGTGCGGTACGCACAACTCGTCCTCAACCACGGCTTCGACATTTACCCAGCTGAAGAATGCGGCAACCGAATTCGAATTTACGGTGAAGGATTCCGGAGCTGCGCAAAATACAACTTATTTTTTCCGCGTCTACGACGTGACGCATAGTATGCCCGTCGCAACAAATGCCTCCCAGTCGTACCCAAGTTTAGCCACAATTGGCGCGACATTGACGTTTTCCATTTCCGGGCTCGACCGGGGGACGGCTACAGGCGGAGTTACGACCGATGCGACCACGACAGCCACCGCTATTCCGTTCGGGCATTTGCCGTTGGGTACCGCATTTTCTGCGGCCCAGCGCCTGACTGTGAGCACATCCGCAACCCAGGGTTACCAGGTTTTCGTATTGCAGCAGCAGGGGCTGACCGGGCCTTCCAGTATTGCACCGGTTCCTGGTACGAATACCGCTCCTGCAACGTTTGCTATTCCAAACGGGGCAACAGGAGCCTATGGCTACCACACGACAGCCGCAGCCCTGGCTGGGGGCTCGACGCGCTTTGCGGTTAATGACTCATACGCGAAGTTTGATTCCGTTGCCGGCGAGATCGCATACAGTTCCGGTCCGGTCACGAATCAGTCAACCGATATAGTCGTGAAAACCCAAGTCACCAACCAGCAGCCTGCCGGACAGTACAGCGGATCGATCGTCTATATTGTAGTGCCGGTGTTTTAATAGAGAGCGAAGAGCGAATAGTGCTTAGTTAATAGTAAAGAGTAAATAGCGAAGAGGAAACACAAACAGAAACAAGCGCATGAAAAAAATAGTCCATAGAGCCATACTCATTTTTTTAATAACTATTTGTCTGCCTCAGTTTGTGCGGGCAAGTGATTTGAGCGTCTCGCCGCTCATTATTGATGCCGAAGGCCAGCCGCGAGATACGGTGCCCGCGTCCTTTATACTAGAGAATTCCAGCTCCCGGATGCAGACGCTCTATACCTTCGTGAATAATGTTTCGCCGCAGAACGGCGGGACCAACTTTATGGCGCCGGGCGAAGCGGATTTGAGCGGTTCGCTCGCCAACTGGATCACGATATCCCGGGCAGTGTTGAATATCAAGCCCGGGCAGCAGCAGAAGGTTGAATTTTCGATCGATGTGCCTCCGGTAGCCGTACCTGGTAGTTACCACGCCCGTATTTCTCTGGTGGACGGGACAACCCGCGATGAAGCGGCGGCACATATGGAGCAGGCAGCGAGCGTGTCGGTCAATTTTACCGTTCAGGCCCGGAAAAACGAGCGGCTGCAATTGAATTCATTCAAGCCGGTGCATTCGGTGGTGAGCAACCGCACGCAGCGCTTCGAAACAGTCATTGAAAATATCGGCGACCAGCCGCTCGCGCCCCAGGGCGAAATTGTAATGTACGACAGCGGCGGCAAAGAAGTTGGGGCGGTCAAAGTCAACTCTGACGGAAAAACCATCGAACCGGGCAAGACGCTTGTCATCTATAATTCCTGGACCGCACCCTTGCAAACAGGCCGTCTCAAGGCGAAACTTGGGTTGGAGTACGGTGTGACAAGTCATTTGAACTTGCTTGATTCGACATATTTTTGGCTGCTGCCCTGGCAAGTTGTGACTGCACTCTTTTTGGTCGGTTTTGCAATTTTATTCATTTTGCTGTACATCATGTATAGGGGCCAACAGCGGCGAGCCACTGCCTGGCAGGAACTTGCGGCGTATGCCGAACGGCTGGAACAGGAAAACAAAGCCCTGGCCGCGAAGCAGTCACCCAAGCCTAGAACATCGCGTGCAAAAGGTGTATTGCGGCCACGAAAGAAAATAACGCGTACCAAACAAAACAATGAAGAAATGCCTATATAAAATTTTGCTGCTCTGTGCGACCGTGCTGCTGTTTTTGCCACACGGGTCAGTCCTGGCTCAAACCTCCCAGCGCAACCAGCTTGGTTTTACCGTGGTGCCACCCTATTTCCAGTTGGGTTTGAATCCGGGTGAACAGTGGAGCAGCAGTATAAAGGTGGTCAACCCCAATACCTATCCGCTTACGCTGTATGCTACGGTCATGAATTTTGCCCCGGTCGGGGAAGAAGGGCGCGGCCAGCTCGAGCCAGTGGCCGGCAATGGCGTGGTTGATGATCTGGCAGGCTGGATTGATGTCCAGCAGACACCGATTAAGCTTGATCCGCAGCAAAGCAAGGACGTGCCGTTTTCCGTACACGTGCCGGCTGATGCACAGCCCGGCGGGCATTATGCAGCCATTTTGATCGGCAACCAGCCGCAGACCACGCAGGTTCCGGATTCAAATATTACGGTCTCAAGTTATATTTCAAGTCTGTTTTTTCTCCGGGTCAATGGGAATGTTGTCGAAGCGGGAGATATTCGGGAGTTTATGACCGCGCGCCAGCTTTATCAGACCCCGGCGGCGCAATTTGTCTTGCGTTTCGAGAATTCCGGAAATGTCCATATCCAGCCGCAGGGGGAAATTAACATTTACAACATGTGGGGCAAGCAGCGCGGCAAGATCTCGGTCAATCAAAAGACCGCATTCGGATATGTACTTCCTCAGACCGTCAGAAAATTCGTGTTTGACTGGCAAGGGGAGTCAAACGTATTCGATGCGGGTAAATACAAAGCCGTTGCTACGCTGTCCTTTGGACAGCAAGCCAGACAGAATGTCACGTATACCGCATATTTTTGGGTGATACCGGTAAAACCGCTGGCTGCGACTTTGGGGTTGTTCCTACTGCTTGCCGGTCTCGTGGTTTGGGGTATTAAGGCCTATATTCGCAGGGCATTGCGGGCGGAGACTGCCATACTCGCAGAGCGAGTACCGCTTCAGACGGTCACTGCTGAAACGGTGACGGCACCGCTAAAATCTAGGGGAAAGCGGCCGGCCAATGCCACGCTGAGCGAAATGCCTGTGGATAGCTCGCCATCGACTGTACAGAGTAAATTTTTAGCCAAGCCGCAAGGATGGAAAGCAGTGTTCGAAAAGCATGGTTTATTATTGGCAGGTTTGGGTTTGTTGCTGGCAGGCTTGATAATATTGGGGTTTTATTTAAGCGCGGCTTTACAATCCAGCCGGAGTTACCAAATTACGGTCCATAAAAACGACGGGACCGTGCAAGTTCTCGATGAGGGCGCCGGTGAGTAGCCCTTGCCAAAATTGTTGTTTTTGCTCTGGTGTATGATATAATATCTTCATAAGGAATGTGAGCTTTGTAATAACGAAAAAACCTCAAAAATAAGAGTAAATAGTTAATTTTATGAAACAAAAAGCAGAACGGCACGCGGTATATGCCTGGTTTGGCAGAAGATTCAGCCTAGCCATCATCACGATCTTACTTGCCGGTACGGGCATGTTTGGCTGGACAGCTGCCGAGGCATCGAACTTGACCAGTGTATCGGATACGCTTTCAACCTCCGCCCCCAGCGTTTCCGCCACTCATGTGGTTAAATTCACTACGCCCACTGGGATTACGTCCGGACAAACCGTTGCTATTACATTCAACAGTTTTACCAATGTTACCGCAATCGTCTTTTCTGATGTGACGATGACTGTGAATAGCGTCGCTACCACGACCGCGGCATCCAATTCGTCATCAGCCTGGGGAGTCGGTTCGTCGGGCAGTACGGTTACTTTGACCGCCCCCACCAGCGGCACTCCGGCCGCCGCCGGGGCCACCCTGCAGATCACAATCGGCGGGGCTCATCAAATAGTCAATCCGGCAGTTGGGTCGTACAAGATTAATATTGGCGGAACAATGGCTGATGCGGCTGATACCATGGTGGCGATTGTCAGTCAGGTCACGATGAGCGCTGCAGTGGACACGTCATTCACCTTTACGGTGAGCGGCGTGGCTTCCGGCCAGTCGATTAACGGCGAGGCAGTGAACACGAGCACGACCACCACGGCTACGGCAATTAATTTTGGCACATTGGCACCGAATACGGACTATGTCGCAGGACAGAGTTTGGCAGTGACCACGAACGCAGTGAATGGATTTACGGTAACAGTCCAGGAAAACCAGCGGTTAACCAGCAGTAACGGAGCCCAGATCCACATGTTCTACAATGATGACGCAACCAGCACGCCAGCAGCCTGGGCTAACCCCACCGGTTCTCTTTCCTCGACGACGACCTGGGGACATTACGGTATCACTTCGGAAGACGACATTAATACGAATGAATTCGGCCATGGTACGCCAAAGTATGCGGGAAACATCTTGACGGCCAGACCGGTATTCAGCAACAATGGTCCCGCTGACGGCTCGACAGCTGACAAGGGTGCGACCAGGGTCGGTATCCGCATTCGCGTGACTTCGCTGCAGCAAGCTGCCAAGGATTACACCAATACCTTAACGTATGTCGCAACTCCAGTTTTCTAAAAACGTATTAACCAGGCTCCCGCGTTTTTAACGCGGGAGTTTTCGTACAAACTATATGAAGAGAATCGCAAAGTACGCGGCCGGCGCAGCATTAGCCTTCCTGATGTTAGTTTTAAGCGTACCGGCTACCGCGCAAACCGATGTGGCAGGAATAAAAGTTAAGCCTGCGATCACGCAGCAGCGCGTGGATCCCGGCAAGACTTTTTCCGGAACGCTGACCGTCACCAACGTCAGCCAGCAGCAACAGACGTATTATATTCAGAAAAGGAATATCAGCGGCCTGACCGAAACAGGGCAGCCACAATTTTCAGAACAAACCGGGGCGAACGAATACGGGCTGGCTTCCTGGATCCAACTGCCAGTGACTTCGGTAACCCTGCAGAGCGGGGCCAGCAAGGAAGTGCCGTTTACCGTTGCGGTGCCGGCTGATGCGCAGCCGGGCGGTCATTTTGGGGCTATCTTTTTCACCCAGCAACCTCCTCAAAACACGCCAAATGGCACCGGTGTCGGCTTTGAAGTTGCTTCCATAGTCAGCATTCGCATTAGCGGGGATGCCGATGATGAGGCGCAGATCCGCGAATTTCGTACTGACCGCAGCCTTTACGGTACGCCAGAGGTGAATTTTACGGCCCGTATCGAAAATGTGGGCAATACGCTGGTCCAGCCCGTGGGCTTCATCGAGATTTCAGATATGTTCGGCAAGAAAGTGGCAACACTGCCGGTCAATGACAGCGGTGCGGGTGTCTTCCCGAAATCCATTCGCCAGTTCACGCAAAACTGGAAGGGCGAAGGTTTGGTCTTTGGCAATTACAAAGCCCGCTTGATACTTTCCTACGGCGACCAGGGGAAAAAGACATTAAGCGGCGAGACCGGGTTTTGGGTTCTACCGAAGGGAATCATCTTTACCGTTTTAGGAACACTGCTCGGAATCTTTCTTATGTTAGTCATCGGCGTAAGATTGTATATCCGTTCGAAGATTGGTAGTGCAGCAGGGTCGGCGCGGGCTCAGGCAGTCTCCCGGACAATGCCTGCGTCGCCTTCGTTACTCATGATGGCGATGATTGCAATTGTCATTGTCGCAGTGGTTGGCGCACTGGTGATGCTCGTTGTTTCGCTGTTGGCGTAAATTCGAAGGGTGATATGAAATTCTCATGGCCTACGAAAGTGTATGGGATGCTATTCATTGCGGGGGCAATACTTTTGGCTGCCGGTTTTGTGACACCTGGCTTCTTAAAGCCGTCAGTGCCGGAGTATGGCGCGGTAGCTGGAGTGAACACCTCAGCGGAAGTGCTGCCAAATCCGGTGAATTCCGCCGTGGAGCAGATCCAGGCTAAAGACCGTGAATTGGCACAGAAAGAGCGGCAGCTTGAGATGCAAGCGAACCAGCTCGAGAGGATTAATTCCCGGAAGAGCATGATGCTACAGGTTATTTTCCTGTTGGAGCTGGCTTTATTTTTCCTGCTTGGAATAAATTTTTATTTGGACTTTAAAAGAAATAAAAAACAGTTAGGGTATCGCTAATATCATGCAGCACAAGGCAGGGCAGGTTTTTCTGCATCTGGCTGGAATCGTACGCAGACATTCCGGACTGTTCCGGCCTGCTTTTGCATGCCTGCTGACTTGCAGTCTCTTGTTTTTTGGCCAGCCTGTATTTGTTTCGGGTCATGTGCGAGACCTGACTGTTGTCAGTGACACGATATCGACCTCGGCGCCGGGGCGGGGAGCTGACCATGAGATACGTTTTACGACAACCCAACCCGTTCTTCCTTCCGGTCAACTTGAGGTTCTATTTTCGAACCAGCTTGTCGTTCCGGCTGCTCTGGATTTCCAAGATGTTGATGTGCTTATAAACGGCAGGCAGCAACCGCTTGCGACTATCGCAGGAACAGGTGCCGGAAGTCCGTGGGGATTTGCGGTTGCCGGGCAATCGCTCGTACTCACGTTGAATGACACTGACATCCTTCCTGCTCAAACCCAACTTTCCATTCGAATCGGCAGCAATGCAACATATGGAGGAACCGGAACGCACCAGGTGATCAACGCCGCTGCAGAGGGGTCTTATACAATATCCCTCCAGACCAAGTTAGCGGGCAGCGAGGTTATCGACGAAAGCGCTGCCATGGTTGCCATGGTTAATCAAGTTTCCGTCGGCGGCGGTAAGAGCGGTGAGCCGTCACAACCGCCTCAGCCGCCGGCTCCGCCCCAGCCCGCGAGCGGGGGGCTCAGGTTTCCGCCAAGTCCTTTGGGTACCTACACGGTGGATCCCGAAACCGACAACGAAATTAATTTCGTCGCACCGGACGGCCAGACATTGAAAATAAGTATCCCGCGGAACTTTTATGCCTCGGTGGTTACTTTTGTGATCGCGGCTTTGCCCAAAGCCACGGTCAACGCATTAGTCATGCCGCCTGATAGTTTGGATTTGAGCGGATCGTACGCTTTTAGTGTTATGGCCCAGGATGGAGCGGGGAAGACCGTAGATACATTTTTAAAGCCGTTGCAATACACGTTCGGGTATACCGCGGCCCAGGTGGCAAGTCATGAGGAATCCACATTCGTTTTATACCGTCTGCAGGATCCCCCGGTGGGCTGGTTAGAGAGCGGCGGTAGCCGGAATACCACACTCAGGATTATAAGTACTGCTCAGGATCGTTTGAGCATGTTCGGCGTTTTCGGCACTAAAATCAACCCAATAAGCCCTGACCGAAAATGCGGAATAGCTGATATTAACTGCGATGGCAGGGTAGATCTGGTTGACTTCAGTATTTTGATGTTCAACTGGGGTACGCCAAAAAATCCCGCAGCGGATTTGAACCAGGATGGGAGCGTCGACCTGGTTGATTTTAGCATTATGATGTATTGGTGGACGGAGTAATGAATATATATAAAACAGCTAAAATCGTATTGGTAATTTTGCTTTTTGGCATACCATTGCTGGTCCAAGCTGCGGCATTGCGCGTGGTATTGCCGGACGGCCCGCTGTATGCCGGGGACGTGTTTCCGGTTCGCGTCTATCTTGATGCGGAAAAGCCGGTAAATGCTGTCAGGATGGATTTGCTATACTCCGGCGATAGCGTAGAGGTGCAGGCCGTTGACAGTGCCGGTTCTATCGTCCAGCTCTGGACATCACCCCTAGCACATTCCCCCTATTTGTCCGTGGTGTCTGCTGCCGGTGGGTTGCCGAATCCCGGATTTTCCGGCAGTGGTGGCCTGGTCGGAACAGTGGTGGCCAAAGCTGTCTCTGCGGGTACGGCAGAATTCGCATTCAATACCTCAAGTGCCGTCTACTTGAACGATGGCGCTGGTACGCGTATTTCGCCTGGCCTCGTGCCGGCAAAAGCGGTCATTCTACCGGCGCCATCACAGTATGCGCCTAAACAGTACGCAAGCACGCAGGATTCCACCCCGCCTGAACCCTTTATAATTTCCATCAGCCGGAACCCGGAAATGTTCGGCGGCAAGTATTTTGCCTCATTCCAGGCGCTTGATAAAGATTCCGGAATATCCTATTACCAGATGCAGGAGCTGGACGGTAATAGCCGACCCGGTACTGGCCAGCCTGGTGCGTGGAAGCTGGTCAGTAGCCCTGTTGTGCTGCAGCATCAACAGGGAACCGTGACAGTGCTGGTTAAGGCAGTTGACCGCGCGGGCAATGAGCGGATTGCGTCACAGGTATTCGCATTTCCGGACAACCGACGGTTTGGTTGGTTGGCCGTGGCGTTGTTGCTGCTCGCGGTAATTTTTGCCATACTGACAGTAAAGAAACGACATGCCAGGAAACATAAAACACATCACTAAATTCTTCAGTGCGCTTTTAGTCGCTGTTATTCTTTGGGTAGCAGTCGGCCCTGTGCCTGCACAGGCCGAGAGCGCTTTTTTTGGATTCTCCCCGGCACAAAAAACCGTCAGAATCGGGGAGAGTGTCAAGCTCTCACTTGTCATAGATACCGGCAGCAGCTCGGTCAATGCTGCAGAAGGGTCGATTACGTTCGATGGGAATCTGCTCAAAGCCGTAAGCGTTTCAAAGGGCAGTGTTTTTTCCTACTGGCCGCAAGAACCAACGATCAGTGGTTCAGCAGTTTCTTTTGCCGGCGGTTCACCCAAAGGCTATAGTGGTAGCGGCACTGCTGTGCTGGCGGTGACTTTTAAAGCCCTGCAGGAGGGGGCCGCGGCAGTCTCAATTTCAAGCGGTAGGATTCTGCTGGCAGACGGCAGCGGCACCAATATTTACGCGGGAGCCCGTTCGGCCAATATTACAATCGCAGCCGCGTCTCAAACGGAGACTTCGCCGTTGCCAGTCCAGGGTGAATTTGCCGTGCGTTCCACAACTCATCCGGATCCTGCCCAGTGGTACAGCGGCAATGCCGTTCGTTTCGAATGGACCGTACCGCCCGCGGCCACGCAAGTCTCATTTACTGCTGACAGGAACCCTGACACCGTACCTGGTAGTTCCGGGTATGGGCTGTACAGATATCATACCTATAAAAACGTGGCTGATGGGATTTGGTATTTCCATATCAAATATTATTCCCGAGCCGGTTGGAGCGCGACGCAGCATGTGCGCTTCCAGATCGATACCGAGCGCCCCACATGGCAGAGTTTGACACAACCTGATCTTTCCCAGAATGCTTTTGATTTTGAAGCGACCGATACGCCGTCCGGCATCGACCATTTTGAGGTATCGCTCGACGGCAACCCGCCAGTGAGTTGGATTAAGACCGGCTCGCAATTGTACGCTCTTGCAGATGTAACGAAGGGTGGTCACGTTCTGAGTGTACAGGCAGTGGATAAGGCGGGAAATAAATCCTCCAAGGAACTTGCATTTACCGTACGTGAACCCGTGCAGTCCGCGCCACAGCAGCAAGTACCGGTTGTAATCGCCGCTCCTGCCGCTGCTGGAAACCAGACGCTCGTGATCGTGCTCAGTGGCATGTGCCTGCTCCTGCTCCTGCTCGCTGTTCTTTTGCTCTGGCTGTTAGTCAAAAGCCGCCGCTCTTGCAGGCTCGGTCGCGATATCGTACCGTATGACTTGTACCACCAGATCTCCCGTGACTTTATGGCGCTCAAAAAGCAGCTCGGCCAGGACATTCGCATTCTGGAGAAAAAACAACTGAACATCCCGCTAACCAAGGAAGAGGCGAAAATATTAATTCAGCTACGCAAACACGAATTGCTCATTGATTCTCTATTGCTGAAAGAGTTTTCCGAAACGACGAAGGTAGATCATAAAAGGCAATAAGTTTAAAAATTTTATTGTAAACAGTAAATAAATTTCAAATATGAGTATAGAAATACCGGACCATTACACGCGGCTGGCGGATCTGCAAGACGAGTTAAACCGGCCTGAGCGCGAACGACAAGCGGCAGAGAGAATGCTGGAGATGCAGCGCCAGAAGGAGAATGAGCGGGAACAATCTCAACGGGAGCGGCGTCTGCCGGTGAATATGCGATACGCCCGGGAGTATTTGAAGGATGCATTTGATGAGGCCCGGGTCCGCCCGATCCTGCTCGCGTTCGGGTACGCGGCTGTACAGAGTCTGGGGCAAAAATTGATACTTGTCGAAGATTATCCCACAGAAGGTGAAACGATGACCCGGGACCAGGTCATTGCCGAATGGTACGAGGGGTATGAGTATGCAGTGGCTCACAAGAATGATAAGGTCGATCCTGAAGAGCAGCAGCGGATTCGTGACCAGGATCGGCAAGAGCGCCTGCAGACCTGTCTGGTCTACGCCCAGGAACACTTGGGGGACCTCTACGACGAAGCGCGCGTCCGCCCTATAGTGGAAGCTTTCGGCTTCCAGGCGATAGTGAGCCTATTGGCAGATTTTTTGACGCGCGAAGTCCGGGAGGAGGTCGGGGAGGGCGGTGAACAAAAAAGGAAGGAACTGATTGGTGAGTGGTATCGCGTGTGTGAGGATCTCTTAACGAAAAATGAACAGCCAGAAAAATCTTGAGGTACGCCTCAAACTTTTTGTCCTAATTGTATTGACTATTGCCCCGGATAGTCAGTTGAGGGGCCGTAGATGGACGGCACCTTGCCACGCGCCAGGCAAACAGAGAGGGTAAGATATTTGCTGCGTTGGACGTAGTCTGGCTTCGGTTGGCCAAAATAAGGGGAAATCTGGTATACTAGAGGTGATTTCAAAACAGTCTCAAATGAAACAAAAATCGATAAAAAATGCCGGCCACTCAGGTGGCGGGCGGGTAGACTTTATTTCGCTCATGGCCCACCAATTGCGGGCACCGCTGGTTTCGTTGCGGTGGTTTTTGGATATGCTGGGAAACGGTTCGGCTGGCCCGTTGAACGATGACCAAAAGTTTCTTGTCGGAAATCTTTCCGAGATCCTTGATCATCTAAAAAAACTGGAGGAGGTGCTGCTGCGCGTTGGTCGGCTGGATTCCGGCCGAGTCATTGTCCAGCCGGAGCCGCTGGATTTGTTGCTGACAGTGCGCGGAGCCGTAGACGCCCTAAAGCCTTTTGTTATGGGCAAGCATCTGACCGTGTGCCTGTATTCGGTTCCTGAACAGCTCCCGAAAGTCCCGGCTGACCCGGAATTTCTGTGGCAACTGCTCCAGATCCTGCTCACGAACGCCATCAATTATTCCCCACCGAATACGTGCATTACTCTTTCCATCGAATATACGAAGGATAACATCATGTTTTCCGTACGGGACCAGGGAATCGGCATACCGCATGACGAACAAGATAAGATTTTTAGCATGTTTTACCGGGCGACGAATGCTCGGAAATTCGATAGTCAGGGTTCAGGTCTTGGTTTGTCCCTTGCCCAGTCCCTTGTGGAGAGCTGGGGCGGGCGGATTTGGGTGGAATCGGAATTGGGTAAAGGCTCGGTGTTTCGTTTTACCCTACCCAACCGCGGAATGAAGCGGAAAGACGGGCAAGTGACATTAACACTGTGATTTGGTGTTTTTTATGATTCGTGTCATAATTAATATTGGTAAGGACAATGGCTGGTCTTCTGGCTGTTGTTAATATTTCAAAGGCGTGGAAACAGAAAAAAAGAGAAAAATCTATATCGTTGAAGATGATACGTATCTGGATAAGGCGTACGATTTTATCTTCAAAAAAGAGAATTTTGACGTGGAGTTCTCCGTCACGGGCGAAGACGCGGTAAAGTACGTTGATAGTCATGAGCCTGCAGATATTGTCCTGCTGGACCTGATGCTTCCCGGTATGACCGGATTTGAAGTCCTGGAACACATCAAAACGCTGCCGGCATGGAAAAATGTTCCGGTTCTTATTGTCTCCAACCTTGGTGGACCCCAGGAAGTAGAAAAAGGAAAAGCACTTGGTGCTTCTGATTACCTCGTGAAAGCTTCAATCCACCTGGACGATGTGCTGGGATCGGTCAGGCATTATTTCAACGTAGGATAAAATTTCAAATAAATAAAAATATAATTTATAGCTATATGAGCAAGCTCTCAAGCCTGCGCAGGCCCTCCAGGCGCTCTCTCGGATTTTTTTTAAACCCGGCATTTTTTTGTGCGGGTTTTATTGCTGTTTTGATTGTAGCCGCGACTGTCCCGTTATTGAGCGTGACTGCGCAAACGGCAGCTGTGGCGGACATTAAGGCGGATAACAGTGATGGCCCGGTAACCATGACTGCGCCGGCAACATTTACGGTGAGCTGGACCTCGTCCGACACGGCAAATTGCCAGGTCTCCGGGACTATGGGCAGCACTATGGGCCAACCCATTGCTTCCGGTAACGGCACCCAGCAGGTTTCAGGACTATTAGCCGCAGATTACACCTTTACCATCAGCTGTGATGGTGCCAGTGACTCTGTGATAATCCATGTAATTCAGGCAACCCAGCAGCAAACCCAGCCTACGACACAGTATACTGGCATGTGCGTGGTTCGCCGGCCTGATGTTGCCCTGCCTACGATGCTGCCGTTTGCGGACTCAGGGAGGGATTACGCTAAAATCAACAAGGGGACGGTGTCGACCATGGCCGCTCTGCTCTCGCAGTGTACTGATTCCGATTTTATGACTCTCTTAGGAATGTACTGCGGCCGCTACCAGAATCCGGTCACGTTTGAAGCGGTTTTGTATGATGCTAACAATACATATGCGAATGCCAGCGGTGCCTCAGCGGGCTTTGCTCAATCCTGCTCAGTGGTTACACCGGCCGCCCCGACCGGTCTTTCGGTATCTGCCGCTGTTGGTAAGAATGTCCTGAGCTGGACCGATAATTCATCGAACGAAACCAACTTCAAGATTTACAAGACCATTACCGGACTTTGGACGGAGATCGGCACCGTGGGGGCGAATGTCACAACGTATACTGATTCCAGTGTTACGCCAGGGGTGAGCAATGACTATAAAGTTCAAGCCTATAATCAGCAGGGAAATAATTACCCTATATACTCGGGTGTTTCCAATGTCGTGACGGTAGTTGCGGCAGCATCGACTGCTGGCACCGGTTCGGGTGTTACCTCTAACAACCCGGTCACGGTTGATATTAAGATAAATAATCAAGACGGTCCGCTGACCCTGACCGCCCCGACAAATTATACCGCTACGTGGACTTCCTCTAACGCTACCAGTTGTGTGACATCGGGAACATGGGGCAATACAAACAAGGGAACTTCTGGCAGCTGGCAGTTTAATAGCGTATCGGTAGTCGCGCAAAATACGTATGGAATGACCTGTACTGGAGCGAATGGGACAGCCACTGACAGCGTAGTAGTGAATGTGGTCGCGCCTTCTACCTCCACCACCTCTGGAACCGGCTCATCCTCCCTTACGCCGCCATATGCCCCGAGTGGTATGGCTGCTACCGTAGTTGGTGGTTCTGTAAAACTGACTTGGGTCAGTAATTCAACGAATGAGTCCGGGTTCAAACTGTACAAAATAAAAAGCGGTCTGTGGACCGAACTTACGAATGTGGGTGCGGGTGTGACTACATATACTGACACTTCCGTGACCGCTGGGCAGACCTACAACTACCGCGTACAGTCTTTTATCCAGTCAGCGAATTCGATTGCGTATTCGCCGGTATCGAATACAGCGACCGTCACGGTTACTGCCAGTACGAGTACTGCCCCTCCGGCAGCTTCTACCACGACTACATCCTCGAGTGTTGTCACTGCTCCGACGACGACTTCGCCGTCAATTACGGCACCTGCCGCGCCTTCAAACCTTGCAGTAGTTATGGCAAGTACGAGTTATGTGAGTTTGAGGTGGACCGATAATTCTACGAACGAGACGGGTTTTAAGTTGTACAAACTTATTTCGGGAGGCTGGACTGATATTGGTAACGTGTCAGCCAATACGACGGAGTATACGGACACGAATGTCTCTGCAGGGGTCTACTATTATTACAAAGTTCAGGCGTTTGCACAGCCAGCCCCGGGGGCTTATCCGCTCTATTCAGCGGTCTCGAATATTGTGAGCGTTGTACCCGGGAAAACGAATATTTCGCCGCTTGTCGGAGTAAATCAAGTAGCGCCGAATTCTTCTGTATCGACTACGACCGCAGAGACTGCGGCTCCGAGCACTACCGCCGTTACACTGGCAATCGTAACCGGAACCATAACAGACGAGAGTGGGCAACCAGTGGCAAAAGTCGGGATCCATGCGTATAACGCCGACTTCAGCGTGAACACCCAGGCAGTAACCGGCTTTACCGGCACGTATTCCATTACGTTGGCTCCCGGTAGTTACTCTGTCGAGGTGTTGCTGCCGAGCGACCGGAATGATTTGGTCAAACCGGCGCCGGCAAGTATTACCGTCACTGCAGGTCAAATGTTGGATCAGTCATTCCAGTTAAAGGCTTTGGCAGCGGCTAGTAAGGCTGTTTCTGGAACGGTTCGGACGGGCGACGGCAAAGCGGTTGCCGATGCAGTCGTGAAAGCGGTGAGTCAGACCACGGGGCAGTGGCTGACTGCGCCGGTTGCCGGTGACGGAACATATTATCTAAAGCTTAGTCCTGGCGTGTGGAATATCAGTATTCTGCCCGCGACCACGACGGCTGCAACCTGGGTCTGGCAGAACCAGCCGCAAGTGATTACGCTAGCAGACAATTCCATAGCGGAAACGGCCACATTGAACTTTTCGGTTACCGTGCTGACTGCCAAGGTTACCGTTGCTGCCACAGATGAGCAGGGGAAGCCCATGGCTGGCGCAGGTATCGGGATCTCTCCGGTCGCGGGTGCTTCTGCGGCACTCCCATCCCAATTCAAAAAGACGGACTCCGTGGGTGCGGTGAGCTTTATGGTCGTGCCAGGAAATTATGCTTTGCACTTTTATGCGCCAGCAGGGGAAGGTTTTGTGAATCCCATTGATCAAAATTTCACTGTTGTGATTGGTGAAGACAAATCAGTAACGGTTGTTTTCAAAAAACCTCAAGCTGCGACTACGGTCACGGTGAGCGGAAACACGAAGATGTCCAACGGTACTGCAATAGCGGAAGCGGCCGTGTGGGCCTGGTCGGAACAGGGCGGGACAGCCAGCGCCAGTACGGACGCGGACGGATTATTCGCTTTGACGCTTGCCGTTGGCCAGCGCTGGCATATCGGAGCGGGAAAAGTGGTCGCTGGGTACGCATACAAGTCTGCGGAAACAGTCGTTGACACTTCCTCCCAGCCAGCGATGATATCCGTTATTCTCTTGCAAGTTTCTTCTAAACCGCTTCCGGAAGCGGTATCGGCAACCAGTTCGACTACCGAACCTGTCATCGTACAATCCAGCAGCGGCGCAGGCGTGGTGGTACCTGCGGGTGCTGCTCCGGCTGCTCAGAGTGTTCAGGTTGATGTCAAGCCGACTGTTGAAGTTCCTACGCAACAAACCGCCAGGGTTATTGGTACGGTGTACGATATTAGCATGAAGGATCAGTCGGAAAAACCGGTCACTGCTTTGGCAAACGATGTGGAAATCACTTTGCCATATACCCGGGAAGACTTGCTCAAACTCGGTGTTTCGGAGGACCGTTTGGCGCCAAGTTATTTTGATGAGTCAGTCGGCGCCTGGGTTAAGATCGATAATTACACCGTCGATAAGCAAAACCATCGGATTATTCTTCATGTCAGGCATTTTACCAGGTTTGCGCTGGTTGCCCCGGCTGATGTAACGCCGCCTCTGACTCCGCTGAACGTGAAAGGGTACCGCACCGGTAAAACCCAAGTTACCTTGACCTGGACCGACCCCAAAGTCGATTTCCACCACACCAAGGTCTATCGTTCGGAGTCGGCTAAAGATATCGGCTCGCCGATTGCTTCCATGGAAACCGGTTCGTTCTTTCAGGACGCTGCCGTTAAGGCCAACAAACGTTACTACTATCGCTTGGTGGCCGTTGATGCTGCTGGTAACGAGTCAGGATTTACGGCTGCTCTGTCCGTACGGGTCAGTGGTGCAATAAAGAAGCTGCCGCAGCCACCCAAGAACACGGCGTTTACCAAGTATCTCAGTAAAGGACGGAAAGACACCGAAGTAAAATATCTCCAGCAGACCCTGCAGACGCTCGGCTTCCTGCCGGTTTCAAGCGAAGTGACAGGGACGTTTGACGATGCGACCGTACTTGCGGTCAAACAGTATCAGCAGTCACAGGGGTTAAAGCAGAGCGGGGTGCTCGATACGCTGACCCGCAAGGCTTTGAATAAGGTATAGAGTAATAATCCGAACCTGCCTACCGGCAGGCAGGTCCACGAATCACATCCCTGCCTACCGGCAGGCCCGAGCACCATATGATGGTGCCGGGGCAGGCAGGCAAATGCCCCGAATAGTCCTCATTTGGGGCATTTGGATTGAGTTATTCGGGTCATTCGAATTATGGTAACTACTGCCGGATACAAGTGAAAATATATACGAATCAAAAGTTATTATTAGGAGTTTTGTTGTTGCTTCTTATCGGAGCAGGTGTCTTTTTGGTTATTCGCAATCAGGTAAAGAGAATCGGGTTAAGGAGTGAAGCGGTGCAACTGCACTACGCTAACAATGGCCAGGTACCGCTGTCGACGGTGAGGATCAAAGCCTTTTATTTCATCCCGAAAGACGCGGTGTCCCGGACCATGGACAATTGGCAGCCGGCTTATGAGAAAGCGTTGGCCGAGGTGGTAAAGTTTTACACCTTGCAATTTCACGGCGCGAGCAGTTTTACCGTAGATGTACATGCGCAGCCGGTCATTGGCGAGCGTGCGAGTTCCCAATATGATGGCGCTGATACGAACCGCGGCAATCCGCATGGTTTGCTTGCCGTGCGCCAGGAGCTGGTAGCCCGCATGCAGGACAAGGCTTCGCTGTTGTATGACCCTTCCCTGGAACAACAGAACACGGATACTTACACGGTCATTGCCATTCTCTATGAGGGTGTCGGCAGTTCGGCGACGTTGCTGGTGGGGAATGAGGCTCAGCCGGAAAGTGATTTGGTCTCATTGCCTGACAACAGCTGGCCGGCTTTTTTAGTCTCTCGCGATTACTTATCCAATGACACGTACCAGGATTACGGAGTCACGGTCTTTGCCCATGAACTTGGCCACACATTCGGCCTCAAAGACCAGTATGCCGGTCCGATGAGCCAGCCCACGAGCACTGATTTAATGGGGAGCGGCAGGTTCCGGCCGCTTCAGTATACGTACCTTTCGGAAGAAGCGAAAAAGAGTTTAGGGTTGAGGTATTAATGGAGCGTGTCGCATTGATTATGATCGTGTAGTGTGCCGATTCTTTTTATAAATAATGTAGCGTGCCGATTTATCGGCCTCATTGATTGAGTGTAAATCATGCGCATCATTAGTCTCGGTACAAAATTAACCATTGCCTTCGTCCTGCTTGGGCTGCTCCCGCTGGTCATGCTGGGGATCGTGGCTCAGTACTATATTACGTACACCCACCGCCAGGACGTTGCGATGATGGAAACGCAGCTGCTCAAGCAGCAGAGCGCAGAGATTAATCGCTTTCTGGAAGATACGGCGGGTTTGTTCGATGTGCACGTCGGGTACACTCAGTTTTTAAGTATCAGTGCCGCCGACCAGGAATCGCTGCTTGAAGACTTGCTCACCGAGAATAAGAATATCATCGAGGCCTCGCTCATTGACGCTTCCGGTAAGGAGACCTTCAAACTTTCGCAGGTGCAGGATGCCAGCGGAATCAATAAGCAGGATGTCAGCCGGTTACCATATTTTCAGCGCGCCAAGACCGGAAAACTGTATTTCGGACCCCTGCAATATACGGAATCCGGAACATTAATGACCATTGCCGGTCCGGTCACGAATAAGAGCGGTGAGGTGGTCATGGTTATTTCTGGGATTATTAATTTGGATCCGTTGGTGCGCACAATCAGCCGTGCCGGTCTGGGGCAGACCAACTACGTGTATGTTATCGACGCGTCGGGCACCATCTTTGCCAGTGCTAATCCATCCCTCCAGGGAAAAAATATAGGGGATTGGCAATGGACAAAAGGACTTCTTGCTGGACAGCAGCATGACGGGCTGCTTGGTGATGACCAGCGCCCCGGCGTGCTCGGCGAGACCGTATTAGCGGCCGGATTGCCGCTGAACAATTTCAAGTGGGCGCTCGTTGCGGAATGGCCGAAGGCCGATGCGTTCCAGATCGTGAAGGATATTCAATATCAAGTGTTGCTGTTCTCAACGATCGCCATACTGTTGGCTGCGTTTCTGGGCTGGCTGGCAGGACGGAGGATCCTTTCCCCGCTGCGGATTTTGCAGGCTGGTGCGACCAGGATCGGACAAGGTCATTTCGAGTATAAGATCGACATTCCGACGCATGACGAACTGGAAGAGCTGGGGTTGGTTTTCAACCGGATGGGGGATGATCTCAAGCGCCTGCAGGAACTCAAAGCCATAGAGATACGCGAGAAGGCTTTGGCTGAGTCTTTGCGCAAGGAACAGGAAGTATCGCGCATTAAAGAGCAGCTCATCAAAAATACCTCCCACCAGTTGCGCACGCCCATGTCTATTGCACGATGGAATTTTGACCTCTTGAAAAAAACAACGAAGATCGAGGAAGAAGCCCAACTCAAACAGGATCTGGGCGCGGGTCTCGAGCAGCTTGGTGCGATCATTCGCGATCTTATTACGGTTTCTGACTTGGGTTTTGATTATAAGAATGCCCTCAAGATGCCCGTCGATCTCCCGACTGTGTTCAAACAGCTCCATGATAAGCGTCTGCAGATAATTACCGAAAAGCACTTAGTGTGGAATTGTACCAGTAAGGCTAACATGCCGGTGCTGTTAGGTAATTCATTGTACCTGATATCGGTGTTTGAAAACCTCGTTGACAACGCCGTGACGTACACCCCACAGAACGGGACTATTGATATTGATCTAAACGCGGACGAAACGCAGGCTCATATCCGCATAACAGACACCGGCATCGGCATACCGGACAAGGACAAGGATCTTTTGTTTACCCAGTTCTTCCGCGCTACGAACGCCATCGATATGAAAAATGTCGGCACCGGCCTTGGTTTGTACATTTGTAAAACGATCATTACCGGGCATGGCGGTAC
Source organism: uncultured Candidatus Saccharibacteria bacterium (assembly GCA_964532425.1). GTDB lineage: Bacteria > Patescibacteriota > Doudnabacteria > UBA920 > UBA920 > CAZHIA01. The sequence continues at coordinate 68,390 of CAZHIA010000004.1, read as the reverse complement.
CATCTCTCTGGAATCGACACTGGGCAAGGGGACAACGGTAACCGTCCACCTGCCGCTGAAGCCGCCTGTTGCCTGATATTTTCCCAAATCAAAATCCCTGCCTTTCAGGCAGGGATTTTGTCATGGGGCGGCTAACGGGAATTGAACCCGTATTTCCGCTTCCACAGAGCAGCGTAATAACCATTATACCATAGCCGCCATATATGGCCGTGGCCCCAAGTTGTATTATCTGTGTAATCTGCGTATCAGTGATGTATCTAAAAACTCTTACACAGATTTGGTAAGAGTCCAATTCCTGCCTGCTGTGTCAGGCAGTCAATTTATTCAATTGCATAGGAATTATAGAGGAAAAGGACACACGCGTCAATGCTGCTCATAACACCCAATTAAACAGAAAACCGGTAAGCATAATACCTGCTCCCACTACCCCGGCAAAAATTACGATCAGTTTAACTTTCATGACCCTTTTTAAGATCATAAACTCCGGCAAGGAGAGGGAAGTGACCGACATCATAAAGGCCAGGGTGGTGCCCATGGCTACGCCCTTTTCCGTCAGAGCGCTCACGAGCGGCACGATACCGGCGGCATTGGAGTAGAGTGGGATGCCGATCAGTACGGCCAGTGGTACGCTGTACCAGTTGCCGCTGCCGGCATATCGGACCAGAAAATCGGCAGGCACGTACCCGTGGATAAAAGCGCCAATGCCGATACCGATTAAAATATACACCCAAACTTTCTTTACGGTATCTGATGTATAGGTTTTGGCGTAGATCAGTCTGTCTGACCACGTCAGGTCCGGCAGTTCGACGTCAGTAGTGATAGAGTTTTGTATTACAAAGGATTCCAGTAAATTTTCCGGTTTTAATTTGCCGATAATCACACCGGCAAGAACAGCAATAATATAGCCGCTCATAATATACAGAAGAGCAATTTTCCAGCCAAATAAGCCAAGCAGCAGCACTAACGCTACTTCGTTTATCATCGGGGAGGCTACCAAAAAGGAAAAGGTGGCGCCAAGCGGTACGCCTGCCTGCACGAACCCTAAAAATAAGGGGATAGCGCTGCAGGAGCAGAAAGGGGTAAAAATGCCCAAAGCGGCAGCCAGAACATTGCTTGTGTATGTGCCTGTACCGGACAGGAGCTTGCGTGTCTTTTCTGGCGGCAGAAACGTGCGGAGCAACGAGACCGCAAAAACGATTACTGCCAGCAGCAACAGGATTTTGACTGAATCAAAAATAAAATAGCTAACGGCTTCACCCAGCTTTTCGTGGGGCAGGCGAAAGGCGTGGTATGCCAGCCAGTCGGCTAGGGCTTGGAGCGGATAAAAGATATTCATTTAAGCAATGTGTTTCTGTATGGCTGATTTGATTTTTTCTATGTCGGGAATGAAACCGACTAACACGGGTTTGCCGTTTACAGCCAGCACGGGACTGGACATAAGCCCCATATCCAATACCTGCTGAATGTCGGTAACATATTCCACCTCTTCGGGAAGGTGTAACTGAGAAACCGCCTGTTGAGTTATTTCATAGAGTTTTTTGCACGTGGGGCAGCCTGCGCCTAAAACTTGGATTTTCATATCGGCAAGAATAATTGCTGTTATTATGATATATTCATCCGGTCTTTTTGGCAACATCGAGTCTGGTATGCCGGCTTGACAGAAAAATATTATCGGTATATCATTCAAACAGTTATTTGAATGATATTTTACATATGGAACAAACAGCCATCAAACCTAAGCTGCTGACTCAGGATTTGGCCAAGAAGGCCAAGATCTTGGAGCTGGCAGGGGATGAGACGAGAATCCGCATTCTGTGCGCTCTTTTTGAGCATACAGACATCTGTGTTTCCGATATTGCCGGCTGTCTCAAGATGAGCGTGGCAGCCGTTTCCCATCATCTCCAAATGCTTCAGGAATTTGACATCGTCAGTACGAGGCGAGAGGGGAAGAAAATTTGTTACTCTTTGCACAAAACCCCATTGATTAAATATATCAGGCAGTTTATCTGCCACAAGGATTAAATATATGACTTGCCCGTTACCGAACGAAAGCAGAACTGACCGTATTGTCCGTTTTTTGCTTTCAGCAGTGTTGTTCTTTCTGGCTTTTTTTGTGTTAAAAGAAGTGTGGAAGGATGTTGTATATGTACTTTCTGCCGCTGCCTTATTTACTTCGCTGTCGGGCTACTGTGCCCTGTATCCATTGTTCAATTTTAAGACAATAAAATAATTAAGCCATAATACAATTATGAACTTAGCATATTTTAGAAAAAGCACTCGGTCGCTTTCGGAGACCGAGCGTGAGTTGAAAGACCAAGCCGAACGACAAAGCTTTAAAGTGTTAGGGGAAATCGAGCTGCCGGATGGAGCCGGGAAAACCGTACTCATCTGCCGTACCGATTGGCTCAAACAGCTGTTGGACATTGACCATAATTTGGTCGGTTTCCTGCCGTGCGCGGTTTCGATTATCAAGAAGGGCGATGATATTTTAGTCGGCACCGGCCAGACCGCCATTTTGCAGTCGTTTGCCCAATACCCCCAGCTTTCCGAACTGGCCGCCAAAGCCGATAGTACCATTAAAGGGTTGGTGCACGAAGCGGCAGGCGTGGGCGCGTTGCAGCCGAAAAGCGTGAAGCTTTATTCTACCCAGACCTGCCCGTATTGCGTTATGGAAAAGAAGTGGCTCGAAGGCAAGAAGATCCCGCATGAGGTGGTCTATGTCGACCGTGACCAGAAAGCGGCTGAAGCCATGGTTCAAAAAACCGGGCAGATGGGCGTACCGGTGACCGAGATCGAATATGAGGACAGCGAGCCGGAATATATTGTCGGCTTTGACCGTCCGAAATTGGAGCAGATTTTGTCAGTATAAATTAACGATACATTAAAACCAATATGCATTGGAAAAATGAGGGTCCGGTGGACAGGATAACCAGATTCCTTGCCGCTGAAGCGACGTTTCTGGCTGGCTTCTTCTGGTTATGGGGAGCGTGGCAAATTGCTGCTTATGTGCTTGCAACTGTACTGGCCGTAACAGCGGTGACGGGTATTTGCCTGATCTACCGCCTCCTCGGCATAACGACATTGAGCCTGGCCGGAACGGTCAAACGTAGAATAGTAGTGTCCGTCCTCAGTCTGTTGGCTGTCGCGTTGCCTGTTGCCGGTTCGTACTACAGTAATTTTTTTTCCAAGAAAATCTTTCTGGAAGACTTCGGCAAGGTGAATAATTATTACAAGCAGACATTATTCTTTACCGGACAAAACAAACGGGATGAAGCGAAGCAGAATTATGCGCAGCTCGTAGCAGCGTACCCGGCATTTCAACAGAAGTATTCCGCGTACAGACCGTTCGCCATTCGGGACGACAGGAACCTTACCGCTGATTTGCAGACTGTTTGGGTGCTCGTCGAAAGCCAACGGGATGCCGTAGGAAGCGGCGACTTGACCGCCTCTCATAAGGAATTGGAAAAGGTCAGGCCGGTGTTTCAGGATATCTTAAAACGCAATCGTTTCTCGCCCCTGTCGGTAGCCTTGGTGGACTTCCACGATTCGATGGAGGTGATGCTCGATGCCGCAGCCAAAAAGGACGCGGTCGGAGTAATGGGTGCCTATGGTGATGCCGATGGTAAATTACAAGCCGTAGAGGCGGAACTGAATGATGATTCGGTGAAGCAGATACGCCTCCAACTCGATGGCTTGCTGGATATGGCCAAAAGCGGGAATAGCGACGGCCTTTCGGACAAAGGCGCTGACTTAAAAAGCAGTTTCGTTAAAGTGTACCTAAAGAGAGGCTAGCAGCCTCTCTTTTCTGTTGGGATGCTGCCATCCGGCGTTTGGAGCTTTAACGCGGTTTTTGAGGCACGAAAATTTGTGGGGACAAACAGAATATGGCTTTCTCAGATTTGGTGCTATAATAGATACAGCCTTGGATAGTGGGGAGCGACAAACGAAGGGTTTCGCCTATGCAGGTGAACGTTTGAAGCGTTGAGCCACTATCAATTACAACCGGCCTATTTTAGGTTCGGTTTTTTGTTTATATGAAGGAAACGCACACAACCATATTAAAAGGCCTGGCTTCTCCGTTCCTTCTCCTGCTTCTTGTCTTTGTGCCGGCAGGGACGTGGAATTATTGGCAAGGATGGGTATATGTCCTTTTGTCAGTAATCATTTTGTTTTTTACAGTCTGGTTGTTAGCCGATAAAAAGGATCTGATTCGGGAACGATTGAGTCCGGGTAAAGGCATGAAATGGTGGGATAAGGTATATTTTGCTGTGTCTACGCCTTTGAGTTTCATTTCCATTGTCTTGGCTGCTCTGGATAGGGGGCGCTTCCATGTTTCGGTTCCGTTATCCCACACCTCTTACACAACAGCCATAGCTATATTCCTTATTGCCCACGCCATTTTCCTTTGGGCAAAATATGCAAACAGATTTTTTTCCAGCGTGGTCAGGATACAAACAGACCGCAATCAGCAGGTCTGCACAACCGGCCCGTATGCAATTGTCCGCCATCCGGGATATGTTGGTGGGATGCTATTTACATCAGTGACGCCCTTTGTGCTGGGGTCTGCCTGGGCGTGGTCGATAGTGCCGGCATGTGCCGCGGCTGCTTTGTTGGTGGTGCGGACATCTTTTGAAGACCGGACCTTGTTGCAGGAGCTGTCAGGGTATGCCAATTATGCCAAGCATGTGAGGTATAGATTGATCCCTTTTATCTATTAATTAATAAAATTCGTAAAAGAAAGGAACATATGAAAATCAATGCATTAAAATTTGCTATTGCCGCCGGCATCTGGCTGGGGCTGGGTGCGGTGCTTTGGACAATAGGAGCCCTGATAGGCATTCCGGGGGTAAAGGATTTTGCCAATTTCCTTATCCCGTTCTATGGACCCTGGGGCTACTCGGTATCGGTAATTGGTATCTTTACCGGAGCTGTGATGGGTTTTGTGGAAGGGTTTGTGCATTTTGGTTTTCTGGCGTTGCTGTATAACTGGCTGGTTGCTCCCAAGAGGGCCGAAACTCCATCTGCTGCTCAGCAAACAGCACAATAATTAAACCTATTGTCTAAATTTTATGGAACAACCTACAATCGTAGAAGTACAACCACAATTAGTTTTGGGAATAACAAGGCATGCGCCATATAAACAAATACCTCAGCTGATCATGGAGAGCTTTGGGTATTTACAGAGCCAGGGAGTTGGTCCTGCCGGAGCGCCGATATACCAGTATCACGAGTTCGGTCGGGAAAACGAAAAATTATCCGAAGGTGATTTGGAAGTTGCGTGGCCTATTGCCCAAAAAATCACGGAAACCGAAGAAATGAAATGCTATGAATTGCCAGGCGGACAGATGGCCAAAGTCACGCATAAAGGGTCATATGACCAAATGGTTCCGGTGTACGGACAGCTTCTAGCCTGGATTGCGGAACAAGGCAAGAAACCTCACGGCCCAACCAGGGAGGTCTATATGAACAATCCCCAGGAGGTTGGTATGGAGAATGCGCTGACGGAAATATATATACCCGTGGAATAATGTATAGAGTTCGACAAAGTACCTTTCTGGGTATGAAGTGCATTAGTTAAAACCATGAATATGGAAATTGAAGAAGTTTTCTTCGAATCAAATAATGTTACGTGTGCCGGAGATTTTTATTGGCCGCAGAATTTGTCCGGACAAATTCCTTGTCTTGTTATGGGTCATGGCGGCAGTGGAACCAAGCGCCTGGGGCTTGCCCAGTATGCTGAAAAATTTGTCGAACTTGGTATTGCGGTATTCGCTTTCGATTATCGGTCGTTTGGCCGAAGCGGGGGAGAGCCCCGGCAGCTGCTTGATATAGAAAACCAGCGGGAAGACTATCAAGCCGCTATTTCCTTTGTGCGCTCTCACCCGAAGATTAATCCTGACAAGATCGCACTGTGGGGAACATCTTTCAGCGGAGGGCATGTGCTGGCTGTAGCCGCAAAAGACGTGAGGATTGCGGCTGTCATTTCCCAGGCCCCATTAATAGACATTCAGCATCGCGGCCGGAGCCAAGAAGAAGACCGTAGCTGGAAAATAATGAAATTAAAATTTCATTATATCGGAGCTGCTGCAGTTGACATGCTCGGTTCTTGGTTTGGCAGGTCTCCCTATTTTGTCCCTGTGTATCCTACAGAACCAGGCGGTTTGGCTGCTTTCATTGATCCGAAAGCGAAAGAAGCGTTTGAGGCCATGGGCGGAGAGGCGTCTGGCTGGAAGAATGCCCTTGCTCCCCGTTTCTTTTTCAAAATGGTTTTGAAGGGTTTGCCAAGATATGTCGAGGGAACGGCGGAGAAATTAACTATGCCGCTTCTTATGTGCGTTGCCGACAAGGATACTGAAGCCTCTGCGTCATTTGCAGTAGAGGTCGCATCAAAGGCGCCGAATGCCGTAATTAAACATTACCCCATCAGCCACTTTGAGGCTTATTTGACCCCATATATTGACCAGATTATCCAAGACCAAAAAGTTTTTCTAAAAACATTAAATAATTAAACAGCACATATATGAAATGTCCAATTTGCGAAGTCGATTTACAAATGGCCGAGCGTCAGGGTGTGGAAATAGACTACTGTCCCAAGTGCCGAGGTGTCTGGCTTGACCGCGGGGAGCTGGATAAAATTATTGAAAAATCGGTCGGTGGCGGTTACGAAGCCCCTTCCAGATCGCAGCAGGAGAGTTATGGCGATGACGGCCATCATCATGAGGACAAACATGGCTACTCCGGCCAACCGCACCAGAAAAGAAAAAGCAGTATTATTGGAGATTTGTTTGACTTCTAATTAGTTATTCAACAAAAAACTGCATATGCAGTTTTTTGTTGAATAAGGTCATGAGTTTGCTATAGGTTCCAAGTAAAGTTGGAAAGTTTGCAGCAGGAAAGCGCTCTAATAATAGATCGTTCTTGTCCGGTGGTATGGTTTGGCTTCATTTTGGATGTCCTGGCTTAACAGCCAGAGGGTGTTGTCGATGTCACTGGCAGTCAGGTGAGGGGTCCGTTGTCTCAGTAGTTCGACCGCCCAAATAGTAGCAGCCCGGATTTCGATTTCCTCACGGCTGTCGTGCGGAATCTCCTCATAAATATCTATCCGCTTCGCAAGAGATGGTTCGTATTGCAATACCCCGAACATGCGCAAGATTTGAGGGAGCTTGTAGTCGGCAAAGGCAGTGAGTAATTCTAGCCCTGCCATATTTTGATGATGGTCTTTCAGGATGCGTATAGTATCATTGGCGCAGATCTGTGCCCGCTTGAGGAAACTAACTTCAATACCATCAAACTGCGAAACATCACGGAAAGAGGGAAAATTTTTGGCTATGATCTTAACTAATTCTATGGCGTCACCATTAGCAGTCTGCACAACATTTGAAAATTGTCCATCAAATTTTTCTAACAGGATTTTCCCAGTCTCGCGCAGATTATTTATGCGTTCGTCCAGTAGGGGAATCGTCACACCGCCTACACCTCGGAAAAAATGTTCGGCATCAGTCCTATTCAATTGCGCCAGATGGTCAGCCTCAAAGATTGGCACGTGTTCTAAAAGTGCTCGTTCAAAGCAGGCTTGCAGCCCAAACCAACCGCCTTCCGTTTTGCCGCCATCCGGCAGTTCTATTTGCCACTTGGACTGCCCTTTGCTTGCCCAAAAACAGAAATTCACTGCGTCTTCCACGAATATGGTTTGCAGGTCCCGTTCCAAGTCCCCCGAAACGGTAAAACCCAATTCCTGGTTACTGAGCCCCTGGCCAAAGCGCTTGATAATCTCTTGAGACAAATTCTCCAAAGACTCTTCATTGATCGAAACAAATTGGAAACTATCCGCTACCTGTTTGGTAGAGCTGAGGATGTTAAGAGGGTCGCTGATCTCAGTTTGCAGCAGTGGCTTGTTTTCCATATTGGATGGGTACTTTTGAATTTACGCCTCAATTATAGCAGAAATGAGTTCTCGTGTCCGCGATGTATCTCATCTTGTACTGCGAAGTAGTTGGCAATTATTGATATCCAAATATTGTATTCTACAAATTACTGCATATGCAGTAATTTGTAGAATGGAAGGAACATTTGATTTTGATAGATCAGTAACGTATTAAAAACAGCCAAACCTTGAGAAGGTTTGGCTGAGAATGCGAGCGCTATTGCGCTGGTTGGTTCCACTGCCCGTCAGCGTACGCTGTATACGAGTACTTCATCTCGTGACTCGAGTCTTTGATGGACAAAATGTGCAGCTTGACGAAGATCCCCAGAGACGGTCCGAGGTCAATGTCTCCGTAATAAGCGCTTTCTGCACTCTGCATCAGGACGAACATGTACGGATTTGGCGCTTGGTGAATCTGCGTATCCGCCGGGTCGCTAACGGCTGCGCCGTCAAGCGGCAGCTTCACGCCTTTGACCGGAGAGAACTGAATAGACCGGTTCAACGGATCGGCTCCATTGTATTTCAGGTACACCCGGTTTTTGAGTGGAATCAGGTCACCAGGTTTAGCCAGAAGAACCTCTCCCGTTGAGTGCTCGGCGGTATATGCGCGATATGCGGCACGGTCACGTTCGGCGCCTCTTTCCATCCCGCGATAGACAACTAGCCCTGCGAGCAGGATGGCGGTGATGACGAGCGCTGTTGTGATGGTACCACGGATAACTGCCTTTCGCTGTGCGGAGCGTTGGTGTTGAGCTTCGGCATTTCTGACTGCTTCCGCACAGCTTTGACTATCGTAGTAGGCATTGGCCGATTCGGCGAGGGTAAACCCTGCCAGATTGAACGTCCCAAGAAGGATTCCGGGCTCATACTCGTAGACGCCGCGGATTTCGGAACGCTCAATGGTCCGCTCTTCCTGGTTAATGCGGACGACTTCTTCCATGGTCATCTGGCCGTCCACGATGCGGATAAGCGGCATGAGCCACTTCGGTACTTCGTCAAGCAGCGCGGCGATGCGTTTGGGAACCGGCCTGGGATAGTCCGGCAGGCTCCAGCATTTGGCGGCTACCACGGTATGGATGTGGCGCTCTTTGAACAGGGTCTGCGTGATCGTTTCGTCAGCGATCTCTGTGACCTTGAACCAGCCATTGTCTTTCGTCTCGGTTTCCTTCTTGATTTTTTCCGAAACGACCTTCTCTTCCATCGAATGCCGGAAGTAATGGTAGCGGCAGACGTCGTCCGTGCTCCATTCTGCCAGGCCGACAAGTTCGGCTTCCACCAGCATTTGCAGCCAGAAGGAAAACAACCTGAGCAGTCTGCCGATGCCTTCCTCGAATTCTTCCTGGAGTTCGAACAATTGTTCGTCAGCCGGCTTGGCTGCCCGAATGTGGGACAGTTCCAGCAGGGGAGCATTGCCAATGGCAGGAATGTTCTTTTCCAGCATGGCATACGTATCGCTGGCAACCGCATCCCGGTCGTTCCCGGCAGAGGCTTTGGTCTTTACCGAGCATTTGATCGCCGCCCGCATGAAAGCTTGGAACTGGCTGCTATGCTCCTGGAGCAGTTTTAGGTCTGTCCCATAGGCAGCCCAGACCTGCTCCCGGGTGGCGTGGTCGGGATGGAGTGCGAGCAAGGCCGACTGTTTGCGCAGCTGTCCGGCGAGAGGTGAGAATTCCGGCGGCACATCCTGCAAGTATTTTTGATGTGCCTTGGTAGTGGTCCCGAAAGTCCGGCTGGAAATTTCCACCGTGATACGGTCGGAACTGATATATTGCAGTTCTTCGGTCATAGGTCCTCCTTGGTGTTCTGCAGCTGTAATAGGGCAGAATACCATACAAATAAGCCGGAAGCAAGCGGAAATTTCTACACGGAGCCGTGAGAATCATGATCGACTTATCCACATTGACATATACCCCCAGGGGGTATATGATAGAAATATCAAATTACTAATTACTAATATCCAATGCAAGCAAAGTGCCAAAAAGATCTCATTAACCGAATCCACCGCATTCAAGGCCAGATGGCGGGAATTGAACGTATGCTTGAGGATAACAAGTACTGCGTGGACATTATTACTCAATCCCGCGCTATTCAGCGCTCGCTCGAGAGCTTCGATGCCTCGTTGCTTAAAAACCATTTGGAGGAGCACGTGGCTCACCAGTTTAGCGGAGGTCATACCTCCAAGGCGGTCGCTGAGTTGCTCAAGATTTACGATCTTCACAACAAATAATAAATATAAACATGGAAAAAATAACCATCCCCGTTGAGGGAATGCACTGTAAGTCGTGTGAAGTTCTCCTGGAGAACAATATCGGTAAGATCGAAGGGGTAAAGAAAGTCGAAGTGAGCCAGTCTTCCAAGAAGGCGAAAATTTGGTATGAACAAAAACAGCCATCGTTGCATGAGATAAGCCGCGTGGTAGAAGATGCCGGTTACCATGTCAGTGCAAGCCGTGAAGATGGTTGGGTCTCAAAGAATTTCAGGGATTATTACTATTTAGCCAATGCCGTTGTTATCCTGGCGCTGTTGTATATCTCCGCCCAGTTGTTCGGATTCTCCGGCATTTCAGCTGACTTTAATCAGAAAGGTTTAGCGGTGGCGGTGCTCGTTGGCCTTGTTGCCGGAATATCAACATGCATGGCTCTCGTCGGCGGCTTAGTGTTGGCCTTCTCAGCGCGGTACTCGGAAACCCACCCGGAAGCTTCCCGCATGCAAAAATTCCGTCCGCATATATTTTTCAATCTAGGGAGAATTATCGGTTTTGCCGTGCTCGGCGGCCTCATTGGCTTGATCGGAGGAGTACTGCAGCCTTCAGCAAGGTTGATGGGCGTGCTGACGCTTATTGTTGGCGCGGTAATGGTGCTCTTGGGCTTGAAATTGATCGAAATATTCCCAGCCTTGCAACGGGTCAATATCACGATCCCGAAGTCCGTGTCTCGTATACTCGGGATCAAGTCTGGTGACAAGGGATATAGTAACACCAGTGCTTTTGTCGGCGGGGTCATGACTTTCTTCCTGCCATGCGGTTTTACCCAAGCTATGCAATTATATGCCATTTCGACCGGCAGTTTTGTCCAGGGTGCGCTGGTTATGTCGTTGTTCGCCTTGGGTACAGCGCCTGGCATGCTTAGCATAGGCGGACTCTCCAGTGTATTTAAGGGTTCCAAAGCCCGAATATTTTTTTCCGCAGCGGGAGTTGCCGTGATATTCCTCGGAATTTTTAATATCGCAAACGCCAGCCGTGTCGTGTTTCCTCACCGCGTAGGGAGCGCTGTGACTCAGCAGGGCAGCCAGGATGCCGTAGGTCCCGTACAGGAAGTAAAGATGGTTCAAAGCGGAACGGGATATAGCCCTAACCAATTCACTGTCAAAAAAGGCGCGAAGGTCAGGTGGGTCATTAACTCTACCAGTCAATACACCTGTGCAAGCACCCTGAGTATGCCGGCGTTCGGTATTGCTCAGCCTCTCAAACTTGGCGAGAATGTAATTGAATTCACGCCTACGCAAACGGGAGAAATCGATTTTTCTTGTTCTATGGGGATGTACCGCGGAAAGTTTATTGTCACTGATTAAACTGAAACTATGGATACTCGTACTCAATTACGCGTGCATGGAATGCATTGCGCGTCTTGTGCATTGCTTATAGAGCAGTCACTCAACAAGGTTGCCGGCGTCAAAACTGCCACAGTCAACTTCGGGGCGGAAAAGGCCTCTATACGATTCGATGAAACGCAGGCCGGTATTTCTGATCTCATTACGGCTGTGAAAAAAGCCGGATACGATGCCGACGAAGCCACGAAGGAAGATGCGGAAGCCGAATCGCGCTTACGGCAGGCTGAACTTCGAGCCATCAGGAACAGATTAATAGCCAGCGCCGCACTGAGCGCACCGCTATTGTATTTCATGATGATCGATTTTTTTTCAACCCTTCCTGGCGTGGGGTTGTTACCCTATGTGGGGATCGTCTCGCTGATTTTGGCGACACCTGTTCAGTTCATTATAGGTAAGGGGTTTTACAAAGGCATGTGGTCGAGTTTGCGCATGAAGACATTCAATATGGATAGCCTGATAGCCATTGGTACTTCCACGGCCTACGTGTACAGCCTGGTGAATTTGGTTTTGTATGCCGCTGCGAACAAAACGGTGCTGGGATTGTCCGGCGGTAAAGTGCCGAATTTGTACTTTGAAACCGCAGCGTTCCTAATCACATTCGTGACCTTGGGCAAGTGGCTGGAAGTACGGACCAAAGGCAAGACCTCGGATTCCATCAAAAAACTTATGGGCTTGCAGGCCAAGACTGCCCGCGTTATACGCGGCGGGCAAACCATAGACATTCCGGTCGAGCAGGTAGCCAAGAAGGATATTGTAATTGTGAGGCCGGGCGAGAAAGTGCCGATCGATGGTGTAATCACGAAAGGGTCCTCGTCTGTGGACGAGTCCATGCTTACCGGCGAAAGTTTGCCCGTAGAAAAGAAGATCGGGGATACCGTCGCCGGAGGTACCATCAACAAGACCGGCAGCTTTGAATTTGAAGTGACCAAAATAGGCAACGAGACCGTGCTGGCCCAAATCATCCGTCTGGTAGAAGAAGCCCAAGGCAGCAAGGCGCCTATCCAGGCGTTTGCTGATCGGATCTCCGCATGGTTTGTGCCAGCGGTCATTGGATTAGCAATATTGACTTTTGTAATTTGGCTTTTCGCTCTTCACTCTTCGCTCAGTTTTGCCTTAATGGCTTTTACCTCCGTGATCGTGATCGCGTGTCCATGTGCATTAGGTTTGGCCACGCCGACCGCACTCATGGTTGGCACTGGCAAGGGTGCGGAAAATGGTATTCTGGTAAAAGGTGGGGAGCCGCTGGAAGCAGCATGCAAGATCAGTACAATCATTTTTGACAAGACCGGAACATTGACTCACGGCAAGCCGGAGGTGACTGATGTCGTTTCATTGGGGGCTATGGATGAAGCTGATATCATGCAGATCGCGGCTTCCCTGGAGCGGATGTCCGAGCATCCGCTTGCTGAAGCCATCTATGCACACGCCCAGGAAAATGGGGTGGGGTTGCTTGATGTAAAAAATTTCAAAGCTATTCCGGGCCATGGCGTGCAGGGCGAGATAAATGGCGTGACCTACTATTTTGGCAACCGCAAAATGATGGCAGTGCATGCGGACGTGAACGTTGAACGTGTTGATCGCAAACAGTCTAAGCTAGAAGAAGCTGGTAAGACCGCCATGTTGCTTGGTTCCGCTCCCTCTCCTTTCAAAGGAGAGGGCGGGGGTGAGGTTATAGGCATAATCGCCGTAGCTGATACTGTTAAACCGACAACAAAGGCCGCTGTTGAAAAACTACAAAAGATGGGTATTGAGGTCTATATGGTTACTGGCGATAACGAGCGTACGGCAAAAGCCATTGCCAGCCAGTGTGGAATAACCAATGTGATTGCAGACGTGCTGCCGGAAGATAAGGCTGGCGAGGTTAAAAAGTTGCAGGAGCTCGGGAAGAAAGTCGCGATGGTGGGGGATGGTATTAATGACGCACCTGCCCTGGCTCAGGCAGACTTAGGTGTTGCCATGGGTAGCGGCACGGACGTGGCCATGGAAACCGGCGGCATCGTTATTATGAAGAATGATTTGAACGACGTGGTTAATTCCATTCAACTGTCCCGCGAGACTATGGGCAAGATCAAACAGAACATGTTCTTCGCCTTGTTCTATAACGTGATTGGAATACCGATTGCCGCCCGCGTTTTTGCGAGCTTCGGGTTGGTGCTTAAGCCCGAGCTAGCAGGTCTGGCTATGGCATTGAGTTCGGTTTCCGTAGTAGCCAATTCTCTAACCTTGCGATTCTTCCGTCCGGCAAAGCGCAATTGGATATCCGCTTTGGCTCCGATCGTTATGGCACTGGTTTTTACCCTAGCGTTCTTCGAGTTCGCTCGTTTCAGTACCCGCATGGCCGAGCCGGCGAGTGCCATGGCTGTGGTCAAAGTTTCTCCGGAGATAGTCAGACAAAGCCAGGACCTGCTCAAGCAGTCCACTATAAAAATCAATTTTGCCGAAACGAACCCGAAGTTCTTTGTCCAGATCGGGCAGGGGAATATAAGCCTGCCCATGGCCGAAGGGACTGGCAGTCTTGGCAAAGATGAAATGATCATCGGCTCCGTTGAGGCAGAAATGATGCGCAAGGAAAAACTGTTCGAAAAACCGGGGGACAGCTTGCAGAACTTCTTCGGGATACCGAGCATGAAAATAGTCGGCATCTTAAAGCCGACGGGCACGTTTTTGGACAACGCCCACATTATACGATCTGAAACCGGGATTAGTTCCGTTGCTAGCGGTGCAGCTATAGATGCCAAAGGGAATATAAAACTCTTTTATGGAATCAACGAGAATAACATTCCGGCAGTCTTTGCGGGAAGCATCAGTCGCGATGGACTAGTTCCGGTGGTCTTCGGCACGAAAAAGTATTTGCCGGTATATATTGGCAGCCGTGAGGCGGCCATGATGAAAGCCGAGAACTTATTCAAAAAAGAAGGGGATACCATCGAGAACTTTTTTGGGAATAGCGTCGTTATTGCCGGAGTGTTGCCGGAAACGAAGACATCGCTCGACAGTTTCCACTATGTCACGGAAGATTTTGTGAGGAATTGATTATGTAATCGTTTGTTAATTGCGAATTGTTATCAGTTCCCCGTAGGGGCTCGCTTTAGCTGCCCGAACACAGAAAGATCCGCACCCTCTCGGGTGCGGATCTTTGGAACAACTGGAGTTTGGTATAACTATTGCTTAGTCTTGCATTCCGCCGATCTGGTGAAGGCGGAGATCGCCATCGGATACCTTGATGACGTTTTTAGCAGACCAGCCATGCTTGGACATGGTCTTCATGTTGGGAATACCAAAGAGTTGTCCATTTCTGACCACGTAGATGGTATTGTTAGAACCTTTCAGGAGCGTGCCATCGGCAAAGGTTGCCGGAGAACCAAGTTGCATCGAAGCGAGATCAGCAGCCGAAATCTGTTTTAAGTGTTTGAGGTCTTTTTTGTAGGAATTCAACACTTGCATGGAAGTAACCGGCTTGAGTACGCCGCCGGAGACCAGATATACGGTCGGATTGCCTGGAACTTGTACGATCGATCCTTCCGGTAAACTGGACAAGCTAGGAACGGTTGAGGTACTCACTGGAACCGGAAACGTCACAGGCGGGGTGACCACGGTGGTGTCATCATCGTTTCCCTGGCCTACAGGTCGTCCAATTGAGAAGTGGTGCTCATCTCCATCTTTTATGTCCCGGATATCCTGGAACTTTTTGCCGCGCGCATGGAAGATGGCGGCAGAAGTGAACGGGCGCAATACGCAATTTACAACCATGTAGACGGTGGATGAATTACCGACTCTAACCAGCATGCCGTTCTGCAGATTGCACGATGTGGAAGGCGTAGTGGTCGGTGTCGGGGTCGGGGTGGTAGTAGGCGCATTGGAAATGACTATCGAATTGCTGGTCGCGGTCAACAAGCCGGTTGAGCTGGCAACCAGGGCAATGGTACCCGGCTGAGAAAAGTTCAAAGTATTAAACTGGGCCAGTCCGCTGTTTGTCGTAGCCGAGGTTGATCCGCCCAGACTGCCGGTGGTTGAGGTCGGGTTTATAGCCGAGATAGACAGGCTAACCGTACGTCCTGAATCGGACGTGACCGGATTACCGAACTGGTCTTGAGTTGCTACTGTCACGGGGCCGAAGGAGGTACTGGTGGTGGCAGTTGTCGGCGGCTGAGTGGAGAAAACGAGCTTGCTGGCAGCTCCGGGGATTTGACTGAGCGAGCCGAAGCTGCTGGTGGCTGTAATACCAGTGATAGTGCCGGCGCTTAATGCCAGGGTTCCCGTGCTAGCCAACGGCGTGCCGCTGGTCGCTTTGACTTTAAGCGGTGTGGAGGATCCGATTGTGAGGCTTCCTGCAGTGGTCGAGGTTCCGGTGACCGTTATGGCCACATGCGCGGCATCTGGGAACGCAACAGTGCTGGAAGCGTTGAGGCCGCTGACGTTGACATTGGCAACGGACGCCGTATCAAAGGCATACCCCGAAGGCAACGCCAAAGTAAAGGTTCCGGCTGGGATATCACCGGCTGCCGTTTCTGTAACGGTAATAGCGGGTAAGGCCACAGAGTTTCCCGAAACACTGTCTGAGGTCACAGAGGTGGCACTCTGTGAAATGGTGGCCGCAAAAGCGGACGGAATGCTACCGAGGATCATGCCCATGGTCGCCATTGCCACGAGCAGGGATCTTTTCTTGATATTCATGCTTGTTTTTTGTTAATGATTGGCAGTTCTATAGAGTTAAACGACCAAAACTGCTTTGTGTTTCATTTGAAAAACCCCGGGCTAACCGGGGTGGGAAAATGGTGATTTGTATATGAAGAGATGGAGGCTGTTAAAGTTTCAATACCTTTCCGCCTCGCTCGTGCTCGGCACCTTCCCTATAAGGGAAGGATTCCACTGCAGCCTGCAGTTACTCTCCCTCTAACATAGGGGGAGTACCCTGAGCTTGTCGAAGGGGGAGGGGGTATTACGATAAGATAAATTATGCCATAACACCCAAATTCGCCAAGTCTTTACGAAGCTGTTCGTTATCGGTATAGGTGATATCATTCAGGCCGATATTTTTGGCCGCCGCGACATTCCGTTCGTTGTCGTCAATGAAGATCACCTCAGATGCGGCTGCATCTGCGTAAATAAGAGCCTGTTCATAGAACTTAGGATCCGGTTTTTTGATATGCTCTTTACAGGAGAGTACAACAAAATCAAAGTGGTCATATAAATGCAAGGCTTCATCTACGACCAATCTGGTACTGGTCAGGTTGGACAGAACGCCTACAGCGTAGTGTTTTCGGAGTTCGTCGATAAAACTGAGCAGTTCAGTATTTACCTTTCTGATTTTCAAGGCTTCTTCCAGCCAGATGATAGGCAAATCTAATCCGGGCTTGGCTCCGGCTTCTTGCATGTCTTGAAAGAATTGTTCTAGGGTGATGTTGGCAAGCAGCAGGTCTGCCCAATGGTCTTTGTGATATTGCGATACGATATCGGACGAAATGCCGATGCGATTCGCGAAGTTGGCATACAGTGCCTGAAAATCGGTAAACGTTATCACCCCGCCAATGTCGAAGATAATTGCTTTGATCATGCTCCGGTCGTATTATGCTGGATATTTGCAGCCTCTAAAAATGTCATATCTCTTGGGACAATGTATAATCTGCCTTCATCGTTTTCAGGTTGGTCATCGGCTAAAATTTGCATTGCTTGCTGAATGGGCAGCCACAGAATTTGGAACCCGTCTTCCGTTTCATCCTGCGTAAATGCGGGGCTTCCCTTTTGTCCTGTTACGTTTGCCAGATAGCAAAGGGAAATTTGTTTGAGGTGGAAGATTTTTCGGTATTCTACAATCTGCCCGACCTCGCCAAAAACTTCGATCTCGCACCCGAGTTCTTCTCGGCATTCGCGCTTGAGTGCGCTCAATTCGTCTTCGCCATCTTCTACGCCGCCGCCCGGTAGCTTATGATAGTTTTTGTTGGAGACGTTCAATATTGCCACGTGCCCGTCATTGTCATACACAACAGCCCGGGCTGCAGTTCGGGTTTTAAACGAAGCAATTTCCTGCTCGGTCGCATCTTCGGGATTGAGGGTCTTTATGAGCTGCATTGATTTCACAAGTATTCGGATACCGTTCGTTCCAACTCCTGTTCATTCGTGAACATGAACGACTTTATTCCTAAGCTCTCAGCGGCCTTAAGGTTCTTTTCTTGGTCGTCGAAATAGAGACATTCATCGGGCTTAAGATTGTTTTCTGTCAGCACCAATTCCCATGCTTTGGGGTCAGGCTTCACAAATCCCGTCTGCCAGGAGTAGTAGACCTTGTCTACGGCACCTGCTATCCACGGGTAGTGGCCATAATATTCCGCGCGCTCTTTAAAGTTGTTGGAGAGGATAAGGACCTTGATTCCGCGGTTTCGCAATTCTTCGGCAAAGGCGATCATCCGTTCGGACGGTACTTCGGCCTTGAACCAATAATCCCAGAATTTCTGTTCAGTAATGTTAATGTTCCACTGCTGCAAAGCAGGCTGCCAAAAGCTCCATGCCTTGTCCGCGCCTGGTTTTCTGACCTGATCCATTATCTCGGAAAGACGGGGTACAAATATTTCTATGGGTACGCCAAAATCCTTCGCGAACCTTTCGGATAGTTTTGGACTTTGCAAGAAGATGCCGTTGAGATCGAAAATAATTGCTTTGAGCATGATTCTATTATAATTATATTTTGTTAATCGACATCACCTTTGAATCAAAAGTGGATGTAGTGCAGGGCCGTGCCCTGCTCAAATATCCGAGCATCTGGGCAGGCCAAGGGCCTGCACTACGGCTCAGAACGACGTCGACAGGTTACGAATGGAACGAACCGCTATGGGGCGGAATATGTAAATTTCCATCCAGCTTCAAATGGGTTGATGTTCCGACATATTTTCCAATATCGATCGCGAGCGCTGCTTTGTTCTTCCATGCTACTGCGGTATTGAACTTAGAAACCATCTGGAAAAGGTGTTTGTCTCGGATTGCCAGATCGTTCAGTCTGTCCTTTGGCCGCGGCAGCCATGTGTTGTTGAGCCGGTAGTAGTCATTTACGAACTCATTGACCGCATAATTAGTTAAAAGCAAAGCAGGATTGCCGTCTTCCAAACAATCTTCGATATCCTGCAGGTACGTTGCCATGTCGTAATCCTTCCAGGCAATCTCTTGCCTAGAGAGGGGAGTCGGCCCTTTTTCCCAATTGGCTGTAGCTCGGCGGACCAGCTTTTCGAGAATTTTTGATTTGCTATCTTGGATGATTACCCCGGATGCGAACATAAATGTGGTAACGCCGCGGCCTTCCTTGAGGTCTTCTTTCAATTCTTTTTCAATCTGCTTTTTGTCATTGCAGAAAATTTCCAGCCATTGCCCACCGACCTTCCAGGTCTTTCTCCAGCGCGGCATGCCGTCTTTTAAAATAACAAAAAAATCCCAGTCGGCATTCTTGCCGGCTTTGCCGATGGCCCGGGAACCGGTCAGGAGCACGGCCTGGCAGCCATTGAGCTTCTGGAATTCTTTCTGTATGGAGGCCGGGATGGCGGGGGTGGTGAATTTTTTGTTATTTTCCATGAGAGTTATTGTTGGAGTGGTTGAGAAAGTTGCGCCAGTCTAAGTCTCCGTAATTGAAATTGGCAGCTTGTTCCTGGAGAACTTGCAAAACACGAGATCCTTTAATGTGTCCAAGCTTTTGGTGCTCTTTGTCATTTGGATTGACCACATCAAAGCCTTCGACCGGGAAATGGGATGTCGTATGGGTGCCGTCTTTCCAGACGACCTCAACCACATACTCCTCTCGATCAATGCGATAACTATGCACTCCCGGCCGGGGAGTCTGCTCGCGATTTTCGATGCTCATAAGATTATAATATTCTTATTTTCGTTTTGATTATAACAGGTTATTCTTTCCACTCAATTTTTACTCCGAGCAGCCAAGCCAGGTCATTGACCTGGGAAACGTCGATGATCGCGCCTTTGAGGCTTTCGATGTTAACGCTTATACCTGCTATCTTGCTGGTTCTGAGATCGGTCTCATGCATCCGTGCGGATGAAAAGTCTGCCTTGAGCAGGTCGCAGTCGGAAAATACGGCCCCGGTCAGGTCGGCTCCGTAAAAATCCGCTTCTTCGAGGATACAATGCTCGAATGTGACATTTTTGAATTTGCAGAATCGGAATTGGGAGAGCTTGCACTGGCAGTTTTTAAATAGGACATTCTTAAAGACCGCCTCAGGCGACTTAAAGCCGGTCATTCGGCATTTGATGAACTCGGTCCGTTCTGCCAGTGCTTTCGTGCATTTTGCATTGGCCAGGTCGCAATCTTCGAACTTGGAGTTCGTGATGCGGATATCGGTAACGGTTGCCTGCCCGAGGGAAAAATTTTTTACATGACACTCCAGGAACTTGAGTTGTTCCAGTGTTTGTCCTGCTGCGGATCCTCCCGTAATGTCGAGCAATTCATACTCGCTGTCGCTGGTCAGTTGAAACTCTGGAACCGGCTGGAGCCCTTTCGGCAGATCGGAATAGATTTTATGCAAGTTTGATGTCATTGCGAGGAGAAAAGGGCTTTATCTTTTTGACGAAGCAATCTTTCCTGGCATTGAGATCCTTCGGATGCACTCAGGATGACGCCGTACACATAAGATTGCTTCGCCAAGAAAATTTAACATTGAAATTTTCTTGGCTCGCAATGACAAACAAGAGCATGCCATTGCGGACTGGTGGAATCAAATGTAAAAGGGGGTTTATGAGAGTCCTTGTTTAGGTTTTTGGCCTGGCAAAGAATCGTTTGACAAGCTGAAACTGCAGCCATCCCACGAGGAAGCTGATGCTGAGGGCGGAAATGAGCGGGAGCAGGGTTGGCCGTTGCAGATCGAAGAATTCAGAGAGCCCCGGGTGGAACATAACAAAGATAAGAAACACCGCGCCAATGCCGGCCAGCAGGTAAATAACCTTCTTTTGCTGCTTCGTGACCGGGATACGGTGTGCAATAGGGGTGAGCACGAAGAACCAAAATCCAAGAGCGGCCACGGTTAGTACCACCAGTATATGCGAGCCGGAAAAGCGCAAAGCTTCCGGTCCCAAGGCAAAGGCCAAAGTAGCCGCAAACGCGGTCAAAACGCCATTCAGGATGGAATAAGGCAGCACTCGTCTGAGAAATGACCGATTTTCCTCTGTGCTTTCCTGGTGGGCAGGGAATACGGTCCAGTAGACCATGGGCAGCCAGACAATGAAATAGTTGATAATGGTGGTGTTGCGGGGAGAGAGCGGGTAGGTGTAGCCGAGGATTGCGAGGATGAGAAACAATGACAATCCAACAGTGACCGAGTAGAAGAATGCGCTGGCGACCAGTTCGATGTTCGTGATGATGGTCTCGGCCAGATTGACTCCGGTGGGAAGCGCGGCAAAACTGTTGTTCATGAGCACGACTTGGGCAATCTGCCTTGTGGCGCCGGCGCCGTCGAACATGGCAATCCCGAGGTCGGATTTTTTAATGGCAAGTGCGTCATTGGCTCCGTCGCCGACCATGGCCGTGAATCCTTGGGTTTTGAACAATTCGACAATACGTTCTTTTTGTTCCGGTTTGATGCGGGCGAATAAGTGGTAGGCCGGAATACGTTCCTGGAATTCCTCGCTATCCCAACGCTCAATTTCCGGACCGGTGACAATTATGTCTGCGTGCTTAATACCCGCTTGTACGGCTATTGCTTGGACAGTCTTCGGGTTGTCACCGGAAATGACGCGGATACTGACCCCGCGGTTCTGGAAGAAGTTGATGATATCTGTCGTGCCGGTACGGAGGGGATTGGATAGCACGAACACGGCAACCGGGTGGAGTACGGACTCTTGGACCGGCGCCTCCAGCATATTCTGGTCAGCCATAGCCAGCAAGACTAAACGTTTGGCTTGGGTGGCGTAATGGTTGATCACGGCATTCAACCATTCCTGTTCGGCAGCCAGTCCCAGGCGCGTCAGGAGAACATCAGGGGCTCCCACAGTAATGGTGACAAATGTTCCACCCGGTTGCAGAAGAGTGGCTGTGCCAAATTTCCGGGTAGAAGAAAAAGGGAGGGAATCACTGACTGAACCTTGGAAGGTTGGTTTGCGTCCCGCCTGTATGGCCTTGGTAGTCTCCGAAGCGTCATTGTTGGCTTGGATGTATCCATCGATCAACTGCAATGCCTGATCCTGCGTGGTACCTCCGTATAGCTCGATTGATTCGAGTGTGGGCTTATTCTCGGTCAGTGTGCCGGTCTTGTCTATGCAAAGGTTCTTTATCCGTCCCAGCTTTTCCGTGGCATTGATCTCTTGGAGCAGAACTTGCTTGCGGAATAAGCGAACGGCGCCATAAGCGAAGAATACGGTGGTGGCCAATATTAATCCTTGTGGGACGAGCGTACCGGTCAGTGCGGCAATATCTTTGACTATTGAGACGAGCAGTTCATGGACGGTTAGTCCGTGGTAAATGACGTATATGACCACGGCCAGCAGGAGATAAGTCATGTACGTGATGAACGTGTTGAGTGTCTGCTGAATAGGACTCAGGTTGATCGTGTACTGCTTGATCTTGTTGGTCATCTGCGAGACAAAGCTCTCTGACGGGGGAACGGTAACTTGCAGACTACCCCATCCGGCTGTGGCAATGCTGCCGGCGAGTGTCTTGCTTCCCACGGTTTTGGCTACGCTATTGGATTCTCCGGTAATGAGCGCTTCGTTTACTTCAAGGCCGCGGCTTTCCACTATCACGCCGTCAGCCGGAATTTGGTCGCCGAGCGAAACCTTGAGTACGTCTCCCATGGTAACGTCCTCCAACCGGACAGTCTCTTCGAGCCCGTTCTTGTGCAATCGCGTAATTTTGGGGGTCATGAGAATCTGTAACCGCTCCAGGGCAACCTTGGCGCGTAAATCTTGAATAATGCCGATAATGATGTTGAGGAACAAAACGATGGCTAAAAACAGCGCCTCGTGAAATTCCAGAAATACGAGCAGGAGCAGGCAGACCACAAAAAAGATCCCGTTGACCAGAGTCACGGCATTTTGAAACGCAACTTTTTTAAAATGTTTCTTAACGACCTGGTATGTGGCGATAAAATTTGCCATTTTTCCCATATATATAGTATACCAGAAAACCGCATAACGACTATAGAAAAATAGAAAATAGATAAATAAAAAGATTAGCCCAAAATTTTTCCAATTTTTCTATTTTTTTATCTTTTTATTTTTCTATAGCCATCTCTACGGCAGTACCGTCTCCGGATCGATCCATGTCGAAAGCTCCGACTGTTTTTGAACATAACCAAGCAGGACAACTGATGGGCCTTTGTGGATCGATAGATGCAAATGTTTCCGTTCGCCATCAGTTTCGGTGCTGTAACCAGTACCGAGCACGGCGAACGTCTGACCAGCCTTCAGCTGGTCTCCGACGGCAGGGGTAATGCTCGCCAGACGCAGATGGCCGTAAAGCACTGTGGCTTTTTCGCTGCTGATCGTACATGACTGCACCGCAACTCCACCATAACCGTTGACGTACTCCTTTAACAACAGCGGACCGTTACAAATTGCAGAAATCGCCACATCCGCATTCTGTTCTTCGGGTGTGGTTTCGAAATCCGCTCCGGTATGGAATCCGGTGAATCGCTCGGGCGAGATGGGGGAGTGGCCGGGAGAAACGTATATGCCGAACGGTTTTTTGGTGACGCGGGATTTTCCGCCGGCAATGGGATCAACAAGACCCGAACTTTGGGTGATCGTCGGAGTGTTATCTAATGCCGTAGACGGGCTTGTTGTGGCTGCAGATTGGCTGGTATCCGTCGCGGCCTTGCTCTCGTTCTGCGGAATACGGGTCGCGCTCGGGCGGTGGAGCAAATAGGTGGACACTCCGGCAGCAGCGACGAGAATGATGATAGTTGAAAGGATTTTCTTTGTTTGCATATAAAAAACTGTCTTTACAGACAGTGTGTGTGACGCATACGAACTTCCCGTTTTGCAAATTGTATTTAGAATTTCGATTTTCAATTGGCGGGCAGCTTCCGCCTTCGCCAAGGCTTCGGCGGACAGGATCGCTAGCCCCTACAGAAGACAACTGCAGCGTAGGGGCCGCCGACAGGCGCCCGCCTCGGAGATTCAAGGAGAGTGCCACTTGTTGGTGAACGGGCAGCTGTCGCTTGCCCCTACAGGGATCATTGCAGTGTAGGGGCTGCTGTCAGGCGCCCGTTGCAATAGTCGCATTATGATGTTTGTCGAAGCATTGCGAGCAGTTCCTGTCTTCACATGCTATCTCTACACGATCACAGGACTAAAGGACTATCAGTATTCAAACTTCTCAAAATGTATCCGCGATTTGTCGGTGCCCAGCGACAGCATCAATCTTTGCATTGCATTAATCATGGGTTCTGGCCCGCAGATGTACGCTTCCCGTTGCGAAAAATCAGGAACCAATCGCCTGACTTTTTCTTCGTCTATCCGTCCTGTTTCGAATGCCCCTCCGGCTGAAGCTTCCGAAATTTGGGACATGACAAAATGATACCGGTGTTGGAGCTGTTCCAATTCTTGCCGGAAAACTATGTCATCTGGGGTTTTGGCCGCATAAAGCAAAACAATGTCCTTATGTTCGGCGGACAGTGATTCCATGAGCGCGCGGATTGGGGTAATGCCGATGCCACCGGCCAAGAAGAGATATTTGTCGCCTCGGGATGAAGCTTCGGTGAATCGTCCGAGAGGGCCGTCAATGATGACACGGGTCCCTGGCTTTAAGTCCCGGACCGTGTTCGTAAAATCACCGGAAGCTTTGATGGTGAATCGTACACTATTGCCGGGTGCGGCAGAAAATGAGAATGGATGGGTAAACCACATGCCCTTTTGCAGGAACGTGAGGTTAGCGAATTGCCCAGCCTGGAATTTGAACTTAGGCATATTGCGGCCGGTAATATAAACGGATGCAGTGTCGGCGTTTTCTGGTGTGACCTTTTCTACAGCGAAGCGATATCGCCAAAAGTTATAGAGCGGCCGCAGGAACCGGTACAGGATAAGCAATCCCAGAGCGCCGTAATTGAGTACGTACCAGTACGCGACCTGCGGGTTTTCGTCCATAAAATCGCCAAAGTTAGTCTGGTGGCCCAGAGCGAGTAGTACTGCCACATAGACGATGAGGTGGGCGAAATGCCAGGTTTCGTATCGCAGGCGTTTTCGGATGATAGCGAGGGAGATGACGATAGTCCCCAAAATCAGCACTACGCCGATCAAGGCTTTAAAGACATCTTCCCAATTGTTGAGGAAATTGAGAAATTGTTGGACCAGGCCGGTTTCATTTTGGCGTGCATACCCGATGGTCAGCAAGACCGGATGCAGGACCAGTACCGCAGCTGTAGAGTAGCCAATGATCCGGTGAAGCTTGTTCATGCGGTCGTGGCCGAACACTTGTTCGATCCAGCTAATGCGCCCGATAAGCACGAGCTGCAGGGCGATGCAAGCTTCTGCCAGCAAGCCAGTGAGCCTGCCGAGCGCAATCATCCGGCCGGTGCCGTCAAACATGAATAAGCTGCCGGAACCATGCCACCAGAGCATGCCGATGAGTACCAGGTTAAAAGCCAGAAACAGATAGATAAAGCTTTTATATATAGCATTTTTCATGGCTTAATTGTAGCAAAATGTTGGGGGAAAGTCATTGTTTGTATACGTTTTACGTTATTCGGTAGCGCTGAGCGTATCGGCTAATGTCTCGCGGTAAGCGGCTTACTATGCGCCTTCGCGTACCGAATAACGAGTTACATAAACTGGTTAAGTCTAGCCTCATTATCCAAACTTTAAAAATTCGTGATACTATACGTCTATAAGATACATAGATTGAAGCATTAGAAACTATAATATCATATGTTCCCTTATTTACGTTTTCTCTCCCATTATTGGCAGCAGGAAAAGGGCAAAATAGCCCTCATTTTTTTATTCGTTATTTTAAGCCAGTCATTGTCGTTGGTAGAGCCGTTCTTTTTCGCCACGATCATCAGCAAGTACATGGCTAATCCGTACAGCTTCGGCAGTCCGCAGAATTTTTTCAGAAGCCTGACGCTTGTAGTGTTGTCTTGGATTGGCGTGGCCTTCGGCGCGCGCACCTTTAAGAATCTGCAGTCCTACTTCGTATCTACCGTGGCTGACCGCATCGGCATTCGCGTCCTGGAACACGCCTACAGCCATGTCCTGCAACTACCCATGGCTTTTCACAGCCAGGAAAAAGCCGGGGAAGTCTTCCGCAAGCTTTCTAAGGCGCGCGATGACATTACGTCCCTATTCTCGGTCATATTCGATAAGATTTTCCAGAACTCTTTTTCCATCGTGGTCGTGTTTGGGATTGTTTTTTGGAAATCCTGGCGCATGGGTGTTGCCCTGTTCGGATTCATTCCATTGTTCTTTTTAGTGACCTGGGTTTTCACCCGCCGCATTAAGCGGACCCAGGTTGAGATTAATAAGATCAATGAACAATTGTTCGGCTCTTCGTTTGAAGCAGTTAGCCATATCGAGTTGGTCAAAGCTTTTTCCTCCGAACAACACGAAGAGGAGAATTTGCACCATGACAACCAGCTGTCACATGTGCGGCTCAAGAAGAAAACCGTCTCGTATCAGGCTTTAGGATTTGCCCAAGGTACGGTCGTGAATCTGGCGCGCGTGGTACTTCTGTGGTGGGGCGCGGTGTTGAGTTTCCGCGGACTGCTGTCTTTTGCTAATGTCATCCTGTTCAACTTCTATTCGTTTGCCGTATACCAACCGTTATACGATCTGGGTGATATCTACACCAAATACAGCGAAGGTGTTGCGGCAGTCGACCGGCTGCAGAGCGTGCTCAATGAACCGGTCACGATTCGGAGCAAACCGGGGGCGACGAAAGTGGAAAAGTTGCGCGGGAAGGTGGAATTTAAAAATGTCAGCTTTGACTATGGCCCTTCTTTTGGCGTCATGCTGAGGAGTGCATCCGACGAAGCATCTCAATTTACGGATGGCACCAGAAATGGGATCCTTCGCCGTTCGGATGCACTCACGGCTCAGGATGACGCCAATCAAAAACCTCGGCCCATACTTCAGAACATCTCTTTTACGGTCGAACCCGGGAAGAAGTTGGCCCTGGTCGGGCAGACCGGCAGCGGTAAATCGACCATCGTCAAACTACTGTTGCGGTTCTATGAGCCGACTTCGGGCGAGATCCTTATTGACGGCCGCCCCATTCAAGACTATGACATCGAGTCCCTGCACAAGCGCATCGGGCTTGTGTTGCAGGATAACGTCCTATTCAATACCACCATCGCGGACAATATCCGCTATGGCAGCTTTGCCGCGCCGGAAGAAGCGGTAGCGGATGCGGCGCAGCGCGCCAGTCTGCAGCCGTTTTTGGCCAAACTGTCCGACGGATTGCTGACAAAAGTCGGAGAGCGGGGATTGATGGTTTCGGGCGGCGAAAAACAGCGCATTGCCATTGCCCGATCGATCATTAAGCGGCCCGACGTTCTCATTTTCGACGAAGCTACCTCAGCGCTCGATAGCAGTACTGAAGAACAGATTCGGAAGAGCATATTGGAGGTATCCAAAGGCGTGACCTCAATTACGGTTGCACATCGATTTGCTACGGTCATTGATAGCGACGAAATTCTCCTGCTTGTCGGCGGTGCAGTCGTAGAGCGCGGTACACACAATCAATTGCTGGCGACAAACGGGGAGTATGCCCGTATATACAATTTACAGACCCAGCGCCGCCACGCGGAAGAAGTGCTCCAGGAGACCGTGGAAGCCTGACCGGTTTTGATATAAGAAACCCCGTCCTGCACAGTGCAGGACGGGGTTTTTCGTGCATGCAGCGTTCCGTCAAAACGCGTCGCAGTGGCTGCGGACCGAAGGGCGGATGCCCACGAAACGGGGACCGTTGCCATCATTCCACTCGCTCATAGAGCTGAAGTCGCGAAAGAGTTCGCGGCGCGGATCATGGGGACCATCCAGGGTAGTATTGCACATGACGTGCAGTACCGCTTGCCGGAAATCATCCAGGCTCATTTCCTGATTACCGATCCGTACAATGGTGCGATTTCCTTCTTTGCGAGACACGATCTTGGGGGTAGTGGCCCCGCCGGTATGCGTAGTCATAGAGCCTCCTGTACATGGGGCAGTATACCAGCTTGAGACTATGGTTTCAATGGCAGTTTTAATATTTTTTAATATTGCACAAAGCAATCCGGATTGGTATCATAGTGTGAATACTCCCAAAGATAGCACATTGGCGAGTTTGCAGGAGGGTATATGTCGAAGAATGATAAGGATCAAGAAAGCCAGGAACTGCGCAGGGTCAGTGTTACCGACATGCTGCCGTATAAACCGTCGCAACTGGCAGCCGACGTTGCCCGGGAGCGCCAGGAATTGTACGGATACATCACGGCCAGCCGGGCGGAAGCGTATAATCGGCTTGAACAATTGGAAGCGGATGCCTCCGCAGCACCCGGACAATCATTGCCGGCTCTGGCAAGTAACAGCCGCGCTATTGCCGCTCGCAACACGCAGGATGCTTTTGAAGAACTTAGGCAGAAGCTCGGTTTGGATGAGCTGCGCGAAGAATTAGAAGCTGCCATTCTCAAGCGTGTCAGTTTTGCAGATGGTCTCGCCATGTTTAATCGGGCGGTGTTGGGTGCCCTTGGCCGAAAGTTTGCGAACATTCGGGAAGTGAATGAGGTCTTTCCGGAACTGACAATGCTGGAGATAGCATTGTTGCCGTTGCTGAAACGCGTACCGGCGACATTCATAACGTGCGGAACGGATTCCGCCGAAAGCAAAAATGATGAAGATACCGGAGCGTGTGTGCGGAATCTGGTGCCCATGCATTTTTCATCAAACACGCACAGTATGATTTTTTGCACGGATACGGTGGAAACCGACCGAGTGTATTCCGGGCTGCTTTCGGTGGGTCCGCATTCGTACCTGGGCATGACCGGCGTGGATGATTACCTGGAGCATGTACCATGGAAAGCGGCTGTACGCCGGCAAATTCGCGCCTTAGTGCCGCTCATGATCAGTAATGGTCGTTTGTATGAATGTTTATGGCACAGCTGCCAGGAAGGGCTGCAAGTGGGGTTCGGAAAAGTCTCCGCCGAAGCCTATCGACAGGAGTTTGGTCCTGACTCGCTCCGCGACGTGCCTGATTTCGCTTTGCATCTGAATAGACTCGGTCCTCGGGAACGTGACCGGTTCGAATCGCGTCGCGATCGTTTGGAACGGCAAGTTTTTTCAGCGACGGTCTTCGACTTGGTACGGGGCGTTACCATGCGGAAAGATGAGCTGTTTCGCCTGGTTGCGATCTTGCAAAAAATTCCGCGCTGCCTGGCGGACGGAGAGGTTCCATTTTTCGGGTACGTTTCGCCGTACGGGACAGGTCTCAAATTCATCGATCAGTCGGGAACCGTGGTTGAGTATATACCATACAGCTCCTGGTACATTCGAGAATCCGTCGTTCTTTTTCATGGTGAGGTGGATGATCTCGGACGCGACAACCGGACAGTGTCCATGTTTTTTGACCGGTTGAAGCGGCAGGCGGAAGAGCAGGTGGTATCCGCGACTTTTGAGCAAGGGTTGGATCTTTCATTATTGGAGGATATCCACCACGATCTGTGGCTGAAGTACGGGTTCCGCCTGGAAATTGCGACCCGCGAAAATATCAAGGGGATACATGATTTCGTAAGGGACATGGGGGCTGTGGGTATAAGCCCCAAACACCACCGAGTCAGACTGAATATTAAGTTCAGCTTCAAACAGGCGCAGGACATACAAAATTTGGTCCGCTTGCTGCCGCCGGTGATGTTTCGCAATATCAAATCGGTGGTCAAATACAATATCGCTATCTTGCCTTTGGATATGGTCATGTCAGGCATGTTCAATATCGGCCAGTACGTAGCGGAGACGAAGTGCGTAGAACTGTACCACCAGTATGACGAGCCATACAATGAGCTGCCTCCATCGCGCCAGGCATTTTATGGATTTGTCTTTATCCATGAAGTAGCCGAATCGCTCTGGAACGAACTGACGGCAGATGAGCGGGAGGAATATCGAAGCATCAGCTGGTCCGGCGGGAAGCCGGAGAATCTTGATGGACACTTCCTGACATGGTACAGCCATGCCAAGCATGAGCGCGATGATTTTTGCGACCATTTCGCCTGCTATGTGCTCCATGCCGAAGAATTCCGGCAAAAAGCCGCTGCCTCAGGTCACTTGCTATCGAAGTATCGATTCTTCAAGAAGTTCTTCTTGCGCCTAGCCGGGGTGGCGGTGGAATATCCGGCCGTTCTGAATTGGACCATCGAAGAGCTTCATGGGGCATTGAACCAGGAAGCTGCACGGTTGGCCATGAAGGATGCAATCGAGCATATCGAGCGCGATATGAAGCGCCGCCAGAAGCGGTTGAACACCCGCATTTACCGCACGGTCAGCAGCTGGGAGCAGCTTCGCGATAAGGAACTCAATGAAAGAGAGGAGGAATAATTCGGCGTACAGGTGCCGATGCGACAAACCCGCCTTGTCAGTCGACTGGGCGGGTTTTTATATTGTAATTGCTTGAGCACTTTATTCCCATACGACAATGGCAATCTTTTTGCCGCTGTCCACGCTGCCTGCCGCATGGCTCCAATCGGCAGCTGCCGTATAGATCGTGGAAAAGTCATAAGGATAACTAAGGCCCTTCCTGGTTCCGGGGTCGTTGGTGACCAGTTGTGCGGTCGTATATCCTTTTACCAGCAGCATGTGGTGAATGGGGCCCGGGCGTTTGTAATTAGGATTTCCCAACAATCGGCCATTTTCGGAAATGATGACGAGGTGGTCTTGGTTCAATTCGGCTTTGATATCATCTTCGGAAAAATCTGTGATGAGCTTGGTATGAAGGCCGTAGACCTTCTCTATCATTTCCGCGGTTTCCGCGGAAGTGGTGTCCAGGTGGTACCCGAAGTGTTCGTCTTGCCACTGGGTCAATTTTGCTATCTCCGCTTCCACTCGTTTTGGATCCAGCGTGCTCCTATTATTGTTATTATTATCGTTATTGTTATTAAAGTAAGCGTCCGCCATAATAGCCGCGGCTTCCTCGCACGCTTCGTTGTGCAGTTGGTCCCAGTTGGCAGTAGGGGCCTGGGGAGTGAAGGGAGCCTTCAATAAGATTTCGGATTGCGCCCGGTCATTCGACTGGGTGACCCCGCCTTTTGACTGGGTCAGATTTTGGTCGTTTGTTTGGGAAAATGAAGTGGGGGAGGCGGTGCTGTCGGTGGTTGATAGTTGAGGTGGTGATTTACGAGGCGGGATAATCTCTTCCGCTATCTTTGTCGGTCTGAAATAAAACACGGCAATAACAGTAACTGTTATTGCCAGTGTAATAGCTGCCAATATAATTTTTTTTCCGGAGCGAGTTTTAGATTCCATATTCTTGATCAGCCTTGAACAATGTTGGTCAATTTTGTTCAATCAAAGAATTTCTTCTTTTTTGATCAATCGGTACTGCCCGAGCAACAAGTCTTTCGGCAGGGTAAGTTTGTTGATCCGGATGCGCTTGAGATTGGTCACGGTCAGGCCGACCGCGGAGAACATGCGGCGCACCTGCCGCTTCTTGCCTTCGTGAATAATAATATAGATTTTATTGCTTCTCGTTTTTACTTTGGCCGGATAGGTCATGCCGGTGGCTATTTCCACGCCTTCACGCAGCAGTTCAAGCTGGTGGTCGGTTGGTTCTTCCTGGGTTGCGACTTCATATTCCTTGTCATGCTCATATCGGGGATGGGCGAGTTGCTGCGTCAGTTCCCCATCATTGGTCAAAATGATCAATCCTTCAGTATCGTGGTCGAGGCGGCCGACATTCCAGACCTTGCTGCGCAGGTCGTCCGGGAGCAGTGAAAACACGGTTTTGCGTCCGTAGGGGTCCTTCTTGGTTACCACATAGCCTTTGGGCTTATTGAGTGCGATATAGACGGGTTTGAATGACGGCTTGATGATTTTCCCGTAAACCTTGATTTCGTCCTTCTCCGGGTCGATTTTATCACCCAGGCGGGCTTTTTTACCATTAATAAAGACCTGGCCGGACTTGATGAAATCTTCGGCTTTTCTTCGGCTGGCCACTCCCTGCTGACTGATATATTTTTGTACGCGTTCTTCCATAATTTTGATAGGACTTATGCGTTTCGCCCGGCACAAAATGCAGGGCGAAACCCGCAAGGGGCTTGACCAATTACTTCGTTAAAACGCTCCGGTCGGCCTCACCGTAGTGGACTACGCCTCGGCCAATCCTCGCGTTTTGTCTCGTACTTGGTCAAGCGCGTAAGTCCTTATGTTTTAGTATACCGAAAAAGGCTTGAAAAAGCTACTGGTTTATGCTAAAATACAAAAGCTGTACCAAAATTCCTATTTTTTCTTGTGGTCGCGTAGCTCAGTTGGATAGAGCGTCAGCTTGCGGAGCTGAAGGTCGCAGGTTCGACTCCTGCCGCGATCACCAGAAAGGGTGGGATTTTTTTATGGCATGAAATAGGCTACGCTTTGGCAGGTTGTTTGTTTCCGTAGGGAACGGTCTAGACCGTTCCCTACATTGCTGATGCATTATTGGCCCGGTATGTGCATTTGAACGAAGAATCGTCATAGTATATGATGAGCTCAGATAATTATTTTATCCCGTATGAGCATACAGCGCGACTTTGAATTTTTATACGAGATGGGCTGTATTCGGAACATAGCCCGGACGTGGAAGCAGATGCTCGGCACGAATTTTGCCAACGTGGCCGAACATACTTTTCGTTTGACCTGGATAGCGCTCGTACTGGCTAAAATGGAGGGCGGGGATTTGGATACCGGCAAGATCGCTAAAATGGCCTTGATCCATGACATTACCGAAAGTCGCACCGGCGACGTGCATTATGTGTCGCGCCTCTACACTACGCGCAACGAACGGCTGGCTATTGAAGACATGCTTAAGGGCACCTCAGTGCAGGATGAAATGATGGAGATCTGGGAAGAATACGAAAAGCGCGAGTCCAAAGAAGCTAGGATTGTCAAAGACGCGGACACGCTGGATGTGGATTTGGAGCTGCATGAACAGGCCGCCAATGGTATTGCGTTGGAAAAAGAACTGCATCCCATGCGTGAGGATAACGTGCTGCCGCGCTTTTATACTGAATCGGGCAAAAAGCTGTTCACGGAAATTATGGAAACCAATGTCCATGATTGGCACACCAACGGGCGTAACCGCCATAACAGCGGTGACTGGAGCCAGCCGGTAGTTTAAAAGGTTTTCATATATATGATCAAAAAACTTTCATACTACAGAGTATGAAAGTTTTTTGATAAGTAATACTTGCCATATTCATGCGTCAATTCAGGTAGCTATTCATTAACCGCCATAGTGCGAACTATATGAAAATAAAAGTTTTATTTGTCCTTGCCGCCATAGGCTTGGTGGGCGCGTCTTGGCTATGGGGCCATAGTCTTGCAATGGCGCAAACGACCACAGCGCCTGTTTTGCAAATACTCACTCCGGGCGGAGGCGAACAGTGGAACTTGGGCAGCAGTCAAAGTTTTATCTGGTACAGCCCGACTTCTTCTTCGAGTACGCTGCTGAGCCTGTCTCTGGTACCGTACTGCGCCACCAACTGCCCGGCAGCGACAACGACTGTGTATACGGTTGCAACCAGCGTCCCTAATAACGGCATTTATACCTGGATGGCCGGCAGTACGGCTGGCAGTGGGACTGTGCCGGCCGGGCAATATACGCTGACATTCGCCAACGCAAGTTCCGGTTCAGTGCTTGCCACGAGCAGCCCATTCACGCTGACCGGACCGCAGGCAGCCGGGGCGACTTCGACCGCACTTTCTATCATCAGCCTCACGCCAACTTCAGGGCCGGTGGGTACGGTGGTAACGGTTAGCGGTTCCGGGTTCTCGTCGAGCACCTCGGTCCAGTTTGGACCTGGTTATATTAGCGGAGCGGTCAGTTCAGCGACTGCCGGAACAGTGTTGCAATTTGCGATCCCAAGCAGTATCAACCCATGTGCGCCATGGAGTACCGGAGCGTGTCCGTATTTTGCAGCTTTGCTGACCCCGGGTACCTACCAGGTTTCTTTGGCAGCTGCCAGCGGTACCAGCAATTCACTGCCGTTCACGATTACCAGTCCAGGTACGGGGACCGGCACAATACCAGGATCAACTGCTTCGACGTCACCGCTTATAAGCGGCTCGCTGGTGCAGGTTGGCGGCAACCCGACGGTCTATCTGGTTCGGAATAATGTCCTCGTGCCATTTACTTCCGCGCAGATCTTTTTGGCTCGCGGCTATCAGTGGTCTCAAATCCAAATGATCTCTCAGAGTCAACTGAACAGCCAATCGATCAGTCCAATGTACATGACCGCGCCTGACGGAAGCTTAATCCGCGGCAGCGGAGAAACCGTCTATCTTGTTACGAATAGCGGCCGCAAGAGCGCTATACCGAATGCTACCGTTCTAGCCAGGGTCAGCCCGACTCAAACCAATATTACCTTTGTCAGCGATCAGGATCTACTGTTATACCCAGATACCTCCCCGCAGCAGTAAATGAAAATACCGCCACCTTTCGGTGGCGGTATTTAAAATTCGGAGATATGGCTGCGCCACGTACCGGAGCGAACCATGTAAGCCGTGAACCACTCGTCAATAAATTGACTCGGGTACACGGCACGTACCATTCTCGAACCTAAACGGTTCGCGACTGGTACGTGGTGACCCCGGCAGGGATCGAACCTGCGACCTAGAGCTTAGAAGGCTCTCGCTCTAATCCAACTGAGCTACGGGGTCATATGAGACCATGTACATTCTAACAAATATCGGCTGTTATGAAAAGAGAAAGGCGCGGCATCGTTGATGCCGCGCCAAGAAGGCCGCGCGTCAGACATTACTGAGGGTTCTGGTTGGGATTGACCAGCTGGCATTCCAACCAGTATAACATGTCGACGCTCCGGAAGTTGCGCTCAATTTGATCATATAGCTGCCTGTCGGCTTGCTTTGCTTCCGCCGGTGTCAGCTTTTTTTCTACCTGAAATTCCAGACCCTCTTTTGTTCTGAACCGGTACCCCGGCTCTTTCGGACAAAAGAAGGCGACGACCTCCCGGTGGGTAGGTCGGGCTTCGAGCGTGCTGCTATCGTTTCCGTTCATATTACACCTCCTGTGTAATGTGCTGAGTTGCTGAAAATTACTGAGAAATCTAAGGAAAATCCAATTATTATAGCACATCAAAATACTTTTGTCAATAGTTCATGACCTGAATCAAAAAACTCGGAAATGTTAGAGATTTCATAGGTTTTGCAGCGTGCCGATTTATCGGCCACTTAAGCCTTCTCGGCCCATAAATGGGCACGCTACACTCAAATAAGCAGGTTAGTTTTTTGATTCAGGTTTCATGTTCTAGTCGGTTATCATTTCTCTCATTCGTATTCCAAACCGTTTAGACAAACCGCATGCTCAAAATATCGTATAAAGACAAGTTGAATTTGAGTTATCCACTTTATTAGCAAAAAAACGATCTTGACAGAACATTTTTTCGGGAATACACCGTAAGTAGAAAGGCCTGTACACGACACAGGTATCACACAAAAAACGAAAGGAGTTTTCAGCAAACACCCAGCGTGTAATCACCAAATAATGCCGTGTGCTTCCGGTATGGCGCCGGAAACGACGGCTCCCATAAGGGAGGTGATCAAATATGAAAAACTTCCATATGTACATGTGTGACGGATGCGGCTTTAGCCGGGAAAAACTAGGCGTTTGCCCGTATTGCCAGACACCGCTCACCGAGTACACAAAAGAGACCGAGCGCGAGTATCAGGTCGACATGGAAGAAGCCATGCGAAGCATGAGCGAACTTCGCTGGTATATCTAGCCGAACTCCTTGCACAAGATTATTAAAATTGCGGAAATGACTGACGCACGTGCATCTTAAAAGCCCCGATCGGAAACGACGGGGCTTTTAAGGTAAATGACTAATATCAAATGACAAATTTCAAATCAAACCCTAATGTCAGAATTTCCAAATTTGAAATTGATTTGACATTTGAAATTTGGAATTTGAAATTTTATGCTCATTCTTTTTTATTATGAAATTTCCTGTGTATCTCACGTAATCCCTGGTTGGTAATATGCGTATAAATTTGCGTCGTGGTAATGCTGGCATGTCCCAGCATGGTCTGGACCGAACGGATATCCGCGCCGTTTTGCAAGAGATCGGTCGCGAATGAATGCCGCAGCGTGTGCGGCGAAACTTTTTTCACAATGCCGGCAATCCGGCAGTATTTTTTTATAATGCGCTGCACGCTGCGCGGCGTGAGCCCCTGTATTTCGGCTACTGGTTCGCTTTTGCCAGACTTGAACCCTTGGGATTCTATTTCCATCTCGATCGAGTTGCCAATGGTCGAATGACCGACGAACAAGGCCTTGTTGTTATCCGGCCGTTTAGCCAGGTACTGTTTGATGGCAGCCGTTGCCTCATCAGACAAGAAAACGACCCTCAACTTGCTACCTTTGCCGCGCACGGTAAATTCGCCGCGGTCCAAGTTAATGTTGTCGCGGCGCAGGCTACACAGCTCGGAAACGCGCAAACCGGTCGAGAACAGCGTTTCCATTACCGCGCGATCGCGCACCCGGAGCAATTCGCTCGGTTCTTTGTCCGTGGCGTCAATGAGCCGCTGGAGCTCTTCTTCTTCCAGGAATTCGACTTGGCGCATAGGATTCTTTGGCAGCTCTATTTTTTCGGGAGCCAGAGTTTGAACATCCTGCTTCGTCAGATATTTCAGAAATGCCCGTAGCGCGATCAGATGGTAGTTTTGGGTAATGAGCTTTAAAGGCTGGCCGTCCCGTTCTTCGAAACGGTTCAAATAGAGCCGGTATTTCCGGACCAATTCCAGGGTGATCTGGTCAGGCTTGTGGACGCCCTGCATTTCGGCAAAACCGTCAAAGCGTCCCAGGTAGTGGTGGTAATTGGCCACGGTCCGCCGGCTTTGGTTTTTGCCGATCTCACAATATTCAAGAAATTCAATAATATAACGCTGTAATGGGGTGAGGGGGCGGGTTTTTTTATTTTCGCTCAATGGTGGTTGTTTGGCGGTGTTTTTGTTTCGAAGCATATTATTGTTGACAAGATTGACATGAATGACAAAATTTAAAAGAACATGGGTCCATATTCTTTTAAATCGTTTAAATCATGCTCAATCTTTTAAATGGATTTTGTTGTGCGCCGCATATGTCGCATCCGCATAATATTGTACGACGATATGTTGTCGCACAACGCATCTCAATTAGTATTATACGCCTATTTTCGCTACAATTGGTATACCCGCGCACCAAATACTGTGAATAACTGACAAGCTTAGCATTAAAAGCCGGCACCCCAGCAATTGTTATCCTAAATCATAATTTTTGGTGCATGGGTAAAGTATGATTCTTCTTATTTCTCCACAGGGCGTATACTCCACCAAGCGTTTAATCGAGGAAACGGCAGCTTTGGGAATATCCGCCAAGACCGCATCTATGCGGCAAATGGTACAAGACGTATTACCTATCGATGTAGCAGACTATGAAGCCCTCTATATCCGTTTTCCTTACCCTTACCTGGACGAGGCCACTGCCCTGGCCCGGCAATTCGTTAAAGCCGGGAAAAAAGTTGTAGATGCCACCATGGTAGATGGAGATGTGGACCATGATAAGTTTGGGCCATTGGTTAAA
This sequence comes from uncultured Candidatus Saccharibacteria bacterium, assembly GCA_964532425.1. Taxonomy (GTDB): domain Bacteria; phylum Patescibacteriota; class Doudnabacteria; order UBA920; family UBA920; genus CAZHIA01. The sequence continues at coordinate 31,143 of CAZHIA010000004.1, read as the reverse complement.
GCTTTGATAGCCGGACTTCCGGTCCCGCAAACCTTCCGGTTGGGACAGACCTCTCTAAAATATCCCTATGTTGTAAAATGGGATTTTGGGATGAAGGGTCGGGACGTGTTTCTTGTAAAGGATGATGCAGGCCTGCAGAAAGCTATGCACAAGCACCCAACTTCAGAACTGTTGGTCCAACAATATGTGCCAGTGGAATTTGAGTATAAAGTCATCACGGTCGGATACAAAAGTCTGCCGGTCGTGCTGCGATTTGCGCCTCACCCTAAGACGGGGCGCCCGAATTTTGCTACCGCCCAGACGATATCTTCCGCGGAGCTGCCGGAACTGGTACAGATCGCGGAATCCGCAGCCCGGGCGACCTGTCGCGAGCTGGCTAAAGTGGATATTTTAGAGTCCGGCGGTAAGTTTTATATAGTGGAGATTAACCGCTGGCCGGGATTTCAGTCCTTCGAGCAACTGACGGGATATAATGTAGCGAAGGATTTTATTCAATACATTGTCAGTGCCAAAAGCGCCTTTTGACAGCAAAATAAAAGCCGGACGCGCGATGTGCGTCCGGGGTGGGCAGGTTCAGTTTGCCAGCAGGACCTTGCGGTGATCAGGCATGCTCCATGGACCGTCTTTTCATCTCTGTGCCGAGCAGAGCTGTATAGCATCGGATAAGTAGAGCTGCATAGCATCAAACATTTCGTTCAGCTTGTCTTGGCCCGATACGGAAATACAAGAAGTATCTGGGTCTGCTCCGTAGTCGGCGTTGGGATTCGTGCGGCGGGGCGAGTTGTCAGCCCTGGCGTTGATCACGGCCTTGAGGGCAACGTTGGTCAGGATTTTACCCTGGTCCAGTTTTGTTGACACCCCTACGAGCTCGGCGAACGGGATGGTGATGCTGCTGCCTTGTTGAAAACGGAATCGCTCCTTGGCAAATTCCGGAAGAGAGAGTTTGTTTTTCTCACTTTCAAGGAACCGTACCAAAGCGATGTACTGGGCCGAAGTGAGTTCAGCCAATTTGATCAACATTGTGTTCATATATCCTCCTCAGGAAAACACGGTTTTCCAGATGTTTTTTGTCATCTTGCACAGCAGGAATGACCCTCTAGTGTATGGAAGATGATGAATGGGGTCAAGAACGGGGCGTTAAAGGAGGGTTTTAGCCACCAGGCCGCATGGCTGAAGACTACTTTGACAGGGTGGCAAAATTTGCATCAATCTCTCAAATACTGTATAATATTTTTACTTTGAATAAATATCCTGTGGATGTTTATCAGGGATTTAATTAATCCACGCAGTGGTTCTATAAAGCTTCAGGGCTACCATTGACGTGCAGAAGGAAAAAGTCATGCTCTCGAACAAAGAGAAGCTTGCTCTCATTAAGAAGTACCAGATCCATAAGGACGATACCGGCAGCCCGGAAGTCCAAATCGCGATCCTGACCAAGGAAATCGAACAGGTTTCCGAGCATCTGAAGGTTCACCGTAAGGATAACCATTCCCGCCGCGGTTTGTTGAAAATGGTCGGTAATCGCCGCCGGTTGCTTCGCTACCTCAAGAACGAAGACCAGAAGCGCTGGGAAAAGATTGCTGAGAAATTGAAGATAAAAATAGCGGATAATAAATAGCTCCGCATACGAATCCGATATTCAGGAAATATCAGAAAGATTTTTTACTGACCCCCAGTTGATTCATGACTGAAAGATCTCTAGATTTTGAAAAATTCGATGCCGAATGGACACAGCTTGGCAGGGAAATCTGCCAAGCTGTGTATACCTCGCCACGCATTCAGGAATTAAAAGATGCTTTGCAGAAGCATGGGTATTTGACTTTGGATGAAAAAAGCGAGTTCATCAATATCTGTGATACGACGAAATACCAGATAATCTATGAGCGGTTCGGCGAAGAGGGGTCAGAGGGGTACCGGCAGTTTAGTCTATTATGGAAGGATTGGTTTCAGGAGAAGGGCGTGGAAAGCATGAAGGACCGCGGCCAGCGCAGCAGTGTTGACCACATCTTGTTTGGCAGCACCCCGGATCCGATCCAGTTCCTGCTCCATTTTGAGGAAGAGATGCTGGGAAGTATGAGGAAGTAGTAATATTGACAAAAATGACAAAAATGACAAAATTGACAAAAATAAATTGCAGGCTGGTTTGAATAATTTTGTCAATTTTGTTCAATTTTTTAAATTTTGTCAATTAATTTATTAATGTTTCAGCGGTGGTGTGCGGGTATAGCGAAGGATTTTTAAAAAAAGTCCTCGTCAACACGCATAACACTCTGAAACACACCCCGCTCTTTGTGAGCAAAGGGCGGGGCAAGAAAGGACAATTCATGGAAAGTAAGAAGATTACCTGCAACGTGGGGGAGGGCGAGTTTATATTTGAAACGGGAAAGTTGGCAGGACAGGCTGACGGTGCCGTTATGGCCCGTCTCGGCGATACAGTCGTCCTGGCCACGGCGGTTATGTCCGACAAAGCCCGTGAAGGCATAGATTTCTTCCCGCTGCTGGTCGACTACGAGGAGCGTTTATACGCTGCCGGCAAAATCAAGGGCAGCCGCTGGGTCAAGCGCGAAGGCCGCGCCACGGACGATGCCATTTTGAAAGGGCGCGTTATAGACCGAACCCTCCGGCCGATGTTTCCGGAAGGCATGCGCAATGACGTACAAATTATCTCCACCGTGTTATCTATCGACGGAGTCAACGAGCCTGATATGGTTGCGGTCAATGCCGCGTCTATGGCGTTGGCGATTTCGCGCATCCCGTACGATGGCCCGGTGGCTGGCGTTCGTGTAGGCAAGGTGGACGGGCAGTATGTGGTGAACCCGACGCATGAGCAGCAGGAGAAGTCCGACATGGATCTGATCGTGTGCGGCACGGGCGAGCACATTATTATGGTTGAAATGGGCGCACAGATCATTCCCGAAGAGCAGATCGTGGAAGCAATCCGGTTTGCTCAGCCGCATTTAGGCAAACTCGTCGAAACGCAGATTGAATTTGCCAAACAAATCGGCAAGGAAAAAGCCGAGCCGATCATCGTCAAGCCGAACGAACAGCTGATGGCCAAGATTAAAGAATTGCTCACCGACGACAAGATCGAAACCGCCGTGTATGTAAAAAGCAAGGAAGAGCGCGAGAGCAATATCAATAAATTGATTACGGAAATCACGGCGCAGGTCAAAGAGGCGTTGTCCCCCGTAGGGGACGGTCGCGACCGTCCCGTACAGGACGCTGTGCAGCCGATCAACATCGACAAAGAGGTTAACAGTGTTATCGACAAGCTCTTAAAGAAATACCAGCAGAAGCAGATTCTGGAGCATGAACGCCGCGTTGACGGACGTAAACTGACCGAGACCCGCCCCATCACGTGCGAGGTCGCGGTTTTGCCGCGCACGCACGGCAGCGCCTTGTTTACCCGTGGCGAGACCCAGGCGTTGACCACGGTCACGCTTGGCAGCAAGGGCGACGAGCAGATGCTCGACGGCATGGAAGATCCGTATGAAGGACGCGCCAAGCGCTATATCCACCACTACAACATGCCCGGTTACAGCGTGGGCGAAGTTGCTCCGGTCCGGGGTCCGGGCCGCCGCGAAATCGGCCATGGTGCTTTGGCTGAGCGCGCCGTGGAAGTTGTCCTGCCTCCGCAGGAAGAGTTCCCGTACACCATGCGCTTGGTTTCTGAAATCATGTCCAGTAACGGCAGTACCTCCATGGCTTCCACCTGCGGATCGACTTTGGCGTTAATGGATGCTGGTGTGCCGATTAAGCATATTATCGGCGGTTGCGCCATGGGATTGGTAATGGACGAGTCTAATCCTCAAAACTTCAAAGTGCTGACAGATATTGCCGGTATTGAAGATTTCAACGGCCACATGGACTTTAAAGTTACCGGCAGCGAAGAAGGCGTGACCGCTTTGCAGCTTGATATGAAGCTGAAAGGTCTGAGCGCTGATATTCTGGAACAGGCTTTGCATCAGGCCAAGCCTGCGCGCATTCACATTATCGGCAAAATGAAGGAAGCCCTGCCTGCACCGCGTCCGGATCTTTCTCCGTACGCACCTCGCATCACGAGCTTTATGATCAAGCCGGACAAGATCCGCGAAGTCATCGGCAGTGGCGGCAAGACCATCAACGAAATTATTGCCAACTGTCCGGGTGTGAAGATTGATATTGAGGATAGCGGTTTGGTCATGGTCACGTCTACCGATGCCGAGATGGCCAAGAAGGCGACCGAGTGGATCCAAAACATCGTTAAGGAAGTCGAGCCGGGAGAAGTGTACGACGGCAAGGTTACCCGCCTCATGGACTTCGGTGCGTTCGTGGAGGTGCTACCGGGTAAGGAAGGCTTGGTGCACATTTCCCAGCTGGCTAACTACCGCGTCGGCAGGGTAGAGGATGTAGTCAAGGTTGGCGATCCGCTCAAGGTTCAAGTGGTGGAGATTGATGACCAGGGGCGCATTAACCTGACCCACAAGCCGTTCGCCGCGGCTCCGACTCCGGAGCAACAGGCAGCGGCTGCCGAACATAGCAGCTTCGGGGGCAGGGGAGGCTCGCGCGGTGGCAATGGCAGAAGCAACGGCCATGGCCACGGCGGGTTCCGCCCGCACCGCAGCGGTGGAGATGATGATCATCCGAGACCGTTCCGCCCGAGGTTTTAAACCTTAGGCAGAAGGCAATAGTGTGAAGGGAGAAGTGATACAAAATTTACACAACCCCGTCCTCAATCTGAGGACGGGGTTGTTTTGTATCTACTACGATACTTCCTTGTATCATAGTGCTCGCCAAGGGCTGCTTAATTTTGAGGAATTTGGTATACTTTGATTGTAGAAGGATAATGTGAAAATATGCATCCACAACCACGACGTTATACCAATTACAAAGCTCCCGCTCAACCACCGCGGGACGTGCCGGAGCCAAAGTCCGAACATGTGCCGTTAAGTCTTGAAGCCGCCGCTTACGAAAGAGCCATGGCCATTGCGGACCGGGAAAAACCCACCCTGGATAGTTTTATTCATGTGGAGCCGAACGGACGTTCCAACCAACGGCAAATTGAAGAAGATAAGGAACATATCGAATTAAAAAAAGCCACGCAGAGCTCGCGTGATCGCGAAGAACGGAAGGATCCGGAATTGCAAAAATTGGCCAAGACGCTTGAAGTGGCACTGTATGATTGTTCGAACGAGCTGAAGTGGTTCGGCGAATCCGCGACCATGTACATGACGACCGATTATGATGATTTCGAAAACGGCGTAGATTCAATCCTTGAATTTGAAGAGCAGTCCGGCGCGACCAAACACATGGGACTTGCTACTGACATTACCTACAACCAGGACCCGAGCTATAAATTTAGCCGCATCAAGAATGATTTGGATGCCGGCAGGCTCGGTTCAGTCAAATACTTCCGCTCCAAGAGGGGAGACTACCAGGGATGGCTTCATCATTTGCCCCGTGTTGTGATTATGATGAACCGAGAAGCGGCACAAGTGATGGTCCGGGGTTGGCAGCAGGGCAAGGTGACCCAGAACGGTCTGATGAAAAAAATTATACTTCGCCAGATTTCTTTGCAATTGGAAAAATTCCAACAGTATGCGGCCTCGCGAAACACCCGAACGAGGGATGGTCGTGGAATTTCTGAATATTTTACCTATGCGAGAAACCAAATAGACGCACTGCTCCAGGAATCTGTTCAGACCGGGCACACTTTGGAAGAAATAGATAGCACCCCACCGATTCAGGAGCTGAAAATGATTCTTGAAGAATTTGATTCGCTTCCCACCCATATGGCGCACGGCAACTCCGCTCATACGCGGGTAATGTAAATAAGGCATATTTTATAAAATCCCTAGTAAATACTAGGGATTTTAATATTGACAAAAATGTTAAAAAATGCTATAATTATGGGTTAGTTTTCAAAACCCATCTTTTCAGGAGGAAAACTTGAGGTTTGAAGGACAAAAAGGTGGCCGAATGATCGCCACCGCCAGCACGAGTTTGCTCAATCACATTCGGGAAATCGGCGGACCTCTGCGTCCGCCGGTGAAGACCAAAAAGGCACCGGAAGTGGCTGTAATCGTCACGGTCGTCGAAGTTATCGCTGTCGAAGTCGTTCCCTCTGCCCCGTCACGCCAGGAACAGATCGATAGTTACCTCGATGCTGTGGCCGCCAACAACGGCGGCTTGATCAGCCTTTCCCTGGCTATGAACTCGGTCGGGGCACTGGGTGCAGAACTCGAAGCACTGCACTTGACCCACGAAGAGCGGCGGGAGATTGACCGCGTGGTATCCTCCGTTCCGGAAGACGAGCTGTCCGAAGTCGGGCAGGGTTCATCCAGGGCGAACGCCTTGGAGTACTACGGTAACGGCTACTTCGGCAAGTGTCGCGACAAACGCAGCGGGTATCACGGATCACCGGACCGCGGGCATCGCAGCAAACGGAATGCCGGACGTAAACGTAACCAGCGTGCATTGCGCGCTCCGCTGATTGATCTCCTTGTCACCGGCGAAATGCCGGTCTGTACCCTGACCGTACGGAAGAAGTACTCCGGTCGGCAGAAGTACGGCTACTACGCCTAGAAGTAGAAGTCCTATCTCAAACCTTGCAGTACTTTTGAGCCGTGTCCACCCCGGATGCGGCTCTTTCTTATGGGGAAGGTGTATGGGCGGATAGTACACATCCAAGCGGATATTCAAATACATGGCGGTTGATAACCGACCCTCCATTAAAGCAGCAGGCCGCGGGCCTGCACTACATTTATCACACCATCAGCGAGTTGTAGTGCAGGCCCGTGGCCTGCCGTAATTTAATGAAACGATCAGAGAGTGGAATCTATCGTACAAAAGAATACAGCTCCCGTTCGAATGAAGCGGGAGCTTTTGTATGTTGGCGGGTTGATTCATCATTTCGTATCGAGAGAAGCTTTTCTGGCAGCGCTCATAGACATGTTGGCCAGGGCCTTCTTGACCAGAAAGCGGACGTTGGCAATGGCTTCAGCTTCCGAAATTCCGTAGGCGGAACATCCGGGAACTTGTCCGGGGACGTTCGCTATGTCGGCTATCCATAGCGCGTTGGTGTCGAGTTCGGTCGAGACTGGCAATGAATCTACATCAATGGGTTGCTCTAAGGCAACAAGGGTACCTCCGTGTGAATTTTTCATTTAACCATTGACGTATTGCCCCTACAAAAATTATCAGGTCAAGCAAGTAAAAATAACCCGATACAGAAGCTGGTAGCTGTGTCGTCGTCATTACAGAAGGTGTATTAATGCCAAGCGGGGCTTGGAAAGGAGTATGTGTGAATAAACTCAATGGACTTGATTATTTGGCGCTAGTCTTGCTTATCATCGGCGGGCTCAACTGGGGACTGGTTGGATTCTTTAAGTACGACCTGGTGGCCAGCATTTTCGGTAACCTTTCGGCACTGTCGCGTATTATCTACGCGCTGGTCGGCCTGGCGGCTCTGTATGCCATATTCATCATGGGAGCGCTGGCACGGCGTGATTCGGGAAGGATCAGTGCTCGGGAAGTGTAATGGCACTCTGCTGTCCCTCAGGTACTATAAGAACCCCTGCTTTCAAACGAAAGCAGGGGTTTGTGTTAATGGCGCAGGCCAGCGTGGCAGCGGTCTTTTAGTTATTCGAATTCCGGGCGATCGTAGGGAGAAGCAGTTTCTTCCCGATCTTGGATGACCTGTTGTGCGAGCTTTGCAGCACGGGCCCGCGCATCCTCCGGACTGGCACCATAGACCATCACTCCGGGCATGGATATTACTTCGCCGATCCAGCGGCCGTCTGTGTCCTGCTCAATTTCGATTACAAGTTCAGTGCTCACAAACCCTCCTGGTGGTTTTTGGTATTGTACTATATCATATACAATTTTCAAAATGGCGAAAATTTAGTATACTATGGCTAATGTCTTACTTCGAAATTCTCAAAAAAGATGCAGGCAGCAGTGCGCGTAATGGCGTGCTGCACACCGCGCACGGCGATGTCTTGACGCCGATGTTTTTGCCGATCGGTACCAAAGGTGCCATTAAATCAGTTACGACCGAAGAACTGAAGTTTTGGGGCGCTCAGATGGTGCTGGCTAATACCTATCATTTATGGCAGCGGCCGGGGGATGCACTCATTTACAAAGCGGGCGGGCTCCATAAGTTCATGAACTGGAAAGGTCCTATTTTTACCGACAGCGGCGGGTTCCAGGTTTTTTCACTTTCCAAGATGCGCAAGGTCATGGAAGCCGGGGTGCTGTTCCAGTTCGATCTGGACGGGCGGCAGGAAATTTTGAGTCCGGAAAAATCCGTGGACATCCAGGCCAACCTCGGCAGCGATATCGCTTTGATATTGGATGACTTCCCCGGCTTCCCGTTCGAACATGGCCGCAGCAAGCAATCCATTGAGCAGACCAACCGCTGGGCCGAGCGTGCTATTCGCGAGCACCAGAAGATTATGATTGACGGAGACCCGGTCAATCCGGGGCAAAAGCTGTGGGGGATCGTGCAAGGTGCATCTTTCCCTGATCTGCGCAAAAAGTCAGCCGAGGACATGGTCAACTTTGGCTTTGAGGGTTTTGCTATTGGCGGCGTGGCAGTAGGAGAACCGCACGAAGAGATGATGAAAGCTATTGAGTACTGTATCCCTTTCTTGCCGGAAACCGCACCCAAACATTTGCTTGGCGTGGGCACGCCGTTTGATATTGTCCAAGGGGCGGCGCGCGGCTGCGATACGTTTGACTGCGTCATCCCGACGCGCGAGGCGCGGCATGGCCGGCTTTACATCACCGCACGGAATATAGAAACGAACGATGGGACAGTCGAAGGCTATCAGACTATCGACATCAGGCTTGAGAAATACCGTGAAGACTTTACGACAGTCGACAACGGTTGCGACTGCTACTTGTGCCTGAACCATTCCAAATCCTATTTGCGCCACCTGTTTGCCACCGGCGAACCGCTGGCTATCCGCCTGGCTACTATGCACAACTTGAAGTTCTATCTGAACTTGATGCAGAAGATCCGCACAGCCATCCAGTACGAGAACTTCGATGAGATGGTCAAAACGTACCGGGATTATACGGTTTTGTTGAAAGATCAATAAATCGGATATATTTTATTGTCATTGCGAGCCCTGCTATTTTCTAGCAATAAAATAGCAGGGTGAAGCAATCTTTTTTGGCAAGATCGCCACGGTACCAAAGCTAAAGCCCTTTGGTGCCTCGCGATGACAACTCTCAGTAAATGGCTGGTAATCTGCACCTTGGCAGCAGGGTGCGGTTTTTGGTATAATGGTGAGGAATTATATTAAAAAGATCGTGTAGCGTGCCCATTTATGGGCTTAAGTCAGCCGATGAATCGGCACGCTACAGGAATGTGGGGATTCTTATGGCCGAACAAAACGAACAGTTATCTGACTTCGCTAAAGCTACGTCGGACAAGATGGAAAAGATTGTCAGTCTCTGCAAGCGCCGCGGTTTTGTTTTTCCCGGCAGCGAAATTTACGGCGGGATGGCGAACAGCTACGAATACGGTCCGGCCGGCGTGGAATTGAAAAAGAATATCACCGATGCCTGGTGGCAATTTTTCGTGCGCTCACGGCCCGATATGGTCGGACTCGATTCTTCGATCATCCTGCATCCCAAAACCTGGGTGGCTTCCGGCCATGTGGCCGGCTTGACCGACTCCATGGTGGAATGCAAAAGCTGCCACACCCGCACGCGGGCCGATCATCTCATTGAAGGTGCGGTGCCGGATTTGAAAGTGGAAGGCAAGACCGAGGCTGAGCTCGACGCCATCATTCAAGAACACAAGATCAAGTGCCCGACCTGCGGTAAGTTCGATTGGACACCGGTGAGGAAATTTAATTTGCTGTTTGAGACTCATGTGGGCATTGTTCCGGAGAATCAGTCTCTCGTATACCTGCGTGGAGAAACCGCGCAGGGTATTTTCCTGTCCTTCAAAAATATTTTGGATTCCACCCGCGTGCGGTTGCCGTTTGGTGTCGGTCAGACCGGCAAATCTTTCCGCAATGAGATTACCAAAGGGAACTTTATTTTCCGGACGCTCGAGTTCGAGCAGGCCGAGATTGAATACTTCTTCGATCCCGAATCGACAAAATGGGAAGAGCTGTTCGAGACCTGGAAGAACGACATGTGGAAGTTTGTTACGGAAATTCTTGGGGTCAAAGCCGACCATTTGCGCTGGAGAGAGCATGGTGATGAAGAGCGCTCGTTCTACAGCAAGCGCACCGAAGACATGGAATATCTGTTCCCGTTCGGCTTCAAGGAATTGTGGGGTATTGCATACCGGACCGATTACGATTTAAAGCAGCATATGCAGCACAGCGGGGCAGATTTGCAGTATACCGATCCGCATACTAATAAGAAATTCGTCCCGCACGTGATTGAACCCGCGGTTGGAATCAATCGCCTTATGGCTATGGTACTGCTCGACTCGTACCGAGAAGAGGAAGATCGCGTGTTCTTGTCCTTGCCTCCAAAATTGGCTCCGTATAAAGTTGCCGTATTTCCGCTGCTGGCCAACAAGCCGCAGCTTGTCGAAAAAGCTAAAGAAGTTTACGCAAGCCTGACGCCGCATTTTACCACTGCCTGGGATGACAGAGGGAACGTTGGGAAGCGTTATTATAGCCAGGACGAAATCGGTACGCCGTTCTGCATTACCGTGGACTTCCAGTCCCTGGAAGACGGGACCGTCACCGTCCGCAACCGAGATACCAAGGAGCAACCTCGCGTAGCCATTGCAGATCTGATCAATTATTTCACGACTCAACTGAAATAATATGGAAACCGAACATTCATTTTCGAGTGAGCTTGCTCAGTTGAACTGGTTTGGCAACCAGGTCAGGGCTTCGTATGCTACGTATTTACAAGGCCACGAAACACTCCCACCGGAGCTGAAGGCGGAATTGAATACTTTTTACGCATCAGCGGATACTATGGAGCAAGATTTAAACGCTGGTAAGCAGGTGGATGCACAGAAATTGGAGTCATTCAAAGTAACAGCCCAAGATCTTATTACCAGGTTAAGCCAGTCAGATAAGACAGATTATGGATATACTGCCTGACAGAATAGAGCGAATTCAAAGCAGTATCGGACATCCGGTGCTACTCAAGAAAAAAGAGAACCTGTTATACCTAACAGGTGCTTTTTTTGATGAGCACAATCGGGCGTTTTTACTCGTGAAGAAGGACCGGGTCGTGCTATTTACCAGCGGACTCGAGCGTCCTCACGCGGATTTGGAAAGCGATGCACTGCCGAATATTGGGAAATACCTTGCGCCGGGCGAACATCTGGAAATTTTCGGCGGTTTCACTTTTGCTGAAGGGAAGTATTTAAAATCCAAGCTGGGAAGCAAACGGGTGATGGTCACGATCGACCGGGAACCGGTTGATGCGTTGCGGATGGTAAAGGATGCGGGGGAGATCAGACTGATTCGGAAAGCAATGGAGATTACGGGGGAGGTATTCGGACAGGTGAAAAAAATGTTGTCCCGTAGGGAACGGTCTAGACCGTTCCGTACAGAAGCAGAACTCGCAGGCTTTATCCGATCAACAGGCCTCACATTAGGTGCCGACGATGTTTCCTTCCCGCCCATTGTGGCCTGCGGTAAGAATTCCGCTATTCCGCACCATGAACCGGGTAAACAGCAGCTGCGGCCGAATCAGCCGATTATTCTTGATTTCGGGTTCAAATATAAAAATTATTGCTCGGATTTTACCAGGACCGTGTTTTTAGGATCCGCTCCGAAAAAAATAGCGGAGGTGTATGGGCAGGTGGAGAAGGCGTATCAGGCATCTTTGATTGCTGTAGACCGTACGGGCCGGTCGCGACCGGCCCCTACAGGGGAGCAGGTTTTCCGTTGTGCCTCTTCAGTCCTCGCCGAAAAAAATCTCGACAAACATTTCATCCACGCCCTCGGCCACGGAGTCGGCTTGGAAATCCATGAAGCACCCTACATAGGTCCCGGATCAAAAGACATGTTGGAGGACGGGATGGTCTTTGCCATTGAGCCGGGTGCTTATCTGGAGGGAATAGGTGGCGTCCGCATCGAGGATTTGGTATATTTAGAGAAAGGCACGGTTAAGCGGTTTATTGAAGTGCCAACCGAATTAAAAGAAAATATAATTCAGTAGTGGCTTTGTTGAAATTTTGACAGTATTAGTTGCCCGAAATTCTTGTCAATCTTGTCAATCTTGCCATTCTTGTCAATCATATTATGAAATATTCCAAGCGCGTGCTGCCCAACGGTCTGACTGTCATTGAAGTTCCGAGTCAGGATAACGAAAGTGTGGTAGTGGATTTTTTTGTTAAAACCGGATCGCGGTCGGAATCCGCTGAAGAAAATGGGATCTCTCATTTTCTTGAGCACTTTTTGTTCAAAGGCACCAAGAAGTATCCGACAGCTCTGGCAATTTCGGAATTGGTCGACAGCATTGGCGGAGAAATGAACGCCAATACCGGCAAGGAGCATACCCAGTATTACATTAAGGCTGCGAGCAAACATTTGCCCATGATTTTTGAGGTGTTGACCGATATGTTGCAGAATCCCTTGCTCGATGCCGAAGAGCTAGAGCGCGAGAAAGGGGTTATTATCGAAGAGATCAACATGTACAAAGACAACCCCATGGCCGAGATCGACAATATTTTAGAAGGCACGATGTGGCCAAAGGATGCGCTCGGCCGGGATATAGCCGGCACCAAAGAGACGGTTTCCAAATTTACCCGGGACATGTTCGTAGACTACATCGGCCGGCACTACCAGACGAGTAACATGATCCTGGGCGTATCGGGCAAGTACAGCCAGCGGGACTTGAACGGGCTCATTCGTTCGTACTGGCTCAAGGTTCCCAAGCACCGGTTCCATAAATGGGACAAGGTTGCCGATATGCAAGCCTCGCCGCGCTGTAAGATCCAATTTAAGGATACCGAGCAGGCTCATTTGTCGCTGGGTTTCAAGGGTTTCCCATATAATGACAAGCGCAACGGCGCCGTCTCGGTGCTTGCTGCAATTTTGGGCGGCGGCATGTCCAGCCGTCTGTTCATCGAAGTCCGCGAGCGCCGGGGGTTGGCTTATTATGTTCGGGCGTTCCCGGGTAGCTACCAGGATACCGGAGTGTTTTCCATCAATGGCGGAGTACAGGTTGGCAAAATTACAGAGGCGCTGACAGTCATTCTCGAAGAGTTAAAAAAGATAAAGAATGTTCCGGTGGACGAAAAGGAGCTTACGAAGGCTAAAGAATACATTAAAGGCAAAAGCACCATAGCGCTGGAAGACAACCAGGTCCGTTTGGATTGGTTCTTGGAGCGGGCGGCTTTTTACAAAACCATCGAGACTCCGGCCGAGGCTTTCCGGCGCATTGACGCGGTCACAGCCGAGGATGTTCGCAAGGTGGCCAATGATCTGTTCTGTGACAAAGGTTCGACGCTTGCGGTTATTGGTCCGTTCAAAGACGCCAAGATGTTTAATGGAATAGTGAAGTTATAGTCGTCGGAAAAGTTCTGAATTCCAAATAAGCTATAAATTCGAAATTGATAAAATCAAACTAGAAGATGGACCAATTCATCAAAAAAATCACAAAGGAAGCAGGGAGGATCGTGGCCAGGAAATTCGGCAAGGTTGGAGTGAAGTACAAGAAGCTGCACGCGCTCGATGTGGTGACGCAGGCTGACCTGGCTTCTAATAAATACCTCGTCGATGCCATTAGGAAAAAGTACCCTCACCACGGCATAATTTCTGAAGAGACCGGGGAGTATCAGAAAGATGCTGAATATGTTTGGATCATTGATCCGCTGGACGGGACATTGAATTTCTCAAAACACATTCCGATGTACGTGGTTTTAGTGGCGCTCGCCCGTAACGGCAAGGTGGAATTGAGTGCTGTGAGTAATCCGGCAAGCGGGAACTTGTATTTTGCAAGGCGGGGAAAAGGAGTGTTTTTGAACGGCAAGCGCATACAATGTTCAGCGCAGAAAAAGATAGCCAATAGCCTGGGCTCCATCAATAGCAGGGTTACATCCCCAGAACCCCTAAAATTTGTGAATAATCTGTCCGCTTACTTGAACGGTGACCGGTGCTGGACCAATGCTTTTGGCTGCATGGGGCTCAATATTATTTATGTGGCGGACGGGAGAACTGACTGGTTCGTGAGTTCTGCTTCGGGTAATGTGTGGGATTACGCGGCCCCATACCTTGTTGCCAAAGAAGCCGGCTGCATCGTGACCAATCTCAAAGGACAGGAATGGAGCTTCAGTGATCGGCAAATGGTAGTCGCAAACAAGAAACTTCACGCCGAACTGATGAAAGTCATCTCCGGTGAATTTTAATACTCTATTACACTCCCGTAATAGAGTGGGTAATACATGAAATTCAAGGTTAGAGTTCAATATTTGCACTTGATTGAAATCCCGGAAGTGCTATCCGAATACGTTTCATCACTCTGTATTAGAAATAGAAAACTTAGCTGAATGCTTTTCTCAAAATATTTTTTTCCATCCATAATGTAAATACTATGGAATTATCTATAGGCTGCCATGTTTCAACCTCAGGAGGGTTGTGGAATGCGCCGAAGAATGCCAAGGAGCTGGGGTGCGAAACGTTCCAGATGTTCACGAGAAGCCCTATGGGTGGGACGCCCCCGAAGCTGGATGAGGAAACAGTAGGACGGTTTAAGGCGGAGATGGAAAAATATTTTCCTGAACAAAAACCCCTCCCAACCTCCCCTTCTGCAAAGGGGAGGGGAACTCTGGAAACCCCTTCTTTTCAAAAGAGGGGGCAGGGGGAGTTTGTCGTCCACTGCCCCTATTTCGTCAATTTCGGTTCCAAGGAAGCGCGTATCTACCATGGGTCTATTTCAGTGGTCACAACCGAGCTGGAACGTTCGAATGTGCTTGGTGCCCGGTACGTAATGACGCATTTGGGCAGCGCCAAGGATCTCGGCCAGAAAGAGGCTTTCAAGCAGACCAAGGCTGGTTTGGTTGAAGTGCTGGAGGAATATGAGGGAGAAACGCAGTTTTTGCTGGAGATCGCGGCCGGAGCAGGGGAGATCATTGGCGATACGTTCGAAGAATTGGCAGAACTTATGGAACCGTTAGTCAAATTTAAGACTTTTGGCGGTATTTGTTTTGATACCCAACACGCGTTTTCTTCAGGATACGATTTGCGTACTCCGGAGGCCGTGGTAGACACTTTTCGGCAGTTTGATAAGGTAATCGGCCTCAAATACCTCCGTATGAGCCATATCAATGATTCCAAGATCGAGCTGGGCGGCCGCAAGGATCGCCATGAGCATATTGGCCAGGGACTTATCGGCGAGGACGGTTTCCGTGCGTTATTGCAGTTTTGTCAAAGGTCAATTGTCAAAGGTCAATTGTCTGCGTCCTTGCCCTTGATTTTGGAAACAGAGCATGATACAGTTGAAAAAGACATTAAACTTTTAAAAAGCTTGAGGGATTCCCTTGAGAAATAAACATTCACCGAGAAAGGTACTCGTATGGAAACAGAAGCCAGCCGCGAGGCGATGGTCGAAGCCGCTCGAATGGAAATAACAAATGGCGAGGCAAGGATCGACAAAGACAGGCAGATCCTTAAAGCCATTGGCTATGAGGAGCAGGGAGCATAGGTATGGACCCAAAAATTGAAGACATTATTTTTCTTATCCAATCCTCTGAACTCGACCAGACCATAAAAGACATCCTGATCCGCGATCTGCAGAACGAGGGACTGACCGACTTTTTGAAGGAACAGATCAAATCTTACTGCCTCGACGACATCAAAAAGACCAATGAGCGCATTGAGGCTGCCAAAAAGATATTGGAAGAACAACAAGAAAATCCACCGGCATAAGCTGGTGGATTTTTGCTTACAACAATGGTAGTATTATTATATGAAATTTAGAGAACTTGAATACTCAACCCAAGTCATCCTTAAGGTCATTCTGGCCGGACTGGCCCTGGCCTTTTTGTGGGTTACCCGTGACATTATCCTTGTTTTGATCCTCGCCCTTATTTTGGCCTCGGCTATGGAGCCAATGGTCGATTATTTTAACGAGCGTAAAGTGCCACGCGCGGTGAGCGTTCTGACCGTGTACATATTGGTACTTGGCTTGTTCTTCCTGATTTTGTATTTACTTTTGCCGCCAGTCATTGAGCAGCTCAAAGTCGTACAACAGAATTTCCCGTCCTATCTGCAAGGGCTGCAGAACCGCTTGGGTACCAGCTGGTTGGATGCCGAGACTGTTTCCAGTTACTTCAAAAACATGTTGTCCCAGCCTGGGGAGAATAGTGTACTGTCGCGCACGTTCGGGGTCTTTTCCGGTGCCTTTTCTCTCGTTACGGTCCTGGTTATTTCTTTTTATCTGGTTGCCGAGCAAAAAGGTATGAAGAAATTCGTGGCCACGTTGGTCCCGGAAGCCCACCAGGAATTTACTCTGGGTATCATTGAAAAAGTCCAGCGCAAGATGGGTTTGTGGGTCATTGGCCAGCTTATCTTAAGCGCCTCCATATTTACACTGACCTTAATCGGCCTGCTTATTTTACGCGTACCGAATGCCCTTATTCTTGCCCTGCTCGCCGGGTTGTTGGAAGTTGTTCCATATATCGGACCGTTTTTGTCTGCCGTGCCGGCAGTGCTCATCGCGTTCATTTACAATCCGCCACTGGCCCTGATTGTGGCCGTCTTGTACCTTATCATTCAGAAGACCGAGGGGTATGTCTTGGTTCCAAAGATCATGGAAAAGACTGTGGGAGCTTCGCCGCTCGTAGTGCTGGTGGCGTTGTTGGTCGGGTTTAAACTAGCCGGGATCATCGGTTTATTGGTTGCCGTACCGCTTGTTGGTGCGGTCACTGTCATTGTCAGCGAGTTTGCGGCCAGTAAGAACGGATAAGGTCTATGCAACATTTAACCTTTGACATTTAACATGTGACCAATAGGGCAGGCCGCGGGTCTGCACTACAGTCAAAGGTCCGCCTCGGCTCGCCAGGCGAGTCGGGTCAATGGTTAAATGTCAAATGTTTGTTCCCGTGCCATTTGTCCAAAAAACGTGAAAAATGTATAATAAAAAGGCTCGGATTCGAGCCTTTTTACATACCCGGAAAGGTATCATCATGAACAAATTCTACATCACCACTACACTGCCGTACGTTAATTCCAAACCTCACATGGGCCATGCTTTGGAATTCGTCCAGGCCGATATTTTGGCGCGGTATCATCGCGATATCGCGAAAGACGAAGTTCTTTTCAATACCGGTACAGATGAACACGGTATGAAAATTTACCGAAAAGCCCAGGAAGCCGGTAAAGATACGCAGGTGTATGTGGATGAATATGCCGGCACGTTCGAACTGGCACTCAAGAATCTGGACATCAGTTACACAGACTTCATTCGTACGACCAACCCGCACCACAAAGCCGCAGCCCAGGAATTTTGGAAGCGCTGTGATGCTAATGGAGATATTTACAAAAAGACCTACCAGATTAAATATTGTGTCGGCTGCGAATTGGAAAAAACTGAGTCCGAATTGGTGAATGGCAAGTGCCCGTTGCATCCTAATTTGGAGCTCGAACTCATAGACGAGGAAAATTATTTCTTCAGGTTCTCCAAGTACCAGCAGCCACTGCTTGATTTTTACGAACAGCATCCGGATTTTGTCGTTCCAGATTTCCGGTTCAACGAGATTAAACAGTTTGCCAAAGGCGGACTCCAGGATTTTTCCATTTCCCGCCTGAAGTCCAAAATGCCCTGGGGTGTGCCCGTACCGGGTGACGATACTCAGGTTATGTACGTCTGGTTCGATGCGCTTATCAACTATATTTCCACCCTCGGCTGGCCTGAGAATGGAAAAAAGTTTGAGGAATTTTGGGGTACCAAAGACCGTTTGAATGCCATTCAAATTGCGGGCAAGGATAACTTACGCCAGCAGACTGCCATGTGGCAGGCTATGCTCATGAGTGCGGGTCTGCCGAACTCGAAGCAGGTCATCATCCACGGCTTTATTACGAGTGATGGTGAAAAGATGAGTAAGACCCTTGGTAATGTCATTGACCCGATGGAGATTGTGGAGAAGTATGGAGCCGAAGCCCTCCGATATTGGTTTGCCCGTGAGATGTCCACGTTCGAAGATGGTGATTTTACCGTGGAGCGCTTTAAGGAGTCCTATAACGCCGGCCTGGCCAATGGTATTGGCAATTTGACGAGCCGTATTTTAAAGATGGCTCAAAATTTGGAGATGGAACTGCCCAAGGCACAAGAGGCCATTCTGGAACCAACCGAAACCTTTTGTGAATTTCTCGACAAGTACGAGATTCAGAAGGCAGCCCAGGAAGCCTGGGCTAAAATTGGTGAATTGGATGCGTACATCCAGCGACATGAGCCGTTCAAGCTAGCCAAGACCGAACCTGAAAAAGCCAAGGAACATTTGGAGTATCTCCTGAAGGAACTCATGAATGTGGCGTACATGCTCAGCCCCATTTTGCCACAGACGAGCGCTAAGATCCTCACAGTGTTCAATGGGTCCAAGGTTACGGATATCCCGAAGCTGTTTCCGAGACTAGAATAGCCATTGAATGATTGTATTCTCTTTCTCTGCTTGTCATTGCGAGTTGTGAAAATTTTTAGAAATAAATTTTCACTACGAAGCAATCTTTACTCCCTTTGTTAAGATTGCTTCGTCGACAGCTAAAGCCCTGTCTCCTCGCAATGACAGTCCTATTTTTAAATCTTAAATCTCTAAATTTTCAATGCTGTTTGACACTCACGCCCACGTAAACTTTCGGGCTTATAAAGACGATGCTAAAGAGACTATGCAGCGGGCGCTTGATGCAGGTGTCAGCGTGATTAATATTGGCAGCCAAATCGATACATCGCGCCAGGCGTTGGAAGTAGCCAAGCAGTTCGAGAGCGGTGTCTATGCTGTTGTTGGCCTGCATCCGGAACATACCTATGCCCACAAATTTACCGATGAGGATGAGGCTGGGTTTTATACTCGTGAAGAAGGACCGGATGTTTCGACCTATCGCGAATTGGCGCTGGATTCCAAGGTAGTGGGGATCGGCGAGTGCGGTTTGGATTACTACCGGTTACCGGAAGGCGAGGATCATGAGGCGATCAAACACAAGCAGAAGGCGGCATTTATTTCCCAGATAAAACTGGCTCAAGAGCTGGATAAAACCCTGGTCATTCATACCCGTTCAAGCAAAGGTACGGATGATGCGTGTTTGGATGTCCTGGAGATTTTGGAACAATTACGTTCGCCGGCTGGCGGAGCGAATTACGAATTAAGGTTCGTCCTCCATAGCTTTACCGGGAGTCCGGAGGTGCTGCAGAAGTTTTTAGATATTGGGTCGTACGTGAGCTTTAATGGTATAATTACTTTTGATAAAACAGGCAACATGGAGCAACTGGTGAAGCGTGCTCCGCTTGAACGGATCGTGCTCGAGACTGATTGTCCATACCTGACGCCGGTGCCGCACCGGGGCAAAAGAAATGAGCCAGCATACGTTGCGTATGTGGCTCAAAAAGTGGCAGACTTGAAGGGTCTCGGGGTGGAGGAGGTCTCGGCCGAAACGACCGCGAATGCCCAAAGGCTATTTCACCTGTGACGGTTGTCCTGGTCGCTTTCCATCGAGATGTGAAGTTCTTTGAGAAATTGGTCGTCCTGTCCCGAAAGCTTGATACGAGCATTGCCGCGCGAATCCACATGCGCCCCGAATTTTCCTGTTACCGGGTGTTCGGTCTGAGGCTGGCGCCGTTCGGTGTCCTCAGATTCGTCTTCTTCTTCGTTTGTACCCGGCGGGCGCTGATTGAACCCGATTGTGGCTTCCAGAACCAGGAATACGTCGTACCCGGCTTTCTTGACTTCAGCGATAGCAGCGGCAATCAATTCTGATTCGGACAACGATTGGTTGATGGCCTCTCCCACATTTTGCATTAACTGCCGCAACTGTAACATTCTTTCATGATCGTCCATTTCGTGCTTTCTCCTTTCCACGGTTTTGCGGGGATATGATGACTGGCTCCTTGAACAGGCTTGGTAACCGTTCGCTCTGCCTTGAAATGCACCCTCCTTTTAATATAGTCCTTTAGAAGATTCATTATATTACTTTACAAAATTGCGTCAAGTATCAATGGGGCTGTCCGGAGGGTTGTTGCCGGACAATGAACACATTGGTTTCATTAATCTTTCACGTATATGCAAATAGCAAACCAGCATCATCCCTATGGGGCGCATCGCATGGGTCCGGATGATACGGAAGTTACTCGGCGAATGTATAGGGGTGAAAAATCGGTTTTTGATATTATGGCGGAATATACCGCGCTGCCGGACGAGCAAAAATCTGTGATCGCAAAAATAGTCGGCAGAGCAGCGAGTGGGCAGGGGAAGATCAAGCTCGAGGAAACAGATTTCGAACAGCTTTTAAAAGTGTATCCCAATGCCGCTGCCTTTGACTCGGAAGTTCCGGAGATGATTATGAACACGATCAAGCACCAGCCAGAAAAAATCGAAAAATACCAGAACGGTTTGCAATTAGCTAAGCAGTTAATGTACGGTAATACATAATCTATGCAGAAGTACAATCATTCCAAAATAGAGAAGAAGTGGCAAGCTTTTTGGGCGAAGCATAAGACGTTTCAGGCTAAGGATTTTTCCAAGAAGCCGAAAAAATATGTGTTGGTGGAATTCCCATACCCATCCGGCGAAGGTTTGCATATGGGTCATGTGCGCCCTTACGTGGCTGGGGATGTCTACAGCCGGTTCTGGCGCCTTAATGGACGCGAGGTTATGTACCCGCTCGGCTGGGATGCGTTTGGCCTGCCCGCGGAAAATTACGCGATCAAAAAAGGAGTGCACCCCAAGGTTTCAACCGCCAGAAATATCAAAAATGCCAAGCGGCAGGTGATGTCCTGGGGAACGAGCTTTGACTGGAGCAGGGAAGTGAATACCACGGACCCGGATTACTATAAGTGGACTCAGTGGCTGTTTTTGCAATTCTACAAGGCGGGTCTTGCTTACGAAGCGACCGGCATGATTAACTGGTGTCCGAAAGATAAGACCGGACTGGCGAATGAAGAGGTGATTGACGGCAAGTGTGAGCGTTGCGGAACGACGGTGGAAAAGAAGGAGCTGCGCCAGTGGTATTTGAAGATCACCGCATACGCTGAAAAATTGCTGGAAGGGTTGAAAAATTTACCCGAATGGCCGGAAGCGGTCAAATTGCAGCAGGCGAATTGGATAGGGAAGAGCGTGGGGGCGGAGATTGATTTTGAAATAAGGGACCAGGGTGAAGGGGATAGGGAACAGAAGCCAAATTTTGTATTATTGCATGGTTTCCAAGGCTCGCCGAAAGCCAATTTTTTCCCATGGCTGAAAGCCGAGCTGGAAAAGAGGGGGTTTACGGTTTCTGTTCCTGACCTTCCGAATTCCAAAAAGCCGAGCGAGCATGAACAGGTCCGGTACGTTCTTCAACATTGCAAATTTGATGAGAACACCATCATGCTTGGACACAGCCTTGGTGCAGTTGTTGCCATGAAAGTTCTCGAGAAATTGGAGAGTCCCATAGCGGGCCTGGTATTGGCTGGCGGTTTTATCAGTCCGAATTTTAAAGACCATGACCGGATTTTTGCAGATAAGTTCAACTGGAAGTTCGATTTTAAGAAGATCAAGAAGCAGGCAGGTGCCATAACTATCCTGCATGATCCGAACGATTATGCCATTGGCGAGGATCAAGAAGTGGCGCTATCCACGAATTTGAACGTACCTGTTCAATTTTGCAAGACGAATGATGAACATTTCTGCGGAAAAGAGGAGCCGTCAATCTTGGATGTGCTCACTCCCTCACTGAAGGTCTTCACTACCCGTCCCGACACTATCTTTGGTGCAACATATATGGTCGTTGCTCCTGAACACGGAATAATTCAAAGTTTAAAGTTAAAAATTCAAAATTGGAAAGAAGTCCAAAAATACATCGAAAAAGCAAAACAGAAATCTGAGATCGAGCGCACGGCAGCGGCGGAAAAGGAAAAGACTGGAGTTGAACTGAAAGGTGTTAAGGCGGTCAATCCTGCGACGGGACAGGAGGTACCTGTTTTTGTGGCTGATTACGTGTTATGGGGCTATGGCACGGGTGCCATAATGGCCGTGCCCGCGCACGACGAACGCGATTTTGCGTTTGCGAAGAAATTCAAACTTCCCATAAAGCATGTGGTCCTGAAACCGGATGCGAAGGTGAGGAGCTATCTCATGGGTGCGGATGGAGTTAGCAATGAGGAACTTACCAGGTTGGGTATTACGGTGGAGAAAGCAGCTGATGGGGATCGTATGCTTGTGATTCCTAAGGAAGGTTTGTCCGCATATGAGAATTTGATAGGAGATAAAATGTCTCCGGGTTTTTGGAACGAATACATAGGCGATGCTACAGTGTTCGTATTCAAGCATGAGGATGGGAAGATTGAGCGTTTGGAGTTGAATTTCGAAAATGCCGGACGCATCCATGAATTGGCGGAGAAGTTCTCCAAGTCGAAATTCATCGATCCGTGGAGTATGTTGGCCGGCAATAGCTGGTACAAGGACATGATTGTCCATTCCGAATATGGCACGCTTATCAATTCCGGAGAATTTACCGGACTGAAATCGGGAGACGCTATTCCGAAAATGGCCGAGAAATTTGGCAAACTAACGGTCCAGTACAAATTGCGCGATTGGGTGTTCTCGCGCCAGCGCTATTGGGGCGAACCTATCCCAATTATCCACTGTCAGAAGTGCGGCGTGGTGCCGGTTCCGGAAAAGGAGCTGCCCGTAAAACTGCCGCCGGTCAAAAAATATGAGCCGACCGGAACAGGAGAGTCGCCTTTGGCCGCCATTAAGTCGTGGGTTAATACCAAGTGTCCACAGTGCAAGGGCAAGGCCAAGCGCGAAACCAATACTATGCCGCAGTGGGCGGGATCATCCTGGTATTTTTTGCGCTATACCGATCCGCGCGACAAGAAACAGTTTGCCGATAAGAAAAAGCAAAAGTATTGGATGCCGATCGACGTGTATTTCGGCGGTATGGAGCATACAACACTCCACTTACTGTACAGCCGGTTCTGGAATTTGTTCCTGTACGACCAAAAACTGGTGACCACCAAGGAGCCGTACAGCAAGCGCCAGCCGCACGGGATTATTTTAGCTGCGGACGGCGAGAAAATGAGCAAGAGCCGCGGCAATGTGGTTAATCCCGACGATATTGTCAAAAAATTCGGAGCCGATACCTTGCGCATGTACGAACTATTCCTCGGGCCGCATGAGATGTCCGTATCCTGGAATGACCAGGGTGTCCTTGGTATTCGCAGGTTCCTTGATCGTGTGTGGTTTTGGGTAAACGAAGTTCAAAGTTCAAAGTTAAAAGTTAAAAGTGATACAGAAAAAGTGAGCCGCGCATTAAACAAGCTTATCAAAAAAGTCGGTGAGGATATCCAGGGTATGCGCTTTAATACCGCTATTTCCGCGTTTATGGAGTTCCATAACGAGGTGAAGCAGGAGCCTATTAGCTTGGGATCTGTCAAAAAATTCTTAATCTTGCTGTATTCTTTTGCTCCGCACTTGTGCGAGGAATTGAATCAAATGCTTGGATCTAAGAAAACCCTTCAGTATGAGCCGTGGCCGCAGTTTGATCAGACTATGGTGGTGGATTCCATGGCTCAGATCGTCGTGCAAATAAACGGCAAGGTCAAAGGGAAGGTGGAAGTGCAGGCGGGAAGCAGCGAAGAACAGGTGAAGGAACTGGCGTTGAAGTTGGCTCCGGTCATGCAGGTAACTGCCAGCGATTCCATCAAGCGGGTGATCTTTGTGAAAGATAGGTTAATTAACTTGGTGATTTAAGAGGCCTTCTTCTAAAACAGAATTGATAAAAACGAACAGGACTTATGCACTTGGCCGAGCACAAGGCATTTTGCGAGGATGTAAGGAGACGTAGTTGATCTACGGCGACTCACACCGCAGCAAAATAACGCAGTAATCGGCCAAGCCCATGTGGTTTCGCCGTGGTTTCTTGCATCGGCGAAACGCATAAGTCCTGCCATACAATATGACACAAAAACTCCGGTTGCCACCTTATTTTACGGCTTCGCTTCGCCATCAAATTACGGACCTCTATGCCTCGACTGCCATAGCGGATTTTGCCATTGCGCTTGTGTTGATGTTCGAGCCGATCTTCATGTACAGCGTGTTGCATATGAGCGTGCAGAAGATTCTATTGTTCAATGCACTGCTGTATGCGACTTACATTGCCATTATCCCGTTTGGAGCCAAGATCGTCAGCCGGTATGGATACGCCCATGGTATTTTGTTTTCCATTCCGTTCCAAATCATATTTTGGGTATTTTTATATACGGGTCAGGAACGGGCTTCGCTCTTGTGGGCGGCTCCCTTCGTTCTAGCTATCGAAAAGTCGCTCTTCTGGCCGGCATTCCATTCAAGCGTGGCCCGGTTTGCCCAGGATCAGCAGCGGGGGAGGGAATTTTCGGTACTGTATGCCATCGTTAATATGGCGTATATTATCGGTCCGTTCATCGGCGGGGTGCTTTCCGAGCACTTTGGGGTCCGGTTGGCATTTGTTGTTGCCTCAGCTGTCTATGCCTGCTCGTTCATCCCGCTGTTCAGGCAGCCGGAAGTCTTTGTTCCCAAGATCTACCAGTTCAAGGATACGTTAGAGCTGTACCGCAGCTTCCCAAAAAAAATGGTCGGCTATTTTGGGTTTGGTGAAGAACTGCTGGTGCTGAACGTCTGGCCGGTCTATATCTATGTCGTGGTCAAGGATTATCAGAATGCGGGAATGCTGGTCACGCTCGGTACCCTGGTGGCAACCGTGCTGATGCTGTACGTCGGCAAGATCACTGACCAATACAGCAAACGGATCCTGATCAAGGTCGGCTCATTCTTCTACTTTTTAGTTTGGATGTCCCGAACTGTCTCCACTACCGTGCCTACGGTGTTCGCGGCGGACTCGCTGTCGCGTACGAGCAAGGACCTGGTCTTCATTCCGCTGTCGACGCTGACCTACGAACGGGCCGAAGCCACCCACATCATGGCCTATTCGGTCTTTTTTGAGCAGAGCCTGGCTATTGGCAAGCTGTCTGCCTGCATCCTCGGAATTGTGGTGTTCTCATTGGCGGCCAGTCATGCGACCGGTTTTATGCTACTATTCATTTTAGGAGGGTTGTATAGTCTCCTTTACGCATTTATATAATCAAATGAACTATCCAAATTTGGAAAAGGATGATCCTCAGCTGTATGAGATCATCAAAAGAGAGGAGCTCAGGCAAAAAGAGGGGATCGAGCTTATCGCTTCTGAAAATTACGTTTCAAAAGCCGTTTTGGAAGCGATGGGATCCATTTTGACCAACAAGTATTCCGAAGGCTATCCGGGTAAACGCTATTACGGTGGCAACGAAGTTATTGACCAAGCCGAGGTTCTGGCCCAGGAACGGGCCAAGCAGTTATTTGAAGCTGAACATGTCAATGTTCAACCGCTGTCCGGCTCTCCAGCGAACTTAGCCGTGTATATGGCGCTGTTGCAGCCCGGAGATAAAGTTTTGGGATTTTCCTTGGACCAGGGCGGGCATTTGTCTCACGGTCACCCGTTGAATTTTTCTGGCAAGCTTTATTCCATTATCCCGTATTTTGTTAAACAGGATACCGAGATCATCGATATGGATGAAGTGGAAGCCATTGCGCTTCGCGAGAAACCAAAAATGATCCTGGCGGGATTTTCCGCGTACTCACGTTCGATGGATTGGAAGCGGTTCCGCGAGATTGCCGACAAGGTCGGAGCGTATCTTTTTGCCGACATTGCGCACATTGCCGGGCTCGTGGCCGGCAAGCAGCTGGAGAATCCGGTACCGTACTGTGATGTGGTATCCACTACGACTCACAAGACCTTGCGCGGGCCGCGCGGAGCTATGATCATGTGCAAGGAGAAGTTCGCATCAGCCATCGACAAGTCGGTGTTTCCGGGCGTCCAGGGAGGGCCGCATGACCATATCAATGCCGCCAAGGCGGTGGCCTATGGCGAGGCGTTGAAGCCGGAATTTCAGATGTACGCCGCCCAAATTATCAAGAACGCCAAGGCACTGGCAAGCGCTCTGCAATCGAAAGGGTATCGTATCGTGTCCGGCGGTACGGACAACCACTTGATGCTCGTTGATGTCTTCGGCAGCAAGCAGATCACCGGCAAGGAAGCCGAGCATGCGCTGGAAGCAGCGGGAATTTCCATCAACAAGAATATGATCCCATACGATCCCCGAAAACCGCTCGATCCGTCCGGTATCCGGCTCGGTACCCCGGCCCTGACCACCCGAGGATGCATGGAGCCTGATATGGAAACCGTTGCCGATCTGCTCGACCGCGCATTGCAAAGCCGTGCTGACCAATCCGCTTTGCAAACCATCAAACAGGAAGTCAAAGAATTCTCATTAAAGTTTCCGGTACCAGGAATTGATTAAGCTTACATGAAAGAAGTTTATAGACATAACGAAAATACGGTTAGGGAGTTGCCGGTTAGAGATGCTGAAGAAATTATCCGGACGTATGGGCGTTTTTTTGAAGGTTTGCCCGGAGTAACTGATGGTCGTGCGGGTGAACTAACTTTCGTATATAACGAACGATGGAATAAACCGATAATAGAGTGGCGGGAACGAGGTTTTTCCTTGTACGATTATATTGAAAACACAAAAGGTTTGATCTTAGAAGTTGGAGGGCCAACCATTGATGACGTGGGTGTGAATAAATTGTGGCTAGACAGCAGCACAATCAAGGGAAAGAATACGATAATATCCAACATTACGCCAGAGGCGGGAGTTGATCTTGTGGCGGATGGAAGAAATCTGCATTTTGATGATAATTCTGTCTCAATGGAGTTTGCGGCTTCCTTGGGAGCTCGGGGTATGGACAAACATCAGTTGAGAAAAGAGGTGTTTACCGAAGCGTGGCGAATATTAGAACCCGGGGGCTTGCTGGTGTATGAGCATGGTCAGTTGGCAGATATTGCCAATGCGTGCCAGCTTGGGTTTGATATTATGCAATGGAAATTTGAATATGACCATGATCTAAAAAAATACGCCACTGATACTGAAGCTATGGCCGATCCATTATTTGACCGTAGCTATTCATTTATAGCAAAAAAAGTAGAGAATAAAGAAACTGTATGAACATTCTACATGCCTTGGTGCTTGGTTTGGTTCAGGGGTTAGGGGAGTTTTTACCGATTTCGTCTTCGGCACATCTGATCGTGGTACCGTGGCTGTTTAACTGGCCGGATCCGGGTCTTGGGTATGATGTGGCTTTGCACTGGGGAACGCTGCTGGCGGTCCTCGTCTATTTTCGCTGGGATGTCTATAACCTTATTCGCGGCTTTTGGCATTCGCTGTTTAAAAGCACCCGTGATGCTTCCAATATTTATCAAAAGTTGGCGTGGCTGATCATTATCGCGTCAGTACCTGGTGCGGTCCTGGGTAAGCTGCTGGAGGCTAAGGCAGAAGAAGCTTTTCGCAGCCCTCTGTTGATCGCAGCGACACTGAGCGGTTTTGCGGCGATTCTGCTGGTAGCGGATTTTTTGGGAAAGAAGATAAAAAATTTGGACAAGATTTCGGGCCGCGATGCCTTATTGATCGGCTTGTCACAGGCACTGGCAGTTATTCCTGGCGTATCTCGCAGCGGTAGTACAATCGCAAGCGGTCTGGGTTTGGGATTCAAGCGTGAAGATGCAGCACGGTTCAGTTTTCTCATGTCCATGCCGATCATTTTTGGAGCCGGACTGACCCAGTTCAAGAACTTCGGCAAGGGGGCATCGCATATCGAACTAGCGGTTGGTTTCTTGTCTGCCGCAGTGTTCGGGTTTCTATCCATTAAATACATGCTCAGGTACATTGTCCGGCATGATTTTAGGATATTTGCGTGGTACCGCATAGTGATCGCAATTGTTATTTTGGCGGTGTTCTTTTTGAGAAAGGGATAATTTAGGGGAGGGGCTGGCTGGCAAAATTTTTTTGCTTTCCGCCTTGCCCTCTGCGGATTATCATCAAAGTAAGCGCGAGGCAGGCCCTGTCACCCGGACCTCTGCTCATGATCGGATTGATCAATAGCCCTCAACCTTTCTTCTCCAGACCAGATGACAGGGCAGGTAAGGCACAGGGCAAAAAAATTTTGCCAGCCCCCCACAAAGCTAAGTATAAGAAATCAAAAAAATGCGCGATACATTTTATCTCCAGTGGCATGAAAGAATTGAACATCATCCGGGCTTGAAGTCCTTTTGGACTGGGGTGGCGATTTACTCTATTCCGCTGCTGGTGATCGGGGGTTTGTATTTGGTTGCAATAGGGAAGTGGCAGTCAGTGGCGCTGGCGCTGATTTCATTTGTAATAGCCCGGGGCATTTGTTCACCGCTGATCGCGCTTATTTACAAAAAACAAAGACCATATCAAAAATTCGGCTTCGTACCTCCCCAGTCAAAATTTCTTTTCTCCGCTGTTACTGTCCGGCCGAATGCCTTTCCTTCGGATCATGCGACGAGCTTTGCCTCCATTGCCGGTGTATTTATGTGGTTCGCGCCCTGGCTGGGTATTGCCATTTTTGTGCTAGCAGCGTTCAATGGTGTCGGCCGGATAATCCTCGGATATCATGATGAAAAAGATGTCACGGCAGGATTTGTTATGGGTATTTTGGTATCGCTGATAGTCTTGTGGTCGGCTCAGCACCTGGGCTTTACCCTTTAAAAGTTATTTGATAGAATATATAAGCCTATTGTTGGCCGAGTGGCGGAACTGGCAGACCTGCCTACCGGCAGGCAGGCGCGCACGACTCCCGCCGTCGCTAAAGCTTTGGCGGGCAGGCAAAACCGTGTATTTGTTTAATTTATCCTGTGTAGATGTTGCCGCTGTGGTGGAATTGGCAGACACGCACGACTCAAAATCGTGTGCCTCACGGCATGTCGGTTCGACTCCGACCAGCGGCACCACTTGTATAGGGCTCCTGCTCTTATTTTGATAAATTAAACAACTAGTTGTCTTTACCGGTGGTTATATTTAACCCCGGGAATACTTTATATATACCGACATGGACGATATTTCCTCCAATCAACCTTATTCCTACCAATCACTTGACGGTCTGGGACCGGTATCGGGTAATTCCGCCGGCGGGCCGTTTTTTAATGAGCCGGCAAATCCAGTTCAGCCCGAACAGCTGCCGCAGCAGCAGACACCGCCTCTGCAGCCGGTTCCTCCAGTACAACCATACCAGGCTCCGGTCCAACCAGAAGTTCCAGTAAGCCTTGAGCCTCCGGTTATTCCTGCTCAGCCCGTTTCCCAGCCGCAACCTGCTCCAGCCGAGAGTGACCGCGTGTCGTATGCTGATGCAAAGATCCAAGAGATTGAGCTTGCTCTTATTGCCCCGAACCCGTTTCAGCCGAGAAAAACTTTTGACCAGCAGGCTTTGCAGGAGCTGGCCGAGTCCATCCGCGAACATGGCGTTATTCAGCCGCTGGTCGTGACTAAAACCCCCACCGGCTACCAATTGGTAGTTGGTGAGCGCAGGTTCCGCGCGAGCCAATTAGCAGGGCTCGTTAAAGTTCCGGCCATCGTTAAGCAGACCATGGAGGACCAGACCAAGCTGGAAGTGGCCTTGATAGAAAATATTCAGCGGCAGGAATTGAATCCGATCGAGGAAGCTCAGGCCTATGACCGCCTGATGAAAACATTCAATATGACCCAGGAGCAGGTGGCTAAAAAGGTCGGCAAGAGCCGGCCTGCCGTGGCTAACACGGTCCGCTTGCTCAATTTGCCCGCTGAAATCCAACGGGGAGTCATAGAGGGAAAACTGACCGAAGGCCATGCCCGGGCGCTGTTAGGTTTGGGGGACCCGGAAAAGATGTTGCTCATGTACAAGCAAGTTTTGGAGCAGGGTCTGAATGTCCGCCAGGTGGAAGCCAAGGTTCGCGAGATTACGATCAAACGGCAAATGGATGCGGCTGCTCCGGATCCGCGCATCCTGGCATTGGAAACCGAGCTGCGCGGCAAGTTGGGTACCCAGGTTAAGATTCAACGGCAGGGCAGGGGAGGGAAAATTACCATTGAGTTCTTTAGCGATGAAGAACTCGATGAGATTATCCACCGCATGGCTGCCGAAGAGGAACAAGACAGCGGACCGTTCCTGACCGTGTAAAATGTGGAAAACGGCCTTGACACTGTTTTTACATCCCGATATACTACCTTAAGGAATTTTATGCAACAACACTCTCTCCAAATTAACGCCCAGATTATGGTCTGCACTAAGGCAGTCCTCTTTCAGCGCGTTCATTTGGGGCAGAGAAAGTAGCAAGCGTTTCTAGACAGAACTTGAAACTTTCAACCCGCCCCGCAGGCGGGTTTTTTATGGGGAAAATACCGCACAGCACGCAGGGCTTTGAGCCTTTTTGGCCTAAGGCTGTACGTACTGTCAAGAAGGAAATGAAGGAGGAATATGAACCTGAACGCAGGCGCACCTGCGCCATCTGTTTCCGCGATATTATTTCCGGCCAATGAGCTGCTGTATTGCGATCATTGCCGCGCCTATCAGATCGTTGTCATGCGAGCCGGTACGGTGAGTTGTGGCTTATGCTACGAACCGGTAAAACCGGTGTGTAATGCTTCTGATACGCAAGTAATATCGGCTTCTGCCTAGGAGAGCCGTAATTATTCCATACACGCAAACTTGTCCCGCGAAAGTGATAGGGAGGAACATGAAGGAAAAGCAATACTGCCAAGAATGCAAGAAAACGACTCCTCATATCGAAGTTGTGGGAGACGGCAAGCAGAAGCAGCTTGTGTGCAAGAACTGCCTGGACATGGCAAGCGGAATTCACGATAATCTTATTGACCACGTGCCCATGCAGAAATTGCAACCGGTGTGCAGTTAACGTGCCTGCAAACCTCAGGACATCGAGCCTGGCAACCCTTTTAAGGGTTCTTGCCAGGCCCTTTTTTTATTTCTGTCATTTTGCTATAATAATTCAGCAATAATTTTTTTCGGGCTGTAGTATAGTGGTAGTACGCGTCCATGGGGTGGATGTAGTCTGGGTTCGATTCCCAGCAGCCCGACCATGAACCATTCGCTCCGCTCAGGTTCATGGCATGGCT
>CAZHIA010000003.1:0-285837 GCA_964532425.1 uncultured Candidatus Saccharibacteria bacterium | reverse complement strand
CACATTTTGCTGGCCCGCCAGGTCGGTGTCCCGTACATTGTCGTTTTCATGAACAAGACTGATATGGTTCCTGACCAGGAACTGATCATGCTCGTCGAAGAAGAAATCCGTGACCTGCTGACCAAGTATGAATACCCGGGTAAGGATACCCCGATCATCAAGGGTTCCGCTCTGAAAGCCTTGGAAGGCGATGCGGAAGCCGAGAAGGCCATCATGGATCTGGTCAACACCCTGGATTCCTACATTCCGGATCCGGTACGCGAGACCGATAAGCCGTTCTTGATGCCGATTGAAGATATCTTCTCAATTGAAGGCCGCGGTACCGTAGTTACCGGTAGAATCGAGCGCGGCGAAGTTAAGCTGAACGACGAAATTGAAATCGTCGGTATCCGTCCGACCGCCAAGACGGTTGTGACCGGTATCGAAATGTTCAACAAGCAGTTGGATTCCGGTATGGCCGGAGACAATGCCGGTGTACTGCTCCGCGGCACGAAAAAGGATGAAGTCGAGCGCGGCCAGGTTTTGGCCAAGCCCGGTTCCATCACCCCGCACACCGAGTTTATTGCCAACGTCTATATTCTGAACAAGGAAGAAGGCGGACGCCACACTCCGTTCTTCAAGGGCTACAAGCCGCAGTTCTACGTTCGCACCACGGATGTGACCGGTGAAGTCACCTTGCCGGAAGGCCGCGAAATGGTTATGCCCGGCGATACCGTTGACCTGACCATCAAGCTTATCACCCCGGTCGCTTTGGAAGAAAAAGGCAAGTTCGCTATCCGCGAAGGCGGTAAGACCGTAGGTGCCGGCGTTGTTACTAAGATTATCAAGTAGCTTATAGCTTTCAGCTGTTAGCTTATAGAAAAACCAAAAACCCCCGAAAGGGGGTTTTTGGTTTGGAAGAAAATTTACCATCATCATTCTGTCACAAGCGGGTAATAGTGATGTTGTGGGGATGACCTCACAATTGTGAGGTCATCCCCACAACCATGGTAAATAAGAAAGTGTATTACAGAATAAAAACACCCGGCGACCAGTGGTCGCCGGGCTTGGGTGCTACGAGCGCTTGCGCGTCCGTTTCTTTGGGGGTGCTTCCGCGATTTCGCCGCGCTGTTTGGCATAGCGCGCCTTTTGTGCCTCGGACATCCGCTTCCGCGCCGCCTTGCTGAACTTGCGGTGCTTACGCGGTTTGGCCGGAGCCGGCTGTTCATCCACAGGCGGCGCTACCGGGGCGGTGTGATTGATTGTCGAAACTTTTTCGACAACCTCGCCATCCTGCAGCTCTGCCTGAATGGTTGTGAGTTCGCGAATCATAACCTCTTGGCGGCGAAGGATGTTTTCGATCTCCGGCTGGAGATCGCGGATCCGCTGGACTAATCCTTCTGCGGCCAGTTCGCGCAAGCGGCGCTCTTTGTACTCGAGCATTATTATCGTGCCTCCTTTTGTCTTTAGAAAGACCTTGTATAGTAAGGAAAAACAACCAATTTGTCAATGCTTAACTAATGCAGATCCGGTCTCGACCGGGACCCTACGGGGATTAATCAAACACCGCAGAATTGCATTTGACTGATTGCAGTTGTTTGGGTATTCTTTGGAGTTAGAAAAAGGAGGAAGTCCATGTCTTTTTATGACCAGGGGAATGTGTCCCCGCAAGAGATGGAACGCGAGCGGTTGTTTGAATATCCCAATTTAGTTTCGCGGGAGCTGCTGGGTGAAGTTGATTTGGCGAACGCTAAGGTGCTTGATGTGGGCTGTGGCAGCAACCCGGGCATGCTCGAGTACGTCTGCGGTCAGAGCGGCTTTTATACCGGCCTCGATTTGCTGCCGCAAAAACTCGGCGAGCTGCAATCAGCGGTGAACGGCAAGAGTTATCGGTATAAGTTGATGAACTTCGATCTTACTGCCGGATCGTTGCCGGTCGAGAACAAAGCCTTTGATTATACGCATATGCGGTTCGTGCTGATGCATATCGCTGATATCTCCAAGCATCCTGCTATTATCCGCGAGGTACTGCGGGTGACGAAGAAAACCGCATGGTTCTCGGAATGGGATTGGAGCACGGCACAGCCATATCCGCTTGGCCGAGAGGATAGGGAGTGGATGACATATTTCACCGACCGTTTCCTCCGGGCTTCCAAGCGCTTCATGCAATTAGTTGGGATACACCATTCCTTGGGGCAGTATCTGCATTATGTGCGGCTCTTGGATGAGGTGGGACAATTCGGGATCACAGAGTACCGGGTGAACCAGCGCCCGCTTGGTGACTATTCAGCTGAGGTTATTCCGCTCAGCCAGGCTGCAATCGCCGCGGCAAAAGACGAGATCAGGCGGATTGAGGAGCAGGACGCGCAAACAGGGCTATTCCTTCGGGCAACGGAGCTGGCCGAGGTGGTAAGGGAGCTGGAAGAAACAGCGGAGTACTTTGTCCGCAATGGGGCGATCCTTCGGCCTCCCGCTATCTGCACGATTGTCGTTCACAAAAAGAGCATGATGTAGCAGTATGCTAAGTGCCAGGAACTTTATCGAAAAGTCCCTGGCACTTGTTTTTTCAGAATAAAAAACACCAAGCCTGAAAGCTTGGTGCAAAGGCTACATGTTTTCCTGCCGGTCTTCGTCAAGATCTTCGAGTTGAAGTGATCTGATCTTGCGGAGGTTCTTTGCGTCACCGAGCGCCGTATAGACGTCGACAAGGCGACAGAGGATTTCCTCGCGGGCATCCGGCTCGAGCGTCTTTAACTTTAGAGCATCTTCCAAATAGCAGGCTGCATCGCTGAAACATTCCTGGTTGAGCAAGCTGATACCGCAGTTAATGAGGGCTGAAGCGTTGTTCGGGTCTGCCCGGGCGGCTTTTTTAAAAAATAACCGCGCCAGGCCGGGTGAATCCTTACGGTCGTAGAAATTTGCCAGTTTGAGAAGAACGTCCACATTCGTAGGTTCGATGCGATGCGCGGCTTGGAACATAGCCTCAGCTGAGTTATCATCGCCGCAACATTCATACGCGCTCCCGAGGTGGGTATAGGCCAGGACATTGTCCGGTTCCGCAATGACCGCTTCTTCCAAAGCCGCAGTAGCACGCTTATAGTCCTGCATCCCAAGCAAGGCCAGTCCAATCCTGCGGCCCACATCCTTGAGGGAGGGAAACAGGACCAGTGCTTTCTCAAAGCAGGCGCAAGCATCAATGTAATTGCATCTCACATACTCCTGATCCCCGCGTTCGACCCATACTGAGGCGATCTCTTGTTGGGTCATGGCTTTTTTCCCCATGATTCCTCCTTGAGTTACATAGTACCAAGGTACTTTAAAATAATCAAAAAGACAGGGTGATTCACCCTGTCTTCATGGGAGGATGGCAGTCATCGTGCGGCAGCCATTTCTGGCATGCGGCGATAAGCTTTGCGCATGATCTTTCCGTAGTCGCGCGGCAGTTGTTCGCCGGTATCGCGGCTGGCTCGTTTGTGCCACCTGAGGAACGATTGTTCTTCCCGCCGCAGTCCTTGGATGTTAGACTGCGTCAGGATTCTGTAGGTTGATGCCCCTACGGCGATTTGGCGTGAGCGGTCTAGGCTCAACTTGAAGTTTTGCCGGGCGCGGACGCAGGTTTCGGCAGCTTGCTGCAGGTTCGGCAAGAGCAGTTTCAGGTTGCGGTCTGTATCCGTGCTTAGCACGGCATTTTTGAGGTCACTATACGCCCGCAAGTGCTTCAAGTGCGCGGTCTGGTAGTTTCTGCGCGAGAATTCAGTCAGTTGGCGGATATTGGTCAGCGAACCTAAGGGGTCGCTGGCGAAAACAGCTCCGCAAGATATGGCAAGTAACGCAATTCCTTTCATGGTTTCCTCCTGTCTTTTCCCAGCTTTCGAAGAATCCAAAAGCTTGGAAAAGGGGACAAGGCTTTGCCTTGTCCGAAGTTTTAGTCAAACTTACCCATATGGTGTTCGGCTTCGTGTGCCTGGATTTCTCCCTCAAAGGCCAAATAATCCAAGTGGGCTTCGAGGGTAATGTGCGGCTTAAGCTCTTCAAGGAACCCGGTATTGAGGTCGCGGAACAGGTGCATGGATTCGCGCCAGGTCGGTCGGAGCTCCTCGGTATACCCAGCGCATGCCCGTAGCAGGACCTCGCCAGAGCTGTCCCACTGGTCAAGCTGTAAAAAGGGAGTCATGCCTGGTTTGCGGACTATGCGATACCCGCGACCCAGTTCGGTGATTTCCGGGCCGATGCAGCTGACAATGCGCCAAGCCAGGTTTAAAGCTAGGCTTGAGAAATAGGCCGACTGTTCATGAAAATACTGAATATCCCAGAAGTTTTTTGCCTGCTTTTTCTCTAGGGATTCCAGATTCCATGCGATTTCAGCGAGTTCCTGGCCGTTGAACTGAGGTTTTGTCTGAGCCTTATTGTACCGGTGTTGGTAAACATAGTCGTGCAGGTAGCACGCTAAGATCCAGATGAATCCCAGTGCATAGATGCAGCCGTAGAAATAGATGAAAACCTTGAGTGCCAGATACACGCTCTAAGCCCTCCTGTGTTGATGGTGGAAACATATCATTCAATCATTTTTACGCTTAGTTGTCAAGCGAGACGAAAAAAAGTATAAATTCTTACTAAAACCATTTGACAAAAATCTAAACATCGACTAGAATATGCAAAGTGGCTAGGGTATTTGACAAGCCACACTTTTAAAACAGCTAATTTTTAACCTCACTCCTGCAGCTCCACAATGGAAAAGCAAGCCGTAAAGCCAAGAATCCGGATCAAGATCAGGGCCTACGATCACAAGCTGATCGACCAGAGCTCCAAACAGATCGTTGATACCGCCAAACGGACCGGAGCCAATATTTCCGGGCCTGTCCCGCTGCCGACCGAGCATACGAAGTACACTGTGCTTCGTTCGACTTTCGTGCACAAGGATAGCCGCGAGCAGTTTGAGATGCGGGTACATAAGAGGCTTATCGACATTTTGGAGGCAACTCCCAAGACTATCGACGCCCTCACGAACCTGAATCTCCCTGCTGGCGTGGATGTCGAGATCAAAATGTCATAGCGCTTTAGTCTCCCTTGGGAGACAGCCGTGGCTGAGTGATCGGCTGCGGCGAGCGCTTGGACATGCCTGCCAAAGCGGTAGGCAGGCCTGCCTACCGGTAGGCAGGTAGATTAAAATTTCGGTAAATGAGTTCTAACCGGCAGACAGCCCAAAAAGCTGTGCGCGGTTAGAGAACGATTTACTCACAGGAACGATCGGGATTTATCGTATCCCAATTATTCATGCGGGTAAATTGCCCGTTTTTTTGTTTTCTAAAAACCTAAGGTTGGTTTTTAGAAAACACTCTCCGTAGCTTTATGCGAAGGAGGGTAGCATAGGCCGAAGCCTCGGCGAAGGCGGATACTCTGCAATCTCGATACACGAATAAAGCACTAATATACGAATATCGATACCCGTTCAAGGAAAACAGAGCGGGGTACGGAATTAGTATATTTGTGCTCGATTGGTCCCGCCAGCTGGCGGATTCGAGACCACTTAATTAATCGGTACGTACGTACATTGCCGTTTCAGCAATGGACCTATGCGTATAAAAGGAAGATCGTCATGAATTTCGTGCTCGGACGTAAACTGAACATGACCCAGTACTTCGCCGAAACTGGCGAGGTTTTTCCGGTTACGGTCATCAAGGCCTCTCCGATGGTTGTGACCCAGGTCAAGACCAAAGATGGCAAGGACAATTATAACGCCGTACAAATCGGTACCGGCAAGCGCAAGAAAGTATCCAAATCCGTACAGGGTCACACCAAGGAACTGGGTACTTTTGCTGTTTTAAGCGAATTTCGCGTAGCGGATGCCTCTTCGTATCAGCGCGGCCAGAAGCTGGACTTGTCCGGCTTCCAAATCGGCGAGCTGGTTAATGTGGTCGGAATTTCCAAGGGGCGCGGTTTCGCAGGTGCTATCAAGCGCCATGGCTTTGCCGGTTTCCCGGCCAGCCACGGCCATGATAAGCCCCGTTCTGTCGGTTCTATTGGTCAACGTTTCCCCCAGCATACCCGCAAAGGCTTGCGCATGGCCGGCCATATGGGCGTTGAGTCCGTGACTGTCAAGAATTTACAAGTTGTTGAAGTAGATAATGCCCGCGGGCTGATCACCTTAAAAGGTGCTGTCCCGGGACATAGAAACGGTTTGGTAAAGGTCGTCTCCGCCGGCAAGGTAAAGCCGCTGGTCAAAGTAGAAGCGGCCAAGGAAGAGAAGAAGAAAAAGTAATTAGCATTAAGCGAAGAGCGAAGAGCGAATAGTCCCTAGTCGCTTATCGCTAATCACTATTCACCGATCATATGAAAATTTCCGTATACAATCAGAAAGCTGAAGTCGTCGGAGAGATCGACTTGAATCCGAAGATCTTTGAGGTCAAGCCTCAACAGCACCTGTTGGCAGAAGCGGTTCGCATCCAGCAGGGCAATAGCCGCCAGGGTACATCCCATACTAAGACCCGTGGCGAGGTTAGCGGAGGCGGTAAGAAACCCTGGAAGCAGAAAGGCACTGGCCGCGCTAGAGCCGGATCCATCCGCAGCCCGATTTGGCGGCACGGTGGCGTCACCTTTGGTCCGAGAAGCAATCAGAACTGGGAGCTGAAGATGAATAAGAAAGCCAAGACTAAAGCCCTGTTCATGACTCTTTCCGACAAAGCGAGCGGCAACCATCTCGTGGTCGTCGACTCCCTGGTCCTGGAACAGCCGAAGACTAAAGAGTTCAACAAGATTCTCACGAGTCTGAAGAAGGCGGTCAAGGATCTCGGGAAGAAGCATTTGCTCGTGATGTCCAAGAAAGAAGATGCCTTGGTTCGTGCCAGCCGGAATCTGCCTTCAGTCCAGCCGATCCTTGCCAGCACGCTGAATCTCGTCGATGTACTCAAGGCTGACAGCCTGATTCTGACCAAAGACAGCCTGCCGGTCATCGAAAAGACGTACTTGAAGTCAAAGTAAAGAAATTTAGAGAGTTAGCGAATTAGAGAACTAGTTCACTAATTCACTTGTCACTAATTCACTACAACAATGCCTATTTTTAACAAGAAAACTTCAGACCAGGCGGACGGCGAAGCCAAGGACACCAAGGCAGCCAAAGCCGAGGCTCAGAATGCGCCGGATGCCCAGGTTTCTCCCAAAGACGCCACCCCGGGTTTCCGCAGCGTCATTGTCCAGCCGAGGATTTCCGAAAAAGCCTCCCACCTTTCCACTGCCGGCAAATATGTCTTTGTCGTAGCAAAAGCTGCCAACAAGATCGAGATCAAGAAGGCGATCGAACAATCTTACAAGGTCAAGGTCACCCAAGTGAACATTTTGAACACTGAAGGCAAGCACCGTAATTACGGCCGCACCTCTGGCAAAATGTCCGATTTCAAGAAAGCGATTGTGACCCTGGCTGCCGGTCAGCACATTGAGGGAGCGACAGAGACTATTTAACCAAGAAATTTAGAGAGTTAGCGAATTAGAGAACTAGTTCACTAATTCACTTGTCACTAATTTACTACAACAATGGCTGTAAAAATTTACAAACCGACTTCCGCGGGCAGACGCATCCATAGCGTTACCGATTATTCGGTCCTCTCCAAGAAGGAGAAAACGCCCAAGAGCCTGGTTAAATCCAAGGCTCGCCCAGCCGGCCGCAACCACAGCGGCAAGATCACGGTACGGCACCAGGGTGGCGGATTCCGTCGCAAAGTGCGCATAGTTGATTTTTCCCGAGAAGACAAGAAGGGGATTCCGGCAACCGTTAAGACCATCGAATACGATCCGACTCGCACCGCTTTCATTTCACTGCTTGCGTACAAGGATGGAGCAAAACGCTACATTCTGACCCCGCAAGGCTTGAAAGTCGGCCACAAGGTCGAATTCTCCGATACGGCAGAAATCCTTCCTGGAAATCGTTTGCCGATTCGCAGCATCCCGGTCGGTTCTTTCATCCATGATATTGAACTGATTCCTGGCCAGGGCGGTAAATTGGCCCGCGGCGCCGGTTCATACGCGACGCTGCAAACTATCGAATCAGGTTATGCACTGCTGAAGCTTCCGAGCGGTGAAGTCCGCAAGGTCAAGGAAACCGCGGCCGCCACGATCGGCCAGTTAGCCAACGCCGACTGGATGAATGTCCGCCTCGGCAAGGCTGGACGCAAGCGTCTTATGGGCTGGCGACCGTCAGTCCGCGGTAAAGTGATGAACCCGGTTGACCACCCGCATGGTGGTGGTGAAGGCGTGAACCCTATCGGTCTCAAGTACCCGAAGACTCCGTGGGGTAAGCATGCCTTGGGCGTCAAGACCCGCAGCAAGAAGAAGTACAGCAATACGATGATCGTAAAGAGACGCAATAAGTAAATTCAAAATGCAAAGTGCAAAATTTAAAATTATGGAGTCCACCGTTGGTGGACAACTATAGAACCGCGAAGCGGTAACCATAACTTTGCACTTTTAACTTTTAACTTTTAACTTTCTTATGTCCAGAAGCTTAAAAAAAGGACCATACGTAGACGAGCGCCTCTTAAAGAAGGTGCTGGCTGGTAAAGCGGGGAAGACCCAGATCAAGACCTGGTCCCGTGACTGTACGATCACTCCGGAATTCGTCGGTTTTACCTTTCTCGTACACAATGGTAGGGCCCATTTACCGGTGTTCGTGACCGAAAATATGGTCGGTCATAAACTGGGCGAGTTTGCCCTCACTCGCAAATTCCTCCGCCATGGCGGTAAGATGGCCAAGGAACAGGAAGCCGCCAAGGCTGCTGCAGAAAAAGCCAAGCTCCAGGCAGCGAAAGAACCAGCGAAATAATATCTGACATTTAACATTTGACCTTTAACCTTTAACACTACAGTCAAATGTCACATGTCAAAGGTTAAATGTATAAATAGTAACGATTATGGCTAAATCTACATCATCTAATATTACCAAAGAGCAACCGAAGCAGGTTACCGCTTTCGCCCGCCATCTCCGGATCGCTCCGCGCAAGATGCGCTTGGTGACCAACTTGGTCAAGAACATGTATGCCTCAGATGCGCTCGTACAGCTGCGCTACATGAACAAGAAGGCTGCCCCGATGGTGGCCAAGGCTATCCAATCCGCTGTTGCCAATGCCCAGCATAACTTTTCTATGAATCCGGAATGGCTCTATATAAAAAGCATTACGACGGACCAGGGCAAGGTTATGCGCCGCTACTTCCCCAGGGCGCGTGGCAGCGCGTTCGTCATCCGGCGCAAGATGTGCCACGTCAATGTCGTGCTTGAGGAAAAGAAGCGCACCAAGGTTGCAGCCGGCAGAATGTCATTCTTGAAGAAGGTGCAAAAGCCTGAGGCGGCAGCCAGTGTCGATCAGAAGGAAGCGACTAACATCAAGCCTGAGACGAAAGAGCCGGTCAAGAAGACCCGCACCCGCAAAGCTTCAGAACAAGTGAAAGGCAGCACCGTACAGCAGAAGCGCCGCTTGTTCAATCGGAAGTCAGGAGAATAGACAAATTGACAAGAATGACATGATTGACAAGATTTAAAAGAGTGAGAGTTCAACATTCATGTCAATCATTTAAATCATTTAAATCATGATCAATTAAAACTATGGGACATAAGATCAACCCCACATCAATACGCATCAAGATCACGGATACGTGGAAGTCCAAGTGGTTTTCCAAAAGCCACTATCGGCAGCTGCTCCAGGAAGACGTGAAGATTCGTGAGTTCCTGGAAAAGCATCTTAAGCGCTCCGGCCTGGTCAGAATCGACATTGAGCGCACAGGCGACGGCACTATTACCGTGATCATCAAAACCACCAAACCTGGTCTGATCATCGGCAAGGGCGGTGCCGGCATTGAAGAACTGAAAAAGAAGGTTAAGGGCAAGCTCGGTCTGAAGAAGGATTTGAAGGTTAATATCGAGGAAGTCCGGGACATTAATCTGCAGGCCCAAGTCGTAGCCAATGGCATAGCTGAACAGATAGAAAAGCGCGTGGCGTTCCGCCGTCTCATGAAGCAATCTCTGGAACAGGTGATGAATGCCGGTGCCAAAGGAGTCAAAGTGGCTATCGGTGGACGCTTGAATGGTGCGGAAATTGCCAGAACCGAACACCTCTCTTCCGGAAAGATTCCTCTCCACACCTTGCGAGCCAACATCGATTTTGCCCGCAGCACCGCATTTACCACGTACGGCACAGTTGGTATCAAGGTTTGGATCTATAAAGGGGATATTTTCGAGCGGGAAGCCGCTGCAGTAGCTCCGGCCCCGGCCAGAGCGCCCCGCCAGAACCGCCAGCCGGCTGAGGCAAGGAGAGCACAGTAAGCCAGTTATCAAGTAAAAAGTTATCAAGTTGAAAGAAACTTGATAACTTGGAACTTTAAACTTTCAACTATTATGTATATTCCGAAAAAGTTAAAGCACAGAAAGCATCACCGCGGCCACACCAAGGGGCAAGCCAATGCCGGTAACGCAATCTCGTTTGGCAATTTCGCTCTGAAAGCTATGGAGAGCTCCTGGGTGACTGCCCGCCAGATCGAGGCGGCCCGTCGCGCTATGACTCGCTATGTCCAGCGCGGTGGCAAAATTTGGATCCGCCTGTTTGCCGATAAGCCGGTCACGGTTCATGGCAACGAGTCTCCGATGGGTGGTGGAAAGGGAGCTGTTGACCATTTTGTCTCTGTCGTGAAGAAGGGGAAGATTATGTTCGAAATGGACGGTGTTACTGAAGCCCAGGCTCGTGAAGCCATGCGTTTGGCCAGCTACAAGCTTCCGGTCAAGTCCAAGTTCTTAGTTAAAGCACAGCAGGAATAACAGGTAATAGCTGATAGCTTATAGCTTTTAGGAAAGACCCTAAACTATAAGCTATAAGCTGAAAGCTAAAAGCTATTATATGAAATTTAAGGAACTGAAAACTCAATCCGACGCAGAGGTCAAGAAGACACTTGAAGAACTGAAGGCGGAAGCGCACGAGCTGTCTTTAAAGACCAAATTGAACCAGCTCAAGAATACGCATAAGCTGAGAGCTGTGCGGAAAGATATAGCGAGAGTGTTAACCTATTTACACAATAAGAAAGCATAACATTTGACATTTAACCTTTGACAATTGACGGTCACATGTCACATGTCAAAGGTCAAAGGTAGTTATCTTATGGAATCCAATTCTAAAAAGCAACAACTGACCGGTATCGTCGTTTCGGACGTGATGGATAAGACCGTAGTCATTAAGGTCGATATGAAGAAGCGCCATCCGAAATACCAGAAGTCGTACGTGTTCTCCAAACGCTTCAAGGCTCATGACGAGAACAATGAGTATCATGTCGGTGACAAGGTTGTGGTCGAATCGATTCGTCCGGTCAGCAAAGATAAGAAGTTTAAGGTAATTAAAAAGATTTAACATTTGACATTTAACCTTTGACATTTGACTCATTGACTCGCCATGCGGCTGATTGTCAAATGTCACATGTCAAAGGTCAAAGGTTGTATTATGCTTCAAGTACGTTCCTGGATTAAAATAGCAGACAACACCGGAGCCAAGATCGTGAACGTGTTCTCGGTCAACGGCAAGAACGGCAACCGGTTTGCCCGCGTCGGCGACATTGTTGCCGGCAGCGTCAAGCAAGTTGCCCCGAACTCTAG
Source organism: uncultured Candidatus Saccharibacteria bacterium (assembly GCA_964532425.1). GTDB lineage: Bacteria > Patescibacteriota > Doudnabacteria > UBA920 > UBA920 > CAZHIA01. Next base: position 274,238 of record CAZHIA010000003.1, on the reverse strand, counting down.
CCTGAAGAAAGGGGATAAGGTCTATGCTTTGATTGTTCGGACCCGCAAGGAGATGCGCCGCAAGGATGGTTCCTATATCCGTTTCGACGAGAATGCCGGCGTATTGGTAAACAAGGACAGCGGGGAGCCGAAAGGAACTCGCATCTTCGGACCGATCCCGCGCGAAATTCGCGAAAAGGCTATCGGTGACTACGAAGACGGGTATAAGAAGATCGTGTCATTAGCTCCAGAAGTTATATAGAGAACTGGAGAATTAGTGAACTAGTGAACTAGTTTACTAATTCACTCACTCACTAATTCACTTATTATGCTTAAACTCAAGATTCGCAAAGGCGATACGGTCAAGGTCATCTCGGGCAAGGACAAGGGTAAGACCGGCAAGGTCATCCGCGTTCTGCCAAAAAATGCCCTGGCTGTCGTCGAGAATGTCAATCTCCATACCAAGTTTGAACGGTCCCGCCAAACAGGCCAGGCTGGGAGGAAAATTGTCGCCCCGGCACCGCTTCCTGTATCCAAGCTCATGCTGGTCGATGGCGACAGTGGCCACCCGACCCGTATCGGCTACAAGTATCTCGAAAATGGCAGCAAGCAACGCATCGCCAAAGTCAGCGGAAAGGCAGTATAGCACTAACATTTGACATTTAACCTTTAACATTTGACTGTCAAATGTTACATGTCAAAGGTCAAAGGTCTCTAAATTTATGGAACGATTACAGGAACAATATAATACCAAGATCGCCAAGGCCCTCATGGACAAGTTTTCCTTCAAGAATGTCATGCAGGTGCCCAAGGTTACCAAGGTCGTCGTCAATGTCGGTGTCGGCAAGGTTAAGGAAGACAAGCGCAAGATTGACCAGATCGTCGAAGATATTGCCAAGATCACAGGGCAACAGCCGGTGAAGACTACGGCTCGCAAATCTATTTCCGGCTTCAAAGTCCGCGAAAACCAGGTGGTCGGCATTACCGTGACGCTTCGGGGCTACCGCATGTATAGCTTCCTCGACAAACTAGTCAATGTTGCACTGCCTCGCGTACGCGATTTTCAAGGCATAAACCCGAACGGGTTTGATGGCCGGGGTAATTACCATTTGGGACTGAAAGAGCAACTTGTCTTTCCGGAAATTTCGTCCGAATCCCTAGAAAATGTCTTTGGTATGGAAATCTCGGTCGTTACGAATGCTGGCAAGGACGAACCCGCGAGAGAACTGCTCACGTATATGGGGTTCCCATTCAAGAAGTAATTTTAAGAGCGAAGAGTGCATAGTGAATAGCGAATAGAATGCACTAATCGCTCAGCACTAATCACTTATTCACTATCCACTAACTTATGGCTACACAAGCTCATATTGCCAAAGCCAAACGAAGCCTGAAGAACCCGAAGTTTTCCACCCGCGTCATTCGCCGCTGCTGGAAATGCGGCAGAAAAGCCGGTTATATGCGGGACTTCGATCTCTGCAGAATCTGCTTCCGGGAACTTGCCAGCAAAGGCGAAATCCCAGGCGTCGTAAAAGCTTCATGGTAATTAATCCGACAATAATCAAGACGTAAAATTATTGAGTTTTGCTTCGCAAAACATCCATAGAGTCGCGAAGCGACACCTTAATTTTAAACTTTGAATTTTAAACTTTGAATTCATAACTATGTATACCGATCCAATTGCCGACATGCTAACAAGAATACGGAACGCGGTACAGGCTCGTAAGAACGAGCTGGTGCTCCCATATTCGAACTTCAAGGCGGCGCTGGCCAAGCTGCTCATGCGCGAGGGTTTTATCAGCGGCGTCAATGAATTGAATGGCCGGCACAAGATGCTCCAGATCAATCTGAAATATGCGACGAGCGGCGAATCCGTCATTGCGGGATTGAAGCGCGTCAGCAAGCCAGGACAGCGTATTTACCTGTCTGTCGAGAAACTGCCCCGAACGAACAGTGGGTTTGGCATAACGGTTGTCTCTACCCCGAAAGGGCTGTTGACCGACAAGGAAGCTCGTAAAGAGCGTGTTGGCGGGGAAGTCGTTTGCCAAGTCTGGTAATTATATTTAACATTTAACATTTGACAATTGACATTTGACTTCGGTCAAAGGTCAAAGGTCAAAGGTCAAAGGTGTGATTTTATGTCTCGCGTAGGCAAAAAACCAGTGATAATCCCGACCGGTGTAAAGGCGGAATTGAAGGACGGGATGCTAACGGTTACGGGCCCCAAGGGTACTCTGACCATGGCTATCCATCCGAAAGTTACCGTGAACGTAGCGGAGAGCGAGTTGACGGTCAGTGTCCCGAATGAGAACAATAAGAAAGAACGTGCCTTGTGGGGTTTGTTCCGCGCGCTTGCTCAGAACCTGATTGACGGTGTGACCAAGGGTTTCGAAAAGAAGCTTGAAGTCAACGGTGTCGGTTTCAAAGTGGCTCTCGAGGGTTCCAGCAAGCTGGTCATGTCTTTGGGTTTCTCCCATCCGGTTGTCGTCGAGATTCCCAAAAATCTGACCGTGACTGTCGAAAAGAACGTGATTACGATTACCGGTGCCGATAAACAGCTAGTTGGCCAGTTTGCTGCGGAAGTCCGCGAATTGAAGAAACCGGAACCGTACAAAGGCAAGGGTATTAAATATATCGATGAAGTTATCTTGCGCAAAGCTGGAAAGGTCGTGAAGGTTGTGGGAGGAGGCAAGTAAGTTACCAAGTAGAAAGTTATCAAGTTGAAAGTAACTTGATAACTTGGAACTTTTAACTTTCAACTAAATTTATGAACCAGCAAAAATTATCCAGAGCGAAGCGGCAGCGCCGCCATGCCCGTGTCCGCAGCATCGTGCAGGGAACGGAGAATCGTCCGCGCTTGTCGGTGTTCAAGGCGAACCGCCATATTTATGCCCAGCTAATCGATGACAACGCAGGGAAGACTCTCGCAGCAGCTTCCAGCTTGGAAGTAAAAGCGAAAGACAAGAAGACCGGCATAGCCCAGCAAGTCGGCAAAATGATCGCCGAAAAGGCAACTGCCAAGAACATTTCTGAAGTTGTATTTGACCGCGGCGGGTTTCCGTACCATGGCAGGATCAAAGCCCTGGCTGAAGGCGCCCGGGAGGGTGGACTCAAGTTCTAACACATTAATACGAAGAGGATTCGAACCCATTCGTTATTTATTAGAGATTATTCGTTCAACATATGGAAAAAAGACGAAGACAATCACATCAGGATAGGGAAGGCCATGAAAAGCCGGAGTTCGACCAGAAAGTGGTCGAGGTCAAGCGCGTGACTCGCGTGGTAGCTGGTGGCAAGCGCATGCGCTTCCGTGCACTCGTGGTCATTGGCGACCATAAGGGTCGCGTCGGCATGGGCTTGCGCAAAGGCAGTGACGTTTCCGAAAGCGTGAACAAGGCTGTTAACCAGGCCAAGAAGAGAATGATTACCCTGCCGCTGGTCAACGAGACTATTCCGCACGAAATGAAGATGAAATATAAGTCATCGAGCCTTCTTTTGAAGCCTGCTAAGGCCGGTACCGGCGTTATTGCCGGTGGGGCTGTGCGCCAGGTTTTTGAGCTGGCTGGCGTGAAGAATGTGGTCAGTAAAATGCTCGGCAGCAACAACAAAGTCAATAATATCAAGGCCGTGTTCGAAGCATTCAAGAGAATGAAGAGCAAGGAAACGCTTGCGATGATGAGAAAGTAATTAATCTAATTAACCTAATTTCTATTTGGCCTCTACAGTAAATGCGGTATCGGTGTGGGTATCGCAGCTCGTATCGGTAAAGGGCGTGGTTGTCGGAATTGAACCTCAACCGAAGCCGTAAAACGATACGAGCAGCGACGCCGTAAACGAAGCCGTGTTGCTCTGGCAGAAAGAATAATTAGAAATTTATGCTGAAGTTACATAATCTAAAAAAGCATCCCAAATCCGTCCACCGCAAGAAAGTGGTTGGTCGAGGTTTAGGTTCCGGCCACGGCACGTATTCCACGCGCGGCGGTAAGGGGCAGACTGCCAGAACCGGCCACAGCAAGATGCCGGCCTCCTTTGAGGGTGGTCGCCAGCCGATCATTCGCCAGATGCCGAAACTTCGCGGTTTCAGGTCCTTGGAAGTTAAGCCGCTTGCCGTTTCCCTTTCCAAACTTTCCGTTTTTTCCGACGGTGACAGTGTGGACCTCAAAGCGTTAGTCGAAAAGGGTGTTGTGAAAAGCGGTACCCAGCGTGTGAAGATTTTATCCGGTGAAATCAAAAAGAAGCTTTCCGTCAAGTTGCCGGTTTCCGAGACTGCCAAAAAGGCAATCGAAGCCGCCGGCGGGAAAGTTCTGTAGTCAAAAGCGAATAGCAAATAGTGAGCAGAAAATGGTATACTACCATTACACTATTGCTAATCCCTATTTACTAACTCCTCCATGAACAAATTAGCCCTTATTTGGAAAACAAAGGACCTGCGCAACAAAATTTTGATTGTGCTGGGTCTTTTGATGCTCACCAGAGTCCTGGCGCATGTACCGATTCCGGGGGTGGATGCCTCGGCCTTGCGCAACTATTTCCAGCAGAGCCAGTTATTTAACCTGCTCGATATCTTTTCCGGAGGCGGCCTGACCAACTTTTCCATTGCCATGCTGAGTGTGGGGCCGTATATAACGGCATCCATTATCATGCAGCTGTTGACCATTATTATCCCGTCTTTGGCGGAAATGCAGAAAGAGGGTGGGGAAGCGGGCCGGGCACAGATCAACCAGTACACCCGTTACCTGACCATTCCCTTAGCTGTATTACAGGGTTTCGGAACCATCCGGCTGCTTATGAGCCAGGGTGGCGCTGCGATTTTGGGGAACTTTACCCCGTTCCAGTGGTTTTTGACCCTGCTATCCATCACCGCCGGTACTATGCTGATGATGTGGCTCGGCGAAATTATGTCCGAGTACGATGTCGGTAATGGCATTTCGTTGATCATCTTTGCCGGTATCGTTGCACGCTTGCCAGCCAACATCAGCTTCTTGCGCCAGTGGTATGATCCGACCAAGCTTCCCGATGTTATCGGTTTTATCATCGTTTTCCTAGTCGTGATCGCGGGGGTGGTCATTGTGACCGAAGCCCAGCGCAATATTCCGGTCGCGTATGCCAAACGCGTGCGCGGTAATAAGCTGTTTGGTGGGGTCAATACCCATTTGCCGCTGCGGCTGAACCAGGCAGGCGTGATCCCGATCATTTTTGCCATCTCGGTTATGCTGTTCCCGCCGCTCATCGCCCAGTTCTTCCTGAATGCCAAGTCCGTCCATTTGGCACAAGGCGCGCAGCATGTGATCTCCCTGTTCAACTCACAAGGCTGGTTCTACGGTATCACGTACTTCCTTCTGGTCCTGTTGTTTACCTATTTCTATACCGCCGTCGTTTTTAATCCTGATGAGATCGCCGAGAACGTGCAGAAGAACGGCGGGTTCGTGCCAGGCTTGCGTCCCGGCACCCAGACCGCTGATTTCCTGGCACATGTCTTGAACCGCATTACTCTGGCTGGCGCATTCTTTCTGGCACTCATCGCCGTCCTGCCTTTAATACTGCAGAAATATACCGGCACCCAGGCGCTAACCTTCGGAGGCACCAGCTTGCTCATCGTCGTCTCCGTGGTTATCGAAATCATCAAGAAGATCGACGCGCAGCTGACAATGCACGATTACGAAGGCTTTTAGTTTCCAAAAAACACCACCCGTCCGGGTGGTGTTTTTCTAAAGATCAGACAGGAGGATTTATGAATCAATTCATTATGATTGATATCGAAGGTGGGCCGTGCGGCGGTAAAACCACCGTCAAACGGTACCTGCAAGCGCGTTATAGCGATCGGATAGTCTTTGTGCCCGAAGTGGCCACAATGCTGCTCTCCGGCGGTTTCCCAGTGCCTGGCAGGGATTGCCAGTGGTCTGAAGAGTGGCAAGAGACATTCGAATGCGCTATCTTTCCGCTCCAGTATACTCTAGAACAGGCTTACCAGATTGCGGCCCGGCAGCGGGGAATTAACATCCTGGTCTGCGACCGGGGCAGTTTGGGTGGCGCGCCGTATCTCCGTGGCGGAGTGGAAGCCTTCTGCCGGATGTTTAATTTAAACAAGCAGCGGGAGTTTGATAGGTACGCCATGGTCATCCATTTGGAATCCCTGGCGATAGCCGATCCACAACGGTATGGCTCCTTGGACAACGAGTGCCGGTTTGAACCGCTTGAGCGGGCGCAGATGCTGGAACGGGAGACGTGGAGGACCTGGGAAGGGCATCGAAACCATCATTTCATTTCCGGCCGCCAGCCGATTGAGAGCAAGTGCCGGCAGGCTGAAGACCTGGTCAGGCGTTGTCTGGCCAGGGATCCCACATGGGAGTTGATACCGGCTCTCGACGCCGTTGCAGCGCCATCGTGCCTCTGAATTTCTCATATATGAATAGGGTGAGCCCTTTTTGCTTGCAAAAGGGGCTTTTATGTATGTTGGGGATGCCTGAAGCGTTACAATCTGGAGGGCAGGAGGCGCCGGTGCGTTCGATTGGAACAGGGCTCGCGCTCCAGCCGCTCGTAGGATAAGAAAACGCATAGTATATACAGGAGGATAGGGATGGTAAACCAACAGGGAATTCACCCGGAACTGGTCGAACTGTACGGTGTCGATCACCGGTCAAAGGCATTTATGCGCTGCAGTATTTGGAAAGGGCCGAGCCGTAAGGCATTGATCTCTTCATTGACTGCAGAAGTCGAGGAAGACCAGCCTTACCTATACTTTGATCTTGCGTGCAGAGGTATCGATCTGCGGGCACGGAGCCGCATTACCGGCATGGTTCTAGAATCGGACAATGAGTTTCGCTGGTTCATCAAGATCACGGGAGCGGTTACGAGTCCGAAATACCAACAGGAATCATGGGAGACGCTGTGGGGTTTCTATGACACCAAGGAACTCACGGGGTACATGCTTGTGCCGCTAGAATCGATCGAACGCCTCCAGCTCGAGTGAATGCTGCGAAGCAGGCGCGCTGGTGTTGCCGGCGCGTCTTTTGCATATTCGGCCCACATCTATCATAATGAAAAGGTGTTTAACATTAGACAACGTAGATTATGGAAAATTGTATTTTTTGCAAATTCGTCAATAACGAAGCGGTACATTCCCGTATTTGGGAAGACGACGTGAGTATTGCATTTTTGGATTTGTACCCGGTTAACCCGGGGCACATTTTGTTGGTTCCCAAAGTGCACATTGATTATATTTTTGATCTGGACGAATCACTCTACCACCGGCTGTGGGACAACGCCAAAAAATTGGCCGGACCGCTCAAAGAGGTGGCAGGTTCCAAGCGGGTTGGAATCGCGGTAGAAGGCTTTGGCGTGCCTCACGTACACATTCACCTGGTACCGATTAACCGCGGTAATGAGCTTGATCCTAACCGCGCCCAAAAGGCTAATCCGGAAGATCTCAAGCACTTTTCAGCCGCTTTGTTTAAAAAGCTTTCTCCAGCTTAAATTAAGCAAATACTCCACTACTCGCGAGTAGTGGAGTATTTGCATCAAAAATAAATATGGATAAATATAAGAATATTCGAGGGTTGACCGTCGAACAACAGCAGGATTTGTTCGTGAAGTTTGCCCGTTGCCTCGGAAGCATTCATAATGCTACCGAAGCTGCGAATTTTATCCGCGATTTGTTTTCCGAGCAGGAGGTATGTCAATTTGCCCGGCGGCTACAGATTGCCGATTTCCTTGCCCAGGGTTTGACCTACAGCGAAATCCGCGCCAGGATGAAAGTTAGTATGACTACCATAGCCAAGCTACAGCTTTGGTTGAATACGTACGGTGAAGGCTTTCGGAGCGTGTTAAAGCGGACCCAGGTTGAGCCGTCGGAAGCGGATTTTAAAGGAAGCTGGCGCCAACATAAACGGAAATACGCGATGTATTATTGGCCTGAGTTATTACTGGTTCATATTGTGCAAGCGGCAAGTAAGCGAGAAAAAGACCGCTTATTGAAGGTGGTCTCATCAATGAAAGAAAAAACAAAGTTATCGAGAGATTTAATAAAATTATTAAGGTAAATTTTCCACTACTCGCTAGCAGTGGAGTATTGGCAGGAATTTTGGTTTATGGACTTGGAAGAATTTGAGCGATTGGTGGCGGAGGCTGTGGGGTTATTGCCGCAGAAGATTCGGCAAAAACTTGATAATGTTGCTATAACGGTCGAAGAAGGGGAGTCGCCGAATAATTCCCTGTTTGGGTTGTATCATGGGGTGTCGCTGCTTCAGCGCGGGCCGGGGTACGGAATTGGCGGTGCATTGCCTGACAAAATTACCATCTATAAAGGTACGATCGAGCGCTTTGCCCTTCGACAGGCTCAGGATCTACCGACCCCCAGGCCGGTTCGACAGGCTTACGGCGGCCAGGTGGCGAACATCGTCGAGCCGCAAGCTCGTGACCTCTCGGCGGATGAATGGTTACATGAGTCGGAAGACATACAGCTCTTGGTTCGCAGGGTAGTGTGGCATGAGATCGGCCACCATTTCGGCTTTGGTGAATCAGAGATCCGGAAACTCGAACAAAAATGGTTAGCCGAGGGTAAAATTTGACGGCTGTTTTCCCTTTTGACAAAGTTACCTTTTCCTTCTATGATATGAAGATTTCCGGCACGTGTTTGGCGGAAGTCTGATCCCAGAGGAGGAAGTTCATGTGCAAGTTCGCGTCGGTATTTTTGCTGGTTGCCATCCTGGCAGCCGCTCAGCAAACCCAGGTACCCAAATTTGACTTCTCCGGTATAACCAATCCCGCAGGGGAAGTGGGTGCTATCACTCCCGGTGCGGTATATACCATAAAAGGGAACAACCTGGCCATCTACAGTGTCCAGGCTGACTACAGTAACCCATCCACGCCACTACCATACAGCTTAGGCGGGGTCACGGTCAGTGTAAACGGCGTGATGTGCAACCTCTTGTACGTCTCGCCGCAGCAGATTAACTTCGTAACCCCGTACCTGGCACCTGGTAATAATGCCGCTATCGTCGTCAACAATAACGGCATGGCGAGCGAACCGGTAAAGGTGTTTGTCCACGAGGCCTCACCGGCTTTATTCCAGGATGCCGGCGGCGATCCGATAGTCTTAAGCGCCCTGCCGCCATACGCAGCTGTGGATTACGTCAACCCATTACCAGCTTCGTCGCCTGGGTTCGTAGCATTGCTCGGCACGGCTTTCGGTATGTTTGATAATCCGCTGCCGCCGGGAATCGCTCCTACGGGTGAATGGCTGCCCAAGCCGAAAGGTGTGCTGTCCTGGACGTTTGACGGCCAGGTCCAGCCGGGAGAAACTGTGTTGTTTGTCGGTGCGGCACCAAAGCGATTCGCGACCGTACAGGTTAACTTGCAGGTACCGGCAGCGGGGCCGGGCCGGCATACGCTTGATCTGTATTTCAACGGGAAGAAGTTGAAAACCGCATTTTTGTACATGAAGTAAAAGGTATGTGCGACCGGCGCTTAAGTCCTGCTCTGGACTGGCGTCGGTTTTAATATATGGGAAAGGCCCGGAAGAATTGCTTTTATCTATCAGAAGTTCATTCTTTTTGAGCTCTGAGGTTTGACAGAAGCTCTGGAAAAAGCTAAGATTATGGGTTATTTATGGTTTGTGGTATAATTAATGCATGACACCAATGCCTGAAGCAGAAAAACCGAAGCTAGAACAGGGGTTTCAGAAAGCGGAATCGATCGAGACAGGACCACAACCGGAAAACCGGGACGCTATTGAAGCTGGTCATGAACCAGAAGTGCCTGTAGCCGACCAGGAGACCGCAGATGCCCAACAGTTGGAAGCTGCCAAAGAAGTAATAGAAATCCACGGTTCTGGAAATGTTGCTGTCCCTGAAACCTCCAACAAACCCGTGTATGGCGCAAGAGAATTGGCAGCCTTGCTTAATCAAACCGTTGACAACGATTCACAGAAGATCGGGATCGGAAATAAAGATCTGCCTAATATAATGGATGAAATCTTGAACGCCTCCGAGCAGTTTAAGAGGAACAACCAGGACCCCGAGCTGAAATAAGCGGAAGCTAAAAACAAAAATCCATGCCGTTTGAATTGAGTGTTACCAATATTGCGGTGGTAGTTTTGGCTGCTCTGATAGCAATTTTTATTGCTGTCTTTTTTTATTACTACAAACGCCACATCTATCATACCAAGCATGTTGCGCCCCGGGTTTTGGAATGGGTTTTTCTGGAAATCCAGATGCCGAAAGAGAACTCAGGCGATGACAACCGCCAGAAATCTGAAGAAGAAAAGAAGGCCATGATTTCGCTCGGCGAGCAGTTGTTCACAACCTTATCCGAAGGTGGTGGTAGTAAGGGCTGGCTGAAGGGTAGTGACTATTATAGTTTTGAAATTGCCTGCACGGACAAGAAGGTTGCGTTCTATATCAATTGCCCACGCCATTTGCAGCAGCTCGTTGAAAAGCAGTTGCAGGCCCAGTACCCCCATGCCTTCGTAGAAGAGGTGCGCGGCTATAATCCGTTCGTCCAGGGCGGGACCGTGGAAGTGGAAGAGCTGCAGTTGAATAAACAGTATGTCTACCCGTTCCGCACTTATAAGAACATGGAATCAGATCCGCTCAATGCCATTACCAATGCCATGAGCAAGCTAACCGAGACCGAAGGTGCGGCAATCCAATTTGTGGTTTGTCCGGCCGGGACCGTGTGGCAGAGTCGCCCGCGGCACATGGCGCTCGAGATTCAGCAAGGCAAGAATCCCGAGCTGGTGGAAAAAGGCAAGTTCGCCCGTATGATGCATGATCTGCTACATGGTGTTACTTCCAGCCTGTCCGGCAGCGGCCAGCAGGGGGACCACGCCCACAAGGACCTGACCGGATATTATTCGCCAATCCAGCTGACACCCATGCAGCAGGAGATTGTGAAGCGTTTAGAAGAAAAAGCCAGCCGTCCCGGATACAAAACGAACATCCGCGTGGTCACTTCATCGACCATACCAGGAAATGCCGGCATTCACATGCGCAACATCCTGTCGTCATTTCTGCAGTTCAATATGCCGCCCTTCAACGGATTTCACACGAAAAAGCGCAAAAAGGACGACATTTTACAGGATTACGTGCTGCGCGTGTTTCGTGACGAGGGTGTCAGGAATATTTTGAATACTGAGGAGCTGACGAGTCTGTGGCATTTGCCTACGCCGTTCATCGAGACGCCGAACATTAAATGGCTCATGTCAAAAAAGGCACCGCCGCCCATTAACGTACCGACTGCAGGGTTGTTTTTGGGCACCAATATCTACCGCGGCATGCAAACGCCTATTTATATGGCCAAGTCAGACCGCTTGCGCCACACGTATGTGCTTGGCCGTACCGGAGGCGGCAAGAGCTGGCTGCTGGCTAATATGGCCATACAGGATATCGTGAATGGCGAAGGCTTGTGCGTCATTGATCCGCACGGGGATTTGACCCAGGATATTTTGGAGCGCGTACCCAAGGAGCGGGCCGAAGACGTCGTGCTGTTCGAGCCGTTCGACATGGATCGCCCTATGGGCCTCAATATGCTGGAAGTAGACAATGAGGAGCAGAAGGATTTTGCGGTGCAGGAGATGATCTCCATTTTCTATAAGTTGGTGACTGACCCGTCCATGCTCGGCCCGATGTTCGAGCATAATATGCGCAATGCCATGCTCACGCTTATGGCGGATGAGGAACACCCTGGTACGATTACGGACATTCCGCGCATATTCACCGACACTGATTTCCAAAAATACAAGGTGAATAAGGTCAAAGACCCGGTCGTTCGGTTGTTCTGGGAAAAGGAAATGGCCAAGACGTCTGACTTCCACAAGTCGGAGATGTTGGGCTACTTGGTCTCCAAAGTCGGGCGCTTTGTAGAAAATGCCATGATGCGCAACATTGTCGGCCAGCCGAAGAGTGCTTTTAATTTTCGCAAGGTCATGGATGACGGTAAGGTACTCTTAGTGAATTTGTCCAAAGGGCTCACCGGCGAGATCAATGCCAAGCTTTTGGGGCTCATTTTGGTCAGCAAGATCCAAATGGCTGCCATGAGCCGTGCCAATGTACCGGAATCGCAGCGCCGCGACTTTTTGCTGTATGTGGACGAGTTTCAAAATTTCATCACCGACGCCTTCGCCTCCATTCTATCTGAAGCCAGAAAGTACCATCTGGGACTGGTTATTGCCCACCAGTATCTGGCGCAACTGCAGTCGCAGGCTGGGGCGCAGGGAGCAGGTTCTTCGGACTTGCGAGATGCGGTCTTCGGTAATGCCGGTACCATAATCACTTTTCGTGCCGGTGCGGAAGATGCTGAATTCCTGGAAAAGGAATTTTCTCCAACGTTCAACCAGTTCGACCTAACTAACATTGAGCGCGGCAATGTCTACATTAAAATGCTGGTCAACGGTGCGGCTACCAAGCCGTTCAATTTGGCTACCCCTTGGCTGCCTAAAGAACATAACCCCGAACTGGCCAAGGCTATCCGGCAGCTGTCCCGCCTCAAGTATGGCCGTCCCAGGGCGGAAGTTGAGGATGAAATACTGGAATCGAGTCGTGCGGCGGAAATGATGTCGGCCGGGCCGGGAAGTATCGAACGAGGGCTGTAAGTAATTAAGTTATCAAGTAGAAAGTTATAAAGGTATCAAGTTCTCGACGGGATAAAGGAGTGAATAGTTGCCGTTATAGTGCTAATGTTGTTATAATAACATTATGGAAGAAAACTATATTCATATTTATTCGGTGTACATGGCCGAGTTGCTGCAGGAAAAGCGAGCCGATTTGAAAAGAGTTTATGAGATGATGAAAATTTATGTACCGTTCCTGGAGACTGTAAAGTCTCGGAATGAGCTCATTGCTTTCATTGATGAGAATCTGCAGGGGTTCCCGGAGCTGCAGGAATTAAAAGACCGGCTTCAAGACCCGGCATACCAGTTTAAAGAATAATTATATGTCGGGACACGGACCAGAAGGTGGAGGACACCACGAAGAGCCAAAAAAGAAATCGTCAGGCGGGTTTTGGCGCGAATTTTTTGATTCTACGATCATGCAGCCCATCAACCAGCTGCGCGCCATAAATAGTCCGGAGCAGTTCATTGAAACTATGTCGGGTTTTGCATCGATAATCGGTGACTTTTTAGGCGCCGCCATATGGGGAGGCAAAGGTGGCGGTGGAGGCGCGAAGAAATCCGGCGGCCACGGCCATCATTGAAACATACATCACACAAACATGTTCGAACCAAACCAAAATCTAAAAAATCTTGTAGCATTGTTCCTGTCAGAGATCATCCGGAGCCGGCGGACCAGTATCCGGAGGGCGGCGGAAATTTCTTCGCGCGTTCTCTATGCCATTCAGACGCTTAAAAACGAGGATGAGGTGCTGGGGTTTTTGGCGGATATTGAGAAGGAGTTTGAAGAGTTTACGGTCCTGAAGATGGCGCTTCATTTCGGATATGACCCATCGGATATTGTAGTCTACGAACAACAGGTCCGGGAATTTGCGGCTGAGCTGTTCAAACAGGATATGGTGATGTCTTCCGAATTTCTGCAAACGGCTGCGCGGCCTGGGGCGACAGTACAAGAGTTATGCGTTAAATACCCAGCATTCTGCAGTTATTTGTTATCCGATTCAGAGGTGGCTCGCCAGTTCTCCCAGGTTGCTCAACCGGCTTGAAGGGTAAAAATAGCAGTATTACTTGCGGTTTTAAATGTTTATGTTATAATTGAGGGAGGTATGCGTCTTACAGTTTGAAACAAAAAGAGCTGCAACCCTAACGCTTTTTATAACCCAAAGTAAAAAACAAAAAACTTATGGACAAACTTTCTAATTTGGCTCTTATCGCGCAGATGATCGAATCTGCGGAAAAAAATATCCAGTCGGCCAAGCAGTTGCTTAGGGAAATGATGGGTGGCCAGCCGATCAAGCCTTTAGGTCAGCTTTCTGAAAAGGCTCAGGCTTTAACGGTATCCGAAGGCGGCAAGGTTATTGAGGGTGTGTTTGACGGGCAGAATATGATCGGTCCCGACAAAAAACAGTACCCGGTCCCTGCCAACTACGCCTCCAAATCAAAGTTGGTAGAAGGGGATGTACTGAAGCTCACCATTGCCGAGGATGGATCATTTATTTATAAACAGATCGGTCCAGTAGAGCGTAAGAAAATGTTGGGAATTCTGACCGTGGATGACCGCGGTGATTTTCGAGTGCTTGCGGAAGGTCATCCGTTCAGGGTTTTGCTGGCCAGCCTGACCTATTTTAAAGCCGAACCCGGGGATGAAGTGACCATTATCGTACCCAAAGATACGGAAGCCGAATGGGCCGCGGTTGAGAATGTCATCAAGAAGGATTCTTCCACATCCCACACCGACCTGGAAATGGGTGACGGTCTGGCAGGGAACCGCCTGGTTATTGATGAGGATGAAGAGCTATAATCACGCTCAAATTACGCTGATGGCTACGCGGAACGCTCGCTGAAAACGATGCAGTGCCGGTGACCATCAGCGTTTTATATCAAAGAAGATTAACCAGCTTTATGGAACAAACACAAACAGTCACTACGATTTCGTTCAGGCAGAAAATTTCCGAAGTTTTGCAAAAAAACCCGATCGTTTTACAGATTTTGCGCTTTGGTGCTATTGGCGTGTTCAATACCGCTATGGATGCCCTGGTCCTGAATTACATGTCATCCCAGTTCGGTATTACTAAGGGGGTTGGGATCGGCTGGGTTAACTTGCCAGGGTTTATCCTTGCGGTCATTCAGAGCTACTACTGGAACAAGTACTGGGCTTTCGGAACGGAAGCGGTGGTGGATGCGGTCAAGAATTTTCTGCGTCTGGTTGCAGTTGGCGTCGTGGGAGTGTTAATCTTCGGGCTCGTGCTGTTCGGAGGCCATGTGGCAGCCCGCCCGCTGTTCTTCCTTGGTATCCTTATTGTATTCATCCTAGCCCAGGTCATTCTCTGGTATGCGTTCGGCTTCTTTAAGGAAAAAGGAAGTGAACAGCATCAGCCGTATTTGTCATTCTTTATTGTGAGCGTGATTGGCTTTCTTATCAATTCGCTCGTACTGTATCTTACTACTACTCACGGATCCGTGACTGCGAACGCAGGCGATAACCTGAATATTGGCAAACTGGCAGCTACCGCTATCTCACTGATTTGGAATTTTATCGGATATAAGATTTTTGTGTTTAAGAAATGAACACTGATAAACACTGATTTTTTTACGGATTAACACAGATAAACCGGCTTTTTGGCCGGTTTTTTATATTTTCCGTATGTGATTGACAAAATTTGTAAAATGTGATAAAATATAGTTTCCAATTATTGGGAGAAAATTGTCCATGCTGATACTCGTGGGCAGATTTCTCCCTGTAACTCAGTATGGTTAAAGGTAGGATGGGAACGAAAAACGATAGGAGGAGTTTTTATGAGAGTTGGTTTTGCGATCCAAAACGGCACAGTTGCCGCTATTGTGGAAAGAGCAGGCTTCCGGCCTCTCGACTTGAGTGAGGCGGAGCTCAGTCGATTTTTTGGAGGCAATCCTAAACTAGCCGGGGTGATCGAGACCGGGCCCAAGTATGAGAGGATTGGCAAAATTCTGATGTCCCTCTGTGACCCGAATCTTCAGCACCTCGGAGACTCAGTGACCTTTTTGAGCCTCCTCGAAAACTTGCTGAAGCAAGCGTTCGAGGCCGGGCAGACCTACGAGCGGCGGCAGCCGAAACGGCGCCGCACGCCCAAGAAGCGATCCAGCTAGTAGTACAAGTTCGCCAACCCCAGCACCTTCGGGTAGCTGGGGTTTCTTTTTTGCCTCACAATATATTACTACTGAAATGCAAAAATACTGCCTTACTGCCCAATATGGCAGTCTAGGCAAAGAGGCTCGCCACTTTTGTAGTTTTATGACGTCGATGGTATAATGAACAGGTTAAAGACATCAGTTGATACACAAAAACATGGCGGTTTTATATAGAAAATACAGGCCCCAGACCTTTGCGGAAGTGGTGGGGCAGCAACATATTGTCCGGACGCTTAAAAACCAGGCCAAAGCCGGCAAGCCGGCGCATGCTTACTTATTTACCGGTGGTCGCGGTGTCGGCAAAACATCCATTGCGCGCATTATGGCCAAAGCGGTGAATTGCCAAAAGGCCAAAGTGGGCGAACCGTGCGGTACATGCGAGGTGTGCACTCAGATCGCCGATGGCAGCTTTATGGATCTGGTAGAGATTGATGCCGCTTCCAATACCGGCGTCGACAATATCCGCGACCTTATCGAGCATATCAAGTTCAGTCCGACTGCCGGCAAATACAAGGTGTTTATCATCGATGAAGTCCATATGCTGAGCAAGGGGGCGTTTAATGCTTTGCTGAAGACATTGGAAGAGCCGCCGGCGCATGCTATGTTCATATTAGCCACGACTGAGATTAATAAAGTCCCGGCCACCATCATTTCACGTACCCAGCGGTTTGACTTCAAGTCCTTGTCAATTCAGGACCTTGCTGGGCATCTTTCCCAGGTCGCTGCTCAGGAAGACTTGCAGTTTGATCCGGAGATTTTTACTTTGATCGCCCAGCGGGCCGAAGGTGGCATGCGCGACGCCTTGTCTTTGCTCGGCAAGGTGCAGACTCTGGGCAACACGGCGACGCTCGAAGAGTGCCGGCAGCTTCTGGGCGTGACCGACGTAGCTTTGTCGGAAGATCTCCTCCGGAAGATTGTTATCGGTGCGGCAGCAACTGTGCCGGAATTCTTTGAGAATTTAGGCCAGCAGGGGTTGGATGCGGCGGTTTTTAATCGTGATTTTTTGGAATATTTGAGAAAAGTTTTGGTCTGTAAGGTCACCGCTGGCAAGCAGTTGCCAGGGCTCGGTGAAAGCCATGACCAGAAAGTTTTGGAACTGTCCCGGGAACTTACCGTGAACGAAATTGTCTTTGTGATCCGTTTGTTTTTACGTTCATTCAAGGAAATTCCCGGTGCGCCTGAACCTGAAATTCCGCTCTTGTTGGCTGCGGTGGAAGCGTGCTTGAAGCGGAGCGCGCCAGAAGTTCCGGTGCAGCGTGCTGTGGTACCAAGTAGCGGGCAAAAGGCTGCAGCCCCTGTTTTTACCGTGACGCAAACTCCGGCCCAGACCACGCAACCACCCTCGTCGATTGTAGCGGAATCTGCAGGAGCGATCGACCAATCTACCACAGCTAAAGAGTCTTCTGCCGCATATTCCAGTCAGTACGATTCAACGGTAACCGTGGAAGAACTTCATGCCTCCTGGCCGGCGGTTATTGACCGTTTGAAACAGCATAATGGCCCGCTCGCTAATTTGTTAAAAAATTCCCCGCTGCAAGATATTCGCGATGGTAAAGCGGTCTTGGGCGTTAAGTACTTATTCCATAAGCAAAATTTGGAGAATCAGAAAAACTTGAAGCTTATTTGCGATACTATTGCCGAGGTTTCAGGCAAGCGGGTTGGCTTGACCACTGAGATTGTTAAGAAAGAAGAGTCTGTGCCAGTTGACCATGCCGGGGCCTTAGATAGTGCAATCAAACTGTTCGGGGGGGAGCTTATAGAATAGAGGAATCGATGCTGTATCTTCGTTTGTCGTATATTGATAACCGAAACGCGCAGCACCTGCCTCGCCGGCGGGTGGGTTACCGCATTACTCATACCGCTGGCTGTGTGGTATAATAAAACAAATATTAGGTTTGGTTAGAAACCCCTCTACCCGTTAAACGGGTCCCTTCTTTCTTCATGAGGAGAGACAAATAATGTGTTTTGCGCTTAAGCGCTCACTCTATGTTAGAAACAAAAGAACAAAAACAACTATTTTTCACCACGATCGCGTTGATTGTGGTCTTGCTCGTTGTCTCGATTTGGCATCGACCGCAGACGGTCTACGTGGATCAGACAAATTATTCGGCGGCGGAGAAGGCGTACCAGGATCGAATGCAGGCGACTATGGCTTACCTGGCAGCGCTCAATACCAGCCCGAAAGCCAGCCAAATGCTGTTCGAAGAAGTTATGCCGCAAGCAGTGGTGGAACAGGAAGTGGTAAAAGCGCTTAAGGCTGATCAGCAATTCACGCCTCCGGCAGTGCCTGACTCCGAAATAAAAGTCGCAAAAAAAACCGGCCGCAAAGAGATCGGTGATTATATGATGAAAGGCGGTGGTTATTTTCAGGAATTGGGGAGTGCGGCCGACCCTATGCTGAATGATTTATTTGCCAAGGGCACGAACGGAGCCAGTGTCCAGCCGCTTGTTTCCAAAGCCCAGGACGCTTTGGAGAAATATAGACAGCTCTCGGTGCCTTCTGAAGCTGTGCAGTTCCATAAAGGCGCCATACTCGCGTTGCAAGCCTATGTTGATGTCGTAAAAAATGCCCAAGCATATGCAGAAGGCAGTCTGGATGATCCCTGGCCATCAGTCTATCAGGACTATTTGGTTGCCCATGAGGGGGTAATGAATGCACAGAGTAATTACCAGCATTTAAATTCGAAATATAATCTGACGGCATACTACCAGGAACAGTCTGACGCCGGATTAGCCAAAGGCAATATATTTGTACCTGCTGCCCATGCCCAATGGCTGACTATAGACGTTTGGGAAAAAGTTAAACAAATTGTCGAAGTCATCATTGCGACCGCCTTGGTCCAGTTTGAGCTTGCGTTTGTTAATATGCTCATTAACAAGCTTGAACAAACGTACCGCATTTCAAACTATCTATACTATGCCGATGCCGTGATGAGCGGTCAGTATGTCCAGGATTATCTAAAGAAGTACGTGCCGGACAACATTGATAAGCAGCTCATTCAGAATTTTATTCCCCAAATTACGTGCGGGATGTCGCCGGATATGAGAGCGGCTTTGAAAGCTAAAGCCGACCAGCATTTGGGGTATGACCCGGCAACGCTTAATCCCAGTGATCCGGATTTCTATTCGAAAATGGGCAGAGCCGGAGATTACTTGTCCAGGCCTGATGGTTGGGAGATGGATTATCAGGATGTGGCGCAGCAGTCTATTGCCGCAGCCAAAGAAGCTGTGAATAATGAATTGAATGCACCGGGGATGAAATCCGCCCGAACGCTGCTCGGGGACATCTTAAAGCCGGCCCAGATGTTCTTGGAGAGCATTCGGGTAAGTTTGCAGAAAGCTCTCAACATGTCTGATCCATCTAACAGCAATTTGATTCCGGCAGCGAAGATTGCTTCGAACATAACGCAGGCCCTGCTCAACCAGTACTTGTTCCAGGGGGTGGTTATCAAGGAACAGAGTACTTGTGTTATCCCTGCTTATTCGCTTGCCACCGGCCTGGCGACCAGTTCGTTGAGCACCCTGACGATTCCTGATAAGCAATGTAAGGCTTGGTCGCGTAGTAACCCGCTATCGCAAATGGAAGTCGATTCCGGGGTGTGTACGGTCGCACAGTTCTGCGGTGAATGGACGGCTGCGGAGATGCAGCAGTACAATATCCCCAATCCCTGCATGCTCAACACAGGACCTTAATACTCCCGTACAACCGGCCGCCAGTTTTGGCGGCCGGTTTCGTTATGGATAATATGGTATAATTTATTCAGGTGCCCTCCCGTATAATAAGCCTTATTTTGATAGAACAACCAGGTTTTTAGCGCGTGCGCTTGGGTGGTGCCGAGCTCGGTAATTGATCTTACATTTTATGGAACCTATCAACACAAACCCTATTCAGCAAATACCTTCCGTTGCTCAGTCGCATGAGCGCAAAGGGCCATCACTCAGCGTTAGTACGCTGATACTGACCATTGTGGTCAGTATGATGGCAGGCGCGGCAGGCGGCGTGTTCGGCGTGTGGTACGGCCTTAAGATTCCCGGCATAGACCGGGCCCTCGGCAGTCAAAGCGGTAATGCCTCTCTCCAGCAATCCGTATCACTGACAGAGGATTCCGCGGTCATCGATGTTGTCAAAAAAACCAGTCCGGCCGTGGTCTCTATTGTTATTTCCAAGGATTTGAGCAAGATCCCGGGGTATGGGATTAATCCTTTCGAAAATGACCCCTTTTTCAATTTTTTCTTCAATAATGGCGGTGGCCAGCAGCCTGCTGCTCCTACGTCACCCAATGTCCAGCAAGTCGGCGCGGGTACCGGTTTTTTCATCAGTAGCGATGGTTTGATTTTGACTAACAAGCATGTAGTTGAAGATACTCAGGCGAGCTATACGGTATTGACCTCGGACGGGAAAAAATACGATGCCCAGGTTTTGTCGCGGGACCCGGTGAACGACTTGGCCATCGTAAAAGTTAATATTCAAAACGCCCCGAAGCTGTCTTTGGCGGACTCTTCGCAACTGCAGGTTGGCCAGCGCGTTATTGCCATCGGCAACAGTCTGGGACAATACCAAAATACGGTCACGACCGGTATTGTGTCAGGCATCGGGCGGCGCATTACGGCAGGCGGGGAGACCGGCAGCGAGGAACTCTCGGGAGTCATCCAGACGGATGCGGCTATTAACCCCGGCAACTCTGGCGGGCCGCTTTTGAACGTTGTAGGACAAGTGATTGGCATCAATACGGCAGTTGACCAACAGGGCCAGCTTGTCGGCTTTGCCATCCCATCCAATGCAGCCAGCAAGGCAGTGACCAGTTTCCAGAAAAGCGGAAAGATTACGAGACCGTATCTGGGTGTCCGGTACGTGATTATTACTGCCGATGTTGCCCAGCAGGAAAAACTGCCGAAAAACTACGGTGCGCTGGTCATACGCGGCCAGAACGCCAACGAGTTTGCGGTGATTCCGGGGAGCCCGGCTGACAAGGCAGGGCTGGTGGAAAATGACATTATCGAAGAGGTGAATGGGCAGCAGATTAATGAAAACCATACGTTAACAGACGCACTGGGTTCCTCCAATGCCGGTGATACGGTGACTATGAAGGTGTATGATAAAGGCAGTGAAAAGACGGTGCAAGTGACGTTGGGGGAAACGAAATAAAGCAACATTTAACATTTGACCATTAACATTTAACATACATTGCAGCAGGTCAAATGTCATATGTCAAAGGTTAAATGTCATGAAGATCCTAGGAATTGATTACGGTGAAAAGAGGATAGGGTTAGCGATCAGCGATGAATCGCAGACGTTTGCCCGCGAGCTCGGAATTCTGTCACCAAAAGAGTTTTGGGAAAAAATCAGGTTGCTCATTGCGGACGAAGAGGTTGGGGAGATTGTGCTGGGCTGGCCCCTGAACATGGACGGTGAAGAGACAAAAAAGACGGAAGAAGTAAAAAGTTTCAAGGTAAATCTAGAAAGCGAGACGGGGTTGCCGGTGAGAACCATCGATGAGCGGTTATCGAGCGTCATGGCAGCTAAATTGCCGGGCGGGAAAAAGGATGTAGATAGTTTAGCCGCTCAGATTTTACTACAAAATTATCTCGATAAAATAAAAAGCCTTTATTAAATCAAATATGGCACTACTAATTTTAGCAGGGAGCGTGGTCTCGGCGGTTCTGTCATCGGCAAGTAACCTGGTTACAGATGGGATGTTGTTGTTTAATCCCATACCCGGGATACTCTTTTCGCTTGTGCTCATGGTAATGTTCTCTCGTATGGGTGTTGGTGATGCCCGATTGTGGAAACGGGTGGTGCTCCTGCTGGCCTCAGCTGGTTTTTATATGGCTGCGGTCTGGTCGACCATCTATGCTTTTGGCTGGCTCGACAGTAATTGCGGCATAGTTTTTGGTTCGTGTGAGCGGCAGCCGTGGGCTTCATTTTTCGCGGGCGGCTTAATCGGAGCTCTTCTGTTATTGGCCACGGTCAATGCGTTATATCGGGTCTACAGTTGGCAATGGGTGTTGATTTTAGGCCTGTGCGGCGGCTTGCTTGGGATGGTCGGGGCGTTCGAGCTTCAAGACACGAGTGGCATTCGCAGTATTTTTCCGTTTATTCTCCTTTACATCCTGTGGCAGTGCGGTATGGCCTTTGGCATATGGTATGCCGTAAAAATCAAAATGGGTATTCTGCAACCGGCAGGCAGCGTATAGGCCAGAGAACCTTGGAGGATTTTTGCTCAATAACAACATAAATGAGTTCCGTCCCGCCTTCGCTGAAGCTTCGGCGGATCTCCATACTATAAGAAAATAAATGTCTGAATTCCGTTCCGCCTTCGCTTTCGGTGCTTGTAATATTTTTCTAAAATAAATATTTAATTCCAGAGTGTGTGAGCTGCCTTTTATCAGAAAGCTTCGGCGGACCTACACTCTATAAAATTATGAGCGAGTTTCGGCAAAATCCAATTACAAAACAGTGGGTCTTGATTGCCCCGAACCGGGCCAAGCGGCCAGACCAGTATGCAACGTACAGTGTCATGACCGGGATACCGGAAGTCGATGAAAAATGCGTATTTTGTCCCGGTAACGAGCACCTGAACAAAGAAGTAGAGCGCATACCCAACGGTAAAAACTGGGAAATTCGGGTGATTCCGAATAAATTCCAGGCGCTTGAACATACCGCGGCGTACCGCCACCGCGAATTTTACGTTTCGCATTCCGGCGACGGCGATCATGAGGTGATTATCACGCGCAAGCACAACGAGCCTGTAGCCCTGCAGTCAATCGGGGTCGTCGAGTTGACTTTGAAGACTTTTATCGAGCGGATGCAGCGATTAACAAATCATCCCGAACTGGCGTATGTACAGGTCTTCCATAATCACGGGCGCGATGCGGGTGCCTCCATTGTTCATCCTCACTACCAGCTTATCGCCACTCCCATCGTCCCTCCCCATATACATGGGGAGATCATGGGGTGCTATCACTACTACCAAAATCACCGGGCCTGCGCGTATTGTGATATCATTAAAGAGGAGCTCACTGTCCACGACCGTGTGGTCTTTGAAAGCGAGCATTTTGTGGTTATTTCCGCATATGCTAGCCGCAGTCCCTTCGAAACATGGATCCTGCCCAAAAGGCATTGTGCCCGGTTTGAAGAGTTGACTTCGGAAGAGATTCATCATTTGTCGTTCGTTCTGAAGGTTACGCTCGGGCAACTTTACACGAAATTGTCCGATCCGCCGCTGAATTTCTACATTCATACCATGCCGATCGACCGGGGAAATGTGCAGCAAGAACACGAAGAGAAGTCGTACCACTGGCACCTGACTATTTTCCCGCGGATCACTATTTGGGCCGGCTTTGAGTATGCGACCGGCATACCGGTCAATCCCATGCCGCCGGAAGAAACAGCAAAGTTTTTGAGAGGCGATCTTTCCTGATCCCGGGTCGTAATATGCATACAGCCATATGAAAAAATTTTTACTTGGCATGGGCTTGTTCCTCCTGATCCTTGCGGCGCTGGGTTTCTTTGGCGTGCTCGGCCCAACGGCCGATGAAAGCGCGTTACACAACCTGTGGTGGCTGGATGACGAACAAAACCTTATTCACCTCGCGGCCGGGCTTGCGTGTTTCGGGTTTGCCCGGTGGATGCCGGATGAGGCAAAGGAAGGGTTGTGCTGGATATTCGGACTGGCGGGGGTTATGGTGGCAATCGCCAGCTTGTTCCTGGACCGGCTCACACATGCCAACGTCGAGCGTCCCATCGAGACCGTTTTATATTTTACCCTCGGCGATTTGTTCTTATGGACAGCCACCCGGCAAGTGCAAAAGCAAAAAGACTTGCTACTTCGTGAAATAGAACGGCTTTCGAACAATAACGCTAAACTTACCTGATATGAAACTCCCTCAAAAATTGATCGTAGCCAACTGGAAACTAAATCCGGCGACTCCGAAAGAGGCAGTCAGGCTGGCTGCCAAGATTTCGCGCGAAGCGAACAGCAAGGTGGTCATCTGTCCGCCGCCGGCTTTTATGGGATTGGTAGATTTCCCCAATATAGGCAGCCAGGACTGCTTTTGGGAAGAACGCGGCGCGTTCACTGGCCAGATCTCGCCGGTGCAGCTCAAGGCACTCAAAATCAAATATTGCATCATCGGCCATAGTGAGAAGCGTGGGACTGGGGAAACGGATGACCAGGTCAATTTTAAGCTCAGGACCCTGGTTGAACACAAAATCACTCCCATTCTCTGTGTTGGTTATGGAACGACAGCTGAGGAAGATGATTTAGCCGTGGTAGATGTCCTGAAAGGCCAGCTGGAACTGGATTTGCGCGGTATTGATCCGTCCAAGGTCGTGGTGGCATACGAACCTGTTTGGGCCATCTCGAGCGGTGACCCGTACTTGACCAAAAAAGTACCGACCCCGGACCATGCGGAAAAGATCTCTCTTTACATCAAGACTCGTTACAATGTAAAAACCGTGCTCTACGGCGGCAGCGTCAATGTCTTCAATGCCAAGCCGTATTTGGAACAGCCGCACGTCGACGGCTTGCTGGTTGGCGCAGACAGCCTCATTCCGAAGCATTTTAATCAAATAATTAACATGTAAATATAATCCGAATTATCCGAATGCTTGCAATCCGAATGACCCGAATCGAATGGGTCCATTCGGGGCATACGGATACCAATTCGGAGCATTAGGATTATGTTATTTATCGCATCTGACCACGGAGGCTATAAACTTAAGGAAGAATTGAAGAAATTTTTTGTGAAGCAGGGGATAGAGTATGTGGATTTGGGTCCGGAGAAATTAGACAAGAGTGATGATTATCCTCCCTATGCTACCAAGGTTGCGACTGAAGTTGCAAAGCAGCCGAAGACTAATATGGGACTGTTGATTTGCCGCAGTGGCCAAGGGGTTTCTATCGTAGCTAATAAATTCAGGGGCGTGCGGTCGGCTCTGGTTTGGAATATCAAAGAAGCCAAGGCGAGTCGTCATGATGATTTTGCGAATGTACTGAGCCTGCCAGCCGACTTCATCACCGTGGTTGAGGCAAGAAAGATCGTCAAAGCATTTTTACAGACTCCATTTGGCACCGAGGAACGCCACAAGCGCCGAATTAGGGAGATAGAAAGCATAGAACGAACTAATCTGGTATGAGCATTTTATGAGCGTTATCGTCCCGGCAATTTTAGAAGAGAACGAATCTGGGTTTCTCGACAAAGTGGCGCGAGTTACCAAGCTGCCCGGAATTGAGCGTATCCAGGTGGATTTTGGCGACGGAAAGTTTGTATCCCACCAGACACTGCCGGTCGTTGAGATGGATAGTTTGAACCCGGCGTTCCTTTGGGAAGCCCATCTTATGGTTTGGGAGCCATCTGACTTTCTGGATTACCAGATACCTGGCTTTACTTCGATCATTATTCACTATGAGGCGTTTTCCGGGCTGGCAGGCATCATTAAAGCGCTTGATGCGATCAGAGCCGAAGGTCTTGAATCCGGGGTGGCTCTATGCCCTCAAACCCATGTTTCCGTGCTGAAGGCGTTTGAAGGGCTCACAAACCACTTTTTGTTGTTAAGTGTTGAACCGGGTTTTCAGGGCGGGAGTTTTATTCCAAGCACCCCCAAACGTGTTGCGGAATTGAGAAAAATGTGTCCGAATGCTATAATTGAAGTAGATGGCGGCATAAATGAAACAAATATCAAAGCTGTAATTGATGCCGGGGCGGACCTTGTAGTCATCGGGTCCGCATTGGTCAAAGCCGGAGATGTGCAAAGTGCGCTGGATTCGTTGCAATCAGCGGTCCAAGGCAATATTTCCTAATAGCATTCAGGGCATCCCGCAATTTTGAGGGATATTGATACCAAATGCAACAATTATCTATTAACGAACTCAAGTACAAAGCCAACGATATCAGGCAGGATATCATCCAGATGCTGCTTGAGGCTCAGTCCGGCCATAGCGCTGGTTCTTTGGATATGGCTGATGCCTTTGCAGCTTTATATTTCCGCGTACTCGATCATGACCCGGCAAATCCTTCGTGGGATGGTCGCGACCGGCTCGTACTGTCCTGCGGACATCTCGCACCCGTGCTCTATGCCACTCTGGCGGAGTCCGGCTATTTTCCTAAAGCGGAACTTATGAGTCTGCGCAAGCTTGGCAGTAGGCTTCAGGGGCACCCTCATAACTTAGCACTGCCAGGCGTGGAAACTTCATCCGGCCCTTTAGGTCAAGGTTCGAGCCAGGCCTGCGGCATGGCTTTGGCCCTGCGAATGAGCCGTTCGCGCAGCCGGGTCTACTTGGTTATGTCCGATGGTGAACAGGAAGAAGGGCAAACTTGGGAGGCTGTCATGTTCGCCGGCAAGTACCGGCTCAGTAATCTCACGGCGATTATTGACCGCAATAATATCCAGATCAGCGGCTTTACGGAAGATGTTATGCCACTTGAGAGTCTGAAAGCGAAATATGAAGCATTCAATTGGCACGTGCTCGAAGTCGATGGCCATAACGTTCAGGAGATGATCGATGCGTGTATGGAAGCTAAGGCGATCTATGAAAAGCCGACGGTGATTATTGCCCACACGATCCCAGGTAAAGGCATTGATTTTATGGAATACCGGTACGAATGGCACGGCATTCCACCTGACAAGGAGCAGGCAGCCCTAGCTTTAAATGAGCTGCGAACACTGCGCGGCCGGATTACCAGCGAGCATCAATAATATCAAATTTAAAATTTAAAAATTTAAGGATTAAAAGATTAATATATGAACCGTAAACATTTCATCACCGCTGCCATAGTCTTTATACTGGCCCTGGTTGGGCCGGCGACTTTGTTGGCAGATAATGCGTCTACGACCGATTCGGCCGTGCCCATGCTCCAGATGCAGGGGGGAGGCCTGCAGATGCCCTCTGACTGGTATAACTATGTCACGCCGAACAATAACGGGTTTACCAATGGCAGTTCGTTCGTGAACAGCGACGGCTTGCTGTCTTTCCGCCAGTATCCTGACGGCCCGCGACTTATCCAGCTCGAGGGTGACCAGACCGTGTATTGGGTTTCCGAGCACAACTATAAACTCCCCATGCTCAATGAAACGGTATTCAAGTCATATCACAACAAGCATGAGGAAGTGCAGACCGTTTCCCAAGATGAGTTTGATTTTTACTTAACCGCCCAATATATCCGATTACAGGGGAACTCCAAGATCTACCAGGTTGATATCGAGAATGGGGTCAAGCAGCAGCTTCTTCAGTCAGCGCTTGACGAGGCACCTATCGATGAGGAACAGATTATCACGGTCAACAAGACAGAGTTCAATTCTTACAAGACCGGCAGTGCGATAGCCCACCTAGACCAATAATAAGAAATTTATGTCCGGATTCATTGAATTCGTACTGTTCGTTGTCGTTCTTATTCTGATCTTTTGGATTGCCAGTATCAACAATCGCGTACATGAATTGGAAGCGCGTCTGCGGAGCCAGGGACTTGCGTCCGCTCCGCCGCGCCCTGCGCCACGTCCGCCGACCGAAGCCGAATACAATGCCGCGCTGCAGCAGCCGGAAATTCATCATACGCCTTTTCCGTCGCACCGCGAGCCGGAAGCACGGACCTTCCAAGCCCCTGTCTCTGCCAGGCCTGAGGAACGGCACAGCGAGATGAATACGGACCGCGCGATTTCTTGGCTCAACAAGATCGGGGTCGCTGCTCTGGTTTTAGGCGTTGCGTTTTTTTATAAGATCGCCGTTGACATGGGCTGGATCAATGAGTGGGTCCGTATTGCGCTCGGATTGGCCGTTGGCGGATTGCTGATCTATCTTGGAGAATTGTGGAAGGAACGGTATGGTAATTACGCGCTAGCCATTACAGGAGGCGGTATTGCCTTGTTGTATTTCACTTTGTATGCCGGCTTCCATTTTTATGGATTGCTGCCCCAGCCGCTGGCGTTCGTGCTTATGCTCGGTGTTGCCGCGCTATCCGTCTGGCTGGCATATCGGCATTCTTCTCTGGCTTTGGGGGCATTGGCATTTTTTGGGGCTTATGGGTCACCGCTCGTTTTGTCTACCGGTCATGACCAGCAGGGGCCGCTGCTCATTTATCTTACGCTGCTTAACATTGCTGTGTTGGTCGTTCTGGCGAGAAAATATTGGCTGGAATTGATGCTGCTAGCCCTGGTTGGGGCAACGCTCGATTTTGCCGTCTGGGGTTCCGCTTACTCGAATGCGGGCAATACCTATCCGAGCCTGTTCTTTATCATTTTCACGTCTGTGCTATTCGTGCTCGGTCTCGGTTTTTTGACCAGGTATCATCACGCACAGGGGGTGCTTCCGAAAAATTTCGAAAAAGATGCTTCAATTGTAGCGACTCTGTCCGGCTTGTTCTATTTTATATCCATCGCGCTGCTTCTTAATGAGAACTATCATTCGCTGCTTGCACCGGTGGCGTTGCTCGGCGGTGTGCTGTTCCTGTTTGCTTATGCCTTAGTTGACCGGCTGGAATACCGTATGCTGAACTACGGATTATCGATTGTGGGAGCTGTCATGCTGGTCTGTGCCGCCGGTTGGGAATGGCAGGGGAAGGCCTTGGCTCTCGCTTGGTTGGCTTTGGGGTTGTTTGGTATTACGATCGGCGCATTATTGAAGCGCGAAGAGCTCCGCATGTGGAGTGTGGTGATTCTGTTCTTGGCGCTGTTCAAATCCGTCGTGGAGCCGTATACGTCACAAGATCTCGTTTTCCTGTTCAATGCCAAATTCGGTCTGATGTTTGCCGATACCTTGGCGCTTTTGTATGCTGGCTGGCTCTATAGCCGGTATCCGGACCCGCAAACCGGAGACAAGGCGCGGGATGCTATGGAGATTGTTGCAATCCTGGTCCTGTGGGCGGGAGTCAGCTGGGATATTGCCGCGGCCCTGGTCGGGACGACTGACTTGGCTCGCAGCCAGTGGATGGCGTTATGGTGGGTGTTGTATCCGGCGCTGTTGCTCCTGATTGCCGCATTGGCCAAACGAAAGCTGCTTATGGCTACGGCCGCGATCTTACTGGTGTTTAGCCTGGTACGCGTTCTCGTGCTGCCATATGACGCTAACCCGGTTTTCTTGATGAATACCAAATTCGAATTAATGGTACTTGAGGCTGCGGCCTTGCTGTTTGCCGCGTATATCTACCGCCGCGGCGAGGGTCAGAATCAGCTGAGTGATGTGTTCAATGTAGGAGCGAGTTTGTTGTTGTGGCTAGCTGTCTCATGGGAGATTGTGGAGCATTACCGGGGTTTTGATTCAAAAAATGCCCGCAACCTCATCTTGAGCCTGTGGTGGATCGTGTATTCGGCGGTGATGATGTTCTGGGGAGTCTTCCGCAACAACTCATTGCTTAAAAAACTGGCCGTCGTCTTGTTCGCCGTGACTATTCTGAAGGTCTTTTTGTACGATCTCCTCGTATTGGACTTGAGCTTTAGAGTTGTATCGTTCATAGCCCTCGGGTTTATTTTGGTCGGCGTATCCATTATTTATCGCAGGCACCGGGAGCAGATAATAGGGTTTTTACAAGGAAAGGAAACATAATCCTAATTCCCCGAATACTGCAATCCAAATGCCTCAAATAGTGGAGCCAGAATTATCATATAAAATTGTTGGATTGTGTTTAAGGTCCATAAAAAGCTGGGACGTTTTGCGTCGGAAAGACAGTATTGTGATGAATTCGAAAAAATGTTGATAGAAGAACAAATTGAGTATCGACGGGAGTACGAAATTAAACTATTCATAGAAGGATCACCTAAGGGAAACAGGGTTGATTTCTTGGCTGAGAATAAAATAGTTATTGATCTCAAAGCAAAACCATATATTACTAAAGAAGATTATTTGCAGATGCAAAGATATTTAACAGCATCTAAATTAGAATTAGGATTGCTTGTTAATTTTCGAGCGTATCGATTGTCTCCAAAGCGCGTACTTAATAGCAGTTATTCGGGGAATTTGGATATTAATTCGGGGAATTAGGATTATGTTGAACTCTAAGATTGGACAACCTGACATCGAACAAGTCCCTACTCGTAATGGTTTTGGTGATGGTGTATTGGAAGCCGGGGCGGCCGACGAGAATGTGGTTGTGCTGACCGCGGATCTGGCAGAAAGCACCC
Organism: uncultured Candidatus Saccharibacteria bacterium; assembly: GCA_964532425.1. GTDB lineage: Bacteria > Patescibacteriota > Doudnabacteria > UBA920 > UBA920 > CAZHIA01. The sequence continues at coordinate 244,374 of CAZHIA010000003.1, read as the reverse complement.
GCGTTGAAGCGTTTGCTAAACAATACCCGGAACGGTTCGTTGAGTGTGGAGTAGCTGAACAGAATATGATGGGTGTGGCAGCGGGGATGGCGCTGGCCGGAAAGATTCCGTTTGTGACCTCATATGCCGTATTCTCACCGGGACGGTCCTGGGATCAGCTGCGCGTGAGCGTATGTTACAGCCAGGCCAATGTAAAGATTGCCGGTTGCCACGCCGGAGTCTCGGTTGGCCCTGACGGGGCGACTCACCAGGCGCTCGAAGATGTGGCAATTACCCGAGTCCTCCCGAATTTGACCGTGATCGTTCCGTGTGATGCCGTAGAAGCCAAAAAAACGGCCATAGCAGCCGCTGAAACTACCGGACCGGTATATTTTCGACTGGGTCGGGAAAAGTCGCCCGTGATGACCACTGAGGACGCTCCGTTCGAGATCGGCAAGGCTGTCGTATTTCGGGAGGGAGCTGACGCGGCGATAATCGGCAGCGGGCCGATACTCTACAGCGGACTGCTTGCTGCCCGGGAACTCGAAAAAGAAGGTCTCAGCGTGATGGTGATCAATAATCACACCATCAAACCGATCGATGTTGAGACGATTGTGGCAGCAGCACAAAAATGCGGGGCCGTAGTTACACTGGAGGAACACCAGACAATGGCTGGCTGCGGTAGTGCGGTCTGCGAGGTGCTGGCACAGCACTGCCCCGTGCCTATCGAAATGGTCGGCATGCCGAATGTGTTTGGCGAGTCAGGTACGCCTAATGAACTGGCCGAAAAATACGGAATGGGTACAAAAGCCATTGTCAGTGCGGTAAAGAAGGTAATGGGGAGGAAAAACAAACCCCGGCTTTAACCTCTCCCTGTCCCTCCCCATGCATTGGGGAGGGGACGTACTGTGGAAATTAATACTATCTATGCGAATTATAAATATCAGAAAGTCTGTGTAGAAGGTTCCTCTCTCCATTGCATGGAGAGAGGACAGGAGAGAGGTTAGATTCTGGAAGGGAAAAACCTGACAATAGTATCAAAGCTTCTCAGAAAGAAATCCACCCCGTGGGAAGCTAAGTTATGGTATTTTTTGCGAGGGAACAGGTTTAATGGTCTTAAATTTAAGAGGCAAGTGCCAATTGGCGATTATGTAGTAGATTTCTGTTGCCAGAGCAAAAGATTGGTTATAGAACTCGATGGCAGCCAACATGGTACCATAGGAGTCTCACAGAAGGACAAAAGCAAACAAGAGTTTTTAGAAGAACACAAGTATACGGTCTTAAGATTCTGGAATAATGATTTAGATAGTAACATGGAAGGGATATTGGAAACCATCAGGAAGGTCGTATGTTAACCTCTCCCTGCCTCTCTCCAGGGGATTCCTCTCATTTGCCTTTGGCAAATTTGGGGTACCCTTGTCCATGAATTGGAGAGGGAACGTACTAAGAAGTCTTGAGTGTAGTCGTGGGTGTTCTGTAATTTAATTGTCCGAAACTATTTACTGTTTACTATTCATTAATCGCTAGTCACTATTTGTCATGTTTGACATTATTTCCATCGGCGATGCGACCATTGATACATTCCTGTTCGTTAAAGATGTCGAGATCAAGGATATCGAGGGCCAGCAGAAAGCGATTATCAGCTGGGGCGACAAACTGCCGGTTCAGGAATTTTACCGCACCGTGGCGGGCAATGCTGCCAATAACGCGGTTGGTTCGGCGCGGCTGGGTCTTAAAACGGCGTTCTATACGGTGCTGGCCCACGATGTCGGCGGCCGCGAAATAATCTATAAAATGCAGAAGGAAGGGGTTTCGACAAGGTTTATCGTGATTGATGAACGCCACGGAACAAATGCCTCGACCGTGCTCTCCCACGATGGTGAGCGAACGATATTTGTGTATCACGAGCACCGGACTTACAAACTGCCGAACCTCGTACCTGCACGCTGGATCTATTTAACCAGCCTGGCTAATGGTTTTGAAAAGATCTATGGCGACCTGGCCAAATATATTGACCGGTATGAGGCCAAGCTCGGATTCAATCCCGGCACGTTCCAGCTTCGCAAGGGTCTCAAGGCTAATGAACAGATACTCAAGCGGACCGCATTGCTGTCACTGAATGTCGAAGAGGCGCAAGGCTGGGTGGGTGACTGCGGCCGTGACCCGGAAGAATTGTGCCGACGCCTGGTCAAGCTTGGACCGCAGGCGGTTGTGCTGACCGATGGCCAGCGCGGCGCGTTCAGTTTGAGCAGCGAGGGTTTTTATTACATTCCGGAATTTCCCGGTCCTCGCGTCGAGGCGACCGGGGCAGGGGACTCATTCACTACGGCGTACATAGCGGCTCTGGCGTACGGGTTGCCGCATCGGGAAGCGTTACGGTGGGGAACGGTCAATGCGGCGAGTGTAGTTCAGCATATCGGGCCGCAAGCTGGACTCTTGAGCCGGCACGTCATAGAAACTCAGTTAAAGAAAAAGAAGTCGTACCAGCCGGTGCTTATCACGGATCATAAAGTGAAACAGCGAGTAATAGATGAGGTATATAAAAATAGAAAATAGTCAGATTGGTATTAGTGATAGAAAAGCAGTATAGATCGGTTTGTACAGATAATTATTTCTAGAAAGACATGGGGCTACTCGGAAGCGAAGTCAAGAATGCCAACGTCAAGCTAAGGTTTTGTGTTATAGTATTTATGGGGGTATTAGCATTCGGTTCGGTGCTGTTTTGGAAAGCGCAGTTGATGATGTCTACCGAGTATGAGGGGATGCCGGTCACGCATGAGCAGGTTAAGCTCAAGAAATCGAATTTGCTCAAGCAGCGCGAAATGCAAAGAAAATTAATTGAAACAGAATAATAAATAATGCCAATCTACAGATAGTAGCCAATTTACAAATAACTACAGATATGCAGGATTGGAAATAGGTAGGTATCTGTAGATTTGTGACCATCTGTAAATTTGCATGGAGATGCTATGAAAAAGATTAGGGTTGGTATCAACGGATTTGGCCGCATTGGACGCCAGGCCTTTAAATTGGCGCTGGAAAAGAAAGAATTGGAAGTAGTGGGGATTAATGATTTGACGAGTCCTCAAGTGTTGGCGCACTTGTTAAAATACGACACTAATTATGGGAAATTTCCGCTGGATATCGGAGCCACCGAAAAGGAGGTAGTGGTCGAAGGTAAGAAGTACCCGATCTTTGCGGAAAAAGATCCGAGCATGCTGCCCTGGGGCAAGTTAAAAGTTGACGTGGTCATTGAGTCTACCGGGCGTTTTACGGACAGTGAAAAAGCGTCTGCCCATATTAAGGCTGGCGCGCGCCGCGTTATCATATCCGCCCCGGCCAAAGACGAAGGTGTTACTCCGACCATTGTGCTTGGTGTGAATCAGAAGGATTACAAGGATCAGGCGATTATCAGCAACGCTTCGTGCACAACCAACTGCATCACGCCGGTTATGGCGGTATTGCAAGCCAAATTCGGTATTGATAAGGCATTCATGACCACTATTCACAGTTATACCGCCGAACAAAATTTGGTTGACGGACCGCCGCCCGGAGGCAAAGCCAATGACCTGCGCCGCGCCCGTGCCGCTGCGGCCAATATTATACCCACCTCCACCGGTGCTGCCATTTCGGCTACTCAGGCTATTCCCGAGCTGCGCGGCAAATTTGACGGCTTGGCCATCCGCGTGCCTACGCCAGTCGGCAGTCTCTCTGATTTTTCCATCATCCTGAAGAAAAAAACCACCAAGGAAGAGATCAACAAAGCCATGACCGAAGCCAGCAAGCACAAGACGTATAAAGGCATCCTGGAAGTCACCACTGAGCAGATCGTGTCATCCGACATTGTCGGCAATCCCGCTTCCTGCATCGTCGACCTCTCGCTGACCCAGGTTATTGACGGCAACTTTGTTAAAATCATCGCCTGGTACGATAACGAGTTCGGGTATAGCAATAGGCTGGTGGAGGAGGCTATATTAGTAGGGAAGAGTATATAATATGATACGGATATACTGATGGGTACGGATGATACTGATAATACGGATATCAAACCTAGAGAACGTAAACTGATTTACGAGGATTTGACGTTTGACATTAATGGTGTACTGTTTGCGGCACATAACGAAGTCGGCCCATATGCTCGAGAGAAGCAATACGTAGAGGTGGTTAAGCGCTTATTCAAAGAAAAAGGAATAGGGTTTGAAACGGAAGTGAGAATCGGGGATTCAAATAATATTGCAGATGGTATAGTGAAAGGGCTGGTGCTACTCGAGTTTAAGGCTAAGCGGTTATTAACAAAAGACGTTTATTATCAAGTACAACGGTACCTTCAAGAGAGTGGTCTAAAACTTGGAATCCTGGTCAATTTTCGGGATAAATACATCAAACCCAAGCGTATTGTGAGGATAGATAACTGGAAGGGGTGATCCGTATTTATCCGTATCATCAGTATTCAAATCCGTATATCGGTATCATATGTCCATCAAGTATCTAAAACCCACTACCCTAAAAAATAAAACCATCCTTCTGCGCGTGGATGTGAATGTTCCGATTGACGATAAGACCGGCAAGGTGGCGGATGATTTTCGCATTGCCTCCATTATTCCGACCATTCGGATGCTTCAGGAAGGGAATAATCGCATTATTCTCTGCGGGCATTTGGGAAGGCCCGAGGGCCGGGATAAGAGTTTGTCGTTGAAGCCCGTGGCCAAGGTCCTTGCCGGGCATTTAGGGTATAAGTTTTTGGAAACTCATCACCCGCTGCCTGAGTACCCCATTAGCCATCTCATCTTCTACACCGGGAACATTATGGCTGACCTGCACGCTGACCAGCTCAAGAATATTACGGCCAAGGATATTGTCATGCTGGAAAACCTCCGCTTCTACAAGGGTGAAGAGGAGAATGACAAATATTTCGCGCGGTGTCTGGCTCGTTTGGGTGATGTCTATGTCAACGACGCTTTTTCCGTGTGCCATCGGGCTGCCGCGTCGACAGCTGTCATTACGAAATTATTACCGTCATATTGTGGCCCGTTACTGGAGCAAGAGATTAAATCGCTTGATGTCGTGACTCATAAGCACAAGAAACCCTTTGTCCTGCTCATGGGTGGCATTAAAATTTCCGACAAAGCCAAGACGCTTACCCATCTCGGGGAAAAGGCTGACAAGATCCTGCTTGGCGGGGGATTGTCTACATTGATCTTCAAAGCGAAAGGTATGGAAGTCGGATTGTCGAAAGCGGAAGACGGGGCGGAACGCATTGCTTTTGAGATCTCGAAGAATTTCAAGGATAAACTGCTGTTGCCCGTGGATGTCGTAGTGGCAGACAAGAATATGAGCCGCGATTCGATTCGGGTCCGTACGCCCTATGAGGTGGGCAAGCAAGAGATGATCCTGGATGTTGGGCCGAAGACTATTCTCATGTATGCGGAAGAGCTCAAAGCAGCCAAAACCATCGTCTGGAATGGCCCGCTAGGCTATTTTGAAGCCAAGCCGTTCCGCACGGCTACTATGGCTTTGGCGCGCGTCATCGGCGGTGTTGCCGGCCGCAAGGCTTATGCCGTAGTCGGTGGCGGAGAAACGGTGGATGCGGTGAGGCAATCGCACCAGTTTGAGAATATCGACCATGTCTCCACCGGTGGCGGCGCCATGCTGGAATATTTAGCCGGCAAGAAACTGCCGGGGATAGAAGCATTGAAATAAATTTCCAATTTCCAATATCTAATTTCCAAAAAATTCAGAACACCCAAACTGGTACTGGTCAGTTTGGGTGTTTTATTAGAAATTGGGAATTGGAAATTGGATTTTTCCATTTGTCCACATCTTGACACAAAAAACAAATTGCTTTTAAATACAATTGCGTTTCAAAATTGTATGAGGCGTAAACAAAAAATTCCATAGCAGGAGGCAAATGAATTGAATACTGAGCAGCTTGAGGACCCTTTGGGACCGATCCTCGACGATTTGGTAATTGGAATGAGGGAAGACTGGTCGGTGTTTCGCAGCCGCAAGGATACGAAGGGTCAGACCCATGACTATCCGCTGCGTGACCATGCAGATCTTGACCGCGTGCTTCGCGATGCCAACAATCCGGTCAACTTGGCTACGGTCGTGTTGCGCCTCAGAGAGCGCATGCCCGAATTCCTGATCGAATTTGCTCCGGACGGCCGGGGATGCGTGGAGTACATACTCCGCAAAGAAATTCCCCAACCCGTCAAGACGAGAAGAGGAAACGTTATGCGAGCCGGACACCCACTGCTCGCCACTGGCGCCCTCCAAGTCGCTTAAACCAGGCTTGTTCCTGGACGCCGTGCCCGCCCTGTCGTCTGTCATCCGTCAACCGACGGAGGCGGAGGCAGGGCATTTTTTCATTTTCGGCGATTTCCTGTATAATACAGGCAATACTGGGCGCAGATTTCAGTAATCAGATAACGAAACAAAAACATCATTATGGAGCATAAAACATACAGCAAAGTTGTTTTGGTCATCTTCGACGGATTTGGCGTGTCCCATCCGGGCCATGGCAATGCCATTAGCCAGGCAAGGACTCCCAATCTGAATGAAATTGTGGCTGATTATCCGGTAACGACCATTCAGGCTTCAGGACCTCTGGTTGGCCTGCCATGGGGCGAGATGGGGAATAGTGAGGTTGGACACCTCAATATCGGCGCCGGGCGCATAGTCGGCCAGGATTTGCCGCGCATTACCAATTCGATTCAGATGCATGAGTTTTTTCGAAACCCGGCGCTCTGCGGGGCTGCTGACCATGCGGCTAAAAACAATTCCAAACTGCATCTGGTCGGTATGGTCAGTCCGGGTGGGGTACACAGTCTGGACGAGCATGCTTATGCATTGCTTGAGCTGGCGGTCGAACACCATGTCCATTCGGTATATATCCATATGTTCACTGACGGCCGGGACACTGACGAAAAGGTGGCCTTGGAATCGCTTCGCAAGCTACACGAAAAGATCGACGAGATCGGCGCTGGAGAAGTAGCCACCATCGCAGGTCGATTTTACGCTATGGACCGCGGCGGCCATTGGGAACAGACCGAGTTGACGTATCAGGCCCTGGTCAACGGGGCAGGGGAGATGGCACCATCAGCCGAGGACTGTATCCGCAATAACTATGCCAAGAATGTTTTTGATGAAATGATCAAGCCGACCGTGATTTTGCGTTCGGACGGCGCGCCCGTGGCTAGGATCTCCGACAATGACGCGGTTATCTTTTTCAATTTCCGAACAGACCGCGTGATGCAGCTGACGGAAATGTTCGTTAATTCCGAGATTGTCCCCGAACAGTTTCGCCACCAGCCTTTCCAAAACATGTATATCGCAACTATGACCGAGTACAGCCCGGATTTCCCGGTCAAGGTTGCTTTTGGACCCATGAACCTCAACAACAATCTGGCTGAAGTGATCTCTCAAAAAGGCATGTCGCAGTTCCATATGGCAGAGAGCGAGAAATACGCCCACGTTACTGTCTTTTTCAATTGCGGCCGGAGCGAACGGTATTCCGGAGAGGACCGGTACATTGTAGCCAGCCCGACAAATAATACGAAGAATTACGTCGATAATCCGCGCATGTCAGCTGACGCGCTCACCGATATGCTCGTCGATAAAATCCTCCATACTGACACTAACTTATTCGTTGCTAATTTTGCCAACGGTGATATGGTCGGCCATACCGGCAATTTAACTGCTGGTATCGCGGCGGTGGAGGCGCTGGACCAGTGTCTGGGTAAGATTCGAGATGCTGTTTTGCAGGCTGGTGCTGCGCTGGTGGTAACGGCGGACCATGGCAATGTCGAGCAGATGATCAACATGAAGACGGGCGAGATAGACAAAGACCATACGACCAACCCGGTGCCGTTGCTGGTCGTCGCGGAAGAATTTCGCTTTGTCACGCCTAAGGCGCGCGAGTATGAGAACCTAGCAGAACACGTGCCTGGCGGTGTGGTCTGCGATGTGGCTCCGACCATCTTGGATCTGTTCGGCATCGAAAAGCCGGCTGAGATGACCGGGATAAGCCTTTTAAATTCGTTATACTAATCGCATACCGAGTTCGTCGTTGTTTCGTGTGCGGGTGTTTATGGCTGTAATGACAAAAATGAACAAAAATTAAAAATGACAAGAATAATTATTGATCATTTTTACTTATTCTTATAATATTTGTTCATTTAAAAAAAATCTCCCGTTCCGATCCGCTTTATGCGGATTTGAACGGGAGTTCGTTTACATAGTTTGCAGTGCGACCTTGCTGTTCGTCCTGACATTGACGAAGGATCCGACGCGCAACGGACCGTTGAGGTGAAGAGGGTATTCATCGGCGCTTACGACGAGCGCTGTTTTATTGTCCCACTTCCGGAGAATATATTTTCCCTTTTCTGCTTCTCCTTCGGGCAGTTCGATGAATCGGAAATATCGATCCGCCTTAATTTGATTGAAGAGGGGATACTTGCTCTTGCCGTTGCGGCGATTTGTATTAGGCATGTTCCTCCTGGATGAATGAGACAATTATACAACAATTTTTGTTTTTTGTCAATATTTTTGAGTTTTTTTAAAAATTCTTGATTATCATGGTTTGTTAAGGGTATCTATGGCTTTGGGTAATTTTTCTATTTTCTATTCTTCTATATTTGTATCTTGGCGGTTAATTGGTTTTTCATTGCCAGCCTGGTACAATATAATATATGCCTCACACCTGGAATATAGCGCCTGAAATTCCGGCACAAATACGCAAGCAGCTGGCAGAGTACGATGATTTGACTGCGCAGCTACTGTATCGCCGAGGTCTTTTAGAGCCGTCCGAAGCGGAACAATTCTTGCACCCATCATACGAGTCCCTCCATGACCCGTTTTTGTTTATGGATATGGAAAAAGCCGTACAGCGCGTCTGGCAGGCGATTGGGAACAAGGAGAAGATCTTCATTTACGGAGACTACGATGCGGACGCGGTAACTGCTAATGCGGTGCTGCAGCAGACTTTCCGATACTTAGGTGTCGAGGTGGAAAGCTATATCCCGGACCGGTTTACGGAAGGGTACGGGTTGAACTTGGAGGCATTCGATAAGATTAAGAATCTTGGGGCGCAGCTCGTGATTACCGTGGACTGCGGTACAAATTCCGTCGATGTGGCTGAATACTGTAAGCAAAACAACCTTGATTTGATTATTACGGACCACCACGAGATTATTGGCCCTGTTCCGGATGCTCTGGCGCTCATCAACCCGAAAAATCCGGCAGATCAATACCCATACCATGAGATTACCGGCGTCGGTGTGGCATACAAATTGGCCTGCGGTCTGCTTTCCAAACACAGCAAGGTTCAAGAGCGTCGGGATATGCTCAAAAAGCCGTTTGTCGCAGCTTGGGAAAAGTGGCTCCTTGACCTGGTCGCGATTGGAACTGTAGCTGACTGTCACAGCTTGCTGGGAGAAAATCGCATATTGGTAAAGTTTGGTCTCACGGTTCTGACTAAAACGCGCTGGGCAGGCCTCAAGGCTCTGTGTGCCAGGGCTAACGTGGATTGTTCCGCCCGCATGCCGGATACGTATACGATCGGGTTCGTTATTGCCCCGCGATTGAATGCTGCAGGCCGGCTCCAACATGCAAATATCGCCTTGCACCTGCTGCTTGAGGAGAATCCTCTCCAGGCAGCGGTGAGGGCAGACCAACTAGAGCAGATTAATCAGAATCGACAGGATATTACCGCGCGAATTTTGAGTGAAGCCCGGGAACAAATAGAGCTCATTAAGGACCGGAAGATCCTGATCATTATGGGTGAAGGCTGGTCTAAAGGCGTAGTCGGCCTGGTGGCTGGGCGCCTGGTCGAAGAATACAAGAAGCCGGTCATTGTCATGGAGAAAAACGGCGAGACAGCCACTGGCTCGGCCCGGACCATAGGGGAATTCAATGTGGTCGAGGCACTAAAGCATGCTTCTGAGCATTTATGCCGGTTTGGCGGGCACAAACAAGCTGCCGGCCTGACCTTGAGAGCTGGCGAATATGAGGATTTTTACCGTAAAATGCTGGAGTATGCGGAGGAATTCCTGAGTGAAGATGATATGCGCTCCAAATTGGAACTGGAAGCGATACTCGACACCAGGCAGCTGACGCTGGAAACGGCAGCGGCGGTGGCTAAGTTCGAACCGTTCGGTGTGGATAACACAAAGCCGAAATTCTTGGTAGAGGGCCTATCCGTTCGGTCGGTTCGGCTCGTTGGAGCAAGCCAACAGCATTTACAGCTGCAATTGCAAGCCGGGGATCGTCAGATTGGCGCCATAGTCTTTAACGCTTCTGACTTTGCAAAAAATGTGAATCTTGGCGATACTATAGATGTGGCAGCTGAGCTGGTCGCTGACAGTTGGAATGGCCGGCAAAGCGTGAAATTAAGGGTTATAGATATCAGGAAAAGATAAATTACCAGTATTAAAAAACAAATGTCCGAAAAACTTGTAATCAATACCGATGGCGGCGCCAGGGGCAATCCCGGCCCGGCTGGTATCGGGGTGGTATTTCAGAAGAACGGTAAGATAACCGAAGAGTTTAAGGAATATATCGGCGAAGCTACGAATAATGTGGCGGAATACAGGGCATTGATCCTGGGGCTGCAGGAAGCCGTTAAGCGTAGTGAGCAGGACATTCAGGTGCAAATGGATTCGGAGTTGGTCGTCAAGCAAATGAAAGGTTTGTACAAGATCAAAGAACCGAGCCTGCAAAAACTGGCCCAGGAAGTGTTTAAGCTGACTCGCAATTTCAAATCGATCAGTTTTACCCATGTGCGACGGGAATTGAACAAAGCGGCAGACAAACTCGTAAATCAGGCAATCGACGAAGCTCTGTCAGTAAAAGCGTAGTGTGAATAAAATTAACCCCCTTGTGATAAGGGGGTTTTAAAATACCATAGGATCTTGCGAACTATAACCTATAACCATCTCTCCCTACCTGATCTTTATCTCCTGTAACGTCCCGCCATCGAGCACCAGTAAGGCCGTAGATTGACGGTAGAGTGAAATTTTAGTCAGGTTCTTGCCCTCGTAGAAGACGTACTCATTTTGACGGTCGCGGGGATCGAGTTCGATGCCTTCAGCGCGGTTGCCCTTGATGACGAATGCGACGCTGGTTGGCTGGTCAAGGATAGGTGAAGCGAGTCGTTCATCGCTTCTCGTGACCAGGTCGACATTCTGCTGGCCGAAGTTGTAGTTACTAACCTCCCCACCGTGGTGGAACAGTAGGGTGCCGGCTTCCTGGTTGAAATCGACTTCATCCACATTATCGGAAAGCAAGTCCAACCCCAATCGGATAACATACAGTTTGTTATCAGCCTTGAGGAATGCCTGCTTTTGCGAGGTGATAAAAATGTCTCCGCTTAAGAAGCTTGGAATGTTTTCAAATAGCACTTGTGGATTATGGCCGTCCAGCCCCGCGACATAGAGCGTATTCTTACTGTCAACGTCCGTTGTGTAATACAGGTTATGCCCCTCCAGTGCATACGCAGAACAGTGGGTCGTGATAAGCTGTTTGGTGCGGGCAGTAGGGTTGAGGCGGTATAAGCTGCCCTGGTCAAGGGCAAAAAGGGTGCCATCGCTAGCGATCTTGACCGTCGGCTTTGAAGAGAACAGGCTACTTAAGTCTGTGGTCTTTCTGTCGCTGCGGTTAAAGTAGTATAGAGCGGGGTTTGTGCTGGAAGACTGGCCAACAACAGCCTGGTCGCCTTGCACAGCTAAGATCGTGTCGACCGGCTCGGAGAGGGGATAATTCTCGCTCGCCTGAGGAGTGTTGAGAGAAAACAAACTCAGCCCCCCGTTTGTGACCGCTAATACCTGGCTTCCGATAATGCTGAAATCAGTGATGTTACTGGCGAGCTGCTGGGGTTGTTGGTCTTTGCGGAACAGGAATATTTTATTCGGTACGGGGTTGGCCCAGGTTACCTGGTTCTCCTTGACTTGCAGTCGCTTGCTCCATTCAAAGTAGCCATCTCGTTTGATGGAGATTTCGTATTCGCCTGGTTCCAGAAATTTGATGTCACCTGCTGACTTGAGTCTGGGTTTTCCATTAACGGTAATGCTGGCGGACCGTGGGTCGGTCCGGATGGCGATCAATCCTGTCGGGGTGAACCTGCCTGAGGCGGTATCATAGCGTAAGCCGGTGGCGTACATGACAATCATGGGAGCCAGGACTATGAACACGAGAAAGCCGAAAACAAGCAGGAGATAGCGGGCCTTTTTGGACATATATGCCTATTTTACAGGAAAAATGGGGCTTTAACAATACACCAACGTTTGGTATAATAAGTCGTTAGGTATATTAATATAATCCGAATGCTCCGAATACTCGCAATCCGAATGATTCAAATCGAATTGGGTCCATTTGGGGCATTTGGATACTATTCGTAGTTTAGGATTATATTTCATGTTTGAAACGAAAATTGGCATTGATCTCGGAACGGCTAATACTCTGGTATTCGTCCCCAAAAAGGGGATTATTATCAATGAGCCTACGGTTGTTGCTATTTCATTGGAAGAGAATAAGGTCCTCGCGGTGGGACAGGAGGCCAAAGAAATGCTCGGGCGTACTCCAGAGACGATTGTTGCTAGCCGCCCTATGAAGGATGGGGTTATTGCTGATTACCGGGTAACAGAGGCTATGCTCCGGTATTTTATTAACAAGGCTCTCGGTAATATTCGTTTCTTCCGTCCGGAAGTCATGATTTCGGTGCCGGGAGGTATTACTTCAACCGAACGACGCGCGGTGATCGACGCTGCAATTGCAGCTGGTGCCAAGCAGGCATATGTCATTAAGGAGACCGTAGCAGCGGCGATCGGTGCCGGTATCCCTATTGCTTCAGCGTCCGGCAATCTGATCATCGATATCGGAGGCGGGACCACGGACGTGGCTGTATTGTCGCTCGGTGGAATCGTCAATTCCACCTCGGTGCGCGTCGCGGGTAATCGTTTGGACCAGGCTATCATTGATTTCGTCAGGCGCCGCCACAACATTGCTATCGGGGACCGGACTGCAGAAGATATCAAAGTCACCATTGGCGGGGCTGTCCGCATGCCTGAAGAGGAATTGATGGAGGTAAAAGGGCGGGATATGATTACCGGCCTGCCAAAGACCGTGACTGTCTCTACCAATGAAGCGGTGGATGCAATCCAGGAAGAGTTGCGTGAAATAGTCAAGGCGGTCAAGACCGTGTTGCAGGAAACACCGCCGGAGCTGGCTTCGGATATTATTGACAAGGGTATGGTTATGACCGGCGGCACCGCGCTGCTCAAAAATTTGAACCATTACATTTCCCAGTCGGTTGGCGTGCCCTGTTTCGTGGCGGAAGAATCGCTCCTGTGCGTCGCGAAAGGAACCGGTGTAGCCTTGGATAATTTGGATAGTTACAAGAAGAGCATCTTGAGTACTAAATAGTCCCAATAGGACATTTGACAATTGACATTTAACATTTGACGTGAATCTGTTTCGGTTGGTCAAATGTCAAAGGTTACATGTCGCATGTTAGTAACAATGATTTGCGTTTTTCCGCAAACTATTCTATACTAAAACCAAATAATATCTTTGGGAAATAAAAATTATATGACAAATGGAGCGAGAAAAGTTTTTTATATTTTTCTCACCGCGCTGTTAGGGGCATTGCTCTTTTTGATCCTGCACCGGATCGCAGTGTTTTTGTATTTCGTCATCTTAGCAGAGAGCAATGATTTTCTGACATTCGGCTTATCCGGGATCGAATTCCTGGCGCTGGAGTATATCACGATGGTTTTTGCCCTGCTCGGTGGTGTTTGGTATGGGATCTGGATCGGTTCATACTGGTATGAGGCAGTGTATGAAAGCAATATCCATGGCGGCCTTTTGGAACACCTGTTGTATGCCAGCGCCAGGGTCAAGCCCTCTTATCAACCCGGTACACTGAAAACCCGTATCTCGCACTTGACCGCAGATGTGGCCCGCGATTTGGAAAAGGGCTTGTGGGAGTTGGAAGACCTTTCGAAGGAAGTAGAACGGATGCCGGTTACCATAAAACCGACCGTCAAACCGACTGTGCGCAAGCGCGTGGCAAGAAAAACCGTGAAATAGTCTATTGCCAAGACAACATTTAACCTTTGACATATGACATTTGACCGGTTTTGTATTAAGTTAAAGGTCAAATGTTAAATGTTAAAGGTTTTATATTTATATGACCTTCAAAAAATTTTTTGGCTACGGCTTTCTGGCCTGGCTGCTTACGGTTGCCATTAAGGTCCTTTTTTTCAAATTCACCGGGATAGATACTTTGTTTGCCCAGGTTCTGTTCGGCTTTTTAATTTGCCTGGCCACGTTGGCCTGCTGCCGGCGCCTCGGGGTGATTAACTACCTGGAAGGACTGATGACGGCTATTGTCTGGCTGTTGCTTTCCCTGCTGGGAGACTTTCTCGTTATAGTACCGATCGTTGGTTACGAGCCATATAAGCGCTGGCCATTCTGGGCAGGATATCTGCTGTTCGGTTTGACCATCTTCTTTTTTCATAAGAAGCGCCATGTTCATGTGCGGCGGGAGCTGGCGGCTCACCACCATGCACATCATGGCGGGGGACACGGACAGCACAGCCAACAACACGGCGCCCAGGGAAGCGAACACCACGGGAGCCTGCCGGGAGGGCAGGAGAAAAAACATTAGGCAAGCTTATAGCTTTTAGCTTATAGGAATACCAGCATTGAAGTTCTTTTTATCGGCCCCTCCTAACAGCTATAAGCTGATAGCTGAAAGCTTCTTGTGGACAACTTACGGCTTTGGCCGTTTTTTTATGCTATCATAATAAGGTGAACGAACGTACACATATCAGTTCAAAGTTAAAAGTGTAAAGTTAAAAGTTATAGAGTCCGCCTTCGGCGGACACCTACATTTTGAATTTTGAATTTTTCATTTTGAATTAATAGCATGCCTCCCATTATTCTCCATCTCGACATGAACAGCTACTTCGCTTCGGTGGAGCAGCAGGATAATCCTGAGTATCGCGGCAAGCCGGTCGGCGTGTGCGAGCACCTGGGCGGTATTATCATTGCGGCTAGCATTGAAGCTAAGCGTTGGGGCATCAAGACCGGCACGGCTGTGTGGGAGGCAAGAAAGCTCTATCCTAAAATTATCCTGACCAAGACGCATCCGGAGCGCTACCGGCTGTATGCTTCGCGCCTTCACAGAGTGGTGGGTGATTATACGGACAAAGTGGAGGTGTACAGCATTGACGAGGTGTTTTTGGATATTACGAAGGCAAGTAATATCAGAATTCCGATCACCACATTCCAGAAGCCGAATAGCTATCAAATGTCAGGTGCCATCCCGTCATGCGACGGGATGGCCCTGACGAATGACAGGGTCAAATTTCCAATTTCCAATTTTTCCGCCGAAAGCCCTGACAGACATTCAGGCGGACCCCCCACATTGGCCTTGAGGCCTTTGGGCGGGCAAGATCCCGAAGTGGAGTATTATTGGATGAAACACCAACAAGATTACCGAGCAGCCGACCCGTTCGAGGAGGCGGTGAAGATTGCCCAAACCATCAAGCGGCGGATGAAGCGCGAGGTGGGTGACTACCTGACCTGTTCCGTCGGTATTGGTCCCAATAAACTCATTGCCAAGATTGCTTCAGACCTGCAAAAGCCCGATGGATTGGTGGTAGTGAAAAGTGCAGAGTGCGGAGTGAAGAGTGCGGGTGTCAGGGCTATTGTGCTTACCAAAGAAGACTTATACCATCGTTTGAAATTGATTGATATCCCCGGTATTGGCGTGCGGCAGGAACGGCGCCTGAATGAAATGGGAATCAAGACACTGGCGGATCTGCGGAAATACCCTAAAAGCTGGCTGGTCAGCAAGTTTGGCATTTTAGGCCACCATTTGCATAGTATGGGACAGCTGGAAGGCAGTTGGAAAGAAGATGTGGCGGACGAACAAGACATCAAGTCTATGGGCCATATGTACACGCTTCCGGAAGAATACCGGGAACGGAAGTATTTCGTGCCCGTGCTCTACCGGTTGTGCGAAATGGTGAGCCGTCGCCTGCGGCTGCAAGGGTTATGGGGCAATGTGCTACATTTCCACCTGCACGACAAGGATCATGAGTGTTATGGCCAGTCAAAAAAACTTGGCTACAACACTCAGGACGGTCGGGAAATCTTTTTGGAATGTATGAAAATATTTGACCGTATCAATATGGAGGGTTACGTGGCTGTAAAATCAGCGACCGATCAGCGTTCCCGTCAGCGACCGATCAGCGGTATTAAATTAATAGGTGTGACCGTTTCCGGCCTGTCCGAAGCGGTGAACCAACTGAGCCTGTTCGGCGACGCCGAGCGCACCCGGCGCGTTGATGAGGCCTTAGACAAGCTTGATAAAAAATATGGCGATTTTACCGTGTGCCGCGCGCCGGTGATTGCCGCCCGGAATGTCATTCGAGACTCTATAGGTTTTGGACGCCTGCGGGAGCGGAATGAGTGGAAAGAGATGGGTGATAGCTAGAGTGATGTACAATATCTACCTTCAGGAATAGTTATCTCGCGGATATGCGGGTTTCGCAGATGGCGCGGAATGGCCGTCTTATTCCCACGGGGTCCGTGTTATCCGTGCTTCCGCGAGACATCTGAACAGGGTTTTCAACAGGAATAGTGTAGCATGGTGGAAATGTGGTATAATAAATCTGTATAAAGCTTCTCAATGAAATAAAAATCATGGCAGAACAAGAAGAATATAGAAAAGCCTTGACCGAACTGATTCAGAAACAGATGGTTATATTGGGCCCGAACATCGCCGTCGACAGGGCGCGCAAGGTTCCCGGGATCAAGGTTAGCGACGAGGGTGTGGTTTTGACTATGGGCGGCGACCCAGTCATGATCTTCAAAGCCGTAATGAATGAATTTCGCGCACTCTCGGAGTACGTGTTCGGAATTACCATGGCCGCACTGGTCAAGAAATATCCCCAATTGAAACTTGATTAATACCCAACTAATTCGGCTGGTTCATCGCGAACCTCCGCTGTTGTTATGATTATCAACCTCCTGCTCGTCATAGATTTTCTCATGCTGGCCATCGTGGTCGGAGCGTATTTGTATGCCTCGAACCGCGAGCGGAAGTTTTTGCGCGCCGAAGCCAGCCAATCTCTTGAGCTGCAGCAGAAGGTTTACCAGGCACAAGTCTTAAAAGAGATCAACGAGCGCATCGGCTATAGCCTCGACACCGGCAAAGTCGTGGAAATTATTACCAGCTCGCTTGGGAATTTGTTGGGGTACGATACAGTATCGCATATTCTCGTTGCGCAGGATGGCAATCTGGTGTTCAAGTGCCATGTCGAAAGCACGGTCAATCATGCGTTCATCGAAAAGATCAAATTCAAGATGCTTGGCTCTTACCAGGCGATCATGAATGATGAAACTAAGCCGCAGCACATTGATGAAAGCATTACCGGCAACATATTGGATGACAATCTCAATGCCGATGTGGAATCATATTTTAACCTCCCGGTGGTAATTTCCGGACGGTTAGTCGGGCTCATTAATGTTGCATCACGCGAGAAAGGGCGGTACGGGGAAAAGCAGGCTGCCATTTTATATACCATTACTAACCAGGCGGCGACTGCGGTTTCCAAACTGCAGACCGTACTCGAGAGCGAAAAGGGCAAGTTGGCTGCCATTATTTATTCCCTGGCTGACGGTGTGGTCACGGTGGATTTAAACCATCAGCTGACGGTATCCAATCCGGCGGTCAAACAGACGCTCGGTATCAGTGGTGATAAGCCACTGACTATGTTTGATATTGTGGATGCCCTTGCCGGAAAATTGGACCTGCGCACGAAAATTGAACAAGCTCTGGCTGAGGACAAGCCCATTGTTATATCCGAGGTACTGTTGAAAGATAAGGCGTTGGAAGTGGTTATCAGCCCGGTGAAGAGCTCGCTGGGAGAAAATATTGGCGCATCCGTAGTTTTCCATGACATCACATCGGAAAAATCGCTGGAGAAGGTCCGACAGGAATTTACCGCCATGATGGTCCACGAGTTACGGGCCCCGTTGACCGCGGTTCGCTGGTCTTCGGAGTCCCTTATTAAGAATCTGTCTTTGGCGCAGGGAACCGATCCGGCTAAGGTCAAGGAAACCATGGTGACCATTGAGACTGCCTCTAATAACATGCTTGAACTGGTCAACGACCTGTTGGATGTGGCCAAGATTGAGGCTGGTAAATTTGAGTTAAATATGCAAAACTATGATATAGTTGAGGTGGTAAAGGACCAGGTGAAGATGTTTACTCCGCAGGCCCAAACTAAGCATTTGGAGTTGACCGTTACCTGTCCGGACAAATACCGACTGAATTTCGACCGGGTGAGGATTTCCCAGGTGATCGGCAACTTGTTGAGCAATTCCATAAAATACACCGATTCCGGGCAGATCAACCTCAATGTTGCCGTAGGCGAAGCCGATCACACGGTGGTTGTTTCCGTCAAAGACACCGGAATTGGAATAGCGCGTGAAGATTTGCCGGTATTATTTTCTAAGTTCAAGCAGTTGAAGACTTTGGAGCACAGCCGGAAGGGGACCGGGCTTGGACTGGTCGTGAGTAAGGGTATCATCGATGCGCACGGCGGGAAGATCTGGGCGGAAAGCGCCGGTGAAAACCTGGGGTCAACTTTCTATTTTGCCTTGCCGCTGGATAAGCAAAATTAAGCAATATATCGAATCTACGAATCAAGACCTGCCTACCGGCAGGCAGGCCTGCCTACCGGCAGGCCCGAGCACCATATGATGGTGCCGGGGCAGGCAGGCGAATCTACGAAGGGCTACGAATCAACGAATTCGTAGCTTCGTAGAATATTCGCAGATTCGTTCCATTCGTTGATTCGATGTATTAAAATGGTGTTAATACAATTAAAGTATATTCGTATGGCAAAAATATTAGTCGCTGAAGATGACAAGCTGATCTCAGCTTCGCTCTGCGACGCGCTCAAACAGAACGGATTTGAAGCTGAGCCGGCATATGACGGCGAGGAGGCGGTAGCGAAGTCGAAGGAAGTCAAACCAAATATCATGCTGCTTGATATTATGATGCCGAAACTTGACGGTATCTCGGTCCTCTGGGAACTGAAAGCCAACCCCGACACCGCAGCTATTCCGGTGGTTGTGTTAACGAACATTGGTGACGTTGAGACGA
This sequence comes from uncultured Candidatus Saccharibacteria bacterium, assembly GCA_964532425.1. Classification (GTDB taxonomy): domain Bacteria; phylum Patescibacteriota; class Doudnabacteria; order UBA920; family UBA920; genus CAZHIA01. The sequence continues at coordinate 225,215 of CAZHIA010000003.1, read as the reverse complement.
TCAGCAAGATCGTGGAGGCAGGGGCGACTGATTACCTGCTTAAGAGCGACCAATCGGTCGATGACATTGTCCAGAAAGTAAAAGATGTATTAAGCCGCACCGTGCGCGTGGGGTAATCATGAAAATCGTCGTACAGGATAACCGGAGATTCGTGCTGAGGTTTGACCAGGGAGAAGATGTAGTGGAAGGGTTAGTTGATTTTGCCACCAAGCAGGGGAGCAAGGCAGCCGCGTTCCATGGCATCGGCAGCTGCCGCGAGTTGGAATTGGGGTATTTTAATGCCCATTTAAAGGAATATCGGCGCAAGCCGATGTTTGAGGATATGGAAATCATCAGCTTAAACGGCAATGTGTCGTTGCTGGACGGTAAACCTGCAGTGCATATGCATGGGATGTTCGGTAGGACGGACTTTTCAGTTGCTGGGGGCCATGTGTTCAAACTCGTGGTACAGGCAACTTGCGAGATTTTCTTGATCCAGATGGAAGGTGAAATGAGTCGTAAAAAGAGCGAAGAGATCGGGCTCAACTTACTTGATTAGGCTACCAATTTCGGACTACGAAACTACGAAAAGAATCCGAATCTACGGAAAACTACGGATCTTCATGAAGAGAATTTGTAGTTTTCCGTAGATTCGTGTATTCCGTAGTTTCGTAGCTTTTTTATGAAAAATAGCGAAGAAATATTTGTCATCGCCCATAACATCCGCTCGCTCCTTAATGTCGGTTCTATTTTTCGCACTGCGGATGCCTTTGGTGTGACTCGGTTGTATTTGACCGGATATACGGGTGCGCCCGATAACCCGGTCCACGCCTCAAAAATCGCAAAAACAGCCCTGGGAGCCGAAAATTTCGTGCCCTGGGAGTATTCCAGATCAGCCGGCAGGCTAATCACCAAGCTCAAAAAAGAACATCCCGGTATCCAGATTGTTGGTCTTGAGAATAATGTAGGGGCGGCCATTGGCCGCCTGCGCCCTTTGAATATATTCAAACCAACATTTCCTCTAACATTAATTCTCGGCGAAGAAGTGAGTGGTATCGGTAAATCGTTGTTACGGCAGTGTGATGTGCTTTTGGAAATTCCTATGCTCGGCCAAAAAGAGAGTCTGAACGTCTCTGTAGCATTCGGAGTGGCCATGTATGGGCTTCGTAATGCATGATTGTACGATGGAGTGCTGCAAATTTACAAATTTGCTACAGATCTACAAATACCTACAAATTCCACTTACCGGAATTTGTAGGTATTTGTAGATTCGGATACATCTGTAGATTTGTATAGGTCATGTCATTACGTGGATAAAAATAGGTGCTGACATGAGCTAAAAAAATTTGCCTTTGACTTGGTATTGTGGTCAAATTTATCCACTTTTTTGATTTTATCCACCACAATAAATAAAATCATTTTTTGAGTGGGGGATAAGTTTTTTAAAGACAGGGAGTAATTCAAGTTATACCGCATTTATATGCGGTTTTTTGGTATATACAGGGTTCTTGTTTAGGCTTTGACCTGTGTCAAAAGGTGGTATATAATGAATTTGAAATGGTACAAAGTGGTAAAAAGTGGGGATAAGTGGTGGACCTTGTGGATACTATTTTAGGGCTTCTGCATCACCCCACCTGTTTGGGCCAGGTCGAAGTCTCCCTCTACCTGGAGCAGGCAGGGTGCAGAAGTCCGCAGACCAAAAAGGATCACAGATACGCAGATTTGCGCAGATAATGCAGATGCTCTGCAAAGATTCGGTTAACCTACAATGTCAGTCATCTCCGTCAGTATGGTGTTTCGGATTTATGGCCCCTATCAGTGCTATCTGCGTGGTGTCTAAAAATCTGTGATTTTAATCTGCGATCTTATGTTCATCGGCGAATACCAAGCTAATATCGATGAAAAAGGAAGAATTTCCATACCAGCGAAATTCCGCACCCAACTGAAGGCTAAAGTCGTAGTGACCCGTGGGCTCGATAATTCGCTGTTTTTGTATACCATGGACGAGTGGAAGAAGCTGGCGGAAAAGCTGGCCAGCCTGCCCATTTCCACGGCCAACACCAGAGCTTTTTCCCGTCTGATGCTGGCCGGGGCAATGGACTGCGAGATAGATAAGCAGGGGAGAATTAACCTGCCTGCTTACTTGAAGGACTTCGCCAAAATCAACAAGAAGATTGTGTTCGCCGGCTTGTTCAACCGTGTTGAAATTTGGAGCGAGGAACTCTGGAATACGTACAAGTTGCAGACCGAGAAGGAAAGCAATAATATCGCGGAGCAGCTGGGAACGCTGGGGGTGTAATAATTAATTTCTAATACCCAATTTCTAACCTGCCTGCCGGCAGGCAGGTTTCCCAACAAAATCCAGCCATTGGGAATTGGATATTGGAAATTGGGAATTGTATACCGAAAACCATTAATTCATGACCGATTACCACCATGTACCTGTCCTTTTGGGAGAAGTTATTTCGCATCTTGGTCCCTGTACCGGTGAGAGTTTCGTCGACGCCACGCTAGGCGGCGCGGGATACAGCAAAGCAATTTTGGAGAAAGTGGGGAGCACCGGATCCGTCTTATCGATTGATGCGGATCTCGATGCGGTCAAAAATGCAGAGAAACAAAAACAAGATCTTGAAATTAAGAATTGGACCATAGCACATGGCAATTTTCGCGAGATCGATGCGTTAACCACACGACACGGTTTTAATATCGTCAATGGCATAGTGGCTGACCTGGGGTTTTCTAGCTACCAGCTTGACCAGGCGGAACGTGGTATCAGCTTTCAAAAAAAAGAGCTGCTCGATATGCGATTCGATCAGCGTCAGAAAGATGATGCCAGGTTCTACCTGAATGGGGGATGGACCGAGCAAGAAATGGCAGCTATTTTCTGGGAATATGGCGAGGAAAAATTCTCCCGCCAGATAGCCAGAAAAATTTCGGAAGCCAGAAAGGGTGATTCCCCAGGGGACGGATCAGAAATTAAATACACAACCGACTTATACCGGATCATTGAAGCGGCACTACCAAAGCCGGTTCGGCACAAGGCTGGCGACTCTGCCCGCCGTGTATTCCAGGCCGTTCGCATCGCGGTCAACGGGGAGCTGGACAGCCTGCAGGACTTTCTGCCTAAGGCGTTCGATATTCTTGCCCCGGGCGGCAGGCTGGCAGTGGTCAGTTTTCACTCGCTCGAGGACCGGATTGTCAAGCAATTCTTCCAGCGCCTGGCAAAAGGCTGTGTTTGTCCGCCGGAATTTCCCCAGTGCATCTGCGGAAAGAACCCAAAAGCAAGGCTGCTGGACAAAAAGCCAGTTACTGCCTCACCGGATGAGCTCGCTACAAACCCGCGAAGCAAGCCTGCCAAGCTGCGTGCAATTATCAAACTATAAATAAAAATTTTAAGCCCGCCAGAAACAAAATAATTCTGGAAAACAAAGAAACACACCAACACGCTATGTTCAAAACGCTATCCATGCCGACGTTTTTTTCGGCCCCCACACCAGCTCGCTCAGTAAAGGTTCACACGGTGGCAAAGCCGCAACCGCTCATTGTAGCGATGGTTTTGGTATTGACGGTTGCCAATGCGGTGGTGTTGATGGCGTATCTGCTCGGTGTCAATATTAATGCATCCAGGGGATATGAAATCAAGCGTCTGCAGACCCGGGTCAACCAGCTAACCGAAGAAAACAAGAAGCTTGGTCTGAAGATGGCCGAGCAGTCGTCTATCGCCTCTATCCAGGGAGATTTCCTCGGTGCAAAATTCGTACCGGTCGGGCAGACACAGTATTTGCAACAGACACAACTTACTCGGAGATAGGAGACTGTTCAAAATGACCTTTTGTCGAAATGGAATACTAATCAATTAAACAAGAAATAAATAGAAATATGGTAGAAATACCATAGAAATACAATTGTATTTCCACTGTATCTCAACTTTATTTCTACCTTATTTCTTTTCCGTTTTTCGGCAGGTGTACTTATAACCTCTATGCCAAGTCGAAAAGTTCGCAATGACGTTTTTACAAACCGCACCACCGTCCTTACGGTTTTTTTATTGGTATGTTTTACGGTACTTGTCTCGCGCCTGTTCTATCTTCAGGTTGTTAGGGGAGCCGCTGCGCGGGCTCGGGCCGAAGACCAGCATAGCATTTACCAAAAGCTTTTTCCCAGCCGTGGTGAAATTAAAATCGTGGATCGCCTGTCCGGCGATGCTGCCGACGTGGCGACGGATATTAAGAGTTATCTGGTTTATGCCGTACCCCAGGAGATCGTAAACCCTGCCGATGCAGCGGCCAAGCTTTCACCCGTGATTGCCATGGACAGCAAGGACGTGCTGGTTAAACTCACGAACACGGAAAAGAAATATGTTCCCATTAAGAAGCAATTGACCGATGAGCAGCAACAAAAAATCAAAGACCTGAATTTACCGGGTATTTATTTTGATTCCGAGGATACCCGTTTTTATCCTGAGAAAAATCTGCTCAGTCAGGTATTGGGTTTTGTCGGCTATAACAAGGACAGCAAGAAGGTTGGCCTCTATGGGCTCGAACGGGCTTTTGAATCCCAGCTCGCCGGAACTCCGGGTTTGCTCGAAGAAGAAAAAGATACGAACGGTGCCTGGATCTTTGGCTCCAAGCGGTCCTTTGTGCCGGCCCGTGATGGGGATAATCTTATTTTGACCGTTGATAAAACGATTCAGTTCAAAGCCCAGCAAGTTCTGAAAGATTCGGTTGTTGCTCACGGAGCTGACAGCGGGTGTGTTATAGTGGCCAATCCGAAGACCGGTGCCATTTTGGCAATGGCCGGATACCCGGATTTTGATCCGAATGAATATAACAAAGCCACCGATCCCAAAGTGTTCAATAACGAATGCACAACCGGAAATTATGAACCGGGTTCGACATTCAAGTCGGTGACCATGGCTGCAGCCGTAGATGCCGGCAAAGTCACTCCGGATACGACGTACAACGATACTGGCGTAGTGGAAGAAGTGGATGGCACAAAAATCCAGAACTCGGACCACAAAGCTCACGGCATACGGACCATGACCCAAGTCTTAGAGGAGTCCTTGAACACCGGGGCGATTTTTTCCAAGAATCAGATCGGCAACCCTGAATTTTACAAAGCTATTCAGCGTTTTGGGTTTGGGCGGAAAACTGGTATCGAGGTGGCTGAGACGTCCGGGAATTTGGATAACCTACGCGCCAATATTGCGGTCAATTATGACACGGCGAGCTTTGGTCAGGGGTTTATGGTCACGCCAATCCAAATGCTACAGGCGTATGGTGCACTCGCTAATGAAGGCAAGATGATGAAGCCGTATATTGTCCAGTCACGCATCACTCCGGAAGGAAAGACCTATGCGACACAGCCTGAAGTTGTAGGCCAGGTCATAAGCGCCAAAACTGCGAACATTCTTTCTGCGATGCTGGTGAGCGTGGTGGAAAACGGGCATGGGAAAAAAGCGGGGGTGTCCGGTTACTATATCGGAGGCAAGACTGGTACTGCCCAGGTTTCCAAAGACGGCAGGTATGTGACAGATGACAATATTGGTTCCTTTATCGGATACGGCCCTATAGACGATCCTCAGTTTGTCATGCTTGTGCGCATCGACCATCCTCGCGATGTCAGCTTCGCGGAGAGCACCGCCGCTCCGGCGTGGGGAGAATTAGCGCAATTCATTTTGAGCTATTACCATATTGCGCCGACAAGGCCGGTGGAGAAGAAGTGATACAGTAATTAGCTCATAGTACATAGTGATTAGTGCTGAGTGAATAGTAAAACCCCGTCGCGATCGCGACGGGGTTTTTGTGTCTTACGTTGATGTGGATGCTTCTTTGGCTTGCTTGTAATCGCTAAGGGTGTGAAGTTCCGCAACCAGTTCAGCGCAGGGGACGCGCCGGAGTTTGCTATCTTCCCACTCCAGATCGACAATGCCGGCGCGATTGCCGGCAGCATTTCCTGGGTCTTTCGTGAGCAGGCTTTCCCAGCCGCGGTTATCAATGCTCGGGAACCATCCCGCGAAGGGAATCGTCACTCCGGCTTGTTTGGCTTTGCGGATCTCCCGGAATAAGTACTTGGCTGCCTGGGTCCGGTTCCGGCAATCTCCGGCACGAATGTGCAAATCGGGCTGGTCGCGTTGCCTGTCCCAATCGTACGTTTCGGGAATTCCGTATTCGGTTATGGCGATCGGGCGTTTGAACAGGATGCTCCATTGTTTGAGGCGGTCTGAGAGATCTGGTTCGCCGTTTTTTGGATGACGGTGGAATTTTGGATAGTAATCCATGCCGAGGATGTCGCAATAGCGACTGATATTTTTTACGATGTCCAGCGCGGAAGCAGGTTCTGAGCAGAGGATCAGCGAGCCGGATCGGTGCTGGAGGTTGGCCGCGGCGGTCACGAAAGCCCTGGTGAGATTGTGTTCCATCACTTCGCGAACGCCCCGGGCATGGGGCGCCCAGACTCCGCTGTGGTCAGCCCATCGCGAATCCGCGCTACGCAGCATACAATCGATGCTGATTTCGACTATGGGAATAATATAGTGGAAAGAGAATTCCCGTTTGGCTACCTCGGCATACAGTGCCAGTGCATCAGCTAATCCTGAAGCCAGTGTGGGATGAAGCTCGTCGTCACGGCAGATCCAGTACGGGTAGTTGAAGTGCGCGAGCGGATAGACGATCTCGATGCCAAGTTTGCGGGCAAGCTCGATCTGTGGCCCAAGTACCGTGAAGTCAAAGATGTTCTGTTTGGGCTGGATCAGCGACCATGGAATATTGAAGCGTAACAGCCGAAAACCGTTGTCGGCATGCCAGCGCAGGTCATCTTCCCAATGTGTTTCCCATTGATTCCATTTCGCATGATGGTTCCAGACAACGCCGCCATCTTTCATAACATCTGGCATCGGAGTGTCGATGCCGGTAAGAAACTGCATTATTTCCTCCTGCAATATCTATGCTTTAAGTATAGTTCAGGAGCAGCTATTTGGAAATGAAAATGGCCGTTCCAAGACCGCCGGAGCGGATGAAACGGCTTTCGGTTGCGAGGTTTTTTCTAACCTCGCTTTGTGAAGCGGTCTGCTAATGCCAGGAGAAGTCAAAGACCAGACCTGCGGAGACGAAATAAGTTGGAGTGCTCATGGTTATGTCGGTATTTGGCCGCAGTAGTGTCATGCTTTCGGACAGTGGACCGATTGTAGCGTACATTCCGAGCACACTGGGCTGGAAACGGATGCCGCCGTAGGGTAAACGGAGTGTATGCCGGGAGAAGCGATTTATCGTACCCGGAGGGTAGTTGGCTTCGAGGTTGTAGCGGTTCTGGGTGTAGCCCGCTATGACCGAGAAACTTTTCGTTAAGTTGAACTGCATTTCCCCAAAGCCGGAGACAATCATCTTTTGCTCCATGCCGATTGAGAACTGGCTTGAGGTTAATGCCGTAGTGTCCCTGGTCGGGTACATCGGGTAGGTAAATACCGGTCCGCCACGGACCGCAAAGCGGTGCCAATACAATTCCGGTGCAATGCTGCCGCTGAACAGGTAAAAACCCCGGTGGGGAGCGAGGAAGGTTTGGGTGAGTGTGGGGTTGATCCGCAGCGTTGTGGATTGTAGGTAATCCGGTAGAATCAAGACTCCCGGTCGTAATTCCACGCCGAACCCACTCTGGTACTGTGCCAGGGCGGGAACACTGGCGACAAACACGCATATACAGACAGCTGGTTTAAACAATATTCCTCCTTACCGGAGGTCTGACGCGGGGAAACTGGTGTTGTTACGGATCAGTGCACTTTTCCCGCTTGTTGATAACTAATTTGACACTGTACACACAAAGAGTAAAATGATTTTACGGACCAAAAATCCGTACTGGACATTAGAAATGACAAGAAAGAACCATCGGTTCTGTTAAAGAGCCGTAAACTCGATTCCTGATGCCGTGACGATAAGGCGAGAAGGGCAGCAGTTTGCCTGGAAGCCGAACGTGGGATTTGGTTCCCGCATAGGATGAGGCCCTTGGAAAAACAAGAAAGACTGTCTGAAGTACACAAGGACTACTTTCAAGTCTTGCCGGAAGTTCGGCAAGTTGATGCCAGGGTGGTACCCGGGCCTAAAGTTGAATAATGTCCAGTTGCAATGGTTGGTCGAAAATCTCAGGGTAGCTTCAGGATCTGAGATTAAAGGGATTCAGCCCAGACCACTACCTAAGGTAGGAGGATACATCGAAGTTTGATGTTGACAATCCGGTTCATCCCGTGGAAGTTGCACGGAACAATCTAGCGCAGTGAGCTAGGACTGGGACCGAAGATGTGGGCACGATGTGGTGTCTTGCGATATCCGATACGGCTCTGCTACATTTCGCAGGAAACATAACCATATTTAGCGCACTCTCTGTGCGCCGTGCGGTAGACCTCCATTGTCGCATAACGCTCGTACAGCACGGGTGGCACTCTACGCAGTGCCACCCGTTACTTTTTGTTATGGATCAACCATATGAGAACCGATTTGTTCCGCTTTTATCACATTCGATCGTTCTCCGTAGGGGCAAGCGTAAGCTGCCCGTTCACCCAATAATATAAGAAATAAAAAAGACCCGGACCAAAGTGGTCCGGGTTGTTGTGTGCCAGCCGATGTCTATGAGCTTGCTTGTTCGGGCTCCAAGACTACGGGAGCTGAACAGCTTGGGCATCTGACTTCGGCGAAGAAACCGCCCATGTCGTGCATAACGGTCCGGCTTCCGTTGCATTCCTGGCAGACTCCTGGTTCGCCGATTTTACCCGTGCCTTTGCAGTCCGGGCAGCTGACTTCGGCGTGAATGTTGCCGAGAGCGGGAACTTTGACTATGACAGATTTTCTTCCTTTGCATTTCGGGCAGGTCATGATCAGTCCTTTCTGGAGTTTTAGTTGAAACTGCGTATTGCGGTTGGTTCGTCGGTGAATACTTCAAAGACCGTATACAGCTTGGTAATTCTCAGGAGGTCTTCGACGCGTCTGACCGGCGCGAGGAGTTTTAATCGGCCGCCGTGGTTTGTGATAGTCGTGAATCCGGATACCAGCTCTCCAATGCCGGACGGATCGACATAGGTAACGCCGTGCAGGTTTAGCAAGATCTGCTGATTGCCTTTTGCGGCCGCTTCGCGAAGAGTGTCGCGCAAGTGTGTGGCTCCTTCGCCGAGCGTAATGCGACCGGCGCAGTCAAATACGGTAATGTTGCCGACTTGCCGGGGTATCATAGTTACCGGCATATATTCCTCCTTCTGGGTCAATGTATCAGCTTTGGAAGAAAAGTCAAATTGCATACCTCCGCGGGGATACCCGGCAGGTTGACAAAAGCTAAATGTTAGGTAGAATGGGAGGGCTTAAAAAGGAGGGTGTTTGGATAAAAACCAAGTGAGGGAGCGGTTCAGTAAACAATTCTGGAACAGGCCTGGTACGCTCGAGGGGGACGATATTCCACCCGTTCAGATAATAGCTCTCTATTCGTCTTGGCAGTCAACAGCTGCCTGGAGTAAAGGGTTTGGCTGTCCGGTGGGAATTGATGCCTTACTCGTAGAATACATTCCGGCAGAAATTTCGCTTGATGCGCGCCAGTCGGAGCATCTTCCCAAAGGAAGAGAAACGATTGGCAGTAAAGCGATTCCCCTGAAACAACCAGCGGTGTTTCCGCGAAGTTATGAAGGAATGCCGGTCTACTACCGCCGTGGCAGGAAGGTGATTTTTACTCCGCGATAGCCGGTTGTCCATACATTTGTCAGATGCAAAATCCGCCCCTGCACATTGCGGGGCGGATTTTAATACTGAAGTATTTACATAGTAATGCCGGCTGCGGAGATTACGCTCTTTGCGGTGTTGATAGGAATGGAAAATCCGGCTGAGGCGAATCTGCTGCCAACAGTTGTGGCGGTATTGACCCCAATCACTTTTCCGTTCAAGTCCAAAAGCGGGCCGCCGGAATCGCCTGGGTAAAGTTTGGCGTTCGTTTGCAGCACGTTCTGCAAGTTTTCAGCACTGCCGTTATCGCCGTCAACGGTGATGTTTTGGGATAGCGCGGTGACCGTGCCCTGCGTGGCGTAGTCAGTAATCCGGCCAAGGGCGTTCCCTACAGCCACTACGTTTTCGCCGACAGTCACGCCTGACGAATCTGCGAGTGGGAGTGTGGGATAATTGTTGCCATCGACTTTCACTATGGCCAGATCGTAGTTCGGATCCCGGTAGATGACTTGGGCAGGAATTTCCGTGTTGTTATAGTTGACCATATATGTGTTGGTCGCATCAGAGACTACATGTTTGTTGGTCAGTATATAACCGCCGGATGTAATGAAGAATCCGCTTCCCGAAGATATCTCCTGATTAACGGTGCCGGTCTGCGTTTGATTGACCTGAATGGTCCCGTCAGCTGCCTGGGTATACTCAACCGAATATGTCGGTACATTCTTATATGCGTTTATGTAGACTACGGCAGGGGAGGCCTGTTGTGCTACGGTGCTCGCTTGCGGCGTTAATGCAGTGGTTGCCCCGGTTTGGGGACTCATGAGACGGTAGTAGCCGAATGCCAAACCAAAGCCTCTGTTTCCGAAGCGATGGCGGATGACGGTAATGTTCGGCGGGTTGGCTTGGTGCCTGCCGCTATAGGCGAGCGCCGGTGCGGCAGTCAGAATCGAAAAGCCGAGCAGTGAGGCCAGCAGCGCTGCTGTTGCCATCAATTTAATTTTGAGCGGCATATGAATTTCCTTTCAATATTTTTGACGTGATCCTGAATTGTGATATTCAGACTCGGTTTTTTACTGGGTTGCCGAGTTGGCCGGCTGCATCATCCATCTGCCCATGCCTGCGCCCATTCCCATGCGGCCGAATACGCCGTCAGTAATTTGCGTAGCGGAAATGGTATTGCCGGAAAGAGTTCCTACAACCGCAAGTTTGTCGCCGGTCTGGATCTGGGACACAGCCACGGTGGCTTGGGTTGGTGCTGCGCCGTTGGTGCCCGGGGTCAATTTCGTGATTGTTGCCTTCGATGCATCTACGGTGTAGGTCGTGTTGTTTCCGTCAGTTATGGTAATGCTATTGCCAGATACGCCCGTGACGGTTCCGACTGCAGCCGGGTGCTGTCCCATCATACCGAAACCGCCGCGCATATGGCCTTTCATGGCAAAGCCGATGGGTAAGTATTGTTGCGGAATGTTATTATCCTGTGCCCACTGCTGAAGGGAGGTGAGTTCCTGCTGTACTGCGGACTGGCGTTCCTGTGCGGTCTTTCCGGAAAGACTGTTCAGAAAATTCTGGACTTCCTGTTCTTTAGCCAAAATTTTATTGGCCTGATCCTGGGTCAGCTGTCCATTCTGCACTGCCTGGTTGATTCTCGTGGTGTAATTTTGGAGAAACTGCGCTTGCCGCTGTGACCGCTCCTGCTGCAGAGTCTGGTCAACCACCTGCTGGACATCATTTGGGTTAAGGTTAAATTTGCTGGCAATGGCATTGACCAGATTGCTCATACGGGTGCTCGAAGTTCCGGCTGCAGAGCTGACGCGGATAATACCGGCGCTGGCAATGATAATGGCTGCTCCGGTTATGATTGCGGTTTTTTTCGATATGCTCATAATTATGTTCCTTTCCGACTTAATAATCTCTTTTGAGGTTGCATTCATTAATACAAGTTTCCTATTGGTTTATTTCATACATAGTACTACGGCAGGAGAAGAGGGTTTGGTGCATAAGAAAAACGGTCTTTTCAGGATGCGGTTTATATGGTAAACTGGCAGGTCAGCATGAATACTGGAGTTTATTCGCTGATTTAAAGGGGGACGTAATGGCAAAACTTATTGCCAACATAAACGGTAAAGACGTATACTCGGACAAGCTGTTCAGTGCTATCAAAGGCGGCCGCGTTGAGTTTGAAGACGGCAGCTGGTGTGATGTATCGACAGGTCAGGTCGTCAATCGCGGTAAGGGATACATTACCATCGGTTCGCCGCCAAATGACACCGGACCAGAATTGGTTACGAAAGGTCCGTTGTTATTCCGGAGCCAGGTGCTGGAAGTTTCCGGCGTTCACGCCAAGGTTTCCATAGAGCCCCATGCAGGAGATGTCATCGAGGTGACTATCTCAGGGGAGCAGGATGCGGTCGAGGCGATTGTTATGAACGAATCAAAAGGGTGCCTTGTAATTTCCGGGCAGCCCAGCCGGGCCACGAAGTATGTAGTCAGTGGCGCTACTGTTATTTCCGGCAGAGTCTTCGATTCGATCGTCAACAATGTTGTCTTGACGGCTGGTGGAGGTGCCGACTTAGCGAAGGTCGACATCAAGGTTCCCCAAGGCGCACCGGTGAGACTGAACCGGGTCAGAGGTAAAACCGAGGTGGGGGATACGCTCGGCCCGCTTCTGGTGAACCTGGACGGATCGAACCAAATCCAAGCTGGAAAGGTCACTGACACAGATCTGCTTCTCAGCGGGAGCGGAAGAATTCGCATCGCCGAGACGAATGGGCACGTGAACATTAATCTCGTCGGTTCTGCTCAAGTACGCATCGACCGCGGGGCTGTTTCTAACATCAAAGTCGACATGACCGGTTCCGGTAACGTAAATTTTGGCGGCAAGGCCCAAGACGCGGATGTGAGAATGACGGGATCAGGTAATGTGAGCTTGGCGTACGTGGAAAACCGCCCGCACAAAGTGGTAATCGGCTCCGGTAATTTGTCCATTGGCAATCGGTAAGGACCACTGTGGTCCAGTAGTTTCAATCCCGCGCTTTGGGTTTTCTCAGGCGCGGTTTTTTTATTTCCACCCCTTGCTGTGATACTTCTTTGTATCGTAGTGAGAGTGTAAACCAAATAATGTAACAGAGAAGGCTAAGTTTAAAAATGGCTTACTCTTGACAAAAATTATAAAATAGTGTATAATATGAAGAATTTCAAGGGAGGAAATCATTATGGGAAGAATCTTGGGAGTTTTCGGTACTCACGATGAAGGCACATTTGCCCAGCTTGCTGATGTGGCCAGCCGGGCGGAATTTGCAGCCCTTATGGCCGATGGCCACAAGGGTTATGTCATGCCCATTGGTGGCGTGGCAGCGTATGACAACAAAGTCAGTGTCGTGGGTGTCGGTTTCGATATCGCCTGCGGCAACGCAGCCATAAGGACTGACCTTTCACTTTCGAGTCTCGGCAGTGATCAGCCAGCCATTAACAAGCGGCTTGCGGAGATCGCGGACCAGATCGCTGCGACCATCAGCTTCGGTGTTGGCCGCGCTAACAACGCGGGCGATGCGCCGGTTGACCATCCGCTCTTTGAGAGTGATGCGTGGTCGCTCGTTGGCGACCGGAGCCAGCGCGACAGTCTCAAAGACCGCGCCCGTAACCAGCTGGGCACCGTCGGCTCGGGCAACCACTACGTGGATGTGCTCGCAGATGAAAACGGCGTGCTCTGGGTTGGTGTGCACTTCGGTTCCCGTGGCTTTGGTCATGGCGTGGCAACGGGGTTTTTGAACCTCTCGCAGAACAAGCCGTGGGAGGCCCGCGGTGCGCAAGAGGTCGAGATTCTGTTGTCGCTCAGCGACCCACTTGGCCACGACTACTGGCACCTGATGCAGTTGGCCGGGGAGTACGCGTACACCGGCCGCGAGTGGGTTGCGAGAAAAGTTGTTTCAATTCTCGGGGCCAAAGAAGTTGAGCTGGTTCATAACCATCACAACTTCGCCTGGGAAGAGGCGCATGGCGGCCGCGATCTTATTGTAGTCCGTAAGGGCGCTACTCCGGCGTATCCCGGACAGAAAGGTTTTATTGGCGGCTCAATGGGGGACGATGCCGTCATTGTCCAGGGTACGGTGTCTACCGAACCGGAAGTTCTTTTCGACCAGGAACAGGCGTTGTTCTCCACGGTGCACGGTGCCGGCAGGGTCATGAGCCGGACCGAAGCCGCGGGTAAGCGCAAGTTCCGCTCCGGTGAAATCATCAAACCGGGCAAGGTCAGTCCGGAGATGATGCAGGCTTGGCTGGCCGAAAAGGGTGTCATATTGCGAGGTGGAGGCTTGGACGAAAGTCCGCACGCTTATCGCCGGCTGCCGGATGTATTGAAAGCGCAGGGGGATACAATCGAAATCCTCCACACGCTTCGTCCGCTCATTGTCGCCATGGCGGGCGAGAACGAATTCGACCCATATAAGGATTAGTCTTCGGTCCGCAGCGCGTATCACTACGCGCTGCGGGTTTTATTTATGTCGGCGATTGACTTTTTGGCCGGTCGGGTGTACTCTATTGAGTTCTAAAAAGGAGGTCGTCATGCAATTTTCATTTGCTCCGGGAACTTTAGATTCCCTGTCCCATGCTGGCAGGTATGATGCCGAGTACGACTTCATTGTCGGCGACGGCGATCTTTCCCAATTGGGCCAGCAGTATCGATTTCTTGCGGATCACGGCCTGGACGTAGGCAGGCGCGATGTCTATCCGGCAGTCCGGACCGAAGCCGACAAAAAACGCGCCATGCAGCTATTCTGGCAGCACAAAGTCGCGGGCTGGTGGCACTTTCTTGGCGAGTTCGAGTCGCTTGGCCTCTGTACCAAGGAAGAGTTTATGACCGAGCTCGAAGTGGAAGTTGCCCGCAGCAAAAGTCGCGACTGATACATCAACAACCCCTTGATGGTAACCATCAAGGGGTTTAATAAAATACGCCTGTCCAAGATTTGGTCCTGGACAGGCGTTTGAATTTGCGCGGCTTATGCCGCGAACTTACGAGCGAGCGCGAGCGCTTTGTTGGGGTTTCGTTCTCCCCAATACGCCATGGACGGCTTGCGGCCGCGGCGCGCTCGACTCTTCGCATGATCGATGACTGTCACAGCGAGCTTTCTGAGCTCGTTTCTGGTTTGTTCGGAGATGGAGGGCAGCCGGTACCACCACTCACAGCCGGCAGCGGGAACCGACGAATATCCCCAGAAGGTATCATTCTCTTCGGTCGGTACAGCGGGGATCATCCAGCCGATCTGGTCCGTGCGCCAGAGCCGTTCGAACTGGATTTTTCCGTTCGCATCAATGTCGCAAACCTTCTTTCGCTCTTCTTCTCCGGCACATTTCACGCAGAGCAGTTGCTGGTGCTCGAGAAACGTGTTGTATTCGCGCCAGAGTTTGCAGTTCGTAGCGCCACACTTGCCGCACTTGTAGTTGGGCGGCGTTACGGTCTTGGAGTAGTCGACCGGATTCGTCGGGTCGACAATAGGTGTCACAACATGCGCGCTCATTGTATATCTCCTTTATCTGTTATCGCCGACTTGCGAGAGCGTGGTCCGTGTAGGAAACGATCCTATCGGCTGGTATGTGATGTGCCTGCAGACTTTGAGCTGTCGGCTTGACATTCACCCAATCGTCCTGGCGTTCATCCCAGCGGACCCACGCTTGCGGAGTATCACCGGGGATGGGAACATTGGGAGGGCAGCTGAAGAGCAGGAAGAACCCTTCCGGATACGTTCGGAAAAATTCCAGTATGGCTTCCCACGTTTTATATAACGCTATGTCGGGAGTTGGGCCGTCTGTGCCGTGGAGATGGCTGTTAAAGCCACCGCGCTCCGAACTTACCACGATGCGACCCAGGTCAACATACCAAACTCGCGGATCAGTCTCCTTAAAGCTTGATCTGTATCGGATACACGCAGTAGGGTCAAGCTGGGCCAGCTTAGCCATGATCTGATTGGGAAACAGAGTCATCTTTTTGCTTCCTCCTGAGGTTTTTGAAAATAGCAAATTGAACAAATAAAAATAACACATTTAGTGATGTATGTCAATGGTGGTCTCCTCCATGGTCCCCATGGAGGAGATTTAAAATAAAGGCGGCGCGAGGTGATCGCGCCGCCGAGGCTGGTTACTGCTCAAAGGCATTATAATCCCACAGCCGGTCCATGACATGGTGGAAATTAACCGGGTTCAGGCTGGGTTGGTGGAGTTTGGCCGCATTCCAGGTGTCGACTACCTTGAGAATGTAAGCGTCGGGTTCGATTTGGTCGGGGAGCGGGGAGATTTGAATCTCTTCGAAGAGGTGCTGTAGTTTTCCCTCGGGGAAGATATCCACGTTTTGGAATGCGTCGACCAGTGCCGCGTACTCCATCCAAAGTCTGCCTTGTGCCTGTGATGCGAATTCCCCTCCGGTCCTGCCGTCGGGAAATACTACTCTTCCATGCTTGCCGCACCCACAGATTTGGAAATGCGGTAAGTTGTCACCTGTGTGAGCTGTTTCCATACTACCTCCTTGTTCGAAAGTCTTTTTAAGACCTCACAGGATACCATATATAGAAGCTCATGTCCAGGGTATCTTTTATGCTGGCCACTCGCGCTAGTTCATATGTAATTATAGATTGGCTTCTTAGTATGTCCTCTCCCCAATGAAATGGGGAGAGACAGAGAGAGGTTAGAAACAAGAAATTATATCAGCATCATTATTGGCGGTGCGAAATCGAGAAAGGTACCACCATCTTGTCCGCATAATGAAAAAAGTATCACCTTACGGGGATACTTTTTTCATGGCTGGGGTGGAAGGATTCGAACCTTCGAATGTCCCGATCCAATCGGGATGTCTTACCACTGACTAGATGCATTGGCTAATTTTTTTCTTCCACCTGGCTGGGGTGGAAGGATTCGAACCTTCGAATGGCGCCTCCAAAGGGCGCTGCCTTACCACTTGGCGACACCCCAATAGGGTGGAAGAAAAAAATTAACGAACGATCTCAGTTTTTATATACCGGGAACTTTTAAGACTTTTTAAATACTTTTCATACCCTAGCGCTTCGGAACGGGTCAAAAACTCTTTTGTATAAATTATTCTCCAGGGACCTTTGTGGGATGTATAATTTGTACCGCTCCGATTGTGCCTTTCCAATCTTTCCGCAACATTATCGGTCTGCCCAATGTAGAGCTTCCCTAGGGGATTCTCTAAGATATATACCGAGTACATACTCTTTCGAATGCCCCGATCCAATCGGGATGCCTTACCACTTGGCGACACCCCAACGTGTTAGATTCTTTGATATTATAGATTATTTTACTAAAAAAATAAAGAGTTGACCAAAATCGCCTGTTGTGGTATTGTTGAATGTTTTACAGGAGGAAAGTATGTATAAGAAAGTGATTCTAACGCTGCCGGAAGTTCCGAAGATGGAACCGATTGATCGCGTTCGGAGAGCCATTTGTAGCTTGATGGTTTTCGGCCTTCAGGAAATCGAGTACTTGGCTAAAGTAACGCGCGAGGAAGCCAAAAGCTTTATTGACTATTTCGAGACTGAGGGCGTCATAGTTAAGAGAGAAGCCACTCCATCCCAGCCTGCTAATTACCCGGTCTGGGCAATGAACAACGACCCTGAAAAGCGGCGCATGCTCTACGACGCGGTCCATGGTTTCGCCATGGCTGAACTTAGCAGACAGATTATGACATATATGGCTTGCCATCGCGTTCTTCGCGGTCTCATGGCCTGCGGTCCCATCAGCTCCATCCAGCTGGCCCAGGTAAACCACATGCCAGAGGACCTGGTTTGTCAGTTGCTCGCCAAGTTGCAAGACAAGCTTGGTCCGTGGGTGGAAACGCAGACAGTAGTAAACGGTGTTCCGTACGCGACGTATACAATCCATCCGGACATGATGGGTCGAGTGGGAACGTATGATGCGGAGCTGGTTGGGTTGTTGGACAACGAGTCGATTGCCCTTGCCAGCCTCTATCCTGAGCTGCGCGAAGGCTTTGTGTTTGCCGCTCCGCTTCGCCTGTTGGAAGCCGAATATTTGCTGTATGCGGTCATGCCAGAGGCCTTAGCAAATCCGCCGCTTGCTCAGCATGTGGCAGCCATGGCAAGATTCGAGATGGCGAAGCTCCCGGGCGACATGGAGAAGAAATCGTTCATGTGGTCCGACTCGCCTCAGTTTTCCCCATTTCTCGAACGGAAGATCAAGGTTGCCACAGATATCCTCGCGGAACAGTGGTAGGGACCGGTAAACTCGCAAAAATTCACCTAGCAAAAGCACCCCCATTCGGCGGTGCTTTTATATTTTCATTCAGCGGTGTATAATATTTTTTCTAAGGAGGATTATGAACGGCAAACGAACTCTGAAGGAATTATCTGATCAGGAACTTGCGAGACTCATTCTCCGCAGGCTGTGGCAGTACTACGATAGTGGAGGAATCTCCAATAGCCGGGCCCGCAGATCGTTAATGATCGAAACGGCTTTTAAGCTCATGCCTTTGCCGCAGAACATAAGCCTGGACGAGTGGGATGAAGAACAGTTGCAAGCCGAAGCCGAGGCGCGATTTGTTCGACCGGCACCGATACAGCTGAATCTATTTTCTTATAATGACTACTCAATAGAATCATTTCCAGGTCAATTGTTGGCACGGTTGCTTATCCATAAGGTGCTCGCGTGGCACTGCTATTCCCAAACGGGACGCGATTACACGTTCGAGAAACCATTCATCCAGCTCGCAGCCAGGCTCTGCCCGCTGCCCTGGCCGTACCAGCGGCTACCGCTTTCGAAGGTCCAACAGATTATCGACGAAATAAAGGATCGGACCTATAACTGGCAGCAAATTTGGTACCGCCAATCCATCAGCTCACCAATGTAAATTGGTGGGCTTTTTACATAAATTTGGTTCCTTCATGGCCACCATGGAGGGGATTAATAAAAGCCACCAGCGTGAACTGGTGGCTAGAGTGTTTGCGCGACTGATGGTTACACGGTCCGGTTGGGCCGGCTCCAGCAGTCCGTATCAAGGTAGCCGATGAAAACCGGCAGCTTCAGGGAAGGTCGATAGACCGCGGCTACGAACGGGCCGTTAATCTCGTACCGGTTCGGAATGCACAGGCAGCGCATGCCGAGTGCGGCAGCGCTTTCGACTATGGCGCCGAATTCGTCCATGGCGAACTTGGTTTGCTGTAGCGCCTGGCTGATCTTCCAGGGCATACCCGCCGAGTCAACGGTGTGCATCTGAAGCAGCCAGGAAATGTCCGGCTGCATATCCAGGTCGACCATGGGGAATGCGACTTCTTCGGCATAGTCCGCCGATGGCCCGGCAGTGAACATATTCCGGGCGACCTGCGGCAGCTCGAGCTCGCTAACCGGCTTATCGACCTTGGTCAGTAGTACGAGGTCTGAGGTCTTCGTCTTCAGCACCACTACGGGGTGGGCCAGATTCGGCGAGGAGCGCAGTGCGAAGCCGTCTCCTTTCATGATGACTGCGTCGTATGTGCGGCGTCCGGGCCCCATCAGTACGCCTGCTTCTCCGGCTTCCAGCCATTGCATGGCCAGCTTGAGTACGCTGGCGGCGCCGAATTCGTTGGGAGCGAACGCGTCGAGCTGGATGTCGAACCCCCGGCTGCTGAGGAACTGGTTGATTACTTGGTAATCCCAGGATGTTATGGACTCGATTTCCGGAATCTTCCCAATCTGGCCGCGACCGGCAGCGAACGATTCTGCTAAGAACTGTTGCTGGCGGGTGTTGATGGCGTTCCATACCCGGTCTTTGCCGAGGATCCCTTCCGCGGCCACCAAGGCTGCGATGATTGGATAGTGGCACACGGTTACCGTGCCGGTGCCTGCGGGTGAGGTGAATGCAGTAGACATGAGACTGCCTGTATCTGGGCGCATATTGTTTTTACTTCCTCCTCTTCATTTTCAGACAACATGATATATTGGCATAAAACCGCTGAATTGTCAACACTTACTTTATGATATAATTATTGCTGTTAATAAACTCTTTAAAGCAATGAGAAACAAAATCAACTGGAAAGTATTTTTTATTCTGCTGGCTGCATGCGTGGTGACTTCGATGATGGTGGTGCCGTATGAGATGGCGCTAAGTCCCGCTTTGGCCAAGGTGTTCAGTTCTGCGCTCATGGTGGCTGCGTTTGTGCAGGCTATTGTCATGTTTTCGATTGCGGTATTCTTAGGTTTGTTCCTGGCCCAGCGAACCGGATTCCGGTTGCCGATCCTGGAAGGTATGGTAAAAGGGGAGAGCCAAACGACGTATCTGAAATCGATTGCGGGAGCATCAATCGGTCTTGGTATTTTATCGGGAGTACTTATCATTTTAATGAGTATCCCGTTCCAAAATGTCTCCATGGATTTCCTCAAGGTTGAAATGTCTATTGCTACGTGGAAGACCTTTTTTGCTTCGTTCTACGGCGGCATTGCCGAAGAGGTTGTCTGTCGGCTATTCTTAGTGACCTTGCTTGCCTGGATAATTTCAAAAATTAAAAAAACGCCGGAAGGGTATCCGACGAGTGTGGGTATTTGGATCGCCATAGTTCTTGCGGCTGTCTTTTTCGGGTTGGGACACTTGCCGATTACTGGGGGCGTAACTGCCATAACTCCGGTCGTGGTGCTACGGGCAATCTTGCTGAACGGTGTTCCCGGGGTCATTTTCGGCTGGCTGTACTGGAAGAAGGGACTTGAGTCTGCTATGGTCGCTCACTTTTCGGCTGATATCGTCATTCACGTCATTACCCCGCTAATGGCGATGTTATTCATTTAACAATAGTACAACTCCACTTGTGAGTGGAAATAAACTTCTGATTGAATGGGAATACACAATTACGCATTCATTGACAGTCAAAATTTAAACCTTGCCATAAAATCTCAAGGTTGGCGTTTAGATTTTGGCAGATTCAGGGTTTATTTGCGTGATAAATACAAGATCGAACAGGCGTATTTGTTTATTGGATATATGCCCGGAAATCAGGGGTTGTATACCACCCTGCAGAAACAAGGGTATATTCTCGTTTTCAAGCCGACATTGGAAATTAAGAAAGGTAATGAAATTACAGTGAAGGGGAATGTGGACGCTGAATTAGTACTTCATACAATGATACAGTTCCCCAATTATGAGAGAGCTTTAATTGTGACCGGAGACGGTGATTTTTATTGCCTGATCGAATATTTGAACACTCATGGAAAACTTTTAAAATTACTAGTTCCGAATGTTCACAAATATTCCAAGCTACTGAGGTCATTTGCGGTAGACAAGCTGGATTTTATGAATAACTTAAAACAGAAATTAGAATACAGAAAAACCGCCCAGACAGGCGGAGAAAATCAAAACGAGAGCCAATTGCATAAGGACAAAACCTTATGAACCTGCTCTCATCGTGATAGACGCATTATATATCACTTTCTGTCAATTGTCAAATTAT
The DNA here is from genome assembly GCA_964532425.1 of uncultured Candidatus Saccharibacteria bacterium. GTDB lineage: Bacteria > Patescibacteriota > Doudnabacteria > UBA920 > UBA920 > CAZHIA01. Next base: position 204,109 of record CAZHIA010000003.1, on the reverse strand, counting down.
ATGAAAACCATAAAATACATCATCCTCAATTTTATACCCATCCTTATTATGATTGGGTTGATTCCGATAATTAAAAATGACTATTTTTTGGCCTTAGCTTATATAGTCATTATAGCGGTATCGTTTGCCATAAAGATGATCAAACGAGAACTTCTAATCTTCATTGTCGGTTTTGTCGCTCTGACCTTTTCCGAAACAATTTTTGTCAGTACCGGGGTAGAAACATTTACCCGCCGAAGCCTGTTTAACCTCATGCCGCTCTGGCTGCCCCTGCTCTGGGGATACTCGTTCGTTGCAATTAAACGGGCTGTGTTGCTGCTTGATGCGCAACATGCCTAAATTCAATTTTATGAATCGCGAACAATCAATCGCACCGGAAAATCGTTATGATTCTGGCGAAATACCCCAAGGTCGTTATTCAATTACTGTGGGTTTTATAAAAGGTGACGGCAAGCCGCACGAACTAAAGCTGAACGTAAGGCAATATAGTGCCGGTTCATGGGATGATTTTAAATCGCGTATCATTTCCGAAGCGGTCGGTGTAGGGCTTCATAATTTTGGCATGGATGTCAGTGCGCAGGAATACCGTGCCGGGCATCCGGTAACCTTTCATGTGAAAGACGAAACCGGAGGGGTCATCCAAACCTTTTCCGAAAAATTCAACGCCAGCGGGTATGTGGTCAAATAAATTGTTCAAAGGAAAATTCAGAAGAGTTTAGAAATATAAACGGGGACGGAATGTTATTCCGTCCCCGTTGTCCATTATACCTCGGTACGATGGAGCTTTAGAAGACACCAGGGTTGCGAACCATGGCGATGATGTCTTTCAATGCGTAGTAGTTCGGGTTAATAAAGTACCCGATCGCCTGCGTGATGGAGGAGTAGAACCAGATGCCGCCACCGACCAGGGAGGCCAGTGGCACGGCGACCGTAAAGATGCTGCGCCAACCTTTGCGGGTTGGCAATGGAACGTCCTCCGAACTTGTCGATTCATGGAAGAGCGGGCTGTCAGGATTATTGTCGACTGGCAGCGGCTTCCACCATTTTTGTACGTAATGCCGGTACAGCAGTACGACAATCAGGAACCCAAAAGGGTTGATGAGGAGTGTGGCTCCCTTGACGTACTGTTGGAGCTTGAGAACCTCCCACAGCTTCGGCGCCACTTGTTCGATCTTGCCCGCCAGATAGACGACCGTGGTCTTGGCCATGTCCAGGCCTTTGTCGAGCGCATCGCCGACAGACTTATGATCTCCTGGTTTTGTCACCTGAGCCTTGGTCTGGGCAACTTCCTGCAGTACGGACAGTGCTTGCTGAAGCTGCTTGACTGACTCGGGGTCTTTGAGCTTGTCGAGGACACTGCCGAGGCTGGTCTGATCCTGCTGGGGCTGTTGAGCGGTTTGCGCTGTCACGGTAACGCAGAGAAGCAGCACCAGAGTAACTACTGCGGACATCATTTTGCGTGTCATTTTGCCTCCTTGAACAACGAACTAGTATAGCGAAAAGCAGGGCTCTGGTCAAGAGTTGTCATTTCGCCTGAACAGCGGTTTTTTGATAAAATTTCTATATGGAAAACAAACCCATTTTATTTATGGATTTTGACGGTGTGCTGTGCTATGAGCGGTACTGGAGAAGCTTGCCGCCGGTCCAGCATGAGCAGGTCCAGGAGTTATTATTCAGGCAGGACACCACGCTGGTCAATGAGTGGATGCGCGGAAAATATTCAGCTGAGCAGATAAACAGGATCGTATCGGAAAACCTAGGCATTCCTTTTGGAGAGCTCTGGGATATATTCGTCCAGGATTGCCAGACAATGTCCGTTTCTGAAGAAGTGCTGCGGTCTATCGGCCGTCTGCGTAAACAATACGTTGTGATATTGCTGACCGGAAACATGGACAGTTTTTCCATGTTTACCGAACCTCGCCTCCGGTTGAAACAATGTTTTGATATAGTGTCAAACTCATTCGAAGAGGGTCTCCACAAAACGGACAACGAAGGAGAGTTATTTCTGAAATACGCCGACAAGTTCAAGGCGGACTTGCGTGACTGTATTGCTATTGATGATTCCCGGCGGGTTCATCAAATTTTCAGCAAGCTTGGTGGAATATGCTATTTGGTGGATGCGGAGCATCCGGTGGAATCTTATCTTCGAATACTACTCGCAGGACAAGCATAATCAGAGTATGGATGTTAATAATGCGGGTTGTTGAAAACTTGCGCTTGATTACATGGATTTTCTCCCGGAGTAGTGGTATTATAGAGAGGCCTATGTCAATCGAATCATACCAAAACAAAATTTACCGCGTCGTGGCGTATAGCCCGGATTGGGAGAAGATGTTCAGCGCAGAGGCAAGTGTCCTCAAAGCGGTTTTTGGCGACGCGGCTTTGGGTATTGAACATATTGGCAGCACGGCCGTTCCCGGCATGCAGGCTAAGCCGGTACTCGACATACTCGTGCTCGTGGAAGATATTAACGCCGCGGACAGGTTTATTGAACCCATGCAGCAAGCCGGGTATGTATATGCGGGCGAGTATGTCATGCCCCGCTCGCGCCTGTACCGCAAGGTCAGCGGGGGAGAGATTATTGCGAACATTCATGTCTTTCCAAAAGACCATCACCACGTCCAGTCCATGCTCGGTGTGCGGGAATATCTCCTGCATCATCCTGATGAAGTCGAACGCTATTCCGAACTCAAAAAAGAGCTCTATGTCAAGTATCCGAACGATTACGGAGAATACCGCCGCCAGAAGGACTTGTTCTTGTCGGAACTGATTGCCAAACTTGATATTTGATCTGCAATTTCTAAAAACCGTTTCTGTGAAGAAACGGTTTTTAGCACTCAGGCACCGCAGTCCGCCGGCCAACAAAACGGTTGTAGACGCGTTGCGTACCATACTTTCTCAAAGGTTCGCCAGACGGTTGAATTCAGCTGACTTTTCGTCTCCGTGTTACAATAGTAATATCGTTTTATCCGCAGGTTATAGAAATCAAAAATATGCCAGGGTGTCATATACGAAGACAATACATACCGGAACAAACCCGGGGTTTTACGCTCATCGAATTGCTCGTGGTTATTTCGATCATCGGCCTTTTGGCGAGCGTGGTCCTGGTGGCGCTTAATAATACGCGCGTGCGGGCCCGGGATACGAAACGTATTGCGGATATCAAACAGATCTACACGGCTTTGCATATGTATTACCAGACCAATGGTTTTTTACCGACTACGGCAACCGAAGGCCAGGTTGATCCGGGCGGTTGGGATTACAGTTCCCAAGGAGGCTTTTTGCCATTCTTGGTGACCGATGGTGAATTGTCCAAAGCCCCGCAAGACCCAATCAATAACGGGACCGGTGATGTGTTCTACGGCGGCAGCGGATACGCGTTTGCCTATTATTGCTATCCCAATGGGGAAATATCCCTGGGGGTCAAGCTGGAAAACCCGAGCAATTACTCAGGGATGCTGGGTAATAGTATTGTTGGGAGCGTTTACTGGATCGCTAACCACGAGCCGGGTTATAAGTGCCAGTAATTCCGCGAGCTTTTATAACCAGGGATCAGCGGTGTACTCTTATGTACACCGTTTTTTAAAATTTGTTATAATTATGGGGGAAATCAACTAGCTATCATTTTATGAACGAAGGCAAATATTCGGTGCTCTTAGTCGATGACGACGTCGAGCTTAGGGAAATCTGTGCTGATGTCTTTCATCAGGCCGGGTTTGATATCTTTCAGGCCAATGACGGCGTGGAAGGCGTTGAGTTGGCGCTACTGCATAAACCCGACATCATTTTTACCGGGATCATGATGCCTCGCATGGACGGGTTTGAGATGGTTCAGCAACTCAAAAAGAATGTGGAGACCCAAAGCATCCCGTTCGTGGTCTTCTCCCACCTGGGCAGGGAGGAGGACTTGCAGAGGTCTAACGAGCTTGGTGCGGCGCGGTTTTTCGTTAAAGGCGTTATTAGCCCTCGCAGTATAGCGCTCGAACTAAAGAATTTGCTCGGCGGCCAGCAAAGCCTGAAGATTCACTTGAACCAGAATGATCTCGGCGTAGTGAAAATAAAGGAGCTGGCGGGTATAGACGGCGATGTCATGCTTGAGTTGTCCAAGATCCCGGGGACTACTCCAGTGGAGTTTAAAGCCCGGGTTGTGCTGTCAGACCAGTCTGTATAATGCATCCAGAAGCATAAACAACCGTTCGTCATGAATGACGAACGGTTGTTTTCGATTTTCGGTGTCCATGCCGAGTCTTGGGTTTTGGGAGGGGAAGGCTGTCCGCAGTTTGACGGATGATGTCGCTGATCCAGTCTGCGTCGTCCCAATAGTCTTCGGGAACCTTGAGCCAATCTTTGGCACCGGGGTACGGCGGGGCCAAATGCCGTTCATCGAGGAGCGCCAGGCTCGCAGGCGTCACTTTGATGAATAGTTGTTCGTCGCATAGTAAAGCAACAACTTTCTCATTGCAGTAAAGGGCGTATTCGCCGAACATCTTGTGTGTCCGTATGGCACCGGCTCGGGCTGCCTGGTCCGCCATGTAGTCCGCAGTTGATTGTCTTGTAGCCATATAGTGGGTGTATTAGGAAATTATTGTCTGCCGTGCAGGCCGGGAACAACAGTATCCCGCGTTCTTGCGTCATATATATATGGTACCATGACCAGAATATTTTTTTTAGCAAAACACATTCGCACTGACAGAACTCTCCAAGCGATTGGCATGCTCCTGCTTGCTTTATCGCTGGTTTTAAGGCTGTCCTGGTATCATATCCAAACGTCGGATTATGTATATTTCGTACGGCCATGGTTTGAAACACTGTCTGTCCACACCGGGTTAAGCGCATTTTCCATACCGTTTTCCAACTACACGCCCCTGTATCTCTACCTCTTGAAGCTCCTGGCTGTCTTACATGTACCCGTGCTGGCTGGCGTTAAAACATTGTCTATGGTGTTCGATGCTCTTCTTGCCTGGGGGATGGTGTTGATAGTACAGGCGGTGAGCACTGAAAAGCTTTCTAAGGCGCGGCTTTTTTTGTTGTTTGCAGCGGTATTCTCCATTCCAACCGTAGCACTGAATAGTTCGATGTGGGCGCAAAGCGATGCTGTGTACGCAGCAGGCGTAATGGCGTCTCTCTACTTTGTTCTGAAAGATAGGCCGAGTGCGGCAGTTGCGGCATTTGGGTTGGCCTTCAGCGTCAAGCTGCAAGCTGCATTTTTCTTGCCGGTACTGTTCGGGTATTTGATGCGCAAAAAATACGGGTTTGTGTATTTGCTCGCCATTCCGGTCATTTACTTCCTTTCGATTTTGCCTGCTTGGGCTGGCGGCAGCCCGTTAAAAGACTTGCTGCTTACGTACGCTCATCAAGCGAATGAGTATCAGTATCTCGTTATGTCGGCTCCGACCGTTTACACGTTTATCGAAGGCCATCCCATGACTAATTCGGTCCGTGATGCTGCAGTCGCAGGCGGCATGGCGCTCGGTGCGCTGATTGCTCTCGGAATATCGATCCTCATGGTCGAGCCGAGGCTGCTAAACGCGAAGCGAGTCGTGCTACTGAGCCTTATCAGCGCGCTGGCGATACCGTTCGTACTGCCCCGCATGCACGAGCGCTATTTCTATTTGGCTGACATTATGTCAGTGGTTTTTGTCGCGCTGTATCCGCGGCGGTGGTATATGCCGGTTCTCGTCGTAAGCGTGTCGTTGCTTTCCTATGCTTCGTACCTATCGGGCGCAACTGATATTCTCAAGCCTTTCGTTGTCGATTTTCGCGCACTCGCCCTGCTGGAGATGCTGGCAATTGCCATATTAGTGCCGGTACTCTACCGCGAGGTTGCTCGCAGCCTGTCCGCTGTCGATCCCGGGCAGCCGGAAATTAGGCCTGAGCAGAAGGAAATCAAGCGGGTCATCCGCCTGTCCCGGCCTGTCGCATAAGGATCTGCGGAGTGCGGGTTTTAAGCACCCATCTATCGGTAGACCGACAAGAAATCTCATCCCTCAATGCAGACTCGTTCCCCGTAGGGGCTAGCGATAGCTGCCCGCTCATCAACAAGCGGCGCCCTCCTTGAATTCCCGAGGCGGGCGCCTGTCGGCTGCCCCTACACTGCATGGTACATTATTCCGTACTCCGTAGAGGCATTAAAATTTTGAAGGACTGAGGTGAAACACTCTTCCTAAAATTTCTCCCAGCACAAACGTTGCAATGGCGGTGCCAAGCATGAGTCCCACCGCTTCCAGGAATTCTCGCCAGAATTTTCGGTCAAATACTACAGCCCCATAAAACGTGAATCCGCCAATGAGCAGAATACCGACAAGGGTGGAGATACCGAATGCAACGTACATATTAGTGAGCAAAAAATAGGGAAGGGCCAGCAGAAAAACGGAGCTTATGTATGAGATGCCGGTAGCAAGCGCCGAAGTCAGCGGAGAGCGTTCGGTGTCCTGCTTAGCTTGCAGGTAGGCGGCCGAACCCATCGAAATAGCAGCAGCAAAACCGACCACAACCCCCGAAATACCGGCGATGAGCGTGGAGCCGGTCACGCCTAAGAAGCCGGCATGCACTCCGGTAATTTCAACAATGGCATCAGCCAGGCCCAACGCAATGAAGCCGATGTAGCTGATGCGTTTTTCCCGGATCTGGGAAATGAGATGCTGCTCATGGCTTTCTTCGTCCCTAATAATTTGCCGGAGCTTGTCCTGGTGCGTCTCCGGTACGTGCGGTAGGATGCGCTTGTATTCTTCAATGACCGACTTCTCATGCAGTTCCAGGAATTTGATCGTGAACGTAATACCCAGGAATGCGCGCATGAGCAGGAGCAGGCGGACTATACCCATCTTTGGCCTGATGTCTTGGCCGGGTGCGAGGGTTTTCCAGAAGTCGTAATGCTGCTGCTCCTGGGCGGAAAGCTCCGCCAGCAGGGTTTTATTTTCCGGTGATCGTTCCCGGGCTGAAAACCGGTCGTACACGGTCCGGTCAGTAATTTCGTCATGGAGATATTTTGTATATAGGTGTTCCATACTATATGTAATTAAGTTCTGCGTATATTATAACGTTCATCGGGGAGTTCTGTATCGGTAAGCCGGATTTTGACTTTTTACCGGCCTGCGCTATGATTAATGGAGAGAGGGGGTGAATACTTATGCCAGGCGAACATTTAGTCGGCAAGGTCACCCACTATTACGACAAGCTCGGAGTAGCTATTTTAGATTTGTTCGATTCGCTCAGTGTCGGCCAGACTGTGCGTTTTAAAGGTGCCCATGACGACTTTTTCCAAACAGTTGGCGAGCTGCAATTTGACCACGCCGAAATTAACGAAGCTCATTCAGGCGAGGAAGTGGGTATTAAGGTTGAGCAGAAGGTACATGAGAATGATGAGGTGTTCGTAGTCGAGTAGATTGCCAAGAGTGCCAGCAATGCCATAATTGTCAAGAATTCAGCAGCATTGTTAAAAACTGGTAGATATACGATTGAAATACAATAGAAATACATGGAAATACAATTGTATTTTCCGCCTGAGGTGGATCTGCCTTAGGCATGACTACCATATTTCTATAGTATTTCTACGGTATTTCTTTGTTTCCGAATTTTGTCAATTTCGTCGATTTTGTCATTTTTGTCAATTCCCCAATGACTTCTTTTTTCGTCGGTATTGCCGGTCCTTCGGGTAGCGGCAAGACTACGCTGTGCCGAAAATTGAAAGAGCGGTATGCAGACATCGAGCACATTCGGCTCGATGACTATTTTAAATCGCCAAAATCTTTTCCTAAAAAATTCGGGTTTAAAAATTGGGAGGTGCCAACGAATATTAAAAGCAGGGTATTATTGCGGCACCTAAAGCAACTGCAAGCAGGCCGGATCGTACACACACAAACATTTCCGAAGCGGCCGGGGGAGAGGCGGTATCCGGTCGTGCTGCGGCCAAAGAAAATAGTTCTCGTGGAGGGTTTCCTGCTTTTTACATACGCAGATATTAGAAACTTTCTCGATTTAAAAATCTTTTTGGACATCCCGGCACGCATGATGCTCAAGCGCCGCGCTGCACGGTTTGGTGCGGCGCATGTCGGCGAATACGACACGAAGGTTGCTATCCCTGAATTTTTGCGCATCGGTACCGGCCAGAAGAAAAAGGCTGATATGGTTGTCGATGCCACCCAACCGCAGGCGCGCATCATGAAACAAGTCGTCGCATGTATCAAAGAAAGTTGTTCCCGCCGAGTATAGCAAAATACCGCCCCGTCATCCGACGAGGCGGTATTTGGTACAGTGCCAAGATTCGACTATCCAAATTTCCTGCTATTGGTTGCCCCCGCCATGCGAGCGCCGGCCGCCTTTGCGGCCTGCTTCACGGGTGGACTCATCACCGCTTTCAAACTTTCCAGTCTGGGTATCAGCCATAAAATTCACCTCCCTTATGAGGGGTTAATAATGTGGGTAGTCACGTATGGTATACGACGTGGCGGTACTTACCTGGTTAGCAATATTTTTCCGCATGTGTCAGCTCTGCGGCGCTTCGAGCGTCTAATAAGATGGAAACAATATAATCCCGCTTAGGTATGCAAGACGAACTGCAAAAATTGAACATCAATATGGCCGGGGTTGAAGATACCGGCATACAGATTAAGATCCGTGACCAGGGCCGCCGGACCTATTCTTTTTTCAAAAACAAGAAAGACGGCGGCGAGACCGTGGCTTTCCAGGATTTTAAGAAGTTCAAAATGGGTGATACGGTAGAGATCACGTACCGCGAGGTTCCGTATAAAGATGGCAGCATCAGGAATATCGTAGCCATCCGTCCCGCAACTGGCGCGGTACAACCGGCTGCGCCGCCTCCGGCCAGAAGCGGGAGGGGCGGTGGTGGTGGGGACCGGCCGACACGCGAGTATTGGGAAGCGCGCGAAGCAACCAGGCAAAATTCCATTCTCCTACAGGTAGCATTTAAATCCGCTATTGCACTGGAAGCTTCCCGCATCCGCGCCGGCAAGGAAGAAAATAAAGACCGGGTCTATAACGATACGTTGGAATTCTATGACCTTATGTCGAACCAGCTCGGCGACGGTGAATCCGCCCCGGACCTGCCCGAAGACATGGTCCCTTTGGAAGAACCGGGCTTTTGAAAAAAAATTAGGAAAAAGAAAAAGACTCGCATAATGCTTTGCGAGTCTTGTCGCGTTCCGCTAGCGGGCGAACGGTTTGCACAGGTGCGCTTTCAGATCGAAGTAGCGCAGCTTGATTGTCCGTTTTTCCGCAGGGAGCGTGTCGAGGCTGACCTCTTTGGGCGCCCTGGTGCAGGCCATGACGCGATAGAGTGTATTGAAATGTTCCATCTCCTGTCTGGCAAGCATGGCCTGGAAGTCAGGTTTGGCTGCCGCCTCCTGCTGTTGCAGGTATATTTTTTGCGACCGGATTTGTAAGTAATTAAGTATCCGCGAACCGAAGATGCTGAGCCCGACGAAGAGACAGATGATCAGAGCTGCGATGGTCATCCACACCGAAGTAAAGATTTTTACTATGAGCGTAAGCGCCAAACCGGCAAGCCCGGCCAGAGCTGCCCAGAGCAGCTGGGCATAGGTCATGTGGTAGAGCCTGCTGTAATGCTCGAGGGTTATCCAATACAACAACAAGCAGATGGGATGGAGTGCGCAGAGTCCGAGAGTGGTCAGCGAATGGCGCGACGAGCCATCCGCCTTTTCAAGGAACCAAGAGCTGTGGCGATTCCACAGGAACCTTTTTAATATATCGGCCTCGTACTCGCGTTTTTGGTAAAAATCCCAAAAACTAGTTGACCAGGGGTGAAATAGGTTTTTGGGGTGCAGGCCACGCATGCCGCCGGCTGCGAGAATGAGTGTCATCGCCACCTGGCAAATGAATCGAGCAGTTAGGTACAGGGCAACGAGCGCTGGTTGGAGCGTAAAAGCAAGGATGACGCGGCGGCGGAATGCACACTGGTCATAGGGCGGGAAGTCGAACCAGAAATTGGCCCATCGCCAGATCCAGCGAGGCGGTTCTTTGGCAAAGTATTCACGGGCTACGGTTATTGTCTGATCGTCTTCGGGGGAGCCGTCGAGCAGTTCATCGAGCATATAACCGAACAACCCCATGCGCGAAAAACGATGCAGCGCGGTACGATCGCGGTTGAGCAGCTCTTGGTCGTATATGCCTTTTCGTGGGCCATTCAGGAGTTGGTGGGAGAGTGCGCGAAAGTCATCATGCCAAACGACCTTGGCAAAAATCGTGTGGTTGCCGGGATAACGGAACGTAATAAAGGTCATTACCTCTTCCAGGGGGACAAGGTAGCGGTCTTCTTTTCCGTTCTCGTATGCCACAACAATGAGCATGTGGAGATTTTTGGCATGGTGTTTTTGCAGGAACGCAAAATCGCCGCGGTTCAGGCACCAGCGCATCCTGATTGTTGGATTGTTCGGGGTGGGTTCTCCAAAGAGAAGTTTCAGCACAGGTTCCTCCTTAACATCTGTATGGTACGACCGGTTACTATAGAGGGATTCCGCATATTTGTCAAGATAACAGCTCGGGGGCAATGTTTCGATCTCCAGCAAAAACTCCACTACTCGCGAGTAGTGGAGTTTTTACATCAAACTGGTTACCGGTGATGCGGTTTCATAGCTCTAATCATATTCCGGTTGGTCCGGGGCAAACGGCGGCGCGGTGGTGCCGGATACATCAAGCGGGATGGCACGGGAAGCGTTCGAGAGATGGGTCGTGAGCTGGGGGGCACCGTGGTACATAACACGGCTTGAATTACTGGCGTCAATAGACAAAGTTTTAGCGGCGGATGTTTCTACCCGCGAAGCGTTTGAGGCTTTAACCGAAACCGACTCAGCCAGAAGGTTGCCCGTATACGCACGGGAGGAATTGCTGGCAATAATACTCACTTGGGTCGAACTCCCTACCAACGTGGCACTGGAGGCGTTGGAAAGATGTAGTGTGGTTGAGCTGGCTGCAATTTGTTCCAGTTCAGCCCGTGACGAATTGTTGAGTTCAATATCCAGGCTTGGGGTAGTGATGCCGCTGGCACGAATGATGGCTGCGTTCGAGCCTTCTAAACGCTCCACTGCAGGCATGGTCACGGTCACATTGACCGTTCCCAGGTCGCAGAAGATACAGATCCTTAACGGATTTTTTTCTCGGATAAGCAAGGTCCCGTCTTGGACGGTAATGGCAAGATGCTTCAGATCCTTCTGTCTTCCGCTGGCTTCGATGGCATATTGGCTGCCCTGCATTACGGTGACCTTGTAACTATTACTGACGCTCAGTTTGGAAAAATTCTGAATGCTGTATGAGGCAGTGGCTTGCTGATAGAGCGGGTTAGTCTGTATATATTGCCGCACGCTGGCAGCTGCATTGGTCGCGATGGCTGCGGCCGTGACCGCTGAGACAAACCAAATGGCGATGAGGGTCAAAGAGGGGGTCGTGCCGAACTTGTTCCTGCGAGCTGCCAGCGTGATGCCGAGCAGGAGGAGAAAGACCAGGGGAATGGCGATCGCCAGGTAGCCTGCGGCCAAGCCGGCATACAAGGTTACACCGCTAATGGCTTCGCGCCATGGGAAATCGACATACGGTTCCCGCAGGTTGAGCGGCACCGAAATGGCCGCATAGGTCAATAACCCGAGTAATACGATGGTTCCGGCGGTGATGATCGCGCCGATGATCCTGCCGAGCAAAGGGAAAATTGTATTAATCGTGAACCGGATAATCGTACCTGCGACGGTGAACGGAAAGGTGATAATGCGGCGGAGCGAACCGGAATTTTTCACCTCTTCCTTCTTTTCCTTCACCGCTTCTTTGACCGATTCAAGTGTGACCGGTTTGCCTTGCATCTGTAATTGTTCGCTGGCAGTCTTGGCTTCCGGCATGATCAGCCAGAAAATAAGGTAGGCGAGTATGCCGACGCCGTGCAGGAACGCTAAAGCGATAAATATGATGCGCATGAGGACCGGGTCGATCCCGAAATAGGCAGCGAGCCCGCTAGCTACGCCCGCAATGACCGCGTCTTGGGGGTTGCGGTAGAGTTTGCGCTGACGGGGAGGTTCCGGCGCCTGCGATGCCTTGGGACCAGGCTCCTCACGGTCGTCAAAATCTTGCGGACGGCCCATGGCTTCAACAAGTTTTTTGACCTGATCGAGGGTGACTATCTTGTCTGCTGCAGCGGGTCGTCCTTCCAGGAATTGTTCCGCAATGCGGCCTTCGATATCCGATACGATCTCCTCATGTTCCGGCAATCCGGCAAAGTGATTTTTGACGGAATGGAGGTAGGTCACCAATTGTTCGTACGCGTCTTCTTCAATATAGAAGAGTTGTCCGGCGATGGTGATGGGGATAGTTTTTTTCATATATGGGTGGCTTGCCAATTATCTGATCAGCGAGTTAATGGAACCGCTCAGGTTCGACCAAGTTGCTTTGAGCTGTTTGAGGTAGTCCTTGCCTTCCTCGGTCAGGCGGTAGTATTTGCGTGGGGGACCGGCAGCTGATTCCTGCCAGGTGTAAGCAAGCAGTCCTTCCGTCTTCAGCCGGGAGAGGAGGGGATATAGGGTGCCCTCAACAACCAGGAGGTCGGCCACTTTGAGTTCCTTGAGGATGTCGGAAGCATACGTCTCTCCTTTGGCGATAGTCAGGAGAATGCAAAACTCCAGCAATCCTTTGCGCATTTGCGCCTGTGCGATAAGGAGCACATCATTGGAAGTAGGCATGGCATGAGTGGAATAAATGTATGATGGTTCTATTATAGACTATACTACCTTGTATTGCAAGGTACCTGGTGTGGATAACTAACAGTGCCGGAAGTTACCATATCTAAACGTTAATCATTCGCGGCCGCGAATGATTAACGTTAATAGTAAACATTTATTCTGAGGTGGTATACTATGATGGCTATGTGCACAAGCCACACATCCGTTATAAAGGAATTGCAAAAGTTGGCAGATCCTGCCAAAGCGAAACTGCTGCAGGGATTTTTTAAAACCGGCAAAGGTCAATATGCCGAGGGGGATGTGTTTTTAGGCGTGATGGTTCCCAAGCAGCGCTTAGTAGCCAAAAAATACAAGTCGCTGCCCTTGCGGGAAATTCAGCACCTGCTCAGCTCTCATATTCATGAATATCGTTTTACCGCGCTGGTAATTTTGAGCATGCAATACCGGTCCGCTGGCCCGCAGGAGAGGGAAAAAATTTATGCATTCTACTTAAAGAACCATAGATATATTAATAATTGGGATCTGGTTGATGTATTTGCTCCGCAGATCGTCGGGCAACAATTACTACATGGTTCGCGTGACATCCTCTTCCGTTTTGTGCGGTCGAAAAATCTATGGGAGCGCCGGATTGCGGTTCTTTCGACCTTTATGTTCATCCACCATGGAGATTTTTCCGACTCGTTGCGCATGGCGGAGTTGCTACTCTCAGATCCCCATGACCTGATGCACAAGGCAGTAGGGTGGATGCTGCGCGAAATCGGCAAGCGGGATCCGGAGGTTGAGCGGTCATTCCTCAATCGGCATGCCTCCCGCATGCCTCGGACGATGCTGCGGTATGCCATAGAGCGGTTTTCAGAGAAGGAGAGGAAGAAATATTTATTACTGAGGAGGGCAGAACAAACACCGTGAGAAATACAGTTGAAACACAATTGAAATACGGTAGAAATACAATTGTATTTCTCCATGTTTCAATGTGATTTCCCTCGAATATTCATTTTTTCCAAATGCAATAATATGATTTCATCTATTCCTAATCATATAGCGATTATTCCCGACGGCAATCGCCGCTGGGCAAAAAAGAGAAGCCTCAAACCTTGGCTCGGACATCGGCAGGCTTTTGATACGATTCGGCCGGTCTGTGAAGAGCTCTTTGCGGCAGGAGTGAAGTATTTGACCTTATGGGCGGCTTCGCCCGATAATTTGACCAAGCGGCCCGTCCTCGAAATCAAATTCCTGCTGAAGTATATTCGCGAGGGCTTAATGGATAAAGAGCTGCTTGAATTTTGCCAGACCAATGGCGTGCGCGTAACAGTGGTAGGCGCTTGGAAAAAGCTGATCGCGGACAAGGATGTGCATGCAGCAATCGAGTCCATCCAAAGCAAGACAGCTGGTTATTCTTCTGCCACGCTCACCATACTGCTCGCTTATGACGGGCGCAGCGAAATGCTGGATGCGATCAAGCACCTCCAATCAGCTCATGGGGTGACAGAGAAGACAGTGCATAATTCATTGTGGACTGCAGACTTGCCTCCGGTGGACTTGGTCATCCGCACTGGCGGGGAACCGCACTGGTCAGCGGGCTTCATGATGTGGCTTACGGCGGACAGTCAATTTTACTTTACCGAAACCCTGTGGCCAGATTTCAACGCCAAGGAAGCAGGCTTGGCATTAAAAGACTACGCGAGGAGACAGAGGAGGCTGGGAGCATAAGGAGTTAAAAGTTCAAAGTTAAAATTTAAAAATTTCAGATCACTTTTAACTTTTCACTTTTAATTTTGAACTTAATTGGTGGTATAATATTTGTATGACGACTTCCGAAGAGCGGCTTTCCCAACAAATCGCCGAATACCAGAAACTAGCCAAGGAAGACCCCAAAATCGACGTGAATGCCCTTATGGTCCAGGCTTTGGCTCAGGCCCAGGCAGAGGAACGGAAGAAGCCTTCGCGCTGGGCGTATTTAATCGCGCTCTGTTTCCCGCCATTCGGGCTGATCTATTCCGTCCAATATTTCTTTACGGATGACGAATCGAAAAAACAACGGGCGGTCATCTGCGCGGTGCTCACCATTATTTCAGTTCTGGCCATGTACTTTATGATTAAAGTCATGTTCAGTAGTGCCGGTGTGAACCCGTCCCAATTGCAGCAGATCAGACCGACGGATATTAATAGTTTGTATCAATGATTAGGCAATGCTTGTCATTGCGAGCCCGAGTGCTGCCGAGGGTGCGGCAATCTTTTTTGCTGCTGGAGAAAACTAATCAGGGAAGATTGCTTCGTCGCCAAGCTAGGGCCCTTGTCTCCTCGCAATGACGTGAATTGTTTTTAATATTTCTATTTTCTATCTTTTTATTTTTCTATTGATTTATGGATTCACCAAACGACCAAACACCACGCAAACTTTATCGCAGCACCACTGACCGGATCTTTGCCGGCGTCTGCGGCGGATTAGGGGAATATTTTAACATTGATCCGCTGCTGTTCCGCGGTTTGTTCCTACTCATGTTCATCGGGGCTGGAAGCGGGTTCTTTTTGTACCTGTTGCTGATGGTTATCATACCCAAGGCTCCGGCAGGTATAGCGCCCGGTGCTGCGGCAGACGGAAGGGAACGTCTGAGCGATCTGGTTTACGAAATGCGGGACGGCGTGCAGCGCGTGGCCGGGCAGGCGCGCCAGTGGGAACGGGAAGGGGGAGACCACCGCATTTTCATTGGCGGCATCATTATTGTACTCGGTGTATTGTTGCTGCTTAACCAGGTCTTTCCCCAGCATTGGTTCCGCTGGGACCTGTTTTGGCCAGTGGCAATTATGATCATTGGTCTATTAGTTATTGCAAGGAGATAATCATGCCCATTCACTCATCGGAATTCCATCCTGTCGCACCGGGTGAACAGGAGCGTAACGGGTTTTATCATGTAGAATACCCATCTGATCCTGATTCGGTCGACCGTGCCGTGGTAGAGTACGAACAAGAACTGATTCGCCATTATCCATTTTTGGGAACCGACGCCGGTTCGGATGATTTTGGCAGGTTGTCCTATGGGTTTCGCGAAATTGCTGTGAATGCCCTATATCATGGTAATTTGGAGTTGAGTAAAACCAATGGAGATCTCTATGACCAGGCGGTAGCGAAATTGGAGCAGGCAAGATTGGCAAAGAAACCGATAGAAAAGAAGGTGAGGATCGACGTTGTATTTTTGCCGACGGAAGTCACTGCGGTCATTGAGGATGAAGGGAAGGGGTTTAATGAAGCAGAAATACCTGATCCGACTGACGAGAAAAATTTACTTAAGACGTCTGGTCGCGGATTGCAATCGACTCGCGAGCTGTATGATGATGTTGTAGTCGAAAATACCGGCCATGGCACCCGGGTCACGCTCAAAAAGCAAATCAAACTTCCGAAATAAATTTCCATGAATATCCACCCCATAGTCGTCCATGTGCCTGTGGCCTTTCTTGCAATATACGGATTAGCCGAATTTGTCCGTTTCAAGATGTTTGTCGAACGATTGCATTGGTTTTATATCAAAGCAACGCTATTGATTGTGGGTGTCGGCGGAGCGACGTTTGCACTGGCAACCGGCGAAATGGCTGAAGGTTTGTGGCGCGATAATGCCGGCAAGCGTCAATTGATCGAAACTCATTCGACGTACGCCGCGATTGCCTTTGTGGTGGCTGGGTTGCTCGCTGCGCTTTATATGGTGGTTCTGATAGACAGGCAGCAATGGCTGCAGCTGCCCGAGGGGAGCGGACTGTACAAGGCTTGGATGTGGCTGACTCGGGTTTCAAACGCGATCGTTTCAAGCCCATGGGTTTCAGTGTGGGCACTTGCCGTGCTTATCTTGATTATCATCGTCGGAGCACTTGGCGGCAGCATCGTCTATGGACCGGACTCAGATCCTGTGGTAAAATTCATATACCATTTGGTTATACGATAGTAATGATAGAAGCTTAAGCAGAGCGGGTTTGCCCGCTCGTTCGAGTCTGAGCCTCAGGGTGTAGAAGACAGAGTCGAAGACCGAAGCCTCATGACCGTCCCTAGTCCCGACGCAGTGTCGGGACGAAGGAGGTTAGCGAAGGCGGTAGAGAATATCAAAGCAAGCAATAAAACTTTTGATGCGGGTATAGTACAATGGTAGTATGCGACCTTCCCAAGGTTGAGACACGGGTCCGATTCCCGTTACCCGCTCCAAGAAAAAATACCCGACCTTATGTCGGGTATTTTTTCTTGCTAGTAGGAACAAGGGATCCATCCCGCTGCGCCCCGTACACGAGTCCGCGAGTTGTACGGGGTTACCCGCTCCGAGAAAAATGGCTCTCCCTCGGAAAAAGCTCTCATATATGCGTTTTTTTATCTCCTGTGGTACAATATATATAAGTTTGCATTAAGGAACTAATTATATGTCTTTAGACGACCAGCTGGATGAGGGTGCGGCAGATTTTAGGAACATCCAGGAAGAGGTTAAGGCCTCTTCTCCAATGCCAGTAGCAACTCCTACTGCAGTACCAGCCACAGCCAAAAAGAGTGTTTCTAAGACCGCGGTATTCGTGGCCATCTTGGTTTTGGTCGCGTTCTTGGTCGGTGTCTATCTTTTCCTGCAGCGGGCGACCGCTCCCGCGGTCAAAGCGCCGCTTCCGGGACCAATGCCAAATACGCCGGCTGTCCAGCGTTAACGGAGCAAACGAAACAAAAAGGCGGTTCATTCCTGAGTCAATCACAACATCCCATGTTCGCATCGACTCGAACATCTCGTCGTTTATTATCCTTGCACCAGGGGCAGCCAAAAGGCATGCCTAATGGTTTTACTTTGATCGAATTGCTTGTGGTCATAGCTATTATCGGCTTGTTGTCCAGTATTGTGTTAGTCGCAATGAATAGTACCCGAATTAAGGCCAGAGACGTCCGCCGCAAGGCTGATCTTGCCCAGGTCGTTAAAGCCATGGAATTGTATTACAACGACCATCCTTCCAACGCATATACCATTTATGGAACTGGTTGGTCTACCGGTAGTGCGTCTTCGGCTTGCGGGTGCGGCTGGTTCAATTATCAAGACGGGAGTACTTATATCACTTCCATAGCAAACGGCCTGGTCCAATCAGGATACATGGCCAAGGGCCCGCGTGATCCCATTCTTAACTCCGATAATCAGACCCCACAATATATGCTTTACCCGTGTGGTAATGGGTTTTTCGTCTATGCCCATTTGGAGAACCCGAGTACCGAGGATTTGGCAACGTATACTAACTCTAAGAATATCGGATGTGCGAATTTGGATGTGTACACCATGAATTATGCGGTTGGTCATCTGTAATCGGAAGGCTGCGGACCGCCGACGTCCAAGATAAATTTTGGAAATAGTCCAATAGTTTAGACTATTGGACTATTTTTGATTGTATACTGCATTGCCGGGTTTGGGGTATAATAATGAATAAGGATAGGGAATTAATTTGCCATACTCTATGGACACTATGCCACCGAAAAGGATACCCGCTTCATTTTTGATTTTGATGCCACTCGCATTTGGCGCATGGTTTTCCTACTTATTCATCCAGCGGACATTGGGGTTGTCGTTTTTTGTCTATATTGCCTCCTGGCTCGCCGTATTCTTTGCTGCATGCCGTTACTTTCGTTTGAGCGTATACCGGCCGACGTATTGGTTTGTTCCGGCGGTTTTGGTGTTTGCGGGTTTTGTCGCAGTGCGCAGCAGTCAGCTGTTAACCTTTCTCAACGTCGTTGCGGTTCTCATCCTGTTGCTGGTCATGAGTCTCCAGTTGACCGGCCTGCGCATGCGTTCCTTGTACGTAGTGGATTATATCCGCAACCTATTCGGCTTGCCATTCAAATTTTTTGAAAGCTGCCTTTCCGGCCTGGCGGAGATTGCCCGGTCCGGCGGGAGGCTGCAAGACGGCAGCTCCCGCTCTCAGACAGTCCGGGGGATTGTGATTACCATACCGATCATAGTGTTGTTCGTAGCCTTGTTCGCCTCGGCGGACCTGGTCTTCCAGCAGTACGTAAAAGACCTGGTGGATATTCATCTTCCCGACCTGCTGGTAGCGCGCTGCATAGTCAGCCTGATCATTGCGCTTGTCGTCCTTGGGGTTACCTATTACTTGTTCCGAACTATGACCTCCGAAGAGCGCCGGCTGACGCAGCCGTCCGTGCCGGTATCTTCCAACTTCGGACACATAGAGTCGTATATTTTGTTCGGCTCACTCGGCGTGTTGTTCCTGCTCTTCATCCTCGTCCAGATCAAGTACTTGTTTGCAGGAAGCGCGGCCATCAGCCATTTTGGCTTTACCTACGCCCAGTATGCCCATAAAGGTTTTTTTGAGCTGAATGTTGCCGCGGTGTTTACCTATGTCATCTTGTGGGCGGCAGAGAGGTATTTCCCATCGGTAGGACAAGCTCCTCAACGCGTATTTCGGATGCTGGCGCTGCTGCTGGTCCTGGAAACGCTCGTTATTATGCTTTCAGGATTTTTGCGGCTGGATCTGTATGAGCGTTCGTACGGGTTTACGGCGCTTCGGCTTTACAGCCAGGCGTTCATCATTTGGCTGGCAGTGGTGTTTTTGATCCTGTCATATAAGATTATAACCAGGAGTACCAGTCCGGCCATGACGTTTTATGGGGTTGTTTCGGTCTTTGCGCTTTTACTGGTGATGAACCTGATGAATCCAGATGCGTTCATTGCCCGGAAGAACCTTGAGCGGTATGCAGCTACCGGCAAGATTGATTCCTCATACTTGGACCACCTGTCCAAGGATGCAGCTGGTCCGGTAGGGGAGTTGTTATCTTCCAATGATCCAGGATCACGGGAAATTGCCGTTTCCTATTTTGCCGCCCACCTGCAACAGGACCAGCTGCCGAGTGGCCGTTTAGGCGGTTGGCCGTCTTACCGCTGGGCGGATTGGGACTTTAATCGGGCCGCAAGAGCCCGGTAATAGTCGGTATGGGTTAATCACAAAATCAACTTTCTATGGATACGGACAATGAATTGGATGAAGCCGCGGCAGATTTTAGGAACTTGCCCCAGGAAATCCGTACGGCTAATCCTGTGATACCTGCAGCAGTGGCAAAGGCAGGACCGCGCCAGGCTACCAAGGTCGAAATCTTTTTGGCTGTCGCCATCCTGGCGGGAGTTCTTGTGATCGTTTATATATTCATTCATCGGCAGCCGGTCCGCAAGAATCCCTATCCCAAAAATTCCCTACCGACGGTCCAAGTCCAGTCAAAATAAAAAGCCCATGAGAGCTTATTTAGTGCATCATAAAACACGAGCGGCAAACGGCTTCACGCTGATCGAACTGCTGGTGGTGATTTCCATTATCGGCCTGCTGTCGAGCATGGTCATGGTGGCTTTGAACAATGCGCGCATCAAGGCGCGGGACGCCAAACGAATCGCAGATGTCCGGCAGTTGGTTTCGGCTCTGAACCTCTACTACCAAAATCACAACCAATATCCGGATGTTACGCCCGGCGGCAACGGCTGCTGGGGTGCCTGGCAAGCGGGGAACACGATAAATGGTTCCGGTATCCAGTTTATGCAGCCGCTGGTGAGCGATGGGATTATCAGTAAAGCGCCGCTGGAAAATACGAACATTCTGGATATCTGGAATTCCCATTGTATTTACCGGTACATGCGGATGACCGGCTTGGCCGGATCGTGCGGCTATAACAACGTTGCAGCCATTTACATTCTATTGGAACAGCCGCGGTCATCGATACCGGGAGCGAACAGCGGAACCGCACCGGGGTGCGTGAGTAGTACCTGGGGTTGGGGCGAAGCCGGTCCAGGAGATCCGAACGGGTATCTGGTAATGCTGCCAGAGTGAAATTGACTACGTCTGTTAGAACGGTATGTGCACATGACCGACATACATATAAAAAGTGCCTTTGACGGTCTGCCAATTGGCAACTCAAAGGCACTCTTTTATTTGCGGGTAGTATTGGCCTATTGTGGTCTCAATAAAATCAAATAGCCGTTCGGGTCGCCGGTGCCGGCCTCATACCACCACGCGCTGAGGCAGTTTGGCTGGGCTCCGGCACTTGTCGGCCGCGGCCGTTCCAACACAACATACAGAGCGGCAACGTTCGTCCAGCCGGCACCGCAGACCGGAGAGAAATCTATACCGCTCATATAGCGGTAGTTGCATGGATTATTGCTGGCGTTCCAATACCCCTCGAGCGGGGTCTTTTTGATGATGTTATCATCGACTAATGGTTGGAGAAATTGGACCGAGCTGCCGTTGATGGCGTTTCCGGCCTGCCAATTGGCCCAGCAGCCGGTTCCGGCTGCAGCCTGTGTCCAGCCGCCCGGAAAAACGTTCGGATACGAACCGTGGTTGTCCATGTAAATTTCCAGGGCCTTGGAGAGCTGGTTTAAATCAGCGATTCGTTTGGCGTCCCGCGCCTTGATGCGCGCATTGTTCAAAGCCACCATGACCATGCTCGACAGCAGGCCGATAATGGAAATCACCACCAGCAGTTCGATCAGCGTGAAGCCGTTTTGTTTTTTGCGGAGATTGACCATACATCTTCATTTTACCACTTGTGCGCGGGCTTTGTGAGGCGGAATGGTACAATCTCAGCACAGCTGGTTGTCGAGGGTATGATACAATTGCTATATGGGGATATTCTTTTCTGTTATAGCGCTGCTTTCCTGGGGAGTGGGGGACTTTTTGATCCAGCGTAGCGCGCGCAAAGTTGGCGGCTGGGAAGCCCTGTTTTTTATTACGGCCCTGGCTACCGTGGTACTGCTGCCGTTCGTCTGGCATGAACTTCCGTCACTGGGTACATTCCGGTCCACCCTGTTCCTTTTAGTGCTGGCTTCGCTGGTCATAGTGTTTGCCGCATATTTCAATTTTGAAGCTTTGCGGGAAGGAAAGATCTCGGTCATTGAACCGGTGTTTGCGTTTGAAGTCCCGTTAACTGCCATATTGGCAGGGATTATAATTCATGAGCGCCTGAATGGCGTGCAGATGTTCTTGGTAGCCATGGTAGTCATCGGGATCTTCTTGGTTTCCACACAATCATTCCGCAGTTTTCGCAGCGTTGCGTGGGAAAAAGGCATTTGGTTTGCGATTATAGGGACACTCGGTATGGGTGCTTCTAATTTTTTGTTTGGCCTTGGTGCGCGACAGACCAGTCCGCTTATGATTAACTGGTTCACGAGCGCCTCGATGGCTGTTATTTCATTTATCATCATCGTTTCCCGTTCAGGTATTGCTCCAATTCTCGACGGTTTCCGACGGCACCGTGCATTAGTACTTAATATGGGGATCTTCGATAATCTTGCCTGGGTGGCATATTCATATGCAACGCTGTTCATTCCGATTGCCATTGCGACAAGCATCAGCGAAAGCTATATTGCCCTGGCGGCCCTGTTTGGATTATCATTCAATAAGGAAAAGTTGCAAAAGCACCAGAAAGCCGGTTTGGTCATTACTGTTATAGCTGCGGTCGTGCTGGCGGCAACCACAAAGGATTAATTATGAACATATTCGTTTCCTTCCGATATACCGGAGAGGATCCCGAGGAGCGGAAAACCAACCTAGATGCCGTATGTGGCGCATTGCGCACTGCTGGCCATGTCTGCTACTGTTCCTTGGACTTTGAAGAACTGTATCGGCGCGAGCAATATACTAACCGACAGATTTTGGAGCATGACCTTGAAGGGCTAAAGCAGGCGGATGCAATGGTAATATTTAAGCATAGCCAGGAGCTGAGCGAAGGTATGCTGCTTGAGACCGGGCATGCCCTGGCGTGGAAAAAACCGATCTTCCTGGCAATTAAGAGCGGAGTGAAGACCACATTTCTGCGGGAATTTGCCAATAGAATCGTGGAATTTGAAACCTTAGATGAGTTGGCTGGGGTGTTGTCGCAAGTAATGCAGATTGATAAGAACATATAATACTGACTTTGTAGGGGCGGGTCGTGACCCGCCCGTACGGGAATACCATCGTACGATAACATCAAAGATCCCTATGTCTATCGAAGTCGAACTGAAAACCTTCATAACCGAGCAGCAGTATACAGATACATTGGTATATTTGAAGCGATATGCCAAATTTTTAAGCGTGGACCGGCAGGAGATTGTGCAGCTTGAGGCGCCGAGCCGGATATCCATACAGCGCAATACTTCGCAAGCACTGTTGGTTACCGATGGCGCTGAAATAAAATTCGGATTGGCTGATTTCAACAAAATGATCGAGTTGTTTGTGTCTCTGGGGTATCCGGTCCGCGTCAAATGGCACAGGGTCAGGAATGTTTTTATTTGGAATGGGATTGGGGTCACTCTGGATTTCCTCAAAGGTTGCGGCTATATTGTCCAACTGGAAAAAATGGCGGATGAACGCGACCGACAACTGGCTATGGCAGAGCTGAAACAGCGGATGCAGATGTTGCATATCCCGCTCAGTTCTCGGGAAGAATACGAAAATAAAGAGCGACAGTATATTGAACATTGGAAGGATTTGATATCACAGAACAACAATTAACATGTAACATTTGACTTTTGACTTTCTGCAACCGGTCCCATGTTAAAGGTCAATTGTCAAATGTTCCTAATTATGAATCTCGAACTCATCAAACAAAAAAACCTAGAGATAGCAGCCAGCAAAGGCTTCGGCATAGCGCCGGACCAGCTGGTCGTGGCGGAAAAGATCGCACTCATTCATTCCGAAATTTCCGAAGCATATGATGCGCATCAAAAGCAGAACCTGACGGGCAAAGACGGTTTTTATGAGGAATTGGCCGACGTCCTGCTGAGGACTTTGCATTTGGCCGGCGCATACGGCGTGGTGTTTCCTGCGGAGTTTTCCGCGCCTGAACCAGCGGCCTCCATCGATGCGCAGATCGCCGGACTGCATAAGCTGGCTTCGATAGCGTACGAACATTATCGGCAGCACAGGGAAGAGGAGTTCAAGCTGGCGCTTGCTGACATTGCTTTCGCGGTGGTCGGCCTGTCTCACGCATATCAGTTCGATCTGGCTGCCGAGGCGGAAAAGAAGATGGAATACAACAAGACGCGAACGTGGAAAACGAATGAAACTAGGAATTCCTGATGCCAAGCCTGCCGGCTTGGTATTTTTGTAAAAAACGTGATTTTTCTGTATAATAAAAAGGATATTATCACCAATTACATGCCTGAAAGCAAAAAACTTTCCGTAGAACCGTATAAGGGTACGCGGGATTTTTATCCCCACGACCAGTTTATCCAGAACTATATTTTTTCCGTTTGGCGCTCCGTAGCGCAGAAGTATGGCTATTTGGAATATAACGCCTCTATTCTTGAGGAGACTGAGTTGTACAAAGCTAAATCCGGTGAAGAGATTGTTAACGAGCAGACCTACAGCTTTACGGATCGTGGGGGCAGGGAAGTGACCATCCGGCCGGAAATGACGCCTACTGTAGCGCGCATGGTCGCGCAGAAGCGCAAAGAGCTTTCGTTCCCCTTGCGCTGGTTTTCCATACCCAATCTGTTCCGGTACGAGCGGCCCCAGCGCGGCCGCCTGCGCGAGCATTGGCAGTTGAATGTGGACATGTTCGGAGTGGAATCGACTGAGGCGGATTTGGAAGTGGTTCGGGTTTCATCTGACATCATGAAAGCCTTTGGCGCCACTGACGACCAGTTCAAGATCAAGCTGAACAGCCGCAAGCTGCTTAACTACCTCATGCACGAGTATTTAATGCTGACCGGCGAGCAGGCTTACAAGCTATCAAAGTTGATCGATCGCATGCACAAGATTAGCGGCGAGGAGTTCGCTGTGCAATTGCACGGGATTGTTGAAAAGGAAGACCAGGAACGAAAAATTCTCGAGGTGGTCCGCGCCGGGAATATTGACCAGCTTCCTGATGAGCTGAAAACGCATGAGAGTGTGTTTGAATTGCAGGTCTTCTTGGACCGCCTCAAGAATCTCGGCGTGGAAAATGCGGAATTCGATATCAGCCTGGTCCGCGGGTTCGACTATTATACCGGCATTGTTTTTGAAGTGAACGATACGTCTCCGGTCAACCCCCGCGCCTTGTTCGGCGGCGGCAGGTATGACGATCTGGTCGGCATTTTCGGCGTGGACAAAGTTCCCGGTGTCGGGTTTGGTATGGGCGATGTGACCATTCGCGATTTCCTGGAAACCTACAATCTGCTTCCACCGTACCGTCCGGCGACCGACCTATATATTTGTCCATTCGATATTTCGTTCGTGGAGCCTGCCAATAAACTCGCGCGCGATTTGCGCTTGCAGGGGCTGAATGTGGCGGTGGATTTGACCGATCGAAAAATCGCCGCCAAGGTCAAAACCGCAGACCGCGAACAGATCCCCTGGGTTGTGGTCATTGGCCAGCAGGAATTGGACACGGATTCCTACAAGGTTAAGCACTTAAAAGAAAGCAAAGAATACGAAGTAAAAAGCAGCGAAATAGAGGCGTTGATTAATAGGATGTAGAGGTATGGATTCTTCAAATTTTCCGCTTCAAGTGGGGGTCAAGGCATTTCTAAAAAATCCGGAAGGGAAATTTTTATTAGTGCGGAGAAATCCTGCCAAGTACCCAGACGTGCCGCAAGCTTGGGACATTGTTGGCGGCAGGATTGATACGGATTTTCCACTGATCGAAAATCTTAAACGGGAAATTAAAGAAGAGGTTAGTCTTGAGCTCATCAAAGTACCGAAACTGATTGCGGCCCAAGATATCATGCGGCCTGACAAACATGTGGTTCGGCTCACGTATGTCGGTGAAATTGAAGGTGAACCCGTTATTGATCAAGACCACACAGAGGCGCAGTGGTTTACCATGGAAGAGATAAAAGCCATGTCCGCTTCAGGCGAAATTGATGCATTTTTTCAAGAGCTGTTGGAGAAAGGGTTGATGAGTTGATGAAAGGGTGGGTATGCAGTTCCCCCTCCCTTTTTCAAAGGGAGGGGCTAGGGGAAAGTTAATAGAGAATCCATGAAACTTTACAATACCCTCCGAACCAAACAATTTCGCAGGAAATTGAGAAAAGAATCGACTAAAGAAGAAAGAAAAATCTGGAATATTGTTCGCAATAGAAATATTCTTAACCTTAAGTTCTTTAGGCAATACAGCATCGGGAAATATATTTTGGATTTCTATTGTCCCCAAATAAAATTATGCCTTGAAATAGATGGTGGTCAGTATAACCGGCCTGCAGATCGATCGCACGATGAAAATAGGGCCAACTATCTAGGCTCGTTGGGGGTTACCATACTACGTTTTTGGAATAACGAAGTTAACTGCAGTATCGAAGGTGTATATTTGAAAATTTATCAGGTTGCATCGGTGAAGTTCACCCCTTGAACTCACCCCCGACCCCTCTCTTTGGAAAAGTGAGGGGAGACGATCCCTCTATGTCTTTCATTACCATTGCCATTACCGTTGCCGGGCTTTGCCTGTTTGAAACGGTGTCCAGCATCGATAACGCGATCATTAACGCGGAAGTCCTGTCCGGCATGGGCCAGAAAGCCCGCAAGTGGTTTTTGCTGTGGGGAATGCTGTTTGCCGTGTTCGTGGTCAGAGGTCTGCTGCCGTGGCTCATTGTCTGGCTGGCAACGCCGTCTCTCGGTCCTATTGGGGCACTGACCGCCACCTTCAGTTCCGACCCGAAAGTACTGGAGGCGGTGCACCGTTCGGCCCCGCTGCTTCTGCTGGCCGGCGGAGTCTTTTTGATCTTTCTGTTTTTTCACTGGTTATTTTTGGAAGAAAAGGAATTTGGCTTGCCAGGCGAACGTTTTATCGCACGGCAAGGCGTGTGGTTTTTTGCGGTCATCTCTGTCCTGTTGCTCGGCATTGTCTGGAAGGCGCTTGCCGTGAATCCGTACATGGCCCTGGCAGCCGTAGCCGGCTCGACCGCATTTTTTATTACCCACGGTTTTAAAGAGAACGCTGCCAAGAGCGAAGAGACCTTGCTGCGTGACAAAAGCGGTAGTTTGTCTGATTTGAGCAAAATCTTGTATCTTGAAATAATTGACACGACCTTTTCTGTTGATGGCGTGCTCGGCGCGTTTGCTTTTACATTGTCGGTACCACTCATTTTGGTGGGGAACAGCCTGGGGGCGCTCGTGGTCCGGCAGCTGACCGTGCATAATGTCGACCGCATCAAACAGTACATATTTTTGAAGAACGGGGCCATGTATTCCATTCTCGCGCTCGGTCTTATTATGCTCGCCGACAGTTTCGGTGCCGAAATACCGGAGTGGACTTCTCCGGTCATCACATTCGTTATCGTCGCTTTCTTCTTTATTAAATCCAAACGAGCCAATGCTTAAAGATTCTCTTATTATTGCGCGCAATGCAGTTATCCGGGTTGCGTATAAAGGCGTGCTGAAGCCGTTGTTTTTTCTTGCCGATCCGGAAGCGGTGCATGACCGTATGACATTCGTCGGCTCCATGCTCGGCAAAACGGCAGCAACCCGCGGATTGACGAGAGTCATGTTCGGTTATGATAGTCCTATGTTGGCCCAAACCGTTGCCGGCATCCGTTTTGAAAATCCCATAGGCCTTGCGGCCGGATTTGACAAGGACGCGCATTTGACGCAGATCCTGCCCGAAGTGGGATTTGGATTTGAAGAGATTGGCTCGGTTACTGGCAACCCGTGTGCGGGCAATCCCAAGCCGCGACTGTGGCGGTTGAAGCGGTCGGGGAGCCTGGTCGTGTATTACGGACTTAAAAATGACGGATGTAAAGCAATCGTGAAGAGACTACAGTCTGTAGGGAACGGTCGAGACCGTTCCGCTTCTGAACGGGTCGACCTGCCCGCCGGTAAGGCGCAGGCCCGTCCTTACACCGTCAGTCGAATACCGATCGGGATATCTATTGCCAAGACTAACAGTGCCGACACGGTCGAGGAACAAGCTGGTATTGCGGATTACGTGAAGGCGTACAAGACCTTCGTGGATGCGAACACCGGCGATTATTTTACGGTCAATATTTCCTGTCCGAATGCCTTTGGCGGCGAGCCGTTCACTACCCCGGAGAAGTTCGACCGCCTTATGACAGCTTTACGCCAGGTACCGAACCAAAAACCAGTCTTCATCAAAATGCCGGCCGAGATGCCTGAACAAGTTTTGGATGGCATGATCGAAGTTGCGCGCAAGCATAAAATCACGGGGTTTATCAGTACCAATCTGGCCAAAGACCGGTCTAACCCGAACATTAAGGAATCCGATTTGCCTCAAAGTGGCAGCATGTCGGGCAAGGTAGTACAGGCGTTGTCTGACCGGCAAATTGCCTATCTGTATCAAAAGACGCGCGGAGAATTCGTGATCATCGGGTGCGGCGGCGTGTTTACGGCTGAGGATGCCTATAGAAAGATCAAGCTCGGCGCGAGTCTGATTCAGTTGATCACCGGCATGATCTTCGAAGGTCCCGAAGCGATCAGTGATATCAATCGCGGACTGGTCAGATTACTCGAGCAAGACGGATATAAGAATATCAGCGAAGCGGTAGGCAGGGGGACGCAATAAAAAAATAGAAAATAAAAAGATTTAAAAATTAAGTGCAATTAATTTTCTATTTTTCTATCTTTCTATTTTTAAATTTTATATGACCAAGCGCCAGATTATTAAACAAACGGAAGATTTTATCAAAAAGGAGTTTTCCGGTGACCGCAGCGGCCACGACTGGTGGCATATTTGGCGCGTCTGGCAATTGGCCAAGCGGATCGGCAAGGCTGAGCACGCGGACATGTTCGTAGTCGAAATGGCGGCGTTGCTGCATGATCTTGGTGATTATAAGCTGGAACCGGATCGAGTGGATCGGCTGGAAGAAAAGGCGGGGGCATGGCTTAATCGGATGCGGGTAGCGCCCGGTGATCGGGAGCGGATTCTGCATATAGTTGCTCGTATGTCTTTTAGCAAGAATGTCATACAGGCGCAGAAGATATCATTAGAAGGGAAGGTGGTGCAGGATGCTGACCGGCTCGATGCCATTGGGGCTATGGGAGTTGTCCGCTGTTTTACATATGCAGGCGCTCACGGCATACCGCCGTACATTCCCGGAGCAAAGCCGAGAAAGATCTCTTCTGTCGAACAGTTTAGGCAGCATGAAGCCGCAGCTATCCATCATTTCCACGAAAAGCTGCTGCTCATCAAGGATCGGCTGAACACAAAAACCGCCAAACAGCTTGCCCGCAACCGGCATGCATATATGGAAAAATTTTTAGAAGAATTTTTTAGCGAGTGGGAAGGGGTGAAATAAACAATTGACAATTGACATTTAACAATTGACCGACTGCATTCGGTCACATGTCACAGGTCAAATGTCAAATGTTCTTGTGCATTAAGATTCAAATTATGCAATTAAGTTCTCGTCTCGATTCCATTTCAGAAAGCCTGACGCTTCAGCTGAACGCCGAAGCGGAAGCGCTGCAAGCCCAGGGAGAGCGGGTTTGGAATTTGACCGCCGGCGAGCTCGATTTCGAAACTCCAGCGCCGGTACGCAAAGCGGTTTCTCGTGTATTGGATAAAAACCGGTATACCCCGGCGCTTGGTATGGGGGAATTGCGCGAAGAATTGGCCGTCTCTGTACAGAAACAATACCGTATTCAGGTCTCCCAGCAGAATATTGCGGTAATGGCCGGTGCGAAACAAGTATTGTATTGCTTGTTTCAGGTCCTGCTGGATCCG
This sequence comes from uncultured Candidatus Saccharibacteria bacterium, assembly GCA_964532425.1. Lineage (GTDB taxonomy): Bacteria > Patescibacteriota > Doudnabacteria > UBA920 > UBA920 > CAZHIA01. The sequence continues at coordinate 174,775 of CAZHIA010000003.1, read as the reverse complement.
GGTGACGAGGTTATTGTTCCGCTTCCAGGATGGGTGAGTTATGATTTTCAGATCAAATTAGCAGGCGGCGTGCCGGTTCATGTGCCTCTGAAAAAGAACTTTGACCTTGATGCGGCCAGGATTGCCAGCGCAGTGACCGGGCGGACCAAAGCCGTTATTATTAATTCGCCACATAATCCGACTGGAGCGGTATTTTCCGATGATGAGACAGAGAAGGTTGTAAAGCTCTGCGAGCAGCGGGGCATAATGGTCATTGCGGATGATATTTACAACCAGCTCGTCTACGGGACCAAGCCTGCGCCAGCCACGAAGTTTGCCAAGAGCTTGGACTTCGTCGCGATTGTGAACGGGTTTTCCAAGAGTCATGCGTTGACCGGCTGGCGTATTGGGTATGTGGCCGCAAACAAAAATATAATTGGCGCCCTCAACAAGTTCGTTAGCCACACGAGCGGTAATGCGGCGGTCCCAAGCCAGTACGCAGCTTTGGCGAGCTTAAAGGACGGAACAGTGACCGCGGGTTTCGTGACTGAACTGAAAAAGCGGCGCAAACTGTGTACGGTGATCTTGAAAAAATCGAGAAAAATTTCTTTTACAGAACCGCAGGGTGCATTTTACTTTTTTATCGATATCAGGAAAATTACCAAGGACTCGGCGAATTTTTGCCGGCGCTTGCTGCTTGAAGCGGGGGTCGCTGCGGTACCGGGCGAGGCGTTTGGCAGCCCGGGATTCGTCCGACTGTCTTTTGCTGCGGACACGAAGACGTTGAAGGAAGGGTATGGAGAGTTTGTGGATTTTTGTAAGGGCTTTCGATGATCAGATAGTAGGTATGTACATCTATTTTTAACGAAAAGGACTTACGCGCTTGCCTGTCGGCAGGCAGGCTCACCTGAGCTTTGATGTAATTTTATGTAGGGGACGGTCGCCCCTCGACAGGCTCGGGACGGCCCTGAGTCAATCGAACGGGTCGCGACCCGCTTCGCCCGCCTTGACTCGCGTCAAGCGAGGCAGGTCAAAGCGAAAGCGAGGCGAGTCGTCCCGTATGGGAAAAGTCTAAATTTTAAACGTGTAAGCCCGTCACTTTTTATGCGAAAAATTCCTTCTACAATGGCTACTCAGCACCCGGACAATGCCTGTGCGCCGTTCTGGGAAACGGACGGGAACGGTTTTGTAAATATTTATGAAGAACTGCGCGAGTGCATGGCCTGTTACAAAGACCTTGGTGTGGAAGAGTTTATGTGGGACTGGGAAGGAAAGTACGCAGACGAAGCGGTCATCGACAAACTGTTCTCCAATCACTACGAATTCTTTAAAGACTTCCATATCGGCAAAGAGCATTTTTTGACGTTCCGGCTGCCAAACATCTGGAAGGAGCAGGGGTATAGTCTCATTCGCGCGCTTATGGTCATTTTAACGAGCGAGGATTTTGCCGTAGATCTGAAATTCCACAGCCCGCCTCTGTTTGAAGCTATTTTACCCATGACGGAAAAAGCTGAGCAGCTCATGTACATTCAGCGCTCGTTCCGCCAGCTGGCGCGCTTTAAGAGCAAGACGTTCGACCATCGTACGGTGGCCAATACCGATTACATGGAGATTATTCCGCTGGTGGAAGGCGTGGAAAGCCAGTTGGGCATCGGAAAGCTGCTACGCGAATATTTGGATATGCACAAGAAGCAATTCCGCGGCAAGCCGGACTACATCCGTCCCTTTTTGGCCCGCAGTGATCCGGCACTGGTTTCGGGGCTTCTTGCCACCATGCTTGCCAATAAAGTCGCGCTTTCGGACATTGCGCAATTTTCGGAACAGAGTGGCATCTCGGCGCATCCGATTATCGGCGTCGGGAGCCTGATCTTCCGCGGCGGTTTGAGTCCCGAGAATGTGGACGGCTTTTTGGCCGAATACGGCGGCGTACGTACGGTCACTATCCAGTCCGCCTTCCGGTACGACTATCCTTTGGTAAAAGTCAAAAAAGCCATTCTGCGCCTACAAGAAGAGTTGCCTAAGACCCAAGTGCAGCCGGTGTCGGCGCGCGATCGGGGAGCGGTCAAGTCAGCAATCGCCAAGTGTGAGAAGAGTTACCAGCAGGCGCTCGGCAAAATTTTGAAAGATGTTCAACCGCTGTTTGCCGCCGTACCCAGAAGGCGCGAACGCCGCCAGCATATCGGCTTTTTAGCGTATCAGCGCAGTGCCGGCAAGCTGCAGCTGCCGCGCGCCATTAATTTTACCGCGGCCCTGTATTCCATCGGCCTGCCGCCGGAATTTATCGGACTCGGACGCGCGTTTAAGCAGCTGTCCAATGCCGAGATGGACGTGGTTCAGACCTATTACCATAATTTGCACTCCGATCTGGTTCGTGCCGGCCGGTACGTGAACCGCGAGAACCTTGAACGTCTGGCAGTGAGCCATCCGGCTTGGCACAGCATCCAGGAAGATATCGCGCTGACAGAAAAGCATTTGGGGATCACCCTTGGTCCGCAGTCCAAAGACGACTATTTGCACAAGAATTTGTCATCGAACCTGCTCTTGCTTATGGAAGACCAAAAGGCTGCCACTGAACTGATCACTGAAACCGGCAAGCTCCGCCGGAGTTTGGGGTAAAAAATTTAAATATAGAAAAATTTAGTGTCGTAGGGGCCGGTCGCGACCGGCCCGTACCAAGCCAATCGTACTATGATCACCAGAGAACAATCCAACCTTCTATTGCATGACTGGGTACAGTCCGAAAGCCTGCGCCGGCATATGTATGCAGTTGAGGCAGCTATGCGGGCGTATGCTAAAAAGTTTGGTGAGGACGAAGAGCTGTGGGGGATTACCGGCTTGCTGCATGACTTTGATTACGAGCGGTTTCCAACGGTGGATCCTGTTGCAAAGACTGGCCACCCGTTCGAAGGAGTCAAAGAGCTGGAACATTTGGGCTACCCCGCGGAAATGATCGAGGCAATTTTAGGTCACGCCACCTACAGCGGCGTGCCGCGGAAATTGCAAATGGCCAAAGTTCTGTTTGCCGTGGATGAGCTGTGCGGCTTTATTACTGCCTGTGCTTACATGCGGCCCGACCATTTGTTGACTCTGGAAGCGCCGTCGGTAAAAAAGAAGCTCAAAGATAAAAGTTTTGCCGCCAAAGTCAGCCGCGATGACATTGAGCAGGGGATAGCGGAGTTAGGCGTCGATAAGGACGAACATATTAATTTTGTTATTGGGGCATTGCGGCCTATCTCGGGGATATTGGGGTTATGATGCGGTTTTGATATTGTTAATGGCATTTTTTGGTGTCCGAAAATAAATTCTAAATTCGAATCCCGAAATTCGAAACAAATTCCAAATTCTAATATTTCAAATTCGAAGCAGAAAGTTTGTTATTTAGAGTTTATAATTTAGAGTTTGTTTCGGATTTAGTATTTCGATATTCGAATTTTATCCGCAGTTATTCCCTCGGCGGGCCACCCCGCGAAATTTAGTTAGAACTGAGGTTGAAAGAAATTTATAAATATGAAAAAATCCGTCATCATTGTCATACTCCTTGCTGCTGTTGCCTGGAATTACCGGTTTGCAATAGAGAAATATTTGCACCGTCTTCCCAGCACGCGCCAGATCCAGACCGTAGGGCAGCTGGTTAAGGATGTTCAAAAAGATATCTCGACCCCGCCGCCGCTCAAGGCACCCCCTTCTACACCTTCCGCAGTAGGTAAATTGACTGTGACTGGAACGGTTGCGGCGACGAATCAGCAACGCCGGGCTAATGGTAACTTGCCGGCGCTGAAAGAAAACAGCAAGCTGGACCAAGCCGCCCAACTGAAAGTTAAAGACATGTTCGCCAAACAGTACTTCGAGCATGTTTCCCCCCAGGGGGTCGGTCCGGATGGCTTGGCTACCCAGGTCGGGTATCAATTCATTGTAGAAGGCGAAAATCTGGCTTTAGGCGACTTTAAAAATGACGCAGCGCTCGTAGATGCTTGGATGAACAGCCCGGGCCATAGGGCCAATATTTTAAATGATCGGTATACGGAAATTGGGGTAGCGGTCGGGAAAGGCCAGTATGAGGGCCAGACGGTCTGGCTGGCAGTCCAGGAGTTCGGCAGGCCGCTTTCGGATTGTCCTACTGTGGACCAGTCAGCGAAAGCGAGCATTGATAGCCAGCGGACCGAGCTGCAGACCACGCTCAAGAAAATTGAGGAATGGAAAGCCTGGCTCAGCAGTCAGACGCCGACGACCAAGCAGGAAGCTGATGCATACAATGAGCAGGTGCGGCAGTTCAATGATTTGGTTATTTCCTACGATACCCGCCTCGGCCAGCTCCAGTCGCTCATCGCAGCCTACAACCAGCAGGTTGAAAACTTCGATGCCTGCGCGAATAAATAAAGGAAATAAAAAAACCGGAGAGGATTGCTCCTCTCCGGGTTGTTGTATCTGCCTGGCTATTCCATGAACCGCGGATCGAATCCGTTCTCGTATTCTTCCAAAGCGCACATTCCGTTGCCGTAGCCCAGTTTGTACGCCGGATGATCCGAGGTTTCGGGTTTGGCCTGCCGCCCATCCTCCCAACCTTTCTCATAGAGCTTGCGCTCGGGTGAGTTGGCCGGGGTCAGGTTGGGGCAATCCGGGTCATGGTGCCCGTTTCTCCACTTGCAGTAGTAGCAGTCGCTCACACATTCCTCCTGGTTGTCCGCCAGAAGGTTTACGTGCGATCAATGCCACTTAGAAATAAGAAAGTGATAATGGTCGTTCACGCCTTTGGCGTCATGGCAGACTGAGCAGAATCTCCCAGCCGCACCATGGACAGGATTTTATCATAAAAATCATTTTTTGTCAATAGATTTCAAGAAGTGATATACTTTTATAAAGCATGGTGTATTAACTGGTGATTTATGTCCGAATATTCCGGCCGCATTACTGCAAAAAAGTTTTTAACCCAAAACGTCGTTGAATTGGACGTGGAGATTGTTTCGGATAAGCCGGTGCAATTTGCAGCCGGTCAGTTCATGCAATTCAAGTTCGGAAAGGTCCTGCGGTCGTATTCCATCGTTTCCGTGCCGGGTCCAGGAGTTGACGCTCGACATCTGAAGTTTTGCGCCGAACTCTTGAACCACGGCGTGGCTTCTGAATTTTTTCGAGCGGCAGAGCCGGGTGCGGTGGTCGACATGGTGGGACCGAGCGGTAATTTTACCATTCGAGATCTATCGCAAAATTATTTTATGGTCGCCACTGGCGTGGGCGTGGCGCCGTTCGCGTCAATGATCCCGGATGCGCTTGCGCGCGGCTATGAACATGACCTGCATCTGCTGTTCGGCGTCAGGTCAGAAGAAGATGTGTTTTACTTTGATCGTTTCAGTCATCTGGCCAATCTCTATAAGAATTTCAAATTCATTCCCATACTCAGCCGGCCAAAAAGCCACTGGCCTGGTGAAATGGGTCGCGTGACCACATACTTAGACGTGGCCTACGAGTATTACACCGATCATACGTTCTTTCTGTGCGGCGGTATTGAAGCGGTCAAAGACCTGCGGTCACTTCTGGCGCGCAAGGGTCATCCCCAGGACAAGGTCAAGCTGGAAATTTTTACACCGCCGCAACCCGCGACACCTGCCTCCTAGGTTATGAGGAAGTGTCACGGTTGATTTTCGCACAGAACGTGCGAAAATCTTTTAAAAATGGTATAATGTGACATATATTAAGCCATACATGTATGAAAAAACTATTTTGGGTTGCGGGGCTGGTGTCCATGTTTGTTCTGGCTCCCAGCGCCCAAGCGGCCGAGTTTGTGATGCCCGGCCAATCCGGCCAGATAACTACCGCGGCCGGCGAGACCCATAAAAATTTGTATACAGCAGGAAATACCGTGGTCATTAACGGGCCGGTACAAAGCGATCTCACCGTGGCAGGTGGGACCATCACGGTTACTGGTACGGTTGATCAGGATTTGCTGGCAGCCGGTGGCACCATTGTCGCGTCCGGCAAGGTTGGTTCCAATGCTCGCATCGCCGGCGGCAATATTACGATCAACGGCCCGGTGGCAGGCGATCTGGTGGTAGCCGGGGGTACGGTGGTTATTTCTGATACTGCTACGGTTGGGGGCGATCTTGTTATCGGTGGTGGCATGGTAGAGTTGAACGGTCCAGTGACCGGCAATATCAAAGCCGCGGGCGGAAGGATTGCCATCAATAGCACGGTGGGAGGCAGAATAGATGTGCAAGCTTCCCAAGACCTGGTCTTCGGACCGAAAGCAGCGGCTTCGGGAACTATAACGTACAAAGGCCCTCGTCCAGCCAGCGTTGATCCGTCTGCTAAAATTTCATCCATCAATTTCACCCAGCAGCAGCCGCGCTCCTGGCATAAGCGGGCAGGGCTTACCACGGCTTCATTCTTCATTACCTTGTTGGCATGGCTGATCGCCTCGTTCTTACTGCTTAGACTGCGCCGCGGCAGCTTCCAGGAACTTGAGGAAACTGTTTGGCGCAGGCCGTGGGTTGCCCTTGGGACGGGACTACTGCTGCTTGTTGCGGTCCCGATTGCGATTGTCATACTGTTTGCTACCTTAATTGGGTATTATGTTGCCGCAGTCGTGCTGCTTGCGTATATCCTTATGCTGCTCATAGCGGGATTACAGAGTGCTTTGCTGGCCGGCAGCTGGCTGATGAAACGGGTGGGCAAGCGGCCCCAGCCCCGGGACTGGCAGATTGTGCTGGTTGGGGTGCTGGCGTGGACCATTTTACGGCTCATTCCGGTCATCGGTTGGCTTGTAGTATTTGTGGTCTTCCTAATGACACTTGGCGCGTGGTGGTTGGTCATCTGGCAGCGAATGAGACAGAACCCTCAGTAAGATACATATTAATCAAAAAATTATTATTGATGTCCGGTGTGAATCGGATGTGGTGCTTGGATTGATATGCAACGTTCCCTGTCCTTGTAGGGGACGGTCGCGACCGTCCCCTACGGGGATATTTCAAACAAGCCTCGAGAAAGGAAGAAACTACTATGGGATTTTTAGACAAGCTCAAAGATATCAATGAGATGCGCAAGCAGGCTAAGCAGATCGAGTTAATGCTAGCCCAGGAAACAGTCACCGGTTCGAGCAGTGGTGGTCTGATTAAGATCACGATGGATGGCAACCAGAATGTTAAAAGCGTTGAGGTTGATGCGGCAGTAGTCGGCGACAAAAGCGAGATTGCGCGCCATATTCGCGCGGCTCTCGAGGACCTTAATAAGCAGCATAAGAAAATGTTGCAGTCGAAGTTCGGGAATATGATGCAGCAATAATACCGCTGATCTGTCCCCGTCATCCGACGGGGCAGGCGCTGATGTCCGCCATCCGCCTGCTGGCGGAGGCGGAACGCGGATATTACGCTGAAGCAGAGGGTGCTAAAGGGATTCATTATCTTCTTAGAATAACCGTAATTCAAATAGTATTGATGAACAGAAAAATACAACTGATAGTACTTGCTGCGGGAATGGTGCTGGCTCCGCTGGCAGCTTCAGCTTTGGAAATGCCTCCGGTGATCAACATGGTCGAGCAGGCGAATGTTACGGCCAATTCGTATATTGTTGTTGACCGGATTTCGGGCAGCGTACTTTTGGAAAAGAATGCCTCCCAGGCCTGGACACCAGCCAGCTTGACCAAGCTGGTGACTGCTTTGGTCTTTTTGGATACCAAGCCGAATCTGAAAAAGTCCGTAGTGATGAAGGCCTCTGACCAGACAGGCGGCGGCTGCAGTTCAGGCGGTGCATGCATCGCTACTAAGCCTGGCATTTCCTACCGCCTTGATGACCTGTTCCATGCTTCTCTGATTGCCTCAGCCAACAATGCGACCATGGCCGTCGCACGGTCGACAGGGCTTTCTCAAGATGAGTTCGTCCGGCGCATGAATGCCAAAGCTAAAGCGCTCGGTGCGACGGATACCCATTTTGTTGAACCGACCGGCATGTCTCCTGACAACGTAACTACCGCATCCGATTACGCCAAGGTGGCAAGCGCCGCCTTCGGCAATGATCTCATTCATAAAATCGCAACGACTCCCGCGTACTCGTTCCGTGCGACCAATAGCAAGAAGTACTCGCATAACGTTAAGAATACCGACAAATTGTTGGCTGATGGGGATGTGACCGTCATCGGCGGCAAGACTGGATACTTGGAAGAGTCCCAGTATAATTTTGCGAGCGTGCTTGCTGACCGGTATGACAACCGGTTCATTGTCGTCGTATTTGGCAGCCGCAGCTCGAGCACACAATTCTCCGAGACAAAGCAGCTGACCATGCTCGGGAGCCTGGCCAAGGCCTTTGGTCCGGTCGGTTCTGTGCTCGGTACCTCAACTGTACTATCTTTACCTTAATAATCATTATAGACCAGTATGAAAAAAACCATCACTATAATCGTGATCGTCCTTGTGGCCGTAGGTTTGGGATACTATCTCTATAGCCTGTCTCCGCAAAACAATCAGCAGGTCAGTTTTACGACCAAGCTGGATGATCCGAAAGACCTGCAGCCTATCCAAACCGTGCCGCCGGTTGATGCAAAGGCCGATCATGTGCTCGGTAATCCCCAGGCTAAGAATGTTCTGGTTACCTACGAGGACTTTCAGTGTCCAGCCTGCGCGGCATTCAATCCGGTAATTAAGCAGCTTGTCGACCAGGAGCCGGATACGGTGCTAGTATTCCGTTACTACCCAATATTCCAGATTCATAAGAATTCCGTCATTGCTTCTTATGCGGCTGAAGCGGCAGGGGAGCAGGGTAAGTTTTGGGAAATGCATGATCAATTGTTCTCCAACCAGCAAGCTTGGGAGAACATGATCGATCCGCGCCAGGCGTTTATCCAGTATGCCCAGACCGTCGGTGTTTCGAATATTGCAAAATTCGAACAGGACATGAACTCCGACAAGTACAAGCCGTACCTCCAGCAACAGTATAACCAGTCCATAGCCTTAGGTGTCCGCGGTACACCGACCTTCTACTTTAATGGTCACGAACTGCAGAATCAGGCGCTGGACGGGATGAAGAAGCAGATAGAACAATACTTGAATAAGTAAAATTAAGTAAGATTAATTAAAATTAAATAAAATTGGAATCAGAAAACCATGGAATCTCTCGATATCATTAATGAAAATGATGAGGTTGTCGGGAGTGCGACACGGGACGAGGTGTACGCTCAGAAGCTTCGCCACCGGATTGTTCATGTTATGTTGCGAGATTCCAATGGCAAGCTTTTATTGCAAAAGCGAAGCGGGGAGGTATCTTTTAAACCCGGTCATTGGGTTACTTCTGCTGGGGGGCATGTTCGTAGCGGAGAATCGTTTGAGCAAGCCGCATTGCGTGAGATGTCAGAAGAGATTGGAGTTTCAATTCCCCTTGAGATGAAGTTCAAAGACCAGTACATAAGCGTTGAACAGCAGATACCAAAAATATTGGAAACTTTCGAAGGTTCGTACAGTGGTACATTGCGGCTGGATCCGAACGAAGTGGCCGAAGCCGTGTATTTTACTGTACCTGAAATCCAAACTATGATAGAGAATGGGGAGAAATTCCATCCAGAACTGCTTTTCTTGTTTTATAAACATTATCTAACTAAGAAATGAATTGGGTGATATATGCCGTATTGTCCGCTTTCTTTGCTTCATTAGTGGCGATATTCGGCAAGATCGGCATTAAAGGTGTCAACAGTAATCTGGCAGTGGCAATCCGAACTCTGATTATCGTGTTCTTTGCCTGGGGAATAGTCTGGCTGGAGGGGACAGCAGGGCAGGTGAAATTCATTTCGCGGCACTCAATGTTGTTCATCGTCTTGTCTGCCCTGGCCACCGGCCTTTCCTGGCTGTTCTATTACAAAGCCTTGCAACTTGGTCAAGCCAGCCGTGTAGCGCCCATCGATAAGCTCTCTGTAGCTTTAACTATCGTCTTGGCCTTCTTGTTCCTGGGCGAGCGTCCGACATTAGGCAATGTGCTTGGCGGAGTGTTGGTCACGGCAGGAATTTTAATAACAGTACTGGTAAAATGAAAATCCCGGGGTATCCCGGGATTTTGCTATGCTGCCTTTTTCCGCGACTCGGCTTCCGCTGCCTGTTCCGCAGCTCGTCGCTTTTCAGCTGTAATCTCACCAGTATTTTGGACATAGGTGGTAAAACGTGAACGGCTTCCCCATACTGTTCGGGGAGCGGTATATTTAAAATTTTTCGTAGCGGCATCTATCTCTGGGACCGGATAACCGTCTTGACCGAGTTCGTATTCAGGCTTATCTGCTTTTGAGCCGGGTTTTTGCTTGAAAATTGGGTGGGATTCTTCGTAAAGAACAACATCCATCCCGTCCGTATTGTGGTGAGGGTTGAGGATTTTTACTCGGATTTTTTTTGCATGGTTAAATTCGGGTACCATGTCGATAAGTGTTTCGCCATGAGCATCCACCCCTTTTTCTACCTGCCGGGTAGCGATTTCTGATACCATCATTTCATTTCCAGCTTCTAAGTCTGCCTCGCTGATTTGTTTAAACTCCCGCGGCTGCATGTCCGGAGTTATAAATGTCTCGACTTCGCGCTGTTTTGGCATTTCAGCATGCGTGTCAAAACTGAATGTAAGGCGATCTCTCATATGTTGAAATAATTATTGGACTTTTCAATTATATCAAATTCTGGTAAAATATAATACCATGAAACGCAAGAGCGGCCAAAAAAATAAGGTGCTCGTCGCCCTTTCCGGCGGAATTGATTCTGCTGTTTCGGCATACCTGCTCATTCGGGCTGGATACGAAGTTGAAGCAGCTTTTATGAAAAACTGGTCTTTGACCGAAGGTCTTTTAAAGAGTGAGTGCCCTTGGCTGGCTGACCGGCAGGAAGCGCTGCGCGTAGCCGCGTTTTTGAAGATTCCGCTCTACACGCTCGATTTCGAAAGGCAGTACCAGGACACGGTGATGGAGTATTTTTTTCGCGAGTACGAAGCCGGGCGTACGCCGAATCCGGATGTCATGTGCAATAAGGAGATCAAGTTCAAGCTGCTCTATAACTGGGCCATGGAGCATGGGTTTGACTATTTGGCGACCGGGCATTATGCAAGGATAGTGAAAAGTGAAAAGTTAAAAGTTAAAAGTGATAACACACCACGTAATTTTGAATTTTTAACTTTGCATTTTCAACTTGAGCGTAGCGTTGACGAATTCAAAGATCAGACCTATTTCATTTACAACATCAAGCCCGAACAGTTACCGCATCTGCTGTTTCCGATTGGCGAGATGAAGAAAGCCGAAGTGAAAAAGCTGGCGGCAAAGATCGGATTGCCGAACGCAAGTCGCCAGGAAAGCATGGGGCTGTGCTTTGTCGGTAAGATTCGCCTGAAGGATTTTTTGGAACAAAAGCTCAAACCCAAGCCGGGGCCGATTATCGACCAGCATGGTAATGCCATCGGTCAGCATGAAGGCCTTCATAACTATACCATTGGCCAACGTCAGGGTATTAAGGTTGGTGCCAGCGGGCCGTATTTTGTCGTGCGCAAGGACCTGAATGACAACACCCTGTACGTGACCAATGACCCGGACGACAAAGCGCTGCAAGTCCTGGATATTACCTTACATTCTTTGAACTGGATTGCGCAGCCTGAAGCTATAGCCTATAAGCTAGAAGCTAAAAGCTGGCAGCTGGCAGGCCGCTTCCGTCATCAGGGTGATTTAGTCCCGCTCACGATCGAACAAAAAGATGGCGGTACGTACCTGGTTCATTTCAAAACTCCCCAAAAGTCTATCGCGTCCGGCCAGAGCTTGGTCTTATACGATGGCAAGATATGCGTGGGCGGGGGAATCATAGCTTAAACCGGTTGAAAAATAACCGGTTTTTTGCTATAATTATTTACGGAACAATCCATAATAGACATCTGCAGCAGACGTCTTTTTAATTGTTCAGATTATTATTCTTACCGTATGCCTTTTGCAAAAGTTCCGTTTGGTGACCCGAAAGCCTTCAATGTCATCGTGGAAGTACCGGCGGGTGGCCAGAAAAAATACGAATATGATGTCGAGCTGGATGCTATCAAATTAGATAAAGTCCTGTATGGCGAGCTTCGTTTTCCGTTTAACTACGGCCATGTTGCCAAGACGGTGGCAGATGACGGCGCGCCGCTTGATGCCTTTGTGTTCAGCACGTATCCGATTACAACCGGAACAGTGGTAGAGTGCCGGGCTATTGGCATGCTGGAGGTGGTTGATCGCGGCCGGAGCGACCACAAAATCCTAGCCGTACCTCTCCATGAGGAGAAGTATGAACACTTGCAGGACGTGGGGGATATCCCGGAAGCGGACATGGAGCAGCTCAAAGCTTTTTATAAAGAGCTGCCTGTTGCCTGGAGCCGTGATATCACCTTGACCGGCATTCAGGACAAATCCGCAGCCGTAAAAGAACTCCTCAGGACGTTGGAATTCGGCAAATAATATTTCAGGGACGGGCAATCCGCCCGTCCCTTTTTATATGCATATTTTTAGCTGTTGACAAATTGTATAAATTGTGCTTTAATAAGAGGTATTTTGTGAATCATCCGCCAAGTGATTCAAAAAAATCGTTTGGTGAACCGTTCGTGAAATTGCGCATACCATCTATCTTTGGTTTGCGCGCGAGATACGGCTTATCACAACCCTCAGGAGGATACTGTGGTTAATAATGTTTGGTTTTTGGTGTTTGTTGCGGCATACCTTTTTTGCGTCTACACGCATATCGCGGTGAAGCTTGGATATGATCATTGGGACTGGCCGAAATTCCTTGCCAGTGCTGATCATACTACGCGCCGACGGGCTTTCATGCAGATGTGCAAATCCTTTTTTGGCGGAATGGCCTATGATCTGTTGAAGGCTTCGCTGAAGGGGTGGTTGCGCAGCGTATTCACAACGTGTCTGCTTGCCGCCGTTGTCTTGCTGTCAGCGTGTCATAAGCAGGAGCCAACTGCCCAAACTTTCCCGGTTACTGCCGAGGTGGAGGCACCTTCAACTGCGGAGATCGAAGCACGGGAAAAGGTCCGTCAAGCCGAGCGGGAAGCTGCTGAGGAAAAGGCTCTCTATCAAAGGGCCCACGAAACATTGGAAGACTGGGCCGAGTATCAACGGGAGCAGGAAGACTCCAGGCGTGGCCATCAGGTTGCCTATCGCCAGGAGCCGGACGTTGCTGCCGCATACGACACACTATGTGATTTCGCGGTCAAGCACCCTGAGATCCTCGAGGATGTAAAGACTGGGTTGGCTATTCTGATGCGTCGTGGTTCGTATGACCATCAGGAAAACGCTGCGGTCAACCATACGATAGATCTTTGGGAAAAGAGCAATCATGACCCAATCTATCAGCCACTGCTAGAAGGTCTCATCTCCAAGCTCAAGTACCGTGTGGTGCATGACGACAAGCTTGACCTTACAAAACGGTACCTGCAGAATGATGATTACCCGAGTCCGTATTATTGTGCGAGTGACATTTACGGCCGGGTCAATAATTTGGTCAAATTGTACCAGGCGCTCGGGAACCGGGAAGAAACCCGCTTTTGGACGCTACGGTCAGTGGACCAAACCATCACCCATCACCACTGTGATGAAAGCGAGGGGCCATCCCTGGTCGGTCTCATGGATGAGGCGTATGACAAAGCATACGCGGTGTACAAGGCCATGAACGATCCAGCCGGTATGCAAGCGTGCAGCCGCAGGGCCGCCGGGCACTATCTGCAGATCTATCACTATGGCGAGTTTTCCGAAGCCTCGGGTAAAACCGTTTTCCCAGCGTACCAGCAGGAAATTTTGGACGGGGCACAGCGGTGGCTCGAGGCGCAGGGACTGGGTAAGCAGGCAGTCGAACTGCGCATTCGCCAAGCGGTTGAGAAAGCGGCGGAGCGGGCAAAGCAGGGCAAAGAATACGCCGAAGCCGCCAAACTCTACGCCAAACTCGGCAAGGCCGACGCGGCCAAGCGTATGCAGCTGCTGACGCCGGTTAAGCAGCAGTAAACAATCATGAGACGGTCCGACATTGTCGGACCGTCTCTTCTTATTTGTGGATTATTCGAATTTACCAGGTCAGTTTACGGGGTATGGACAAATGCCGGTAAAACTGCTTTAATATAGGGCAAATTGGCACGTCGCTAATTTGTTCCTACCCAAACCCAATAAAGCCTGACCGTGACCTTTTCGGCGGGGACGGCTTGCGGGAGCGGGAGGAAATTTATCCTTAAGGAGGATGGTGGTATGCTCCACACTCTGTGGGCGTTTGTAGTCAACCACTTAGTCATCTCTATTGTGGGGATGATCGTTTACTTGGGCTCTGCCTATTTCTATGCCAGCTGCGTTCTCACTGGAATTCGCCGGCCTGTAAATTTTTTCAAGGCGACCTGGTACCACAAACGGGAATTCGCCATCACCTTGTTGGTGTCACTGTGCGGTCTGATGCTTTTGGATCTGTTCGTTGGGATGCCGGTAAAGGCTGTTCGTCGGAGACGACAACGCCGCGAGAATCAGAGACGGCTTGAGCAGCATGCGGAAGAATCGCGAAGGCTTCGTGAGTCCTGGACACCTCCTATCGTATTCTGGAACGAGTACAAGAGCGTCATCGTCATGCTCAATGAAGAGGGGATGAAACAAGCCGTAGAACTTCACAAAAGGAAAGTGAGGGATGGTCTCTTAAAACAGGGCTCGCTCATTAAACCGGTACGGGGAGGCGTGTACACCCGCAAGGGAACCAAGCTTAGTGAACAAAACACTTCGGGTTCGTATTCGGGGTTCGATGAGCTTGTGAAGTTCTGCTCACCTGTAAAGCGGGAAGATCTTTTCGTCCCGCATCTTGACCGGTTCTTCGAAGGCGAGGACGCGGTGCGCCGACTCGGTTCGAGCTGGCCCGAACAGCTCGAATATGTCTATGGCCCTGGCATGAAAACGTTGCCGGAGTGGATGCCTGAGAAATACCGGGAGATTACCGGTATAGAAAAGGCCATGGCCGTGTAGTATGAGAGTGCCTTGGCGATTCGTCGCCCTCCGGAACTGCTTGTAGTTCCGGAATTTTTTAATTCGCGAATAGTCCAATAGTCTAAACTATTGGACTATTTTTGTAGTATTGCTAGCAGAGCCAGTTAACGTTAATCGTTCGCGGCCGCGAACGATTAACGTCTTTAAACAACTCGTACGAGGTTGTTGACGAAGCAGGTGTTTTACTTTACTGTGAAAGCGAAATCGGCCGAAGTTGGTAAGGGAGGAACAATATGAAATATGGGGTGTTGCTTGTTGCGGTTTCTATACTGCTGCTTGCAGCCTGCAGTGCGTCACAAGACGAACGATGGCTGGTGGCGGAAAATCAGCAGCTCAATGAAGCGTTGGTAAAGCAAGCCGAACTGCAATGGCAGCAAAGCGGCAGCGAGGCGGAAGACTGTTATAAGCAGTTGCTGCGAATTTGTGACAGGCTGGGAAGCTTGTTCCCGGTTTGCACCGCAAACGAGCCTGGGAATGCGCAGTTGATCCGTAATGCATACCATCGTGAAGCAGGCAGGCAGCTGGAACTGCTACGCGATCCGAAATTACCATTCGAAGCAGCACAGGTGGCGTACAAAAGATTCTTTTATGCGCAGCGCAGGTCAGGTTACGATCTGCGGCAGTACGGCATTGCCAAGCCGCTGGGCGTGGAGGAGCTGTTGTATCGGCACGCCACCGCGCGGGACCTGTTTCCGCGCGTGGAGAACCAACAGGGATTTGACACCGGTTGGGAGCTGGACCGCCTGACACTTCATTCCCATATGTAAGACAGGGAGATAATCAAAAACGTCCGTGCGATATCGCACGGACGTTTTAACTTTCTCATTAGCCTTTCAGGAATTTGACGAGGAGCAGAGCTACAATGTTGACCCTGTACCAGTCATCCGCCTCAGGCGGACTCCGGTGCAGGGCACAGTGATTTAGCCCTTTAAGAATTTGACTAGCAAGAGAGCGACTATATTGATAATTTTAATCATAGGATTAATCGCGGGGCCGGCAGTATCCTTGTACGGGTCGCCGACGGTGTCGCCGGTCACGGCTGCCTTGTGAGCGTCCGAACCTTTGCCGCCAAACTGGCCTTCTTCAATATACTTCTTGGCATTGTCCCAGGCTGCGCCGCCGGTGGTCATGGAAATACCCACGAACAGTCCGGTGACGATAGTACCGACGAGCAAACCGCCCAAGGCAGCAGCGCCAAGCAGCCAGCCGACCAGGATGGGAATGATGACCGGAATGAGAGCCGGAATGATCATTTCTTTAATGGCAGCTTTGGTTACAATGTCAACCGCACGGGAGTAATCCGGTTTGGCAGTGCCTTCCATAATACCCTTTATTTCGCGGAACTGGCGGCGGACTTCTTCAACGACAGCCTTGGCTGCATTTCCGACGGCGGACATGGCAATCGAAGCGAATAAGTAGGGGAGCAGTCCGCCAATGAGCAATCCAACCAGGACTTTGCTATTGGAAAGATCGAAGACAGTGGAAATATTATTGGCTGCAAGTTCCTGAGTGTATGCTGCAAACAGTACCATGGCAGCAAGTCCTGCCGAAGCGATGGCATAGCCCTTGGTGACGGCTTTGGTGGTGTTGCCGACCGCATCGAGCGGGTCGGTCACATCGCGCACGCTCTTATCCAGTTCAGCCATTTCGGCAATCCCGCCCGCGTTGTCAGTGATGGGACCGAAAGCATCAATGGCCACGACAATGCCGGTCAGGGAAAGCATGCTCATAACCGACAAAGCAATGCCATATAATCCGGCTAGCTTGTATGCTGCCAGAATGGCAATGACGATGACAATGACCGGTAAGGCGGTGGACTGCATGCCCACGGCGAGCCCTTTGATGATGTTGGTACCATGTCCGGTGGTGGAAGCTGCGGCAATATCGCGCACCGGCTTAAAGGACTTGGAAGTGTAGAATTCGGTGATCAGAACTATAAGGCCGGTGACGACAAGACCGATCAAAGAGGAATAGAAGAGATTCTGCCAGCTGATGTTGCCCGGGTTGTCGGCCATGAGTTTCTGGGTCAGGGGGTAGAAGACTATGGCAGAGAGTACGCCAGTCACGGCAAAGCCTTTGTACATGGCGCCCATGATGTTCTTGCTCTTGCCCAGGCGGACAAACCAGGTGCCGATGATGGTGGTAATAATAGAAGCCGCGCCGATGAGCAGTGGGAACAAGATGGCATTCAGGAAACCAGGGAAGACTACGTTGCCGAGCAAAATAACGGCGACAGCGGACACAACATAGGTTTCAAACAGGTCCGCGGCCATGCCGGCGCAGTCACCGACGTTATCGCCGACGTTATCGGCAATGACGCCCGGATTGCGCGGATCGTCTTCCGGAATGGAAGCTTCGACCTTGCCAACCATGTCGGTACCGACGTCAGCACCTTTAGTGAAGATGCCACCGCCGAGTCTGGCAAAAACGGAGATCAAAGAAGCACCGAAGGCTAATCCTGCCAGTGCGGGCAGGTCACGGGTGGTCATGTAAAAGACGGTCACAGAGAGCAGTCCGAGCCCGGCAACGAACAAGCCGGTGACAGTGCCGCCTTCAAAAGCCAAAGACAATGCGGCGGATAATCCTTTTTTAGCCGCTTCAGCGGTGCGGACATTGGCGCGTACGGAAATATTCATGCCAATGAATCCGGCAACCGCGGAGAGCACGGCGCCAATAATGAACCCGACGATCGTATGGCCGGAAAAGTGCGCGATCCACATCAGGAGGACAATGACGACCGCGACAATGCCGACGGTGCGGTACTGGCGGTTCAGGTAGGCCTTGGCTCCGTCTTGGACGGCTTTGGCAATTTCGAGCATCTTGCCCGAACCTTGCGGCTGGCGGAGGATTTTAAAAATTAAAAAGACCCCATAGAGCAGGGCTATCAGGCTGGCCACGAGGGCAGCAACGAGCAAAGAGTTTTCGGTCATAGGTTGGTGTGGATAACGGCACAATAGCCGTATCCAATTAAGGATTTAGTGATATCTCTTTGTCCCTCGGAAAGCTTTTCCGGTGCTTTCCTTAGGAGGTTTAAGCTGCTATAATTATACGGGTTTTAACAATTTTTTCAACCTTTTTCGGCCTAGGTCGAAAAAGCAGTAAAAATTACATGTTTTTAAATAGCCACCGCTCATACGCGCTCGTTACCGGTTCGGTCTTGTTCTTGTTCGGTGTCGTTGGGTTCGCTTTCCGCCAGAGTTTCGATCTGGCCGACAAATACCTGGTACTCAGCCTGATTTTGGGTTTTTGGGGAGTCGTTGTAGGGTTCAGATCACACGGCACATAAATCAGCCAATAAGAAAACCCCGCACACGCGGGGTTTTATGATGTCGGGGTTACTGGACGCCTTTTGCCTGAGCGGAGTCTGTGAACTTCAAGGATTCCACCATGGCTTTGAACTGCGGCCGCAGGCTCAACGACATGCCGAGGTCAAAGGTCAGGCGAAGGTTGTCATCTTGGATGGCATACAGCATGTTCTGGATGTTTTTCGCTTGCTTGCCGCCGATGGTCTGGTCGGTTGCCGGGAGCCCGTCAACAATATAGTAATCCGTGGGGCTGACATAGATTTTGAAATTGTAGTACTTTTTGCCCGGGTCGACCTCTAAGATATCGTACCCATCCTTTTTTCCGCCGTTTTTGATATTCCAGCTGGGATCGTATCGGAATTGAAAATTGTATTTGGAGGCGGTGTACACTTTCCAGTCGGAAGTATCTACGGTAGGCACTACCGGTTCGCTTTGTGGGGGAGGCGGGGTGGTGGGCGGCTGCTTAACCATAGGTTTGTTTACCAGGTACTTTGGAGGATACGGATACAAAGTATACCCATCGTCCTGGTACCTGATGGTCAGGTATCTGGCCAGTCCGGCGCACACGACAGTTCCCACCACCGCCACGCTGAAAAGCACTATAAAACTTTTCGATTGGGGAGATATTTTTCTATCCATTTTGTTTCAAATGAGATGATTTACTTTATTATACGAAGCATCTCGCCGAATGTCAAATCCCATGCCTATTTAGCGTTGAACATCTTGTCCAGCCTGCTGTCGTTGCCGCAATAGAACAAGT
Organism: uncultured Candidatus Saccharibacteria bacterium; assembly: GCA_964532425.1. GTDB lineage: Bacteria > Patescibacteriota > Doudnabacteria > UBA920 > UBA920 > CAZHIA01. The sequence continues at coordinate 155,760 of CAZHIA010000003.1, read as the reverse complement.
GTTGGCTGAGTTTGACGCAGTATCCCGGATTTTTGCTGATAAACGAGTACTTAGGCAGGAACCAGTACAAAAACAGGGCTGCGGCTGCTAAGAGCAGATACAAAGTCAATTTAAAAAGTCGAATCATGGAAGTTTGATTACTTCCATTATATCACGAAAGTAAATATCAAAGTTTTTGATCTTGGCTTATGCCATAATGTCTTTTTTCTTTTGGTCATATTCTTGTTTGTTGATCTCGCCTTTGGCGTAGCGCTCGTTCAAAACGTCCAGCGCGCTACGGCTGGATTGCGGGTTGGGCCCAGCAGACGGACCGGAGTAATGATATGGCCTGCGGACAACCCAGGCGATAAGAATAACGACGAACACCCAGAAGAGTATCATGCCTAATAATCCTCCGAACCCAAACCAGGGGAAACCATAATGATACATAGATAAATATACCTTTGACCTTTGACATGTGACATTTGACCGGATAGGGAAGACCAAGGGTCTCCTCCCACCCTATCGGCGGTCGCCGATGAGGCGACTACAGTCAAATGTTAATTGTTAATGGTTAAATGTTGTGTTTGTTATGCCAGTCCGGGGAAGAAGTCAGTGACTATTTTCGTCCTGCCAACTCCCATAGCGAGCAGTTGTTCTTTGAATGCTTCCACCATAATGTGCGAGCCGGAAATGTAGAAGGTGCGTTCCGTATAGTCAGGCACATGGCGGATTATTTTTTCAGAAGTAAAGTAACCAATATCGCCGTGCCAGCCTGCAGGAATGCTGTTCCGGTCAGTCAGGGTATATACGGTCTTGATGCCAAGCTGCCGGCTGGCCTCATCGAACACATCGGTATACGCAATCTCGTCAGCTGTCCTGTTGGAATAGAAGACGACAATGTCCCGCTGCTCCTTTCTGTCTAGCAAATCTTTGATCATGCTTCGGAACGGGGTGACCCCAATGCCTCCTGCGATGAAGACCAGCTTTTCCTTTTGGTCTTCCGGAAGGACAAAGTCGCCTGCTAGCTGGGAGGCAATGATCTCATCGCCGGGTTTAAGCTTTGCCAGCCTCTGTTTAAAGCTGCTGGGATTCTCGTAGAATTTTACGCCAATACGTACGTCCTGCTCGGTGGGGGAAGAGGCAATGGTTAAGTATCGCCTATTGCCGCGGTTGTCCGGCCGGTTATGGCCAAGCGTCCATTCCATATATTGGCCCGGCGCGAATTGCAGCTGGCGGGGAGTTGAGAAGACGAAGTCGAGCACGCCGGCCGCAGACTGTTGTATTTCTTTCAGCTTGAGGGTATAGCGCTCCTTCGGGCTAATGGCGTAGGAAAAAATATTACCGGCCAGTAAAGCCAGTTCCGGTGTAAAGGACAGGCTGGCGATATGCGTCTGCGGCGCAAACAGCCAACCGACCAGAATACCATACGCAATGCGCCCGTCGCGTGTTGGCGGCATGGTCAGCGGCTCGGTCAGCATAACTGCGGCAAAGAAGACCAGTGGTGAAGCGAGAATGGCGCGTTGCATAGTGACGACAATACTACCGTGACCAATAGTTAGAACGAGCATAGTCAAGACGGCTGCAGCTATAAATCCTATGACCGCATCCCAGCGCCTGACTTTGCGGATCATGAGGATGCCGCCGATCAGTGTAAACGGCAGCATGACAGCGGTGCCAACCCACCAGCTTGCGCTTTGGTTCAAGGTCAGGGCAGTCAGTGCTACCGCAAACGCGGCCGGGTTAAAGATGTGCTTGTTTTTGAAGTTGATGATATATTTGGAAGCATTGGCCCAGACCGAAGCCCAGAGCAGGAATGGAAGCGAGACAGCGGGAAGGTGGGTCTGCGGGGGTGTGATAATAAGTGCGAGAATCAGAGCGGTTATGTAGGAGGATTCTATATTGGTTGGTACGTTCAAGATAGCGGCGATGATCCGGTTGCTGATCCAGCCGGCTGCTACGAGGACGAGCGTCGAAGAGAGAATGGAAATCGGGTTGTAGGGGAGTATGCCAAAAAAACCCAGGACCATGGCAGCGGCCAGCAGGAATATGAGATAGTACAGCACAAGGCGGTACATGGTAATTCGGTTTAAGAGATTATCAACGTAAAATAGCATGTATCAATGTTGTCCCGCAGGAGTTTGGTTAGAAATGAATTTCAAATATCAAATATCAAATTTCAAATGAATATTTAATGACAATTCCCTGAATTTGAAATTTAAAGATTTGTTATTGATTGGTTATTTGAGATTTGATATTTGTTATTCTTGGACGTATTTCCCGAACCCCGTTGTCATCGTCGCTATGCCGTCCTTGTCGATCATATACGCTTCCAGGCCCGGAACGGATTCGATAAACCGGATTCCGTCCGCGCCCATGGCAAAAGCGGCGGTGGCAAATCGGTCGGCCTCGTAGACGTTCGGGCCGACTACGGTCAAGCTGGCAATGTCGGTAATGGGCTGTTTTGGCTCGTGAGGATTATAAATGTGTTGCCCGCGGATAGCAGTGCCGGACGTAGCGATTCCTTCGTTACCGAGGGTGAGAATCTTCACGTTTTGTTCGCGATTGAACGGATTGCGGACGCCAATTTTCCAGCTACCGGCGGTAAGGGATTTGGCCTGAATGTCTCCGCCGATGTCGACAATGAACTGTTGGAACCCGAGATTCTCAAGCAGCTTGGCTGCTTGCCAAATAGCCCAGCCTTTTACCAAGCCGGAAGGATCCAAAGAGCCGTCCGGACGCCGGATATTAAAGTAACCAGCCGTTTCTTCCTTGGTCTGCTGCGACCGGGCAAGAATATCCTTCGTTTCCGGACTGATGTCTGCCCATTCGAGTTCTCCGCGGTTGATACGGCTAATCTCGCTGTCCGGTTTGTAAGTGCTGAACCGCTGGTCTATTTCGGAGAAATATTCAAATACTTTGCCGATGGCTGCGTCTGCACGTGCTCCATCTGTATCGCGAATTTCTACCGTCGCCGGCATGCCCATGGTAAGGCGAAGAATCTTCATAGGGGAAATGATAAAAATAGAATACCTCATAACTCGTTATTCGGCGGGGCGGCGCGTTTCGGTATTCGGTATGCGAAGTGAGGAGCGGCCGCTTGCCGAATAACGATTGCCGATACGCGCGGCGCTACCGAAAACCGTTGACCGTTTGCAGTGGTTTTACTTATTTTTTGTCATTTACTTGGCTTGTGCCAACGCCGCGCCGAGTGATTGGACAAAGGCTGCGCTCGTGTCTGAGGCGCCGGAGACTGCATCGACATTGGCACTTTGCGCGGAAATGGCTTCTTGGGTCAACAGCGGCATAGCCTGGCCGTTGATCTGCTGCGAAGTCCGCCGGTCATTCGGGTAACTGAGGAATTGTACGTTGGTCAGCTTGCCGCCGGAGACGATGGCCTGAACCTGGACATACCCGTAGTAGGCATCCACGCTCGGACCGGTATACGTGCCGTCTTTAAATGCCCCGGAAGTGGCGGTTGGTGCTTGGGCGGGTTGGCCCGCCGGCTGCTGGCTTGGCGCTTGCTGGGCCGCTGGCTGCTGGGCTGGTGCGCCGGTGTCGGTACTGGGAGTGCTGCTTCTGCTGCTTGCCACTTGGTTCGACTGCGAGATCGGAGACTGCGTGCCGGGAATAACAGCTGGCGGCAGGCTTGGACTGTTCGAATCTGCCTGGCGCTGCCAGAATATATAGGCGATGAATAGCACGGTAATAGAAATGGAGAGAATATATTTTTTCATACGTGAGATGTACGCGGTGAGAGTTACACATTCCATTTTTGTCCGACCGGACAAAAATGGAATGTGTGTTTTATGTATCAAAGTCCGCGAGGGCAGTAAGAATGCTAAATGAAAGTAAATGCTTAAAAATGCCGGAAATCCGGCATTATATGGGATTCACTGAGTAATACAATGTTTTTGGGTTTTTATTTCAGGTCAAACGGGAAGACTTTTTGGAACCAGGAATCGTCGCTGACATTGCGGATATCGGAAGCCCGGATGATCCGGTCGTTTTCCGGACCCATGACGAATACCTCGTCTCCCACATCCAGGTTGGCTGTCTGCTGCTTGGGGTTCGGGATGACAATGCATTCTCCTTCGTCGGTGTGAATGACAAATTGCCCAGCTTCCATTTTTTTAATGATCCCATGGTGGAAATCCGCCCGCGGCTCATGCTCGTACCTGCGATAGAGATCGCCAGCTACGGGAAACTGGTGCTCACGAGCCTGGCGTGAGATGTACGGATGGACAGAGGTGAGTGCAATGAGCGTACCGAACACTGCTGCTCCGGCCAGCAAGCCCAGGAACGAATAGACGAACGGGCGGCGGTAGGAAAACCGCTTGATCAGCAATTCCGTGGCAACCGCAAATACCAGGACGGCAAACAGTATCAGCCAGGGGAAGGTGGTGAGGAAAATGCCTATGCCTGACCAACCAAAGCCCGGCAGGAACAGTCGTCCGCTCGACCGCAATGTGAACACCAGAAAACTGGTAGCAAGGATGGTCAGCAGGAGCACTAAACTGACGACTGTAACAATGGCGGCCAGTTGCGCGGCAAAATACCCGCGGGAGTGCATTTTCACGTCCCCGTGCTTGATCTTGCTTAAGATAGAGTCTTTCAGCGAATTTTGGGTGGCCGGTTCTGAAGCCATAAAAGTATTTAAAAATTTAAATTAAAAATTTAAATATTAAATTTTTGAATTATCGAATGAATCAAATGCTTTTTTGAGACGTACTTTTCCGCGCTGCAGGCGCACGCCGACCGTGGCGACGGGAATCTGGAGAATATCGGCGATCTCCTTGTACGAAAAATCCTCTTGGAAATACAGGATCAGAATTTCACGGTACTTCTCTTCCACGCGGCTGAGAGAGTGTTCGAGCATGCGGGCAATTTCTTGCCGCTCGTATTCGCCGGGGGGATTTTCTGGAGCCGGATGTATTGCCAGCAGCTCGGGGTCCATAAAAGTGAAGTGGCTCCTGCTGTTCTTTTTCCACTCATTGATGAACTCATTGTGTGCGATGCGGTAGAGCCAGGACGAGAATTTCCTCGAAACATCAAAACTCTGGATATTACGGTAGGCTTTTAGGAAGATTTCCTGGACGATGTCTTCGAGGCTGTTGCTTCCGGAAAGAAAGCGGTTGCCGTACCGTTGGATCTTTTTTTCATACCGTTCCACCAGCTCGCCGAACCGGTCAATGTCACCTTCCTTTACAAGGCTGACCAATTCTTCGTCGGTTTTGTCTTGGTTAAGGTCTTGCATAGTGGAAAACGGGGGCTGCTTACATTAATACAAAATAAAGATGAAAAACTTTCAAAGGCTCTTTGGCGATGCCTGCAAGGACATTGCGGCGTGCTTGTGTAGGATTATCGTTGTCTTGCTGCAATATGCGCCCGCCTTCGACGAGCCAGCCGTTTTTGGATTTTGTTGGAAGCCATGGTCATGAGCAGCAGAATGGCTAATATCAGCACTACCGTAAACCGGCCGAAGATGCCGTAAATGGCCTGCCAGTTGCTGCCAAAGGCGTACCCGATAGCTGTATAGAATAGCACCTGAACCGTTTCGCCAAGCAAAGCGTAATAAAAAAACGTCTTTAACGGCATGCGGGTCAATCCAGCAACAATATTGACGGTAATGGTGGTCAGGACATTGATACGGCTCAAAAACACCGCCCAAAAACGGTACTCCCGAAATTCATCCTGTATCCAGTCGTAGGTGGGGGACTCCAGGAAGCGCTTAAATCCCAGACGAACCAAAACCGGCCGGCCGTACTTACGGGCGAGGAGGTAGCAGATCAGGTCTCCTGCAATGTTGCCTGCAGTTGCGACCAGCACGACTGCGGCAATGTTGAAGTAGCCCTGTCCGGCAAATGCCGCCGCAGCCATGAGGCTGGGAGCGGAAGGGAGTGGGAGGGCGATAGCGGACAGAAACGTGACCAGGAACAGTGCCCAGTATTTGTAGAGGAGAAGGTAAGCCAGGATCGGCTGGAGAAGGAAATCCATGGAGACGATAATGATAGAAAGATAAAAAGATAGAAACCAGATAAAAAAATAGAAAATAGAAAAATAAAAAGATTATGATACCATGCCTAAATTTTCTATTTTTTTATTGATTGGTACTCTTCGACTGCGGTGCGTACGCTTTGAATGGCCTGGTGTACGTCGAGCCGGTTTGTGTTTGCGTAATGGTTGATCTGTAGGCGGGGATAGTGCCGGTCTTTTATGCTCAGGCGGGCCTTGAGGTATTCAGGCGGCAGTTTGAAGACCCTATTGACGTATTCAAAGGTCATCCAGGGTTGGATGTCAGACGGAGTGAGGTGTTGGGCCCTTGAGCCTATGGTTTCGTGCAGCCGGACAATCCGGTAGGTTTGGTGAAGGTCAGTCAAAAACCACCACAGCGCAGCTATGCAGGCAATGGCGAGCAGTACGATGACCGCAAACGGACGATCTCCCGTGTTTTGTTGTTTCTGTCCAGAAGAGTCCATAGTCTTGAGGCTTACTTTAATACTAGTATACCATTGCGCAGTTGCTTGGTTGGGTAGTCGGACAGATAGTTATCGTGGATAGTTCCCGCTCGCTTGGGTGTTCGGCGCGAATTGCTGTGCGGGTCGAGCGACCCGCAGCACGCGAGGTATGAGACGGTTTGCGGCGCTGGCTGCGGTCAAATTGTGGAAAGAGAACCAGTTGAGCAGCAACAGGCTGGCCAAAACAACGGGCAAGAGGACTATTGACCACTGCTTGACCTCTGACCGGATGGGTAGGGGGTGGAGAAGCTGCGACTGGCGTGAATATTGGTATGATCCAGCAAGTAACAGGCCGGTAAGGGCTACGGCAAACAGGTTGATCATGCTCCAATAATTGAAGTGGCCTCTCGTCCAGAACAGGCATTCGTCAAAGACTAATGCCAGACCGCATCCGAGCAGAACCAACGGTATATGGTGCGACCAAATTTTTTTATAGTAGAGAACCAGGGCAATGATCAGCAGTACGAACCCGGTAATAAAGTGGTGCACGTGCCAGCCGTTGATGAAGATTGCGGGAATCGTGCCGCGCCTGACCGACCAGAAGATTATTCCGCGTACAGCCAGGACTGTGACCCAAAACGAAAGAAACACCAGCAGGACGTCGGTGGAGGAGGAAAAAATGCGATCGATGATTGGTTTTGGCGCTGTTTTCATTTGCTATAGGGAGTATACCTGATTTTTCATGATCTGGGCAGTATACTAAAAACAGGCACCGCGAAGGTGCCTGTTGTGTTCTGACAAGAGAATTATCGAAGCGCGGCGATGATTTGTCCGGCGCTGAAGGCGCTGATTGACCGCTGCACCTGGTTATATTGGTTTATCTCCAGATGCAGGTGGCCGCCGTGTCCGCGGCGGCAGGCGTTGAGTCCGGAGTGACCAACAGTACCCAGAGTATCTCCCCGGGAAACAAAACTTCCCGGGCGTACGGCAACCGAGCCTAAATGCGCATACCGGATAAAAAGATTTTTATGCGGCACGAATTCGATGACCGTATTCCCGCCATTCGGAGAGCTGGTTGAGAACTGGTCCTGTTCCGTCCAGCCGTCTTCCGCCAGTACGATGATGCCGCCAGCCGCTGCGGTTACGGGTGAACCTTCGGGGCTGAACAAATCAGCTGCATTCGGATGGCTCCGCCTGCTCTTTTTGTAATACATCGATTGGAGCGGCGGGGTAAGCTGGAATTGTTGTTCTTGCGCTGTGGCCATGGAGCGGAGCGTCTGCATGAACCAGTCCCGGTATGCCGGTGTTATCATTTGCTTGATTGCCAGGATAATGCGGCAGGTGGAACCGGTTGCCGTGCAGGTACGGTGCTCTGCCGCAAAGTTTGCGCGATAATACAGCGCGGAAACCAGGTAGGGGCTGGAGAACAGATGTTCCGGTCTGGGATGGTTGATGAGATAGCGTGCGACATCGATCTCTGTGCGAACCTTTGCTTCGGTCTTATCAGAATCCGCCTGCATTGCCGCAGCGGGCATGAGGCAGAGTATAAAAAAATAAGAGCGGTACATGCGTCCTCCGCAAATATAGAGTAGGCGTTATCCGTGAGCGTAATATCCCGGAGCGGGATCCTTGAACGGAATTTTGCGAACGCCGTTAATGCTATTGTAGCACGAACGCATTCTGGAGTAATAAACTAATAAACCTGACAGCTTGCGCTGTCAGGCAGGACCACAGTTGGTCCTGAAATGGAAGCGGAGGACTTGCACGAGCTTGAACTCCGGCAGTTGGAAGACAAGGATTTCAACCAAGCCCCGAGGTTTAACGAGCTCACACCACGTTTCAATGAAGGGGAGGCCGCCATCGGACTGGCGGGTGAGAACGACTGCTGGGAGACCGAATATGATATCTGGCGAAAAAAAATTTATCTGATAGTCTCTGATCCAGGCAGGAGGTGTTGCGTTTGGATACGGTTGGTCGAAAAACGGGGTTTGATCCACTCCTTGAATGGTCAATCCGTATCTTCGTCCTAATTGAAGCGGTTGACCCGATTCGTCATCGGGAACATCCAGGAAAAGTTCAAAGATAGTCCCTTCCACCGCATCCTCCTTGCGCCTCCATTATATACCTTATCTAGCTCAGCGCAAAGAAAAACTGACAGCCGTGGCTGTCAGTTAAGGACCGGTACTGGCTGGGAAAAGTCGACTCGCAGTTTCTGAGTCAGTTCCTGCTCAGGGAGAGCGTAGAGGCGGACCTCAGTCTCGCCATTGCCGTCGAGCAGCTCGAACCATGTTTTGATGACCGGCGGCCTTCTGTCGGGCTGCCGGGCTAAAGTGAATGATTGGCATTCAAATTGTATGTGGCTAGAGCACAGCCTGATCTCAAAATCTTTGATCCAGACCGGGTCTTTGTGCCGGGGGTAAGGCGGTGTGAGGAATGGAGCCTGGTCCAGTCCATGAATGAAGAGGGTGTAGCGGTAGCCGGGGTACAATTTTTGTCCGACCTGGCTTTCCGGAACTGCGACGACGAAATCGACTATTGTCTTTTGCGCAGTTTTGCTCACCGCATCCTCCTTGCGCTCCCAGTATAGCAGTTTTTCCTCAAACGTATAAGGATTTATGCTATCTTGCCGCCCATTTCGGACAGGAGGGATGAAAAAGCTTTCAGCTGCTTCATAGCGGAAGCGGGGAGTAGTTCTGCAGCCAGCAGTTCGGCACGCTCAGCAGATTCTTCGAGTTTGCGCCGTCCTCCCGGAGCCATTGCTACCAGGCTAATGCGGGCGTCTTGGGGGTCATTTTCCCGCTTGACGAGTCCGATCTTTTCCATGGGCAGCAGCAGGCGGGTAACGCCGGAAGGCGTCAGGCCGACCTTTACAGCCAATTCAACCCGGCTCATCCGCTGTGCTGGAGCCAAGCTGATTGCGTGTAGGATAATGAATTCCGAAAGGCCGAGACCGCCCAGGCCGCGATCAAAGCGCCGGGTAACCTGCGATTGGACCGTGGCAAGGTTAATAAAGAATTTTACTTGGGGGCTGAAAGGTTCCATAAATTTGATAGTTAATTGATATATCAAATATATATCAATTAACTTCCGCTGTCAAGTAAATAAAAAAGCGGCCCGGGCATGAGCCGGGCCGCTGCTTAGCTGCAGGCAAGTTCTGCTATCTCGTCTCTGACTATGTCAGCGAGGTCTTCGAGGTCGAGCGATCGATAGAGTGTTTCGACCTGGCGCAGTTTTTCCGCTTTTTCGTGCGGCGGCAAGTGAGCGGCCTGCGAGCGCAGGCGGATGGCCTCGGAAAATGTATCGATGCGGTTTTCCATGTCCGACACTCCAATGAGGATTCCCTCGATAAAGCAAAGCGAAGTACCGTTGAGGTTCAAAACGAGCGTGTAGGAGCCGGGTTCAAGGGAGGTGGTTGGGATTTTGCATTGTCTGGCTACCGGCAGGTGCAGGATCAGATAGTTATCACCAGTATCAAGGTTGAATTCCGCAATGATCCCAGTAACCTTGTTCCAAACATTCAAACTGACATCGTTCAGGTCGATTTCTATCGGCATGCCTTTCGCCACGAGCGAACTGTGCAGTTTCATTATAGATCCCCCTTTGCATAATGGTATGGTAGCAGTTTTGGTGTAACCTGTGAATGCAGGGAGCCTTGCGATGTTAAGCCTGTACCCTGTGCATACGGCCGAGCAGCGCGAGAACGGTTCCTAGAATAATTTGTACTGCGATATTTGCCAGAATGAGCAGAATGGCGAGCAAGGCCAGGTGAACCAGGAACGGCGGACTGACAAAGAGTAGTATAATGAGTGCCGGCCAAATGTTCTTGAGGTCGCGCGCAGAAGGGCCGATCATAGCCCCGGCATTCAGAAAGAGCAGGATCATGACCCAGCTTTGCCAATGGAAAATGCGGATCTGTGCCAGGAGTTTTCCGAGGGCAAGCCACAGGTCTGATACTGAATTAAGCTCAGGCAGGGTAAATGCGCCTGTTAGCCAGAACCGGTTGACGAGATATAAAAAGCCGATGCCGCCCACAATGGGAGCAAGCGAAATAAGTATATTGCTGACAATCGGCAGCTTTGGCTTGAGGTAGGTAACGTGCGGTTGCCGGGCCAGCACGGAGAACTCCTGTATTTTAGCGCCGGTGAACAAGCACACTATCGCGTGAGAGGCTTCGTGGACTAACGCGCCCACGTAGTAGAGCAGGAACACGATCTTATAATTTAAAAACCTGCCATTGATCCAGTTGCTAACAGAGCCAAGGGCAGAGATTGCGATAAGAGCCGCGCCGAGGCTGGCAGCAAAAGCGGAGAAGTTGGTCAGGTTTTCCATGAATGGGATATATGTAAATGGCTGTGCGAGGGGTATTTTATTCGGCTTTTTCGTAAGTGAGCACTACGAAATCTGCTTTTGATATGCTTGGATCGTTCAAATGCAGGCTCATCTCGCCGGAATACCCGGGGGCTTTGTAAGCTCTGGTGTTTTCGATAACCCACTGTTTGCCATCAAGCCGGTACATAAGGTCCGGTGTTTTTTTCGGGTTGTTCCAAATGTGCCCAGCTCCTATGAGGAGTACTTTAATAGGTTCCGTCCCTTTCTCAATCTGCCGGACCCAGTGGCTCATGCGTTCTTCGCCTTCCTGGTCAATGCGCTTATTGAGATCAATACCGTGCGGCGGAATGTCCAGAGCAGTTGCCTGTTCCAGCGTTTCGCGGTACTTGGTCTGACCGTTTTCATCATATGCTATCAGCCCGCTGGAATAATTGCCCTCCTGCGGGTTGGCATCGGAAAAGAGGGCTTCCACGTAAAATCCGACCTCGCCGGGCAGGTAGCGGGGGTTGCTTTTGAGGGCTTTTAGGAGGGCGAGGGAAAGCTGCTGGGGGTCGGGTACGAAATGTGCATCGGGAATGTGGATGTATGCTGGCCGCTCTTGATACACAAGTTCGGCTAGTTCGGCCAAGCCATTAACTTCGCGGGTTTCGACCGACGGTTCTGATTCTTCCAAGTCCGGGCGGTTTTTTGGGATAAAGTAATTGCGTTCATTCATGCGGTTATTATACCACAATGAGTTTTTTTTAGAGCTTGACGGAACGTCAGGATTATGAAATTGTTAAGGGAACCTGACAGCCTCAGGCTGCGGGTCTGGCAGATTTCAAACGTCTTAATCAAAGACATGACAGGAGGAATTTGAAATCATGGAAAACGATGCCCAATCGCTGGTTGCAGCTAGTACCTCCTTACATAGGGTGGTGCCGGCTGGGCAATCAAGCGATTTTACCCGTCAGTTGTTCGCCAGCTTCCGCGATGTCTTCTCAGCGGAAAACCAGCCGGAACGGGCTATTTTTTGGATAGAGGAATCCCGCGGGCAAGCCTTCTTGCGCCATGTGGTCAACCGCAAACGCACGCGGAAGAGCGATGATTTGCTGGTCGGCAAAATAACATGCGACTTGGATGCCATTCGGGTCCTGATCGGCAACTTTGCGGCAGGGAGTAGTCTGACTTCCGTGCGCTGGGAACTGTACGCGGACTTTGCCCTGACCAATCTCGTTGAACGCGGCCGGTTCGATCTGCGTGATCTTTTGCCCACAATCGATGATCTCTCGGTCCTGACCCGCAAAGGCTTGGCCTTAAACGGGGACTGGGATTTTGATAACATCATCCTGACCCATAAATGTCCGAACTGCAAGGGAGTGTGCAACCGCACCTCAGTCCTTTACGTTCCACATTTCCCGTGCGAGCAGTGTGGCGAGCCGGCAGGCAGGGATCAAAGCGGCAGAATCATTAACCGCTTGCTGCTGAAGTTTCGGCAGCGCCAGGAACGGCTTGCGCTTTACCCGGCAGGTGAAGAGAGTGGGGCGTTCTCTATTCAGCAGTTCGTCGATCCGGCCCCGAATTCCGTAGCGTACTGGTGGATTACGGTCCAGGCCGGTGCGGCCATGGATGACGAGAAGGCGGCATTCTACGGCGGTCAGCAGGAAATGCTGCACGCGATTGTGCGCCAGAGCTTGTTCAAGTTCATGACCATCCATTATCTCCGGGAAGGGTTCAAGAAATTCCTGATGGAAACCAGCACGGAGGATTGGACAATGTTTATTGGGCAGGTGTGGAAATTCGGCGAGTTGCTCCAAAGCGGAAGCTTGCAGCGCACTCGCGAAGCGCTTCTTGGCTGTTCACCGCAATACGTGCAAATAGCACTGCCCCAACTCATCAACGAAGTCATACTCAACCATGCGTGCAGGTTTCAAGACCGGGCCGCTGTCATACAGAACTAGAAAGGATGGACCTCTATGAATGAACTTGTTGTTATTCCTCCACTTCCTCAGCTTCCGGTCCAGATGCATCCGCTGGTCGGCACCGGCTTGGTAAAATCCGAGCTGGAACCCATTTACCCGCATTGCCACACAGCTGAACAAGCCATGGCTTATTGGCGCAGCTTGCATTCCGCGGAACGGGCTCCGTATCGCTGCCTGTTCTGGATGCAGCCGCAGGGCAAAACAGGCGAGACTGCCATAGTCCGCTTTTTGCTCGATTTCAACGGCAAGCACCAGCGCCTGGTGGGCAAAACGCTCAATGATCCGGATGCGGCCAAAATTCTTATTGCCAATTGGCGCGCCGGCCGCCTGTGCACTTCGGTCCGTTGGGAATTGTACGCCGACCGCGAGTGCGAGGACTTGCTCGATATGGGCCGGTTCGACCAGTGGGATCTTTTAAGCGGCATCAGTGAGGAAAAGCTGCAGACATTGGCTGCGCGCGGCGTGGCTCCGGCAGGGGACTGGGACTTCGACAAAATGCTGTGGGGGAAGAAGTGCTCCATCTGCGGCAAGCAGGTGTCGGTTAACTTTCATCTCTACAGCATCGACAGCGTGGTCTGCGCCGAGTGTCATAACCGGCCGTTTCTGGCTGATGACCTGCACCATTACCTGGATGAAGCTGATCGTTCCGGTGACAGGGAATTTTCCGACTACGCGGCTATGCATTCGCTGCACTGGCTCGCTTCGGCCGGAGCAGGATTTGACCAGGTTCGCAAGGATCTGGAAGATGTGCGCGGGGCGCGATTGCGCCGGTTGTGGAATCAGAGCACAATGATGAAAGCGCTCCAGCCTGGCAGCGAGAACCAGGTCAGAGCCTTGCTTGAGAGTAAGACATCACTGAGCTTCGAGCTCTACCAAGCCTGCTGCGCCAAAATGGAAAAAGCGCTGAGCGGCGAAGAACCGTTCAGCGAGGAGCATCGCATTGCCATCGATTTCGTACTCAGGACAACCGAGTTGCTCCGGGTCAGGCAGCTGGCCACGGCAAGAACTTTGGAGAAATAGCACCTGAGCATTTCAACACCGCAGGCTCCGAAAGGACCTGCGGTATTTTGTATTGACCGGCTTTGAAATATGTGTTTCAATACCAGGAATACGAAGGAGGAATATGGACTACGGTACATTGCTTCAGGGGTTTAAGAAACAGCACGGGCTGGAGTGGGTGGTCTCGTTTTCCGGCGGTTATCTCGATGGCGATGAACAGAAGGTTCTTGACATCCTTGCCGAATTATTCGAAGAGTTGAAAGAATATGCTTCGCGTATCGCCATTATGACCGGCGGAACCAAATGGAATCTTTCAGATGCGGTTGCAAGCTTGGCCAAAAAGGCGGGCTTCTGCGTTATAGGTGTGCTGCCCGAGTGTGGGAAAAAGCACCAGCATCCGGAGTTGGATTTAGCCATTGTCGTGCCGCCGCAAATGGGGGAGAGCCGGTACGGCGATGAAACACAGGTTTTTGTGAAAGCTTCCGATGCGATGGTTGTCATCGGCGGCGGCCCGGGTGCCGGAGTTGAGGTGTTTACTGCACTGAAGATTGCTTCCCCTGCACAGCGGGTATCTGTTGTGGTGATTGAAGGTTTTGGGGGAATTGCCGATATGCTTGTCAGCTCCCGCATCTGGCTGGACAAAGTCCATTCGGTGGGTCGGTCCGGCAATGCGGCTGGGAAAAAGTTGATACAGTTGACGCAGTTGCAAAATCCTCGTACCCCCATAACAGTTCCGGTCGCGGTGCAGCCAATGGGGGATCTGGGTGTTGGCCAGAGATTGGATGAGATCGCAGCGTGCTTTCCCGAGAACTCCCGGCAAGCCCGGGAACTTTTGGAAGCTCACTATGACTGCGCATCAAAAATGATGCGCCTGACCGGCGAAGTGTACAGAGACCTCAAAGTCTTTCATAACGAACATTTGGCTGCGTTCGCACGCAGGAAAAAGTTCGGTACGCCCCACAGCCTGAAGATCCTCGAAGGATCACTCCAGGTTGCGCCGGGCCGGCATCGTGTCGGCATCTCGAGCGAGCGGCCGGACCTCGACCATATCGACCGCAGTGGGGCATTTACCAAGCGGTTCACCTAACACTACAGGCAGCGCTCCGCGCTGCCTGTTTTTCTAACTTGTATATAAATTTTTGAAAAGCATAACAGTGATGAAATTTATCTATTAAATTATTCTACATTTTACTGCATATGCAGTAAAATGTAGAACAATTTGGATTTTTACAAAACAAAAAAATAATAACAACAAAAAAACGGGCGCCGCAATGAAGCGGCGCCCGTTGAGGGTTATTCGTTATAGTGGGCCGGATGGCCGACTTTGAGGCCGGCTAATGGTCCTTCTCCTCCTTGGTCCCGGTCTGCCATGCCGGCAGCCAGGATCTCCTGCACCAGTTCGACCGGTGCATAATTGATGTACAGCGTTCCGGCAGGTTCGCTCTGCCAGAAATCCAGGCTCTCCGGGTCTTCGTAGACGCGCTGGCTGATCTTCGCGCCAGCGGCGACTTCGAGCCGTTCCCTGGATGCCAGGCTTTTCCTGGCTCCGCGGCTTCGGAGTGCACCGCGAGTTACCGGTTCGTGCACACCGAGCGTTTCAAACGAAGTGTATGATTGGGGTTCGACAGCTACGCCGTCAGCAACGGCGATGTCGTCCCAGTTGTCATCTCCGCCCAAACACCCGATGCTCTTTTCGCCGAGTGTTGCATCGGACAAAAAGCTCATCGACCGATATCGGGGTCGTTCGAATCGCGGAAGGGGTTTTGGTTGCTTCGACAAATAGAAACTGATGCCGATAGCGAACACCCTCTGATTGCCGATAATTTGCGCGGCAACCCCGCGCGCCTGGTCTTTGGTGAACACGTACTGGCGCACCACGCCTTCCTTGGTCAAAAAACCGTCCAGCCACAGTAGCCCTCCGGGTGTGGCATTGGACGCCAAGTAGTTTTGCGGCGGCCACTTATATTTGCAGGCCGGACAGTACCGCTCCGCCTCGAACGGTATGTTGTGTACCGGACAGTTGGTCTTGTACTGTTCCAGCTTATTGTCGCGGGTCGGCTGGGCGGTAAGAGGACTTACGCCCTGGACAGAAATGAGCACGGCAACATGGTGGGTGTGGCTGCGATTGCGGTTGAAGTCCAGCCACATGCCGTGTTCGGCTTCTACGCCGACAAAGTACGAACTGGCCGTGGCCGAGCCTCGCATCCACGAATCCGGGCAGGCCGGATAATTGTCCACCATGTAGACCGGCTGCTGGTTGTATTCCGGCAGCGATTGTTCCATTTCAACCGCACCGACAAGCTCTTGAGGGTCTGTTTCGGGAGTGGGAATGATAACAATGCCGTCCGACTTACGGAATTTCTGCGGGCGAGCCTTAGGCATGTTGAATTCAGCGAACAGGCCATTCACCTTCATGAGGGCGTTCTCGGTGTTGCAAGTGTAGTGGTTGTACATACAATTCTCCTTGTGAAAATGAAATAAGAGGCGCCCGGAATTATAAAAACTTCCAAGGCGCCACCGGCCTGTTTAGAAGGTGCGATTCGTTCCTACACCGAACGGATCATTCCTGCGGTTGCTTCCTGCCTGAGTACGGGCAAGCTTCAAGCTCGGCAGCTGGCCGATCTCCTTGAGCTCGTTGTATTGCTGGCAGGCATGCGGGTAGTAGGTGCAGATGGCGCGGCGCGCTTCTTCCTTGGACTTACCGATGACCAGGTCTAAAGCGTCGTGCGCATCTTTGAGGCGGGAGATCTTCAGTTCGCCCGTATCTTTCACAGCCAGGTACAGGAGAGTACGGATCTCGTCGTCCACGCCAGTCCAATTGCGATTGGTCTGGTCGCAGTCGCCGTTGGGGCGGAGTGCGCGTCCGGGGTAGAGCGGATTTTCATCCGCATAGTTGCCGGGGCGTTCTCCCACTCGATAGGTCTTGAGGGGCTGTCCTTCGACCATGAAGACTTCACGGTCCGGAAACCCTTGGCGAATTTCATCAAGCAGGGTAGCCGAGGGTTCGACCAGCACCTTTCCGTTTTGGAAGATGATGAATCTCTGCCCGTTGGAAACCTCGCGCAGGCGCTTGCCGATCTCGTTGTCCGCATCCGCCGGATCGTAAAGTTCCAGCAACTGCTTAAACGGCATGCGACGCGCCTTTTTCTCGCTGGTATGCTGCGGCTTTTCTTCGCTGCCATCTCCGCCGCGAAATACTTTCGCAACGGATTTGGCGAGCAGCGGCGGCAAGCCGAGATCGCGCAGGTCTTCCCAAGAGACCATCTTCAGGGCATCGGCTGAGGTCCCGCCCGCAGCTTTGAGCTTGCGGATGAATTCATCCGCCGAGCCTTCGGCTGCAGCAGGAGGATGCTCCAGTGCCAGATAATGGTCCAGAATCAGCTGTCGTGCTTGCGACAACAAGGTGTTGTAGTTCATACACTCTCTCTTTGTTGGATTTCCCTTTTCATGCGAAAAGAGCCCCAGCAGCACCATACATGCGCATGGATACCGGCTGAGGGGCATAACCTCCTCATAAATTCTATGCCTCTCAGCCGGTAGCAAATATCCTCTTTTAAATATGGCAAGGAACAATTTTGGTTTTAAATATAACTCTTTTTTGTAGAAAATGCAATAGTCAAAAACCAATGACAAAAAATCCTCCCATTCCATTTTGGGAGGATTTACCAGCAGTTAGTGATGGCCCCTGGCGTGGCAAGCTTCCAAGACCAGGGGGCTGTTCCGTCAATGGACGTGCAATTGCTGCCCCCGTCTCTAGCCTGGTCCACCAATTCGGGATGGGATAAATAATCTGCCGAAGAAAATTCGGATACGGCATGGTCAATAAGCGAATAGTCGGTACCGTTTGAATAGTATGCATAACACGATGTGCTGTTTACTGCGTCCATGTTCGGGTCTGTCGGCAAGCCGGAAACATACGTGGGGACTAAACCGGGGATCCATTGGTTCTTCGGTTTCTGCACCCAACTCCATGATGTGCCTGCGCATTCGCTCCAGTAGTAAGGGCCAGCTACTGGGTAACTGTTGTTTTCGTTATAGTAGAGCTCCAACGCTTTTCGAATTTGGGTCAGATCCGTGGCTCGTTTCGCCAATCGCGACTTTTTGCGCGCGGAATTGAGGGAAACTAAAACGACACTGGCCAGCAGCCCAATAATGCTGATCACAACCAGTAATTCGATGAGCGTGAATCCTTTTTGTTTCCGTAAGAAAACCATAACTCTATTATATCATCAGGAAGTGGCGGTTCGGAATTTAAAAAACTCCGGACTCCGAAGAGTTTGGGGGCAGGGAAGTCATCTATACATGTTTATTTATTATAGGAGCTCTCTTGACAAAATCTGAATTACATGCGAAAGTATGAGGTCCACAAGGAGGAGTAATGACCAGAACAGATCAGTATGTTGGTTTCGTCTGCAACCATCCATGCATTCCGTATTCTCTCGGACAGGAAAAGTGCAGGCTTGGTCCTGGCGTGAAAATGAGTGCTCAAGACGCACTCAAGTTCGTCAAAGATAAATGGGGCACGCACGGCTTCATAATCGAGAAAAGCCCTACCATCGAAGACCCGCAAGCCTTCGCCGAGTTCTTCAATACCCATAATGGCCTCGCCCTGCCGGTCGTGGACGGGGACGTGCTGGTGGAATAGAACTTTTGCCTGATACGGCAAGGGGGAAAAGTATGGGATGCTTTAGTATGACCCTGCTGGTCGAGAGGATGGAAGAACAGAGAAGGGCTCAACTCGACTCGCTACGGGAGCGTTTGCAAAAAAGGAACGTCAGGCCAGAACCCATGCCGCCACCCTGTGAGTGCGGTGTTGACGGCCGGTATGCCGCTTTCTTGAGAAGGTGCGCCCTTCCGCATCTGGCAAAAGTATGGGAAACCCACGACAAGGATTGCCCGGCTCGCTGTCGGGGGTGACCGCAAATAACCAACAAACCTCGAACGTACGTTCGAGGTTCTTTTTTATAGATAAAAGAAAGCGCCCGCAAGGTTTAAACCTTGAACGGGCGGAGTCGGTCGAGTTTGCGGCGTTATTATGGCCGGCTGAAAATACCGACGATCGTGCAGACCGCTGCACTCGCCAGAACGGCGAGCGGGGCGATCCAGATGTACGGAGTCCAGGAGTGGGTATACAACGCGGTTCCGGTCAGTACGAGGACCGGGATCAGGTGTACGAACCAGAAGCGCAGTATCGCTTCCGGGAAAAAGAGAAAGAAATACTGCAACATGAACGCAAGTCTGATAATCATGGAATCCTCCTTAACCTTTCTCAGTAATTCTTGTTGTTTTACTGAGAGAAAATTGATCATTCTCTCGCATGATCAATTTCCTATCAATAAAAATATACTTTATACAGTAGCATATTCTGGCTAATTTGTCAAGAGTGGGAGCTGTTCCAGTTTGACCTGGCAGCCATTATATAGTATTATCGTGAGCTATACTCAGCAGGAGGAACAGAAAAGGAGAATTGCAATGGAAGTCATTTATGCGCAGGAACCGTTGCCGACAAAAGTAACTGCCGCCATATTTCTCGCCGGCCCAAGCCCTCGCGACAGTGAGACAGCGTCGTGGCGCGATGAATTTCTTGCCGCTTTAGAACAAGCGGGTTTTGAAGGCCATGTGTTTGTCCCTCTGCCTCGCGACGGGAAATTTCCGCCCGGCTACCAAGCGCAAGCGGATTGGGAACAGCAAGCACAAGATCAGAGCGACATCATCGTATTCTGGGTGCCGCGCGAGCTCGAGAAGTTACCCGGCTTTACGACGAATGTGGAATTCGGACAGCGCGTCGCCGGCCGAAACATCGTTCTCGGTTTTCCGAAAGGCGCGCCGAAGACCAGGTTTCTCAGCTATCTCGCAGAACGGAATTTTGTCGAGTGGTCAAACGACATGGGTCAGGTTATTCAGACCGCGCTTGCCAAGATCGGCAAGGGTGCGGAACGTGTCGGTGGCGAGTGTCAGGTGCCACTGCACATTTGGCGTCTCGCACATTTCCAATCCTGGCTGCAGGCACAGAAGAACGCCGGCAACAGGCTCGACGGCGCCAAGGTGGAACTTGCATTCGGCGTGGGTCCGAAGAAAGGCTTCTTGCTCTATTGGGCTATCCACGCCAACATTCATGTCACTGCGGAAAATCGGAATAAGACCAACGAGATCGTCATCGGCCGGCCGGACATCAAGCACATAGTGGCTTACTGCCGGAACGGGAATGATCTTCTAGCCACCAAAGTTCTTTTGGTCAAGGAGTTCCGCTCGACAGCGTCGACCCCTGACGGTTTTATCCGCGAGGTGCCCGGCGGCTCCGGTTTCAAGCCGGAACAGCCCAAGGTAACGGCGGCAAAAGAATTTTTCGAAGAAACCAGCATCAAAATTGATCCGGACCGTCTCAATGAAATGCCCGTCCGTCAGCTCGCCGGTACGACTACCGCTCACAAGGCTCACTGTTTTTCGGTTGAACTTACCCACGAAGAGATGCGGATTGCGGAACAGCAGAATGGCCTGCCGCAAGGGAACGCTAGCGAGACCGAGCAAACATACGTAGAGGTCTACCGGCTTCGCGACCTTCTCCAAAAGCCCATCACTGATTGGTCCAACCTTGGTATGATTTTTGCCGCGGTGATGGGGGACGGGCTGCTGCCCGGAGTTTTGTCCACGAGGGATGATTTTCTCCGCATTCCTTGGGGCTTATAAAGTCCTGTATGCGCCAGGTCCGCCTGGCGCATTTTGTTTGGCAAAAATATTTATTTATGTTACCGTTGTGCCAGTACAGGAGGACTGTATCATGCATTTCTGCATTCGGTGCGGCAACCTCATTTACCCTGGCCAAAAGAGCAGGAGAGTTGCACGGGGCCGGTATCACTTGTTGCCGGACTGCGAGCATGCAAAAGCCATGAGTGCCCCGGCTCCGCTGGTATGGGAGGACGAGGTCAGATTTCATACCAGCCATTACCCCCGTCTTTTAGGGAATCGAATTTCCACAAGCGAGGTAGACCGCCGCTGCTACTACTGTGAAGGATATGAGGAGTCGTACATTTTTTCGGGCGAAGAGTATGAGCGTGAAACCTGGCTAGTTCCAGTAGGGGAATATTGGGAGCGGAGAACCGCCATAGAAATCCGTTTCAAACATTTCCCGAGTTGTCCGCTGCCATTTGACGACTTCGACGAAGACTATGGCCGCTGCGAGCTGGTACTAATGAAGAAAAAACATTCGCGCGCCCCGGCACCCTTACGCCGCGCCGCCTAACCTTGCCTGAGGGCAGGGTTTTTATTTTTTGAGTGCGTTATAGTAATACGGGACCTTTGCAAATACAAAATCACCAACCGATCGGTTGGTGATTTTGTGGCTGGGGTGCTAGGATTCGAACCTAGGAATGAGCGGTTCAGAGCCGCTTGCCTTACCGCTTGGCTACACCCCAACGGACAGCAGGATAATTCTAACATAACCAGCAAAATCTTTCAACAAGGATGGTTTTGTATTTACAAAGGTCCCCATGCAAAGGACATCATCGTATGCCCCCCTGCAAAACAACCCCTTGATAACTTTATCAATTCTTGATATTATACGCTGTCTACCAAGACAAAAGGAGGCAAGCTGTGAACTTGGTTCAAGAAGCAAACTTGCGAGGTGCTTTGTACCCTGGATTTTACGCAGAAATCGAGCGAACGTTCGATACTTCATATCTAGGCATGCTGCTGGTTCGAGGCTTGGCAGATGACCTGCCCGAGTTCGTTCGGAAAAATCCGGTCATGGTGGAAAGTGACGAGGACACGATCATCTGTCACATCAACCCCGTCAAGCTCATGCTCTATCCCGGCGGACGATTCGGTGTGCAAGTAATGACTCACGATGACAAAAAGAAGCACGGTTTAATGGTCGACATTTGGTACAACGGAAATACAAACAACGACCTCACCATCGGCTTTCATTCCGTTGATCATTACGGGCGGGAGAACATGTTCGGTGTTCGTTTGCCGAATACTCTCGATCACAAGTTGAGTCTTATGCTCGGACAACTCCGTGATATCGTCCTGGCCGGCGTCGACGACCTGCCGGCTCGACTGCAAGCTTGGGAGTTCAAGTAAGCAAAACCCCCCGGGGCACTGTAAAAGGTGTCCCTTTTTTATTTGCCATCCCCATGCAAAGGTCACCTTCGTTTAAAAATCATTCTACATGGTTAATTTCTCTAGTTGGAAGCAATTGTGTACAGTGTAAATTGTGCGGGTTCTGTAGAAATTTTTGTATTATACTGATGCATCTTCGACACGATTCTTCTTTTCAGGGTTCTTTAGCATATCAACGAAAGTGGTAATATCTTTTTCAATTTTAACAGCTCTTGAGATGGAACCTTGGATAGAAAGATCGGTCCATTGTTTTTCTATTTCAGTAATTTTAGATTTTGAATTTATTATCGAAGCATTAGATTCGATCATAAAATTATAAAATTCTTTTTCATATTCATAGGCTGCTTTCGTTTCAAAGAAGCCTATGATAATTCCCAATTCCTCTTTTGTTGGTGTGTAAGGAGTATCTTGGCGAAAATTATCATTAGTTGTTAATTCCTGGGAATAGTAATTATACTTAGTCTGTAAGTCATTTAAGTGTTGCTGAACTTGAATAATTCTCCATTTCTCGAATAGAGGATACAATGTCGGCTCTGTATTATTGAGGACTTTATTTGCAAACTTTTCAATTAGAGGGCCGTAGCGAAATATTATATAAATCAATAATATTACTAAAACGATCAAAAAAGCATATAACATATATTCTAAGCTAATATTCCTTTTGTTTAAGCATGTAATTTTTTATTACAAATGTAAATCGGTGTATAATATTATTAAGAAGTAACTGCAAGAAACAAAAGCCTTCGAACTCATAGGAGAGCCGCTCAGAATGATAATACACTGTTCTGAATGGTCAAAATTGCGTCTTCCTAGCAAAGAGGTTATCCAAAAGTTTCTTGACCTTGGAATAACCTTCTTGTCTGGTGAAAACACAAACCCTGAAAACAATATCGAAACAGAAATCAAAGTTAGTTCGCAAGACTCTCTAATCAACTAATTACCGTGGCTTAACTGTATTCTTGCAGTTACTTCGCTGTAATTTTTAAAGTTAAAGCTGTTCGAACATCGTCCCATAAGGCCAGCCACAAAATCACCAACCGGTCGGTTGGTGATTTTGTATTTACAAAGGTCCCCATGCAAAGATTATCTTCGTACATCTTCGTACATGACTAACACAAGTAACCAAATTTTTCAACCGGGGAGTCACTTCATATATTATGAGCTTTACGAAAATAATATTTACAAAGATAATCTTTGTAAAACAAATTTTCATAAAAAGAAAGAGCACGAGACCGCAGTAAATGTGCGGGTCATCGTGCTCTTCAGGTTTTTGTTCAAACTTCCTCCTGTCTATTTTGACAGTATGTGCCAGTTTATCTCGGCCTGACTAACGGAAATAGTTTACTTCGCAGCGGCTTGTGCAAACTCCTTAACGAGTTTGACAATCAGACGAACGGCACCCTTCTCGGAGCTTGCCCACTTGACCTCACTGCTGCGATTGCCATATCGCCAGCTAATGGGGTAGAATTCTATCTTAGGCGACGTGTAGGTTGCCGGCGTGGGCTTTCGAACGGAGTGGATTTCTTTGTACCACCCCTCCGAATCCGATAGGGTGATGAAGTCGCCGAGCCACGTCCCGTCGAGCGTGAACACGTGCCGATTACCGCAGACATTCTCGATGCGGTAACGGATGCCATCCACTTCGACTTCGCGTGGAGTTCCGTCGCCGAACGTGCCGTAGATGTGGCCGACACTGCCGGTGAACATCGCCACGGGCACCTTGTAGGTTTCCGTGGTGAATTCACCTTTGCGCGTGTCCCACTTCCGGCGGCTCATCGGGAACCAACCCTGGTACCCATCCATGCCTTTGTAATCGTCGCGGATGGACACGTAGCTGGCTTTGACCCAGAGCTGATAGGGCTTGCCATCTTGCATGATGGCATAAGTGTCGCCATCGTTGATCATGCCATACGTGTCAAGCTTTTCTCTCAGCTCGTCCAGTTCCTTCGCTGAAAAAGCGAAGTGGTGGCCGGAAGTCAAATGAAAAACTGTGAACATTACCAACCTCATCTCTTCCTGCTTGTTCCAAGCTACTGCTTTGCCACTTGGAATCAGAGGCTTGCCGAAGAGAAGTGCGTGTCTGGCTTTCCATGCTTACCGAGTTACCATGTTTATGGTAATTTCTAAGTATAGCATATTTTATAAATAATGTCAAGTTTAACTACAATATCTATTTTTAAATAAGCGATTATTGTCGTTATCGGAGATGGTCTTGGTATAAGAAGACCGCGGCACCAGAAAAGGTGCCGCGGTGCGGGTGTATGACTAGCGAGTCGGCACAGGGATGTCCTGCTGCATAATTCCAGCTTCGGGGTCACCTTCTGGGAGCTGAAACATGGCCAGACTTCCTTGCTTGATATTGCCAACGATGAGAGCGTTTTGGGTGATGATGCTGACGCTTTTGATCTTAGCGACGTCCGGGTGGGTCTCGAGCCGGTGAATGAATAGTGACTGCTCGTGAACCGACATCCAGCGCTCTGGGAAAACAAAATCGAAGTTCAGATCCTTGCCTTTTAACCTCTTGTGGTACAGAATGTCGGGGATCTGGTTCATTCCGAGCTCGCGGAAGTACTCGAACATTGAGTGGCGAGGGGTGACCCGGTAACCGGCGACGAGGACTCGCAGCCGAAATGGATATTGAGGATTCCCTTCGATAGAAGATCCTCCCAGGTTATCAAAAAAGGAAGTCTTTGTGCTCACGTGGACCGTATTCGGCATGATACCTATTCCTCCTTAACACGACAAAGTATCAAAAATTTTGTTTTTTGTCAATGCTGTCTGCATTAAATCATACAAAGATAATCTTCTTATACTGTGGTAGTTTTTAGCCGAATGTGGTATATTTGAGGCGAAATAAAAGAGTATTGTGACCGAATAAAATCATGCACGACATAACGCTTCGTAAACAATGGGTTGTGAGGGCTCCTCTAGCTGATGTGTTTAATATAATGACCGACTTCGAAAAGTTTCCGGAGAATTTTCCTAAGGTGGCTGAGTCGATACGGGTTGATAAGCGGGAAGGGGATTATTTGGAGATGGAAGCGACGGTGCGGTCATTCGGTAGAAACTTTCAGGTGAGAATGAAGACTCACATTCTTCCGGGGAAAGGTTTCGTTTCAGACAACGACAGTTACCAATTTGGGACTTCCGGGCATGAAGAGCTACTGCTTTCTCCACACGAACAGGGAACTCTGATCAACTACACCTACCAGGTCACCATCCACAAAAAATGGCTCCGTATAATTGCCGTGCCGCTCATACGCTGGTATTCCATGAAGTACTGGGAAAAGGCAGTCATTGACCAGCTCAAAAAGATTCTTGAGAAAAAGGCTTACTAATATTGTTCGATAATATCAGTCATAAATAATACCACCTGCACGGTGGTATTTTCGTGGCTGTTGACAAGTACTTTCGAATATATGATTATATATGGTCAGTGTTGGTGCCGGGAAATGGACTGCTGAATGAACGAACCCGGATGTAGTAGAGTGCGGTACAACCGAAGGGAGGTAATAGAATGGAAGAAAAGAGTGGTAAGCGTGCTCCAAAAAATACAGCGCGTCTCACACCTGATGATGCTTTGGGGGTGGTCATGGACGCCTTATTAGTCGGAACAAATGACGCTCTCGAGTTTCAGGAGGCACAAGGCCAGCGCGAATTGGTGAATAGCACAACCCTTCCCACGGACATGGGTCGCGTTTCCAAATATAACGCGAAGGCAATCCTCGAAGCGGCCGGAGTAAAATTCGGCAGTGTGGTCAAAGGCGACCCCATGTTCCAGTATGTCGAACTTCCCGCCGGGTGGAAGAAGGTTCCAACCGACCATTCCATGTGGTCCAACCTTGTGGATGACAAAGGCCGCGTCCGCGCAGCCATCTTTTACAAGGCAGCCTTCTACGATCGCAGTGCACACATGCGGCTCGACACCCGTTACGGCGTGGCATTCGACTACAACCGCAGCGAAAAGGAGGGCGTCGGCGTCTCCAATGTCACGGATTGTGGCCAAGTGATTTTCAGCACGGAACCGATCCCCACAAACAAGGAACGGAGCTGGGAAACCAGCGAGGTGACAAACCAGCTGGCCGTGGAATGGCTGGATGCCCACTATCCCGACTGGCGCAATCCCGGAGCGTACTGGGACTAGCTCGCTCACTCGAGTACAACGAACGCCCGCTCAAGGCAACACCGAGCGGGCGTTTTTATTTCCCTCCATGGGGACCATGGAGGGGAACGATTGACAATCAGCCATAAGTCCGGCTATGGTAGTTATGAAGGAGGATATATGAGTAATTTCGATGATTACAGCCCTCCCCCTATGACTGAGCGGTCTAAGGTTGAGCAAGAGGCCTGGCAACTCATAGACCAGCTACAAAAGCAGTATACCTTAGACAGTATTTTTGCCGAGGTCCATCGGTTGTGCGGTATCCCCGGCGGTGTTATCCGCGGGTCACAGACCAGGTTCACTCGGCTGAATGAGAACAGTTGGAAGCTTATCCGCCAGTCTCTGTGGCAAATCCAGGATTTTCCTGAATTGCAAATTAAGCTGGTCAAAGCCGGGAATGGCAAGGATCAGCAACAAGCCGTGGTTCCGTCCGAACAGAAGTTTATTCCGGTCCACCCGCCAGTCTCTCCGAGTGTTGTTCAGACTGCAGCCGGCGCCCGTGAGCCGGACAGCCAACCAAAACCAGCAGGGGACACTGTACGCCATCGTCGAAAAGCAAAACCGAAAACCATCCAACCTCATCCTGAGGAGTACGAAAGACTGTATGCGCACCTGCGCGAGCGGAAACTGATCAACTAAGGATGGCCCTTTTATAACCTGCCCACGTTGGCGGGTTCTTTTTTGTTCTCCTTAGATAAATTTAGCCGAAGGCTAAAGAATTATAGAGAACAATCCGCCGTAGCCCTGCCTGCCGGCAGGCAGGTTTATGCGAAGGCGGATGTTGGGTGGTTCAATGAACTGCCGACTTGTCCGCCGAAGCGGACGAAGGGGGTGCAGGGCGGTTGATAACCGCCCCTACAGGGAACATGAATCCCATAGGGAGCATAATTCTGTAGGGGTGGGTCGTGACCCGCCCGAATAAGGAGTTCGGTTCCCTCAAGTGTAAATTATTTTCAGAGTAAGGTATAATAATCCCATGGCTTTCAAAAAAGGGTTAAAACTGAAATTCTGGTGGCAACTGTATAAGTATATTGCAGTTACCCTGTTTACCCTTGCCATAATTGATGCGGCCATAGTGCTCTTTTTTTCTTTTTACCGGCCGGAACCGCAAAAGTCCGACGCCATTATTGTCCTTGGGGCGGCTATTAATACCCCGGCTCTGTACAACCGGAGCCTGCAAGGACTCAAGCTGTACCAGCAGGGGAAAGCGGACATGATTGTTTGTTCCGGTGGCCGGGTCTCGGACAAGGACATTTCCGAAGCTGAATACATGCAGAAAGTCATTCGCAAGAACGCTTCCTCGTCCGTGCCGACTTTGCTTGATTCCAATTCCCATAATACATACGAAAACCTTAAAGACTCTAAGGAGCTCTTGCCTGGGGTTAAAAGCGTGATTATTGTCAGTGATCAGTACCACCTAGCACGGGCCGTGGTTCTTGCCAAGCGGGCAGGGTTCGATACCGTGTACTGGAGCTCGCCCAAGCCTTCATATTACAAAAAATCAGAATTGGCCTTTTATTATATCCGCGAGATGGCAGCGATGGTGACGTATATTCCGAAGTTTATTTTTGGTTGAGGAGGACTTACGCGTTTCGACTCGGAAAGGAACCATAATAGTCGAAACCACAAGGGCTTGCCCGATCGCTTCGTTATTTTGCTCCGGTTGACCTCACCGTACCTCCAGTACGGCTCGGCCAATCCTCACAAAATGCCTTGCGCTAGGGCAAGCGCGTAAGTCCTGTACGGGCGGGTCCCGCTTTCGGCGGACAGGCGCGACCCGCCTGTACAGGGACAGATCTCTGTGTTGAGCAAAGGGGGAAGTGAATGGAAAACGAGCGCGATTGGACCGAGCCCGATGAAGTGATGGCTAGGGTGTTTGCCCTGAATGATCTGCTAAGGCAGTGGTATTCTCGGAAAAAAGGCGTGGAAGCCGCAGCGCCGCTATTGCGGAGCAATCCCGATCGGTATGGGCAGCTAATGCTGTACCGCGTGCTGCTCATGACTATGAGCGAAGCCCGGCTGGCGGAGTTTCAGAGCGAGGATTGGATTCCAGTTGAACTGGAAAACTGGTTCTTTGCCCGCGAGCAGGCCGACTGGCCGCTGGGGAAGACCATGCCGCAGTGCCTGGCCGAGGATCCTGACCGGGCGTACGAGCTGGAAGCGCTTCGCCTGGCGGAATCGGAACTCTGCGAATTGGTTATGGGCCTGATTGAGCTTCAACAATGGCCGGCCCGTGTTGCAGCCGCCGCCAAGCGCCGTTTGGCCGCGTAGATAAAATAGACCGTCCCGAAGTTTGGGGCGGTTTTTTACTGATTAATTATACAATTGCGAATTTCAAATTATAAAAAAATCCGCGAACCTGCAAGGTTCGCGGATGTCCACGATTGTTACGTGGAGAAAAGAAACTTCACAGCGGCAAGCATGACGGCGATGCCCGCCAGCCGGGTCACGAGAGACCGGTCGCGGTCGAACGTCATGCACGCACCAACGCAGATTACGATGGTCAATCCGAGGGCGGGGAGTGGACCGTGCACTGTTGCCTCCTACAGGAAGTTCTTGTGCAATACGGCGTGCTGGTGCGCCTTGGTGAACTTGCTCGAGGCATACACTGCACCGGCAAGCATGCCCCAACATTCAGAGATCTCGGGGCTCATGAAGGCCACGCAGAGCATAGTGGTGCCCAGGCTAATCAGAAAGCCGATAGCCGCTGCCTTAAACAGCCGGGATAGGAACTGATGCATCTTCATGCGATGCACATCGACATCCCGCACGCTGTCACGGTAGTAGCTGATCGCATGCGTGGTGCAAACAACCGCACCGAGAAAAATCATGGCCTTGAAAGACCAGAAGTACCACGTTGCAGCGGCATACACCGCCAGGACGACCGAGACCCAGAACAAGGTCTGGTCGTACTTGTTTGCCCAATTGAATTTGATCGGCATGATTTTCTCCTAGTTCTGAGTTCTTGCAGCTACCGTAACGCGTTCGCGGATGCTTGGTAGATAATCATCCGTCACCCAATACACGAAGAGCCAGATACAGACTCGTGAAAATGCATCCAGGTCTGGCCGAATGAACGACACGACCAGGCAGGGATACACGCCGAGCAGCGACCGAAACGATATCGATGCGATGCAGATAAACCACTTGGCCGTGTTAGTGCTTTGCTTGTGTGCGGGGATGAATGATTTTGCATACACGCAAAGACCTGCGACGGTGGCTCCAAACGCGATCGACACGAATGCGGCGTGCTGGACCTTTGGGATAAGGACGAGAGGCGTGAGGGTCATCAGCATAGCAATGAGCATGCTGATCCCGAAAATTAGGTTCGCCTGAACGAACCGAGCCAGCTTGTGGCTAGCTTTCATGGTATAATTCCTCCTGTGTTAAACCTTATTATATCAGAATTGTTGTTTTTTGTCAATACTTGACGTTTTTCTCAGGATTTACTATAATTTCAGCAAGTTCACCCCGGCACTTATTACTTAAGTGTTGAGGCGAATAAAATCACCAGGCAGATAAGTGCCTGGGTTAATACTCCTATGACAGTTGGTTCCGCCTGAGGCGGATTAATGACTGCGAGATCGCGCAGGCGCCCACCGAGGACATGTGTTTGTAGGGATGGATCTAAACCCATCTAGGAACGGTCTCGACCGTTCCCTACAAGAGCACGATGTACTCGGGAAACCGAGTTTTTTTGTACCGTTGAAAGGTGGCTGATTAGCTTTAGCGTTGAATCAGCGTAATAATCAGCGTCCATTCAGCGGTAGTAAATAAGGTCGAAACTCGATGATTATCATAGAAGGGAAATAATAACAATATTAGTATGGCTAAACTAAAATCACAGAAAGAACAGGATTTGGCAGAATTAACCGGTAAGCTCAAGGATGCCAAGTCTGTGGTGTTTGCCGATTACCGCGGTACGACCGTGAAGGATCTGGATAAGGTCCGTAAAGGCTTGCGCAAGGAAAATGTCTTTTCCAAAGTCTATAAGATGACCTTGGTCAAGAAGGCAATGCAGGCCAATGGCTTGGACACGGCATCTGTCGAGTACAAGACGCCGGTCATTATTGCCATCTCTCCCGAAGAAGAGACCGCTCCGGCCCGCGTTATCAAGAATCTCGCCAAAGACATTAAGACCCTTTCCATTCTGGAAGGTATTGTCGAAGGCAAGATTATGCAGAAGGCCCAGGTAGAAGCTTTGGGCGATCTGCCGGGCAAAGACCAACTCCGCGCCCAGTTGCTGTCCGTCTTCAATGGTCCGATTTCCGCTTTCGCCCGCTTGCTCAATGCATATGCGAAGAAGCTTGGAGAGAGCTCCGGCTCTACCGGCACAGCTGAAAAGCCCGTTGAAGAGGCTACAGCTCCGGTTGCGGAAGCAGCCGAAGCTGCCCCTGCCGAGACCTCCGCTCCCGCGGAAGCTCCAGCAGCAGCGTAGATTACATTTAACAATTAGTATTGATATATACCGGCGTCATCCTGAGGGAGTCAGACGACTGAAGGGTCTCATCGTATTACAGAGATTCTTCACCGCTCGGATGCACTCGCGATTCAGAATGACGCCATCTAAAGGAATATTATGTCCGACGAAGTAAAGACTGTAGAAGTCCCCGAGAAGTTTAAGACTCTCGTTGACCAGGTCGAAAAGCTTTCCGTTATCGAGCTTGCCGAGCTGGTAAAAGTGCTCGAAGAGAAGTTTGGTGTTTCCGCTGCCGCTCCCATGATGATGATGGGTGGTCCGGCCGCCGGCGCTCCTGTCGAAGAGAAGACCGAGTTCAATGTAGAACTCACCGAAGCTGGTGCCAACAAGATCAATGTCATCAAGGTTGTCCGCGAAGTGACCGGTTTGGGTCTTAAGGAAGCCAAGGACATTGTCGACGGCGCTCCGAAGGTAGTCAAGGAAAACGCCTCCAAGGCCGATGCCGAAGAACTCAAGAAGAAACTGGAAGAAGCTGGCGCGAAGGTTACTTTAAAGTAACCTTCGCGGAAGTCCTGTACTCAAAGTAGTTCAGGGCTGGCGCGAAAGTGACCCTCAAATAAGGTTTAAAAATCTGCTCCCAAGGGAGCAGATTTTTAAACAATAGGGGGTCATCCCCGCGAATGCGGGGATCCATGCTGTCTTTATTGCGGGTAGTCTTAATAAAACGGCATCTGTTAGTTTTCAAAGTCATCCTGAGTTCGCCTCTGGCGAACGAAGGATCTTCCGTTCAATAAGGTTTAAAAAACTCTCCCTTTGGGAGAGTTTTTAATTAATAGTGGGTTACCCCGAGTTTAATGCACCATCAGATGGTGTGGATAAATCTCGTCCCACGCTGTCAGCGGCGCTGTGCTTTGTAGGGGCGTGCTTTAGCAGCCCGCCAGGGTTTTAACGAAGGTGGAATGTGCCCATCCTGCTGAAACTGTTAACACGATAGGGAGTGGGCAGCTGTCGCTTGCCCCTACGGCGGACAGGTCGATTATTTCCACTATGACAATCATCCCGCATGAAAAAGTGCAGGCAGGGCAGGTAATGGGCGAATTGACATAGGTGCCAGTTGGTGCTATTGTATGATGTTTGCTTAATTGGAGGGAAAATGGAATACAACGTTTTTGTTCGTGTCCAGGATGTATTGAAAAAATTTGGAGTGGTCGGCGTGGTCATCCCGCAGTGGAAACAGTTGGAGATCGTCTGGGTTTCCCGGGATCTGTTTTCAATACCCCTAGACGGATTGGAGCCAGGTATGGTGTTTGAGGGCAACGCGAACCTGAACGCAACCAGGCAAGACGAGCTGGAACTGTGTAACCTCACCAGGGCCTCTGCCCCGGATCCGGCATATAGCCCTGCCTATGCGCTGTGGGAAGCACGGTGCCGCGAACTCAAGAGCATAAGTATGAGCGGTTTGGAATAACCAAGCCGCCTCTCGGCAGTCCTTTGGGACTGCTTTTTTTGTATATAAACATCAATTAAAGAATTTTGTAATATACTGTTTGCTTGATCATTGGATCTTTCGCAAAATATTTGACCATGCTACCATAAAGAGTCTTATACTGGGCTCGATACCAACAAGGAGGCAATACTATGCAACAGAATGAGCGGTTAGGCATCGTTGTCAGAATGGTGGGGGATTCTGGCCTTGGTTATATCAAGGAAGAGGGTCCGGGAGGGGGAGATTATTCCTTTACCTGCGACGCGTATGCCAAGTACCATGGGGAGAAGTTGAGCGACTTAAAGCGATTCTCTCCTGGCGGTTTGCGGCCTGGCGTACTCGTCATCTTTACGCTCAAAGATCTGCCGTCTGGCGGACAGGCTGTCAGCGCTATAAGGCCGCTGGACTTCGGTTCGCAACACTTCACGTTGCCGGGCCGGAGCATCGCGCTCGGTACCGCTGTTGGAGGGTAGCGGCGCGAGACAAACCACAAGCAGTCCTTCGGGGCTGCTTTTTCATTTGACCCGGCCATTCGACCGGATGACCCCGCCCTTTGTTGCAAAGGGTGGGGTCTGATTTATGATTTAAGATTTGGGATTAAGGCAGACGATAGTCACTGCAATACTGCACCGTACTGCAGTAAGAACTTTGCACTGCATTGCTGTCACGTATTACAGCATGGGGGAAGGTATCGGTTATCGGGGCTCTGTGGGGACGGTTTTTGTTTTTATAGCAATGACTCAGGGCGAATACAAAAAGCCACCGGGGACGAGAATCCGGTGGCGGGTTTGGCTGCTACTGCGCTGAATTGTGGGACGAGTCGTAACTCAGCGGTTTCATGAAATCCTGGTGAAAACGCTTCATCTCTTCGGTATCGGCATGGCTTAAATTCTCATACCGCCCGCGGCAGAGTTCGCAGTGCTCGAGATGGCGCTTCATATCCAGATCGTCGTCTGACAGTTTGAGCGAGTTAACCTCGGCATATTTAAGTCCGTGCAGTTCCAGGTAAGTGTAATGCATGAGTGGCTCCTTAGGGCCTTTAGTACGGTGCCCAATGCCAGTCGAAATTTGGGACTTGCGGCGGCGGGGGGTTCGGCCGGAGTTCTAAGCCGCCGACTACTATCACAATGCGGAATGCGAGCAACAGCAAGAGCAGCGATATCATTTTTCTGGTCATTGTTCCCTCCTTAACACCGCCAGTATACTGCCAAAAATTGCCCTTGTAAAGCTGTTTCAAAAGGTGTATAGTAGGGTGTATTTCAGGAGGAACAATATGGTAACGCAAGCACAAGCGGAAAAATTCAAGCGGGTTATGGCTGAACTGCAAGGGCAGTTGACCATCTTCCTCGCACAGCTCGATCCCGATGCTTTGGCCATGGCTTTAGGCCTGGACTTTCATTCGTACAAAATTCGCGGGGAGAACCATGTGGCTTCCCGGATTGTCTACGGAGGACCTATCGGCCATGCTCAGAACCGCGCCATCGTGAATCGTTACGACCTCGGCCGGTTTCTGCGGGAAGCGTCCATGGTCACTCTTGCCAAGAATGTGCCCACCGCCCTGGTCGACTCATCGCTGCTCACCGATGCACGGCTCAACCTGATTGAGGAATATCCGCCGTCGATCATCATTGACCATCACCGCGATGGGGAATTTGCCCAAAATGGTGACAATTTCGTCCT
The DNA here is from genome assembly GCA_964532425.1 of uncultured Candidatus Saccharibacteria bacterium. GTDB lineage: Bacteria > Patescibacteriota > Doudnabacteria > UBA920 > UBA920 > CAZHIA01. The sequence goes on along the minus strand of CAZHIA010000003.1, from coordinate 122,168 downwards.
TGTCGATGAGGTGGGTGCAGGCACGACGCTGGTTCACGAACTGATCGAAGCGTGTCAGTATACTATCCCGTTCGAATTCCGCTATCTGAAAGTAGTGATGGCCCTCGGTATTTACACCGACACCAAAGGCCTCATTGCGTGCGACAAGCGCGACATCAGCGCCTATCAAAAGCTCGTGGAAGGCTTGAGTGCCGAAGAATTGGCACCGCTACTTTCCTACAAGCTCTCACCCATGTACTTCGTGTACCTCCAAAAAGCTCTTGAGCTGCGCAAGCAGCAGGGGAGCAGGCTGGTGACGGGTATGGGATTCATTAGCGAACAGGACAGCGACCAGCTCGCGGAAGTGGCCGATGAATTCCTGCGCATGGACGGGGTCTCGCTCGTCGTGGTCTGGGGCATTATTGGCAATCGCGTGCGCATTAGCGCGCGGTCGTCCAACCTCAGCGAGCCGCTGGGTGATTTTCTTAAAAAGCACTTCACCAAGCATTCCGGCGCCAAGTTAACCCCCGATGGTCGGGGTGAGGGCGGGGCCATGATGGAACTGGACTTAGGAGTCTGGCTCAAGAAGGTCACCGAGCCACTGGTTCTCGAAATGGTCAAGGCTTGGATGGAAGACAGCATGTTTACGGTGTAAAGGAGGGAGTATGTCGTTACGAGTAGACCCGTTGGTGGAAAAAGCCGCGCAGTTGCAAGGTGACCAGAAAGTCATGGTCATTAATGCCTATGACGGCGACGAACGTTTCCGCGATTTGGCTGTAGCCGTGGCAGTTAACCTGAATGAACATTTGTTGACGCCTGACATGACCGAGGAAAAGTTTTTCGCCTCGGCCATCATGGACGATCAGGTGACGGTCGTGCGGACTTTCTGGGCGGAGCGCCCCCAGCAGCCGAAGCAGCGCATTTGCGCCGGCAGCCGGCCGCTCGGCAAACTGGCCATCGTCTACACGGTGGCACCCAAGTAAGCAACAGGGCACGCGAATTTGATTCGCGTGTCCATTTTTTAATTTTGTTTTAGAATAATAAAATAGCAGGCCACGGGCCTGCGCTACATCCAGATATTGGAAGGATTGTTTCTGTCCAATTCCCATTTTAATGGGTTGTTGCGAATATATTCGCGAATTTTATCGAGTGATTCATCTTTGCGGATGACGTGGTCATAAAAAGACTTTTGCCAATCAAATGCTGTATATTCAGCATGGATCAGCTTGGATGCTGCTTTTTTGAATGAACCCACCACTGCAGAAAGATTGGTGTTATTGTAGGGGCGGATATCATCCGCCCGGTTCCTAGGGCGGTTAGTAACCGCCCCTACAGGTTCTATTATGATTATTCCATGCAAGTGATTGGGCATGACAATATGCGCCGAATCAATGCTCACATTCTCGTAATGAAGTGGAATGCCGAGCCAGCACTCCTCAACAATTTTTCCGTTTTCACTCAAATTCATTTTTCCATTTATGATCTCTCCTAAACAGCAAATCCTACCTTGTGTGCACACAGTTACAAAATAGAACCCCGGTTGAGAGTAATCATAGCAATGAAGACGATTTTGTTTTCGAGAATTAGACATTTTTCAAAACACTGGAGGGCGGATGGTATCCGCCCCTACAGCAATCTATCATTTTACCGATGATAGGCGTCCGGGGTAATTCGTGCTGTGTCCTGCATCCGAATCTACCCAAGACAGATGAGTGGTACAGGGTCAATTTGTGTTACAACTCAATCCGGTCGAACGTATACACCTTATAATTTCCCACGTCATCGCCCAAATACTGCTTGATCACGCTGCGAGCGTCCAGGAAGACGGCTTTGGACCAGTCCAGACCTAAGCGATCGGCAGCCTCTTTTATCGAGTCTTCGGAAGGCCCTTCTAATTCTACATAGGTCGGTACTTTTGGCCAGGTATCGATGCCCACGGTAACTTCGCCGAGCTGAAATTCATGGCAGCGCTTTTCCTGCACGCGAAATTTGACCAAGCCGATGTGTTCAAGAATTTTTACAGTCTGGTCCCAGTCGGAAACCTTGGTCTCCAATTCCACCGTGCCGTCCACGGAAACGACTTGGTGGTCTTTATAGCTTAAAATAATCTCGTCGTGCTTTTTGCGCATGCGCACGAATGGCCGTCCGACCTTGTTCCAGGTCAGATCTTTGTCATAAAAAATCGCTTCCTGGAACGTTTCCTCGCCGAAATCTTGGGCGCCAAGAGCCGTCAATTTGGCTACAAGCACCGGCTTATCAATATCTAAAAATTTGGCCTCTATTTCTTTGTCGTTCATATAGTAATCTCGAATATACGAATGCAGCGCAAATATGCAAATGCTTTAAGTAAGCTTGTTAGGTGTATTGATTATTCTTCGGTATTTAACTCCGTCTCTCGTAAAGTAAATTAAAATAGCCAATGGGCACTGGGTTGCTTTTAAGTATGCGGTAACTTGTTTTATATGGATATATCCGGTATGGGGTCTCACCTTTATCTCAACGACGATTTTGCCGTCTATTATAAAGTCCAGAAAATATTTACTCAGTGGGACATCTCCGTATTTAAGCATTACATACTTTTCTCTCTGGTGAGATATATGAAGTTTTTTCAGTTCTTCTGAAAAGCAGTGCTGGTAATATTTCTCAGGCATCCCATAACCGCACTTGTTAAAGACAGTAAAAGCAGCTCCTACAATCTGATAGCTCAGTTCCGGGTAAAGAAGATAGCCGGAGTGCTGCATACGTATATTTGTGCTTGATTCGTTATATTCGAGATTACTCCTAATAACTGACTTTCAACAAGCTGCTGTCATTTAAAATATACATGGTCTTATTTGCTTCATCGACGGTGAAGTCTTTTAGCTTGGTGAAGTCCTTGCTGACAAGGGTCTGCACCAGCGTGCCTTTTTTGTCCACGATAATGATGCGGTTATTGCCGGCATCTAAAATGTAAATATTCTTATAATCCTTTGCAGTAGCAATCCTACCTTTACCGGAAAATGGCGTGTACATAAACGGCAGTTGGAAATCGGCCGGCTTGCCGGATTGGTACTTGGCCACGCCGGAGGACGACAGGACATAAATGCTGCCGTCGACCGCAAGGTCAATGGCGTTGCTTGCGTCCTGCGCGTTTGCGACCGAGACGACCGGCTTGGACAACGACGAACCTGCCAGGTAGCTGACTACTTGGCGCGTGGCCTTGTTGACCATGTATACCCGGTTATTGACGGGGTAGAGCGCCAAGCCAACACTGTCATTTTGCTGCGGGACCGAGAGTGTGAACGGAGCGCTAAACTGGTGTTTTTGGTAGTCCCACACCATGAGCGCTTGTCCGTTGTAAACCACCGCGGTTTGGGCGCCGAGCGGTACCGCGCGAGTGATGGTTTCAGATGACAGGAGCGCGCCGTCTTGCACTTGGCCGCTAGCCAGGTTGTAACTAACAACGGTTTTGCCAATCTGGACAGCCAGGAACTGGGGCAACTTCAAAAGTGAATCGGCGTTACCGAGCGTGCCGAGGTTCTGTACTTTGGCCTCGCTTGTTCTATCTATCTTTTGCTGAAGGTCAGTAATCTGTGCGGTAATTTGCGTATAGAGTGCCTGTTGGGAAGAGGGGATGCTGTCCTTGGTGGGCAATTTTTCCTTGGCCTGGGACAGGAACGTTCTGGTGTTCTGTTCGTCCTTGTACAAATAGGAATCGCTGGCTTTGGACAACAGGGTTTGAATCTCTTTGAGTGTACTCGATGCAGTAGCTTGCGTTTGTTGGGAGTTTTTGTGGCGGCTGGCTAGCGTAATAGTTACGCCGATCATAATGAGCATGAGAACCAAGGCGGCAAGAAATATCTTCTTTTCGCGAGAATAGGAGGCAATTTTGGCTGCGCCGAGATTGTCTGAACCGGATTTTAAGCTGCTCCAGGCGCTGCTCATGGCATGCCTGGTCTTGCCGGCCCATCGTTTGGAGCTGCCGCCAAGGTTTTTGAATTTCGGCAGGGAAATTTTCGGCAAGCTCACCTGCGGCTTGCGGGCATCTTTGTCGAAAACTAGTACGGACTTTATCGAACCCCAGGCTTTATAGAGCAAGTTAAACCGGCGTGGCTGTTCTGCCACATAGTTTTCCAGATCAATCTCGCCGTCCGGAGTTTGGCCGGGCATGACCTGCATGTTCAGGATGGTGCCGAACGCCACTTCCGGCCCGGCATTTTCTTTGAGTAATTCGATGATTGTCTGGGTGGCAATCAGAAAATTCGATCCCGAACCGGACAGGATGTTTTTGAATCGGTCAACCGAAATATGGTTATAAAGCTGGGTCGTGGAAAGAATCAGGATATCGCCAAGGCGGAGCCTGCCCGAAGCATAGTTTTCGAAAGTCTTCAGCGGGTGGGAGGGTTGGGTGGGAGTGGAGATGTCGGTAAATTCCCCGTTGCGGTAAATGTAGGCTGCTATTTTGCCGCACGTGGCAACGGTAAAGGTGGTGCCGTCTTTAACTCCGATAATGCAATTGAGCTTGTCAATCCAGTGGGTCTGGCCCATGGAAGCCAGTTTGCCGAGCTCGTCGTTGACTTGGGCGATGGCGCTCTCGAACGAAGCCTGGCCGACGTTCCGGCGGTAGGCGCGGCGGAGCGTGCCGGCAATAGCCAGAGCGATCTTTTCACAAGAACTCTCGGCTGCGGGATTGAATAACGGCAATTCCACCACGAGATACAGCTCCGCGTCCGAGGCAACTGCCTTTTCGGTCACGATATGCACATAGCTGGTCGTGGTCTTGAAATTGCCGATTTGGATTTTGGCGACTTGGCTTTCGAGTTCTTCCATAGAGAAAATCTTACATTTTTTATTATACCATGTTTTTCAAACAATAAAAAATGTGGTATATTTACCCCGCACCAATTCTTGTTATTTACTGATCGTAAGCTTTAGAACGGTCAGACACAAAATACCAATTTAAATAAACAAACTTAGATAATTGGTGCAGGGTTTGTGAGGTGTAAAATCTATTTTTATTATGCTCGAAGATATCATTGATTCCAAGCACGAGTCAGCCATTTTAAGCTTTTTTCTGGTCGCGCCTGAACGCAGCTTTTCCGCTATAGAAATATCCCGGCGCCTGCAGGTGCCCCAGAACAAGGCCACACTGGCTTTGAATAAGCTGGTGCAGCACGGGCAATTGGTCAGCTTCTCTAAGCGCGGCAAGCGGTATTACATCGTCAATTCCAAGTACAAGCTCATGCCCGAGATTAAGGCTTACTTGCTCAAGAACGGGGTCAAGTACGAAGACGAGCTGTATGTGGCTATAAAAAAACTCGGCGACGTCAAGGCAGCCTATTTAAGCGGCCTGTTCGTAGGGGAGCCAAACCTGCCGGTGGACATACTGCTGGTCGGCAAGCCGAACCTGACAAAGCTGGACGAATTTTTAAAGAATCTCGAACGGATTATGGACCAGGAGGTTAACTATAGCATTATGACCGTTGAGGAATTCTTGGAGCGCAAGGGAACGTTCGACCGGTTCATTAAGGATATTTTCGATTACCGGCATTTGGTCGTAGTTGATGAGGTGTCGAAGAGGAAGAAGTAGGGGAAAGTAAATAGTAATTAGTAAAGAGTAAATAGAAAAGAGAAAAGCCGTTCCGACGAATCGGAACGGCTTTTGTGATGCACGGTCTATTTAGCGTGGGACTTCGCAGGTTTGGCCGCGGGCCTTGGCGCGTTTGCACATGGCGTCGTCGGCCTGGGCAAGGACGTTTGAAGCCCTGAACGATGAGGACGGTCCGCCCGCTGCTCCCGAGTTGTACGACGTATTGAATTCGCAGCCGGGGCAGCCGCCGTTTTGGACGATGGTCCTGGCCAAGTCCGTGTTGTTGTTGTGGATCTGGCGCTTCGTCTGCTCGGTTTCTTGGATCGCCGTGATGATGATATCGCGTTTGGCATAGATCATCGCCGTGGCGACATCCCGCTGCACCCACATCCGTTGCTGCTGTAGGTACATATAATCGTGGTTGACGTCCACTCCGGCGCGGAGCGCCTCGGTCAATACGCCCTTCCAGGTGATTTGTGCCTGCGCTGCGGTGCTCACCGTCAGCGCGAAAACGATTGCGAAGAACAGCTTCGTGCTTGTCATAAGAATTTCCCCCTTCAGGATTGTCGAAAGCCCTCTTGGACTTTCCTTGCGGTTTACGATGGACGCTGTAGGGGAAGCCAGTGGCTTCCCTGGAACGGGCGGCCAGTGGCCGCCCCTACGCTGGCAGGCCACGGGCCTGCGCTACAGATCATCACGATATTCCATCATACTCCGGAAGGAAAGGGTAAGGAAAGGTCCTTACCGCAGAAAAAAGTTATTGCGGTCTATTGTGTTATCTATTCACTATGCACTCTTCACTAGCGCTTCTTTTTCTTCGTGGGTTTCGGTCCCAGCTGACTGGCGAGGCCAGTGCTCATCTTCCACGACTGGCGGGTGACGAATACCTGGAACTTCCAGGCTGCCTTGCCCGCCTTGGGGCCATTTTTCTTTACAAATCGGCCCAAAGCCCGCAATACTGCGTTCATGTCACCTCCTTGATGATGACTTTATATTATAGCACTTTTTTTGTCAATTGTCAATAAGCGGAAAAAGTGCTATAATAGGCCTGAAATAGTGCTTATAAGAAACCAATCTTTAAATAGTATTCGGTATGTCAGAAATACAAAACATCTACCTGCAGTTTTTATCCAACTTTCCGGTCGGCATACGCCCGATCGTTTCGATTGGCTTGGCTATTCTGCTGGTCTATTCTATCTTTAAAGTCATAAAAAAAGATTTTCTCTACATTATTTTGCTCGTTGTCCTGTTGCCTGGTTCCGTACCCATTCTGAAAAGCATTTGGGAAGGTGTTGTGACCATTGTGAAGTTTTTGTTGAATACAAAGTAGCGAATAGCAAGGAGTGATGAGTGAATAGTAAACAGCCCTTCCTGGGCTGTTTTTAATTAACTGAAATATATGTGGATAACTTTAGCAAAGTGAACAAATGTTCACTATTTTGTAAGTTTGACAGCAGGTGAACGATTGTATACTATGGATATACCACTTAACGAAAAACGTATGTCTGACACATTGTCTGAGCGGCAAAAACAACTGCTCAATTTCATCATCAAGGAGATCCGCGAGCACAGTCTGCCGCCGAGCATTTCCGAGATGGCTGAATACTTGGGAGTCAAGTCCAAGAATGCGGTAGCCAAAATTCTTAATTGTCTGGAAAAGGACGGCTACATTAAAACCACGGGCAAAGCCCGCGGCATCGAGGTCTTAGACAGCCTGGGCGCCAGTTTGCAGAAAGGTTTCTTCCGAGTTCCCATTCTCGGCAGTATCCAGGCAGGCACGCCGCATCTGGCGGAAGAACATATTGAGGATTGGATCAATCTGCCGCAGACGCTCATTAAGGGCCGTAGGGACGTTTTCTTGCTCCGGGTTCGCGGGCAAAGTATGATCAACGCCGGCATCTACGAAGGCGACCTGGTCATCGTCCGGCCAACCAAGGAAGCCAAGCATAACGACATTGTGGTCGCCCTCCTGCACGACGAAGCTACGGTCAAACGCTTTATCCAGATCAAGAACCGCGCCTACCTGAAGGCCGAAAACCCGGAGTTTAAGGATATCTACCCCAAAGAAGAATGGATGATCCAGGGCAAGGTTGTCGGCGTTATTCGCAATTTAGAATAGCAAATAAAAAGGACGGTTCAGACCGCGAGTGCTCACCAGGAATGGAATGGTGACTGCGTCGCAAAGCGACTGAACCGTCCACGGCTTCCCCAGGAGTAAGGAAACCGATTCATAGGAACGTATAGTTCCTCCTAATCACAGAGTATATACTATTTAAACATTAAAAGCAACGGCCATGTCGGAATTGCAAAAAATCAAACGGCAGATAGTTTCCCAGCTGCATCTGCTGTGCGCCCACTGCGCCACGGGCAGCACCCGGCCGCACCGCTGTCCCATTCGGGACTTGACCACCAAAGTCGACGCCATTAACGGCATCCCACTCATGGTTGGCGGCCAGTTCAAGGGAGTACTGCTGCCCCATGTCTAATGTGGGGAATTAAAAACCGCGCATGAGGTATGCTTGTGAGCACATACCTTATCCGCGGTTTTAAAATTGCTTTGGCATGATAAAAGCCGCGGCTCGGAGGTAACCGCGGCTTTCCCGTGGGGCATGTTGCCCAAGTGCCGCGATTACGCGACGCACGGAATGTCGTGATATTGACGGACCGGTGAGGATCCGTGTAAACAGGACAGATGAGTCCCTCTTTATATAATGTCGTTAGGCCGGTTGTGCTGCGGAAAGCAGCTGCCCATATGCCGCAACGCGTCCAAGAGTTGAGGAGTTGAAAGCGGGCGTGCAACCGGCTTGTATGGCGGGTGCTCTGCGGGAGCCGTGATAGCAGCTTAAGGGGAGATGGAAGGCATGCTTCCGCACTTACAATGTAAAATTATGGCAGGCTTTTGTCAATGTGGTAGTCTTCTGGCCTGTTACCAAAGACGGTTTAAGGCGCATGCTCTTGCTAAATTCCCAAAAATGCAGTATAGTATTCGGATTGCAGACTGCAAGTTGCAATCTGTTTTTTACTGCAAAGGAGGTTCGATGTGGAAGAACATATAAGCAAGCGCAGCGTGTACTACACGCTCATGATCCTTGCTTTTGTCGGCATGTTCGGGAATGCATTCATCCAAACATGCCGGTCATTTGAAGCGGAGAACGACAGGGAATTGGAAGCCTGGCCGCATTTGACTGCCAGTCAGATCGACCGGGAATTCAAGGAACTGCTCGCCGTAGTGGATGCGGCTCCCCAGTCGTGCGAAGAGTACTTTACAGTACTCCACCGCATTACAGCACTGGAGGGTTCAGTCCGCCTCTATAGCACTAAGCATCCGCCGCTCGATCCGCGCTATGTCAGCAGGGATGATATTTCGGTCCGCTGGCAGATAGAGAACAAGTGGACAGACTCGCAGCGGGTGGATGCCCTCATTGTCAGGTTCGGAGTAGAAGCATACACCAGGGCTCGCGACAGCGTTGGAATGCATAACCAGTATCGGGCGAATCTCCCGCAGCCGTCCAGACCTTCAACGTGGCAGGAATGGACATGGTGGATGTACCAGGCGTGTTATTGGTGGATCGTGGCCCATCTGGTTGCCATACTGTTCATGCCCGGCCATCTGGCACTAAAAGCGCGGGACAGCGGCAGTACGCTGCAACGCGAACTCGGCGCCAACTTCCCAAGGCTCATGCTGGCCGTGTTAGTGCCGGAATGGGGCCTGGTCAAGTACCGCATTGCAGATCCGGCCAAACAGATTATGGACGCTTCGCGCCTGGCTCTGAAGTTTGCTACCTGGGTGCTGGCGACCTGCCTGTCGGTTTTTACTTCTACCGGCAAGTTGGTTCGGGCATCTGAACTCGACGAAAGAGGCGGCGGATCGGAAACAGTGCTGGTCCATAAGGCCCGTTATTCGTTTTCGACTATCACCCTGCCAGCGTACATCGGTTTTATGGATGGTGGCGCATTCCGCAGGGGAATGGTGCAGCAGAGCGAATTTACCGTCGCGTTGCCGTCCGGCTTGTACTTTGACCAGTGGAGTTCTTTCTCCCTCGACAAGCGCGGAGAGAAACCGAACTTCGGAGATGAGCTGGATTACACCATTGGCATATCCGGCAAAATCGGCCGCGGAATATTCCGCAGATTCAGACTGCAGTATAATCTGAGTGCGACCTATCTCGACGTGTATAGCTTATTCAAGCTGCCGCGGGGTGATGTCATTAATCTCGGAGCGTTTCTTGGGCGCGAGTTCAAAGTAGCGCAAGGGAGCGTGACCCCGTACATTTGGGTGCGAAAGGCTATGCCTGCCAAAGGTAAGGAGCCGGCTGGCGGGACATTCGTCATGCTCGGCAGCAGGTTCCAGCGGGCGCTCAAGGGCAGGTTGTCGGTAGGCGGCGATATGTCGTTCAATCATGATAGCGGCGCCTTCGGGTTTAACGAGGGGTGGATTGGCCGGGTCGCGGCAAGCGCGAACTGGAAAGTTTCCGGCCACCTCACGCTGCAGGCGCCATTTGTCCAGTTCAGTACTCCGCTGACTCATACCGGCGACGGCCGCAAGACCGAAATTCCCGTGGGGATCGGTTTTTCGTACAGTTGGTAGTTCTTCCTCAATAAGTACAACGAATCCGCACCTTGCATGCAAGGTGCGGATTTTATTTTTGGAAAACCACGCAAAGCACTGTCTCATTTCGTAATTTTCTGTAGATTCGGATTCATCCGTAGTTACTGCTTGTGGAATAGTATCTGGACAATTTCAGGTTTGGTGCCAATCCTCATGGGCGGGCCCCAGGTGCCGGCACCGCTGGAGGTATAGACCTGCATCTGCCCGAATTTTTTCAGGCCATAATCATACCCTTTAAAAATCGAACTGGTGAACAGGCTGCCAGGAAAGATTTGGCCGCGGTGGGTGTGTCCGGAGATTTGGAAAGTTATGCCGGCCTGGCTGGCGACATCCAGCTGGAGGGGAATATGCTTGAGCAGGATGCTGGGCTGCGTCTTATTGAGTGCCAGCGCGTTAAGCACATCGCGGAAGCTCTGAGCTGAGCGCGTGGAGGCGTAGTCCACGCCGAGCAACTGCATGCCGCGGACTTCGGTTTTTTGGTTGGTGAGCACGGTAATGCCGGCATTGCGCACTGCTTCGATAAAGCGGTTGCCGGACGCGCCGTGGCTGAATTCTTCGTGGTTGCCCGTAATGAAATACGTGCCCCATGGTACGGACAAATGAGCCGGGCTGAACGGCTGGGCCATGCGATTGTAATCGGTCGTAACGCCGTCATAAAAATCGCCGCCGATGAACAAAATATCAGGATGCAGTTCGTCCACCTGGCGAGCAATGCGATCCGCAAAAGCCGCGCCGCGCACCTGGCCGAGATGCGTATCGCTGATCCAGACCGCGGTTTTGCCGTCCCACTCCTGAGGGAGGTTTGGGATTGCGACCGTGATGGTTGTTACGGAAGGTGAAGAGGCATGGATAATACCATACCCGGAAGCAAGGGCCGAGAAGATGAATAAAACGGCTGCTATCTTCCGCACGGAGATCATGAAGGTACGGCGGAGCAGGCCGTACGCGATCCAGGCGGTGATACTGGCGAGGAAAAAATATACTGCAAAACCCATCCACCCGGCGGCAAGCGTATACAAGATTCGCGTGGCGGGATTGTAGGCGCGGGAGGCGAAATACGAGGCGGGCAGAAAACTAATACCGAGCAGCAGGAGGGCGATAAGCAGTAGCCGGCGCGCGGCAGGCTGGCGGATCTCCAAAAACCTTACCGCGGTGCGGTAAATGAACCAATGCAGGAGCAGCAGGAAGGCAGTGAGTATGAGACTGAAGGAAATAATAATCATAAGGGGTTTTGGTGCAAGTAATCTTTTCTCTATATAATTATAACGTATGGCAATGTGGAAAACCCACACGTATAAATCTTGACCGCACCTCAGGAAGCTGTTAAACTGTTAACTCGTTGATCGTTTATACACTATATGGAACAAACTCACAATCCAGGACAAGTGAATGCAAATAAGCCGAAAAGCATATTCGGCCTTCTGGGGTCGTACCGCGGGCTGCTTTTTTTATTGGTCGTACTGGCCGTTTTAAGCAGTGGTACCAACTTGCTGATACCGAAGATTATTTCCAGCGGCATTGATGCATATACTGCTCATACTTTGTCTTTCGGTAGGATCACAGTGGAGTTCCTGATTGCCGGATTCGGGATTTTGATTTTTACGTATTTGCAGAGCATTGTCCAGACCTATGCGTCCGAACGCGTTGGCCGCGACATGAGGACCAAGTTTGCCGGCAAGATTTCGCGGGGCAGCTATCAGGTTATTGAGCAGATGGGCCCGTCCAAACTGCTGACCAATTTGACCTCAGATATCGACGCGGTCAAGATGTTTGTTTCGCAAGCCGTGGTCCAGATTATTTCTTCTTTATTCGTGATCATCGGCACGAGCGTACTCTTAATTATGATCAACCGAACTTTGGCTTTGGTTGTGCTCGGTGTGGTTCCGCTCATTGCTGGCGCCTTCTTTTTGATCATGGGCAGAATTCGCCCGCTGTTTTTAAAGACCAGGGAAAATATCGATTGGCTGAACCGGATTATTAACGAAAGCATTTTGGGGGCGCCCTTAATTCGAGTGCTTAATTCCCAGGAGCCCGAATACGGCAAATTCCTGGAAGCCAATACGAGCGCCCGTGATTTGGGTATGCAAATTTTGAGGCTGTTCGCCACCATGATCCCCATTATCATGTTCGTGTCGAACCTGGCTATTATCGCCATTTTGCTGCTCGGCGGTCATTTAGTCATCGGAGGGAACATGACGCTTGGACAGTTGGCAGCTTTTAACAGCTATTTGATGATCCTTATATTTCCGATCATGATTATTGGCTTTATGACCAATGTCATAGCCCGGGCGCAGGCTGCCTATGGGCGCGTAGCCGCGGTACTGGATGGTCCGGAAACAAAAGAGACCGGCACTGTGACGACGCCGCTGAATGGCGCGCTGGAAGTAAAAGACCTGGACCTACAATACGGGGAGCGGGCCGTATTAAAGACGGTAAGCTTTTCCATATCAAAGGGCTCGCGTACTGCGATCATCGGGCCGACAGCGGCAGGCAAGACCCAGTTGCTCTATGTGCTGGCCGGTTTGATCCGTGCGAGTTCAGGAACTGTGGAGTACGATGGCATTGGCTTGGAACAGTACAGTAGTGAAGTGCTCCATCGCCAGGTCGGACTGGTCTTCCAGGACAGCATTATGTTCAATATGACATTGCGGGAGAATATTGCTTTTAGCGATACGGTTACGGACGAGTCGCTCAATAAAGCTATTGCCACGGCAGAGCTGACGGACTTTATCGAGAGCCTGCCGGAGAAGCTTAATACTGTTGTTTCGGAGCGTGGTACCAGCCTGTCTGGCGGCCAAAAGCAGCGCATCATGCTGGCCCGCGCTTTGGCGCTGCAGCCAAAAGTGTTGTTGCTGGATGATTTTACTGCGCGCGTCGACACCCAGACCGAACAGAATATTCTAAAGAACTTGGAAGCAAATTACCCTGGCCTGACGCTCATTTCCGTGACCCAAAAGGTTGCTTCAGTGGAACACTACGACCAAATTATCGTGCTCATGGAAGGCGAAGTATTAGCCAGAGGAACCCATGAGCGGCTCATGCATGAAAGCCCTGAGTACGTACAGATTTACAATTCACAGCGCAGTACGAACCAGTATGAACTACAAACTTAGTACGAACCAGCAGCAGTGGGAGCAGGCAGCAGGGTTGTCCCGTACGGCCCGGGCCAGAGCTGGCGTACTGCTTCCGACCGGGTCCGAATCGGGCCAGCCTGCCGGTAAGGCAGGGCTATGGGCTACGCTTAAAAAGATTTCGCGATTGGTGGAAGGCGAACAACAGCGCCTAATCTTGTCTGCCGTGGCCATTCTGATCAGTTCGGCTATTAACCTGGTAGCTCCGCTCATTGGAGCGCATGTTATCGACAAGTATATAGCCGCGCGCCAGTACAGCGGCGTGCTGTATTTTTCCGGCATCCTGCTTGGTATGTTCGTGGTTTCGGTCGTGACCAGCTACATTCAAACCCGGCTCATGGGCGGGGTTGGGCAGCGGACGCTGTTTCGGTTGCGCAACCAGCTGTTCAATAAATTGCAGGAATTGCCCGTGGCCTTTTTCAATCAGAATAAGGCAGGGGACCTTATCTCCCGCATCAATAACGACACTGACAACTTAAACCAGTTTTTCTCGCAGAGCCTGATCCAGTTTATCGGCAGTATTGTCATGATGGTTGGTGCCGGTATTTTTGTGCTGTCTATCCATATTCAGCTCGGCGCGGCTGCCCTGGTGCCTGCCGTGCTGCTGCTAGTGTTTACTCAGGCTATCTCCGGCTGGGTTAAGCGCAAGAATTTGTACAGCTTGCAGGCACTTGGGAACATGAGCGCGGAAATTCAGGAAAGCCTCGAGAATTTCAAAGTGGTCATTGCGTTCAATCGGCGTGATTATTTCCGCAAGCGGTTCGAACAAGTCAATCAGGCCAATTACCGCACCTCGGTCACTGCCGGCATAGCCAATAATTTGTTCAATCCTGTTTATGGATTGGCAGCTAATTTGGGGCAGCTCATCGTGCTGGCATATGGTATTTATCTGGTCTCAGTTGGGCAATTTACGGTCGGGCTGCTCATCAGTTACATTGTCTATATCAACAACTTCTATAACCCGCTCCGGCAGCTGGCAAGCTTGTGGAGCAACTTCCAACAGGCTTTGGCCAGCTGGGACCGTGTTTCTGAGATCTTGAACATGACCTCTGACCTGGAAATTACCCCCGATGCGGGCGGACAATCGCCGGCGCTGCTTGAATTCAGGGATGTCTCATTCGGATATCCGGAAGGCAGGGAAGTGCTGCACCGGATCAATTTCCAATTGCAGCGCGGCAAGACGTATGCGTTTGTTGGTCCGACCGGCGGAGGCAAGTCCACCACAGCTTCGTTGATGGCGCGGTTATATGATCCGACCCGCGGCAGCGTGTATTTCGAAGGCCATGATTTGAAATCGTTTTCAGCGGAAGACAGGACATCCCAGATCGGGTTCATTTTGCAGGAACCGTTTCTGTTTACCGGCACAGTCGGGGAGAATATCCGGTATGGAAATCCCGGGTTGGCCAAAGTCACGAATGAAGAGCTGCTTAAAATCCTGCAGCAGGAACGGCTCGAAGGCTTGCTCGCGCGTTTTGAACAGGGGCTCGATTCGCCTGTCCAGGCCGCAGGCTCGACCATTAGTCTCGGACAGAAACAGCTAATCGCCTTTATCCGCGCGGCGTTGAGAAAACCGAAACTACTTATTTTGGATGAAGCAACTGCCAACATTGATACCGTGACCGAACAGCTGCTGCAGGAAATTCTTGATAAGCTGCCGAAGGAGACCACGCGCGTGGTAATCGCTCATCGATTGAATACCATCGAGAATGCGGATGAGATATTCTTCGTCAACGCTGGCGAAATAGTCACTGCCGGTTCCATGGAGCATGCGGTTGATATGCTGCTGGATGGGAAGAGGGAAAGTTGATACAGGGGCTTATAGCTTACAGGTAATAGCTTATAGCCAAAATCCACATTGCAATATTGCAATGTGGATTTTGTAGTTTATCGGGACACACGGATACAAATGTGCCCTGTAGGGGCGGGTAATGCCCGTCCGTATTCATATTGCGGTGTGTAGGGGCGGCTCGCGAGCCGCCCTCTATGGGTTATTGTGATATTGGCTTGACTGAAAGCTGTTTTTACGGTATACTATGTTTAATATGGACAAAAGGAATCTTCAATTTGTAGTTTCCACGACGCCGCCGCAGCTTCCGCTGTTGGCCTAGTTGTATTGTCCTAACTCCAGAACAATCGCAACCCCGACAGCGGGGTTGTTTTTTGTTTTGCCCAATTTCAAAATCATTCATTCATAATCATATGAATAACAAATATTTGATCATCAAGTGTGATGGTTCGGTGGAGGAGGTGGCGGGTTACATATCCCATGTGGAGGCAGGGGATGAGTTTGCGGCTTTTGTCAGAAAGGAAGCCCTCGGAGAGGGTCCGGAGGCCAATCGTAAGTCAGATTACCTTGAGTACGCCCATAAACTCGGCTTTGGCTGGGAATTGAATGCCGATGCGGGGTTCGTGTCTTACGGCCATAAGGCCTGGCTGATTATGCGCCTGATGGAGGAGTATGCGCGCAGTCTAGTGCAAAAAATCGGTGTTCCAGTGTACGAAGTCAGAGGTTCGAATATGTTTGACCTGTCGCATCCCGTAGTGGAAGCGTACGCCAAGCTTTACGGCGACCGGCTGTTCAATTTCAAAGCCGGAAAGAAGCAGGTGGTCATGAGTTACGATGCCAGTTATCCGCAGTTCAATTTGGCCGGCTCATATTCCATCAGCAGCCGGCAACTGCCGTTCGCTCATTTCTCCGTTGCTGATTGTTACCGCTACGAACAGAGTGGGGAATGCATGCTCCTGTACCGTCAGCGCAGGTTCTACATGCCGGACCTCCATCCATACTTCAAAGATGTGAACGAAGCTTTTGCCTGGTTTCCGCGCATAGAACGGCAGATCGTGCAGGCTGGAGCTGAAGCTGGCGTGCAATACCAAGTCGTGGTAGAAGTTTCGTCTGAACAAAATTGGCAGCGGTACCGGGAAGAGATTGTATCGATCGCTAAGAATCTGGGCCGTGATGTCCTGGTGGCCATCTTGCAAGACGGCAAGGACCGGTACTGGATCATCAATGTGGATTACAAACTGATGGATAAATTCGGCCAGTCTCGAGAGATTGCCTGCATTCAAATTGATGTGGGTAATGCGGCGCGCCTTGGTATTCGGTATGCTGACGGGCAGGGGGGTTCCAAAGAGCCTGTCATCATCCACAGCGCGGTACCTGGCGGTATTGAGCGGTACGTGTATATGCTCCTGGATGATTTTAAGAACCGGTTCCCTTTGTGGCTTTTGCCCGCGCAAGTCCGACTGCTACCGGTCAATCAAAGTCTGGTGTTGTTTTGCGAACAGCTTGCCGGGCAGTTTAGCAATGTGCCCGTGCGTATGGAAATAGACGACCGGGCGGAGAGTGTAGGGAAAAAGATCAAAATGGCTCATGAGGATCTGGTTCCATTTCCGATCGTTATCGGTGAACGGGAACAACAATTGTCCGGTGTTATTCCGGTATTGCAGGAAGCGATCGACAAAGTGGTGGCCAGTGCGCAGGATAAGCCGTTCTTGCCATTGGGATATCCTCTCAAGGTAAGCCAACAGATACAAAAGTAGGGAACGGTCTCGACCGTTCCCTACAGGGATCTTATTAATCCGTCTGCTTTTTATTCGTGCGGATTATCCGTTTCTTGATGAGCGACAGTTTTTCCATCCGCGTCCATTTCTTAACCTCGGCTTCCCGGCGCAGTGCCTTGCCAATAGTCTTGAACTTCTCGTGGTAGATAATGGTACCGCCGCCATGGGTTCTCACATAGACCGAACCTTTACCCTCGTTATGTGTTTGTTCGCGTTTTTTGAGATTGTTGGTGTAGCCGCAGTAGAGTGTTTTATCCTTGCAGCGGAGAATATAGAAATAGTGCATAGGTTATTGGGCTTTTTGGCCAACGGTTTTGACGTTCGTGGTTGCGCCGTTGCCACCATATTGAAAGTAGGTTCCGTCGCAGGCTTTCACGCCAGGATCAGGCTGGTTGTCGGTATTTTCCAGGTTATAGACGAACATATACCATTGCTGGTTGCAGCCATACCCCAGCGAATAATACGAGTACGCATGGCTGGATTGTCCCCAGCCGAACCCGTCTTCTTTGGGGTCGTGGGGCAGCTTGGACATGTACGGTGCGAGCGCGGTCTGGAGTGCATTCCAGCTGGAGTCATTGCTGGTGCTCCAGCCGCCATTGGGGTTAGTGGCGCCGCCGGAAGCAGGATATTGCTTATTGTCGTCATAATACATTTCGAGCGCGGTTTGGATTTGCCGGACATCGGCTTTGCGCCTGGTATCCCGCGCTTTGAGCCGGGCACCATTAAGCGCGACTAAAACCACGCTCGCGAGCAGCCCGATAATGGAGATGACCACGAGCAGCTCGATGAGTGTAAAACCCTCACTATGCTGTTTTCGAGTTTGTTTCCTCATGGGATTTGCCTGTCACTATCATTATACCATTACCGAAGGCGTTCTCTGGCTTGACCGTACTGGCCAAGCCTGGTATGCTTGATAGTCAGTTTAACAGGAGGAATATGGGGAATAAGATCAAAATCGCGCAAAGAGTCTGTAATTGGACCTCGCTGGCGCTGGTGATTTTCGGGGTCTTCTGGACTCGTTCCAGGATTCCCGTGCTCGAAGCGGCATTTCATGCCAAAGATGATACCTTAACCCGCGTATCCGTACCGGAATGGTATCCCTTGTGTGTGATCATGGCGTCGCTGCTGTTGTGGCCGTCCTGGGTACTGAGAAGCTGGTACGCCCTGCGATTATGGTACGCCCGCTTGCGTCATGAAGAGTCTTTGGAGATGATTGAGCGGATCAAAACCGTACCGCAGAGCTTTGCGCCGGAAGAGCGGGTGCAGGTCTTGGATGACTACTTTGCGACCAAGCTCGCCAAAGAACGCAGCGAGGCCCAGGCCTGGATGAACGATGTCCATGACAGCGTGCTCCCGTTGGTAGCCGTACTCCTCACATTGCCATTTTGGCCGCTGCTCTATTTGTTTTATGGGGCATTGTTTGGCTGGTGGAAGTAAGAGGTAGGATATTGCAAAAAAAACGGTACTGTATTTTTCAGTACCGTTTTCTTATTATGTTTAACTCAGATTGCTAAATTCTGTAATCCAGTCCGATTTTTCCGGCAGCCTGCTTAATCCACTCTTCTATTCTTTCGAGTCTGTGGCGCATGGCAGCCATTTCTTGATAATAAGTATCGGCTTTTTAGCATACGCATCAACGGAGCCCTGCAAAGAGCTGAAATTCTGATTCATGGCATCAAATTTAACATCCATCTCTTCCCGGGTGTAAAAGGCTTCTTTTTGGGCTTCTATTAAATTTTTTATATCTTCTGAAGTTAGCATATAAAATGCAGTATTTAAAGGATCGTTATTATCATAACGCCATGCAAGTTCGGTGTCAATTCTATATGTATAACGGTTACCTATATTGGTTCTGAGAGGAACGAAATTAAAAGCGCGAACCGTGCGGTTCGCGCTTTGGGTTTGCAGTCTCAGTCTTCTTTCACCGTCACGAGAAATCTGCGTCTGCTGGCGGTATCGTTGAAGTAGTGAGTGCAGAGTGACTGGCCGTCCTTGTCCGCAAATATCAGGCCTGGGCAAAACCTGACCTGGTAGCCGCGGCTGACAAAATATGCGCCAATGGATTTCTCAATCTCCCCGTCGCTCAGAACAGGCGTGTTGGTGACGGAAAAATCCTCGAGCGCGGCAATGTTAATGACCAGGGTGGTGCTCAGCGATAGGAGCTGGAGGGGAAATCCGGCACCCGGCTTCGAAATGTGGTGATTGTCCTCACACGCAGTGTTGAACTCCTTGGCGAGATGTTCTTTTAGGGAATCGACAGGCGCAGTCTCGTCGAGGATTTTTTGCATGGCGGCCTTAATCTCCCCGATCCCTGCTTCATCGAAGTCGCCAAAACAGCCGATGATCTCGCCGAGCTTGAACATCATGCCACGGTTCGGCCAACTGACCATGTCCAGCTCCGTAAGAATGCTGAGCGGAAGCATTTCGAAGTTTGGCATGTGCCGAACGGAAGTCAATAAAATGACGACCTTCGCCATAATGCGCCGTGAACGGACTTCGGTAGGAAGAAACCGCATAATATGCTCGATCCATTGAGCAGTGACAAGCTCGCTGGTTTGCGTTTCCATAGTCTCTCCTTGTGATTGTCTGGCTGCCTTGTTTTTAGGGCAGCTAAAGTACAGCTTTATAGCTTAGATCGTGGAGGTGGAAAAGTCAACTTTGGAAAATGATGTATACTGGCTGCAGGGAGGAACGGATATCAAGAGCGCTTGAAGGAGGAACATGTTACGCACCGGTTGTATCAAGACTTTCCGCCAGCCGGAGGACGGCCTGCGGATCTCGGTCATGAGCAGGCATACGCTGACGGACGGAGTAACGCCGGATCCGGAAATCTCGAAGGAATTGTTCGACGAGCATTGGGTGGTTCTGGCGCCGCCGTCGGCCCTGGTTGGCGCATATTACAAACGCGGTTTACCGTGGAAACAGTTTGCATTTGAGTATAGGAGCTATTTGCAGCGTGGCGAGGCTCAGCAGGCGATCGGTAGAATGATTGAACTGGCTCATATACAGAGTGTGACGTTGTTGTGTATCGAAAAAACGCCAGAGTGTTGCCATCGGCGGTTGCTGGCGGAAGCATGCATGGTGCTGGATCCGGGACTGCAAGTTCTGATCCGTTGATAACAAAAGGCTGCCCGGTGCAGCCTTTTTCATATACCTCATGACGAAATGAAAAACACCAACCGGATGGTTGGTGTTGGCGGGAAGGGGTTTACGCTGCTAGTCTACCGGCGTCAGCTCGTCGATACAGAAGTTGAGGCATTCGATTTTGCAGGCATGCTGCGGATCAGGTTCTGGTATCTTTTCGTACTTAGCCTGAAACTCGGTCAGAGCGATCAAGATATCCGCAACATCATCGGGCGATAGATGGCCTTTAATTGTCCTGATGGTCGATTCCAGCATACTAATAGCTGTTTCGAGCGCCGTAAGCCTGAGCATGATGCGATAATCCGCATCGACGTCTGCCTCGCTTAGCTTTTTTATCGATAATGGACGCATATCCGTTTCGAGCATGTTGGCAAACATTGCGATGAACGGTTTTGCGTGAACTCCCATGTTATGGTCCCTCTTATGAATTGGATTATGGACAACTTCATAAAAACGAAAAATAATTATACAGCAATTATCACAATTTTTCAAGAGCCGGGAAATAACAACTTGCCGAATAGCATTATGATTGAGTCAAAAAATATTTTATTGGTTTTAACTATGGTAAGGAATCAGTTCCTTTTTGGGATCGAGTTTTCCCATAGCTGGGCTGGCATAATTTTAAAATCAGCGCCGGGCTTGCGGCGCTGATTGGTCGTTTTCGATTAGTTTTGAGCGTTAACCGGCAGGGCTTGGTCCGTAAAATTACCGGCATTGTCAAAAACGCGCAATCTCACCGCATGAATGCCTTTTTTGGGGAATGAAGTCATGAACGGCGAAGTGACTGGCAGGTATACGCCTTCATCGATTCTAATATACGCGTTATTTTGCAAGCCGCTGCCTCTGTCCGTAGCTGCAAATTCTATACGCACCAGATCTGTTGTTTTGGGAGTCAGTGAGCTGGCTTTGAACAAGGTGATGGCAGGTGGCGTGGTATCAATGTGAAAATCCATATCGCGCCTGAATTCCAACTTATCGCCCTTGCGTACAAGAAAATGTAAATAATAGGTCCCGTCCTGCTCTGTGGGCAAAGTCAAATTGCTTATATTCGTAGTGATACCTTCCTCGGCTGACCCGTTCCGATTTTGGTCAAAAGTGAAAAAATAGGTTTGGCCGGGAATTGGTTTCCAATTGATGGTGACCTTTTTAGTATTATACCAGCGGGCGCCGTTCGGATTGGTCGGGGAGTTGAGCAGCGGTCTGGATAAACCAGCCGGGTTATTGTAATCAACAATAGAGAATTGTGAGTCCATGGCTTGGCGGAGTACGTTCGTACCGAGTCCGTCATTGGCTAAGACTTTGGTTCCGTCGGCAAAATGCAGATTCACATTCGTATCTTTGATTGGTTTAATCGAAAGCTCGGCTATAGTTCCCTGGCTGCCGGTAAATCCCGGACTGGGGGTGCCGCATACGATATGGATCTTTCCTGCCGTATTGTCAATTTCTTTCTTGATGAAGAATTGGGGAGGGCAAATTGAATTCGTGGTGTTTATTTGCAGTACTTGGATGACGGCCGGGTCAAATTCTAGATTTACCTGGACGGCATTAATGCTTTCACCTCCGCTTGAGAGTTTGAGGCTAACAGTGTGGGGGACCGAAATGTCCCAGAGTTCGGTCTCCGGTTCAAATGCTAACGTGGAATTATATATCGGATAGGGGACGGGGCGGATAACAAGGGCTTGGTATTCACTGAGGAGTCCATAGTAGGCCCAAGAAATAATTGCGGTAGTAATAAGCCCCGTCAGCAAGGACACCGTCATGTACCGCGGGCATCGCTTGTGCCTTTTGTACAACCGGTGCAGGATGAATATGAGGATGAGGAAGATCGTAAAGGTGCACGAAGCAAACCGTGCCCCAAAGTTCATCATCGGGTTGATCGGGAATAAGACGAGCAGTCCGCCGTTGATGCCCTCTAAACCCGGCAGCTGGATGTTCTCGAGGATATAAAATGTACCCTCTAAGCTGACCAAGTCCGCGCCTCGCCCTTCCCGGATCCAGTCAGACCCGCTGTTGAAGTAGGTTGTAACCAGGGCTGTGTCTTCTTCCGGAAGCGTATGGGCAACTATACCGCTTTCTTTTGTGTATGCGAGCAGTTGTGTGCCCCCCAGATCGAACTTTTGTCTGAGTTGGTTCAGGTACGCGCGGTCAAAAACGTTCCCTCCGGTCACGTAGCCAACAGGGGACCCTTCATGCATAACCTTCGCCCCCGATGTAAGGATAAGCCAGTCCTTGTGAATAGGAGAAATCTCGAAAGAGGCAAAGTTTTTGTCCTGGGCCAGAGCCCGGCCGTGGGGCGTGGTCTGGAGTGTGTTATCGCCGCGGAAAGAAAGGGACCTGGTTCTGGTCAAAACCACGCCGTCCAGATTTATGGCGCTCGAGATGCCGAGTTGTCGTTTTTGCTGCTCATCTTGCAATATGGATACCAGGCTTAAAGTGTTTCCGTCGCGTATTGATTCGGCCAAGGAGGGGTTGTGGGCTATGCCAATGGTTTGGATCCTTACATATTCCGCTTCCTGAAGCAGATTTTTTTTGATTGCTTCGTGCTGATGCTGGTAATAAAGGTTGTTTGCTTTATGAATCCATGCGGTAAAGAGTGGCTGCAGGACAAAGCTGGCCAGTAAGGCAAAGGACGACAAAATCAAGCCGATCTTTATCGCTTTGATAATATGTCCCCGAGTTGTATTGTTGTTTTGTGCGCTCACCCGGATTGTAAGATAAATGTTTGTTTCGCGCAGTTCCTTACGCGCTTATTTTAGCACAATCCCAATATTTTGTGGAAACTTTTGAGAGGTGTATAATGGCGTTATCGTAAGGAGGAGCTACTGTGGCTCATATCAAAATTATCGCTCCGCCGCCCGGACAGGCACCTGAATGGGTCAGAAAGTCGTGGGTCGGTTTGGAGTTCGAGGCAAAACCGAGCGGTAATGGTGTTGCTATGGGGGTGTTGGGCGGCAAGGCTCAGAACAGCGGCGGCTTCGAGGTGCTGACGGAAACGGCACTCGAAGCGCTTATGGAAAAGAATGAGGAGGCGGCCATGTGGTTTTACGACAACAGCATTGTCACGCCCGATTCCAGCCTGGTCTTCGCCCGGCGCGTATGCGAAGTCATGGATTAACCAGTATTCTGGTTGTAGTATGTGTACGCAAAACGACCTGTTCTACTCGGGTCGTTTTTGTTTATATCCTCTTGAATGATTCTCGTAATTGTGATAAACTATGAAAGCTTTTTATATATAGCCTTGGCGCATTCGTCTAGTGGCTAGGACACAGCGTTCTCAGCGCTGGAACAAGGGTTCGATTCCCTTATGCGCTACCAAAAGAAAGCGCCTCACCCTTTATGGGTGGGGCTATTTCTTTTTTGATAAGCAATAAGGGAATCGAACTGGGTTGAAGTGAGACAAGATCCCGATTGCAATCGGGATTGTAGTCGAGCGATCCAGGAACTGCCGGTGGCAGTTCCTGGCAACCCATGGACAAGAGAGGCTCCAGCAGGAGCCGAACACGACAAATTCCCTTATGCGCTACCAAAAGAAAGAGCCTCACCCTTTATGGGTGGGGCTATTTCTTTTGCAGAGCATAACAACTGTTCGAACCTGGTTGACATTTAGCAGCTCCAGAGGTATGATGTCCGGAATGCAAAGTAGAAAGGAGGATGATGGTATGCAGAACGATGCGCCGGTCTTGCAGTACACGCCGGTCAGTGTGGAGATTCTAAACTTCGAACAAGGTATGCGGGACGAGGTTTTGGCTGTGCTGGCGGAAGTCGGGTTGGTGGAGAATTCCCACATCGTGGATGGGTTTTTTTCCGGCCATGCGCCTAAGCTGTACAATAATTTCCGGATGCGCGACGAAGACGGCTATGAAGAAGCCATTAAAAAGCTCAGGCCGGAGTGGAAGGTGCGGGTGCATAAAAAGCCGACCCACCGGCCTTGTTAGGGTGCTGTGCCGGCCAGTATTCGTACTGGCCGGTTTTCTTTATTTTTGTATAAAAATGTGTCATACTACAAGAGATAAAAAGGTCCCGGCGAAACAAAATGGCAAAACAAATTATCACGTTTCCAAACGGTTTTTTGTGGGGCGCGGCTACGGCTGCCCATCAAATAGAAGGAAATAATAAAAACAGTGACTGGTGGGCCTGGGAGCATGGTCAAAGGCGCGAGCAGCAACTGAGAAAGCAGGGAAAAAACCCGGCTGATTTTTACAGTGGAATGGCATGCGATTCATATAACCGTTTCGCGGAAGATTTCGATCTGGCCGAACACATGGGCCACAATGCCACTCGTCTGTCCATCGAGTGGGCGCGCATTGAGCCCCAAGAAGGAAAGTTTTCCGAACTAGAACTTGATCATTACGAAAAAGTGCTCCAGGCAGCAAAAGCGCGCGGACTGCAGACATTCGTGACCTTGCACCACTTTACCAATCCGCTCTGGTTTACCAAGCGCGGCGGCTTTGTCCATCGCGAGAGCGTGGGCTTGTTCACGCGCTACGCGACGGTAGTAGCCGAGCGGTTAGGCGAATATGTGGATTTTTGGCTGACGTTCAACGAGCCGGAGATATATGCCACCATGGGTTACTTAGTGGGGAAGTTCCCTCCGCAGCAGCGGAGCTTGCTTTTAACGCGCAAGGTCTTCCAGCATGTGATCGCTTCCCATAATGCCTGTGCTCCTATTATCAAGCTGAAAACTCATAAGCCGGTCAGTATGGCTTTCCATATCTCCGATCTGCAACCGGCCGGGTTTTTAGCCAGTATTCCGACGGCCCTAGCCCACTACTTTGCTAATGAGTACATAATCCGGCGGACTATTCAGAGTTGTGATTTCATTGGTTTGAATTACTATTTCCACCATCATGTCGGTTTGTTCGGACTGCGCAAAAAAAGTCGGAGCGTTCATGATGTGACGGACATGGGCTGGGGCATCCATCCGGAAGGCTTGGAGCGCGTTTTGCTCTATCTGAAAAAATATAATAAGCCTGTTTATATCACTGAGAATGGCTTGGCCGATGCCAAGGATCTCAAGCGGGAAAAGTTCATTAAGGACCATTTGTACTACATGCACCGCGCTATGGAAAAGGGCGTGGACGTTCGCGGATATTTGCACTGGGCGCTCATCGATAACTTTGAATGGGCAGACGGTTTTGGTCCGCGCTTTGGCTTGGTGGAGGTTGACCGGGACAACGAACTCAAGCGCAAGCTCCGCATGAGCGCACTCTCCTATGCGGAAATTTGCCGCACGAACCGGATGGAATATTTTGCGTGAGTAGGTGCGAATAGTTAATAAGATCGCAACAGTAAGTCCTTATCGCTGTCATTGCGAGCTATTCAAGGGCTTTATCTTGAACAGCGCGGCAATCTTTCGTGTAGAAAAGATTGCTTCGCTCAGGTGCATTCGCTCGCAATGACATACTAATTTAGGTTTTATGATCGTCCTGCTTTCTATATTCCAATACCTGCTCCAAACCGTCACCGATGTGCTGGATAAGTTTCTCATCAGCAAGCGCAAGGTGGAGCCGGTCAACTATACATTCTATACCGTCGTGACCGGGCTGGTTCTGCTTCTGGCCTGGCCTTGGGTATATCATGCAGTGCCAGTGCGTGAAGCCTTGTTCTCGGCCTTTTCCGGAGCCTGGTTTTCGCTCGCCATGTTCGTATTTTATCTGGCGTTGCGGGACGGGGAAGTGAGCCGTGTCATTCCATTTGTCTACGGTCTGGTGCCGCTCTTTGATATTGCAATCGAATGGGTGCTGGGGCAAGGGGTCATGCAGCCCAAGGAAGCGGCAGTCATGTGGCTGCTCATTCCGGGTGCACTGCTGGTCAGCTACCGGCCGGATAAGAAGATGGGCAAGCATGTCATGATAAAAGTTACCGCTGCCCTGCTCCTGAGCGTTTATTTTGCCTTATGGCACGCCGCTTCGCATAATGGTCCAGTGCTGAATGACCTCATGTGGAATCGCATCGGCGCCGCTTTGGTACTGCTTATTCCTCTGGCACTGCCATGGTATCGCCGAAAAGTATTCACCGCGGAAAAAGTCGAGCAAAAAAAGAACACGGCATTCTGGTTTCTGTTCAAGCAGGCCTTGGGCGGGGCAACCTTCATTTTTTTAAGTTACCTGCTGGCAGTCGGCCAAGTCTCTCTCATCAACGCTTTGCAGGGTTTTCGTTATGTCTTCTTATTTTTTATTGCGCTATTTCTCAGCCGTAAGTTCCGGCATATTTTGGAAGAGGAGACTAGCCACCGGACCATTAGGCAGAAGATTTTTGGAATTTGCCTTATCTTTCTCGGTACAATAATTTTATTCTTATGAAAAAATTCTGGAAGAAATTCGCCATCATTCTCGTTTCGGTAATCGTAGTAGTTGCTGCACTGGCTTGGTACGCCGGGCCGAAACCGCAGCAGATTGATTACGGCGTGACGTTTTCCGTGCCCTATGCCCAGAATTTGGGGCTCAACTGGCAGCAAGTTTATACGGACATGCTCAGTGATTTAAATATCAAGCTGGTCCGTGTGCCGGTATATTGGAACAGCGTTGAACCGAAGCAGGGGGAGTACGATTTTTCCACCATTGACTTCATGGTGCAGAAGGCGGCCGAAAAAGATGCCAAGGTTATTTTAGCCATCGGCAAGCGGCTGCCCCGCTGGCCCGAATGCCATGTGCCGGACTGGACCAAGGATTTAAGTTCTCCCGGTGCGGCAGATACCGAACAACTGTCGTATATGGAAGCGGTAGTCGAACGGTATCAGGCGAACCAAACAGTCGCAATGTGGCAAGTAGAAAATGAGGCCTTTCTTTCCTCATTCGGTCCGTGCCCCAAGCTGGATGTCAAATTCCTCGATCAGGAGATTGCTCTGGTCAAAAAACTCGACCCCTCCCGGCCGATTCTGATGACCGACAGCGGCGAGCTTTCAACCTGGTGGCATGCGGGCAAACGCGGTGACCAGTTCGGGACTACTTACTACCGCTATGTCTATTCCGATGTGCTGCACCGCTATTGGACGAATTTTTATTTTCCGGGCTGGTTTTATCGCTTCAAAGGCGGTATAATACGTCTGCTTTACGGCAGGAAGCCCATTATGATCGCCGAGCTGGAAGCTGAGCCGTGGACCACCCAGGGTATCGTGAAAACCCCCTTTGAGGAACAGAACAAGACCATGAGCCTGGATAAATTCCAGACGATCACGCATTTGGCAGGCAAGACCGATTTTAACCCTCAGATCCTGTGGGGCGTGGAATGGTGGTACTGGGCCAAACAGAACGGGCACCCGGAATTTTGGGAGGCGGCCCGAAAGCTTATTAATCATCAGCCATGAACAAGACGTTAAAATTCAAGCCCTATCTGGTCCCACTTGTACTCAGTGGTGAAAAGACCTCGACCTGGCGGTTATGGGACGACAAAAATATTCAGGTGGGGGACGAGCTGGATTTTTTAGACAGCGACAGTAAGGAGCGGTTTGTAACAGTTATGGTCACCAAGGTAATCGAAAAGCCTATTGGCCAATTGGGCCCGGACGAGAAAAGTGGCCATGAATCGTATCAAACTGACGAGGAAATGTACCGGATATTGGGTGGTTACTATGGCCGGCCGGTGGATGCCGCTACTCCCGTAAAAGTCATTTGGTTTGAAATCAAAAAATAAAAATATATGGCAAACTGCATAGGATTGGATATCGGAGGGACCAAAATCAACGGCATCGTCTGGGACGGTAAGAAAATTGTTCGCGAATTGACTGTGGAAACGCCCAAAAAGAGCACAGCTTTTACGGCAGCGGTACATACGCTGGTCGCGTTTTTGTCTAACGGGAAAGTTATAGACGGCTTGGGGGTGGGCATGGCCGGGATCGTTGACAGCAAGGGCATGCTCGTGTACAACCCCAATATGCCGGGATTGAAAGACTTTAAAGCGGAAAAATATTTTCGGAGCTTGGGGATCAAAAAGGTCCGCATCGAGAATGACGCAAACTGCTTCGCATTGGCGGAGGCCCGGCTGGGCAAAGGCAAAAAATACAAGAATTTTGTCGGGCTGACTCTGGGAACGGGCATTGGCGGCGGAATCATTCACAATAGCCAATTGTACCGCGGTAGCCATGGGAGTGCCGGGGAAGCGGGGCATTTGATGGCGGATTTTAAATACGACAGCGAACATTATTACCAGCAGGCGCGGGATAAGAAGAACTTCAGCAAAGTCGGGGAAGTGGTGGGGTTGCTGTTTGCCAACATCACGAACGTGCTGGATGCGGAAGCGATTATACTGGGCGGTACGGTCGCGCTGCGCCATAGTACGCAGTTTCTCCCTAAAGCCATGCAGATTGCCAAAAAACACATCGTCAACAAACACGCGTTTCCGGATATTATTATTTCCGACCTCAAGAACAGCGGCAGCCTCGGCGCCGCCCTCTTGTGTGAGGATTGATTGTCGAGTGCTCCCGATGTCAACACTCTAATACACTCCCGTAATGGAGTATGCGAGTATGACTAAGTTATCTCGAAAAAATTTAGAACAGGCAGATTTGGGTTATTACATCAATAATATCTGGTCAGCTTTTACTTTGGCAGAATCTAAAGAAGATATTAAGGACCTGTTTTACGATCTTCTTACACGGACAGAAATTGAGATGCTGGCTAAAAGGTTTGAGGTGTCTCGGAGATTGCTGCGTGAACAGTTGTACGACACTATTACTCAAGAAATGAATGTCACATCGACAACAATTTCTAAGATGAGTAATATGCTCCATAGCAAAGGTGAAGGGGTTCGAAAAATGCATTCAAAATTGGAAAATTTGGAGCTGAAGAATGAGAGAATGCGGGAACGGAGACTTGGGCGCAGAGAACATGCTTTAAAAGGGTTGGTAAAACCTAACAAGACACTGCTTGGTGCTGTGCTAAAAAGCGGTTTGCAAAAATTCGATAAAAAAATGTTTGAGCGGAGCAAACGGAAAAGTGCAGAAGATTATCTTTCAATATAAATACTCTATTACACTCCCGTAATAGAGTGAAAGGGGAATATGGGTAAAACCGGAAGTTTGTTGCGAAGTTTGTTGAAAATAAGTTTGCTGGTGAGTATTATTACACTCATGGCAGCGGGGTGTCAGAAGGTGCAGCTGAAGCAGGAAGTGCCGAGCTCACCACCGGCTTCGTATCAGGAGCTACCTAAGTAATTTTCGCAGAGTGAATGTGTTGAAAATCAAAAACCCCCAAATGGGGGGTTTTATTTTATTTTTTATCCTCGTCGTCTTCATCTTCATCATCATCGTACTCGTCTTCGTCTTCCTCATCTTCATCATCTGCGGAGTCGGGTGTGTTGTCTGTGATAGGGTCTACCATGGGTCCGTCGGTCGGCTCTGTTGCTGGGTTGGGCGATTCCATTCCATCCGGCTCATCTCCAGTATCAGAAATCATAGGCTCCGTTTGTTCCGCTTCCGGCTCGATAACCAGCACGACCTCGTCTTCCGGAGTTTGGTCGGTATTTTCCGCCTGTCCGCCAGCTTCATCCGCTGGTTGCTGCATGACTTCGGCGGTCTGGGGTGTTTCGGGTAGTTTAATGTCTTTGACGAGCTCTTCAAAGGCAGGCAAATCCCGTATGGAAACCAGGCCAAGGTGTTGCAGGAAATCGGTCGTGGTTTGGTACAGCAGGCTGCGGGAATCGTCGGGGTTGGGGATTTTTTCGATCATACCGCGCATGAGCAAATGCCGCAGGCTATATTGGGAATTGACGCCGCGAATGGCCTCTATCTCCGCTTTGGAGATTGGTTGGCGGTAGGCGATAATGGCCAGGACCTCCACGGTGGCATCGGTCAGTTTTTCACGCAGATCGGCATTCAGGAAATTTTTAACCTCAGCCGTGTTGGCGCGGTTGGTCGCCATCTGGTATTCACCCCCATTGTCAAGAATGACGACACCGCTATTGCGGCGTTCTTCGACAAGTTCGTTCATGGCATGCAAAACTTGCCCGGGTTCGACTTCCAAAATTTTGGCCAGCTGTTTGGCGGTCAGCGGCTTACTCGAAACGAATAAAATGCTCTCGAGCGTTGACTTTAAGTGTTGTGGTTCCATAAGAGGTAGAGGCCCGCCAGAATGAGCAAGCCGCTATAAAGAATAATGGTTTCTTTTTTTCCCAAAAGATTTTGTCCCAGGTTGCTTTCCGTCGGTGGCTTGATCCACTTATGCTCTACCAGATAGCCCAGGGTGGAATCATATACCTTGCGGCTGGCAAGGCTACCGTAGCCGAGTCCGAAAATAATAAATAGCAGTGAAATAGTGAGCTTGCTCATAGATCGCTTTGTTGCTGCTGGTCTGCACCGTCTGGCTCGTTTTCGCCGGGCTGCAGTTCATACTTGCGAATGGTAATATCGGTAAATAAGGAATCTTGCACGGCTACGAACAGCCGCTGTTTGACCAATTCCAGCAAGGCAAGGAACGTAATTATGACCTCGTGCTTGTTCTTTGCGGTTTTAACCAGTTCGGAAAGTTTTGTTTCGACCTGTTCGCTTAAATGGTCGCGCAGGTTATTGATTTTTTCCTGAATGGAGACGGCTTCTTTAATTTTGGCTTTTGGCAAGCTGTCCAGTTCTTTGAGACCTTCGACCACTTTCAGAATGGCGCTACGCAATGTATCGGGCGTCACCGCAGGGTCGGGGAAGAAGCTCACGCGTTCTTCGAATGTTAGGGTGCGGGTAAAGCTTTGTTGCCGGCGGCTATCAAGCGTTTTCAAATACTTTGCGACTTCCTTGAATTGTTTGTACAGAATGAGCCTGGATTCCAAATCGACAGCAGCCTCCTCCTCCTCGGGTTCCAGTTCCAGCGTGGGCAGGATCGCCTTTGATTTGATAACCAACAATTTTGCGGCAATAGACAGGTAGTCGGCCAGTATGGTCGGATCAACATGTTCAAGATCGCGGATATACTGGATGAACTGCTCAGTGACCTGCGCCAGGGCAATGCTTGTAATATCAAGTTTCTGCGCCTCGATAAGGGACAGGAGTAAGTCCATCGGGCCTTCAAATTGTTGGAGTTTGACGTAGGTCATTATAATAGATTCGCCCACCTGGTTTTTAGGCAGGCTGGCTGGCAAATTTTTTTGCTCGTCTGCCGACGAGGCAGGCTTTCCGCATTGCCTGCCTACCGGTAGGCAGGCCCACCCAAGGCTTATGTTTTAACACGCACCAGTGCAGGCCCTGTCACCTGGATTTCTGCTCATTATCGGATTGATCAACAATATTTAATCTTTATCCTCTAGACCAGGTGACAGGGCAGGCAAGGCGTGGGGCAAAAAAATTTGCCAGCCAGCCAGCCTCAACGAAAGCGTTGGTTAAATTTAAGTAAAACTGCCCAAAAAAGGCTGCTCGGCCTTAAGATAATCTTTGACGGCAATCTCCAGGCTTTCCGTGTAGCTTCCCGCGGAAATAATGATTTTCTTGTTCTTGGCGAGGTTTTTATCCAGAAGGGCGGGTAACTTGAAAATATTCCCGAACGGGTGAAGTAGTCCGACTTTGGTCTTGAGCTGCTGTGTAATATCTTTTTCTCCGGCAAGCTTGGCAGCTACCGCAACCGGGACCTTGAGCTTGGGATTTGCTTTCAGCAGCGCTTTGTAGTTTTTAGCCTGGCGGTCGTTGATAGCTTTGGCGATCTTCTTTAAATCTACCCGCTTCTTAGCCGGCACGGTCACTAATACAAAATTAAGGACGGAAAAACCGGGATGCTGGGTTGCATCCAGGTTTTTGCTCAGTTTGACGAGCACGGTCTTGGCTACGATCTTTGGGTTCACATGCTGGGTTTCCGCTTCATTGAAGGCGGTATAGACCTTACGGTGCTCTAGAAGTTTGAATTTGATTTTTTGCTGATCGAGCAGATTTTGGATTTTTTTGTCCATACATATCAGATTTACAGATTAATGCCAATTTACAGATACCTACAGATGTGCGTGAAGAATCATTTGTAGTTATTTGTATATTTGCCATTATCTGTAAATTTGCATTTTATTGCTTTTTAGCGAATACCTTATCTAACAGATTAGCCGCCAACGTCATGATGGCCGCGTACGGCAGGAACATGAAGAGGTTTGTGACGGATATCCATGCCAAGTTGGTCTTGAGGAATTGCGGCGCGGTACATGCGGCGATCGAGGCGCCGTGCAGCACGTCCCGGCATTGGCCGGTGTGCAGATAGGTGAAGGCATTCGACAGGGTAAAGATGAAATCAACCAGGAGGATGATGCCGGCCCAGTAGTAGGCATTCTTTTTGGTTGGCGATAATTGGTGCCAGTGTTCTTTGATGTCCATTTTCACTCCAATGATAGGTTAGCTAATATTATTTTTTCACTGGGAGATCCAGCTTGATATGCAATTCTTTCAGCTGTTTTTCTTCCACGGTGCCGGGGGCGCCCATCATCACGTCTTCGGCCGAGCCGTTCTTGGGGAAAGCGATGACTTCGCGGATGTTCGGTTCGTTCACGAGGAGCATGAGGAGGCGGTCGATTCCCGGGGCGAATCCGCCGTGCGGTGGAGCACCATATTCGAAGGCGCGGATCATAGCCCCGAACTTCTCGTCCACAACTTCTTTGGGGTAGCCAACAATTTCAAACGCGCGGTACATAATTTCGGGGTTATAGTTGCGGATGGCGCCGCTGGAAAGCTCTAGCCCGTTGGCAATAATATCGTACTGATAGGCGCGAATGTCGAGCGGATCCTTGGAATTCAGCGCTTCCAGCCCGCCTTGGGGCATGGAGAACGGGTTGTGCATGAAGTCTATCTTCTTATCCTTGTCGCTCCATTCATACATCGGGAAGTCGGTAATCCAAGCCCAGGCAATGATATTCGGATCCTTGAGGCCAAACATATCTCCCAGCTTGTCGCGCAGCTTGCCCAAGACTTTGTTTACAAGGCTCTTCTGGTCAGCACCGAAGAAGATGATGTCTCCGGGCGCGGCTTTGGTCTTTTCCAAGATAGCCGAGATTTCCGCGTCATTCATGAATTTTAGAATAGGCGAGCGCAGGTTCTTGTGAATGCGGTTGCTGTCTGCTGGATTCTCTTCGGTTGCCGTATCTCCTTCATCTTTGTCATACACGATATATGCCAAACCGCCAGCGCCTTCCTTCCTGACCATTTCCGTGAGCTCGTCGATCTGGGACCTTGAAAGCGTAGCGCCACCTATACAGGCGATGGCTTTAACCACACCGCCGTTTTTGATGGCATTGCCGAATACGGAAAAGCCCGTGGACCGCAGGTCTTCCGTCAGGTCCGCCATTTCCATGCCAAAGCGAAGATCAGGACGGTCCGAGCCGTATTTGTCCATGGCTTCCAGGAACGGGATGCGTGGGAACGGTTTTTGCAGACACTGCTTGCCGGCAAATTCTTCGGTCAGCTGAATGAACAGCGGTTCAAGCTCGTTGAACACGACTTCGTCCTTGTCAGCGAATGCAATCTCAAGATCAAGCTGGTAGAATTCGCCCGGACTGCGGTCGGCACGCGGATCTTCGTCGCGGAAGCAGGGCGCGATCTGGAAATACTTTGGTACGCCGGCCACCATGAGGAGTTGCTTGAATTGCTGGGGAGCTTGTGGAAGTGCATAAAACTTTCCCGGATGCAGGCGGGACGGAACCAGGAAGTCTCGGGCGCCTTCCGGCGAGGAAGAAGTCAAGATAGGCGTGGTTATTTCGATAAAGCCCTTGCTGTCCATCCAGTCGCGGATAAACTTGATCATTTTGTGGCGCCTTAACAGCATGCGCTGCATTTTTTCACGGCGCAGATCCAAAAAGCGGTATCTGAGGCGGATCTCCTCGTTTGTGTTTTCGTCCGGGTGGGCGATTTGAAAGGGGAGGGGCTTACTGGTATTGAGAATGACAATATCTTTGACTACAATCTCTATGGCTCCGGTAGCAATGTTCGGGTTGACCATTTCCGGAGAGCGGTTGATGACGGTTCCTTTGGCCGTAATGACGAACTCATCACGCAGTTTTTCCGAAACGGCAAATGCTTCTTTTTGTTCAGGGTGGATAGTGAGCTGCACCAGGCCGGTATGGTCGCGCAGGTCAATAAAAATAACACCGCCGTGGTCGCGCCTGGAGTTAACCCATCCGGAAACGGTTACTTCCTGGCTAATTTGAGCAGGGGTGCTGATTGCAAGTATTCTGGTCATAGTGTTTGAGCCGTATTCTCCGCCAAAAGCTTCGCATTTAGGCGGATCAAACCGATAGACAGTCGGCACGGCACTTAAAAATGAAAGTGTGACGATATTGTACCAAAATTCTTACAAATTGCCAAATACTGAAAATTCCGCTTGACAGTGACCAAAATGACGAGTAATCTACCGGCATGGTGCGCGGACGCGTGTTCGCGCGGCAAGCCATAATTACGTAACCCTGGAAACCGGTTGTGATCAAGGATCGTGGCTAGACCGGCTGTGAGAACCGGTCACAACTAGAAAAGGAGGGTAGAAGGCCCCGGCTCGATATGGGACGGGTTCCCGAGAAATTTCCGGCGCTACTACGTGTCGGCTAGAATTTCTATTCGGGCCTATAAGGTCTTGCGTTTGTATTTATGAGGCATCGTAGCGTCCCGCTCGTCAGAGAATGACGGGCGGGTTTTATTTATTATAAATTTTTTTCTGTGTAGGGACCGGTTTGAAACCGGTCCCTGCGGAGACATCTTTGAATATTTAATATCTACTTTTAAGGGATTTGGTATAATGTATACACATCTAACAATAATCATCAAAAACAACTGTAAGGCTGCAAAAACGTCATTTAACAGTTGAGAAGTAAGAAACCAACCATGGCGCTGAAAAAAATCGTATTGGATCTCGAGACGCATCCATCCTTCGCTCCCACCGTCGCTAAAGCTGTGGCGGGCGGTGAAGCTTCCGCCTTCGCCCTTCGGGCTACGGTGGACAAGTCGGAGGATTGCTTAATCTTTTCGTTAAACGTTAATAACTCACTCGGAGGCTGCGCATGCTAAAGAAGATCGTACTCGATTTAGAAACGCATCCATCCTTCGCCAAGGCTACGGCGGGTTGCTCGTCTTATCGTCCAAATACAAATAATATTTTCGGAGGCTGCTAATGCTGAAAAAGATTGTATTAGATTTAGAAACGCAAAAGTCGTTCCAGGATGTCGGAGGACGGGGGAAGAATCATTTGCTTAAAGTCAGTGTGTGCTGTATTTATGACTACTCGACTGATAAATATCTCGCGTTCGAAGAGCATGAGCTTTCAAAGCTTGCGCCTATGCTGCAGACTGCGGACCAGATTATCGGATATAACATCAAAGATTTTGACTTTGAAGTCATTCAGCCGTACCTGAACTTCAATATTTTTGAAGTGCCGTATCTGGACCTATTGGAAGAGATAGAAAAAAGCCTGCAGCACCGCATTAAGCTGGAATCGGTGGCCCAGGGCACCCTGGGAACCGGAAAGTCCGGCAATGGCCTTGAGGCGATTTTGTACTATCAGAACGGCAGGATGGACCTGCTCAAAAAATATTGTATGGACGACGTCAAAATTACCCGCCAGGTCTACGATTATGCTTTGAAAAATCAAAAAGTTCTCTACAAGGACTTCTTTAAGACCAAAGAGATCCCCCTGAAGATTTCCGAGCCGCAGGCACGTCAGGGAGTCATGCATCAAGCAGCGTTGTTTTAATTGACAAGAATGACAAGATTTAAAAAAATGACAAGAATAACAGCTGCAGTGACCATAGGTATTTGCTGTGCTCTTGGCATCTTTTATATCTTTCCAGTATTTTCTGGCCGCGTTATTTTGCCTCAGGAATTCCATATCGGTTCGCTCGTCATTCGGTATTATGGTGTCTTTTTGGCGCTCGGTACGGTGGCTGGTTTTGCGTTGGCTTTTAAGCGTGCGGGGCGTTTTGGTGTCACACAGGACCAGGCCGAAAGTTTGATGCTTTGGCTAGTGGTTGGCGGCTTTGTCGGAGCGCGGTTGTATCACGTGCTCAGCAGCCTGCCGTATTACCTCCATCACCCGGTGCAGATTGTCATGGTACGCGAAGGTGGGTTGTCTATTTATGGAACGGTGCTTGGCGGACTCTTTGCGGTCTGGTTGTATCGCAGGATTCGCCGGATGCCACAGTCCTTGTTGACGCTGTGTGACTGGTTGGCGCCCAGCGTGCTACTCGGGCAAATTATTGGGCGGTTCGGAAATTTCTTTAATTACGAACTGTACGGATACCCAACCGGATTACCGTGGAAAATGTACGTACCGGCGGCATTCCGCCCCGAGGTGTTTGCAGGTGCTTCGTATTTTCACCCGTTGTTTCTCTATGAAGCTTTAGGGAACGCTTTTCTGCTTTGGTTCCTGCTTGCCCGGGAAACGAAAATGAAAAGCACAGGTAGCCTTTTCTTTTGGTACGTTCTATTGTATAATAGCTTACGGTTTTTCTTAGAATTTCTCCGGATAGATAGTGTTTTCTATTTTAATTTGCGGGTCAATGCCCTGGTCAGCCTGGCGCTGGTGTTCGTTGCCGGTACCTGGCTGTTCCGTCGCCGTCATGGTCAAATATCATAAATATATCTCTATTGGTATTGGGGTGCTTTACCTCATAACCCTGCAGGAATTTTCTCATCCGCAGCCGGTGTTTCGGTTTCTCATACCGTCTTTTTTTATATTTACGGTCCTCGTTACCCTGTATAACTCCTGGTATCTGAAAGCAACCGGCAAGTATAATATCTGGATGCTGGTTCGGCCGATATTGCTCCTCGCGAGCGCGTTCGGGTTGTTTTTTGCTATCCCTTCATCCGGATTACAGGGGCTGTTTCTTCTGAGTGCCGTAGCGGTCATTGCATTTGTAGAATACTTCTTGGGGAACTTCGCAGAGAATATCATTCTCAACGAAACGCTTATTATCGGTTTCGGTTTTTTTATATCAATTACCGCCGGTAATATGTATTTCCCGGGATTTCATACGTATTGGCTCGCGGCCATTTTTGTGGCCACTTTTTTAATGTGCCGGTCCTTTTACGAGCTCGTGCCGCACAGCGAACGGCTGAAACTCATCTCGAGCTTCGTGATAGCCCTGCTGTGCAGCGAATTTTTTTGGGCGCTGGCATTCCTGCCATTCCATTTTTCGTCGAGCGGCTTGATCCTGTTCAATCTTTTCTATTTTTGCATTATCCTCAACTACTATTACATTTATAAGAGTTTGACGGACAAGAAACTGCAATTCCATTTTATGCTCATGCTTATTTGTTCTATTTTTATATTCTTAATTACTCCGTGGAAAATATTACTATGACCAAGAAAGACTTGTTCAAGACCGTTACCCTGTCAGTGGTTGTGACCTTTGTGATCGTGATTCTGTTTAGCCGGTACATTACTGCCGCGGTTTCGACGATTCCGTTGCTCAACCGCTGGCGCATTCTGGCACCCCAGGCCCCGATTGTCATTACCCAGCGTCAGGAGATTAGGGTGAACAACACGCAGGATCTGCAGGATGCCGAGAATACTGCCAAGTCCCGGATTAGCGCCGTGGTTGTAGTGGATAACGGTTCGACCGCCATTACCGGTAATGCCATCAACGTGACGAGCGATGGGACCTTTTTGACCACAACAAACGTATTCGCCCAGCAAAACAGCACATACTTTATCGTGCTCAACGACGGCCGAAGTGCCAAAATTACCACGAAGGTCACGGATCCTGCTACGGGGATGGTGTTTTTCAAAGCCGCGCTCGACAATGTCCCGGTAGCCAATTTCGGTAGTTCCAAAGACCTGCAGCCGGGCGACAAACTGGTATTTTTAGCCGCTTCAGCCAAAGACAACACACCTCGGTTCTTAACGAGTTTTGTGACCGTATCCCAGAACGATGTGGAGAACCGACAGTTCGAGACCGACCGCAGCTGGCGCCAGTTTGGTGCCCAAGGGGTGGCTCCGCTGGTCAATGGTCACGCCGTTGTTAATATGAAAGGTGAAGTAGTCGGGATGTGGGATAGCGATATAGTTTCTTCCGATGTAATTCGGCACGCGCTGGACCTGTATTTTTCCGGCAAGACACAAATTACCCGGCCTTCTTATGGTTTTTCGTATACGATGATCACGAAAAATCAAAGCGCCTTGCTCGGCCTTCCCGAGGGAGCTGAGGTTAAAAACGTTGTCGGTCCGGCTGCAGTCGCAGGTCTCAAAATCGGCGATGTCATTACAACCGTGGGGGACAGCAAGATCACTGAAAACAATTTGTTAGAAGAAGCCTTGGAACAGTATAAGCCCGGCGACGTACTGAAACTCACCGTGGCGCGCAATAAACAGAATCTGACCTTGAACCTGACCGCGGGAACGATTAAATAGAAGTTTAGAGCGCACTGTATTGCTGTCCCGTATATACGTGTGTGGGTGTGACTGCAGTACTGCACCGTATTGCAGTGACCACGTGGTTATAACAAATCTTGCCCTTGACGGGCACCGTTCGGGGTAACCCCGAACGGTGCCCGTCAATTTACGTCACCACGCCGGTTTTCTTGTAACTCGGTAGGAATGGGCGTACTATATAATTAGATTGTTTATTGTGATGTCTAAATATGAAATTCGAAGATTTACATATATTCATAAGGACAGAAGATAAAAGGCTGAGGGACAGATTTGGTAATTACCCTGATGAAGAAAAAAGAATTCTCGCAAGAACGGTAAAACTAACGGAAGAACTTGGCGAATTGTGTGACGAGGTGCTGAGTTATAATTCCATGCAGCGAGCAGAAAAACTGGAGGAGGCTGATGCTGAAAATTTGCCCGACGAATTTGCTGATGTAATTATCACAACTCTACTGCTAGCAGAAGCAATGGGTGTCGATATAGAACAAGCGCTGGAGAGTAAGATTGAAAAGATCAACAAACGATACGAGAAATAAACATACGACCGTATGAGTAGAAAACTTTTAATTACAGGCGGTGCTGGTTTTATCGGGTCGAATTTTGTCCAGTACTGGGTCAAGAACCATCCAGATGACCAGGTTGTCGTGCTGGACAAGCTGACCTATGCCGGGAATTTGGAAAATTTGGAAACGGTCAAAGACAAAATCACGTTCATCAAAGGCGATATTTGCGATGATACTGCGGTCGAGCAGGCTATGTCCGGAGTGGATACGGTGGTCCATTTTGCCGCGGAAAGCCACGTGGACCGCTCCATTACCGGGCCGGATGAATTTATTCGGACCAATATCCTGGGCACGCATGTTCTGCTGAAAGCAGCCCGCACGGCGGGAGTGCAGCGGTTTCACCATGTCTCGACCGATGAGGTGTTCGGACAAATTGAATTGGATGACAACTGTAAGTGGACCGAAGATTCGCCGTACAACCCGCGCAGTCCGTATTCGGCCAGCAAGGCGGCCAGCGACCATCTGGTACGCGCGTATTACCACACCTATGGCTTGCCGATTACCATATCAAACTGCTCCAACAATTTCGGGCCATACCATTTTCCGGAAAAGTTCATCCCGCTTGCCATTACCAACTTGCTCGAAGGCAAAAAAATTCCTATTTACAAACCGGGTAACCAGGTGCGCGACTGGCTGTATGTGACAGATCATTGCCGCGCGATTGATTTGATATTACAGAAGGGGACAGTCGGAGAAACGTATTTGGTCGGCAGCAGCCACCGCGATTACACCAATCTTGAAGTGGCGAAGATGATCATTCGTTTGATGGACAAGAGTGAGGGTGATATTGAATTTGTCGGTGACCGGCCGGGACATGACGTCAAATATGCCATTGATTTTTCCAAGATCCAGAACGAACTTGGCTGGCAGCCGGAAGCGGAATTCGAAGAGTGGCTCAAATCCACAATTGACTGGTACAAGAGCAACGAGTCATGGTGGAAACGGGTGAAGTCAGGGGAGTATCAGGAGTACTATGAGAAGCAGTATGGTACGAAATAACATTTGACATTTAACCTTTGACTTTTAACCGACTGCAATTAAGTCAAATGTCACATGTCACAGGTCAAATGTTTCATTAGCTTACAATATTAAACATGTCTACCGAAAACTATATTCTCCCCACCGAAATACCTGGCGCATATACCATCTCCCGTCCGTCCTTTGTCGACCAGCGCGGGTTCTTCCGCGAGGTCTATCGCAAGAGCGACCTGGATGCAGTGCTCGGGTTCCCGTTCGAGCCAGTGCAGGCTAATCATTCCCGCTCGCAGAAGGGGACGCTGCGCGGCATTCATGTAGCTCCCTGGCATAAGCTCGTGACCGTGGCGCATGGCGAGGTTCAGCAGGTCGTAGTGGACTGCCGCCGTGATTCGCCAATGTTCGGCAAATATATTTCCGTGATGCTGGGCGGCGGTAACCATTCCGCCGTGTTTGTCCCGGCTGGTTGCGGCAATGCCTTTTTGGTCACGAGCCAGGAAGCAGATTACATCTACCAAGTAACCGATTATTGGGCACCGGGAAAAGAGTTGGGTATTATGTATAATGATACCCACCTTGCAATCTCATGGGCTTTACCCGATATAATCATTTCTGATAAAGACAAACAGAATTCAACATTTCATGATTTATTCTCTCAAAATTAATCAAATTTTTTGTTGAGAGGGGTGCATTCCATTTTTGTCCGACCGGACCAAAATGGAATGGGGGTCAAAATTCCAAAATATTACAAATCGAACGATACTATGAAAAATGTCTTAATTTTGGGTGCTAAAGGAATGCTTGGCGGCGCGTTGCAACAGATCTATCCGAAAGCGGTGGCGTGGGACAGGGAAGATATAGACGTAACCCAATTTAAAGATTTAAAATTTAAAATTGAAAAATTAGACCCAAAGCCTGAAGCAATCATTAATTGCGTGGCATTTAATGATGTGGACGGGGCCGAAAGTAAGCCGGAGATTGCGTATAAGCTCAACAGCGAAGTTCCCGGCGAATTGGCCAAGATCTGCTCGGAGTTGAATATCCCACTGGTATCGTTCACGAGCCAACTGGTCTTTTCGGGAACAAAAGGCGACTACGTTGAGGGTGATATTCCTGATCCGGTCTCGATGTATGGGAAGTCCAAAGCCCAGGGTGAGCAGGAGATTGTGAAGAATTGCTCCGAATACTACATCATCCGCACTTCGGTGCTGTTTGGGCCAAAAGGGGAGAGTGAATTATCCAAAAAGAGTTTTTTTGAAATTATGCTTGATTTAAGCCAAAGAAGTGCTACCATTAAGGCGGTGGCTGACGAAGTCAGCTGCGCTACTAATGTGAAGGATTTGGCGGAAAACATCAGTAATTTGCTGGAAAAGCGCTTGCCTGCGGGTATATACCATATTACCAACAGCGGCGAGGCGAGCTGGTATGACCTGGCCAAAGAGCTATTTGCCATAACCGGCACAACCGTGGAATTGGTGCCTGTACCGTCATCCGAGTTTCCGCGTCCGGCGTTCCGTCCCCACCGTGCTATTCTGAAAAATACCAAATTGCCTCCATTAAGATCGTGGCAGGAAGCATTGAGGGAGTTTATAGAAATGTCAAAAATGTAGTTATATTTTTATTTTAGCAGAGTGATTACCTCACCCTAACCCTCTCCTATGATAAGGAGAGGGGAACTGCACCTTTCAGCGTTTGATCCGCGTAAA
This sequence comes from uncultured Candidatus Saccharibacteria bacterium, assembly GCA_964532425.1. GTDB lineage: Bacteria > Patescibacteriota > Doudnabacteria > UBA920 > UBA920 > CAZHIA01. The sequence continues at coordinate 80,623 of CAZHIA010000003.1, read as the reverse complement.
AATCCGCGAGAATTCTGCGGTATGACTTGCAAGGAAATTGAATCATTAAAAATATTTGAGCTTGGTATTGACTCGGCGTTTGTTATTTTAATAAAGGTCGTGAAGTATAATGTTCTTCACGCATATGGAATTCAAGCAGTTAATGACGCTGGGCAGCCTTAAGGAAGCCGAGCGTCTGACCGACCTGCTCTATGGCCAGGGGATCGCTTCAAAGATCGTCCCGTGGCACGAAGGCGGGCCGGATGGGGAGCTGGTCTTCAAAGTATGTGTCTATGATGGAGACTATTTTCGGGCCAGGTACTTCATGGAAGAAATATAGTGCCGGAACTTCTGTGTTTCGCCCAACTCAACTGCAGGGCGAAACCCACAAGGGGATTCCACCCCAAATTTCTTCTAAAGAAATTCGGGGGACCCCGGCTTGCCCGATTACTTCGTTATCCGCCCACTTTCACCCATGTTTATACATTGATATTCCGAATAACACATTCTCTCAGAAATTCAATGTTCACTATCATGGAGAAAGTGGGGGATGCCTCGTACTCGGGACAAGCACATAAGTTCCTACGTTCATTCGGGGGTATATTTTGATGTTATAATTGCGGTTTGTTGTTCACTGGCCATTCGACGCTATTTACTATTTACTAATTACTTTTTACTTTCCATGAAAGGCATCATTCTCGCCGGAGGCACCGGTTCCCGTTTGCGCCCCGTAACGTTCGTGACCAATAAGCACTTGCTGCCGGTCTACAATAAGCCGATGATTTATTTTCCGTTGGAGACCATGGCGGCGTGCGGGTTTACCGAAGTCATGATCGTTTCCGGCAGGGAACACGCTGGACATTTTTTGAATCTGCTCGGTTCGGGAAAGGATTTCGGTTTGAAGATCTCATACGAGGTACAGGAAGAGGCGGGTGGTATTGCCCAGGCTTTGGCACTGGCTGAGGAGTTTGCCGACCATGGCAGCGTCGCTGTGCATTTGGGAGATAATATTTTTGAAAAATCCGAGCAACTGGTCAGCGGCACAAAGCGGTTCGAACAGGACGGTACCGGCGCCATGATCTTCGTGAAAGAGGTGGAAGATCCGCAGCGGTTCGGCGTGGCGGAGATCGACGGCGACCGCGTCATGTCTATCGTGGAAAAACCGAAGGACCCCAAAAGCAATCTCTGCGTGACCGGATTTTATATTTACGACGGCGCGGTATTCGATATCATCAAGACCCTCAAGCCCTCCGGCAGGGGAGAGCTGGAGATAACCGATGTCAATAACGACTACATCGCGCGCGGGCACATGAAGTTCGAACGGGTGCAGGGCGAGTGGACTGATGCTGGCACGTTCGACTCATTGTTCCGCGCCAATGAGGTCGCCTATAAAAAAGCCCATAATAACTAATATGGCCCAAGAACCAAAATCACAAAAGATTTTTTTGACCATCTTGACCGCGATTTCCGCTTTTGGCGGATTCGAGGCGCTTGCGTACATTTTGAATCTCAACCAGTTTTCCATTTTCCTAACCACCTCAATAGCACTGTACTTGTACTTAGTGTTCAAACTGGTGTTCGATTTCCATTTGCACTATAAGGATGAAAGCAACCGGCCCGGCATTGTGGGGAAGTGGGGGCACCTGCTGACGCTGCGGTTGGTCGGGTTCTGGTGCAATTATTTGTTGCTGCCGTCGCATATTTACTGGGCTACGGTAATCATGATCTATTTGGATTTCGGTTTTATTAAGTACCAACAACTGATTATTTGGCTGTCGGGATTGGCCCTTACCCTCAATTACTGGTATATAAAGGAAATTTTCAATCGGCATAAGGAAAAGGTCGACCAAGACCTGTTCGTGCGTATGACCGTGCTCAAGATCTTTGCGGCCGGCATTACGTATGCCGCGGCTATTGCAATTCTGCGGCGGTTTTGCCTGCCGGTGGAATATTTCGTAATCGTCGTGTTTGTCGTCACCTTTGCCTTGATATTCCAGGCCCTGTTCCAGCACCGGTTGACCAGCAATAAGAATTTGACTATTACGGCTTTTCTGTCCATTATCCAAGCCGTAGTCGGCTACTTTATTTACCGGTACTGGGGGTTGAATTTCTATACGGGTGGCATCATGCTGACCGTGACTTATAACTTACTGTGGGGGACGTTCCATTACCATTTGGACCAGAGCCTGACCCGCCGGGCGGTCGTCGAAATTTTGTTGTTCACCTTGCTCATTGCGGCCATGCTGTTTAGTGTCACGAATTTTAAGGCACGGTTGCTGGATGGGTGCGTGTGGTGATTAAATAAAATTAATCTACTGTTGCCAAAGCTTTGGCGGACAAGGTAAGATTAAGTAAAATTACATAAAATTTTCAAACAAAGGTGACCTTCATGTGGCGCAAAGGTCACCTTTGTGCGTCATTTGCCTCGCTTGATGTCATTGCGAGCTCGAGTGCATCCGAGAGCGAAGCAATCTTAACTGATTTTTTAAAGAAGATTGCTTCGTAGAAAAGCCAAAGCCCTTTTCTCCTCGCAATGACAAAGAATTATAAAAAAAGGACACCGCCTGCAAGAACGGTGTCCGGAAAGGTCCGCTGTTCGAGAGCGGGCCTTGCTTCGGAAAATTAACCGGGAATCAACCCATGACTTTCACGCCAGAACAGGCGAGAGAAGTGAGTGGCTAACTGCTGTCGATTTGGTCAAAACTCTCCTACAACTTGGGCCTTAACCTGGCAGAAGTATAGGGCGGTTATGGGTGCGTGTCAAGGGTTGAGTAGTTGCGAATTAATTCAGAACATATTACTCCTGATACCCTTCCGCCTCGCTCACTCTCGGCACCTTCCCTATAAGGGAAGGATTGACTACAGGTCTGCAGGTACCCTTTCCCTGTTGGGGGTGCTGGAGGGTGTTTAACTAATTATGCGGGCGGCTCTCGAGCCGCCCCTACACCTAACTTAATTAATCAAAAAACCCAAACCATAGGGTTTGGAATTTAAACGTTTGTGATTTGTTTAGAATTTAGTATTTCGGATTTAGTATTTGAAGATTTTACATCCAATAGATCAATATTACCACAATCAGCGCTAAAATAAGCACGACCAGGTTATTGATCTTTTTGTCCCAGGATTTTTTCCCTTCCCTAATGGCCAGGCGCACGTCAAACACGATGAGCATGGCGAGGATCAAGCCGAAGACGAACACGCTGTAGCGATTGAGCTTGTAGAAATCCATGATCGGTTTTTTAAGGGCAGCGGCTGCCGGCGGAATAACCGCCGGGGCGGTGCGCAGCGAAGACGTGGCAGTGGTGGCTGCGGTTTCCTGTTTACCGACCGTAAAGTTTTGGGCCAGTTCACCGCGGATGGCTACCGGCTTATAGGGCGTTGTCGCAGTCGGTGCCGGTTGGGCCGGCGCCGGAGGGACAGGGGTGGGGGCTGGAGCTGTTGGCGCCGGAGTCTTGGTTGTCGGTTTTTTGGATGTCGGCTTTGCAGCGGGTTTTGTAGTCTGCGGCGTCTGCGCGACCGGAGCTGGTTGGGGAGTCGGAGCTTTTTGGGTTACCGTTTTTTTTGGCAACAAGGTTCCGAAGGTATTCGTCACTGCCGAATAGTATTGTCCGTCCTGGGCATTGCCGAACGCCAAGCCCATGCCTTGGTCTTTGAACCCGGTGTTGAGAACGTTAGCGCGATGGGTTGGGCTGTTCATCCAGGCTGAAACCAGACTTTGGGTATCAGTAAATTCGATAGCGAGGTTTTCCCCAAGTTGAAGGTAGGGGCTGTAGCCTGCAGCGGCAATTTTGGGCCAAATGTAATTACCTTCGGGATCAGTATGGCTGAAATAGTGCCGGGCGAGCATGTCGTCCGACTTTTGCTGGGCCGCGGTATCCAGCCGGTTGTCCTCGCGGAGAGTGCTCAAGTCGCGCAGGGTGCGTTCGCGGTTGACGGCGCTGAGGATGTTCTGGAGGGTTAAATCTGATGCCTGAATTTTGGGAATCGGAGCAAAAACATGAATGCCTAGCTCCAATACTATGAAAATAGCAATTAAAAGAGCCCATACTTTCGTCTGTAGTAGGGCAGGCTGCGGCGAAGGGGTTTTAGGGTCTATTTCCACTTTTTGGGCGCGTTCCATACAGAATTGAGGGTTAATGCGCACAAGAAAAACACGGTATTATTAGGCAAAAGTGCAATCTTTAATATATTATAGCACTAAATTGCTGTTTATTGTCCTTGACAAAATAGCTATTTTATGCTAACATATAGAGTCATAAGTAAGGTATTTTGAGCATTTTCACTCAATTATTACGATATCACCATGGCCGAACAGTCTTCAAAAAATTACCCCTCTGCAACCTCGGAAGTGGCTAAATTGTTCAATATCACTCCCGATGATAGCAAGGCTAAAGCGGCAGCTCACCCGGTGGCCGATTTGCCAGTGGCTGATCTGCCGGTGGCGGAAGCTCATGTGGTCAGACAGGATCCCCATGCATCTGCTGAATCTAATCCTGCCCAGAAGCGTGACACGTTGCTGGATAAGTTGCAGGATATGGACCATATGTCCGGCAATCCGGCAGAAGTGGCCCAGCGCATGAAGCTTACGTCGCTTATCCGCCTCGTTTTCCCGTACGTGGTCATTTTCGCTGCGGGTATTTTGGTTTACTTTTTCTTCTTCTCCAATTTTGATTTTGGCTCGCTGTTTAAGAACATGACCGTTCGCACTTCGGTAACGCCGAAACAGACCGCATTGCAGCAGCTGGAAAAACAGAGCCTGCCCGCGTACAACCAATGGATCTCGAGTTTCTACTATGATGTTTCCGATCCCAAAGTACTCGATCCGGATGCTGACAATTCCGGCAACGGCTTGTCCAACTTCCAAAAGTACCTGCTTAATTTGAACCCTAAGAGCTACAGCACGCTCGGTTTTGGAGCTGCGGACAGCGAGTTGTTGGCCCAGGGTACGAACCCTCTGACCGGCAACAAGCTGACCGATACGCAACAGCAGATCATCAAGAAATACTTTGACATGGAAGTCATTATGAACCGACTGGCACTCGACAAACTGCAAAAGAACGGGTCGGTAGCCGGCATGAGCACTTCGACTGTTGCTACCGCCACCAATATCAGCAATATCGTGAATTACCGGAGCTTTGAATCTACCGGTATCCGCGGGGCGCAGGATGCTAGTGCGGCTGTAATCCAGGATCCGGAAATTCTGAATGCCAGTAATCTGCAGATTGATACCAGCAAGCCGGGCCGGCTGGAAATTCCTTCGCTCGGCGTGAATGCTCCGATCATGTGGAGCAGTGATCCCAAGAACTTTGAAACGGATTTAAAAAGCGGCGTGATTCATTACCCGGGTACGGCCATGCCGGGGCAGATTGGCACCTCGTACATTTCCGGGCACTCCAGCAACTACGCCTGGGTCAAAGGAAATTACAACCACGTCTTTACTCATCTTGGTGACATCAGCAATGACCAATCATTCAAGATCACGGTGGTACAGACGAACGGTAAAGATGCCATTCTGCACTATGCGGTGACCGACAGTAAGCAATACAGCCCGACCGATCCGGCGCAGTTCAATAATGCCGGCAAGTCTGTGGTTGCGCTCTCTACTTGCTGGCCGGTCGGTTCCACCTCCAAGCGGCTCGTGGTCTTTGGGGAATTAACGCAGGTCGAACAATAGCATTATGACCATGTTATCTGAGTCTTAAAACTATCCACTATGATACTTCCTTGTATCATAGTGTTTGGTTTTAATTTTCCTTCGGAAAATTAATATGGTACAATAGTCGGATTTACACTTTTTTGAGGGCAGCCTTCTGGGGCTGCCCCAGAAGGCTGCCCTCAAGTTCAGATTGTTCTTAGGCAGATGTTGTCCCGGAGAGGCGATGATCGGGGACAATGCTGTACCTGGGAACTCTACCGTTCCGGTGCATGCCGGAACTACCGGTACAAGTTTTTTGACAGATCGCAGGAGGAAAATTTATGTTTCGCGAATTAAACTATGCGCGATTTTTCGCGCTACTTTTGGTGTTGACGATTTCACAGACCTGGGTGTTTGCTGCCCAGCCAGTGCTCCCGGTGAGAGGCGTAAGCTTCGCTCCGGTCATCGTAGTCACGACCGCAGAGACGGCCCAGACCGCCGCGGCCGCTGACAATGCGGCCGATTTGGCGGAAGCGGTAACAACCGTCGTTTTTGCAGACCAGCCGACCCAAATCGAGGCGGTCTCTGAAGTTCCTGCACAAGTGGAAACCCAGAGCGCCGCTATTTCCGGGGAGCTGAATCTGGAACCGGTGGAAACAGTTACGGAAACTGCAGTGGTATCGGAAACACCGTTGCCTGCAGTCAGTATCCAGCCGGAAACCTCGACTCGCCAGCTCGCCGACCGGCCGCTCATCGAGCGTCCGCGCATGTGGACGCGCGATACGGTGGTGGAGCGAAATTCTGACCGTACCTGGTTGATGGCACAAACGCGTCCGTCGACAGAGGTCCAAATCCGCCCCGCTGAACCGTTGATTGCACAGGAAGTAAAGCCTGCCCAGACAACTTCATCGGTCGAGCAAGATCCGGAAGTCCTCGCGGCCCAGCAGAAGTTGGAAGAGGCTAAGCGCCTGGCAGCAGAACGGATCCGCCTCGAGCAGGAGCGCCAAGCAAAACAAGCGCAAACTGCCAATCCGCTGGTGACTGAAACAGTCATCAAGAACGGCGGCACACATACCATCGCTGACCTTACCATCCCGCACCAGCCCATGGATCGCCAAACCAAGCTCAATTTTGCTCGAATGGTCTATGGCATGACGCTTATTGACCAGGACAAGGACAAAGCCGCAAAATTTGTGGCCGAGTACGAAGCCAAGGTTAAACCCGGGCCGAATGCCTGGGATGTTGCCGAGGATCTGGTCATCAAGTACGCCGGACAACGTGTGGTCACCGATGTGATCGGGAAGTATGAATTGAAACCGGAAGATGTGAAAATCATCACTACTCCGGAAGAGATCCGAAAATACGCCGGACTTGACCCGGAGAAGGACTTCGCCCGGATGGACTGGCAATTGGACCCGGTCGGACCGTGCGTGATCAAGAAGCGCGCGGATCTTTTAGCCGACGGAAACACAGAACGCATCGAGAGCCAGATTCGCCAGGTCTATGACAAGAATCCTGACCAGGCGGATGCTACGATCAAATCACTTCGGGCATGTGCAGCGCAGAAGGAAGACAGTAAGACGTGCTTCGATAAGCCCATGAGCCTCATCAATTTCTTGCTGCGCAATTACGGCCGCAAGGTCGTAGCAGAGGGAAAGCCTGAATCGTACTTAAAAGGTACGAACCAGTCGAACGCCATGGGTACCATTTACTGGGTCCCGGGCTACGGTTGGAAGGGGAATGGCTGGCAATGCTGTGGAAACTTCCTCGAGTTCTTCGAACTCAGTAAATTTCCGACTGATGTATATATTCCCGGCATCCCTACCCCCAGCCGGCTGTCCTGCACAATTGAACCCGAAAAGGTTCACTTCACCAGCAGGACGGATAAGGCCGACCTGCGACTTTCGACCCAGCCCCCGGTGACGGTGGACCAAGGTGCAGTCATTGATTGGTATATTGGCAATGAACGCCGCGGTGCCAACAGCTTCGAATTCCAAGTTAGCGGGACCGACGTGGAGAACAACTCCAGCAAGTACGTCACGGCCCGTGTGACTATGGGAACGAGACAAGCCGAATGCCGCAGTCTCATCGATCTGAGCGAACCGCTGCCGCCGAAGCCGCCAACTCGTCCCTGCCCGACGTGCGACAAGTTTACCGGTCCGAACGTAATCCGTTCGACTGGGGAAGACGCCGAGTACGAGGTGACACTGAAGCCGAACACCGAGAGTGTTGAGTCGGAAGAAGTGCATCTCGTGGGCCATGGAATCGACAAGATCGTGGCCACGTCCCGGCACTTCACCCTGAATGCATCCAACGTACCTGTTGATGCGCAAGGGAATCCGGTCTACGGCGGGTATGAAATGCGGTACATCGGCCACACGACCAGGGACGGCATCGAGTGTCCCATTGTGTGCGTCCGAAAGGCCACGATTGTATTCCAGGCTCCGCCGCCGCCCACTGAGACGAAGATCCACAAGGGCGGGCGCGGCAAGAAGTTTGCCATAGCCCTCGGAATCATCGGCGTTGCGGCCGGTGTAATCGTCTGGAAGACGAGCAAGACGACCCAGGTGCCGGTAACCGGTATTAAGAACAACCCGGGCGTCATCCTGCCCTAGTTTCATATTTCGCGAACAAAACCAGCCCCCGACCGACTTTTCATAGTCGGCGGGGGTTTTCATTTTTGCCATATTTTCCAGGGTAAGTTCGTCTCAATACAGGAGAGCTTGTACCTTGATTGCGCAAGGATGGAGGAACAGGTATAATATAATTTCGTAGGGAAAATTTGGTTATATTTTAGCGTATTTTATGATAATATGGCTTATTTAAGCCGTAACAATATATCAGAACTTGACAAAATTCCCAAAATGAAGTAAAATTATGGGTTAATTAATATAAATTATTTTATCGATTTATAGGAAGCATTAAGCAAGGAGATTTCGTTTTATGATGAAGAGACTCAATACAATCTTCTCATTCAAGGTCGGCATGGTTTTGGCGGTGGTCGTTTTTATTGGTGCAGCTGCGGCTGTAGCCCTCGCCCCGCGCAAGCTTAATAGCGTGCGTGCGGAGAGCTGTTCGAACCCGCCGTCGGTAGCGACTTTGAATCCGTATCCGGTCATTTGGTCCGGCAGTTTTGATACTTGTAATGATGCCCCGGCCATCGCGATCCGTAACGTAAATGATTCTTCGTACGGTACCTCCGCTTCCGGCCAGGCTGGCGACGAATTTTACGTCCGCTACTACATCCACAATGGCGCGGCTACGAACTTCGATCCGTCCCAGACTACGGCGTACAACGTGAATGTCAGTACCTCCATCTCCGGCAATACCATTAGCATGTCCGCTTCCGGTAACAACACGAACACCATTGGTGGCAGCGTGAGCGTGAATCTTCCTTCCGGTGCGACCTTGCAAGTAGTGCCAGGCAGCGGCGAGCTGTACAATTACCAGTCCAGCCTGCTTTCCAGCGGCTTCACCATCGATAACGGTTCATACAACCTCGGCGATATGGCCGCGTGTTTTGAGAATCTCCGCGTTATCCGCTTCAAAGTCAAAATCGTCGGCGGCCAATCCCAGCAGGGATCCGGTAGTATTACTGCCAGTGAAGGCCAGCAGATGTGCAGTGCCGGTTTGTATTACGGTTCCTACACCTGGCAGACTTCCAATGTAACGAACGTAGTGGTCAAAGCCCGCGATAACGATTCTGGTTTTGAACAGGTTTTGAGCACCGGAGTTCCGAGTGGTACAGGGTCGGCAGAATGGCTGACACCAGGTCATCATTATACCTTCACCCTTACCGGCGATAATTTTTCCGCGACTCCCTTTAACTTGACTATCGATCAGTTGAACTGTGGTCAACCGACTACGCAGGTACAATGCAGCCCTTCCAATCAAAATGCCCAAGCCGGACAAACCGTTTATTTTTCTGCAACTGGCGGCGACGGTAACTTCTCTTGGTCCGGCAACGGCCAGAGCGGCAGCGGTTCGACATTTTCTACCGTCTACAATCAAGCCGGCAGTTTTTCCGTAACCGTGAATAGTAACGGACAATCAGCAACTTGTAATGTCACCGTACAATCGCAGCCTCAAAATAACGACTTTACATTAACTACTGACAATAACTTCTGTGTCGGCAGTCAGACCCGGTATACTATCGTGACCACATCCGGGCTTCTTGGCCAGTCGATTCTGTGGAATTCCACATTCAACGGTCAGAACACCGGTGAGAACAACTACTACGTCGGCCAGGTGGTTTCCGGTTCCGGCGGCCAGGGTTTCTGGAGCGATGTCGGTTCGACTTGGACCACGGCCAACATTGGCCAGTGGACCAAAACTGCCACGATCAACGGCATTAGCCGGACCGTGTCTTTCGAAGTAAAGAATTGCGGCACCACACCGCCTCCTCCCGCCCAGTTGCAATGTAATCCTTCCAATCAAAATGCCAACGTCAACCAGACCGTCTACTTTAGCGCAACCGGCGGCACCGGGAATTATACCTGGACTGCTAATGGCGGATATCCGACTGGCGGGTATGGTTCCTCATTTAACACTTCGTATGCATCAGGCGGTAATAAGACTGTTACAGTCAGCGATGGCAGTTCCTCGGCTAATTGTAATGTAGCTGTGGCAACGCCGCAGAACCCAACCTTGCAATGTTCTCCTCAAACCCAGTCAGCCAACCCGAACCAGCCGGTGTACTTCACTGCAACTGGTGGTGATGGCAATTACTCATGGTCTACCAATGGCGGCAGCCCGTCTAATGGCAATGGCCAATCTTTTTCTACTACCTATAGCGATTCCGGTTCCAAACAAGTAACGGTCAGCAGCGGGGGAGCCACGGCCAATTGTACCGTGACCGTGAATCAGCAGCCTGCCCAGCAGTACGATTTCACTCTGACGACCGATAACAACTTCTGTGTCGGCCAGAATACCCGCTACACCATCACTTCTACGGCTAACTTGATCGGTCAATCGATTCTGTGGAATTCTACCTTAAACGGCCAGAATACCGGTGAGAACAACTACTATGTCGGCCAGATTGTTTCCGGCAACGGTGGCTTAGGCTTTTGGAGCGATGTGGGCTCGACCTGGACCACGGCCAATATTGGCCAGTGGACCAAAACTGCCACGATCAACGGCATTAGCCGGACCGTGTCTTTCGAAGTAAAGAACTGCGGTACGACCCCGCCTCCGACTCAGACTTTGCAGTGCTCTCCCTCCAATCAAAATGCCAGCGTCAACCAGACCGTGTACTTCACAGCCACGGGTGGCACTGGTAACTACACCTGGACTGCCAATGGCGGGTATCCGACCGGCGGGTATGGTTCCTCATTTAACACTTCCTATGCTTCAGGTGGTAATAAGACTGTCACAGTCAGCGATGGCAGCACTACAGCCAACTGTAATGTAGCTGTGGCAACGCCTCAGAACCCAACCTTGCAGTGTTCCCCTCAAACCCAGTCGGCCAATCCGAACCAGCCGGTCTACTTTACCGCAACCGGCGGTGATGGTAATTACTCTTGGTCAGCCAATGGTGGCAGCCCGTCTAATGGCAACGGTCAGTCCTTCTCTACGACCTACTCAGCGTCCGGATCTAAACAGGTCACTGTTACGAGCGGGGGAACTACAGCCAATTGTAATGTGACCGTCAACCAGCAGCCGGCCCAGCAATATGATTTCACATTAGTCACAGACAATAATTTCTGTGTCGGACAAAATACCCGTTACACTATCACAGCTACTGCCAATTTAATTGGCCAGTCGATTCTGTGGAATTCGACCTTGAATGGTCAGAATACCGGTGAAAATAATTATTATGTGGGCCAGGTAGTCTCCGGTAGCGGCGGCCTTGGTTTCTGGAGTGATGTCGGTTCCACTTGGACCACGGCCAACATTGGCCACTGGACCAAGACAGCGACCATCAACGGAATTTCACGCACGGTATCTTTTGACGTGAAGAACTGCGGTACGACCCCACCTCCGACTCAGACTTTGCAGTGCTCTCCTTCTAACCAAAACGCCAATATTAATCAGACCGTGTACTTCACAGCCACCGGCGGTACCGGTAATTATACCTGGACTGCTAATGGCGGCTATCCGACTGGCGGTTATGGTTCCTCGTTTAATACTTCATACGCTTCATCCGGTGCTAAAACAGTTACGGTCAGCGATGGCAGTACCACAGCGAATTGCAATGTCGCTGTAGCCACTCCGCCTACCCAACAAGTGCAGTGCAGCCCGGCGACCCAGTCTGCTAATCCGAACCAGCCGGTGTACTTTACGGCAACGGGCGGCAATGGAAGCTATACCTGGTCTGCCACCGGCGGCTCTCCGGCTTCCGGCAATGGCCAGTCCTTCTCTACTACGTATTCTGCTTCCGGTTCAAAACAGGTGATCGTTACCAGTTCCGGCCAATCCTCGACGTGTAATGTCACGGTCAATCAGCAGCCGGCTCAGCAGTATGATTTCACGCTGGTTACTGACAACAACTTCTGTGTGGGTCAGAATACCCGTTATACCATCACAGCTACTGCCAATTTGATCGGTCAGTCAATCCTTTGGAATTCCACCTTGAATGGCCAGAATACCGGCGAGAATAATTACTACGTCGGTCAGATTATCTCTGGTAGCGGCGGTTTAGGTTTCTGGAGTGATGTCGGTTCTACTTGGACCACGGCCAATATTGGTCACTGGACCAAGACAGCGACCATCAACGGCATTTCACGCACGGTATCTTTTGACGTGAAGAACTGCGGCGTTACACCGCCTCCGCCAACTCAATTACAGTGTTCTCCGTCCAATCAAAATGCCAACGTTAACCAGACCGTCTACTTTACCGCAACTGGGGGTACGGGCAACTATACCTGGACCGCTAACGGTGGTTACCCGACCGGTGGGTACGGCTCTTCGTTCAATACCTCGTATGCTTCGGGCGGCTCAAAGACTGTCTCGGTGAGCGATGGTAGTACGACTGCTAATTGTAACGTGAACGTTAGCACGCCTCCGAATCCGACCTTGCAGTGTTCTCCTTCCAACCAGACAGCCAACCAAGGCCAGCCAGTCTACTTTACGGCGACCGGCGGCAACGGTTCCTATTCCTGGTCTGCCAATGGCGGCAGTCCGGCGAGCGGTTCCGGCTACAGCTTCTCAACTTCCTACAGCACGAGCGGTGCCAAAACAGTCACCGTAACGAGCGGGGGAGTATCCTCCAATTGTAATGTCACGGTGAACCAGACTCCGCCACAGCAAAAAGATTTCACGTTAACGACCGACAACAATTTCTGTGTCGGCCAAAACACCCGTTACACCATCGTGGCCACCGCGAATTTGATTGGCGAACGGATCTTGTGGAATTCCACCCTCAACGGCCAGAATACCGGTGAGAACAACTACTACGTCGGCCAGATTGTTTCCGGCAGCGGCGGTTTAGGATTCTGGAGTGACGTGGGTTCAACCTGGACCACGGCCAATATTGGCAACTGGACCAAGACAGCGACCATTTCCGGCATTAGCCGTACAGTCAGTTTTACAGTGCGCGATTGCACTCCGCCAGTTCAGACTTTGCAGTGTTCTCCTCCCAGCCAGACGGTGAATGTCGGCCAGCCGGTCTACTTCACCGCCACCGGCGGCACTGGCGCGTACTCCTGGTCTGCTCCGCTTTCTTCAAACACCTCAGGCAGCGGGTTATCCTTTAACACGAGTTACAATTCCGCAAATCCGAATGGCTACATTGTCACCGTGACCAGCGGCGGACAGACCGCCACCTGTAAGGCTATTGTCAACCAACCGAACAACCCGCAGCTCATCTGCAGCCCGGCGAGCCAAACTGCCCAGACCGGACAGACCGTGTACTTCTCGGCCAGCGGCGGTAACGGTACATACTCATGGACCTCCACCAACGGTAGGACCGGCTCCGGAAATACCTTCACGAATGTCTTTAACCAGGCCGGCCAACAGACCGCAACTGTAACCAGCAACGGACAGTCTCAAAATTGTACGGTACAGGTGTCCACTCCGCCGACCCAGACCTTGCAGTGTTCTCCTTCCAATCAGAGTGCCAATGTCAACCAGACCGTCTACTTTACCGCTACCGGCGGTACGGGAAACTATACCTGGACTGCCAACGGCGGTTACCCGACCGGCGGTTATGGCTCTTCTTTCAACACTTCCTATGCCAGCGGCGGCAGCAAGACCGTAACGGTCAGCGATGGCAGCACGACGGCTAATTGTAACGTGAATGTCAGTACGCCTCCGAATCCTCAGCAGGTGCAGTGCAGCCCGGCAAGCCAGACTGCCAACTCCGGCCAGACTGTCTACTTCACCGCCACTGGCGGTAATGGCACGTATTCCTGGACCTCCAGCAACGGCAGGACCGGCAGCGGTTCTTCGTTCTCGAACGTCTTCAGTGGCTCCGGCCAATACTCCGCAACAGTCACAAGCAACGGCCAATCTTCGATCTGTACGGTCCAGATTAGCCAGCAGCCCCCGGTCTGTGTCATCAACAGCAACGTGAGCCTGACCACTGGTGCAATTACCGATATGGGCAACGGGTACTACCAGGCCGTGATTGCCTACAGCTATTCCGGTTCCAACCCGATGCGGTTGACTTACGTCAATCCGGATAACGGACAGGAAGTCGTGCTGGTGCAAAATATTACCGTCAGCCCCGGTTCCTATACATTCAACCAGATTCAGGCCAATAAGAACTACATCGTCAAACTGTATGACACCTCTTCCTGTGGTGCGCTGGTGGCGACCTTGGTCATCCGCAAGGATGTCAATAACCAGTGCGTGGTCAACACTAATGCCAGTCTGACGTTTAGTACTCCGGTACAGAACGGCAACACCTGGTCCTCAACTTTGACCTGGTCTTCCAGCGGCTCCAACCAGATCCGCATTACCCAGGGCACCTTGTCAAACACGGTTATTACTGGCGGCCCGAACGGTACCTACCAGGTAACCAACATGACCGCGGGTAATTCGTACACCTTCTATATGTACGATGCCAACTGCAACGTGCTGCTCATTGCTAACACTATCGTGATCCAGCAATACAACCAGCCTGGACAACTGACCATTACTAAACTGGTGCGCACATTAAACGGCGCCTCATACCAGAGCAGTGTTACAGTCAGTAGCGGTGATACTGTGCAGTTCCAGATTCGCGTCCAGAACCCGGGCAGTCAGAATCTGACCAATGTGCGCGTAACCGATACCTTGCCGCAAGGCTTGAGCTTCGTACCGGGCACGGTGCAGATGGACGGTACCGGAGCTTCCGACAGTTTTGGCAACAGCGGCACGCTGTACATTGGAAACTTGGGTTCGTACCAGTCCCGCACTATCACATTCCAGGCCAGAGTCAACTCCTCTTACACGACTACTACCTATGGTCAGAACGGCATTCAGAACATTGCTTATGCCCAGGCTGATAACGTCGGCCAGGTCCAAGCAAGCGCTTGGGTCTACGTCGGCCAGGTTCAGGGTGGTAACATTAACCTGACTTACAACAAGCGGGCGATGAACATTACCAAGAATGTGGATGCCCAGTCCGTGCCTGCATCTAAGGAAGATTTCATCACCTATACGCTGACTGTGACAAACAACGGTAATTCCCCGGCGACCAACTTCGTCATTACCGATGACCTCTCCGGTGTCCTGCCGTTTGCGGACATGGTTGATTACGGCGGCGGCCAGGTGAACGGGCAGGTTATTACCTTCCCAGCAGTCACCATTCCGGCCGGCGGCAGTGTCAGCAAGTCCTTCCAGGTGCGCGTCAAGTACTTCCTGGCAAGCAACCTGAATTACGTCATGACCAATACGTACGGCAACACCGTGCGGATCAACATCAATACCCCGCAGGTCCAGGGTGCGTTCATTGCCCCGAAGACCGGTGCGGATACCATGGCTTTGGCCTTTGGCGCCCTGGCGATGGCAGGATTCGCAGTGTACCGGAAGCGGAAGTTGCTTTCGTGGCTGATACTGAATAACTAGTACTAGTGGACAGAATTTGTAGGGGCCGGTCGCGACCGGCCCCTACGGGAACAATACTAAACAAACATCAAGTTCCAAAACAGGCGCATCCAAGAGAGGGTGCGCCTATTGTGTAACTTGAATGGCTGTCATGAGACAGCTACAGGTGAACGTTTACAACCCTCAGGAGGGGATACAGATGTTAAGCAAACTATTTTGCGCTTTGTTTTCCGTCGGCCTGCTTTCGGCGGCGCCACAATTCAACGTGATCGCGCGCGTGGTTCCGCCCGGCAAGGGCGTTAACTCATTCGTGACCACGGATGCCGGACATCCGCTCCGCATTCGGAGCGGGGACATGTTCGGGCTCATCATCGCGGCCGGTTCGGATGCAACATCCTGCCGCGCGGTCTGGAATAACAACGCAGCGCGGCAGCCGGGCAGAGAAGAAGTGTTACAGGCGTTACTGCCGACGACTTTGTCGATGGTTACGGTAGACTACCCGTATACCTGTGCCGATGCCACTGGTGCGACAACCACGGCGAGTGCATGGGTTCAGATCGTGAACAAAGACAACCCCGTCGATGAGTTAGGTGTGGTCCATGGCGCTACGTTCCAATCCTACGGCATAGTTGCGCCCATGGAGATCGCGACCATCATGGGAACTGGGTTCACGCTGAACCCGGCGGCCATATTCACGGCCAACGGGCAATTGCCGACTTCGGCACTCGATGTCGAGGTTCTGGTCAATGGGGCTCCTGCCCAGCTGTACTATGTGAGCAACACACAGATCAATTTCGTGGTTCCGTTGTTCACGCCGTTCGGAAACATCCAGGTGCATGTGCGGCGGAAGAATCAGTTCGGGTCGCTGATCGGTGATATTATGACCGTGACGGTCAAGCCGCTCGTTCCTGGATTCTTCCAGAGCGGGGGCACGGCGATCATTCAATATGCCAACGAGGGCAAGGACAAATACACGACCTCGGGCAAGGACACGCCGGCCACCGTGTACAGTTCGTCGTTGCCTTCATATGTGCTCATTCTGTGGGCGACGGGGCTCGGGATCGATGATCCGAGCACAAATCCGGTCCGCAAAATGACCGGGTATACGTTTAAGGTTCTCCTGGACAACAAGGAGATCCCGAACGCGCTCACCTACGTCGGACCGTCCCAGTTTCCGGGACTCGACCAGATCAACCTTCAGGTTCCGAAAAATTTGGTCGGCACCGGCATTGTTTCCGACGGGGCCCACCTGCTGATGGTCACCTACACGAACACAAAGGATCCCGCTGATGTGGGGACCATCGGCACTGCTTACGTCTATTTGCGCTAGCCGGAGGCGAGCGCTTTGCGGCCACCCTGGCTTACACTGGGGTGGCTTTTTCTATGAAGGTTCAACAATCGTAGCGTGCCGATTTTATCGGCTTTCTCATTTTCGGCCGATAAATCGGCACGTTACAGGTCTGAAAATTTGCATTATTTTTTTACCGTGCTATGATTGGTTTAGTACAAATACCCACAAGCGAAAAATCAAAACAAAAACAGCTTGATTTTGAAAAACGAAGCTGTTTTTTTTGACCCAGGCACCTTTTTATATCGTTCTGCCTGTCGGTTCATAGAAAGTGATATTTTCGCCTCAGGCGCTTGTTCATTCGCGAAAGGTGCCTGGGTAAATTAATTTGCGCTAAGGTTATGGATCAACAATATTTAGAAGAGTTGATAGCCGAAGTGAAAAATAGGGGAGGCGGCATGGTGCTGAACCTGCAAAACCGTCCGGAAGTAGTGGTATTGACCGTGGATAAATACAACCAGCTGCTTAAGAACGGCAGCGACCATGCGGTGCTGGAATCAGCCATCGAGAGTCTCCAGCAGCAGGAAAGCCAGAATCGGCGGATTCTGGTGACCGGGGGAGCCGGGTATATTGGCGCACATGCCACCCGCGAACTGTTAAAAGCCGGCTACCAGGTGACCATCCTGGATAACCTTTCCAGCGGTAAACGCGAGAATGTCCCGGCCGGAGTCCGTTTTATTGAAGGCAGTGTCGGAGATGCGAACCTTCTGCGTGATATTTTTGCCCAGGAACGCTTTTATGCGGTCATGCATTTTGCCGCGAGTATTGAAGTTGAAGAGTCGGTCCGCGAGCCGGAGAAGTATTTAAAGAACAATACGCTGAATACGGCTGTCCTGCTTTCGGCGATGGCTGAATATGACGTCAAAAAAATCATATTTTCTTCAACCGCTGCCGTCTACGGCGAACAACAGGTTGTGCCGATTCCGGAGACCGCCAAACTGAGTCCGAATAACCCGTACGGCTACAGCAAGCTGCTGGCCGAACGCCTGATTAAATACCACTGCCATTTTTCCGGTTTTCAAGCCGTGGTGTTCCGGTATTTTAATGCCTGCGGTTGCGATTTTGACGGAGAGATTATGCCGACGCACCAGTCTCACCTAATTCCGATAGTTCTGGAAGTGGTCTTGGGCAAGCGTCCGTACCTTTTGATCAACGGAACTGATTATAACACCCAGGACGGCACCTGCGTCCGCGATTATGTCCATGTGCTCGATATCGCACGTGCCCATGTCGTAGCACTTGCCAAACTTGAAGCGACCGAAAGCTACCGCATATACAACATTGGCACCGGACACGGCAGCAGCGTGCGGGAAGTTGTCAATAAAGCGTCGGAAATTCTGGAACGCATGATTCCTATGGAAGCTGGACCGCGCCGCGCCGGGGATGCTCCGGCCACAGTGGCTGACAACAGGAAGCTCAGGGAAGAGCTTGGGTTTGAATTGCAGCATTCGGACCTGGATACGATTATTGCTACCAGCTGGACGCAAATGCAGCGCTCTATGGAAAAAAATTCCGTGTAGAAAAGCGTTGAGGCGAAATAGCCGGGTATGTACCGCCGCACGATACCGTGCGGCGGTTTTTAATCGTGCGCGGTCCCTGCCCGGCACATTTCATATGATAGTGAATGGAGACGCTCGTGCGTAATCTGAATTGCGTTCCCTAAATCGCGCTGCTATAGTGGTGGTAAGGAGGCATGATGCACGTCGCAGAAACTGATGGCAGTATGAGAACTTTTGAAACTTCGGATTACCGTAAACCAGCAGGTTTGCGTCTCAAGCCCGTCCAGGACACCGCCGGCACTCATCCGGAAATCCTTTTGCAGATTGAGGCATTGAAAAACGAAAAACCGCTTGCTCGGCTGAGAGGTTTGTGCCGCATACGCAGGAATACCAATCTGAACCTTTCCGATCTTCAGCTTCTGGAAGGGGAGATTAAGCGTCTGCAAACTTCAAGCCGGCTGGCTTTAGATCACCCACTCGTAGAAGATGCTATGCTATTGCTTGTGGAAATGATCGAAACCATTCTCGGCGGCCAAGGACAGGATCCAGACCTCTTAAGCGATTTGTCCGCGTGCCTACCGGCACAGGTGGTCTCCAGGCTCCATGCGCATCAATCCGCCCAGTGCAGAAATCTCTCGCACCAGCAGCAGTAATGCTGCTGGTTCTTTTCGTAACAAAAAATCGGACACCTTCGTCTTTGCTAAGGCAGGGAATTATGAAAAAGCGGCTGATTTTGGTATACTATAGGTGCCATTAAAATATCAAAAATGAAAAAATTATCGGTCGTTATACCGGCGTATAACGAGGCATCCCGCATTTCCCACACCCTCATTTCAGTCAATGAATACCTGTCGGCGCAGAGTTATGAGTCGGAGATTGTGGTGGTGAATGACGGTTCCAAAGACAATACCGCCGAAGTAGTGAAACAACTACAGCCGCAAATTCCGCGTATTCGCTTGCTGGACAACCAGGAAAATCACGGGAAAGGGTGGGTGGTCAAGCAGGGCATGCTGGAAGCAAGCGGAGATGTTCGCGTATTTATGGATGCGGACAACTCCACCAAGATCGACGAAATCGGCAATTTCTTGCCTTACTTTGACCAGGGGTTTGATGCGGTGGTCGGGTCCCGGCGCATTGCCGGCTCGCATGTGGCCAAGGATCAAAAAATGATCCGGGAATTTCTCGGCTGGTGCTTTAGGACTATTGTCCATATTCTGGTGCCGGTCGGTGTCACTGACACTCAATGCGGATTTAAGGCTTTTACGGCCAAATCAGCCCAAGCCATTTTTCCCAAACAGACCATTTACCGCTGGGCCTTTGATGTCGAGATCCTTGCCCTGGCGCGACGCTCCCGCTGCAAGATCCAGGAGCTGCCTATTACGTGGGTCAATGACGAGGCAAGTCATGTGAAGTTTTCCGGCATGGTCAACATGCTACTTGAAGTTATTCAAGTACGGTTGAATTTGTGGTCGGGAAAGTACAAATAAGGGAATAGTTTATAGTTTGTAGGTTATAGTTTATAGGAAGCGGTGGTTCGCCTCGCCCGACGTGAGCCATGGATTCCCGTATGGAACCATTGAATAATCTGAATTTTTAATGGAATTAAAGGTAGCCTCACAACGCACGCACATCACGATAACCGTACTGATATTCTCAGTTTTTTTTGCTATGGCCGGCAGTATCACCGCACCAGCGAATGCGTCAGCCCCAGCCTCCTACGTCGTACAATTGAAATCAGATGATGCAGCCGTGCTGCAGCAGGCGGGGACTGATGTGCGCCATCGGTTTGTTTTTTCTCATGAACAGCAATTCAGAAACATTTATACCTTCCGCTCCGTATATTCTTTAGAGGAACTACAGCGCCGCTTCGGGTCATCGGTGGTATCCCTGGAGCCTTTAGGCCAGATGCAGGAAGAGACCGTGACGGTTAATGACCCTGGGTTTACTTTGAATCCCCGGGATATTGACAAACAGTGGGGTCTTACCAAGGCGGGGTTCCCGATTGCCTGGGAAAAAACTACCGGTACCGCTACCGCGACTGTGGCTATCATCGATACTGGCATAGATTTTACCCATGAGGACCTTCAAGGTATCCGCAAGGCTGACGGTTTTGATTTTGTGGCCAACCAGCCCCTCCGTGGTGACGTGAATTCCGATGATAACGGTCATGGCACGCTGATCGCCGGGATTTTGGCTGCCGTACCGAATAATAACAAGGGGATTGCAGGTGGCGCCTGGAATGTGACGGTTATGCCGCTCAAAGCCCTCGACGCAGAAGGCCGGGGTGATGCCGCAACCGTGGCAGAAGCTATTGTGTGGGCCACCGATCATAAAGCATCTATTATCAATATTAGTCTCGGTGGCAGTGGTTTCTCCCATGATGCTGCCCTGGCCAGCGCCATTTCTTACGCATTCGGTAAAGGAGTGGTTATTGTTGCCGCTGCCGGAAACGATGTTGCTACCACGGGAGGCGATCTTGATGCAAAACCGGTCTTTCCTATTTGCAATGATAATGACCAAAATATGGTCATCGGCGTAGCTGCGGTGGATCAGAATGACCTGAAGCCTACTTTTTCCAATTATGGCAAAAATTGTATCGACGTGTCCGCCCCGGGCAAGCGCATTCTTTCCACCATCAACCATGAGCCGGTGAACAACAATCTGGCTCCGAATTCGTATGCCTACGTTTCTGGGACCAGCTTGGCTGCACCATTCGTTTCAGCCGAAGCGGTGCTGCTGAAAGCCATGTATCCAACAGCGACCAATATCCAGATTCGCGACCGAATTGTTTCCGCAGTCGATCCGATAGATGATTTGAACCTGACTCAATGCGGCGGCGGTTCGTGCAAAGGCAAGCTGGGAACCGGCAGGATTAATGTGGTGAAAGCGCTTCAGAGCGATCTGGTGACGGCTATTATGGATGGTGACTTGGTCAAATCTCAGGACTCCGATGCGGTGTACCAGATTGCGGGCGGCCAGCGGCGGCTTGTTTCTTCTTTTGTCTATAATCAGCGCTTCTTTGGCATCGGCATTAAGATTGTGTCCCAAGCCAAGCTCAGCATGTATCCGGAGGGGGCATATGCGACTCCGCTCGAAAATACCCTGGTTAAAGGTATCTCCGACGGTACGGTCTATATAATTTCCAAAGGTTTAAAGCAGCCGGTTACATACCAGGTTTTTCAGCAGCGCGGTTTCAAATTCAGCGATGTTAACACGGTCAGTTACCCGGAAGTCAGTTCGTGGATTACAGGGCCGTTTTTGGCGCCGACTGACGGTACGCTGGTCCGGGGCAGCCGCGGCCAGACCGTATATTGGGTAGTGGCCGGAGCTTTGCATCCCATTAACCGCGGTTTCTACCTGCAGCGCGGTCTTAACGTATTTCCGCTTTTTATAATCTCGGACAAGGATGTACCGAACTACCCGAAAGGGGAAGCGTATATATTATAATTGACAAAATTGAGCAAAATTTTAAATTGACAAAATTGTTGCTGCATACTGCACGAAATTAATAGAAACTGGTAGAAATTTATTGAAACTAATCGTGAGACACGACTAATTTCAATCAGTTTCAATGAATTTCTACTAAAAACATTAACCGGATACTCTATGCCCATCAATAAAAAATTCGCCAAGCTGCTTGTGATAATCATGTTGGTCTTATTGCCGCTTCCTGCCCTGGCACAAGGCCAGGCGGTTGACTCGGCGTTCAATCCGGAAAAACTTATTGACGATAAGGTGTTTGGCGATATGGAAACATTCGGCGGGCCGCAGGGTATTCAAAAGTTTCTGGAAATTAAGGGGTCGGTCCTAGCCAATACGAGTCCTGATTTTTTGGTCAAACTCAAAGAGCCGACGGTGACCATGCTCAAACAAGGGCTTGATGATCCACAGCCGAATCTCGGGCGTTTGCGTACGGCAGCCGAATTGATCTGGGACGCATCGCGGGCCAGCGGCCTGAACCCGCAAGTTATTTTGGTCACACTCAATAAGGAACAGGGGCTGATTACCGCCTTTTCCGATCCGAACCAGCAGGGACTCCAGCGGGCGCTGGATTTTGCTTTGGGCTTCGGCTGCCCCGATAGCACCGGCTGCAGCCAGAGTATGTACCCGGGATTCTATTATCAACTGTTCGGGAATTTCGATTCCAGCGGCAACCGTTATTTAGGCGCTGCCAAATCCTTGATGAAATCATTTTCCACGCCGAATGGGCGCGGGCCGGAATTCAACGGCAGCGTTTCCCATGTCGGGGACGTCATTACTTTGGAAAACACTATGGGCGGCTATGACGGCATTATGCCGCAGCAGACCCTGCAGCTTTCCAACCGCGCGACTGCCGCGCTATACCGTTTTACGCCGCATGTCTATAACGGCAATTATAATTTTTGGAAATATTTTCAGGCTTGGTTCAAATATCCAAACGGTACGCTCCTGAAGCTCGCCAACGGGCTCGATACGTACATAATTCAGAATGGAGTCAAACAATTGGTGCCGTTGTTCGTCGCCCAAGCCCGCAATTTGAATTTGAACACCACAGTTGTCGTTTCTCCGAATGAGTTCGACAGCTATCAAACCGACAAGGTTTTAGGTCCGGTCGATGATACCATCGTGACGGTAGCGGGAGAGAATAAAAAATATTTGTTCCAGAATAATATCAAACACCTGGCGTCTGACTTAGTGCTCAAACAACGCGGTCTCAATCCGGAAAAGGTAATTACCGTCAGCGCTCAGGATGCCATGCTGTTCGACAACGGAACAGTCTTGCCGCCGAAAGACGGCACGGTCATCCGCGGAGTCACGAATAAGGCCGTATATTTGGTCCAGGACGGCAAGATTAAGCTATTTTCGGCCTTTACGTTCGGCCAGCGCAAGGTGACGGCCAAGTCCATCTATTCCGTGCCGGATGATGAGATTTCCACGTATACGCAAAACGGCTTCGTGCCGCCGCTTGACGGCACTCTGGTCAAAGCCAGTAATAGCGGTACGGTCTATCAGATCCAGAATGGTCTGAAACAGCCGGTGCTCGGTGAAATCTTCAAGAACCGCGGATTCAGCTATAAGCAGATTGCTTCGTTGGCTCCCGAGGAGGTGGACGCGCTGCCAGCCGGAGGATTTGCGGCGCCTAAAGATTACACGTTCTTCGCCATCGGTTCTAAGACCGGGCAGCAATACGAGTATAAGGAAGGGTCCATGCACCCCATCTCCGATTATGTGATCAAGCAGCGCAAGATTACTCCTGATTACGTCTTTTCCCAGGACGTAGCCAGTACGTGGCAGCTTGGCATGCCGGTCCCGCCCAAGGATGGCACGATCATCAAGGGTGACAAGGACGGTACGGTCTATCTGGTGCAAAAAGGACAGCTGAGGCCGCTAACTCTGAAAGCCTTCAACAACCGCAGAATCAAGCCGAAGCAGATTACCACATTACCGCAGTCGGAAGTGGATGGTTACGGCAAGGGTGATACGATAGAAAAATAGAACTCACTCACATTCGCAAGGTCGGGTTTGAAACCCGGCCTTGCGTTTTTTGTTGCTCTTGACAGGACGGTCTCGTTGTATTATAATAGCCAGTCCTGATGTAAGGAGGACACTCAACGGTCAAGTGGACCTAAAACACGGAGTACTGCAATGTCGTTTGCTAATGCCTTGAATGCTTCTCTCACGGAAGCGGTAAGCCGACTGCTCAGGTATGGGAGCGATTACTCTCAGCTGATGGAAAAGAATCGCCAATCAATCGATGCTCTGATTGTTTGGCTGGGTGAAACATTTGGTCACCGCACTGTGTTTCCTCGCGGGTATGTGGTTCACAACTGTTTGGGAAATCCAAAACAATATCCCCAGGGTTGGTGCTTGAGCAAACTTAAAAACAGGAAAATGGGGATCGGTAGTGGAAACCGATTTTGTCTCGGAGTAGGCGAGACGCACCCGGTTTCAGCCGTGTTCGAACTGAGCCGGGACTTGGCAACTGGCTGGCTTGACGAAATTGAATTCTTATTGGGGGGTGGTGTTTCGCCGGACAAAAGGAAGCAGATTGATTCCGGCTGCAAGCTGATCAATCAATTTCTCGCCCAGCGCCTGCCGATGGTGTACGACACCCCGGCGCCAGCTCCGGAAAACCCGGTAAAATGAAACTTCGTGCAAGTTCGAAACCCTCCTGGAGATTTCCGGGAGGGTTTGTTTTAATTGGGAGATTGACGTATGGGTAACGATATGCTTAAATGATAGGTATTCATCTCAAACAAAAACAGGAGGAATGTATGTGGCTGCGATTGTTGTATGAATGGATGTTTGTCCTTTTCCTTGGTGCGGACGCGCTGATTATTTACGCCTCCGTGGCTCACTGGGAGTTCAATGCCTTCGCTAGTTTCGTCTGCCTGATCTTTTCCATGATTATGATTGGCGAAGTTTGGATAGCCGCGAAAGAAGGCGTTCTCAAGGGGACGGCAAATAAGCTCCGATTAGCGATCGAGACTCTAATTCTGGCTGTGGGAAATGGCGGTTGGGTCTATTTCTCGCGCCACGCCGGCAGAGGGCTGCAGGATGCTGAATTCATGTTGAGCGCTTGTGCGGCAATTGGCGGATCGTTCATCGCCGCAGCTCGGCTAGGCGCATGGGCGCACCGCCGGGCTTTGCGGCTGGAAGTAAACCGGGAATTTGACCACGCATTCAATAATCAATAAGTAATACGCCGGTTTTAGGTAAGTAGCACTGCCTTTGTTGACATACAAAGGCAGTTTTATTTAGTATTGGTGCCTCAATTGACATTTGGGTTGGGAAATGCTTTAATTACAGGTAAAACCAAAACAACCATCAGCGGGCTGAATGCGCTTTCTTGCGAGTCCAGCTGCCAAGCAGGCGGTCTGGCAAGGGAGTGAGAAAGGAAACAGGAGGAATGAAGCATGTTCGATCGAATAGTATTTTTTGACCTCGTGGTTGTTGCTATCGGTGTCGTGGGGTGGGCTCTGTTGTTTATGCAATTCCACAAGATCAAATTGCTCAAAGCTGAGCATAAGGCCGAAATGGAGCGCGTTATGGCTGCTCACCATGCTGAAGCCTCGCGCCTGGATGCAACAGTCTATGTGCTCCGGACTATGCAGGGATTGCTCTGCTCAGAACCCGAGGAGTATGACAAGCGGGGAGCTCGCCAGCCGATAAACATCGGCCTGGATGTTGCTGACCACCTGAAGTCGCTCGGTTTGGAATTTAACCAGCTTGGCGTCGACCACAAGTTTTTTGGAGAAGTGGTGGATGAAGCGCAGGCAAGTTTCGACGAGTACCGGCGCCGGAAAACCATAACGCATGCCCAATCACTTTTACGGACGCTCGTTGAGGGTCCGACCGGCGGCAATCCCGACTCGATAGCCGAAAGAATTAGGTCCTTGCTCAGTGCTATAAGTGCGCCCTTGTCCGAGCTGGAGGTCATCGAAGGCCATCCGCTCAGCGAAGATGAGCTGCAGGAGCTGGTCACCAATGATCATGCGCGTATTGCGCTTTCGCTCAGGCAACAGCTCTTGCTCGGCTTCATCAGGATTGAGGACATCCGTAGCCACGTCGCTTTGATCAAGAAGCATGCGGAGGCAGCCAAGCTGGCTCTGCCTGACATGGCTGAAGATTCCGAAGTTGCCGAGGCGATTCGGCTCTGTATCATGCAGTCGCTAGGGAAGACCTCGATCGAAACCGTGCCTCGGGTTGAGGCAGAGGTATAACAAAACCCCGTTCCGCAGTTGCGCGGAACGGGGTTTATTTAAACAATTGATAATTGACATTGAACCATTAACAGGGTTGTATGGGTCAAAGGTTAATGAGCATTTTTCGGGAAGCTCAGAATGACCCTGAGCGGAGCAGAACGGGTCACGGGTCAATTGTCATATGTTAAATGTTGGACTCCTAAATCTGCTGGTCATTAAAGACATGAATGACATTGTAGATTTTTTTCAGGTAATTGACAGTTTCATTCCGCAGAGTAGCTGATTGCATGGTGTCCAGTTGGTTTGAGGTGGAGGCAAGCTGGTTCTTGACTTGGGACAGCTGCGCCTGCAGATCAGCCTTGGTCTTTTTGTCCTTCGCCTTCTTGATCTTTGAAGCTAAGGTTTTCGATTGCGAGGACAGCGAATTGATTTGCGCCTGCATGCTGGCAATCTCGCCTGACCGGTCCGCGTTCCAGTTTTGTCCGAACGCATTGACGGCCTTGGCTACGCGCGTGGTACCGCCGTTGTACGAAGCAGCTCCATAATCGAACAGTTGGCCTTCGGCATAGCCTTGCTGGGCTTTGACGCGCACCGTACCGGCATAGTCGTCGATGAGTAGATACATGGCCTTAATGGCGTTGACATGGTCGGACATGCCCGCGACAAAATCGGGATTCAGCGCCGCTTCAGGGTGGCGCTGGACCAGTGAAGCGTACGTGGAGGGCATAAATTGCGCAATACCGCGGGCGCCGGCCGAGCTGACGCTGTAGCGGTAGGTGTCTTCTTCGTTGGTAGCAAACAAGATATTCAACTGGTCTATGGTGCCTAAGATGTCATCTTGATTGCCGGAAAGGATCTTGCCGGTATCCGTATGTTCGGCGTAGACCAGAGCCTTGACCAGTGACGGTTTGATGGCCTCGGTGATGGTTTTTCCGGGTACTGCCTGGGAAGGGAGGCCTTGCAAGCCTGCGGTAACCTGTCTGATAACACCATTTAAGTAATTGGCGCCATAGGCAACGACATCCGGGCTGGAAAGTGCCGGTGAATAGGGGACGTAGATGGCTTCCGAGATGCTATTCTCAATGGCTGCTTTGCTGCTGGATTCCGTGCCGGTGATGAGATATTTTAGGGCAATGACCGTGCCTCCCGCAGGCCGGCTCACGGAAAAGCGGCTATTGACGCCATTGAAGCTGGTCAATTTAACATCCGCCGCCGGATCATTGAAGGTCATGGTTTTACCGGTCTGCATGCCTTTAACAATGGTAACGTTTTGAGTGGCGGGATCGAGAATGGCCAGGGCAATATCTTTAGCCGTAAGGTTATACCCGGTAATAACCTTGGTCGTTTTTTTCGTTTTTTTATTTTTGATGTTCTTGGAGACCGGTGTCAATGCATGGTTCAAGCTGACCGGAACAAGTTGCGCTTTGGCATTCTCGATTGCCTGTATGAGCGGGGGTTTGGCAGGGGCCTGCAGGCCAAGGACCGAGCCTGCAGTAGTTGTGGATATTGCCGCGCTGTTTCCTATGGTTAATGTCGGCGCGGTTGCTGTTGCGGTATTCATATCACCGATCGTAGAACTGGCTGAAGTATCAGCGGAAGCTGGCCAAGGCACAATTGCAAATACAAGTAAGAAAAAAAATGGAGAAAATTTGGTTTTCAGCATATATACATTATATCATGACTTGCACATGTTAAGAGGCAAACATTGCTCGCGATTTCTTTGGTGTCATCACGGCTATTATGGTACTATACTTGCAGCCTGCTCTGGTTCCTAACTTTTAACTTTTTACTTTAAACTTTTTACTTTTCCATGCACGTCGTTTCAAAAAACATCTTCTGGCTTACGTTGTCCCGGGTTGCCGCATTGGTCCTGTTGTTTTTTGCATACACGCAGTTGTTCCGGTATCTGGGGCCTTTCGGGTCTGGACAGTACCAGTATATTTTGTCGTATGTGTTGTTGTTTTCGACTATTGTCGATTTCGGTATTCAACAGTTCATCACCAAAAAGATCAGCGAAAATCCCGGAGAGACTCGCAAATTTTTCCATCAATTTTTTTCTTTTGAAATCGTTATAGCGACGGTGCTGTATGCTGCGCTGATCGGAATTGCATTCTTGAGGCACTATGACCGGGCCGTCTTTTTTGGGATCGGTTTGGCTGGTCTCGGTATGGTTGCCAATGCTTTAACGTATCCCTATTTGGCAGTCATGGCGGCGTATCAGGATTTGCGCAAAGTGGCGTGGATCAACTTCATTAACTCGGTCGTGAATGTCTCGGTCATTTTCACGGCGATTTTTTTTCACCGGTATATCGTGTATTTGGCCAGTGTGCAACTAGTATTCGGGGTAGTAGACTTGATTTTATATCGAATTTTTATTAAAAAGCACCTGAGCGATCCGCAAATACTCCGCGGGTTGCAGCTGTTCAATTTTTCGTTGATCAAAGACATACTCCGCCAGGGCTGGCCGTTTGCACTGCTGGTTGGTTTCTCCGCCATCTATAACCGCATAGATGTCGTCTTGATTACACTGCTCAAAGGCTATGAACAAACGGGGTACTATACTGCCGCGTATAAGATTTTCGATCTGCTCGGATTTTTCCCGTCGGTCGTATCGTATACGCTTTTTCCGTTTTTCGCGTCACTTATGTCGCGAGGAGCGATTGCCGAAGTGCGGAGGCATTTGGAAAAGTATGTGCGGCTCATGATCGCGGCGGCACTGCCTATGGCCGTTGGGGGGATGCTGCTTTCTTCCAAACTGATCCTGCTGGTAGCCGGTCCCCAGTACCAAGCTGCCGCACCTGTATTGTCTATTCTTATATGGGCGCCGGCTATTCTCTTCGTCTACATTCCGGTCAATTCTTTGGTTATTTCCCAGCTGACAAAAAAAGCCCTAGCAATTACGGGCGCCAATGTCGTCATAAACATTGCGGGCAACTTGCTGCTGATTCCGCTGTTTGGCATTAAAGCGGCTGCGTGCATGACCGTAGCTTCCGAATTCCTCCAGGGGACTTTCTATTTCTATTTCGTTCGGTCTTCCATTACGCATTTTGATTTTCTCAGATCGCTCTTTAAACCGCTGCTGGCAGCCGCAGTGATGGGTGTTGTACTCTGGCCGATGCGGAACATGAACCTGGGTTTGGCCTTGGCCGCCGGAGCAGGAACATATATTGTTGTTCTTTTAGCGACGGGGTTTGTGGGAAAAGAGGAGTGGGTAATGGTGAAGGAAATGCTTGTTAGAAATTGATCAAAATTTAAAAAAATGACAGAATTGACAAAAATTGAAGATAGAATTGCAGCATAATTTTGTCAATTTTGTTCAATTTTGTCATTTTTGTCAATTATTGTTGTATGGTCACTCCGAAAAAAATATCTTATGCACACAGACGATTGAAGAAAGATTATACGCTGACCCGCATCATGCTCTTCGGTACGTTCGATCTGCTGCATGAAGGGCATCGGAGCTTTTTTAGGCAAGCCCGGGGTTTGGCTTCGCATCCGCATTTGATCGTTTCCGTAGCGCGGGACAAGAATGTTGAAAAGATCAAAGGGCGGAAGCCTCTATATACCGAGCGCCAGAGGCTGGAGTTTGTCCGTCGGACCGGTTTGGTTGACCGGGCCGTGCTGGGAGCTCTGGGCGATCACATTCCCCATATCAAGCGGCAACGTCCGGACATTATTGCCTTGGGGTATGATCAGCGGGGTGAGTATGTAAGCAATTTAAAAACCAGTCTGCTGCAGGCCGGGATTCATGCACATATTGTCAGATTAAAGCCGCACTACCCGGAGAAATTCAAATCGTCAAGACTTAAAAGTAGCGCCTTGTGAATAACCGATTTGAAGATTTTGAGGGATAATGATATAATAAATCATGCATAAACAAGCCAAAAAATCGAACAGTCCGGGTGTTCTTCCATTTTGGAAAAAGCATCTCGGCTTATTCTGGCCGGTGTTCATTGTGGGGTCGGTGGCAGTGCTGGCGGGTTTCATCATACTCTACGAAGCTCAAATGCAAGCGGTTGAGAATGATTTGCTCAGTATCCAATGGATAAACCATGCACGAGCGGCCGAACTGTTTCCAGTGCAGCAACCAAGTGGTGCTACCGGCGAGCATGGCGCTCAGGTGCCGGATACTCAGCCCCTGTCAAGAATCCACCGGAATAATCGCTAAGGTCTATCAGCCCCCGAAGGGCTGATTTTAGTTTTGGTATTTGTTCCCGCGGCTGCAATTGCGGTATAATATGCCTATGCGCATTGGCATAGAAGCAGAGCGGGCTAACAGCCTTCAAAAGACCGGTGTAGAACATTACGCCAAACAGCTTATTTTGCATTTGGCGGCGCTCGACCGCGACAATGAGTATATTCTGTATCTTAGAACCAAGCCTCAGGACTGGTTTTTAAATTTGCCTAAAAATTTTTCAGTAAAGGTTATGCCATTTCCGCTGTTCTGGACGCAGCTGCGCATCAGCTGGGAGATACTTTTCCATCCGGTAGACGTCTTGTTCATTCCGGCCTCGGCATTGCCACTCGTGCACCCGCGCCAGAGCGTGGTCACCATTCATGACCTGGCATGGCTGTTTTATCCCGAAGCGGAAACCTGGTTCAATCGTAATTTTCTGAAGATTTCTTCCTGGTTCGCCGCCCGCTCGGCATCGCGCCTCATTGCAGTTTCAGAATCCACCAAACAGGACATTATGCGCGTCTACCACCTGCCAGCTGACAAGATTGCAGTTGTTCACCATGGATTTGAACCGCGTCCGCCCTCGGGTATGCAGCTCGCTGGCAAGATTGCAGAGCGGCTGCCGGAACGGTATGTCTATTTTTTATCCACGCTACAACCGAGAAAAAATGTTCCGGCCTTGGTCCGTGCTTTTGCCAAGTTAAAAACTGAACTGCCCGAGCTGCCGCATAAGCTGGTCATAGCGGGGCGGCAAGGCTGGAAATTCCAGGAGTCAATGGAGGAAATAGAGCAACATCGCGATTGTGTGGAGTACCTTGGGCACATAGGTGATTCTGACCGCCTTGAAGTGATGCGGCGGGCGGATGCGTTCATATTGCCGAGCCTGTATGAAGGGTTTGGTATGACCTTGTTAGAAGCGTTTGATGCCGGGATTCCAGTGGCTACTTCCAACATTTCCAGCATGCCCGAAGTGGCAGGGGAGGCGGCGGTATATTTTGACCCAACCGATGAGAATGATATAAAAAACTGTCTCAAAGCTTTGCTCTGCGACCAGTCTCTCGTTGAGCGGCTTAGGGAACAAGGCAAGGTACGCTTACAACAGTTCGGCTGGGAGCGCTGCGCGCGGCAGACTTTACAAGTACTTACGACACAGAAATGATCATACAGAAAGCTCTATTGAAAAACCCCAGATTCTATATTTTCATATTATTTCTTTGGCAGCTCATCAGTCTGTTGATGATCGTCTTGGGCGGCTGGCCTGACCGTATCATTTGGGCCACGCTGGCGCTCGGCGCGTTGTTTCTTATTGCGGCGGATCCATTCGACGGTTTGTTGTTTCTGGTATTGTCCGTGCCTTGGTATGTTGCGGTACCCAATAAGAGGTTCGATACGCTGTCTGTCTGGCGCATTTGGTTCGCCGTGCTATTTGCGGCATGGGCGGTCAAAGGGGTATGGCAGCAATTTCGGAGCGGTGGTAACCGCGACCCACTCAAAGCAGCGAGTAACTTTCTGTCGGGCTTGGAATTTTTTTCATGGGATAAATTTTTAGCCGCGTTTTTTGTAATTGCCGTCGTGGTGACTGCAACCTTTGCTAAATTTCCGATGCAGGGGTATCGCGTGGCAATTTTCTGGCTGAATATCTATCTGCCCTATGTTGTCCTGGCCAACGTGCTGAAAACCAGAGCCCAAGCTATTCTGCT
This sequence comes from uncultured Candidatus Saccharibacteria bacterium, assembly GCA_964532425.1. GTDB lineage: Bacteria > Patescibacteriota > Doudnabacteria > UBA920 > UBA920 > CAZHIA01. The sequence goes on along the minus strand of CAZHIA010000003.1, from coordinate 48,631 downwards.
CATGAAGTATGCGGTTTGGTCTTTTACGGCCATCATACTACTCGGGTACATTCAACTGTTCTCGACATTCTTTACGAACCTGGACACGTTTTGGGTCTTTTGGGACAGCTTTATTACCAGGTTGTATTATGGTGCTAATTTTGCGGGGATTGCCTTATATTCCAACTCGTGGTTTTCGTATACCGCAGGCCGTGAGCTGCGCATGTTCAGCATCATGCCGGACTCTCAGTCATTCGGGTACATGACCATGATGGCCGTGGGCTGGGCGACCGCACTGGTGCTGGTGGTGCGCGACCGGGTCAGACACTGGCTGTGGTCGGGTATCCGGTTTGCCTCGCTGGCCATCATTCTGTCTGGAACACGCGCTGTCTGGGTCGGCATCACGGCGCCACTGCTCGTGAGCGGCGTTCTGTACCGTAAGAATGTATTTCATCTTTTTGCCAAAAAAATGTTCTGGATATTTATTATCATTTTGGTATTCTTTGCCGCCTCGCCGCTCTATAACAGGGCGTTTAATTACCTGCGGTTCGGTTCCAAATTCCAGGAAAACTTTTTGCAGCGCGCACAGAGCATTTACGATCCGGAGGACGTTAGTAATGCCGGGCGCCTGGCAATTTGGAAAGACTCGCTGAAGTTTGCAGCCCGCCACCCGCAGGGCGTGGGCCTGGGCAACTTTCTCATTTCACTTTCCGGTCCTGGCGTAGAAAGCTACCAGCAGGCAGCCGAGATCCACAGCAAGCGCTACAATTTGCCGCTCAAATTCGTGTCAGCGCACAACCTGTACATCCAAGTGCTGGTGGAATTGGGTCTGGCCGGCCTAATCGCTTTTGCGGTGTTTTGGGTCAACATTCTCCACACGTTCGTCAACTTCCTCTGGGCGCACCGGCAGGCTGAGGATGTGTTGGTATTTTTTGTGTTCCTTCAGTTGTTGGTCGTGCTCTGGATCCTTACCTCTGCCTTCTTTGACGTGACGCTCATGAATGACAAGGTGTTGTTCTTTTTCCTGTTGTCCCTGGGGCTTTCAGGAGGGATAATTAGGCGATATGAGGAGATGAAAGCAGAATAAGTGCAACATTTAAACTTTGGATAATTGAGATTCGACTTTTTAGTTGATTCAAAATTAAAGAATTGATGTAGTGCAGCCCCGTGGGCTGCCATAGATCAGTGCGATTTGAATACAGGCAGGCCGAGGGCCTGCACTACAGGTAAAGGTTAAATGTCATATGTCAAATGTTGCTCATTAAATTTTTATGCCTAAGGTTATCGTAATTCAAGTCATTTACAACAACCGCCGATTTATTGAACCGGTCTTTTCGGCTATCTTTAACCAGACATACAAGAATATCCACGTCGTGGCGGTTATAAGCGGCAATGATGACCATGGCAAAGAACTGCTCACGGAAAAGTTCCCCCAGGTGGAGATAATAGATCCTGGGTATAACATCGGATTTTCTAAAGGGCACAATTTAGTGTTCGAGAAATACCAGAGCGATCTTTTTCAGTTGGTTAATCCGGATTTTATCATGGAGCCGGATTACATTGAGCGGATGGTGAAAGTGTTTGAAGATGAGAAGGTGGGGGCGGCGACGGGGAAGTTGTTGCGGTGCAATTTTGGATTTCCCGTAGGGGACGGTCGTGACCCGCTTCGACTCGTGTCGAGCGAGGCGAGCCGTCCCGTACAGAAGACCAATATTTTAGACACGACCGGTGTTTCTATTAGCAAATCTGGGCGCGCACGCGACCGCGGGCAGCATGAGATTGATCGGGGCCAGTACGACAATGAGCTAGTCGTCGATGCGGTTTCCGGTGCCGGATGTGCTTATCGACGCACCGCTTTGGAAGCGGTTAAGTGTCAAATGCCAAATGCCAAAGGTCAGTTCGAGTATTTCGACGAGGACTTCCATTCCTACTGGGAAGATGTTGACCTGGCGTGGCGTCTGCGGAATGCAGGCTGGAAATGCGTGTTTGTGCCTGAGGCGGTCGGCTATCACGGCAGGGGTGCAGGCTCATCGAAAAATGGATATGCTGATGTGTCGGGGTTTATCAAACATCATAAAATGATTAGTCCGCGGGTGAAGCAGCTCAACTATAAGAACCATATTTTTATGTATGTCAAAAATTCGCGGCATTTTTATCCTCAATTTTTTATCCGGGAATTTTTTATGCTAGGCTATATAGTGCTGTTCGAAATTTCGACATTAAAAATACTGCCTGAAATGTTCAGGCAGTTGCCGAAAATGTGGCGGAAGCGCCAAATCGTTCAGAGACCAGGAGATGTCGCCAGGTCATGTTGAGGCGATGTTCGGACACTGGCGTGCATCGTGTGATTTTAATACTTGTCCCTCCGGCGAGTTGACCGGGACAGCGATGACTTGGGCTACATAGCCTTCTGGAAGGTAAACCTCTTGTCCTTTTCGGCCGATCAGCTTACCATCTTTTGAAGTTACGTATTCCATAACCTCAGCTTTTCTTGTTTTGTTCTTCGACATTAAATCCTCCAGCCCGTCGGATGTCTATAGTGCACGCTACTGAGTGGTCAAGCACGGCATCTGGGTGTTTTGAATTGATGAAGGGTGCCGGCTCGGGGTGCTGGTGATGGTAATGATATCACCATCCCAGAAACGGGAAAGGTAGAGCGGTTCTCTGCAGGCATGGCCAAAATGGTTTTGCCGGTAAAATAACAGTTCTCCGTTCCTGTAATGGATGATGCCTTTGAGGGCGGAATGACCGATGCCAGCCAGTGGGATAAAGGCGCAGGCATGCACGATGACTTCTGTGGATTCTTCCGGGAGTTTGGTGGCAAAACCAATCTCGTTGGTAAGAGATATTTTCCATGCAACCTTTGAAACCCGGAGGGTGTCGCCAACTTGCAGCGAAACCGGCTCGAATATAAACTTCAATTGTTCCATTGTCCCACCTTTTCAATACAACAATAGCACGTTTTGCCCATTTGAAAAACAGTGTTGAAAGAGCGCTATAATACTGTCAGTATTATTGTAATAAAATAAAGCTGGCCATGCGTTTTTGACGCATGGCCGGAAGCGGGACACAGCTCAAAGAAAGACAAGGAGCGAGCCTTCATACAGGCTGCAGGTGTCGAACGCAGACCACTGAGAGTTCAAGAGCCCGCACACCGTATTGCCGTCGAAGTCATCGAAAACAATCAAGACTCCGCGGCCGTTCCGTTCGTCGTCCCTGCGGGGAACAAATTCTCCCCATTCAGGTCCGCCTTTGACAAACAGGGTCGGGTCACAGAGTAGTTGGATCTTGTGATTGTGCTCCAGTGGCAGCCGTTCTGTGCCGGTTTCGTAGAGGATCTTTTCGGGTTTTTCGAAAGCACCTTGTTGGTCATTTGGTTCAAGATGCCAGCCGATGACATTGGCGAGGACCTTTTTGCCTTCCTCGATAATGAGAATATAGACCTGTTTTCCTTCAAAAAACATTATCTTTTTCCTCCTTTGACCATTTGTTATACTACAATTTATGAATTCTGTCAATAGGTTTGATCTTTCCATTATTATTCTTTCCTACCGGTCCAAAGAACACCTTAAAGTGCTGCTGCCTTCGATTTGGGGTAGTAAGAGGGTGGTTTTTGTAGGGGCGGCCACTGGCCGCCCGCAATCTGAAGGGCGGCTGGTAGTCGCCCCTACATCCGAACAGCAAGCCAATAGCCAGCCTCATGGAGCGCAATATACCGGTGAGGTTATCATCGTCGACAATGGTTCACCGGACGGCACCTATGAATGGCTCGAAAACTATAAGCTGACAGCTGATAGCTATAAGCTTATCCGTAACATCAACAACGGTTTTGCGGCTGGCAACAACATCGGCATTAAACAGTCAACCGGACGTTACGTCCTCCTGCTTAATCCCGATACCAAGGTCGAACCGGACACGTTCAAAGTGATGCTCGATTTTATGGAAACACATCCGGATGTGGGCATGAGCACGTGCAAAATTATGAAGCCGGATGGTAGCCTGGATCGCGCGGCGCGGCGGAAATTCCCGAACCCGTGGAATGCCATGCTGCGGTTTTTACACTTGCAAAAGGTAGCCGGAGATGCGGCGTATAACTTTTCGGATGAGACGGCTGACCAGGAATCGGAGATTGACAGTCTGGTTGGAGCCTTCTGTCTGGCGCGGAAGGATGTTGTCGAAAAGATCGGGCTGCTGGATGAAACGTTTTTCATGTACGGCGAAGACCTGGACTGGTGCTGGCGCTGCAAGGAAGCGGGTTTTAAGGTTTGGTACTATCCTCAAACGTTCATTACTCATTACAAAGGCGAATCTAGCCGCAAGGTCGCAACCAAAGCCCTCCGTTGGTTCCATGACGCTATGTGGATTTTTTACCGCAAGCATTATCGCGAAAAATATCCGTTTTGGTTCAATTGGCTGGTCTATTGCGGCATTTATGCGCGGATGTGGACACTGATCGTCATCAATTCTGTTAAGAGTGATCCGAGGGTAAGCAGGTGAGTTCCCAACATTTGACCTGTGACCTTTAACTTTTGACATAATGCCACACGATGATTTTGATTTCATCGGTTAAATGTCAATTGTCAAAGGTTAAATGTTTTATTGGCATCACGCAACCTATTTGTGTTATAATATTCCCATCTGCTCATTATATTTAACAGGAAAATATAAGATTTTTTATGGATTCATCTGAAAACAGCCAGAACCAGAATGCGCAACCTCCGGTCCCTCAGGCCCCCAGCGCCCATGCTGTGCCTGCTGCCGCACCGCTTGCTTCCGCTGCTGTCCCGGCTCCGCTCCGTAATAATTTGTTTGTGAGAATCATCGCCGTCCTGCTCATTGTCGGAATCAGCTACGGTGCGGGATATGCCGCCGGCCATCGAGGCTTTATTTTTATTCCTAAGGAATTTAAGGTCGTCAACCAAGCCAATCAGCCGCAAGTAGTGGATTATAACCTGCTGTGGGACGCTGTCAGCACGTTAAACAGCAAGTACATCGATAAGCCGGTTGATCAGCAAAAGGTGTTGTATGGTGCCATCCAGGGAGCTGTGTCTTCGGTAGGTGATCCTTACACTACATTTTTTGAACCGCAGGAATTAAAAGATTTCCAAACAAACCTAAGCGGCAAATTCTTCGGCATTGGCGCTGAGATCGGACAGAAGAACGGTGTCATTACTATTGTGGCGCCCATTGACGGTTCACCTGCACAAAAAGCGGGACTGCAGGCCAAAGACGTAGTGGCTGCGGTCAATGGCCAATCGACCGCTGAATGGTCAGTTGATCAGGCAGTGGCCAAGATCCGCGGCGACAAAGGTACCAAAGTGACGCTTACGATCATCCGCCAGGGCAAGGATAAACCGTTCGATGTGCCGATCGTGCGTGACGAGATTAAAGTGAAGAGCGTGAAGTGGGATTATAAAGATGTGAATGGAAAGAAAATTGCAGTCGTTACCCTTTCCCAGTTCGGCGACGATACTAAGCCCTTGTTTGACCAGGCAGTGAACGATATCCTGACCAAGAACGTTAATGGGATTGTGATCGATTTACGCAACAACCCTGGCGGTTATTTGCAGACTGCAGTCGACGTGGCTTCCAACTGGCTTGCTCCCGGAGACCTGGTGGTAACCGAAGCCAAGAGCGAGGGTGACCCGACCAAATACAATGCGGAAGGCCAGGCCAAGCTTAAAGGTGTGAAAACCGTGGTTCTGATTAACGGCGGCAGCGCTTCGGCTGCGGAAATCCTTTCCGGAGCTTTGCATGACCACCAGGCAGCGGAACTTATTGGAGAAAAGAGCTTCGGCAAGGGTAGTGTCCAAGAATTAGTTTCCCTTAAAGACGGCAGTGCCTTAAAGATCACAGTGGCCAAGTGGATCACCCCGGGCGGCAAAAACCTGAACCATGACGGTTTGGAACCGGACGTGAAGGTTACCTTGACCCAGGAGAACGTGGACAAGGGCCAGGATCCTCAGATGGACAAGGCCTTGGAAGAAGTGACGAAGTAAATAAATAAAATTGATCCGCCGTCGCCCCGGCTTCGCATAAACCTGCCTGCCGGTAGGCAGGGTTATGCCGGGCAATGCAAGGCTTTGGCGGACAAGACAAAACGAATTACAATTAAAAAATTTATCACCTCCGGCAAGTAATCAGAAATTGCAAAATTATAGACTGGCCGGGCTTACCGCCCGGCCATTTCCGAATAGAAGTATTCATGAAAAATCCGAAATTGAAGGTAAAAAAAAGTCGCGTAGGCGGCTGGGGAGTTTTTGTTACTGAAAAGATTAAGAAAGGGGAGTTAGTTGAGGCTTTTGACGGAAAAATACTTACGGCAAAGGACGACTTTACTTCCTACGAGCTTCACCACTCCATTCAAATCGCCCCGGCGAAATGGCGCATGCCGGCCGGATCTGCCCATTTAATCAATCATTCATGCGAGCCGAATTGTGGCATTCGGAATTTAGTCGAAGTCGTGGCGATGCGGGATATAGAACCTGGCGAGGAGATTACCTGGGACTATGAAATGACCGAGGATAGCACCTGGTGGCGGATGCAGTGCAAGTGCGAAACGGAAAGCTGCCGGGGAATTATTGGAGCCTACCGAAATATGCCAGACAAAGTAAGAAGAAAGTATACTGGGTATGTATCGGAGTGGTTAGTAAGGAAATATCACAAAATTGATTAACTCAATTTCAGTTCTCTCGCGGATACGCTGAAAACGCGGATTCCGCTGAAGGGCTCCGCGTCATCCGCGAAGTCCGTGTATCCGTGAAATAACTATTGCTTATGTCCCACATTACAGCCCAAGAACTCCGTACCAAATATTTGGAATTCTTCAAGTCCAAAGGCCACACAATAATTCCGTCCGCCAGTCTGGTGCCGGAAAATGACTCTTCCGTTTTGTTCACCACTGCCGGCATGCATCCGCTGGTGCCGTACCTTTTGGGCGAGAATCATCCGGGCGGTACGCGCGTGACCGATGTGCAAAAGTGCATCCGTACCGGCGATATCGACGAAGTCGGGGATAACACCCACCTGACGTTTTTCGAAATGCTCGGCAATTGGAGCTTTGGCGACTATTTCAAGAAAGAAGCCATTTCCTGGAGCTTCGAATTTTTGACCGATCCAAAACATCTCGGGCTGCCGCTCGAGCGTTTGGCGTTTTCGGTCTTCGCCGGTGACAGTGATGCTCCGCGCGACGAAGAAGCGGCTTCGATGTGGAAATCTCTTGGCGTGCCCGAAGAGCGTATTGCGTATTTGCCTAAGGAAGATAACTGGTGGATTGCGGGAACGACCGGGCCGTGCGGGCCGGATACGGAAATGTTCTATTGGGTTGATGACGGCACTCCAGCGCCGAAGAATTTTGCGGAGACGAAGAACGACAAGCGCTGGGTCGAGATCTGGAACGACGTTTTTATGCAGTTCGAAAAGCATGCGGACGGTACGCTGACCCCGCTGCCAAAGCCGAATGTTGATACCGGTATGGGTTTAGACCGTACCCTGGTCGCTTTGAATGGCCACAGTTCCGTCTACGATACCGAGCTGTTCAAACCGATGTGGGAAGTGATCGCCTTGGACCAGGCCATTATGACCAACGACGAGGTGAAAAAAGCCCGGATCGTGCTTGACCACATCAGGGCTTCGGTCTTTATCGTGGGTGACGGCGTAGATCCGTCCAATAAGGATCGCGGCTACGTTTTGCGTCGCCTGCTGCGCCGCGCCATGGTCATGGGAAGACTTTTAGGACTCAAGCATGAATGGCTGAAGGCTTTGATCGGCAAAGTAGTGGCAACGTATGCCGAAGCGTATCCTGATTTGATCGATAAGTCGGAGCGGATATTTGCCGTGATCGAGGGAGAGCAGAAGAAGTTCGAGGCCACGCTGGAAAAGGGCTTGAAGGAATTTGAAAAGATCATACAGAGTAGGGGAGGGTCGCGACCCTCCCGTACAGGGGAGCAGGGGTTAACCGGCAAGGATGCCTTCGATCTCTACCAAACTTTCGGCTTTCCCTGGGAGCTGACCAAAGAACTTGCCGAATCAATGGGCCAGCAAATCGACAAGACCGAGTTCGAATCGGAGTTCAAAAAGCACCAGGAACTTTCCCGCACAGCCAGTGCAGGCCAATTTAAAGGCGGCTTAGCCAGTCATAGTGACAAGATCGTGAGGCTGCATACGGCTACCCACTTGATGAACGCTGCTTTGCGCAAAGTGCTTGGCGACAGCGTCTGGCAAAAGGGGAGTAATATTACCGAAGAACGCACGCGGTTCGATTTTACGCATGGCGAAAAAATGACCGACGAACAGAAGCAGGAAGTCGAGAAAATGGTTAATAATTGGATCAATCGTGATCTAACGGTGAAAAAAGATGTTTTACCTTTGGAAGAAGCTAAGAAATTGAATGCCATCGGCGTATTCGGAGAAAAATACGGGGATACGGTCTCCGTCTATACCGTATACGATCCCAAAACGGATGAAGTAGTCTCCCGCGAATTTTGCGGCGGCCCGCACGTCGAACATACCGGAATGATCGGTAATTTCAAAATACAAAAAGAAGAAGCCTCCTCGGCAGGAGTGAGGAGGATTAAGGCGACGGTTGAGTAGCTTTTAGCTTCCAGCTTATAGCTTATAGAACACCAATGCCAATCGAGAGCTATCGAAATTTAATCGTTTGGCAGAAATCGATGGATTTGGTTATTGCTGTATATCAAATGACATCATGCTATCCCAAATCCGAATTGTTCGGTTTGGTTTCGCAAAGCAGAAGGTGTGCCGTGTCCATTCCGTCGAATATTGCGGAAGGGAGGACACGCGGAACGAGGAAGGACTTTCGTCAGTTCTTAATTATTGCCTTGGCCTCAGGGGCGGAATTGGAAACGCAAATAGAGATTGCTCACAAACTTGGATTTTGCGATGAACAATCATATGCCAAAGTCGTTTCCCTCGCGATAGAGGTAATGAAAATGTTAAATGTAATTATCAAAAAATTAACACCCGCTGCCTGACTATAAGCTGACAGCTAAAAGCTATAAGCTAAAAATATGAAACTCGATTTTTATAATTGCCCTGAGCCGGAAACGCTTGACCTCCAGCTTTTGCCCGAAGCGCCGGCGTTTTTGGGCTATCAGCCGGATTTTGATCTGATGGACAAATATGCCAGAGAGTTCACGGCGTACGAAAATATTTTGGTCATCGGTCATGGCGGCAGTATTACGAGTTTTTACGGCTTTTACCACGCCTTGAAGTACCAGGCAACCAAACGTGCATTTTTTTTGAATACTACTGACCCTGATTATATTTACGAGCTCAAGAGTGCCCTCAAACCAGAGAATACACTGGTCATGGCGATTACTAAATCCGGCGAAAACACAACGCAGATAGAGGCGATGATGCAGTTTACCGAGTATCCCATGGTGGTGGTAACCGGTAGGTCCAGTCCGGTACGGGCGATTGCGGAAAAGCTGAAAATGGAGATTGTCATGCATCCGCCGATCGGCGGCAGGTACACTGGCTTGACCGAAGTCGGGCTGTTGCCGGCTGCGATTTGTGGGCTGGATGTGAAAAGCCTCTATGAAGGCGCCCGGGCAGTTTACGCCCAGTATCCGAAAGACAATCTGGCTTTTAAGGCCGCGAGCGTGTTCTGGCAGCTGGAACAGGATGGGTATGTGGACGTCTTTATGCCGTTCTATAGCCACAATCTGTTTCCACTCAGCAGTCTAATCGTCCAGCTGTGCCACGAATCATTCGGCAAGGACGGTAAAGGCCAGACATATTTTGCCCATGAGGCGCCGGAATCCCAGCATCATACCAATCAGCGGTTTTTCGGAGGGCAAAAAAATATCTGCGGGTTCTTTGTTTCAACTGAGACTTTTTTGCATCCGACCGTGAATATTTTGCCGGCTTCCATCCACAGCGTACAACTGAAGAGTCGGGCGCTCTTTGACCTGAACAAAATTCCACTGGAGCAATCTATGGAATGCGAATTGCAGGGCACCATGGAGGACGCCCGCATTCACGGCATTCCGCTGGTCCACTTGGCGGCAGCCGGTTTTTCGGCCCAGGAGATCGGTCAGTTGACCGCGTTCTGGCAGCTCTACGCAGTCTACGCTTCAGCGCTGCGCGGCGTGGACCCGTTCAACCAGCCGCAGGTGGAGAACAGCAAAAATATCAGCTTTACGAAGCGATTAGGGTATAAGGGCTTGGTATAAGGGGGAATTGAGCAAAATTTAAAAAAATTGAACAAAATTGACAAAATTAAACTGCAGATGCAGTTATATAATTTTGTCAATTTTGTTCAATTATGTCATTTTTGTCATTTCTTTTCCCTTGCCTTCCTTTTCCGATTATCCTACAATAGCTGTAGGTAAACAGCTATTTTTGTATGCCCATACCCAGCATCTATATCAATCTCGAAGATGATGTTTCCAAGATCGTAACCCGGATCAAGCGCGAGAAGGCCGAGCAGCTGGTTTTGGTCTGTCCAAAGCGCTGTTTTTTATTTAATGACAGCATAAACCTGAGACTGCTTAAGAAGCAGGTCGACCTGCTGGGCAGGGAGGTTTTTATCCTTACCATGGATGAACGCGGCCAACTATACGCCAAAGAAGCCGGGTTTGGGTTGAAAACTCTCCCGCGGCCCAAGTCGCCCAGCGCGGTATCCGATGTCCGGCCGACCCATCCTATTTCCACCCAGATCGCAAAAAAACCGGCTGCCGCAAGCAAGGTCGCAGTCAAACATTCCGAACCAATCAAACACACAGAGAAGTCTCATGAGTCGAAGGTCCATCGCGCCGCCCCGAAAGTAGAGGTGACCCACAAAACAGTTTATAAGGACGCTCCCGGGGAGGATACATCCGATCTGATCTTTGACGAAGAACAACTCCCGTTCACAAACCAGGAAGAAACAGCCAAGAAGCGCAGTCACTTTTATGGCAGGTTTCTGACGGGGCTGGTAGCGTTGTCGCTGGTTATCATTTTGGTCCTGGTGTTTGTGGTGCTTCCGCGCGCTTCGGTGGTCGTATACCCAAAGACAGAGCCGATCACGCGCGATATGGAAATTACCATCAGCAGTCAGACACAGCAGCCGAATCCTGATGCGCTGCAGCTTCCCGGTACCCCGGTATCTGACACCGTAGAAGTCAGCGGCAAGTACGACAGCCAGGGGAAAAAACAGGTAGGGAACCGGGCGCTGGGAACGGTACAAATTTATAATTTTACCCGGGCACCCCTGAATTTAAAAGCTTCGACGACCACCTTTACGGTCGGTAGTAAAACGTATGTGCTTACCGAGGATGTTTCCGGCATCCGACCGACTGCGTATAAAAATCCTTATACAAAAGAAGTAGATGAAGCTACCCTATCAGAACCGGTAGAGGTCATAGCGCAGCAGGGCGGGGAAGACTCGAACGTGCCTGCCGGTACCCGCATGGAAATATCTAACCAGGTTTTCGGCAGCAAGCCCCAATTCCTATTCGCTAAAACTGCCACAGCCGTGACCGGAGGTACCACCAGGTATTTATCGGTCGTTTCTGAGCAGGACATCGCGAGCAGCCAGGCCGCGCTTGGCCAGAAGCTGCTCAATGAGCTAAATGATAAACTGGCCGGTCAAAACCTGAGTTTTGCCCAAAAATCTTACATGCTGGAACCGTTGTCCTTCACTACTGACAAAGCTGCGGGAGCAGAGAGTCCTAGTTTTACCGCCACCTTGAAGGCTAAGGTGACCGGGCTTGCATTTAACCAGGATGAGCTCAAAAAGCTCATCTCTGACCGCATTGGTTCGACATTGTCAGCTGACAAGGTTTTAGAATCTTCCCCCGATCCAATCAACTATAAGTTAAAGTCGATCGACCTGAATCAGAACCTGGCGGTTATAACCGTACATTATGAAAGCAAGGCTGTGTATGACCTGGATCTCGGTGACATAAAATCCCAACTCGTCGGGAAGTCCCGCCAACAAGCCAATGAAATACTGAAATCTAACCAGCAGATCGAGCAGATTGATATTACAATAGCTCCGTCCTGGCAAAACAGCTTCCCATGGTTTGCCCGGGAGATAGAGGTGAGGGTGGAAAAGTAGTTAAAACGAGAAGCTTTCAGGTTATAGGTATTAGCTTATAGCAGAAGCCAAAAAAACCTCCACTGTTGGCGGAGGTTTTTCTTAATAAATCATGCTATTTTAAAGGGTTATTGGTAAAATTATTTATACTGATTTATTGATAAATTGTCAAACTGAAAGTTATAAGCTGTAAGCTGACAGCTAAAGTCACCATTATATTTGACATATTTGGAACCTGTGCTATAATATACGGGAATTTAATAAATTCAAATACCTTCTTTGCAAAACCGTAATCAAGACTTTGGGAAGTCTGGGACAAAGAAAGACGTCATTGAGCTCGAGGGCAAAGTCATCGAGAATTTGCCTAATGCCATTTTTCGTGTCCAGCTGGACTCAGGCCAGCTGGTTTTAGGACATCTGTCCGGAAAAATGCACATGAACAAGATCCGGGTCCTCCCTGGAGACCGGGTTATCATGGAGTTTACGCCGTATGATTTGTCTCGAGGACGAATCACCAGACGACTCAGATAATTACAAGTTAACAGCGCAAAGCCTATCCCGCCGCCCAACAGGGTCAACGCCGGGGCTTTGCAGGCGTTTTAGTCAACTTTAAATTTTAATTTTGAATTTTTAACTGTATGAAAGTACGCGCCAGTGTGAAACCGATGTGCAAGAAGTGTAAGGTGGTAAAGCGGTTCGGTCGCATTTATATCATTTGCGAAAATCCCAAGCATAAGCAGCGCCAAGGTTAAGCTCTCTCGGGCTTAGCTTTCTGCTCGTTAGCTTATTACGGACTACACAACGCACCCGTTATGAGCTAAGGAGCTAAAAAGTTAACATATATCTATGGCGAGAATAGCTGGAATCAACATTCCGAACGAAAAGCGTATTGAAGCTTCTTTGCCGTATATTTACGGCATTGGGCTCTCGATGTCCAAGAAGATCCTGGCTGCAACCAACATCGACCCTGACAAGCGGACGAAGGACCTTACCGAGGCCGAACTCAACCGCTTGCGTGACTATATCGAAAAGAACTACAAGGTCGAAGGTGAATTGCGCCAGCAGGTGCTGCTGAATATCAAACGCGTCAAGGAAATCGGCGCGTATCGCGGTATCCGCCACATTCGCGGCCTTCCGGTTCGCGGCCAACGCACCAAAACCAACTCCCGCACCCGCCGCGGCAACGTCAGAAAGACCGCCGGCAGCGGACGCAAGGGATCGGCAGAAAAAACCTAAGCTAACATTTGACAATTAACATTTGACAATTGACGGTTACATGTCAAAGGTCAAATGTCACATGTATCAGATTATTTATGGCAGAAGAACTTACCAATCCAATTACCGAAGAGACCGTCGTTGCCGCTCCTGCCGCCGAAGAAACAGCTGCTACGGATGCTACTGCGAAGATCAAGTCTAAAAAGAAGAAATCCAAGGCGAAGATCACTAAAGGCAAGATTTACATCAACTCCACGTACAATAACACCATCGTTTCCGTGACTGATGTGAATGGCAATGTGATTATCTGGAGCAGTGCAGGCAAAATCGGTTTTAAAGGTTCCAAGAAGTCCACTCCGTACGCCGGCCAGAAGACCATGGAAGACGTCCTGACCAGGATCCGCGATCGCGGCCTTTCCGAAGTCGATGTGCTCATTAAGGGTATCGGCAGCGGACGTGAATCGGCAGTCAGAGCCTTGCAAGGCTCCAGTCTCAACGTGTTATCCATTAAGGACCAGACTCCTATTCCGCACGGCGGAGTCCGTCCCAAGAAACCCAGGAGAGTGTAAAATGCAAAGTGCAAAATGAAAAGTTATGGAGTCCGCCTTCGGCGGACATCTATAGTAGCCGCAAAGCGGCACCTCAATTTTGCATTTTGAACTTTAAATTTTGAACTATTATGCGATACACAGGACCTAAAGTAAAAAAGGCGAGAAGGTTTGGCATGGCCTTTACGGATAAGGATGCCAAGATCCTTCAAAAGCGAGCCTATGCCCCTGGCCAGCATGGCCAGGGCCGCAGCCGCCCGTCTGAATACGGCTTGCAGCTTCGTGAGAAGCAGAAAGCCAAAATCAATTACGGAGTACTCGAGCGCCAATTCCGCATTTACTTCGAGAAGGCATTGAAGCAACCTGGAGTAACCGGCGACAATTTATTGAAGATGCTCGAGTTGCGCCTCGACAATGTGGTGTTCCGTCTGGGTTTTGCCGCGACCCGCGCCCAAGCCCGCCAGCTTGTCAGCCATGGATTCTTCGAAGTTAACGGCAAGAAAGTCGATATCCCGTCATACAGCGTGAAAGTCGGCGATACCGTTGCGATCCGCGCAGTCAAGCAGAGCAAGGCCTTCGTGGAAAAGTTGAAGGAGCAGCTTAAAAACTCCAAGACCCAGGAATGGGTGGAGCTGAATTCACAGAAGCTCTCCGGTAAAGTATTGACACAGCCCACGCCGGAAATGATCAGCAACACCATCAACACCCAGTTGATTGTTGAACATTATAGCCGCACATAAAGGAGATTCATGTGTTTCGACAATTCGAACGCATGTGTCTTCATTCATAGTATCAATTCACCGAACGCGTTCCGCGTCCGGCTTAAGTCTTAAACTTAGGGGGTCTCACATATGGAAGCAATTCCACTTCCCAATCGGGCCAAGGTAGAATCCTTGGGCAGCAATAAGTACAGCTTAACGCTCGAGCCGCTTTACCCTGGCTACGGCGTGACCATCGGCAGCGCTTTGAGGAGAGTACTCTTGTCCTCTATGCCTGGCGCAGCTGTAACATCGGTCAAGATCAAGTTCGTTGACCACGAGTTCTCTACCATTCCGAACGTCAAGGAAGACGTCATCCAGATCATCCTCAACCTCAAGCAACTCAGAGTGAAGAGCTTTTCCGCTGAACCGGTGAAGCTTCAGGTGAAGGTCAAGGGTGAACGTGTGGTGACCGCGGCTGATATCAAGGAAACCGACCAGGTTCAGGTCATCAACAAAGACCTACATATCGCTACGCTGGACAACAAGAATGCCGAGTTCGACATGGAGATCACGGTTGAGCAAGGCAGGGGATACCAGCCCGTTGAGACCCGCGAGAACGTTAAGCCGGAAGTTGGTGTGATCGGCGTTGATGCAATCTACACCCCAGTCCGCAGCGCGTACTTCGATGTGTCGAATGTCCGCGTGGGACAATTCACGAACTATGAAAAGTTGGTTATGGTCCTGGAGACTGACGGGAGCATTGAAGGCGGAGAAGCCTTTGATATCGCGGCTCATATCCTGGTCGACCACTTTACCATGATCTTCTCTGACACCTTCACTGCTCCAGCTGAGCTTCAGCCGGCTGTGGATGCCCCGGTGCTGGAAGGCGCTGTCGCCATGGCGGAACCGGCAGGAGAAAATGAAATTGAAGCTTCTCCTTTGTCTACCCGCGCCAAGAATGCACTGACCAAGAACGGGGTGACGACGCTGACCCAGCTGCAAGGCTTGAATAGCGACGACATTTCGAACATGGAAGGACTCGGGGAGAAAACCGTGAAAGAGATCCTTGATTTCTTAGGAAGACAATAATCAATTAAAAGTGAAAAGTGCAAAATGAAAAATTATAGAAGCCGCGAAGCGGCACCTAAATTTTGCATTTTGAACTTTAAATTTTGAACTAACATTATGCGCCACGCAAAAAAGAAGAAAATCGGTAAGGGAACCGACCACAAGCGCAAACTGCTCCGCACCTTGGCCTCTTCGGCAATTTTGTACGAACGCATCGAGACGAGCTATGCCAATGCCCGCGCCGCAAAGAGTTATGTTGAAAAGGCGGTAACCCAAGCGAAGGTTAATTCCTTGCATTCCCGCAGGTTACTGCTGTCTAAATTGACTCCGATGGCTGCGAAGAAAGCCCTGGAAGTACTTGGGCCAAAGTTCAAAGAGCGCAAGGGCGGTTATACCCGGCTTACCAAATTGAACGATCCCAAAGCGGGGAAGTCCAAAGCAGTATTGGAATTTGTAGAATAAGTTAACAGTTAATACATCGAATCAACGAATGGAACGAATCTACGAAGGACTACGAATGTAGGGATTCGTAGATTCGCAGAACATTCGAAGATTCGTCTGATTCGTAGATTCGATACATTTATGAAAAGCCAGAAAATAACATTACCCAAAGTCTCCGAGATCAAGCGGCAGTGGATCGAAGTCGATGCCACTAGCCAGACCATGGGACGCGTTGCCGGCAAGATTGCAAACCTCCTGCGCGGTAAGCACAAGCGTGCGTTTACTCCGCACATGGATATGGGTGACTTCGTGGTTGCTACGAACGTCGACAAGCTTAAATTCACGGGACGGAAGCTCGAGCAGAAAAAGTACTACCGCCACTCCGGATATCTCGGTGGACTGAAGTCGACTACCCTCAAGACCGAGCTGCAAAAGCACCCTGAGCAGGTTTTAAAGCGCGCCGTCTACAACATGCTTGATGACCTCAAATTCCGCAAGAAGCTCATGGCCCGCCTCAAACTGGTCGAAGGAACACAGCATTCCTTTAAGGTAGATAAGAAGATATAGATCATACATTTGACCATTAACATTTGACCATTAACATTTGATACTGACTGTCACATGTCAAAGGTCAAATGTCACATGTACTAAGTATTATGCCAACTAAGACTACGAAAACCGCAGCCGCCGGAGCCAAGGCTCCGCGCAAGCCGCGCACCGTAAAGAAGAAAGAGCCGGCCAAGGAAAAGGAAGTGGTTGTTGCAGCCGCTGCCGTCGCCGAGACTCCAGTGATTGCCGTAAAGCCGCACTTGTCCAAGGACAAGTATATTTTCTCGACTGGACGCCGCAAGACCTCCATCGCCAACGTGCGATTATTCTCCGGAGAAGGGGAATCGGTCGTGAACAAGAAACCGCTCAAGGATTATTTCGGCTACTCTTTCTATCGTGAAGAAGCTTTAAAACCGTTCCAGTTGACCGGTCTGGCCAGTGATTTTCATTTCACGGCCAACGTTTCCGGCGGCGGTCCGCACAGCCAGGCCCAGGCCTTGCGCCACGGTATTTCCATGGCGCTTGCCGGCCTCTCTGATGATATTCGCAAAGTGCTCAAGAAGAACGGTTTCCTTACCCGCGACCCGCGCGAAAAGGAACGCAAGAAGCCCGGACTCAAGAGAGCTCGCCGCTCCCCGCAGTGGGCTAAACGCTAGATCGCAGATCACTCCTGCACGCAGATTACACAGATCAAAACACCCCGAATAGGGGTGTTTTTATTTGCAGGTAATTCCGAGTAAGGCATGTCTAAAACCTGGCAATCCATCTATCCACTGCACATCTATTTCTTTCAAGGTGGTCCGATAACTTTTCAATACCCAAGGGTTGGTAAAATATTCTTGACGAGGTACGTAAAATCGAGTAAAATGCGCACAGCCACAGGAGGATTTTATGACCCGAGAAGAGGAGCTTGAATTATTGAAAACGCTGTACGATGAAGCGCTCAGAGGTGCCAGGAGTTCCAAACCTGATTCTTCCGCCGTTGTGTTTGTACAGGATCGTACTGATCCTCAAGCGATCGGCAACTATCTGGCTGACAACGTTAATGCGTTGTCGGATGGGGAAATCTACATGCTCAGTGCGGCCTACGAGTATCATAAGATTGCAGTCAAGTCGCCATGACTTTCATGAACCCCAGCCTCTTTCGAGAATGACAAAATAAGAACGACCCGAAATTGCATTTCGGGTCGTTTGATTTTTAATCGGCTGAGCGCCGGCCGGGCAGGCTGGAGGCGGGGATTGATTTTTTGCCGGTTCGGATCGGCTCGGGAGAGCTGTTGAGGAAATGCTGTTTGATCTCGGCTCCTGTTACCGGGCCGTCAACACCTGCCTGATTGAACAAGGCACGGTCGCCTGCGGGACTATCGCACGGCAGATCGTTGTTGCCCGTTTCTATGCTTCCGTGTCATTGCTCCTATTGCATATTGCCACATTATCCTCCAGTCCTACGATTTGTGTTCCCTGATCTTTTGCGCAACCTTGCGAAGCTCAACAGTTACCTGAAGAAAGAAAGTCTCTTCAACGGTTAGGTTTGCCCGATTGTCCTCCAGGTATATCGCAACGTCCGTTACTGCGCGATGGTCTTGGGTGAACGCCACGACTTTGGTATGTTCATTGGTATCGTAGACCCGGTCAAGGGCTTCGTCCCATGCCTGTTGCAGGCGGTCATATTCAGCCTGATAATCCATGGAGCCTCCTTAGTATCCTGGTATGATAGAGCTTCAAACATTAAAAGTCAATATCGATTGATTTCAAAAGAGTTCAATGAAAATTAGAATGGGTCAACCGTCAATCCCGTACCGCAAAAGTACCCCTACCCTGAATTACTATTTTATAAATTTATGTGGATAACATATAGCTAAAATCATGAGATTTACTGCAATTAAATCAGATCAGATTTGATTAATGAATGAAGGGTGAAATAAAAAAGTACTATACTTTAAATGCGGTACGAGCAAAATGATAAGAAAGTTTTGTAAAATGAAAATCCGTCACAAATATCACATTAACTTTTTTCATATTACCAATGTCTTTAGATTTGAAATTTTTGATATATTTTTTATAAAAAATATTGAATTTTTTTCGAAAATTTGACGTAACATTGTTATAATAAATATATAGGAAATAGGCGAATATTATTTTGAAACTGATAAAAACCAGAAATAAAACTTACCCCAGGTTAGCCGTTTTAGCAACCAGAATTCTGGTGGCCGTTTTTTTTGTTGCGCAATTATTTCAGTCTGGTGTTATCCTCGTGAAAGCCGATACGACCAGCCAATCTGACGCTCCAGGTGACCAAAACAATAGTCTGTACAGCTTGCGATTCGTTCCGCAAGTGGTGACCGCAGTAGCAGGGGCTGGTGGCCAAAAATTTGCTTGGAAGAATGTAAATAATGCTCTCGTAACTGAGCTTGGTGCAGACGCTGATTCATCAATGTTTACTTCGTCGAATTCTGCTCAGCTGAGTTTTCTTGGCAATCTGGAAGAAAAATCTTCTGCTGGGGATGATGTTACTCAGGCTGTTCAGGCGTTTGGTATTGAATCAGAATTGGCAAACCTCGCTGCGACAAGTACTGTTGCCAGTTCTGGTCCGGTAGAGGTTGGCGCAGATCTTGTGCCACAAATTTCAGACCCTGTCGTCTCTGATGACAAGGCCGCTCCGAGCAGCTCGGAGTCGTCCGTATTAGCAACCACAACTGAGCCATCAGTCACACAAAGTCCGAATGAAAACCAGGAGGATTCTGCCACTGCCTACGATCTTGAATTTTCTGGTTTTCACCAGGAGGACTCCTCGACAACCCTTCCAAATCTTGACTACCTACGAACGTTAAAGATTGATATTTCGATGGCTTCTGTACCGCTGCCTGGTGCCAAGTTGCAAGTCGAATATTTTGACCAGGACCAGACCTGGAAAAAAGCAGGAGTGGTCAATTTGGATGGCGGATTTTCCAACGCCGCCATGGGTGGCTTTATCGAATATGAGCTTCCTCGTCCTTTTTTGACGAAAATTGGAAGCAGTACTGTTCGTATGCGATTCATTCCCGGTTCCTTACGAGAGGGAGATGAGAGCGATGCACTGCTTTCCATCGATGGAGTTAAAATTAAAGCCGAATACTCTGAACCGGTCGCTGAGGAAGGGGTAGTGCAGAATTCGGACACACTGCAGGATCGACTCAGAGACCAGCAGAAATTTTCGCTGATCCACCGTTCCACCAAAACCGCGGACGTTGCCTTACCGAGTGATTTGTCACAACCGATTACCATTGCGGAAGGGTCGTCGCCAGCGCCAAGTGTGCTGTCCATGCTTATGATTGGTTCTCGGGCAGCAGCAGGTGGAACAAGGTCCGGTGATACGGTAACGTATTCGGATGTTTTTGAGAATACTGATGTGAAGTACGACATCTCTGCAAGAAGTTTGAAAGAATCTATTGTATTGAAAAATTCTCACCATCCCCGTAAATTCCGGTATTTGCTGAATATGGATACTTACGACTTCCTTCAAGCTTCACCAAACAGAATTGACCTCTACAAAAAAGGATATCTCGGCCAATCGCTCTACAAACTGTATTCAATCACCGCTCCACAAATGAGCGATAGTGCTGGCCGTGTCAGCCAGAAGCTGGAACTAAAGCTTAAGAATAATTTGCTCACTGTTATCCCGGACGCCGAGTGGCTCAAGGATGCCTCGTATCCGGTCATTGTCGACCCGACAGTAGAAATTTCGGTACTGAACGTATATTCCCATCCGATAACTGGTCAGTATTGGGATATCGAATTCATGACCACGGGAGTTTCCGACTTAGTGATCTCGCCGGCTGATCAGGATACCGTGGCCGATATGCAGTTTGAGAGCTTGGCCTGCGGCGATCAGGCGGTTAGTGTCCAGGAGCGTCCTGACCATTCCGTGTACGTTCCCCAGTGGCAATGTGATAGTGTGGCTACCGTAAAATTTCTTGACCTCCGTACGGGAGATCATCACATGGTTTTTGATTTTGGTGGAGTTCGCGCCGATGCCTATAATTCAGCGGTCTCATGGACCGGCGGGGCAGGTACGAATAATTGGGAAGACGGTGGAAACTGGAGCAGCGGTAGCGTCCCTGGACCAACAGATGATGCGGTGATAGCGTCAGCTGCGACTGTCAATATAAACGGTCCGACTGCAATAAACTCACTGACGCTCGGAGTCGTGGGTGGAGGGGTTGCGTCAGTCCTCAATTTTAATTATGACGCCCTGTCTGCGCCATTAAGTACAAACGGGGATTTTATTGTATATTCCGGAGCAGTAGTTACTCACAGTGTTGCAACCTCGGGCACAATCGGAGGAAGGATTAATGCAAATATTGGCGGCAGCTTAACTGTCAGCGGCTCTATTTCGGCTGACTCGAAAGGTTTTACCGGAGGATATGGTCCGGGGACAGCTCAAATAACGCCGCACAATTTTAATGCCGGGGCCTCCTATGGAGGCAGTGGGGGAAACGGCAGCCAGGTGAATGCGACCGGTACATACGGTTCGATAACTAACCCTACCGATCTCGGGAGCGGCGGTGGTAATATTACCGCGTTCGGCGGTTCGAACGATGGTGGCGGGAGCGGCGGAGGCTCAATCATTCTGAACGTAGCGGCTACTACGACCGTCAGTGGTGCTATCTCTGCTAATGGGGGGAATGCGTTTAGCTGCTGGGATGCCGGTGGCGGCAGCGGGGGAAGCGTTAATGTGGTGACGAGAACTCTGGCGGGTAACGGTGCAATCACCGCGCGTGGCGGTAATGCGTGCGGAAACGCCTCTGGTAACGGGAGCGGGGGTCGTATTGCGATAAAGTACACGACAGATGTGTCTTCGGTGAGCTATGCCTATTACAGCGGAACCACATGGCCAAACTATGGCGGCAGTGGAACGCTGTACAAGAAAGCCGCAGCCCAAGCAAATGGAGACTTGCTTCTCGATAACAACAACCTGAATTCATCTGGTGCGACAGACGAGCGTGGGTATGGAAAGACTCCGTTGCCTGTTTTTGTGATGGATAGTGTGACTCTAAAAAATAATGCAGCCGTTTACCTGGTTGGATCCTCATCTACATCAACTGTCCTGACAATCTTAAGCAACTCGGCATACTACGCGCAATCGGGCACATCGTTCTCCTATTCGTCCCTGACTTGGTCCGGCACTGTTGTTGACAGTGGTGGTGACCTTGCGGTGCTGAGGCAGAATCAGAACATTACAATCCCTTCGGGCACAACTCTTGTGGTGGCGGCACTGGGTGCGAGTAGAACGTATAATAATGTGACAATTGACGGTATGTTGACCCATGCGTATAACACAACCGCCACAACTGGTTCGGCGAGTCTCTATAAATTGAATTGGCAGGTAAACGGAAACCTTACCGTAAGCGGCAGTGGTTCGGTAAACGTTAACGGCCGCGGATACGTCGGCGGGCAGGGGCCGGGAACCTCCCAAATAACTCCTCGTGACAATAATGCCGGAGGGTCATATGGTGGTTCTGGTGGTAACGGGTCTGCGGTGAATGCTGGTAGCCCCTATGGGTCCTTGGTGAATCCAGTCGATCTTGGGAGTGGTGGGGGGAACTCAAGTCAGTTCGGCAGTTCGAATGACGGAGGTGGTGCGGGTGGCGGTGCGGCGATTTTCAGTGTAACCGGCACAACTACCGTTGATGGAGTAATTTCTGCAAACGGTTCTAACGCATTCAATTGTTGGAGTCCGGGTGGTGGAAGCGGCGGGAGTATTTTCATCACCACCACAAACTTTGCCGGCTCCGGTAGTTTAACTTCAAACGGGGGGAACGGTTGCAATAACGGCGGTGGTGGAAGCGGCGGTAGGATTTCAGTGTTAAGCTCCGTCTATAATAACAGCGTCTCACGCAGTGTTTCCGGAGGGGTTGGTTACGGCGCTGGAGCGGCTGGCTCGCTCTATCCGGCGTCAGTACCGAGTGTCACCTCCGATGACGTTACCGACATTCTGTCTACAACCGCCACTGGCCACGGCACAATTTTAGATTTACCATTTTATCAGATCACTGGTTACGGGAGCGTGTGGGCAACCTATCCAAACCCGTCCGTGCCGAATGTAAATCTGGCTATTCTTGAGACTGGTACCGCTGCCGCGTCAAAAGCAAACATCGGTTCTGCCTCAAATGCTTTTGATGGTAATCCGAACACATACTGGTCATCCAACCAAGGGATGAGTTATGATTTAGAATACGATTTTCCTGTTTCGACTGTCGTCAACAAGTATACGATAACCGGAAATAATTATTCCGGCGGCGGCGACTCTCCTCGCAACTGGACTTTTGAAGCATGGGACGGAAGCGCTTGGGTGAGCTTGCAATCAATTTCCAACCAAGTCAGCTGGGCAAATGGAGAATCGCGTTCTTTTAATTTCGTCAACACAACGCCTTACGCAAAATATCGTTTAAATATTTCCGCGAATAACGGGGGCGGAAATACCGCTGTTGCGGAGTTTAAGTTGTATGACACTGCCGGTTCTGTGGCGAGCAATGGGATAACGAATGCGAGCGGGACTTTCATTTCGTCATTAACCGGACTGGCTCCGTCAACAACCTACCATGTCCGTATGTTTGCCATGAACTTAAAGGGGTCGGTCTATGGAACAGACAAAACCATTACCACCGGCATTCCCAACAATGCGCCGAATTCGCCGAGCTCGCTTGGTCCGAACCTGTTCGTGACCAATACCTGGACTGCAAGTACGTCCCCATATTTTACATTCAACCTTTCTGATCCTGATGGGGCGGATTCAGTGAAGTATCGCATTCGGATAGATACCAATAGTAATTTTTCTTCTTCGCAGCTCGATTACACGTCAGCGCTTAATCCGCAGGGTTCCTATGGTTTCACCGTGGGGCAGCTGGCTGGTACAGGAACGTATGCTATTGGTGGGCCTGGGCAGGTTTTGTCCGATAATAGCTCGTACTATTGGGAGGTGCAGGCGATTGATGGCAACGGCGGAACGTCACCGTTTAGCCTTGCTAATTCGGGAAGTATAGCATTCAAACTCGACTCGACTCCTCCGAACCCCGGTTCCATTACGTTTAATTGGCTGAATCCGGACCATGTGGATGTTGTGGTGTCCGGAGCTTCGGATAATCTTTCCGGGATAGCTTCGTATAACTTTATCAACCTGACGAATTCGGCGACGAGTACGCCGGGAGGCGCGACGTGGACCAGTGGCGGCCTCACGCCGAACACCAAATACGTGTTTCAATCCCAGGTGGTTGATATCGCCGGTAATTCGGCAAGTACCGCAACGAGCAGTATTTATACAGCTGCACAGATTCCAACCAATGCCACTACGACCGTACTTTCTGCCACATCGGTCCGTTTAACCTGGGACACGAACGGAAACCCTCCTGGAACCGAATATTATGCCGAGAACTCAAGTGCTACGTCCAATTCAGGTTGGGTTACGGCAACGAGCACTGTTTTTGCCGGCTTGTCATGTGGAAACTCATATTCTTTTCACGTCAAAGCCCGCAACCATGACGGAGTCGAAACCGCGTACAGCGCAATGGTCAGTCCGCCGGCTTCCCCCTGTAATCAAAATCCAAACAGTCCCGCATACCTCGGTAACGGCCCGTTGGTCAATGGGAGCTGGATAAATCTTGCTCAACCGGATTTGCATTTTAACCTGACTGATCCGGACGCGTCCGATTTAGTCGGTTACCGCATGCAAATTTCCACGACGAGTGATTTTAGCGGACTGTCCGTGGACTATACGTCTGCTCTTGCCGCGCAAGGGGATAAAACTTTTGTCGTCGGTCAAAATGCCGGATCCGGTTTCTATTCCGTCGGCTCAAGCGCGCAAGTCCTGCCGGATTCGGCTAGTGGTTATTATTGGAGAGTCAAAACTTTGGATCAGGCAGGGGCGGAATCTCCTTGGTCTGTGGCAAATAATGGGCTGGTTGCCTTCAGGATAGATACTATTTTACCGAATTCGGGAACGTTGTCCTTAGTCAGCACGAGTACTGGTTCTGTTACGATTGCTGTTTCGGGTTCCCAGGATGCTGAATCCGGATTGAGTGTTGCCCCGTATGTATTTTCCAATACGGATAATTGGGACAACTCCGGATCTACTGCGGCAACAACTTGGACGGACACTAACCTTCCAGCGGGTACGTACCACTATAAAGTTAGAGTGTTCGACAATGCGGGAAATGTCGGCGAAGCACTGCTGAGCAGTCAGGTTTCAGTTCAAGGAGCTGCTGCTTCTGGCGGGGGAGGCACATTCGATCCGTGGGCTTCAGGCAGTGAAACGCTGGGCTTCAGTGTTTATGTAAACCAAAACGACCCGATCACGTCGACTCGGAATGTTACGCTCCAGCTTACCGGTCAGCCGGGAACCACGCTGATGCTGGTTTCCAATTTACCTGACTTATCCGATGCGACTCCTGAGTCGTATGTAACGACAAAGTCATGGGATATTTGCCAAAATTTGGGGAGCTGCGGAAATGGTACGTATTCGGTTTATGCAAAATTCCTGAATGGCTCAGGCCAGAGCTCGGGCAGGGTAACTGACTCGATTCTATTTCAAAACCTCACCTCACTTGTTCCAGGCACGCTGTCTGTTTCTGCGGTAACTGCAAGTTCGGTTAGTGTTTCTCTAACCGGCTCAGCTGATGCAGCGTATGGACTGGCTGCTCAACCATACCGCTACTTTAACCGAACCACAGCCGGCAGCAGCGCTACGACATCAAACGCAAGCTGGCTCAGTACCAGCCTGGTGCCAAATACCCAGTACGATTTTTACGCTATCGTCACGAACGCAAACAATACGAGCGGTTATGCGCCGGACGTGTTTGCGTACACGCTCGCGAATGTCCCGGGAAATGTTTCGACGACAACGGTTACCGCTACTGCGGTAGGGCTAACATGGGATGCTAATGGAAATCCGATTGGGACGGAATATCAGGTCGAAAATATGACGGCAAGCACCACGACCTCTTGGATATCTGCGACCACCACAACAGTATCCGGGCTGGCATGCAACAGTCATTACCAATTCCATGTTAAAGCGAGGAATGCTAATGCCCAGGAGACCGGTTTTTCTCCTGCTCTAGACATTACTACGTCGGCTTGCGATTTACCTGTTCAGAATCCACCGAGCGGGGGAGGTGGTGGACCCGCGACGCCGCCGGTTTCACAAGCTCCTCCTCAAACCCCGTCAGTGCCGCCGACAGATACCGGTCGGGAGCCTGTCTTAGTACCGCTGCCGCCTGAGCCGGCTCCGGTCAGCAATCAACCCGCTTCTCACCGTGACCCGGACTCGGTACAGCCGCCGGTGGCACCTGCAGAAAATCCTCCTCATCAAACTGGCAACCTTTTGCCTGGAAGCCAGGCCGGATCCTCGACGCCAATTCAGCAGATACCTGGAGAGCAGCCGCCTTCTGGTGGTTCCGGCAGTATTCCTGCATCGCCAGTTACTCCAATATCGCCGGTTCTTGAAGGAATCACCAGTGTTGCTTCAAACGTGGTTCGGCAACTGGGCGAAAAAATTTCCGCTGGTCGAACCGGTATAGTGTCTATGCCGCAGCTGCGATCAATGGAATTGACATCAAGAATGGCCACTATTGCTATTGCGCCGACTACGTTAACTCTTGAATCATCACTTTCGACGTATGGTTTGTCCATGAATGCCGGCAGCGCTTCTGACATCTGGCTGTATTTCCTTCGGTTGGTGTATGGACTGCTCGGCATGCTTGGAATACGTGCCCGCCGGCGGCATTGGGGAACGGTCTATGACAGTAAGAATAAGCAGCCGCTCGATCCGGTATTGGTTGATTTAATAGACGTTCGTTCCGGTAAAGAAGTGGATCATGCCATTACCGATCTCTACGGGAAGTTTGGTTTCCTCGATAAGCCGGGACTGTACCGAATCCGGGCAAGAAAAACTAACTACACTTTCCCTTCCGTGCACGTGGCAGGATCAAGTGACGGCATCTATGAAAATGTCTACCATGGGGAAGAATTGAGTGTTCGCAATGGTTCTGCGCCACTGACGCCGAATATTCCGATGGATCAGCAGGCCTTTGATTGGAACCAGGAAGACAAAAAAAGGATCGTCAAATTCCATCCCCGCATCGAGCACATATTGAATATAACTTTGGAGCTTGTTTTTTGGGCGGGGCTGGCTTGGACATTGCTGGTATTTGCAATGAGGCCAAATTGGCTCAATGGATTATTCCTGGCAGTGTATGTCGTGCTTGCTGTGCTCAGGAAGGTCGTTCCCCATGCGAGATTGCTCGGTCGTCTGGCCGGCAGCAGAGATGTCGGCGGATTGTATTTAGAGCTCTCTCCGGTGGCTCTCCCCACTATTGTCATGGGTAAAGCTGTTACAAAACCGAACGGGGTTTTCTTCCTCAAGAGCCAACCGGGAACATATCTGCTTAAAGTAAAGGAGATTTCCGAAGATCGTGCAGTATTGGTGTATGAAGGGCAAGTTACGATCGGCAAGCAAGGTGTGCTCAATAAAACTATTGCAATCTCATAATGGTTTATGTCGCTTTATACACAGTTACCTTTTGCTTGTGGTAGCGTATAATTATAATGAAATTAATTTGATACAGGATCCGGCATTCTCCGCGCAATCCATGTATCAGCGAAAGATTGTATGAATCAAACCTTGCCAAAGTGGCTTGTTGTCACCCTGGGCGCACTACTCGTTATTTTTGTGGCCATTTTGATTGTCCAAAAAGGGACGGATTTGAATGACAAGATCAAGAATAGGAAACCGGCCCAGACCATGGCTGTTTCAGCTGATGGAAAGGTGCAGGCTACGCCGGATCTGGCTACTGTAACCATCGGGGTCATGTCCCAGGGGACCACGGCCAAGGATGTTAAAGACCAGAACAATACCAAGGTTAACAAAGTTATTGAGTTCATCAAACAGCAAGGGATCGATGCCAAAGATATTAAGACGTCCCAATACAACTTCTATCCGCAGCAAGACTGGAGCAATGGCACGGCACGCATTATCGGCTACCAGGGCAATCAGACCGTAACGGTTAAAGTTCACGATATTGACAAGGGTCAGACAAAATTGGAAGCCATTTTGGATGGTTCCGTTAATAACGGAGCGAATGAGATCCAGAATGTCAGCTTTAGCTTCAACGATCCTGACAATCTCAAGCAGCAAGCCCGCAAACAGGCTATTGCCAATGCCAAAACCAAAGCGCAGGAACTCGCTTCCGAAGCAGGTTTAACCCTCGGGAAGATCGTGAGCGTTTCCGAATCTAATACGAGTTTTCCAGGGCCGGTCCCATACGCCATGGATTACGCGGCCGGTAGGGGCGGAGCGGCGATGAATGAAGCCAAATCGATCGCTCCTGATATTCAGCCTGGCAGCCAGGATATTACCGAAACCATGAGTGTGATATTTGAAGTGAAATAATTTTATAGTCGAACACCCCGCCCTTTGCAGCAAAGGGCGGGGTGTTTTAGCTATTTGACAGGGGAGTAGGAGAGTGCTTAAATGTATGTTATAGCCATATGGCTAGTACTCACATTACCCCAGGAGGCAGTTATAAATGGTGCATATTTGCTTTGTGCCAGGAAATGATTTGCGAAACGGCAATACCAGAGAACAGCTCAGATACCTAAATTCGCGGTTGCGAATCATTGTTCCTGACCTCGAAGTGGCACGCCACGGCAACGATTTTGCACTCATCGACGGTACGTACCGGATCCAGATGGATGACAGGGTGTTGGAACATCCCGTCAAGGAAAATCTGAAAAAGGCGGGTTTCCAATACCTGAAGACCATCGAGATCCACAGTGAGCAGAAACGGCCTCAGCCGACTCGGCGAGGACGCTATCATCTCGCACATGCCGCCAGCGCATAGTCAGTTTGCGCACCATTGTGGCCGTCCCAGATGCTCTGGGGCGGCTTTTCTTATATTGACAGAATGCCCAATTTTTGCTATGATTTGTGAAGCTTTCAGCAAATCGAACAATCGCCCCGCTCTTTGGATTGCATATGCATTATGTCTACGTAATCAAAAGTCTGGCCAATAAACAAGGATTTGTTTATATTGGCCAAACTAATGATCTTAAACGTAGGTTCGCTGAACATAATGCAGGTCAGGAAATATCAACAAAAGCATATACACCTTTTAGATTGGTATATTACGAAGCATATGCTGAAAAGAAAGACGCTTTGGCAAGAGAACGAGCCTTAAAGAAATACGGAAGTTCGTGGGGACATCTCAGGCTAAGAATTCACAATAGTCTTTCTATGCAATCCAAAGGGCGGGGAGGAAAGTCCGAACACTCGGTTGATGGTTCTAAAGAGGGCAACTCTTTAGAAAAATCAACAATGGTAGCGGGTAACGCCCGCCGAGGGTAACCTTAGAGGTGCGAACAGAAACGCTTGAACCCGAAAGGGTGAAAGCGCCCTGAACCGGAGTCCTCCTTAGGGGGACGACTGGTACAGGGCGATCCTCCATGGCAACATAGAGGGTGAAACGGCTAAATCCTTACCAGAGCGCAAGGCCAAGTTTGGTAGGCCGCTCGAGGCTGGCAGCAATGTCAGTCCCAGATAGATGATTGTTTCAAACAGAATTCGGCTTATGAGTTTGCTGGAAGCCTAAAAATACCACTTTTCATTTGAGAAGTGGTATTTTTTATGCCTTTAAACAGCCATGGAATTTTTTGGGCATAAATGGTATAATTGCTATAGCTATAACTGTTGTATTACCCCTCTTTCTGCTGTTTTCCAGCAGGGAAGAGGGTAGGAAAAAGACATGAAGAAAACCGAGCTCGTATTCAATCTGGTCTCTATACCTGTGGACGCTATCATGCTGCTCTGCGCCGGTATAGTTTCTTTTTATTTGCGCCAGCAGACGATGATTATCTCCAAGCCAATCATCTACCAGCTGCAGTTGCATGATTTTTTGGTCACGACGAACAAAATTGTCCCGTTTCTCATACTCATTTTCGCAATGCTCGGGCTGTACAATTTGCGGGGCACGCGCAAGTTTCAGGATGAATTCGGACGCATCGTTGTGGGTGTCTCTTTGGGCTTGCTTATTGTGATGCTACTGTTCTTCTTCGACCAGACCATTTTCCCGTCCCGTTTTATTATTTTGGCAACCTGGGCACTGGGTATCCTGTTCGTCATTTTTGGCAGACTGGTCCTCCGCGGCATTCAAACGCTGCTATTCTTGCGAAACATCGGTTTGCACCGGCTGGTGATTATTAACGGGTACGAGAATAATGCCAGCGTGATAGAAAGTGTCTATAAAAACAAAGCATACGGCTACGAAGTCAGTGCTGAATTAAAGTTTACAGACGGAACTCTGGACGAACTGGAACAACTCTATGTGCAGCAGCGCATTGACGAGATCATTCAGGCTAATCCCACACTCGGCGACGAAGTGAATTTGAAACTGGTGCAATTTGCCAGAAACAAAGGACTGAGCTTTAGCTTCGTTCCGAACCTATTCGAGGTTCAGCGTAATTCGGTTGAAATGTATAACCTTCAGGGTATTCCTGTCATTGCTTTGAAAAATACGCCGCTGGACGGCTGGGGCCAAGTGGCGAAGCGCATCTTCGATGTCATTGCTTCACTTATTTGCCTGGTGCTTACGCTGCCATTCTTTATCATCATTTCACTTGCAATTAAAATTGATAGCAGGGGTAAGATCATTTATGCCGCGTTGCGCGGAGGCCGGGGGCGAGATTTTAATTTTTATAAGTTCCGTACCATGTATACTCACTTAAGCGTCGGCGCAGAATACGGAGGCAGCCAGGCAGAAGAAGTGCGCCAGCAGCTCTGGAAGATCAATAGCCGCGGCGGAGCTTCGGGACCTTTCTTAAAGATCAAGGATGACCCGCGCGTGACGAAAGTCGGGCGATTTTTGCGCAAGACGAAGTTGGATGAGATTCCCCAGTTTTGGAATGTGCTGAAAGGGGATATGAGCATGGTCGGACCGCGCGCTCACGTACTCGACGAAGTCGACCGTTATCGCAACCGCTACCGCCGCATGTTCTCTATCAAGCCTGGCATCTTCGGCATGTCGCAGATTGCCCAGGTCTCCTGGCCGGATTTGCCGTTCGAGGAAGAGATCCGTCAGAACACCTATTATATTGAGAATTGGTCTTTATGGCTGGATATTAAGATTCTCGCAAAAAGCTTTTACCTGCTTTTGTTCGGAGCGAAGTCGAGGGAAGACTATTAATAATTGACAAAATTGAACATAATTTAAAAAATTGACAAAATTATACAAACATCAGAGAGAAATACGATTGAAATACAATAGAAATACATGGAAATACAATTGTATTTCTACCATATTTCTATAGTGTTTCTACTGTATTTCTTTGTTTCCGAATTTTGTCAATTATGTCAATTTCGTCGATTTTGTCAATTCTATGAAAATTGCCTTAGCTCACGATAGCTTTACTCAGCTCGGCGGCGCTGAGAAGGTGTTCAGTAGCATTCGGAAACTCTTCCCGAAGAGTCCGGTTTTCACTCTGGTGGTTGATTCAAAGCTTGCATCTCAGCTGGGGTCTTATGACTTTCGAACCAGCTGGCTTAACGGTTGGTATCGCTTGCTTCCTAAATTGCAGTACTGGCTGCCCGTCATACCGGCAGCAGTCGGTTCTCTCAAATTTGAAGGCTTTCAGGTAGTAGTCTCTTCCAGCTCTTCTTTTATCAAAAATATTACCGTACCGAAAGGGTCGCTGCATATTTGTTATTGCCATACGCCGACCCGTTTTCTCTGGCATAACAAGGAGTATGTCAGGCAGGAAGTTCCGTGGGTTATTCGACCCTTTGTGGAAGATATCCTGAGGTTTTTCCTGAACAGAATGGAAGTGTGGGATTATGACGGAGCGCAGCGGGTCGATTTCTTCATTGCGAACTCGGAAGAGGTCAGGCAGCGCATTCAGATGTATTATGGCAGGGACAGTGTGGTTATTCATCCCGGAATTCGGACCGATTTCTGGAAGCCGACCGTACCGAAGGAAAAATATTTTCTGGCTGGCGGCAGGCTCCAAGCGCATAAGAATCTCGATGTCGTTATAGATGTGTTCAATGAGATCGGTTGGATCCTGCATGTGATCGGAACGGGCCGCCATGAACGCGATCTGAAAAAGCGGGCAGGTAAGACCATTCGGTTCCTGGGGCGGGTGACTGACGAACAATTGCGCGATCAGTACAGCGGGGCCCTCGGATTTATTTATCCGCAACTGGAAGATTTCGGGCTGATGCCGCTTGAGGCGGCGGCATGCGGTACGGCGACCTTGGCATATGGAAAAGGCGGAGCGTTGGAAACAGTCAGACCGGGAGTCACCGGCGAATTTTTCTATGAACCAGACAAGGAAGCAATAAAAGAAATGATTATACAATGGAACGCAAACCGCTATTCACAGGCAGCACTGGTCAGCCACGCGGCAAACTTTACAGAAGAAATATTTAATCGGAAGATGAGTGACTTTATTTTTCAGAAGATCAATGCTGTACAGTAAATTTGATCTTTGACATTTAATTTTTGATATTGTTACCGTGCATATCGCAGTAGATCTCAGGAGTCTCTCCAGCGGAAAATTGAGCGGGGTTGAGAATTATATCGTCAACCTGATAGACCATCTGCTGGCTCTAGACCGTAAAAACGAATACACATTGTTCTATAATTCCTGGACCGGTGGAAACCCGGTTGATTTTCATTTTATAAATTCCAAGGTCAAAACATCACATATTCCTAACAAGCTCCTGAATGCGGCTTTCAAGACCCGCGCGATCAATATTGAAAGCCTCGTCGGGCGAATAGATTGCCTGTTTTTGCCGAACTTAAGCCCATTTTCTGTCTCAGCACGGACAAAGCTGGCTATTACTGTCCACGATTTGTCTCCGGTCGTCGCTCCGGAATTTTATGATTTGCGTCGCCGGCTCTGGCATCGTTTTTTGGGTTACCGGTCATCGTTTGTGCGAGCAGATGCAATTTTTGCAGTTTCTCATCATACGAAAGACGATCTCGTCAGATTATTTCATTTAGAGCCGAGCCGCATTACGGTCGCGTACCCGGGTATTGACCGGACCATATTTCACCCCAGCATCAGCGTGGAGGTGTTGCGCGATGTTCGCAACCGGTATGGACTGCCGGGCGAGTTTATCCTTTTTTTAAATACCATCGAGCCGAGAAAAAATCTGACCGGATTACTGGCAGCTTTTGAGCAGCTGCCCGGCGATATGCATCTCGTCGTAGCCGGACGCAAAGGCTGGAAGTATGGAGAGCTGTTCAAGGCGTTGCAGCGCAGCAGTAAGCGGCGCCTCATTCACTACATTGGTTATATAGACAGCGAAGAAGACAAAGCGGCTATTTTGAAATTAGCCCGAGCCGTAGCGTACCCAAGTTTTTATGAAGGGTTTGGGTTCCAGCCGATCGAAGCGATGGCTGTTGGCACTCCGGTCGTGGCTAGTAACGTGACTTCCGTCCCTGAAGTTGTAGGAGAGGCTGGACTGCTCGTTAGTCCCTATCAACCTGCCGAAATTGCGTATGCCTTGCGCCAGCTCGTTTCCGATGGCCGTGTACGGGACGTATTTATAGACCGCGGTTTGCGACGGGTTGAACGATTCGATTGGGACAGGACTGCCAACGTTATTTTGCAAGGACTAAATACACTCCACACATGAAGATCGGTATTGATATTCGCATGCTCGGAAACCGCCATGGCGGTATTGGAAGGTATGTTTTCGAATTGGTGAAAAATATCGTCACGCTGGACACCGTCAATTCATACGTATTGTTTTACCATGGTTTGGATGCGGACCAGAAGGATCTGCAGGCATTCTCCGGCCTCGGGAATGTTTCGCTCGTAAGTGCCCCGTTTCGCCATTATTCATTGATGGAGCAGACTAAATTTCTACAGCTGCTGAACTCTTATCAGCTAGACCTGATGCATTTTCCGAACT
The DNA here is from genome assembly GCA_964532425.1 of uncultured Candidatus Saccharibacteria bacterium. GTDB lineage: Bacteria > Patescibacteriota > Doudnabacteria > UBA920 > UBA920 > CAZHIA01. The sequence goes on along the minus strand of CAZHIA010000003.1, from coordinate 15,142 downwards.
TCAATGTACCATTAATGTACAAGCGGCCTTATGTAGTGACCATCCACGATATGGTGCATCATAAGATCAGTGGGGCCAAGAAATCCCATCTTATCCATTTTTGGGCGTACAAGAAAGTGATTGAGAATGCTGCCCATCGCAGTAAGCGCATTATTACGGTGTCCGAGTACAGTAAAAAGGATATCGCATCCTATTTGCAAGTTCCGCTTGAGAAGATTTCAGTTGTGTACGAGGGAACATCACTCGCCACAGAGGTTCCTGCCAGTGACATTGACCGGGTAAGGGCCGGATTCCTGCTGCACCGGCCATATTTCCTTTTTGTTGGCGTACTAGAACGGAAAAAGAATATCAAAAGTTTGACCCGGGGACTCGATGTGCTGCTGAAGAAATACCGGCACGACATTGATCTGGTCATTGCCGGAAAAGAGGATAAACATTACCCGGAAGTGAAATACAAAGCCATGGATATCAAGTTCCGCGACCATTTGGTATTTACCGGATATGTGACTGATAAGGAACTTTCAGCGTTGTATCGCGGCGCCCATGCCTTTGTCTCCGCTTCGCTGCATGAGGGCTTCGGCCTGCCGGGGGTGGAAGCCATGAAATTCGGCTTGCCGCTGGCTGTCTCAAACCTGGAAGTGTTCAACGAGGTGTATGATAATGCCGCTATTTATTTTAACCCGCTCGACCCTGAAGATATTGCCGAAAAATTGCATCTGCTGGCGCAAGATATCCAGTTCCACCAGCAGCTCCAGATAAACAGCCTCAAACGCAGCGAGTTGTTTGACTGGGCAAAGGCAGCGCGGGAAACGATGGAAATATATAAACAAGTTGTATAGTAATCTCGAATATACGAATCAAGCACAAATATACGAATATAGCACACCGTCCTTTATTTCTTTGAGCGGCCAATAGTCATTTGTATATTTGCGCTGTATTCGCGATATTAGAGATTACTCCATTAACTAGATTGTTGTATCGTATGAAAATTCTTTTTGTCGGCGGAGGCACCGGGGGGTCAGTCTCTCCACTGCTCGCGGTCGCCCGGGAAATTAGGGAACAAAAGAATAAAACAGAATTCCTCATGATCGGCACCAAAAAAGGGCCGGAGGAGGGGATGGTGGCCAATGCGGGCATCCCATTCGTTCCCATCACTGCGGGCAAATTGCGAAGATATTTTTCTTTTGCCAATTTCGTCATGCCCTTTCAGGTGATAGTGGGATTCTTCCAGTCGTTACAGCTTATTGGAAAGTTTAAACCTGATGTCGTATTCGGGACCGGCAGTTTTGTCCAAGTTCCTGTTCTGTGGGCGGCCTGGTTGAAGCGGGTGCCGGTCATTATTCACCAGCAGGATGTCGTCCCTAGCCTGGCTAATGTGCTGTGCCAAATGTGTGCAAAAAAAATTACGGTGACATTCGAAAGTTCTGAAAAGGATTTCACTTCGGGTGCAGGCCTCGACTATAAAGATTCGCAGTCCAAGGTCGTCGTAACTGGCAATCCGTTCAGGAAAGAGCTGGTTGGAATTTCCCGAGAACAAGGGCTGAAGGCGTTCGGACTCGATAGTCACATGCCGGTTCTGTTGGCGTTCGGCGGCGGGACAGGCGCCAGTTTTATTAACTCTCTTATCGCGAAAGCCGTGCCTGAGCTGACCAAGTACATCCAGGTGTTGCATGTGACCGGGGGGCGGACTGCGGCGGTCCCGGCTCCGCGATACCAGCCCCACCCGTTTATCAATAATATGGGAGACGCCTACGCTGCGGCGGACATTGTGCTCGGCCGGGCAGGCCTGGCCACTATTACGGAGTTGTCGAACCTGAGCAAGCTTGCTATAATCATCCCTATGCCAAGCAGCCACCAGGAACAGAATGGCGAACTGCTCGGCAGGGCGCGCGCGGCCATTGTGATCGAACAGGAAGCCGCGGAACCCGAGCTGCTCGTCCGCGTGATCAGGAAACTGCTATTTAATATCACATTGCAGAAAGAATTGAAAAACAACATCTCGCACATTATGCCGAAAGACGGCGCGCGCGGAATTGCGGACATTATTATTAAACATGCTCTCCATGGGTAATTTACCTGGCAGTAGCCGGCCGACGGTCGGCCTGGCGCTGAGCGGGTCCGGTAACCGGATCACTTTCTATATTGGCTTTTTGGAAGTCCTGGCCGAGCAGGGTATACCCATCGATTATATCGCCGCCAGCTCTGGGGGTTCTCTGGTTGCAGCTGCATTCGCTTGTGGGAAGCTGCGTGAGTTGAAAGATACCTTCTCATCGATCGATGAGAAATTTTTACGCGGCTTAATCGTTCCTAGTCAGAATAAGGGCGGGCTCTACTCCTTGGACCTGCTTGAGGAAGAACTTCGGAAGTACACCGGCAATATGGCCTTTGAAGAAGTGCGGCCGCTGCTTGGATTTTTAGCCGTAGACATCGAAAACGGGGAACTCGTGCTGCTATCCATGGGTGATATCGCTAAAGCTGCACGTATTTCCTGTACCTTACCGGGAATTTTCGAGCCTGCGAAGTGGGGTGGAAGAACGCTCGTTGACGGTGGTCTTTTAAATCAGGTGCCTTTGCATATATTGCATGAGGCGGGAATGGATATTAAGATCGGCATCAACATGCGGGGCACAAAGTTCATATTTACCGAAACACAGCTCAATCTGCACCGCATTATCCGGGTTTTACGGAAGTTATTCTTTATCGAACAGATCGAGTCGTGGATGAATGGGTTACGGAATGAAGACGAGGTTGATTTGGAAGAAAAGCCGGGAATTTTTACGGTCCTTGGCAAAAGTCTGGATTTGGCCATTAAGGCCAGTAAACAGGAAGAGCGGCAGCAAGACTGGTCATGCGATTTAATGATCACTCCGGATATCCCGTTATTGCATCGTAGTAAAATTTTCCAATTTGAACCCTACTACAGTGCCGGACGGGAAGTCGCCGCGGAATATGCCGCGCAGATTAAACTTTTGATTGAAGAAAAAGCGAAACAGATGGTGAAAACATAAATCAACAATTAACCATTAACAATTAAAATATAACATTTAACATGTGACATTTGACCTTTGACAAAGCCCAAGGTGGTCAAATGTTAATGGTTAAATGTCAAATGTTGGCTTCAGTTATGACTCAAACCGAACAATCCCTTGAAGAAATTCTCCAACCTGGCGCTAAAATATATTTTGTTGGCATCGGCGGCATTGCCATGTCCGCTGCCGCAGGCATAGCAAAACAACTCGGCTATGAGGTTTCGGGTTCCGACAGCACAGAGGTTTATTCGCCGTCCAAAGACGTTTTAGACCGAGAAAAAATTCCGTACGAAGTAGGCTATAACGCGGAACGGGTCCAGAACGCCAAGGCGGACTTGCATATACTTTCCGCCGGTGAGGGTATGCAAAATCCGGAAGTAAAATATATCATAGAACATGGTTTGCGACATTGTTCGTTCGCGGAGCTCTTAGGGGAACTGACCAAAAGTTCCTTGCGCATTGTTGTAGCAGGCACACACGGCAAATCCACCACCACTGGACTGGTTGGCCACTTGCTCAAGAATCTTGATGATAGTAGTTTCGTGGCTGGTGCTGTACTGCAAAATTATGGCAGCAATTTTCATTGGGGCGATGGCCATTATGTCGTGTTCGAAGGCGATGAGTACAAATCGGAATTTGATGATCCGACGCCAAAATTCCATTACTATAGGCCTGACATTGCGGTGCTGACAAATTTGGAATTCGACCATCCTGACGTATTTGAGAATCTCGAGGCTATGGAGGAAGAATTTTCCCTGCTTATTGCGAATCTGCCCGAAGACGCGCTGATCATCTACAATGCGGATGATGTAAATTTAAGTAAACTCATCAATCGGACCGAAGTCAGCAGCGTCAGTTTTGGCATAGATAACGAAGCTGATTATAAGGCAGTTACGGTCGAATATGGGGAAGAATTTACCACAATCGAAGTGCGTAATAAATTTTCTCGGGATTTGACGCAGCAACTGATGGACAAAACTGAGCAGTATAAAATCCAGCTTCCTGGAAAGATCAACGTCTATAACGCATTGGCAGGGGTGGCATTGCTCAGAGCGCTGGGATTTCCGCAAGATCAGATTATGCTGGAACTGGCAAGTTATTTGGGGGTTAAGCGGCGATTTGAATTGGTCGGTAAGAAGAATGGTATAACGCTTATTGATGATTATGCCCACCACCCGACTGCGGTCAAGGAAACTTTGGAAGCCGCGCGGACTCGCTATCCCAATGCCAAGATTTGGGCCGTATTCGAGCCACACACCTTTAGCCGGACCAAAGCCACGCTTCCTGAACTTTCCAAAGCGTTCGACGCGGCTGATGAGGCGGTCATCTCCAAAATTTATCCCGCGCGGGAGTCAGCGAAAGATGCTACTATCACCTCAGAAGAGGTGGTCCAGGCCCTCGAACTGCCCGATGAACGCAAACATCTTGTTCATACTAAGCAGGAAGCTTTGGATTTGCTTAAACAGCACGCCCAGCCGAACGATGTGATTATTGTCATGGCTGTGGGGTCATTCAACAAGCTGGCATACGAGCTCAAAGACAATCTCTAAACATACATGGAAATTCGGAACAATATACCGCTTGCGCCGCTGACCACTTTTGTTATCGGCGGGCCGGCGACACATTATTGTGAACCTCGGTCTGTAGAAGATCTCCAGACAGCTTTTGGTTATGCGGCAGAGCGCCGTTTGCCAGTTTTTATATTGGGAGGCGGCAGCAATATTTTAGTTTCCGATGAAGGTTTCCATGGGTTGGTTATTCACCCCTCCATGGAGGGGCGAGAGATTATTGAGGAGACAGATACTCATGTTGCGATTAAACTTGCAGCTGGCGAAGATTGGGACCATGCCGTAGCTTGGGCGGTGGAACGCGGCTGGTGGGGGATGGAGAACCTTTCGCATATACCGGGTACGTGCGGCGCTTTTGCAGTCCAGAACGTCGGGGCGTACGGCCAAGAAGCGAGCCAGGTGGTAAAAAACGTCGAGGTGTTCGATATCGCGGACGGCCAGATTAAAACCGTGTCCAATAAGGAGTGCTCTTTTGAATACCGTAAGAGTATTTTTAACACGACGAGAAGGGGAGCTTATGTCATTTTGTCGGTGACTCTCGAATTGTCCAAACTACCGGCGCCAAACATTTCGTATGGAGATGTTCAGAAATATTTTACCGATCGTGGTATCCAAAATCCTAACCAGCAGCAGATCCGAGAAGCAATCACAGCCATCCGGGATACCAAATTCCCGTATCCCTCAGGACCGGTTAATGGAAGCGCTGGGTCGTTCTTCCGCGGCCCGCTGATCACCGAAGAGCATCTGGTACGGATAGAAACGGTTGTATCTGAGAAGTACGGGCAGGAAGCGGCAACGCGACTAGCGGCAATGAAAGACCGGCTGCGCGTACCTCAAGGATATAAGACACCCACGGCTTTCCTTTTGGATATTGCCAATTTGAAGGGGTTCCAAGTCGGAGGTGCGCAGGTTAACCCCCGACAGCCTGCTATTGTATTGAATGCGACCGGAACAGCTACCGCGCGGGACGTGTTGGAACTGCGGGACTATGTGCTGCGGACTATAAAAGAAGCATTTGACGTGGACCTGGAAATTGAGCCGGAATTCGTGGGATTTTAGCCATCCACATGGCCCGTCTGATATAATACGTGTAGCTAATAGTGCTTAGTGTTAAGCGAAGAGTTTGGGTGCTGTTTTATCACTATTTACTAATTACTATTCACTAATCACTAATCTTATGAACCTAAACATCAAGGCCACCAATACCACCCTGACCCCGGCGATCCAGTCATTTATAGAAGATAAGCTAGATGCTTTGTCCAAGTTTATCAAGCCCGAAGACAAGATCCGCGTAGAGATTGAAGTTGATAAAAAGCGGACCAAGGAGCCGCCGTTCCGCGCGGAGATCGACATTCAACCCAGGGGACATTATGCCGAAGCGCGGGGCTTGGATATTTATGCGGCCTTTGACCTGGTGCTGCCTAAAATCAAGGAGCAGCTGACTAAAACGAAAGCAAAGAAAGTTACCCAGCGCCGCCGAAAAAAACCATTGAAAGAATTGATATAAATACGCACTCGCAGGGAACGGGCTGGCCCGTTCCCTATTTTATATATGGTGGTCAAAAAGGGACTTTTCTGGTACAATTATCTGGTTAAACGGTATTCCACCAGAAAGGACTTTTCGTTATTATGTCTTTTTTAAGCAATCTTTTCGGGGATAAAAACCCATTGGATAAATATAGGTCCCAGCTTGACGAAGTAAACGGCTGCAAAGATGAGGTTGCGGCATTGACCCAGGAGCAGATTCAGAAGGAAATTTTGGATTTTCGGATGCAACTCACCGAACTGGAGTCGGACAAGGACAAACAGAAGCGGCTGCTCGAAATTGCGCCGCGCGTTTTTGCTCTCACCCGCGAAGCGGCCAAGCGCTCTATCGGCCAGTTTCATTATGACGTACAGTTGGTCGGCGGGTTCACCCTCTCAAATGGCAAAATCGCGGAAATGAAGACCGGTGAAGGTAAAACCTTAACCGCTACACTGCCCTTGGTTTTGTATGCGCTGGCCGGTAAAGGCGCTCATTTGGTGACGGTCAACGATTATTTGGCACGCTGGCAAGCGAGTCTCATGGGCCCTATTTATGCGTATTTAGGATTGTCCGTCGCTTCAATTCAGCATGAAGCTTCGTTTTTATACGACAACCAGTACAAGCCCGAACAGGAAGAGATCGAGCGACTGGAAGGGGAGACGCAAGGGCTGGTTATGGATGTCAAACATATGCGACCTATTACCCGTAAGGAAGCTTATCGGGCCGATATTACCTATGGCACGAACAATGAGTTCGGGTTTGACTATTTGCGTGACAATATGGTCCAGCATTTCGAACAGATGGTCCAGCGCGAATTATTCTTTGTCATTGTAGACGAAGTCGACTCCATCTTGATCGATGAAGCCAGAACCCCGTTGATAATTTCCGCACCCGATGCCGAACCAACCCAGAAGTATTACGATTTTGCCAAGCTAGTGGACCGGCTGGAAGAGAATGCGGATTATACGGTGGATGAAAAGCACAAAGCAGCCAGTCTTTCCGACGTGGGTATTACCAAGATCGAAAAAATTCTGAATGTCCCCAATATTTACGATACCAGCAAAGGCGTGGCTACTATCCACCACATCGAGCAGGCGTTGCGTGCCCGGGCTTTGTTCAAGCGAGACCGCGATTACGTGGTACGCGAAGGTGAAATTATCATCGTTGACGAGTTCACCGGACGGTTGATGTTCGGACGCAGGTATAGCGAAGGCTTGCACCAGGCCATCGAAGCCAAGGAGAATGTCAAAATCCAGCAGGAGAGCAAGACGCTGGCCACCATCACCTTCCAGAACTTGTTCCGGTTATATTTTAAGTTGTCCGGCATGACCGGTACGGCTAAGACCGAAGAAGAAGAATTTTTCAAAATTTACGGACTCACGGTCGAACAGATTCCGACGAACAAGCCGATGGTGAGAGGCGACCAGCAGGACGCGGTCTATAAGACCGAAGAAGCCAAATTCAGAGCTATCGCTGCCGAGGTCAAGCAACGCTATCAAAAAGGACAACCCGTGCTCATTGGTACGGTCAGTATTGCTAAAAATGAAATGCTGGCTGAATATTTGAAAAAAGAAGGCCTGCCCTTCGAGCTTTTGAACGCCAAGAACCATGAACGCGAAGCCCATATCGTGTCCCAGGCTGGCCGTCCAGGACAGATTACCTTAGCCACGAATATTGCCGGCCGCGGTGTCGATATTCTGCTCGGCGGCAACCCGGTTGATGCTGAAGAAGCGAAAATTGTAAGAGAAGCCGGCGGACTGCATATATTGGGGACTGAACGGCATGAATCGCGCCGCATCGACAACCAGTTACGTGGTCGCGCCGGACGCCAAGGTGACCCGGGCTCTTCGCAATTCTTCGTGTCCATGGAAGATGACCTGATGCGTCTGTTCGGCGGCGAGCGTATGAAGAATCTCATGAACACCCTTGGTTTGCCGGACGACCAGCCCATTGAAGCCGGCATGGTCAGCAAGTCAATTGAACAGGCACAGAAGAAGATTGAAGGTCTGAACTTCGATACCAGAAAACATGTATTGGAATTTGACGACGTCTTAAACCATCAGCGCAATGTCATCTACAAGCGGCGCAGACGCTACTTGGCCGGCTCGCCGGAAAGCAAAGACGTGGATTTAAAGACTGAAATTTTGGACCTGGTCAAGCAGGAAATCACCGAGCTGGTCACTATCAATTTGAATTCGTTTGATGAGAATGGCGGCAAAAAGGAAGATTGGGACGCGCTGCTTAAATCTGTGGCGACCATAATACCGGTGGATCAGAATCTGGTGAACAAGATCAAAGAAGAAAGCGGGAACGCGGCTGACCGCGAGTTCGCCATTGCCGACGGCTTGTATAAGTTCGCTGAGGATTTTTGGAATCAGCGGGAAAAGCAAATGGGTAAGGAGATCTTCGAAGGTGCCCAGCGTTTTGTGGCCCTGCAATCGGTCGACAATCTTTGGATGGAACACTTGGATACCATGGATCACTTGCGCGACAGCGTGCGTTTGCGCGGCTGGGGCCAGCGCGACCCGCTGGTGGAATACAAGAAAGAAGGGTATACCATGTTCCAGCGCATGCTAGCCGAAGTCAACAAACAGATTGTCTATACCATTTTTCATGTCGGTGTAAACATTCAGACCGTAGAAGCGGCACCGCAGCAGGTGGTACTCAACAAGTCCGATTCCGGCGCCCCAGTCCAAACCGGCGGAAGCGGGGATTTGACAGCCTTAGCCAGCCAGCTCAAGATGTCGCCCGAAGACCTGGCCAAAGTCGGCCGCAACGATGCCTGCCCGTGTGGAGCGAAAAATCCTGATGGATCGCATAAAAAATTTAAGAAGTGCCACGGAAAGAATATATAAAAATAAGACCCTCATTGCTGAGGGTCTTTTTGGTGCTACGTTTTGGCTTTGATGTGCTCGATGGTCTGGTCTTCGATTGCCCGATGCGGCCTGCTCCTGCCATTCTTCCAACGCATCATCGTGGGGTGGGAAATACGGAGCTCATCGGCAAGCTGCCGTTCGGTGTTCGGGTGTTTTTGAAAGTAGTCCGCGAGCGCTTGTTGGAGTGGATTCGATTCCACAGTATTCCTCCTTAAGTAGAACAATGATACAATAATAGCAGTTTCAGGTCAATATTCTACTTATGCAAGCCATAAAACGACAAAATTCAATTTTGATCCCTTTGAGGCGCGATGGGGACGAGCTTCGTGTCTACTTACAACGGAGATCCGCTGATGTCCGGGTGCTTCCCAGCCATTTCGGATTTTGGGGCGGGGGAGCGGAAAGGGAAGAGACGCCGGACCTGGCCTTGGTCCGGGAGATCAAGGAAGAAATGGGTATGGATTTGGATCTGTCGAAAGTAGAACTGTTCAATCGTTACGAATTTATTGGCAGCATCAAGTATGCGTACCTGTATTATCCCGAGCAGGGCTGGGAAAAATCGATCGTCATAGGCGAGGGTGAATACGGCAAATGGTTTACGACGGACGAAGCGATTGCCGAGCCAGAATTGATTCTTGAAGATAAAGTCATCATCAACGACTTGGAAAGAAAATTGCTCAAGAGACCGATTCGCTAAACTTTTATTTTGTATTTTTCTATATTTACTATGTCTTGCCCTTTTTGCGATGACCCCGAAGTTCAGCAGCGGATCATTATCAAAAATGAATTAGTGGTTGCCTTTCCGAGTTATATGCCCATTGTGCCCGGCCATGTCTTGATCTGCCCGGTCCGGCATGCGGCAACGCTGGAAGAATTGGAACCTGAAGAGATTAAGGCGGTATATGAACTGCTTAAACGTATCAAAGTGGCGCTGAAAGATGTGTACGGCGCTGAAGGGTTTAATGTCGCGTTTAACGAAGGCGTCATGGCAGGCCAGTCTGTCCCACATTTTCATGTGCATGTCGTGCCGCGCAAGCAAGGGGATGCTGGCGTCATCGATTACGAACCTCGCAAATATCTTTACTGGCCTGGTACGCGGGATGTCTCTCCCTTGGAAAATTTGAAACACGTGGCAGATTTGATTAAACAAAAGCTGGAAGAGCGCTCGCATAAATGACGGCAACGCTCAGCGTTGCTATGTCACGCTAAGCGTGACGGCTGTCATTTATGCGAGTCATTCGTTTTGCCAATAAAAAGAGTGAGACTAATAAGCCTCACTCGTGTGTGTTTGCGCTCACCGCCTGACCGGCACCGCCAGTCCTTTGCTGACGAGCAGCATGTCGACTCGCCGGATAAACTCCTCGTTCAGTGTGCGGCCGATGTTTTCCGGATCATGGTCGACTTCTGGATCGAAGCTGAATCGCAAAGTGTCCTGCCAGACTGTTACGCCGTCGACTTCAGAGGGAGCAGGACTCGCTTCCCAGACCATCAGCTTGGAATCGATGGAGAGTCTGGAGCCAAAACGGAAGTCCTTTGCATTTCCCGACCGACCCTTTACGCAACTGAACATGTAATTTGGAGGGTAGCTCTTAAGTCGTCCGAGAGAATTCGCGCCTGCCACCTCATCGTAAATCTTGGCAATCTCCCGCAGGAGATCTTCGGTCAGGTTGGCTTCAAGAATGCCGTACATGAAGATCTCTTCGGTTAGTCCTGATATGCGACAATCAGCGTGCGGGTCCGGATCTTTAAAAAAATCCGGTAGTGGTGTCCGACATGGCAGTCGTGATGACCTTACAGCCGGGGTGTTGTGCGAGGAATTCTTCGAGCTGCTTGGCAAGCGGCTTGTCCGGATTGACCGTTTCGGTTTCGAACCAACCATTGCCGTCGACCGATGTCTCAGAAAATTCGATAACTTGTGGATGCATTTTGTGCCGTCCTTCCGTTACGTTCAGCTGGTTCTGCCAAGGCCAACTCCAAGTACTTTCTTGCAGTACGGACAGAAATACACCGCGTGTTGGGTCCAAAATCCGTGAAAGTTTACCAGGATCTTGTCCAAGTCTTTCTCGCAATGCGGGCATTTTGCAAGTTCTTCAACTTCTTCAATCTGAATATTTGCCATTATTCCTCCCGAAGTATTCCGTTTATGGTACAATATTAATAGTCATTTGTCAAGATTAAGCCTTATTTTATGCACCAACCAATCGTCAAAGTAGGGGCAGGGGTGGTTATCATCCAGGATGGGAAAACGCTTCTAACCAAGCGAAAAGGAGCCCATGCCGAGGGTTTTTACGGCAGCCTGGGCGGGCATGTAGAGTTTGGTGAGAGTTTGACCGAAACGGTCAAACGGGAAGCCCGGGAAGAGTTGGGGATCGAGATCGGCAATATCCGCTTCGCTTCCTGTACCAACATGATCAAGTACGGCAAGCACTACTTGGATATTTCGTTCGTTGCCGATCTCATATCCGGGACCCCGCGCATTTGCGAACCGGACAAGATCGAATCAATCGGTTGGTATGACTTAGATCATTTGCCGGAGCCACTGTTCGAGCCGGTACGAATAGTATTGGAGTCGTTAAAGACCGGCAGGATGTTTTATGAAGTGAAGGAATAATCGCGAGAGAGCTTTTGACATAGAGTGATTTTTACGCTAAGATTATTGTCATGTTCAGTTAATCCTACTTTTAACGTTGTGTGTCAAAGAGTTCCTTTGACAGAGGAGTATTATGGGAAACGATTTTCAAAAGAAAGAGCCGACCAAGAACGAAAAGATGATCTACGAGCTGTTCATGCAGCAACAACAAATGGAGCGTGGGTTGTGGTCCACTTCAGCCCACGTAGTTGCCCTTGGAATTATTATGGGTGCTGATCCGGCTAAGATCGCCGAACTGATGGTCAATGGCGATCAGCAGCTGAAAGACTACAGCAAAAGAGTGAATGAAGAGATTAACAAGTTGGAAGCTGCCAAGAATCCGAAGGCCGAAGAAAGCCACGAAGGCCATGATCACGCCGGACACGAACATGTCCATTCCGAGGAAGAAGCTCAAGCCTAATGACATAAACACCCCGCTCTCTATGCGGGGTGTTATAATTATGGCAAGGTCTGGTTTCGTAGTTTAGCATTTAGTAGGGACATATTATGAAAGCAAAAAGCAAGGTCGTTGTCTGTCACGATATTCAAGGCAAGCTGTACAAAGTCAAATCCGATGAACTCTCGTTCCGTCCGTCGGCTTATGGTATTGTCATCAAAAACGGCAAAGTGCTGCTATCCCGCCAGTGGGATGGGTATGATTTTCCGGGAGGAGGTTTCGAAAAGCATGAGACCATAGAGCAGGCCTTGATTCGTGAAGTGTGGGAAGAAACCGGATTGAAAGTAAAACCCGGCCGCTTGGTGTATGCAACCACCTCCTTTTTTAAGCCGCCTTTTATTGAAGCTTTTTGGAATTGCCAGCTGCTGTACTATCTCTGTACGAATCCGCAAGGCAAAATTTCCACGGCACATTTTGACGAGTACGAACGACAGTATGCCCAAAGCGCCGAGTGGGTTGATTTAAAACGGCTTCCAAAGCTCAGATTTTATAACAGTCTTGGCAGCGAGAGTCGCCGCATCATCAAAGAAGCGATGAAGATACAAGGCAACTGACGGGCAATTTCGGCACTGCGCGAACATGCGACATGTGGACTGTAGTGCAGGCCCGCGGCCTGCCTCAGTGAAAACCAAATATTCTCCAAAAGCAGGCCGCGGGCCTGCACTACGGTTTCGGGATATTGCATTGCGCGGGCAAAAAGACCAATTGAAATGTCTTTTATTTATGCTAAACTACCCCTATGGCTATAAAATTTATTACTGGCAATAAGACAAAACTCAAAGAATTCCAGGAGGTGATGGCGCCGTTTGAAATTGAACAGTTGGACATCGATCTTGACGAGATCCAGTCGCTCGATCCTCATGAAATTATCCGCCACAAACTGCAGGAAGCTTTTAAGCACCACAGTGGAGAATTTATCGTAGAAGACAGTTCTATGTATATGGATGCCTTGGGCGGCAAGCTTCCGGGGCCGCTGATCAAATGGTTCTTTGATGGAACCTTCGGTATCGAAGGGTTAGCCGAACTTGCTGCCAAAATGGGTAATCCAAAAGGCCGTGCCAAAACCATTATTGGGTATGCTAAAGGACCTGATGATATCATGTTTTTCGAAGGCGACGTGGAAGGCAGTATTGTGATGCCAAGAGGAACATATCATTTCGGATATGATCCTATTTTGGTTCCGGATGGCCAAGAGCGTACTTTGTCGGAGATAAAAGCTTCTGGTGATTTTACACAAAGCCCTCGCGGCAAGGCCATTCAGCAGTTCAAGGAATATTTGGCGCAACAAGAACACGAATAGGGACAGGTCGCTGCCTATCCCTAGGATCTATATATGTCTAAACTCGTTTTGACATTGTGCATTATCCGACGCGATGACAAGATACTGCTTGGTAAAAAGAAACGTGGGTTTGGGGCGGGACGCTGGAATGGATTTGGGGGAAAGGTGGAGGCAGGGGAATCTATTGAACAGGCGGCCATACGGGAAACCAGGGAAGAATGTGGCATCGCAATCAGTAAATTGGTAGAGCGGGGAGTGATGACATTTATTTTTTCAGACGATCCCGTGCCAAGCGTAGTCCATATCTTTGAGGTGCTGGAATTCTCCGGGGATCCGGTGGAAACGGATGAAATGTTGCCGCAATGGTTTAATCTGGCTGATATTCCCTATGCAGATATGTGGGAAGACGATCAGTACTGGCTCCCGCTCTTGCTTGAAGGGAACAATTTCACTGGTACGGCAAACTTCGATTCAAACCATGCAATGATTGATCACGACATTATGTTGAGAAACGCATAGTTTCTATTATTATTTTTGAATACGAAAGGCTTTCAACCTCTCTTCCCGGCCTTCTCCCCACATCATGGGGAGAAGGGGTCCAATAAGGAGCTTCGCGCTATGAACCCATTTTGGAGTAATTTTTGGTCAAACTTTTTAGCGAACCTGGCTGTGGTGGCAGCGATTACCATTGGCGGCTTTTTGGCCAAAGCCCGGATAGCTCGGGGTTTTAAGAAATATTTCAGCAATGAGCTGCTTGGTCCCTTTATGGAAGCCCAGCAGGAGCACGAGTTCACGCCTCGGCCGGGGCAGGTGGATTTTACGCATGCTCGCGTCGCTCCGGTCGTCAACTGCGTGGTGCAACATAACGGTAAGATATTGATCGTGCAGCGTAGCAAGTCCATGCACTTTTATCCAGGACTTTGGAATGGCATCTCGGGATTTTTAGATGACGGAAAAACAGTCGAAGAGAAAGCGCGGGAAGAAGTTGTCGAAGAGCTTGGCCTCGAATCTTCTAACATCAACAGTATCAAAATTGGAGAGGTCTTTTCACAGGACGAACCGGAGTATCACAAGACCTGGATTGTTCATCCGGTATTAGTAGACATCTCTACGAATCGTGTGACTACTGACTGGGAAGCACAAGACCACAAATGGATTATTCCCGGTGATTTGAGCGCGTTTCAATGTATGCCGAAATTTGACGAGGTGGTCAAACGGGCTTTATCAGCATAATACAACCCGCATACCGTTGAGTATGCAGGAAATGATTGTACCCTCTATCCATTTATACATTCACATGGCTCAATTCCATTGGGAACTGGCATTGCTTATATTCGCAGCGTATGCGGTAGTTGATGCGCTTTATGCCTATTATACGCTCTGTGTCACCCGGCTCAAACCCTTTAGCTCAGCTACTATTGGTGCCGGCATGCACTTTATCCTGGCATTTGGAGTAATCAATTATGTGCGCAACTACTGGTATGTCGTCCCGCTCGCCTTGGGTTCCTGGTTGGGGACGTTTTTAGTGGTCTTATACGAGAAGAAAAGTAATGCCCCGCAGCAATTACCGTCAAAACATGCATGACGCAGCCTGAACTTGCAAAAAAACAGAAAGCCCTGGACAAGATCGCACACGAAATCGAACACTGCGATCTCTGTAAGCAGGGTAAAATCGGAAAAGCGGTCCCCGGAGAAGGCAATCCCGATGCGCGGGTTGTTTTTTTGGGTATACTAGGCCAAATGGAACAAAAGTAGATTAGAATGAGGGTAATTAACACT
>CAZHIA010000002.1:145153-310575 GCA_964532425.1 uncultured Candidatus Saccharibacteria bacterium | reverse complement strand
TAAACACCCCGGCTGCGGTACTGAAACGTTTCCAAGCTATTGTTTAGAAAACGGATCAGTGGATATTTAAATATGGGGATAGGAAGCAATAGAAAAATTGAAGATAGAAAATTTAAAGGCATAGAACACAATTACAATCGAAGAATGTCACTGCGAGGAACAAAGGGTTTTGACTTTGTTACGAAGCAATCTTACCAAATCAGAAATAAAGATTGCTTCGTCGTCCGCCTTAGGCGGACTCCTCGCAATGACAAGACAAATAAAAACCCCGGCCGATCCAAAAAGGACCGACCAGGAAGTGGTTCGATGAAAAATGCTACAGGAGCATCCAGAGGGGCACCGTCCAGATGGGAGAGACGTAATACGGATCGTACCACGGGTCGTAGTAAACGAACGGGTCGTCCACCACGTACTCCACGGTCTCGACCACGGTTTCCGTCTCCACCGTTTGCGCCGCGGCCTGCTCCTGCTGGAGCTGGGCCTGCTGCGCGTTATATTCGGCGAGTTGCCGCTCGTATTCTTTCTGCCGTTTCTGATTTTCTTCCAGCAGCTTGAACATGAGTTGCGTACCCTGCGTGATCACGTCGCGCATGACCTCTTCGCCAGTAATGAGTTTGCCCGTCTCCTGTTCGGTGTACCCGAGCTGGTCTACGTGCAGATTACTGTTGCAGATGTCCAGGATCTGCTGGAACGTGGCACCGAGAAGGAGATCGAACTCCCAGTGTGGAGTGCTCGTGTCCAGACGCTTCTCAACGAGAAACGACATGAATACGATATCCACGGGGTTGATACCCTTAAACTCGGCCATGGGTACGCGCAGGTCTTGCCAGCGCGGCTGACCGAGGTATGCTTGCCACTTCCTGCCATCCGGATCGTTGTCCGGCGAAAATTCGTCGTCGTAAAAACGCGAGAACGCAAACTCGCCGGTACCGAGATCAATCGCGCAGGCATAGTCGAACGCATCTAGATACTCGCGGTAGCGCTGCTTATACCCGAGCACAACCTGGCGGCCCTTTTCCGTTGGCACGTAGTTCGTGCCGGAAATGGTGACCAGGTCCTGGACCATCATTGCCTTAAACAACGGTTCGAGTAGGGAGGCATCCTGTTCAAGCAGGACACTATACTGCTTTCCGCCATTGACCATCAAGTCCAGAATGAGTGCAATGGCGTAGCCTTGCAACTGCTCTTTGTTGATCGTGTAACGCGGAGGTGCTGCGGTGGTTGTTGCCATCGGGATTCTCCTTGTATCTTGAGCGTTTACCGCCGACCGCCGCGTGATCCCCCACCTCCGAAATTGCGCGGGGCAGAAGGTGGTGATGGGCGGGAGGAGGAGCTGCCAAAACTCGAACGCGACGACGAAGATGACGAGCCTGAGGACCCAACGCTGGACCTGCCAAAGCCGCCGGAGGCAATGGGCTTGCTCGTGTCGCGCACCTGGAACTGTTTCTGTGTCGTCGGCTGCGAGTTCGACTGATTGAATGTCCGCGACTGCTGCGGCGGAGGTACATATGTGCGTGTCTGTTGTGGCTGCGATGATTGGTACCGGTTCGTGGTTGTCGTTTGTGGAGCTTGCGTCACGGTCCTCGTTCGAGTTACTACGCGCTCGCGATACACGGTCGGCGCGACTGCGCGGTACGGCCGATAGTAGGAGCCGTAGTACCCGTAATGATACGGTGAAACATACACCGGATGCGGCTGCAGGAGCCAGGCCAAAAAGATAGCCTCGCTCAAGTGGTACTGCGGCATGGTGTAGACGTAGTTCGGACCGTACAAGGCAGTGCCGCCGGTAACGACAGGGGTCACGTAGTTGTTCACCGCGTTCGGGATTTTGATATCCGCAACCGGCAAGGGAGGGTTCACGGCGATGTCAAAAATCTTCACGCCGCGGCCATACTGATTGGCCCACTCCTGCACTTGCAGGTAGTCCACTTTACCGTCGCCGTCCTGATCCAGGTTGTTGATGCCCGTTGAGGGATCGTTCAAGAGCCGTTCGAACTCCTGCGCATTCGGCGCCTTGCGGAACAATTCGCCGACCGCTTGCAGATCCAAATTGACGTTGGTCGGCGGCGGGGCCGGATACGATACCGGCTGGGCTTGAGCAGCCTGACCACCACTGACGACGATCGGCTGCTGGTTGGAACCGCAGCCGACAAACAGGACAGAGAAAGCAAGCACAAGCAACGCAACTGCGCAGGTGCTTTTTTTCATCGTTGTATCCTCCTAAGGGAATATAAACAACAAAAATCACCGACAATCCCCTGCTGTGTAGGCACAAGGATTGACTGAATACTATACAGTATAATTTGTGAAATGTCAAGAGCCGTTGAAAATATAAACATTCAAACATTTAAGCATATTAACATGGTTGCAAATGTCATTGCGAGACCTCATATTTTAAGTATCGAAATATGAGGCCATGGCAATCTTGAATTGTGAAAGATTGCTTCACCAAAATTATTTATCACTAAAAATAATTTTGATTCGCAATGACAAAATAAAAACCCCGGGCCCTCGTACGAGAGCCCGGGAATGCATGATTACACGAACAGGTGCACTACGGATTGCACGGCGCGGAACGCCATACAGATCACGTACGCTATACCCGCACAAAGCGGAAAGGTGAACAGCGCTGCGTAGAGAATCTCCCGTGGATACTGCCACCGGACCATGGCCGGGAACCGGCTGGCACCGGTGCCTGCGACCGCAGCCACGATGGTGTGCGTGGTGCTTATGGGGGCACCGACTGCAGAAGCCAAAATGACTGTCGCAGTCGAACCGGTCAGAGCGGAAAAACCCTGCCACGATTCCAGCTTGGCAATCTTCTCGCCAAGTGTGCCGATAATCTTCTCTCCGCCAATGGAGGTGCCGATTCCCATAACGAGTGCGCATAATCCCCGCACCCACCACGGAATGTGGAAATATTGGAACACGCCGCCCATGACAAGTGCAAGCGAGAATACTCCCATAAACTTCTGCCCGTCGTTCATGCCGTGGGCCAAAGCCATGGAAGCACCGGAAAATACCTGCAGCAGGTCAAAGGTTTTTTTACCCCGGCTTGGCGTCATGTTGCGCGCCAGCAAGAGAATGCCCTTGGAGACGAGCCAGGTGACCACGAACCCCAGGAGCAATGCCGAGGGGATACCAATAAGTACCTTCCCCCATCCCTGCCAGCGCAACGCGCCAAAACCGGAAGTGGCAATGGCCGCTCCGGAAAGACCGGCCACCAGGGCATGGGACTCACTCGTCGGGATGCCGAACTGGGCAGCAACTGCCCCCCAGACAACAACCCCGACCAAGGCCGCACCGATCGTCAGCAGGTTGACCGAGGACGGATCCACAATCTCCTTGCCAAGCGTTTCGGCCACGGCCGTGCCCGCAAACGTCCCCGCAACATTGAAACACGCAGCCATGATAATGGCCTGGCGCGGCGTCATGACACGGGTCGCGATCAGCGTAGCTATGGCATTCGGCGCATCGGTCCAGCCATTCACGAACTCGCTGCTTAAGACCAGGCCGAGCACCACTACGAGCAAGATATGCGCGTTGAGAACGGAAGCTATCAGCACGCAGAGTAACGCTGCGGCATACAGTACAAGTTTTCGCTTGTCCATAATTACCTACTTGCCGAGCTTGCGGGCGATGGTCCCGATGGTGTCAATCGCATGCTGGCAACTGTCGGTGATGGCCTCCAAATGGCCAAAGACCTCGCGCCAGCCTTGCATCGCTACCGTGTACAACGCTTCGGGATCCGGAAACAAATGCTTGAGCGCCTCAATACGAAGATTGTCCGTCTGCTCTTCCAGGTTGTGAATTTCCGTAGTAGCCGCACGCAAATGAGTCGCGTCAAAGGAAGGCATCTCCTCGATGACCCGCTTAAGGGCAACGATGCAATCCATGTTGCGCTGGCACATCACAAAGGCATCAGCAAACTGCTGAGCATACTTTTGCGAATATGGCAGTCCGAAGGAGCTTCTACTGTTGACCACCCGCTTCATCTCGTCGACGATGTCGTCAAGCTGGTAGATGAGCTGGGCAATGTCAGGCTTGTCGAACGTGGTAATAAATGCCTCGTCCATTCGACTGTGGGCCAGCACCACCAATCCGTCGGCTATATTTTCCAGCCGGAAAACGGCCTGTACTTGCTCGTCCGAACCGTTCGAAAAGTACTTGAACAGTTCACCGTTGGCCTGTACCGCAACTTCCATCATGCGGCCAAACAAGGCGGAAAATTCTTCCCTGTCTTTCATTTTTCGCGTAAACATCTATATCCTCCTGAACTTTTTGAAGTGCCATCCAAAACAAAATAGTATAACAGAAAAGAAGGCTTTTGGCAAGAGGCATAGACTATAAAAAAATAGAAAAATAAAAGATAAAAAAGATATAACACGACAACCCAGAGACCTGTCATCAAAGACATTGCAGAATGTCATTGCGAGAAATGAAAATTTTTATGGTAAATTTTCATGACGAAGCAATCTATCTTGCTATTCATAAATAGATTACTTCACCAGAAAAATATATTGCTAAATATTTTTCTGGTTCGTAATGACAGACAAAAAATCCGCTCCGATGTTACCATCGGAGCGGGATAGCAGGTTTTACCTGCAGTCGCCACACAATCCCCTGCGGTTGAGGTTGCTCTCGACGCACAGCGGACAGTAGACGTTTTCGCAATCTTCGTCAGCGCATTTCTTGAGCCGCGATTTGAGCGTGTCACTTTCGCAATCCGAACACCAGTCACTGTCCTCCTTCGCGCACGGACCACACAGGCCGGCTTCGGTCAGAAGCTGCTTTGCGCAATTGTCGCAGTAAAAATTCTTGTTCGGACAGTCGGGATTTTTGCAGACATGCTCGGTGCCGCGTTCGAGTTCTTCACCGCACTCATGGCACTCGATATTGTTGCAGCTTTCGCAATATCCTTCCCCGTTCAGCTCATCTTCCGCGCACGACGAGCAGTAAAAATTCCCGCACTCGTCGAAGTTCTTGCATTTGATTGCGTGGCTTATTACCACGTCTTCGTCGCAACCGGAACCGCAGCAGCCACCGGTCTCGTCGTTTGTGCACATGGTGCACTTACCGTCAGTGCCGACATGTTCGCAGCCACGGGGTTGCTCTGTGGCAACCGGTGGCTGGGCAGCTTTCTGTTCTGCGGTCTTGAGCTGGTTCCGCAACTGATCGACTTCCAGCTGCAGGGACGCATGTGCGAGGTCCAGTTTAGCTGACCGGTTGAAGTATTCGCCCCGCGCGCAAGTGGCAAAGTCATGGTTGCAATGGGGGCAGCCGGTAACAACCGGCGCCGGTTCAGCCAAAACCATAGGCTGTACCGCGACCGGTTCTGGTGGAGGCTGCGGCGGTTCTTCAATGGCGTTCCCGTCGGGAACCGCATGCTGCAGTTCCGCAAGATCCAACAGCAGAGCGTTGGTTACATCCGAACCCATCAGAAACACAGCGTGCCCATTCTGCTGCAGCTGGCCAAGCATCTCCTGTCCGCGCCTGAGCGCGTCGGCCGCTTCTTCGAAAGTAGTACAATTGGCTAACAGCAACCAGATGGGAATGTCTGATGAGTACGATGAACCGGGCAGGCCTAAATTGTACCAGTTCGCTTTGAGGCGCTCCCAAAGCTCATGGCCATGCACCAAAACCTGGCGCACGGTATCTCCCTGAACTTCTTGCATGTTTTACTCCTCCTTTACGACACCCCATCATAGTATGGGCCAGAGTGGCTGTCAACGGGTGGAATTACATATATGGAAAAATTAAAAGATAGAAAATAGAAAGATTTAAACATATAAGCATGAGGACAGGGAGCAATAGAAAAATAGAAAATAGAAACATTTAAACATAAAAAAGACCCCCGTTTGCACGAGGGTTGAGATGTCTGCAAATCGGCTATCGCCGATGCAGCGTGAGTTGGTCGGAGAACAGCTTCTGGCAGACCGCAAGGTCTGCCCGCTGGCCGTTTTGGTCGGTCGCCCGAACCAGGTAGGCCGCACTGTCGCCGAAACCACAGCCGTACAGGTACGGATCATCGGTTTCTACCATCCAAATGGTCGGGTCCGTGTAGCCGGAAGCAACTACGAATTTGCTGACTTCCGATGACTGGAAGAAAAACAGGACGACCACCAGTACGATCAATGCAACGATACCGAGGACCTTCAGCAGGTCTTTCATGTTTTCCTCCTAATAAAACTCCCTATCGCCGGTGCAGCGTAAGCTGGCCTGAAGGATAGGCACTGCACACTACCAAGTTTTTTACCCTTTGACCACTCCGGTCAGTCGCCTCAACCAGGTACGCTGCGTTGTCATGTTTACCGCACCCGAAATAGATCAGGTGAATATTGTGAACCAGCGAAATTTTTGGGTTGACGTAACCCGAGCTTGCCACAAATTGCGCGATGGGCACAAACTGTTGGTGGTGTACAATGGTGACAACCACCACGAACGCCAGGATTATAACAACAACAAAAATCTTTTTCATATCCCCTCCCGCTACTTCAATCCCGAGCGATATCGATGGTACCTGTTCACAAGCCTTATTCCCGGATGACGGAGCGAATGAACCGCGTGAATGAATATCCCGCGATAGCCAGCCCGGCCAGTCCCAACACCCAGCGGACTGCAAGGTTGAGCTCAACCCCCCAAAGGGTAGCCGAAACAACTAAGAGTGCTCCAAGTGACGCTGTGGTAGCATCCACCAACTGCCTATTGGTTCGCTTGTCGATATATTCCTTGCTGCGGCTGAGCTGCCTGTCGCGCTCTTCCTGGCGACGGAGCATATCGGTCATCAAAACAGCAAACGGCATAAGTCCTCCTCTATTCTCCCGCTCTAAGCAGAAAATAATCGATAATTCGTTCTGGTGTCATTCCGGACCTGATCCGGGATCCATGTACTATAACTTTAGATTCCTGATATCCGCCAGTTGGCGGACAGGAATGACACAGAGACATATACCAACTATGTTCTACCTACAACTTTTTAAGAGATGCCCGCGGACCGGTAAAGGTCCGCGGGACTTGTGAGAGCTAAGGAATCCCCAGCTCAAATTTGAGTTCTTCAATGCGTTCCGCGACCTGCTTTGCAGTCAGATCGCGAATCCACTGCGGCAGCTGGTCCGGGTAACTGCAATTCTGCGCACCCACCAGCTGCTGATACTCGCGTTCCCTGAGATTGGAAGTGGCTGGTTGCCAACTTCCCAAAAACTCAGCGATAGACAAATCAGGTTTGCGCTGGCGCCGGGCAGTCAGTCGTGGAATTAAGCCTTCGGTCAGTTCCCGGTTGGGATACCCCTTCAGCTTTTCCACCACAGCAACCAGCTCGTCTTCGGAAGGATTCAGGCCGGTCCGCTCAAACTGCTTGCGGGCAAATGCTTTAGCCTCATCCCCTTCCAAGTCGCGAACGAAGTGCTTCTCGGTCATTCGACTCAGGACATCTGCACCGTACCGGTCGGGTCGGGCAGACATTAGCAGCCAAACGATCTTGCCGCGATATTGTTTGTCCGACATCATGGCGATGATCTTGCCGTAGAGTCGGCGCTCGACTTCGTGAGACTGCTGGTTGTTCCGAACATCGCCCAAATCCGTATCCGCCTCATCGATAAAGATGATGACGCGGTTGAACGGCCTGAGCACGTACCGCAGCTGCTCGAAGAGCTTTTCCGTTCCACCAAAATCCGAGCTGCGCAACCCGGTCAGTTCCAGTATGGTCCAGCCGCTGCTGGCTGCCACACCTTCCGCGATCCAGGTTTTACCCGTACCATTGGCGCCGGATATCCCAATCACCGAAACGGCTGTCTTCGGATTCTTGCAATCCTCAAACAGATCGAGCAGGCGGAGCTTGACGTTGTCGTAAAAATCCACCGCTCCGATGTCGTGGTCGTGAATCCTGACTCTGGCGCACTCCAGAATGCCGGCGAGGATCTTGCTCTTGGCATTATCCACATCCCGGCTGGTAACCTTCACTCCCCTCACCCGCGACTCTTCAACCAAGCTGCGGATGTTTGAGAACGAAAGCGCTGCGGTCACGGCGGCAAACTGCTCCGCCGTCATGTCCAGCGGCAGTTCGGATGTGCTTGCGAGGTAGCCAATGAACGCCAACCGTTCGGGTTCGAGCGGCAGTGAGATTTCGATCGAGGTAGCATTGGACAGCTCGAAAATCTTCTGCTGCAGCTCGCTCCGCGTGTTGTTGACGAGAATCGCCAAATGGCCGCTGTGGGTATACTCGGGACTGCGGACCCAGTTCAGGAACGATTGCAGGCGCTGCAGCACCGCATCGGACAACTTGCCCGGTTCCCCGTGGGGAAAGACTGTTGCCGCGTCGCGGACAATCACGCAAATCGGCTTTGACTTGCCGTCCTTGATGCTGTCGGCGAACTTGCGGATAAGCTCGAGGCAGGCCAACGGAGAGTAGTCTGTGGCTGCGATCTTCTCGACCACCTCTTTTAAGGAGATGTCAGCCGATGAATCTTCCGCAGATTCATTTGCAGCCGAAGTACCCCAGGCAAAAATGGACCGTTGCGCCTTTTTAGGCGGGTTGGGTTTCGGAACGGACACGTCGGCGACAGCTTCCACATCTTCGTCGTAGGGAAAATCCACCCCGTTGATGTCGAACGTCAGTATGTGATAACCGCCAGATAGCGCATCCACCAGGACATCTTCAAGCCGGCTATAGCCGCCGACATTCGCGTTCGGATACAAACCTTCGACATCGCCAGTGACGGCAATGACAGTCCGCCCGCATTTCGCGTTGAGCAATAGTTCGGTCAAAAACGCAGGCTGCTGCACAGCAACCGTATTAGTCATATTTTAAAATCCTCCTGTTCAAAAATGTAAGGGAGCCGTCTCCCTGCCGCACAGCCCGTATAAGGCAGCCTGGTAGAAAGACGGCGGTTGTCTCCTTTTAGAAAACAACCGCCCATGAAAACTACAATGCAGGGAACTTCTCGGACTTGATGATCCGGACCATCTCGTGGAACTCAGGCATGGACATTATTTCCGGATGCCACGCTAGGTTCCGTTCGATCATGTCAATTTCCTCGATCTTGGTCGCACCGGGAATCAAGTTCCCATTCGCGTCGCGTTTGCGGCCGATAAGCACGACCGTATCCGCGATACAGAGTGCGGACGAAACATCGTGCGTGACGATGACGGCCGAATTGCGCTCATTCGTGTTGACCACCTGCTTGATGATGGAACACACGTTATTGACCTGAACCGGATCGAGTCCCGAAACCGGTTCGTCCATGAGCAGCAAGAATCCGTCCGTGCGATTGCTTGACCGGAGCAGCTGAACCATGATGGACACGCGCTGGCGCTGTCCGCCGGAAAGCTGCCATGGGTAGGCTTTGGCTTTATCAAGTAGCCCGAAAGCTTCCAAATACTTCGGGATCGCTTCTTTCAGCGCACCCGCTTCGATCCCCGCCTCGTGGCCGGCGATCCAGAGATTCATTTCGACCGTCCGCCAGTCCCATAAAGGGTAGCTTTGAAATACCACCCCGACATCTCCGGGATGCGGCGGTTTCTGGTCCTTGCCGATGAGGATCTCGCCGGATGTGACCGGTTCGAGCCCCGAAATGCGCATGAACAGCTGCGTCTTGCCGATGCCCGACGGGCCCAGGAACGCGATGATCTGCCCTTGGCAGCAATCCGGCCTCACGATGTCCTTGATGTCAAAGTTGAAATCGTAGACGATCGGCTTGCCGTCGATGGTAATACAAACATCGCGCATGGACAGCAGGGGGTCAGTCTTGGTGTACGGAAATATCGATGACATAGAAGCCTCCTACTTCCTCCCCGCCTTTCTCGGGACGTTCGGGAACAGAACGATTTCACCTTTGTCGCAGACCCAGTATAAGAGGAAGCCGACCAAGGCACAGAACAGAAGGATTGCCTCCACCTGCGCGAGGTCGGGATTCTTCATCTTACGGGCCATGAGCGCGCCGATACCGCCACCTGACATGTCGAACGACTCCGCCACAAAGAGCATGACCCAGCCGACCGGCTGGTTAATCTTGTTATTGCGGAAGAATTGGACTGCCCGCCCGAACAGAATTTCTTCCCGGCAGACTTTCCATTCCGACTTATAGATGGTGCGCGAATAGTTGAATCGCGCCTCTTCGACCGAGTCCTTGGTTTCCAGGAACATCGGGAGCAACATGATGGTCTGGAAGAACACCATGAGCACGAACGTGAGCGTGTACCCGGATCCCAGAAATATCAGTAAGAACAGGTTCAGGCCGACGATCGGCATAAAACGGAGTACCTGGAGCCAATAGATCGGTGGCCGCACCAGCGGTGGGATGGCCAACACTGTCAGCAAACCCGCCGCCAACACTCCAAGCACCATTGTGATGATGTAGAGTTGGATCGACGAAACCGCTGCGATACCGAAACCATCTACAGTCCATAAATGGCGGAAACCTGCCCAGGTCTTCACCGGGTTGGCAATGAATGGGATGTGAATAAAAAACCACGCCCCGATCAACAGCGCAGCCCAGATGCATTTCCAGACAAGATCCTCAGCCTTTGACCATTTCGGGTTTGGCTTGAGGAGCTTACCGAACAAGGCGCCAAACCGCACCTGTCGGAAGGCCTCAATGATCTTCCGTATCTTCTGCATTGTAAAATCCTCCTTAATCCTGAGCTTTGAAAAGAGCTCGTCCGGAAAACCAAAAATTTTAGTTGTCCAAATAAGCGGCCCAAGGTCTCCTTGCGGAGGCCCTGGGCCTGAGAGTCTATCGTCCGTTCAGCGCAATGCGCTTACTGGGCCGAATAGAGTACGACCTCGACGCGACGGTTTTTGGCCCGTCCGTCATCGGTCGAATTGTCATACGCCGGCTTCGAAGAACCAAAGCCTTGGGCTTTGACCTTCTCTGCCGGGAAGTTACCAGGAGCTACCTGCCGCAGCCATGCCACGACTGCGTCCGCGCGCTGCTGCGAAAGCAGCTTGTTGGCGGCAATCGAGCCGACGTTGTCAGTATGGCCGTTCACCTCGACCGAGCAACCACGGCAGATACTCAAATCCTGACGCAGGCTCTCGAGCTGGGTGTTGGCACCGGGAGCGAACTCGTACTTGCCGAACACGAAATTGATTTCCACCGGACGACCGCCAACGCGCGAGCGCTGGCTAGGCACCACGGAAGCAACCACTTCGGTCTCAGCAACCCCGGCAGCCACGCGGCCTTCGAGGTCCTTGAGGTACGACAGGTCCGAGACTTCCTCGAACGGGTAGAACTCCGGCAGGTCGCCCGGATACAGCTTGGAAATCCACTTCCCGAATACCGTGTAGGTATCCTTGAAGGAATTGCTATACCCAGACTCCAGACCGAAGAGGCGGAACGCGTCAGCCAGGTTGTAGACCCGGCTGCCACCGAGGCGAATGTAGACACCGTTCGGCGTTGTCACCGACTGGCCTTCATACATCGCTTTCCAGTATGCTCCGTTCTTGTCGTTGTAAGCGGCGGCGGAAGCGTTTGCAGCTTCCATGAGAGCCTTCGGGTCGCGCTTTACGCGGTCGCCGTTCTCATAGATAGCCGAGAGGTACGCTTTGACGGTGTCGGGGTTCTGCTGCGCCCACTTGTTGCAGATCATGATCGCATTCGGCATCTGCCCGCTGTAAAGCTGGGTGTCGGCCAAACTGACCATGTTGGGCATGCGCTCAAACACATACGAGTCGCCCGGCGTCCAGGTCGAAACCATACGGACGCGAACCGTCTTTTCATCCTTGCCCGTTTCGGGATCCTTTGCAGGCTTGCCGAAACGCGTCACCTTGCGGGTCGTCTCCACACCGGCGGTAAATTGCATAGCCGCCTGCATGTAGTCGTTGTCCTGGGCCGGATGCACGTTGATGCACTCGAGGTCGAGCGTGTTGGGATCGGGGTTGAAGCAGACGCCGTTGTCCGACGCCCATTTCAAAACGATGTTCATATCGCCGTCCTGAGGGACGGTAATGACCACCTGGCCCTTTACCAACTTGATGTCCTTGAGTTCGGGGCGCTGCGCAGAGCAGTCCTTCACCCACTCACAAGGTACCATCCACTTGTCCTCGCCGAACGACTGTCCGGCCGAACCGATAATGACGTACCGGTACTCCCAGCCCAGCTCGCTCTTGATCTGCCGGTTGAGGCTGTACAAGAACGGAGCCGTGCCGTCCCCCATCATCTGAATGATGTGAGCGCCGACCGTCGGGTGCGCCTGGCCGCCTTTCAGGGCCTTGGCAAACGCCATCGCATCGGACTGGAGAGTGTTATTGCTGTTGACCCGCGTGAAAACGACTTTGACGCCGTACTTGGCCATCATGCCGCCCGAACGAGTCTCCTTGCCGCCGATCGCACCCATCTGGGCGAGCTGGCTATTCCACGCGTACCCGTCATTGCGGATAGCGGGAACATTTGCAGCGCGAACAGCTTCGCGGGTGCGGGCCATAGAGCGGCTTTCGCCGCTCGTGACCACACCCTGCGGAACGTCGATGTGCTCCATGGTCAAGACCTGGAAGGCCTTGGAACCGGAAAGCACGCCGAAATGCACGAGGCTCTTGAAGCCGCACCAAACCCCGAACATGACAACCAAGATCAGCCCGATGGGCTGAATGGTAACGTGACGCTTCTTAGCGAAAATCAGCAGAGCGATCGGGGCCACAACGCCCAGGATACTCAGAATTCCAGTCGTGTCGAACATTTCTTTTCTCCTGTAGAAATCGAATTCTGATTACAGCTTGGTTTGTGACTACTGCCGCGCGCGAACCTGCTGCGTGGCAGAGGAAATTTGAGAAGAAGCAACTCCGGGCTGCTGTTCTGCCAAGGCCTTGGCCTGACGATACTTGGTCAGGATCTCCTTAGCGCGGACACTGGCAATGCGGCGGTTTTGACCAGCCTGCACCAGAACGTCGTCGCCCTGAGTCTTGAACGCCTTGAACGCCGCGATTGCATCGGAATACCGCTGGTCAACGTATTGGCCGGCGTACTCGCTGAGCATGTTCTTGAGAGCGTTGTTGGAGAACTTATGGGCCTGTTTGAGGAAACCCCAAACAGACTTTTGCAGTTCCCACTTGTTCCGCTTCATCGTGATGTCGAGGCCCATGTGCTGGTAAAGCTGCTGCATATCAGCGCGCATCACCATCATGACCTTGATAATGTCGACGAAGTCTCTGGCAAGATCTTCGAGCTCCTTGTTGCGATCTTCCAGCGAAACGGCCTGGGTTTCAGCGAGCATCTGCTCGTTTCGAGCCTCAAGAGCTTCTTGGTATTCATCGAGCTTTTCGAAGTTAAAGCCCACGCTCTGAGCTTCGAAGCTGTTGATGATTTCGTTGAAGTCCTTTTCCGGCCCCGCATCGAGCAGTGCGGTTGAACGGGCCATCTGCTTCTGATTGTTGTCAAACTCGTCTTTCAGCCGCTGAATCATCTGGCGGAATCTGGTGATCACCGCATCAAGTTCGCGGACCAAGTCACCTAATTCGAGCCGACGCGCTTCCAGCCATCCGACGGGATTCGTCTTGACGAATGACTTCGCCAAGCCGAGCGCAACGATGTCAATCCAGTTTACGGCGACAGTGCGCAAGGTCGGATGCCAGAGCGGAGCCGTGACGACTGTCACGAACAGTATCGGCGGGATGGCTTGCGCCGTATTCCACGCAATACTGTTGATGTACCGACTCACCGCGGTGAGGTACTGGAGCACATAATACACAGGTGCTGCCAGCACTCCGGCAATGATGCCGTACTTGATCCACTTCTCGAGTCCCGAGCCGGTTCCCCCGGCCGCGTTCATGTTGATAGCCATTGTCGTTCTCCTTTACAGACCCATGAAGGTCCGCTTCTCGTTCGCCAGTTCCTGGCCGACGCGCAGACGCGCGGCACGCAATCGCTGGCGCGAAGCCGCGAAAACTGCCTTCTTCTGCCGGACTGAGCCTTGCTTTTCGGCAAAAGCTCGCTGGTCAGTCGCCTGCTGGCCTTGAAGTTCGCGCAACTGCTGGGTCAGAGCATCGATACGCTCTTTCCGCTCATCGATGTTCGATGAGAGTTGCGCAAGATCTCCTTCCAGCTCAGCGACGGCCTCGCGCTCTTCGCTGTCGATCTCGTTTCCCACCTCAAGCTCGGCGGTCTGGAGCCCTTGCTCCATGAGGCCAACGCCCTGGGTGAGATCGCGGCCAGACACATTGGCTGCCGCACATACGAGTCCGAGGTCAAGCGTTGCACCGGGAGAGAGCCGTTTTTCCATACGCTGGCGCACATCACGAAACGTTCCGTACGCAACGCCAGCAATAGGTTGGATCTTCTCCCGCAGACGTGCCGCAACGGCATTGAGCTGCGGGTCTTCAACGACCTGATCTTCGATGACGGGAAGCGGCTGCGCAGGAATCGAATTTTCGACCGGTGCCGACGAGACTTGTGCCGGCGCAGCAGGCTGCTGCGTCAGGACGGGAATGTTGAGTTTCGGGAACGGCAACGGCGTATCAGGGGCCGGCGGCACAGCCTTGGCTGGCGCCTTCTTCTTATCATCGTCGTCACCATTGGTGGTATACAACAAGTCTTTCCAAGACATGATTTCTCCTTAGTAACTTCAATTCCTCCTGGAATTGATGGAAATGTACAAAAAACGTCTGTCTTCCCGCAAAGCACAGTGCTTTGATTGAAGAACAGGGAGAAGAAAATTCTATCTTCCTCGCCTTGGCCTTCAACCGATAAAGTTTTTGATAGGGCTACGAAAATTATTTATTAAAATCTGTAAAACAAGCCATTATAGTACAATTTTTGGATTTTGTCAAGACCCTCGCATACAAACTGGCTTATTTTCCTCTTATTTAAGGGTATTTTTTCTTCAAACCATTCGGCCAAACTAGGCATAATTTGGCCTAAATCAGCCTAATTTTGGCATAAAATACGGTTGTAAATAATATGATGCATAAAAAATTATAATAACTCGACTCTCACAATCACCTCTTTTTCGGTCGCACACAGACCACAAAATATTTTACCTTCCGCTTCTTGATACGAAATAAAACACGGCTCGGAAGCGCGAGGCTTCCGAGCCGCTCGAGATTACTCGCTTGACAGTACGATGGTCATGCCGACCGCGGCTACGTTAACCTTGGGCCCGTGAACCGGCACGTCGTATTCAGCGAAGAACACGAAACGCCCGCGGGTGATTGCCAGTCCAACCGGAACGTTGTGCACTGGCTGGTCGAACGTGAACACCTTGTTCTCGATGTTCCCGACCGGTACTGTGACCGCGTACCCGACGTACGGACTGAGCGTGGTTTTGCCGACTGGCACGTTGGTGTTGGCGATAACAGCCGGGTACCACCAGAACGTGGACGAGTCCTTGCGCGCATGCAAGCCGGTTGCCACCATCTGGAAGGTCGAGACTGAGAACTTGCTCGGCGCCTTGGGATCATCCTTCGGCTTAACCTGCACCAAGTTAGCGTTTATGCCACACAGGCCATTGGCCTGGGCCTGGTCCGGAACCGTAAAGACCGCGACGCCACAGAAGCCGTCGATGCGGTCAGTAAAACCGTGCCAGACCTGAACAAAGTTCGCTGTACCCATGTCCCCGCCCGACACCCAGGTGGGCGCCGTACCGAGGAACAGGGCGTTTTTGCCTTTGCCGAGGGTGTCCGCAGTGGACATCACCTGAGCGAAAGAAACCGACGCTACAATGAGCGCCATGAGAACTACTGTTGTGAGTTTCATGATCCTCCTGAGAATTGAAAACATTATATATTAGCACGAAATTGCTGTTTTGTCAAGGCTTAAAAAACAAAACCCTTGATTCTTTTGAGGAAATCAGGTATACTCTGCTGTTTAGGAGGAACCATAAAAATGAGGTTTATCAACCCGATCCTGATGTGGGTAGTCGTCATTATTGGCGCGGTGGGAATATGGTTTACCATCCCCTACCGCCAGACCATAGTACCGAATCTTCTGACAGCATCCATGTTCATCGGTGCCTGTCTGGCCTGGATGTACCTGGTCTACCTGGGCCTGAAAACCCACCCCGAAGCTCCCCGAGGTGTCCGGAGTATAACAGAGCTGAAAACCACCGGCCCGTTTGCCGTGGTCCGGCACCCGCTCTATGCGGCGCACATCTGCTTTGCCTGGTCGTTCTTGTTCATTCTGACTTCGGCCAGAACATTTCTGATCGTGGTCTGGCTGACGCTCGTACTGCTGCTGTGGGCCAAGCTCGAAGAATTCGGACTCGTTAAAATCTTCGGTACCGCCTACGTGCGGTATCGGGAACGGACTCCCATGTTCATTCCGCGTATCGGATGACACCCGCAACTGCCGCCAGCGTTCACGCTGGCGGTATTTATTATTTTTTTAAAATATCTCTATCTTCTGAGCAGGCCGCGGGCCTGCGCTACATTTTTTATCACCATGTTATCACTGTCAACCAGCTGTATTGCTTCACTAAATTAAAAATGCCAGCTTCCGATTACTCGAAAGCTGGCTGTGTTGTTACCACCGTTTATACCAAGGCACGGACTGCTTTGTTCCAGAGGCTTGTTCGGCCAGGCGGGCATTCTCGGCCGTACACGTCATGCAGCGGCCGCTGCGTTCCATCACGTACAACTTGCAATTCTCGCAGAAATGCTTGCCGCACTGAATGCACTCAGCAAGACGCGAGGCCGTGAACCAGTGACGGCACCGGTCGCACACGGCTTCCTTCTCGCCGGAGCAGACCGAGCACTGCCCATGTCCGTTCAAGAGACGCTCTGCGCATTCCCCGCACAGCTTGGCGTTGGAAGTGCAGTTAGGGTTGTTGCAAACCGTTTCCTGTCCTTCCAATATCCTGTTTTCACAGGAAGGTCCCCAGCACTGTATCATTCGGCAGTCTTCGCAGACCCCCTCACTGTCCAGGTAATTGCCCTTGCAGTCATCGCAGTAATCACGGTCGCAGTCTTCCTTGACACAGCGCGTCACCCGGGATCGGGTAAAATACTTCTCGCAACCGTTACATTGAATCTGCTCCTCGCCGGAGCAGTCCGGGCAGAACCCGTCCTTGTTGAGCATGCGCTCTGCCGAGTCATCGCAATAGACGTTCTTGTTGCTGCAGTCGGGATTACCGCAGGCATGGCCTTCACTGCGATCGAACTCTTCTTCGCAGTCCTCTTCGTCGCACGTGACGGTCCGGCAGTCTTCGCAGTACCCTTGCTCCAAGTTGTCCGGGGCACAATTGCTGCAGTAGGCATGGCTGTCGGGACAATCAGGGTCAGCGCACCGCTTCAGTTTGGAAGCGATACACTCCTCGTCGCACCCGGAACAACGTTCCGTGTCTTCCGAGGTGCAGCGCAGACAACAGCCATGCGCATCGACGTGGTCGCAACTTTCCGATTCTTTCCCATCCTCTTCTCTATTCCCGTCCGCACTTGGAGCCGTTACACCTTCGGTTTCCAGAACAGGCGCAACCGGCACCGCATACTCCCCGTCTTTACAGAGCTCGGGGTCGTGGCCGCAGTGCGGGCAGACATTCAATGGGGTTAGTTCAGTCTCGACAGGTTCCATCACCAAAACCGGAGCAGCCGATTCCTGGACTGGCAATTCGCTGGCCGAATGATCACCTGCCAATTGAGCCACTAACAGAAGAGCAACTGAGTCGGAACCGTATAGGCCCGATAGCGTGTTGTGCTTAAGGTGGTTGTAGAGCGGTAGAGCTGCCGTTATTCTTTTGGCCACCTCATCCGTCCCAATACCACACTGTGACAGCAGCAGGCAGGCGATGAATTCGTCCGGCGAAAAGGCAGAGCCGGGCAAACCGAATTCCCGCCATTTGTGTTTGAGTTCTTCCCAGACCGGCAGGGCAGTTGCAACCTGCCGCGAGATTTCCTTGGCATTTACGTTCATACTTCCTCCTGTAAACAGCCTATTATAGCGTGAGTATGCGGGAACTGCAAGGCACAAATAGATAGAAAGATTTAAAAATAGAAAATAGAAAAATTCAGGGATCCAGTAAATGATTTCAGCCCCTGCGACAGGAGGATGTAGCGCAGGCCCGTGGCCTGCTATCAGACGTACGCCTATACTTACAAGCAGGCCGCGGGCCTGCGCTACAGAGCGAGTATACCCACGCAAGTCGCAGGGTGGATATTATCCGTCCCTACAAAAATCCATCAACTGCAAGTGTTAAAAAAATCAGCCCCGCCACCTTTCGGTAGCAGGGCTACTTTTACAGTGTCTCGGGATCAGAGCCCGGATCCTTCTCCGGCGTCTGAGTCGCGGATGCCTTAGGTAACGGCTCGACCTCGATGCGCAGCTTGCCGACCGATTCCATGGCTCCCGACATCTTGGACTTCAGGGTGCCCGCAGCCTCATTAATGGTTTCGCTGGCTTTGCCGAAAAACTCCTTCACCGATTCGAGCGGCACCTGAGCCGATGCCACAATATCATCACCATGCTTGAGCACGACACGATGGGTCGCGGCTTCTTTATAACCAGCAACCGCTTCATCGACCTTGCGGCCGAATTCAGCAAAAAAAGTCTCGAATGAACCAACAGGCATGACTTCCTCCTTGTACATCCCGCTCGGGATGACACTCTACTATATACCAAATCCGCTTAATAATCAAGGGCTTGAGGTCACGTAGAAAAATCAATTGCTGATTGATAGAATAAACTTACACCCAACATTTAACATATAACATTTGACCTTTGACCCTAGTGCAGACCCATGGCCTGCTTCTCGTAAACATGTTGTTATACTGACAGCAGCCCACGGGGCTGCACTACATTTACAGCATTGGCTTGGCCCACAGAAATGGGTTAATAATTCTCTGGTTATCTACCGTATTTCTATGCACAAAAAGCTGATCAAATTATTATTTGCCGAAGAACATATCATCAAAGTATTCAGAAACCGACAGGGAGACATTGTGTTTGTCGGCAGCTTCCGGCAGTTTGTAAAGCGCCTGCGCATCCAGTACGGCTTCTTGCGCTCAACCGAAGCCCTGACTCTGCTGGATCAGGAAGGCTATACCGTCACCAATATGGACAGCGGCCTTTTCTCTGCAGCAAACCCCCGGTATAATAAAGATATGAGCGAACTAAAATCCAAAATAAAGACTATCCCCCAAGAACCCGGCGTCTATCAATTTTCTAATAAGGACGGCGAGGTTATTTACATTGGCAAGGCGAAAAACTTGAAATCCCGCGTCTCCCAATATTTTGGCAAGCACGACGACCGCCCCCAACTCCCGTTCCTGTTAGCTGAAGCGACCGATATCCAGTACACCGTAGTACAGAACGAACTGGAGAGCTTGTTTCTGGAAAATACGCTGATCAAAAAGTTTCTGCCCAAGTACAATATTATGCTGCGGGATGACAAAAACTTTGCTTTTATCAAAATCGATTATTCGACGCAGATACCACAAATAACCACAGCTCGACGCATCACCGATGAGAATTCCCAAATCCCAATTTCTAATTCCCAATCAAATTCAAAATCTCAAATTCCAAAAACCGAATCCGGTCTCCAAACCAAGATTACAGGTCAAAAATCGAAATTCTTCGGCCCTTTTTCCGCCGCTTACAAGATTCGCAATACACTGAACCTGGTCCGCCGCATCTTTCCATACTGCGCCAACAAAGAGGTGGGTAGCCGCCCGTGCTTCTATTATTATTTGCACCGCTGTCCCGGCGTCTGTATTGGCAAAATCAGCCTGGAAGAATACCAAGTCCAGCTGCAGCGCATCGAGAGCTTTCTGTCCGGCAACACGAATAAGATCAAAGCCGAGTTAAAGAGCGACATGAAGATTGCCGCTTCCAAACAGGAGTTCGAAAAAGCCGCCCGCCTGCGCGACCAGCTGCAGGCGCTCGAACTGCTGGATGAAAAGCAAACAGTCATTCTCAATAAACCGGTGTCGTGGGACGTGGTTTCAGCATCCACCGAATCCGGGTATGCGTGCATTAACCTCTTCAAAGTCAGACATGGAAAACTGATAGACAAGGAAAACTTTACCTTTGAAATCGGCTCTACCCGTCGAGTCCATTCAGAAAAATACGAGCAAACGCCCCAAGATGTAGCGCAGGGCCCTGCTCTGCCTCCTCAGCAGGCCACGGGCCTGCACTACAGTCGCTTGAACCATGATACCGTTAAAAAAACCTCATCCCCGCCTTCTCCTCAGCAAGGAGAAGGAGATGGTGCCGCCCCTTTCTTTGCAGAAGAAGGGCTGGGAGAGGTTATCCAAACTTTCCTCGAACAATATTATCTGGAGACTTCCGACGCTCCACGGATGATTTTCGCGCAAGAGGCGGAAGATCCCGAATTGATTGATCACATTGTCCGCAGCCGGTTCAATCATAAAACCGAAGTGACAGTTCCCAAAAAAGGCAAGGCGGCGGAGCTGGTTCGCCTGGGCCAAAAGAACGCCGAAGAATATTTAAAGAACTGGCTATCCTCACAGGCCGGGCATTTGGACCGCATCCAGGGCGCGCTAGAAACACTCAAAAGCGAACTCCACCTGGAAAAAATCCCGGAGCGTATTGAGTGTTACGATATTTCCAACACCCAGGGTACGAATCCGGTCGGCAGCATGGTCGTCTTTAAAAACGGCCTTCCGGTCAAGTCCGAATACCGCAAATTCAAAATCCAGGGCAAAAAGACCCCGGATGATTTTGCCATGATGAAGGAAATGCTGACCCGTCGATTCTCACGCAGTGTCATTACGAGGCCGGATGCATCCGAGGCCGCGGCAATCCTTACCACGGGTGATAAGATTGCTTCGTCGCCGGTTAAAGCCCCGACTCCTCGCAATGACAAACAGACATGGCCTCTCCCTGATTTAATTGTCATCGACGGCGGCAAAGGACAGCTCGGTGCAGCACTGGAAGTGATGGACAAGTTCAAAGTTCAAAGTGAAAAGTTAAAAGTGATCGGACTGGCCAAACGCATTGAAGAGATATTTATGCCCGGAGAAAGCGAACCCATTATCCTCTCGCACGACGACCCGGCCTTGCAGATGCTCCAACGCTTGCGCGACGAAGCCCACCGCTTCGGCATTACGTTCCATCGAGATCTTAGATCCAAACAGGCAGTCCGGTCCGCGCTCGACAACGTGCCTGGCATCGGGCCAAAAACTAAAAAGCTCTTAAAAGAAAAATTTGGTACGGTTGCTAATATCCGCAAGGCCTCTATGGAACAACTGGCTGCGGTAGTCGGAGAAAAAATCGCCCAGTCGATCAAGTTGAATATCTAAAATATTAAAGCAGCGGTCCTGCCAAAAACTGACCGCTGCTTTTGATGTCATTTCGAATCTTCCGCGACCTCTTCGTGAGCAGACCTGTTGTGGTATACAAGGAGCACGGGAAACGCCAGCGAGATTACCAGGAATGCGATAACCTGGAACTGAAGTGAACGATTACTGAGCCCGAAAAGCAGGATGGCAGCTAAAGCCACCTTTTCCCAGTAGATTCTAGTTTTTATCTGGGAGAGATATTCCAGAAAAAAATCCATAGACCCTCCTTCTGTACAGCCTCATACTATATAAAGGTAACTGGAAAATGTCAATTACGCAGTAGAGAAATAAACAGAATACTGTCTTGTCCGTCGTACATACACTGTCATACAAGGAGGGGCAATGAATACAACCCAAGAATTGTTTGATGAATGCGGACGGAGAATTCCGGAACAATCCATTCCCGGCCTATACTGGGACGCCGAAAATGATTGTTTTACCGCGAGAGCCGACGGACAGAACCGTCCTGAGATCTACCGAAACGGCGATAATCGCACATTTGCACTCGTGCAGTTTTACAGCATCACAGACCGGCTCGAGCGCATAAAAAAATTCGCTCCATCGGACTGGGTCTTTCCCGAAACTGCCAGAGCCGAATGCCGACTGGCGGATATGCTGGAAAAAATCCGTCGGCATCCCCTGCTGAAAAACGCACTCAACGGCACTGTGCTGCCCATCGTGCTTCCTGCTATCGGTGAAAGCGATTACGGCGGACTCGTTGAGGAACAACTCCTTCCATTTGCCATCCACACCTCGTACCAGATGTTCGAATCCGCACACCTGCTTCCGCTCCTGGCCCAGGGTACGCTCCGGAACAACACCGCTCCTGCCCCGCGCGGAGAATATGACGAACTGCTCTATAAGCTGCAGACTGTACCGGTCATAGGACTCTATCTGCCTATGGCGCTGGCAGGTTTTAACTATTCTGCATGCATCAGACAATCGTTCAACTTGCCGCCCGGATTCCTTCTCGCCGGCGCCTTGGAATGGATCACGGCAATGGCCTGGTATCCGGAAGTACTCCTGGCCGGAGGCAGCCATTTGCCCAAACTGCAAGCCGCGAATGTTTCCATTCTCGACGATGATATCTGTTGGCATCTCGCCATGTTTCCCTCTGGTACCGGAAAGACAGGAGGGATTGTAGTCAAAGTCAACAATACCTACTCCGACCCTTCTACGACCGCGGGGTTGTTTGTCTGGGACACTGTCTGATCGAACATCAGATAATTCGACACAAAGCCGCAGGGAGCACCTGCGGCTTTTTCATATACACATTCACATAGAGAAGCATTTAATCATTCCTGCAACATCCTTCCATCGGTAAAGTTGTTTTCATGTTTATATGCTTAAATGCTTCTAAAGCCGCATTGACTGACTATTCAATCAATGCTACACTGGCAGGTTCTCATATCTCCAAGGAGGATAGCGTGAACACCCACAAACTGTCAGTGGCGCAAATCGAAGCCTTGTTACTGCTAAAGTTCCGGCTCGAAGATTCCTTCGCCCGGCATACCCTGTCCCTCATTGAAGGCCCGGCCTCAGGCGTGATCGAAAACAGGCGGGACATCCCGCTTGAATGGGCAACGCCCCTTCTGGCCCGCCGGCTCTACGAAGGAAATGAGTCGACATGGCTCATAACCACCGAAGAAATGGAGCTGGAACTGGACACCGCGCGTTGCGCGCAGATAGCCAGACTCACCGGCGAACTCGCAGATGACGAAAAAGGGAAATTCCTCAAAGAATTTCTCAGTGACAGCACGAGTGCATGGATCAAGCAGGTCAGCAACGAACTCACTGCACCCGGCGGCTATTCGGTATACTGGACCTGGGTGAATGCCATTTGGGACTTCCTAAACGAATGCGGGCTTGCCCCCGAAGCGGTAGCAATCTCGCCGGAGGCCTACTACCAGGTAGCCAAGCGAATCATCAGCAAGGAAGAGCTGATAACCAAAGTAGAAGCTTCCGTCCGCTCCATATTCGCCAGCGAACGATTCGTCCAAACTGTCCTCACTTCTACCCTCCAAACGACCGCAAGAATGTTCGGCGGGCAACTTCCTCCGGACCTGGAAAAGGAGATGCGCGACGAAATGCTGCCTGGATTGCGCGAACACATCAACGCCAGCATCCCGCAATACATCGAGCCGATCCTTACCGCGTTTCGCGCTGAGGTCGACATGCTGTGGACCGAACCCGCATCGGCGTGCGTGCAGTAGCCGCCGCCGCGCCGGATACCATAAGCCCTGACTGAGTCAGGGCTCTTTATATTTCACGCATTGACACCGCTCCCCCGCTTTAGGTATAATAGGTAAGACTTTTAAATATAGTAATCTCGAATATACAAATATAGCGCAAATATACGAATAGCTGTTGGCCGTTTATTTAAGCAAAATGGTGTGCAGTATATGAATATTCGTGCTTGATTCGCTATATTCGAGAACACTCCTTATATGAACCAATTTCTCCAAGTCTTGCGGTTTGCCAACATTATTGTCATGGTTTTGCTGATCGTCGTCATTGCCCTGCAGAACAAATCTTCCGGGTTGTCCGGGGTCTTCGGCGGCGCAGGCAACATTGTCCAAACCCGTCGCGGTTTCGAGAAGTGGCTGTTCTATGCGACCATTGTTTTGGGAGTCGTATTCGTCGGAGTGAATATTTCATTTCTACTCATCAAATAGTAATCTCGAATATACTAATACAGCGCAAATATACGAACAGCTGTTGGCCGTTTATGTAAATAAGACGGTGGCCGATATTTGAATATTCGTGCTTGATTCGCATATAAGAGAATACTACCTATGCCAGTTTTTTTCGAAAACTTCCTTACCTATCTCAAGTCAATCTTCCAAGGACTGCTGAGCTTGAGACACTTCCGTCTTTCCTCTCTGAGGAAAGTTTTTTCATTTCTTGGCCGCCGCGAAAAAGTCGCGCTCTGGACCCTTGCAGCTGCGGCGGCTGCCAGCTTGTTTTTTTCCAGCCGGAATTATTACTATGCGCACACTACGGTCGCGCCAACCTTCGGCGGCATCTACACCGAAGGTCTGCTCGGCCAGCCATCGTATATCAACCCCTTGTTCGCCCACCAGGACACTGACCTGGCCTTGACCCACCTCGTCTTTTCCGGACTCTATAAATATGACAGCAGCGGGCAACTGGTACCTGACCTGGCTGACGGCCAGCCGGTCATTTCCGAAGATCAAAAACAGTACACGGTCAACCTCAAGCACAACGTCAAATGGCATAACGACAAACCCTTTACCGCTGACGATGTGGTCTTCACCGTATTGACTTTGCAGGACCCCTCATCCAAGAGCCCCCTACGCAACTCCTGGCTATCAACTACCGTGGAAAAACTTTCAGACTACCAGGTCCGGTTTACCACCAAAGACATTTCAGGCCCGTTCGCAGCCAACCTGACCATGCCGATTATTTCCAAAGCGGTATGGAGCCATATTGATCCCCAAAATTATCTCGTCTCCACTGCCAATCTCCAAGCGGTCGGTACCGGCCCGTATGCCATTAAAGAGATTAAAAAAGAAGCCAGCGGAAGAATCGAGCAGGTGACACTGGAGTCGTATTCCTCTTTCTATACGGGCAAGTCAAAAATCGACACGGTAATTATGAAATTCTATGACTCGGATGAAGACCTGTTAAATGCTTTGCATGGCAAGGAAATCCAGGGTTTGGGTTTTACAGCACTCGACCGTAACCTCTTTTTGGACCAGGACCGTAGCGACGTCAATATGTTCCGTATTCCCCTGCCCCAGTATCAAGTCATCTTTTTTAATCTGGCGAACAAGACTCTCGCCGACCAGAACGTGCGTAAAGCGCTGCAAGCCGCCATCGACCGCACCACCATCATCCAGGACGTCTTCAAAGGCAACGCTGCCTTGCCGGTTTCGCCTCTACTCGGACCGGCAGCTTCCACTAGCCCCGCCAGCGCCAATCTGGACCAAGCCCGGGCACTGCTTGACCAAGCCGGCTGGAAAGTAGACAGCAAGACCAACATTCGGACAAAAAAGAACGTCCAGCTTGAGCTTACCATTGCCACGAACGATTATCAGCTCAATTCAAAAGCTGCCGAGGACGTAGCGAACGAATGGAAGAAGCTGAACATTAAGGCCAATCTCACGGTCCTCCCCACCAAGCAGCTAACTGATACCGCGATCCGGCCCCGCAAATTTGATGTCCTGCTCTTCCCGCAAAAATTCGGCGCTGATCCTGACCCGTTCGCCTTCTGGCACTCCAGCCAAATTAAGGATCCAGGACTTAACCTGACCGGCTTTTCCGATGCCAATGTCGACAAGCTTATCGTGGAAGCGCGCTCGACGACCAATGACACTTCCCGGACGCAAAAGTACCAGCAGCTTGATGCACTGGTCAGCGATGCCACTCCGGTCATTTTCCTCGACCAAGCACTCTACGTTTACGCCTTGCCTACCTCCATTAAAAACGCAAGTCTCACAGCATTGACAGACCCGAGCGAACGCTTTTATGACATCACGAATTGGTATATAGACGAGAAGAGAGTGTGGAAACATTAATAATTAACAAATTTACAAATTAAGTAAAATTTACTGCAGTCCAAATCTGTTAATTTGTTAATTCCCAGGCTCTTTTCAAGAGCGAAGTTAAGTGTTATAATAGCTAAGCAAAAATATTGCGAATAGTTGGCAGGCGAGTAGCAGATTTGTCCTGCTCCCTTCAATATGTATATTATGCCCGGGTGGTGAAATTGGCATACACGTACGCTTCAGGTGCGTATGGCCGCAAGGCCGTGGAGGTTCAAGTCCTCTCCCGGGCACCAAAAACAGTTCAGACTAAAAGTCTGAACTGTTTTTATTCTAGAGGACTTGAAGAGAGCGATTCCTTCCGCCAAGGGCGGAGGAAATTCAAAGCGAGCAAGCGCAGCTTTGAATAGCGGCGGGGCCCGCCGCAGCGTAACCCGAAACGACTGGAAGGAGTTGAGGGTAGCGGGAGGTGAGCAAGTCCTCTCCCGGGCACCACGTACCATTCGCGAACCGACAGGTTAGCGTATGATACGTGCCGTGTACTGGAAACCACGAAGTGGTGACTAGTACACGGCTTTTTGTTTGGTTCGCTCAGGCTGCGCCCTGAACCGCAACGGTTCAGGGTACATGGCACGCCATAAACCTTAAGTTTTGCGAGAGGACTTGAAGAGAGCGATTCCTTCCGCCAAGGGCGGAGGAAATTCAAAGCGAGCAAGCCTGCCTGCCGGCAGGC
The DNA here is from genome assembly GCA_964532425.1 of uncultured Candidatus Saccharibacteria bacterium. Taxonomy (GTDB): domain Bacteria; phylum Patescibacteriota; class Doudnabacteria; order UBA920; family UBA920; genus CAZHIA01. Next base: position 284,114 of record CAZHIA010000002.1, on the reverse strand, counting down.
AGGCGCAAGATACGTATGGGAGCAATCCTGTTCAAATTCCCAAAATTAGTTGACGAGGAAATGATATTATGATATAATTGCAATACCAGGTTAAATTCCGCCTGAAACAAAAGGGAAATGGGCAGTTGCCAAATGAAGATTACAGATTCTTTTTTGGATTATCAGTGCTATCTGTATTGATCAGTGTATCAGCGATCTTCATTTGTTAATTGCGTAGCCGCCGTGTTGGTCTGGCTGAACAAGCCACCACTGGCGGAACATCCAAACTTTAAAAAGCCCAATACGCACGGGCCTCTCTTGTTTTGGATTTATATGCGAGGACTTGAATACGCAATGCAAGGCCGGCACTTTGAATGAGAGTGTTCGCAGACATTCGCAAGGATTTACTAACATTTGTCCAAAGATAACACTGCGGACTGATTGGGCCTGGTGCAGACGATTTTTGGCAGCCCGTAGGGAACGGTTTGAAACCGTTCCCTACAAGACGCACAAGACTGTCACTTCGCCCTCCAGTGTAGCTCCTGCAACTAACAAACTTTAATACCCATCTCCCCGAGCATCATTCGCTTCTGCCCAGCTCGGAAGATGGGTACACCTGAAAGGTAATAGTGCCTATGATGAGAAAAAGTAACGATAACAACCGTTCCCTGCAGCAGAAACACGGCAGGAACGATGGCGCCCGGCGCCAGGATCCTTCCCACCCGCAACCGCGGCATGCCGAAGGTGAAGCGGTTCGCCAGCATAATGGCGGACCGGACCGGCTGGAAGCCTTGATCAACAAGGCAACCACCCTGGAAGGGCCCAAAGGGGCTCCCCTGCACACAAGCCGGTACACCGCCTCCCGCCAGAACCTCCGCATCATTCCGATGGGAGGTGTCGAAGAGGTTGGTGAGAACATGACTGTCTTCGAATACGGAGACGATTTGATCGTGGTTGATATGGGTTTGGCTTTCCCCGACGAAACCATGCCCGGCATCGATTATATTATTCCGGACACCAAATGGCTGGAAGAAAACAAACGGCGCATTCGCGGCGTGATCATTACCCACGGTCACTTGGACCACATCGGTGCCATCCCCTACATCCTTCCCAAGCTCGGCGACCCGCCTATTTATACCATGGCTTTAACCGCCGGCTTTATCAAGAAGCGCGTTGAGGAGTTCGGCCTGCTCGGTAGGACCAAGATTAATGTCTTCTCCCGTGACGACGTCCTTCAGCTCGGCAATTTCCGCGTACGCTTCTTCGGGCTCAACCATAACATTCCCGACTCTGTCGGGCTGTCCATTGTCACCCCGGTCGGCCAAATTATGTACGCGACGGACTGGAAATTTGACCATACGCCGGCTGACGGCCGCCCTTCTGAATTCCAGAAGATCGCCAAGTATGCCAGCGAAGGCGTGACTCTTTTGATGTCCGACTCGACCAATGCGGTCAAGCCCGGCTATTGCATGAGCGAGCGCGAGCTCGGCCAAATCATTGACCGGACCTTCTCGGACATTAAGGGCCGCATCATTTTTGCCACCTTCTCGACCAACATTTCCCGCGTGCAGCAGGTATTCAATGCCGCAGCCAAGTATAACCGCAAGGTTATTGTCACCGGCAGGTCACTGGTCAACAACATTGAAATTGCCCTGTCTATGGGCTATCTGAAAATCCAGCCGAAGATCATCATCAAATCCGAACAAGCCAAAAAGTATCCGGACAACCAGATTGTGGTTTTAACTACCGGCAGCCAAGGCGAGGAAGCCGCCGGGTTAGCCCGCATCGCGCGCGGCGACCATAAGACGGTCAAGATCAAAGCCGGCGATACGGCTATTGTCTCTGCCTCCCCCATTCCGGGTAACGAGCGCGCCGTCGCAGCGGTCCTTTCTAACCTCACCCGTCTGGGCGCCCATGTCATTTACAACAAGGTGCTGGACATCCACACCTCCGGGCACGCGCACCAGGAAGAATTAAAGCTGATGATCGCCCTAACCCGGCCGAAGTACTTCATGCCAATTCACGGCGAACACCACATGATTGTGACCCACGCCGAGCTCGGCGAGGCTATGGGCATTGCGAAAGACCATATCTTCGCGCTCGATAACGGGCAAATTTTGGAACTGACCTCGGCTGGCGAAGCCAAAATCACCGAAGATTCCAAAGTCACGAGCGGGTACGTCTTCATTGACGGACTCGGCATCGGCGACGTGGGCGAGGTGGTCATCCGCGACCGCCAGGTCATGGCCCAGGACGGAATGTTCGTGGTCATTTTGACCCTCGACCGCCGCAACGGCAAACTCATCAACCAGCCGGATATTATTTCCCGCGGCTTCATCTATATGAAAGGTAATGACGACCTTATCCGCGAGGTCAAACATGAGGTACGCAAGATCGTGGAAAGCAAAGGCAAGGAAAAGCTGGAACCCAACTGGGCCTACCTGCGCAATATTATCCGCGACGAGATCGGCGAATACCTCTATCAAAAAACGGAAAGACGTCCGATGATCCTTCCTGTAGTGATAGAAATATAACAATCGTGACAATTAAACCGGCAGTGAACGCTGCCGGTTTTAATATTGCCTATCGCACGCTCAGATAGTATACCAAGGTCACACCGTACGGGCGGGTCGCCTCGAGTGAAATCGAGACGGCGACCCATTCGATTGACTCAGGGTCGTCCCGAGCCTGTCGAGGGGCGACCCGCCCCTACAAGTCCATATGCAGAAGGCAAAATTTTATACATTCACACAGCAACCCCCTACTTGCAGGGGTTTCTGTTGACAAAATCAACACATTTTCTATAATGTACCTTCACGCAAAGGAGGCAAATCATGGGAGCAATGGCAGCAGCAGCGATCGCCGGAGCAACCGCAGCAGGCGCTGCGATAAATGCAGCTTCAGGCGCCGCAAGTTCATCCTCGGGAAATATGAGTATGAACTCACTGAATTTCAAACATCTTCGGGAACTCAGCATCCCCTACAACGCAGGCAGTTACAAAACGATTCATCATGAAGTCGTAGACGATGTCTACGACGCAATCACGCTGTGTGAAGATTTTGAAATATTGGGCAAGCTGGTGGAAGAATACACCGTCGAGGAACCGGTCAGAATATTCAGCAAAACCACCAAGAAAGCAACGAAGCGGCGTATCATTTACAAGCCGATCAGCGAAGTCATCAAGACGCTATTACCTGCAGACGCGACCGTGGTGAATGTCGTGATCGACTGGCACCGCATCCTTGTACGGGTATATTACACCCTCCCTTAAACAGCAGCTGCCTGGACGCATATGCGTCCAGGCAGCTTTATAATCTGTATACTATTGAAATTCCGACTCTAAAGACTGGCGTGCACGCATCAATTTCGTGTAACACCTGCCAGATTGAGAAGTCTTTAGCATAAGGATTTCCCACAAAGATGCAGTTTGTCTCGAAGCGAAACTGATATACAATACGTTCAAAGGAGGAAGTGCGTGAGTAAATTCCGTTTTCACACGGTAACCGGATACTTGGAAGAGGCGCGGTTTCTTATACGCAAACAAGATCCCTTCCCGGCTGTTAGTCTGCTCCTTGAGGCGCACGAACGCTGGCCAGAAAATACCGAGATCATTTCCCGGCTGGCGTTCGCATATATGGCATCCCAACAGGCCAAAAAGGCCGTCAATCTGCTGAAGACATCGATCAAACGCCTGCCACCGAGCCCCAAGCTCTACGACATGCTTGCCACCGTGTACTATTACATCGGCGATAAGAAAAAGTTCGAACAGGCGTATAAAAAGAGAATTGAACTGGAGGAGCAAGGATTCAACGAGAATTTCTGAATGAGCGGTCGCGCCTGAGACAAACCCTGTCCATCGGACAGGGTCTTTTACATTATAGATGAGAGAGCAATCCGCTATTCCTATTTGCTTTGTATGAAGTACCCGCAAGTTCCAATAATGAAACTCAGGGTACTTGGCGCAAAGCTTACGCACCGCTCTGCACAGCTGCCCGGCTTGTGGCGCCCCACTCGAAGATCTCACCATCCCCGGCGAGCGAATTGGGCTGGATGGTAGTAACCACCAGCGAACGATCTCCGAAAGATGCACTCAGCATGGCGATCCAGATCTGCTTTTCCCGATCCCGCCAAAAAACAAAGATCGGGCATTGAACCTGCTCATCCGGATACCGTTCCCCTATTGCAAGCAGGATGAGCGGATGAACGAACTTGGTTCCGCCTGTTAACCACTGCTCCGGCTTCAAGCCCTTGGGTTTGGGCGGCACGCCTTCGGTCCGCGGCGGCAGAATATCGGCAAACGTCGTAGCGGTATTTTGGATGTCGGCCGGCAACGGCGGCAGGTGCTTGTGCGGGTCAAAACCCCACGCCCGATACACGCCATAGTTTCCTGCTTTCACCAGTTCTTCCCACGTCCGATCTGCATCAACCGGGACATGGATTGATTTGCACGCCAGCACTGTTTCTTGGCGCGCAGACGCTGTGCTACTTCCTGTCATATGACAGTTCCTCCTTTTCCACCTTCATCGTGCCGCCGGGGCGCTGTTATGTCAAGACTCCGGGGGATTGACCGAAGCCGAAATTGTGCTAAAATGTATACCCTCTAAAAAGAGCAGTCCTAAAGTTCAAGGACTGCCATACACAGGGTTGCTGCCAGGGGTCATGCCGGCTCGTCGGAACAAAACTCAAAAATTCCGAAAGTTAGCAGCGAGGCCAACACGAACTCAACCACAACCGGCGCGCCGGTTAAGTGCCGGAAGACGTTCACGTCGAGTGCTGCCAGTATCCACACTAAGACGACCAGTACAAGTCCAATGATGCGTCGCGTGTTGTTCTTCTGCTGCTCGGGACCCGGAACACTCCTTTCCGGATTATGATCCCCTTCGGTAGCACAGACCTGGGCCCCGAGGAACGCAAGAGCGAGGGTGGCAACCAGTGCAAGAATCACTTCTTCCCACAGCATTACACCCCAAGTACCGCGAAATCGCGCATCAGCCATAACCAGCAACATCGGTATGCAGAGTGCCACAAGCCACACCCAGCGGTTTCTCATAACAACCTCCTTCTGAGGGCAGTATACCATTTTATTCCTCATGATCAAGCCTTATACGGTCCTTGCTTGTTGACACGTAGCAAAAAATATGGTACATTCATATGTCAGTAATTCTGCAGGAGGAAAATTGAAACAGATTGTAGTCAAACGTTCGTTAGCGGTAGCAGCCATTGGCTGCGGCATAGCAGTTGGCATGTTCATGCACAACTGGATCGCCGGAATCATCGCGGCCTGTATTGCCTACGCGGCGATGATCGGGGCTTACGGGCATTGTACCGGAGACTATACCGACTAAAGACGTACCACTCACACAAATCCTTATTGAGGAGGAGGTATGCTGTTTGAGATACTCGTGTTTGCCTTTATTGGGCTGCTGTGCGGCTGTGCAACCGCTGCCATCACCCAAAGCGCAAAGACCGGGATGATCGTGGCTTTCTTAATATTTTTTGGCGGCTACGGGCTGTTCCATTATCTCCAATTCGGGAGGAACCGTGACCGAGTTTGAAAAGCTGCTTGATCGTGGAACTCCGGACGATCTCCAGCAAGCCCACGAGATCATCCGCGCCAAAGAATACCGCGGCGCGAATATGGATGACCTGCTCAGCACCGATACCCCGGCTCCCGAGATCCATGTGAATTGGGACCGCCTGGAGAAAATCGCGCTCACGCGCACACCGCGCGAGTGGACTGAGGACCAAGCCGCCAAAATCCCGGCTTGGCTCCGCAAGCCGATCGCCTATACCCTGCTGGCCCTCGTTGTCGCTTGCGCGACCTGGGCAGTATCGCTTCTCTGGCACCTATAGTAAACCACACAACAAATCCCCCTGTCTTCCGAAAGAAGACAGGGGGATTATTTTTAAAAACCTATTACAATATTTCTTACGATTCAGACAATTTTTATTTTATCATCACACCACCCGTTTTTCTTGGGCCAGCCAAACGGGCATGAGTACCGCCTGTCGGCGCACTTCCGAATTCGATATAGTGGTCGCCTCCTGCCGAAGCAGGAATAGTTACCAACACTTCTGGAATAGGCACCGCTCGTTCAGGCTGTATGCCGATGCCTTCTATCTTATTACGGAGCAAAGATTCATTCAATCCTACACTTGCCATTGCAGTGTCACTAACCACGATGGAAAGTTTCGCCTGGGGATACTGCTTTTTAAGCTGGTCCATCTTTTTTACCAAAACTTTGACATGGCTCAAAAGGATATCACTCGATTTGTTTCCATAGACCTGATCCATAACCAGGGCCATTTCCTGCTGATCCGGCCCGGTCTGAACCGGGCACAAAAAGACAATTTCATCCGCCACACTTCCCTTTTCCGAAGATGTCTGGCTCATCAAATAGAACTTATTAGCATCGCCGAAAGTCAAATTGGTGTCATTGTTAATCTCCTTTTTCATGCATCCGAGGCATTGCCTCATGTTCTCAATTATCCAATTGAAATTGTTAGTTGCCCGGCTGACCACCTCTGTTACTGATTCCTTTGAATCGACAATTTTTGCAACCTCATCCACCCGGCTAGCAAGCAACTCATTCGTCCCGACATGGGCACTTTTTTGGATTTTGTGTACCTGTTCGGTAAATTCCAAGTACAGAGATTCTAACTTTTGCATCTGTTCACGGATACCATGCAAATACTGATGAAGACACTCTTGCTGTGATTGCTCTAATTTAGGGCCATTCTTGACTATAATATTTTCTAAATATGCAAGATCCTGAGATAATGCCAAAGCCCCCGACTCGGGCTGAAAAGATTCGCCAATCGTGTTAAAAATAGTAACAACCTCAGGGGGAGGAGATAATCGCTTGCGCAATTCGTCAATTTCCTCGTGAACCCTGCGTCCTTCCAGGTTTCCGAGAACATTCACCACCAGACTGACCGGCTTAATGCGATCTTGGATCATTTTAACGTCATCAGCTGACAGTTCTTCCTTTCCGAAGGCCGTCCTCAGTTCCCCCAGGATCTCCACGTCCTGTTCTGATTCGGCAACATGTCTTCCCTGCAAACGATTAAAAGCTCCGGCAAGCGCCACACCAACCCTCTTGCCATGCTGTTTGGTCAAGCGCAAAAGGCGTCGGTCGAGTTCGTTCGGATAGGCATCTTCATCACCGAGCTCCTCCAAACTGCGTGCCACCACCCCAAGCTTCTCGTCGATGGTCTGAACATTCCCTAAAAATTGTTCAATCGTCTCTTCTTGCAATACTCTTTGAAAATCATCGAACTGCTCTGGTGTAACCCCGAAGTTTCCCGCAGTCACCACATTCCCTTCCGCGCGCAGCTTCATATACTCTTTCAAAAAGCTTCCTCGCTCACCGGTAAAATACTGGCCCATATCAATAGACTCATTGCGGCGCAATTTGTCCCATTCGCCGTTGATATTCAGGGCTAAAAACCCTGCAATCAGATTTTCTTTTTTCTCGTCGGCATGACTAATGTTCCCCAAATACCTTACGAAATTCTGAACAAAGCGAATTTTTTCCCCTTCCCATGACTCCGGAGTTTTGAGCAAGCCAAACCGCTCTTTGAAGCCCGTTTGAATATAGTCCAGCGATTTTGTTCTGGTAGAATTCCAAATGGCATTCCGCTGTTCGGAGTCTGTTACCGTAGACAATTGCATAGACATATCTGACAACTCTTTTTGCATTACCAGAAGCCCGGATGAATCATACTGCCTGCTTTGCGCATCCCCTTTCTGCATGAGGACAAGCCTGGCTTGATACAATGGCAAATAATCCTTCACAAAAACTCCCAGTTCTTTTGGGGACATGTTGGCGGCCACATCCAGCACCTCGCCATAAATTACAGGGGAAGCCCGCAAAATATCCTTGGAAATCCCATAGAACACCGACCGATCTTCTTCGCTCCAGCGTTCTTTGACAAACCTTTGTTCGTGCATGGTAAGGTTTGCCCGCACTGCCTGCTTCAAAGATTCCGAGTAATCGTCGCTCGATAACATCTTATCCACCTCTGCCATATGTTCACCCAAGAGCTCAATATATTTTAATACCCCAGCTCCCCCACCCTTTTCTATGGCTGATAGCATGAGCCGTACATCCAAAGACAAAGGACTTCCTCCACTGTCCTGTAGCGAGTCTACATAATTTTTTCGTAGCTGTTCCAGACAAAACTCTTTGTTTTGCGGCTGATCAGGGCCAAATACATTTTTTAAATATAGCGAAGCTTCCGGGGTAAACTCTCTGTATAATTCCTCTTCCTGCATCACATATGCCGCAATCGTTCCCGCCCAGTTTTTGGAGTTCAATGCAGGTTTTTTAGCAAGAGACCGGTCAAGCTCTTTGCCGACTACGCGAAAATTATCAATCAGCTGTCGGGAGGGATCTATTTGAAATTTTCCGTCGAAATCTGGATATAATTTGTAATCAAAGCTGGGATATTTCGAACGGATATTCTCAATCTCGGCAATAATTGCCTGGTGGCGCGAGATTAACTCCGGAAAAATTTTAATATGCCCGGAACTGAACTCATATCCATATGCATGCAATTGTTTTCCCACCCGAACGATTGCACTATTTGCCGCCATTTCCCGGTATCTCTCAACATCATCCTGGCTATCAGGACCTCTACCCCCTATCTCTTTGGTTTCACGAATGAATTGAAGGACCCGGGACAATTCTGCGGGAGCAATCTCGAGCACATCACAGCCGAGCTGAAAACGAGAACTTCCTACCGCCGCGGTATCCCTGGCAAGATCAGCTACCATTGTATGCAAACTACCTTTGATACGCAGCCGCGTTTCGCTCCCCAACTGGTCATAGTGCCTGGCAAGAATACCAGCCGCCTCATCGTCTAATTTCGTAGTCACCCTATTCATGAGCACGGCAGCAATCCCGTTTCCGAACCCGCTCTTACCATTGGCGGCAAGCAGTTCCTCAAAAGCCGCATATGATGCATGCTCTAAGTTTGATAAATTTTCCAACACCGATGCCGCATACGACTGCACTCCCCTTTCCGGCTGCCTAAGGTAATAGGTTCCCACTTCAGCCACCGCACTCTGGACTTTGGTAAAAACAGGATTCGGAACTTCCGAAGTATTATCCAAGTCGGCTGTATGGTTGAATTTTTTCAAGAAATATTGCCACTGCTCCGAAGGAATAAAGCATGTCATTTTCTCATCGTGTATTGAAGAATGGAAGGCAATTTTATCCAACGCTGCACCCTCTCGGACCATTGAGCATCTTTTCAAATGCTTTCGTGCAAACCCCCTTTGGATCGCTTGGAACTCAGGACTGCCTGGTTCGATCACCGTCCCCGGACGCACATCAATGCCCTGCACGTACAAAGCAACGGTCTGAGGAGTAATCCTTGCGATATGATTTTCATCGTCAAAAGAAATTCCATGTTTTTCCATTTCGCTGTCTTCCGGATTCCCGACAATAAACCTGTCCAGCCGGATGTGCGTATTCGCAATTACCGCATCCAAAAACTCAACATCTCCAGTTAACTCCCCCTGCAGGCGCACAAGCTCAGGGTTTACTACTTTATCTTTACTGAAATCGTCAGGATGCTCAGCGGCAAGGCGGATAAGCTCCCCCATTCCGGACATACCATGTGCCGACATCTCACTCTTTACCTCAGAAGGCCAGGAATTAATGGTGGATGCCATATTGCTTCGATCGGTCCCGCCCACCAAACTGTTTCGATAGGCATTCATGACTATAAACGGCGCCGTGTCAGGAGCCACGAAATGTTTAAGCCTTTCTTGGATATGTTCACTGGTTGGGGAATCAGCTCTTTCTTGCAGCTGGCTTCTCACCAGCAACTCTCGCAAAACCCCTTCCGCATATTCAACTTGCCCGGAATCCAGTACCAATTCCGCTTCTGTACTGCCTTTCAATGCATCCCAGCGCGCGATGTCCACAGTTACTGCAAAATCGCTTGCGGGTTTTAAAGTAGCCGAGATTCGATTGTAAATACGTGCAGAGCCCAGAGTGTCGCTCCTGTCGCGCAACCCCATGTTCCCCATAAAGGTTTCCATGTGCGACAGGACAGCCCCGACCTCGCGAGACAAAATGATCATCTTTTCCACTTGAGGCGCTTGTCGAATATGAGCGGCAATCCTCTGAAACCGCTCCCCGACCGGTTCATCGCTGCTGCTCTCGCTATTCAAACATGAGAAAAATTTATCCCGTAACTGCTCGGGCATTTGAAATATTTGTTCATTCAACTCTTTTGCCAGCAAACCGGTTTGTTTCGAATACAAACTCATGGGAATATCAAATGACTGGCGGATAATGTTTGCCGCTCGTTCGACAAGCGCCGGATCACTTAACTCCGTCATTTGCTGTTCGGAAAGCCAAGGCGAACGAATAGCTTGCTGTTGAATATCGATAAGCTTTGGTTTTATATGCGCCTCTATCACCATGTTATTCAGGCTTGCTACTGCCTCTTTTGACAACACAGGCCCGGATTCTGCCAGCTCCGCACGCCGCTGCTCGACCAGTCTACCGCACTGTTCGAGGACTTTGGCCTCAACCGCCAAAGACAGGCGTCGGCTCAAGCTGTCAATATCGTACCCGACCATCCGCACTTCCAAATCCGGAACATCCGCCCGCGATGGCATATTTTCCAGTTCATCAATCTCTATAATCCGCTTCTGCAGATCAACCAAACGCTTTTTATGAACATACTTACCCAATCCAGCCCACTCGTATGGCAACTTCCATTCTTGGCGTTTTAGATCCAGCTTATGATGGAATAAATCCGATGGATCTTCAAAGCCGGCTTCTCTGATCTTGGCTGTCCTATATTGATCTTGCAGTACATGGAGATGCTGTTCTGCACGTGATAATGCTTCAGCCTGTTGCCGAGCGATGGAAAGCTCTTCTGCTACATCTGAAATATGCCTCGTAATAGCATCAATTGCTCCAAGTTCCTGAAAATCCATTTTTTCGAACTCTCGTATTTGTGACTCGGCTTGTCCTGTGATCCTCTTATATAAAAACGCCGAATCTGACATCTGCCTGAGCAGCTGCTCTTGCTTGGCTTTCACCTCATTCACGCTGAACAGCGCCTCTTCCCTTCCGGAAGGTTCTGCCGTCTGTGCGTCATTGGCTTCAGGAACAAGGCGAGTCAAAGTATCAATGGCGTGTTGAAATCCTTGGATTTCTTTGTGAATCCGCGTCTGGAAAGCTTCCACCTCCTGTTCAATGGTTCGAGATTTGCTGGATTTAGTAACTCCAAGGTCTTGTTCTGCTTCTGCTGACTCTGGACTTAACACTTGTTCCTCCGCGCGGGAAAACCCCTCGCGTTGCGGGACATCTTGCGGTGGTATTTTGTCCAGACCTAAACGAATGAAAGCCATGGGCGAATATCGAATTGAACCGATTAATACCAAAACTCCGGTTCATTTCTACGGCTTAATTATAACATTTTATTTGTAAACATACTTTGCGTACCAAGGATGTCTGAAATTCTCCATTATGAATTCCGGAACTTCAGTACATTAGCCCAATATCGGTGAAAGCTCGCACTCCAAAGCTAATATAGTGTTATAATTACCTGAATCAAAAAACTAACCTGCTTATTCGAGTGTAGCGTGCCGATTTATCGGCCACTTAAGCCTTCTCGGCCCATAAATGGGCACGCTACAAAACCTATGAAATCTCTAAGATTTCCGAGTTTTTTGATTCAGGTATAATTCAAACAGTTGCGGTCCGTCTACGCAGATATAAGCCATGTTCGGTACAAGGAGGGATGAGCCTGTGCCTACAGATCACCCTTTGGCGGAGTGCATTGCCCAAGCCCGCCGTTGTATTTCCCAGCACGATTATTCCACTGCCAACCAGTGGCTTGACACAGCTTTCAAATCGGGACCAAAGCAGCCGGACTCACTAGCCGCTTTGGCCGAAGCATATTTCGAAACCGGTAATTTTTCTCAAGCCTTAACGACAGCCGTCCAGGCCATGAACCTGGACCCGCAGTGCGTTAAAGCAAAGACTGTTCTCGACACAGTCAAACTGAAACTCAAAGACACTGAACCCTTATCCGATTCTTCAGTCAAACCGGAAACCTCCAAAGGCAGCGCGGCTTGACCACATCCCCTGCCGCAAGCAGGACACTCCCTGTCCCGAACCTCGGGACAGGTTTTTCTTTGAGACTACCTCTTGCACTTTTCCCCGAAATGTTCTAAACCTAGAAGGGATACAAGGAGGACATTATGCGCTTTGTCGTTGTTATTTGCCTTGATACATCCAAAACTCCGGAAGGCAGCCGCAATATTTTTACCATAGCCAGCCCTGCAGCCCAACCTGCCGACCCAGAACCTGTCCACGCCATACCCGAAATTCCTACCGATGGCGGATCAACCATGCTCGCCCACTGGGGCATCCCTGATTGAACCAACCATCGCCGCACTCAGCGGTCCGCAATCGCGGACCGCTTTTTAAGTTTTAATCTTTCTATTTTCTATTTTTTATAGTCCACCCCTTTACCAAAACTGCTTTTGGAAGTATACTTCTTCAAGTTTGCGCTTGAGGAGGATTTATACATACCTATGAGCTTTGTAGTGCCTGCGAACAAGCGAAAAAAATACACTCGTCAGCGGCTGATAGCGGATGTGCAATCAATTTACCGGTTCGAACAGCGTCCGCTCACCACGGACGACATCAAGAGCCACCACCGCCAAGGCCGTTGTGCCGATTACGGAACGTACATGAAGGAATTTCCCTTCAGTATTGCCATCTTTCGAAGGGCGAACGTTCCGACTTCCTGCCGAAGTTACCGGGCCAAAGAGGATGTTCTCTACGACATGCAGATTCTCTGCGAGACGCTCGGACACTTTCCGAACATTGAGGAACTCTCTGCGGCCGGTTGCAACGGCCAGGCACCCGACGAACCGACTATTGTCAAATTCTTCGGTTCGGTTGGCCGAGCCCTGGACATCCTTGCCCGCCGGCTGGATATACCGCTTGAAATTGCAGCGCAATAATCACACAGCCCCGCCCATTGTCGCAATGGGCGGGACTTTCTTGATATTTGAGAAAAAATTTGCGACAATTACAACTATCCGCCTAAAGGAGGATGGTATTTTTCGTGACCAGAGAACAAATAGTCGCCGATTATAAAAACCTGTGCCACAAACTCGGCAGGATTGCGAACACCAAGGACGTTCAAGCCGCATTTAAACGGGGAGAGATTGCCAGTCCTGACAATATCCGTGCCAAATTCATCTCCCTCCGGGAACTGCAGGGACTTGCCAAATTCAACAAGACCGGCAGGCGCTGCTTTGACAGCTTTGACCAGATCACGAACGCGGTCCGGGAAGTAGCCCAAGAACTCGGGCACTCGCCCAGCGAGGTCGAATTCAAAGCCGCCCAAACAGCGGGCAAACTCCCCAGCCCTTCGGTGCTCAAACGGTATTCCTGTACCGAACTCAAGCGGCTCCTGCGTTTGAGCGGACTTCCGCCAGCAGGCAGCCCTATTGCGGCCAAACCCGCAGTCGAAGAAAGTTCCGGTACGGGGTTCCAGCAAGCAATGCAAACCGCCGCACTCTGATCAAAACGGGCTTATGACCCGCATCTACTCACAAGTCCCAGGAAACTGGGGCTTTTTATTATAAGATACTGATATACAGATGGGTACGGATGATACTGATGAATACTGATAACCGGAATCCGTATTATCCGTATCATCAGTATTCAAATCCGTATATCGGTATCATATTTCTCCAAACCTGCCAAATTGTTATATAATAGCCGTATGAACAAAACTACTATTTTGGCCGGCATCCGGGCAACGGGACGGCTCCATATTGGCAACTATTTAGGCGCCCTCAAACAGTTCGTCGACCTCCAAAATGACAGCAAAAACCGCTGCTTCTTCTTTATTGCCGACCTGCACGCCATCACCACGCCGTTTAAACCGCACGAGCTTTCCGAAAATACCCTGCACGTAGCCGCCGAATACCTGGCCGCGGGCATTGACCCCAAAAAGTCTGTGTTCTTTTTGCAAAATCAGGTGTTGGAACATGCCGAACTAGCCTGGATATTCAACTGCATTACCCCGCTTGGGGAGCTGCAGCGCATGACCCAGTTCAAAGACAAGTCGCAGCAGCACAAAGAGAACATCAATGCCGGCTTGCTCACCTACCCCACTCTGATGGCGGCAGATATTTTAATGTATAAACCGGATGCCATACCGGTCGGCGAGGACCAAACCCAGCATGTTGAACTGGCCCGTATCGTAGCGCGCAAATTCAACAACAAATTCGGCGACACGTTCCCCGAGCCGCATACGTACTTAAAGAAGCCGCTCAGAATTATGAGCCTCACAGACCCTGAAAAAAAGATGAGCAAAACCCCGAACCAGTCGCTCCGCTCCGGTACGGGGCAGGCCGGGGACGAAGGCACAGTATTCATCGACGACTCTCCGGAAACGATTCAGCGCAAGCTCAAAAAAGCTGTGACCGCATCCGAACCCGGAAAAGCCTCACCCGGCGTCGAGAACCTGTTCTTGCTGCTGGACTATTTCGGCACGCCCGACCAGGCAGCCGCGCTGCGCGGCGCCCAGCAGGATGGCACGCTTAAATTCAGCGATCTCAAGCAGACTCTGGCCCAGGATATTGCCGAGCACTTCGCCGAGTTCCGTGAAAAGAAAAGAATGCTCCTGGCCGAGCCAGAACGCCTGGCCGAAATCCTTTCCGAAGGCGCCGAACAAGCCCACGAGGTTGCGCGCCAAACCATGCAAGAAGTGAAACAAAAGGTAGGACTACTATAAACCGAAGCAATTGAAAAATAGAAAGATAGAAAATAGAAAAATTGGAGCTGTTCGGATTTACCCTTCTCGGGCTTGTCCCTAATCTTTTATTTTTCTATTTTTATATGTAAGGAGGATCCTATGTCCGGTTCTGCGACCCACGTGCTGAAGCTGACTGTGGATACGAACAGCCACGCCCGGGCTATAGCCGACCATATCGCGGCTTTCCGGGACGAACACCAGTCCTGGTGCGATTTTTTGATACCATGTGCAAGCAACGAACGGCCCGTTCGCCATGCCGCTCCCGTCCTGGTCCGCGGCAACAAGATCTTTTGCGTAGTCATGAACGAAGCATCTGTCGACCTGTTGCAGGAATACCCGAATATACTGGAAGCCGAATTCTTCCGCTTCAGCACCATGGCCGAAGCACTCACCTCGTTCTCATGCGATCCGCGCAAGGTCGTCTATCGTAAAAACCGATCCGTGCAGGCGCGAGCCCCGGTCAAAAATCTTCCCGAAATCTTCCCGCACAGCTAATACCAAAACCGTTCCCGCCCTTACCGGAAGGGCGGGCTTAATATTTATCCACTTGCGGTGGAATTTTTGCCCGCGTATAATCAGGGTGCGTGAAGACTCGAAACTGAAACAAAGACCAAAGAGGAGGTCCCAATATGCAAGCTCTTGCGGCTTCTTCAGGATCCGTTGTAGGCAGACTGCCTGCCAGTCAGACTGCAATACTTGTTTTTTCCAGCCGTTATGGCATGCTCGCTTCTTACCATCGTCAGTATGGTACGTTCAGCGATCCCCAACCCACTCCATACCTCGATCTGCTCGAACCGAAGTTCTGCACCGGAGCATGGAGTATTCGCCGCTTCGAACAGGAAGGTTTCTACTGCGTTCTCCAGGGAATCGCCGGGCCACCCGCCGCAGACTTGCGTACAATTTTGCTCAGCAACAGCGAAATGGCCGATCTGTGCATTAAGAACGGCTCGCCCGAAGACTGGTACCGCCGCCTCGAGGAAGGCTGGAGACCTGGTCAAAGGTCGCCCGTTGTGGCAATCTCACAACCACCTGGCGCTGTCCAGTTGCGCACCGGAACCACCGGTGACTAGCCAGCAAAAAGCCCCATGAACAACAGGGGCTTTTTTCAATTGACAAGATTGACAAAAGCGACGAAATTGACAAAATTAGGAAACCAGACTGCGCTTATTTTTGTCAATTTTTTAAATTTTGTTCAATTTTGTCAGTTACTTCACTGCCTCCACCAGTTCCACCACTTCCTTCAGCTTCCCGTCCAATAACTGCTGACTATTCGCTTCCACGTTAATACGGAGCAAATTTTCAGTGTTCGATTTACGGACGTTAAATCGCCATTCCGGATAATTGAAATCGTAGCCGTCCACGTTTTCAATTTGGGCATCAGCATACTTGCTCCGGATATCTTCCAAAATATTCTCGTTGCTAAATTGTAGATTTATTTCTTCGGAGATAAAGTACTTTTCCCGCAGTGGAGCGAGAAGTTCGGAAAACGGTTTCCCTTCCTTAGACAAAATCTCCAAAATAGCCAGAAATGGCATGAGTCCGTTGTCGAGATAAAAATTATCCTTGAAGTAATAGTGGCCGCTCGTTTCGCAGCCAAAGGTCACGTCATCCGCGATCATGCGCTCCTTTATAAATGAGTGACCGGCTTTGTTCATGAGGCTGACTCCCCCATTCTCGGCCACCATGGCGTCAATTACTCTGACCACGCGGGTGTCGTGCAGTACTTTGCAGCCGGGATATTTTTGCAAATAATATTTGGCGATGAGTGCGCTAATGTAAGCCGGGGTGACAAAATTGCCAAGCTCGTCATAAAAGAATGCCCGGTCAGCATCGCCGTCCCAGGCTACGCCCAGGTCGGGCTTATTGCGGCGAATAGCTTCTGACATCTCAACGCGGTTCTCGGTACGCAACGGGTCGGGCCGGCCTTTAGGGAAGCTGCCGTCGAGCCTGCCGTCTACCACCTCAAGCACCTGAATGGGCAAGAGCTCCTTGAGATGCTCGATGGCCGGTGTAGCCATGCCAAAGTTGGTATGAGCAACGACTTTCAATGGCTTCAAGGAAGCAACATCGAACGGTTTCAGAACATGCTGGAAGTATGCGTCCAGCACATCACGCCGCTCGACTGTCCCTTTTTTGTCGGACTTGAACTCAATACCGTCTACGACAAAGTTGCGGATATCCTTGATGCCGGTATCGCCGGAAATCGGGCGCGATTTCTCGCGGACCATCTTAAGACCGCCATACTCTTTGGGATTATGACTGGCTGTGATGATCATACCGCCGTCCAACACCAAAAAAGGCACGGCGAAATACAAAGTATCAGTAGACACCAGGCCAATATCCACGACATCCACGCCGGCATCCGTCAAGCCGTCAATGGCCGCTTTCTTAAACTCTTCTCCCGAGAGGCGCATATCCGTACCGACTGCAACTGCTTTGGGGTTGAGGAATTTTGCATAAGCCTGGGCAATTCGGTAGACAATCTCGGCATTAATCTGCGTGGGGTAAATACCGCGCACATCGTACGCCTTAAAAATGGTTGGATCGACAGAAGTCATATAATTAACAAATTTTATAATTTACAAATTAACAAATTTGAACTGCAAAAAATCAATCATTTTACAACAAAATTGACGTCAATTTCAATAAACTTTCTGGTTTCCAATTTGTTAATTTATAAATTTGTAAATTCCCAAATTTCTCCATTGTTACCATATGTGACGCTACAATTGAAACTTATCTACATTATATACCCATACGGGTATTGAGGGCAGCCTTCTGGGGCTGCCCCAGAAGGCTGCCCTCAAGTCCTTCGGAATGCGCGGATGTACTAAAATAAGGGGCCTGGAAACCAGACCCCTGCTCGGTTTATGCGGCTGATGCCGTTTGCAGTCCGCAACGGTCAACCAGTTCGTCGAGCCTGAAAAGATACCCGACAATGACACCCGGGCGGCCGCCCGTGAAGTTGTAACCGAAGACGGCAACCATCTTACCAACTACGCCATCGTGACCGTCGGGAACGCGAACGGTCGCGCAAGCCAGGAAACTATCCCAATGCTTTTTGCCGATCTTCTCGAGATTGGCAGCCAGGCCATGGTAGTTAATCTTGTGCCGCTTGGTCCAACTCTTCGTATGGCCGCCGATCCGCTTAGAGCGAACTACCGGCTGGAGGTATTTTAGAATACCGGAATCCACTATGACCTTCCGCAGACAGCTCAACTGGGAGTTGTCGATTTCCGCAAGCGGCATCAGGGGTACGTTCTTGTACTCCCCGATCGTCATCCTGCAGACAGCAGGGTCATTCTTTTCGCGTATTCTGGCCGGCGGACATGCCCGTGGTTTCGGAATATGTCGCGTGACCGCGACTCTACCGCAAAATGTACCCAATGTTCCTCCCTGGAACCTGAGATCGATGGGCGCCAGGCGCCCGTCTTGCCTGCATTGTAGGAGCTAAAACAACAATAGTCAAATATAAACCGCCCGGGCCGGTAGGCGCGGACGGTTATAAATATGCAAAGCCGGTGGAGGCGTTAAGCCAACCGGGACGGAGGAACAAGTCGCAGGCCGAAGCCTTTGATGAACCCCTCCAGGACTCCTACCTGGTCACCGCGCAATTCGGTGGTAACAAGGCAGGCCTCTCCCCGGTCTTCGATGGTCGACCGCAAGTTTATTCTCCCAGTACGGAACAGCGTACTGATTCTGGTAATATGACGCGGGTCCGGTCGGGTCCCATCAAAGCTTTGAAGCAGGAACAGCTGGGCTGATTCCTGGGCACTTTGCAAAAACATATAAGGCACATCCTCCTGTAGATGTGAGTATTGCCGGCTGCAAAGAAGTACCGCACGGCATCATGAAAGATATGGTACTCCTGTTCTCCCCGCCGGTCAAGCTCCCTTATCCACCAGGCGGATTCAACGAAGCTTGCGCCCCATCAGGCAGATTGATACTCTCAGAACCTTGATTCAGCGCTCTTTCAGCGTACATATCCGCGATTATCAATGGCATTAAAAAGAGCCTGCCTAATGCCGATTGGCAACAGGCAGGCCACGTGAACTTGCAGAGTCATGAAGCGAAGTCGGAGGCCGTCAAAACGGTCGTGTGCGAATGTTCCGAATTCCTCTGCTTGAGAACCAGGGTAATGGTTCCGCCATGCTTGAGCATGCGTGCAACCTCGACAGTATCAGTTTCGAGGCGGTTGCAATGCCCGTACCGCATGGCACGCAATCCATTCCATATGAGATGAGTGCTGACGACGGCTGCAAAGCCCAATTCGGACTTTACGTAAGTCAGATACGATTCGACCCATCCGGGAGTCGGCCCTGTCTCTTGGCTCGGCACGACGGCCGGGCGGAAGGGCATCTGCCGTGGAGGCGGCAGATTCGTCTTGACTTTAATCGGAGGCGTAATCGGCCGCTGGTAATCGGGCCGCTTCCCCTGATTTCTCATTGCCAGTTCGAACAGCGTCATCTTCTTATTATCCGGAACCGGCTGGTTTTCTCTTGTTCGTAATTCTAACAAAATGAACTTCCTCCTGTAGAAGCAAAATGTCTGAGACGCGCGGGCGGCGTCTTGCCTGCATAATACTGATTTAAGTGCCTGCCGTCAAGTCTGGTAAAAGACCGCTCTTTCCCCTACAATACCAATAACAGATATACAGATTAATGCCAATCTACAAATACCCACAGATACAATTCTGTGAGCATCTGTAGGTATCTGTAGATTTGTTCTTATTTGTATATTTGCATCATCTATGTCTTTTCAAATCGGTATGGCGTGAACACAACCAGACATCCTATTCTTGAGGAAACAGCCAAACTAATACCTTTTAACTTTACGATTAAATTGCCGCCACCGCAGTATAAGAGGGCTATTGTGGCACGAAATAGGCAGGGACAGATAGTTCGCTCTGTTCCTGTATAAGCCATATGGAACTAAAACCTTTAGAAATCACCGAGATAGAAAATTTTTTACACGCTCACTTCAAACAAACAGTGAGGGATGTAGCACATTTAGGACAAGGTGTCTGGTCTCAAGCTTTTTCTTTCCGTCATTTAGGGAAAGACTACGTTATTCGGTTTGGCTTATACAGCGATGATTTTAAGAAAGACCGAATTGCTGCTACCTATGCAAAACCAGACCTGCCAATACCCAAAGTAATAGCAATTGGACAAGCTCTTAACCGCAAGTTTGCAATTTCCGAACGTGCTTTTGGCAATATGCTGGATGGCCTAAATGAACAGGAAATGGGTCAAGTTATTCCAGCTGTTTTGAAAATGCTGGACGTTATGAGAACCACAGATATAAGCCCTACTTCTGGATATGGCAACTGGAACACGCATCAAGTTGCGCCGTATAAGTCTTGGCAAGAATGTTTGTTGGATGTCTGGAATGACCCCATTGGCAGTAGGACGTATGGTTGGCGTGCTTCTTTGAAAAATTCTCCTATGGGCGATGCCTCTTTTACTAAAGCTTACGACGTATTAAAGTCGCTGATAGACAAATGCCCTGAAGAACGCTACTTACTACACACCGACCTGTTGCATTACAATGTTTTAGTTAAAGACGGTCATATCAATGCGGTTATTGATTGGGGTAATGCGATGTATGGCGATTTTCTGTATGAGTTGGCTGGGCTTATTGTATGGTCGCCGTGGTATCCTGCAATGCAAAAAATAGACTGGGCAGAGGAAGGCAGAAAACATTACAAAAAAATAGGCTTGGAAGTGCCTAACTTTGAAGAACGTTTACGTTGTTATGAAATAAGCATCGGTCTTAATGGAATGAGCTATAACGCTTTCAAACACAACTGGAAAGACCTTGAGCTTACCACTAAAAGAACATTGGAATTAGCCCTAATGTAAGATGGGCTTATTTTTTATTCTGCCAATTTCTGGCTGTGCGGGTTCTATGGATTTTATCTAAAGATTTCTGCTGCTCGGACAACTTTGCTACTGCACCCACAACTTGTTTTTGCCTTCTTTTTTCTACCCCTGTAATGAAGTAGTTAAATATGCCTAACCATTGTTCAAAGCCGAGGTCTGTGGGTTTAGCGTCTGGGCTAAAGTTAAATTCGTCTGCCAATTTTAGAAATTGAATATGGCCAAATACATTCTTGTAACCCTTTTTGAGATTTGGTCTTACTGACGTAAAACCGAACGCAACAAAATCTTTGAACAAAGCCGCAGTGTGTTCGGGAACAAGAGGCTTTTTTAGTTTTTCTATCCGCAACAAAACAGAATTTACTTGCGGTGTTGGGGTAAAATCAGTTCGCTTAAACCTATATACGATATCAAAGTCGAACCAAGGTTTATGCAGAACTGAAAATAATGTTTCTCTACCGTGTGGTTTGCCTGCATACTTTTTTGCCGCTTCTTCCTGCACGATTAAGTAGCTATCTTCAGGTGAATTTTGTGCTCCTAATAACTTTTTTATTATGTCAGCAGTGATGTTAAATGGTATGTTAGAAAAGACTTTATATTTTTCTTTAGGCAAATCGGACTTCAAAAAGTCGATTTTTTGTATATGAACATTGGCATAATTTGTGAACTTATCCTGCAAGTAACCATATAGTTTTGTATCAGGTTCAATAGCCAATACTGACTTAACAGACTTGGATAATAACTCGGTAATAATCCCCTTCCCTGCCCCAATTTCAAGAACCATATCGTTCTTTTGCAAAGACGATTTTTCTATCAAATCCTGAACGAGCTTTGGGTCTCTTAAAAAGTTTTGGGAATGTTGTAAGTTCATTTGATGTCCTATTATAGGAATTTTAGCATAATCGGTTAAATCTCGAGAGCTTACTACCAAATTGATGTTCGAGCGTAAATAGCTTAAAATTAAGCTAAATTACTATTGAAATTACGATGTCCCCTATTGAAGAACTACATAAAGCAGCTTGGCAAATTCTATGCGAAATCCAGCAAGAACAACTTGCCACGCCCAATGACCAATGGATTATTATAGAAACAAGTGCCGATGTAAGAGAACGAGCCGTCAGAATGATTGCTAAAACGGGCAGTATTAAGTCTTTGGAATACCAATCTTCCGTATTGGCTACCTTTAGAAGCATTCAAAAGTTGAATGGGGTATATACCAGACCTGATGCCTACAAAGTTGAGCCCATACTTCCCCGATTTGAAGAAGTATATAAACTATACGAAAGTATTTTTACTCACGACTATAACGCTGACGAGATAAAGTTTCTTACCAAGCAAGTTCAAGTATTAAACCAGACAGCCGACCAGTCTGCTGAACCAAAAGAAACTTACCTGTCCGCAGCCGACCAAAAAAAGTTATTCATACTCGAAAAGCTTAAGGAAGAATGGGCTCTAACTCCAAGCGCAGGCGAGACTAAAATATCAACCAAAAAATATCACTCTTGGATGAGAGAATGTGGTATTACAGACTGGTATGAGTTAGAAAATGTATTAAAATTGCTTAAACAAGAAGGACTTATTGCACAATTCCGAATTATAGGAGCAGCGAGGTAATTTTATGAGTATTCTTACTATTCAATTTCCGCAAGATTTCGAAAAGCGGTATGGTCAATATAAAGAAAAGATTTTAGGCAGCACACCACCTGCACAACCCCAGCCTAAAGTCGAGGCATTACCAACTCCAAAAAATAAGGTCTTGAGCGTTCAGTTAAAACACGGCCTTTTGACACTCAATGAAAGCGCAGGCTCGGTTCAGTTTAACGAAGTTAAGGCGAATATCAACCCGCAGACCCAAGAATTTGCAATCCTTCACACCCTAATGAGCAGCGACGAGTATTTAGCGACTTATACTGATTTACTTGGAGAAAATCCTTCAAAAGATGCTAAACGAAAACTTGGTTTTATTATTAGAAATATCAAAGAAATTTTGGGTATCCTGCCGAAAGGACAAGCCAAAAATCGGGACTGCATAGAAAATATAAAGCAGCACGGATATAAGTTAATAGTTTGAGCACAACCAAAGCACATTCACTCCGCAATAAAGCCACAATAATCGCACATTCTTTCCGTCCATAACTGAATAATAAAACGATAAAGTCAAAGCACAATATGCTTTGGCTTTTTTCTTTCGCCAAAACATTACCATTAACAAAAAATAATGACCAGAAAATTACCAAAGGGTCAGGCAGACGCCCAAAGTTCTGCCGAAGATTACCGCAATTACTTATATACGTTCGATTTGGGCGCAGCCGCAGCATTGGTTTCGGCTGGCTTTCAGCTTGCCTTGCTGGATAAAACCAACCCACGCAAAGTTCAGTTTGCTTTCCTACGGCAAGCAGGAATAGAACGGGTCGTAGACGATTATTGGGCAGACCGCCTTGAAGTTAAAGCAAGGTCGTTTTTCGATAACCTCAAAATGCTTAAGAACCGCTTATATAGCGAATAAAGGAAATTATGAGCAAATCTAAACAATGCCAATACTGTTCAGTGTCATCAGTTAAATACAAATGCTTACTGTGCGACTGCACGGGCAAGATTGAAGTGCCAAAAGACATCATTTGGCACAGTGATAAAATTAGCGATTTCACAATAGTTGGTAGAAATTACCTAACTTGTGATAGCTGCAAAGGTCGAGGTTGGATACTAATGCCGCCAATGATTGCAGACCAGTATCCTCACAACGTCTTGGAGTATTCCCCGAAATTTCGGGACAACAAAAAGCAGACGCCAAGACAGAAATAAACAGCCGAAAGACAGGCAAACGCAGGCGTTATGGTCGATACGATTGCTATCAGAATTACACACCCAAACTTTATGGTTGGTAACCCCAACCTTTTTACTCCTGCGTTAAATATCAACGACAAAACGCCTGATTTTAACTACGGCCGACATAAGTTCCAAAAGTTCACCCAAAACGCTACGTTCGCAGATAAACAGGCTGGAATTTACTTACCCCGACTAACTGTCTACCAGCGTTTTGAGGATTACCAGCCAAGATACGACCTACACATTGAGTTCTCTGTTCCCAAACTCTTATTTAACAATAGCGTTCAGGAATATGATGACACGGACTTTGACCGAGTTATAGAAATACTGCAAGCTCGCCTTTCCCAAATGGGAATTAAAATTTTTAAGGCAGTGCTTCGCAAGGCCATAGTGGTTAAAGCGCATTTCGGTAAAAATATCGTGTTGCCTGCCTCTATGACCGTGCAGGATGCTATTTCCACTCTTTACAAAGCAGATATTGGCAAGACCAAAGACGTGAACGTAAGGCACTATGGCAATAACGGCCAAGCTTTATATTTTTATGCTTCCTCGGCGAATATCATTTTTTACGACAAGCTCAAAGATATTCAAACTCCCAAAGCTAAAGCCATTGATAAAGACAAGCTGCATCTGGAACGAATGTTTGCTGATATTTGGGACGATAAACAAAAGCCCGAAATTCTACGCTTTGAAATCAGGTTGGCGAAGCAACAAAGTCTGACTGCTTTCCTGTCCAAAATAAAGAGTGAAAAAGTTAAGGAAGTTATTTTTGAGGAGTTATTCAACAAAGAGCTTTGGCAAAAAACCCTACTTACCAAGTGGTCAGAAATAATAAAATCACCTGCCAGTCAGCTCGCTTTCAAGTTGGAACGGCCAACTGAAGAAGTGTTTGATGCTGTGATTGCTGGTTTGACTTCCAAAAAGAAGAAGCAAGCGCACTCACTTAATGCTGCACTCGCCAGTATTGGTCTCTATACACTAATCAACCAATATGGGGTTAGGAAGACCAGAGATAAAATTGAGAAAAATTGGACAAGCAAAAGCTGGACACGACTATCTCCTAAAATAAAGGTCGCAGCTACTACCCTACGAGGAACACCGCCATCGCTGGCTATCAGCGAAATTCAATCAGCATTAGAAAAATTCGAAAGGTATGACTTCAAGTAAGACTAAAAAACGAAGTCAGCCTTCAGTGCGATATCAACCCGTAGAAGATACCAACGGGTCGGTTGAAAGTGCCTTCGACCTTTTATTTGAAGAAACTTTATTGAAATATGGCGATTTGACAACTGGTGACAATTAAGACTATAATAAACTTATGGAATTT
The DNA here is from genome assembly GCA_964532425.1 of uncultured Candidatus Saccharibacteria bacterium. Lineage (GTDB taxonomy): Bacteria > Patescibacteriota > Doudnabacteria > UBA920 > UBA920 > CAZHIA01. The sequence goes on along the minus strand of CAZHIA010000002.1, from coordinate 259,288 downwards.
CTGACATTGGAAGAAGTAGCAAAAGAATTAAGAGTTCATAAGCGCACCATATTGCGCTGGCTTAAAAGTGGCGCACTGAAAGGTTATAAGCTCGGTGATGGCAAGACTTCCCTACTTCGCATTCCCCAAGCTGAAGTTAGTAAGTTTTTAGAAAAACATAAAATCAAATGACACCAGAAGCAGACAAACAATTTAAGTTAATTGCTACATACGCTCGTGTTTCGGAAAATCCTGATGAAGAAGAACGAACTATAAAAAATCAGATAATGACCTTCAATGAGCTGGCTGTAAAGAATAACTGGCAGATAGTTCAGGAGTATAAGGATGATGACTGGAGCGGCGATATTTTGGAACGCCCAGCACTGGATAGGCTTCGATTGGATGCGAAAAGCAAAGACAGAGTTTGGGAAGCCGTGCTTATCTACGACCCTGACCGATTGGCTCGTCGCTACTCCTACCAAGAATTAGTAATGGATGAGTTGCGGGAAGCTGGCGTTGAGGTTATATTCGTTACTGTTCCTGCTCCTAAAAACAGCGAAGATAAAATCCTGCACGGCGTCAGAGGTTTATTTGCTGAATATGAGCGTGCAAAAATTGCTGAAAGATTTAGACTTGGCAAACTGCGAAAGGTAAAAGAAGGGCATATTCTTACCACGCATCCTCTTTACGGTTATAACTATATTCCGAAACAGGATAAGCAACACGGTTATTATGAAATCAATTCAGAGGAAGCACGAGTTGTAAAAATGATATTCTCTTGGGTAGCTAATGACGGAATGACACTGCGAGCCATAGTCAGGAAGCTACAACAGCTTGGTATTAGGCCACGCAACAGCAAAAGAGGCGTATGGAGCACCAGCACCTTAAGCACTATGCTGCGGCATAGAGGATACATTGGCGAAGCGCACTACGGAGCTTCTTACGCTGTTGTCCCAGAAAGGCCACTCAAAAACGAGAAGTATAAAAAGCAGAAGAAGACCAGTCGTAGATTACGACCTACCGAAGAATGGATAACAATACCCATTCCAGCAATCATTGAGCCAAAGGTTTTTGAAAAAGCAGGACAACAGCTAAAGACAAACTTTGCTCTGTGTAAACGCAATAAGAAAAATCAGTATTTACTGTCTGGTAAAATTGATTGCGTGTGCGGTAGAAAGCGGATGGGTGAAGGCTATTATAATAAGCCAAACCTATATTACCGTTGCACAGACAGAACATTGAGTTTCCCGTTGCCGCCTAAATGTGAAGAAAGAGGTATCAACGCCAGAGTTGCTGATGAACTGGTATGGAAAAAGGTTTCTGGCTTAATGAGCTCACCCAAGCTATTAGCCGAACAGGTTGAACGCTGGCTCAAGAACCGACAAACAAAAGCAAAATCTACTTTGGTAGATGTCGAAGCTACCAAAAAGGAAATCAGTAAATTAAACGGACAGATTGAACGATATAACAAAGGTTACGGAGCTGGGGCATTTACTTTAGAGCAACTTAAAGAATATACTATACCCCTTCGAGATAAAATCACTAAACTTGAAGCACAGGTCGCAAACGCTACCACACAAGCGAGCCACACGCTCTTGGAAGCACCCAGCCAACGTGACATTAAAGCATTTGCCGAAAAAGCTAAAAAGACCTTACAGGATTTGAAATTTGAACCTAAACGGGCAATAATACTCAATACTGTCGAAAAGGTTGTGAGCGATAAGAAGCAGCTGCAAGTGACAGGATACTTACCATTAACTACTTCAAATTATGTCGGGTTCAAAACAGACAATCGGAATTGTCGGTTTGCCGAATGTCGGCAAATCAACATTATTTAATGCCATCACCAAATCGAAAGTCGAAGCGGCCAATTACCCGTTTGCGACCATTGATCCCAATGTGGGTGTGGTCGCCGTTCCTGATGAGCGACTTGCCAAGCTGGCTGAGCTGGAACAATCGGAAAAGATCGTGCCGACCACCATCGAGTTCGTCGACATCGCAGGATTAGTCAAAGGAGCCAGCCAGGGTGAAGGCCTTGGCAACCAATTTTTAAGCCACATCCGCGAAGTGGATGCCATTTTGGAAGTGGTTCGTTTTTTTGAAAATAAGGATATTATCCATGTTCAAGGTTCCATAGACCCACAGCGGGACATGGATACTATTGCCATCGAACTGCAATTGGCAGATTTACAAAATGTCGACAAGCGCCTGGACACGGTCGCACGGGGAGCCAAGTCCGGCGACCGGGAACTTATCATCAAAAAACAGGTCCTGGAAAAATACAAAGCAGCACTGGAAGCCGGACAAATGGCGAGCACCGTGCACCTGACCGACGAAGAAAAAGAGCACAGCAAAGACATCCAGCTGCTGACCACCAAGCCGATGATGTTTGTAGCGAATAGCAAGTTTGATCTCAATGCGAAACAAATTGAACCCTCCCCTACCCTCCCTTTAGAAAAGGGAGGGAGTTTCCCCTCTTTGTCTAAAGAGGGGTTGGGGGAGTTCATTCAAATTGACGCCCAGCTCGAATCCGAGCTCGCCGAACTGGAAGACGCCGAGCGGACCGAATATCTCAAAGAGCTTGGGCTCCCCGAATCGGGATTGGACAAAATTATCAAGCACGCCTATAAAACTCTGGGACTCATCACGTTCATCACCGCCGGGCCCAAGGAATCAAAGGCCTGGACCTGTCCAAGCAGTACCAAAGCGCCCCAAGCTGCAGGGAAGATCCATACGGATTTCGAGAAAGGCTTCATCCGCGCCGAGGTCATCCAATGGGACAAATTATTGGAAGCGAAAGGGTATGCCGGAGCAAGAGAAAAAGGCTGGTTGCGCGTGGAAGGCAAGGAGTACGTTGTCCAAGACGGTGATGTGGTACATTTTCGATTCAATGTATAAGAACGGATCAACACGAATAGAAACAAACGAATGGGCACGAAAATCCCTCGCGAGATACCGCGAGGGATTTTGATAGCTGCTGTTATTTTAACCAATAGCAGGCCTTGCTGAAATCAACGAATACCGACGTCATGACCGAGACAGGCTTGCCATTTACGACAGTAGGCTGGTACCGGTACAGTTTGACCACGCGTTCGGCCTCAGCTTTAAACAAAGGATGACCCTTGACCATCTCCGCTGACATTACAACACCTTCGGGATCGATGACGACTCTCACTTCCATAACTGGCTTCGATACCCGCGCCTGACGGAGCAATGGAGGGCAATCCGGCTGCGGAGCGAACTTCAATTTCTTTAGCTGTATTTCGGGCCGAACCGGCATGGGCTGGACTGCGCTGCCTGCCAACACGACGCTTGCGCATAGCATGGCGAGAAGTCTATTCATACATCCTCCTGCAGCAATTGTACCCGCATCATGGTTGTGAGTCAAAAATCCCTATAGCACAGTTTGGTTTTCAGTTCAGTGACCTATCAGCGTTCTCATCAGCGTCCATTCAGCGGTATAAAAAGAAGCCCCAAGCAGTATGCTCGAGGCTAAAGCACTGCAAGGAATGGAAGCATGAAGCCTCCTACTTTTGGATACCGAGGAGATATGCGTTTGTCGCTCCCATCTGGTTCCAGACATCGCCCGGGGCCTTGCCGCGCAGCTCGCGAATGCCATTACAGGTAACATACGGCAGGATCGTCGTGTTGCGCGTTTTAGCCCTGCTCACCGTCAGCAGCGAACCTTTAAAATCTTTATACTGCTGCAGATAACCCAGCAGTTCCGGCAAATTTGCCGAGCGCAGACCACGGCCTTTGAGCTCGGACTCCAGTTGAGCAGTGGTTACCCCCTTGATCACTGGCACGAGTTCGTACCCAACCACTACTGTCCCCTGCTGCGCGTAGCGAGGATGGAATGTGGAGAGTGTGCTTCCCTTACTGACCGCCACACCCGCAGCTGCCAGCATCTGTCCGTATGTCTGGTTGTAGTTAATCACCAACTTCGGCAGAGCAGCCACTTGTTTGGGTTTCTCCGCTAAGGTCGGTTGGACCTGCTTGACTGCAACCGGAGCCAAAGGTTTTAGGACTGCCCGAACGCCGCACGTTCCGAGCACCCCGCAGAACACCCCGAGCGTAAAAATAGCCCACGCCACAGGACTCCGCAACAGCCTCATCCACCGTCCCTGTGGGGAACGGTTTCCTCGCGGCGGATTGCCGCCTGGACCAGCCGGCTCAGGAGCAGACCGAAACATAAAACCTGTCTCACTTCCTTGCACAATTATCCCTCCTCTTTGAGATGTTCAATTTATTACATCAGTTTTAGAGTCACCCGTCAATAGTTGACGAAAAACCCCTAAAAATGCTATAATTCCGATAACTTAATACTAATCATATTCTTTCCGCCAGATGGCGGAGAGATAAGGAATACATCCTTATGCCTCAATATGAGCTGATGTACTTGCTCGGCGCAAATGTCGCCGACCCTGATGTTCCGCAGGTTACGGAACAAGTTAAGAAATTCGTCGCCGATTTTGGCGGCACAGAAATCGAGGAGCAGCAACTTGGCAAAAAGAAGCTCGCCTACCCGATCGGCAAGACCCGCAACGGCTACTATGTCGTTGTCAATTTCAGCATGGATGGGAAAAAGGTTAATGACCTCGATGCCAAGATTCGCACCATGGATTCCACCATCATCCGCTACCTGCTCATTAACCAAGAAGAGCACCTGGAACGCACCAAGAAGGACGCCGTGGTCCAGGCCAAGATGAATAAGAACCGCACCCAGCAGCCTGCACCGGCCGCAACCACTCCGGCCACCCCGGCAGATGCCCCAGCTCCAAAGACCGAAGCTGCCCCGGCTCCGGTCCAACTGGAAGAGATAGACGAACAAGCTCTCGACAAAAAGATCGAGGAAGCCTTGAGCGAAGATATCACCAAATAACATTTGACAATTAACAATTGACATTTGACCGATGTCCCCGCCAAAGGCGGGTCCGCCTCCGGCGGAAAAGGTCACATGTCATATGTCAAAGGTTTAATAAAACTATGGACCTTAATAAAGTCATGATCATCGGCCGGTTGACCAGGGATCCGGAAAGCCGGACCACGCCGGGCGGTGCCAATGTCTGTCAGATCGGCTTGGCCACCAACTATGTCTACAACAATAGGCAGACCGGCCAAAAAGTCGAACAGGTCGAGTATCACAATGTGGTCATTTGGAGCAAGCTTGGTGAAATAGCCCAGCAGTACCTGAAAAAAGGCCGCCGCGTGTATATTGAAGGCCGCCTGCAGACCAGATCATGGGACGGCAAAGACGGACAGAAAAAATCCCGCACCGAAATCGTTGCCGAAAATATGATCATGCTTGACGGCGGTGCCGGTGCCGCTCCCGGCGGTACGACCCCCTACTCTGCTCCAGCCTCCCGCCCGCAGGCCGCCGCTGAACAGCCATTCGTCCCCGAAGAACTCCCAACCATCCAGCAGGAAGACGAAAACATCAACGTGGAAGACATTCCTTTTTAAGCGAAGCTTAAAAAGGAATTCAAAATGCAAAGTGCAAAATTCAAAGTTATGGAGCCCGCCACAGGCGGACATCTATAGACGCCGCGAAACGGCACCATAATTTTAAATTTTTAATTTTAAATTTTTAATTTCCTATGAGACCTACCAACAATAACCAGCAACCGACGAAGAAGGTCTGCTTCTTCTGCAGCAACAAGATCACTACGGTTGACTATAAGGACACGCAGACCCTGCGCCGCTTCATGTCGCCGCACGCCAAGATCTTAAACCACAATCGCACCGGCACCTGCCCCAAACACCAGCGCATGGTCACCAAGGCCTTAAAGCGCGCCCGGCACATGGCACTTTTACCGTTCGTGGCAGCCTAAAAAATTAAAAATGCAAAGTGCAAAATTCAAAGTTATGGAGTCCGCCACAGGCGGACATCTATAGACGCCGCGAAGCGGCACCTTCATTTTGCATTTTGAACTTTAAACTTTGAATTTATCTTATGGATCTTAACGATTTAAAGCTCGGCACGATCATCCTTTGGGAGAACCAGCCCGTCCAGGTGATCTGGAGCAACCGCATGCGCACCGCACAGAGAAAGCCCGTGATGCAGACCAAGCTGCGCAACGTCATTACCGGTAAAGTTTACGAATACTCGTTCAAGTTCGGCGAGCGAATCGACGAAGCCGATGTCACCCGCGAAAAAGCCAATTTCCTCTATGCCGACGCCGAAGGCACCCACTTCATGAATAACGACACCTTCGAGACCGTGGACATCGCCAAGGAAGTCACGGCCGAGCAGGAACAATTCCTGAAGGAAAGCATGGAAGTTTCTATCCTGCGTTTCAATGGCCGCCCAGTCTCTATTGAACTGCCGATTAAAGTGGAACTCAAGGTTACCGAAGCTCCCCCGGACACCAAAGGCAACAGCGGCGGCAACGTGACCAAGCCCGTCAAGCTGGAAACCGGCCTGACCGTCAATGCCCCCATGTTCATCAAGGAAGGCGATGTGCTGCGTGTTGATACCAGAACCGGCGAATACGTCGAACGTGCCTCACAGTAAATAGCTTATAGGTGTCAGCTTATAGCTTATAGAAAAACTCCCCGCATACGCGGGGAGTTTTTATCAGTGTTTATCTGTTTACTGTAAATCAGTGTTGATCCGTGTTTACAACGCTGAAACTATAAAAATCAAAATATAAAATATAAATCCCCAAATGCATGTGGGCAGGCCTAGCTGATAGTGTGGAGCATTGCCGGAGAATAATAAGCTAAATTCAGGGAAAGCATACTGGGAGGCAAAAACGATACCGACCAGCGAGATCGTCAAAATGGTCCGCTTCGCTATCACCGCATTGATTATTCGAAAGAACGCCAATAAGGCGATTATAAACATTAACGTAAACATGCCAAAGCCATACCAGCAGGCTGGCTTACCTAAAAACAACGGGCACGTCTCACCAAAGGCACACTGCTTGGTAAGCAACCGGGAAAACACGATGTAACCAGAGAACAACACACCCATGAGCGCGAGTACTGGGGCAGTTTTTGTATATGTATTGATCTGCATAAATTTGTAAGATATTTGCTTATAGTATAGCTGTTTTTTTAGAGAAACAGAAATCAGACAAGTGTTTTAGATAGCAAAGCAACCATCGATTACTAACAGAAAGGGCGGGCAATGCCCGCCCCTACAAAACCAGTATGGTGATTTAAATAAGACAATATATCTGTGCTAATCAGTTTATATTCGATCAGTGTTCATCCGTGTTCATTGTATCCCATTATGAACTTGCCCTCTCAGCCTTCCCAAGCTTCCCCATATCCGCATCCATCTCCACCTCATCACCCAGCTTGAGTCCCGCTGCCGCCAGATCGACATTTACCAGTACTGGTACATGATGTTCCCTGGCCATAATTGCCAAATGGGACAGGACACCGCCTCTGTCCGAAACTATACCGCTGATATTCGGAAAGTATCGAACCAGATCCGGAGATAAAATTTTCGTATACAAAATACACTCTTGTCCCGGCACGACCGTATCAGAAGTAACAAGTATACCTTTGGCCGCGCCGGACGAGACGCCAAACGGCGCCTCTGTACTTTGCGTCAACACCGCGGAACTCAAAGCAGCAGGTAATGTGAATCGGTTAAATTTCTCATATTCCTGTTTCCGCTTCATGCCAGCCAGCAAGCCCGCTTGGTCTGAAAGCAACTCATCAATGGTAAAGAAATAAGCCAGCTCTTCTCCTCCAAGATCCAGACTCTGCGCCAGGTCATGCAGGCACAGTCGGAGACGGTTGATGTGCTTAACGGTCAGCCATCGCCCGTATTCCCGCAAGCGATTACAGACCCTTGCTTGCCGGATGAACGGCCGCAGATACTCTTGTTTTATTGCACTCAATCCGGCAAGCATACCGCCGGCAGAAGATACAGCTGACAGGCGGCTGGAGAAATGGGTTGTATCGGAAATCTCCAAAGAATTCCCGAGCATCAACACCCCATCCTTGAAATCAATAGAATGAAAGTCATCATCTCCCTCTCCGACAAGCAACCGGCTCACCTGCAACCCTTCCCGCTGGGCGGCCTGTTCCAATCTTTTCACGGCTTTTTCCGCCAGGAGATTGATCTCAAAAATAATCTCATAGTCCCTGAGGAATATTTCCATATCGCGCTGCAGTTCCGGAGCAGCTGTAGGACGCGAACTGATCCGCTCCGCTACGCGGCGGAAAAGTTCGTCAAGCCGCATCGGCAGGGAGTTCAGGCGCACAATGTTGTTGAGTGTTGCCAGCATGCCGGACAGCCGCGCTAGGCGCGGTTGAAATGCTTCGCTTTTCAGCCGACTGAAAGACGGGAGCAGACTCTGCAATTCTCTTTCCCGGTCTACGTATAATTCATTGCCGAAGATCCGCAAAAACCCAGTATCACAGTAACCAATGCCGTACTTCTGGTAAATACGGTCAACCGGGCCGTTCTGCCGGTAGATCCGCTGTAACAAATCCATGGTGAATGGCGTTGGCCGCGGTGCAATCTCAGAGATCTCCGTTTTTTCATAAAAGAACTTCCCTTCCTGGGGCAGTGCGGCATCAAGATACAAATATTCTTCAAAGTCTTTCTGTGCCAGGCTTGTAATCGGGCGCGCCTGCAGATAGTACCACCGACCCCCTTTCACACACCATTCAATATCCTGCGGTTGTCCGAATGCGCGCTCTATTGATTTGCAACCCTCTACAAATTCAACAAATCCCGGAAGAGATATCCTAAAATCATCCTGGTTCCAATTAAACCGTACGCGTTCCGGCTTTACTACGCCGCCCACTACGGCTTCCCCCGCACCGGACGAGTACTCAACCACCATGTCCCTGCTCCCCTGGGGGTTGCGCGTAAAAACCACACCGGAAAAATCAGCTTCGACATATTCTTGGATGATAAGAGAGAACTGCCCCAGTTTACCCGAAAGTTTCCCCTCCGCGTCAGCAATGACCCGCAGTACACTATCCGCGAGCTGCTGCCGGCTGACATTGGTTTCCGTCCGAAACTGGCCAGCCATGGAACTCGTACCGGTATCCTCGATGAGTGCGCTGGAGCGGACAGCGAAAAAATCGCAGTGAAGCTGTTCAGTGGCCTGCTCCACCGCAGCATGCAGCGCCTCTTGCCGTCCTTGCTGGTGTTCCTGCCAAATAGTCTGTACGACTGGTGAAGGGAGTGGAAAAAATGCAGGGACAGAAAAACCAAGCTCCTGGAGTTTTTGGAGATTCAGTGTTTTGGCGCCGAGTTGTTGGTGTGTACTTTCCATGGTTGTTTAGAGTTTTAAGGAAGTTGGGAATGACCCCATTTCCTCTCCTTTCACGGTGACATTACCCTCACCTAACCTCTCCCTAGAAAGGGAGAGGAATGGGCCACCCCCTCTCCTTGTCTAAGGAGAGGGTTGGGGTGAGGTTATTGAAAATACTCCCACGGCTTATTGTATCGCCCGAGGAACGTATTGCCTTTCTTTTCCAGTTTGACTCCGGCAACTTTGGCGTCGAAGCAGCTGACAAAATCATCACAAATGGTGATCACCGTACTGCCAGTCGGCACCTGTGACAAGACCTGGTCCATCTGGCTGGTTGGCGTGTAAATAACGGGAATAGACACGCTTCCCGGCATGTGGCGCTTCCGGTATTTGTCCGGGTGGCGGGAGTCCACCAAAACAACTCCTTGCTTTACATATTTCTTTACTTCATCGGTACCAAAGACGATCTGATACCGCTCATCCGTGTACTTGCCGAGGAATTTTATTCCCCCGTTCCATCTGCCGCCAAAAGCTACCCAGCCGTCCGCGCCTTTGTCCAAAAAGCGCGCAACGATGTTCTTAGTGCGCAAAAATTCGGCAACTTCCCTGCCCCGAATGCCTGACCAGCACAGCACATAGATTACACGGTCCTGGGGTAAACTGATCCACTCTCCGGCTTGGATATCCGCAAACCGGATATGGTGGCTACCTGGAAAGTAGCCAATCTCATATTCCTCATCCTCGCGGGCATCAAGAATATACGCGTCTGGTTGACTGTCCGTAACTGCGCGGAAGTCTTCATTACTGATGCTGAGGTCCGAATTTTTGTTTTGTTCGTAAAAACCGTTATCGGCTTGTTCTTGGGCACCAGATATCACCGGATTTGACGGCTGCGCGGTCCCAGTCTGGGCCAGCACGCGCACATCGGAATGTTCTATCTGATAATTACCGGCACTGTCCTGTTTAAGTTTCATTAGCACGGCATAGCGGGTCGTCCCCGTTTTATCTATAAGCGTGAGCCCAAGGGAATAATTATTGTCCGAGATTTTCTGCAAGCTGTCGACCGTAACGCCGGTTGTGTCCTTATACCAGCTTTGATAGGTCTCAAACGGAACTGGTTTGCTGGAAACTGCGTACGCGGCCGCAATATTTCCCGATCCCAAATTCTTATAATAAGTGCGGATGAACTGCGCGCCAGCGTCTTCCGGCTCCTTGCCGCGCGGATTGATATTCTCCGGCTGCAGATGACCAAGCTGTAATTGGTCAATACCAGCGGCTGACTGCTGGTTCTCATCCTGCCCAGAGGACTGCTGTTTGCTTTCCTGCACCCACTGGTTATAATCCTTTTCCTGCTTGTATTTGTTATAGTAATATGCGCCAGCCAGCGAGGCGCCAATAACAAGAAGTGCCAGCACTATCCAGGTAATCGTGCGGTATTTGGTAAAAATCACGCTGGTCTGAAAAAACCGGCGCAGCACGCCTACTGATATGGAAAAAGCCAGCACAAGGAAGGTAAAAATCTGGACAATCTGGGAACCGATATTGAAAATAAAATCCGGCGGCGGCACTGCCCGGGCAGTGTGGAGCGGCACGAGCATGCACCAACCAAGCACTACAACCAAAAGAAAAATGCTCATAGAAATGATAGTATTTGCTATAATTATACCATGAGTGCTTAGAGAATAGTGAAGAGTGAATAGTAAAAACACCATGCATAAAATCAAAATCGCATTATTACTGCTCGCAGGTATCCTCATTGGTCTGGCCGGAGGGTTATATGGGTCGCGCTGGGTGCTCCCCCTTTACCCAAAGCTTGTTTGCGGCAACGACTGCCAAAATGCCATCACACCCGACCACCGCTTTTTTTCCGATGAGCTGCTCCTGCTGGGAGAGACAGAACAAGGCAGCCCGTTTCTGCTCTACCTGGATCTCAACCGCAAACGCATTGCCAACCAGTACAGCCATTACTACTATGCGGATTTTGTCTACCAAAACCAACACCGGCAGCTGTATACCGATTTCACCGCGGCTAATGAAGCGGTGTCATCACACAGCTTTTTAACCGATTTTTCTTCTGGCTTGGCCGATGACCTTTCTGCGCGCGAGCATTATGATCTGGAGTTTACCGCTAACAACTTAGTCGTAAAAGCATCGCTCCAGGATTTAAAGGGTGACTTCATTGTCAAAAACACGCTCGACTACACCAAGTACGTCAGTGAAGGCGACAGCCAGGTGACCATCAACGGAACTACCTACACCATGCATGCCTACCTGGCTAAGATCTATACGCCATATTATGACAAATATGTCTTTTTCAACGGCTACGACACCCTGCGGTCGCTCGCCCAATACTTTGTCCTGTGGGACGAACTGGGCGATATGTATGTCATCGATCATTCCGATGTCTTTAGCCAGCAAGCCGACTACAAGCCCCATACCTGGGTGCTTTACAAAGACAAAGCCGGACAATATATGAAAAAAGCCTTCTCCGGCACGGTCCAAGCGGAGACCGACGGATCGATTCCGAAAAAATGGTCGTTAAACATTCCAGACCTTAAGACCACGCTCGAGCTCTCCCCCACCCTGTTCATCACCTCTCGCCGCAACAATGGTCTTGTCACTGGCACGGTCACTACTCCGTGGGGCGTACAAAACGTGAAAGGTTTCTTTACCTATCAGAAATACGGGAATTAAACTAATGCCTATAAAAACAAAGTGCCTCTTTGACATACTTGTCAAAGAGGCACTTTGTTTTTTGTATTTTCACATAATAAAAAAGGGCGGGCAATGCCCGCCCCTACAAGCAGGCTGTGGGCCCGCCTCGCCTCGACAAGCGAACGCGAGTCGAGGCGGGTCTGCCCTACAAAAACCCCCGCTCTTTGGAAATAAAGAGCGGGGGTTTCCTATAAGCTATAAGCTGTCAGCTATCTCATTCGTCCATCATTCCACGTCATAGTGGAAAGCATGGGCCGCTGGAAGTCCCAGGTATTGGCCGGCACGACCAGGTTGTCAGAGCCGCCATTGCTCGTAAACGTGTTATAGTCGGGCACCGGAATTAAACCGAGCTCGTGGACAAAATAGATCGTGCTCCCCTGCTTGACCCAGCTGCCCCACGGATGGGCCGCGCGCGATGTGCGGACAATGTAACCGGAATCACCCAAACCGGAATAACCGGTAGAAATGACATTGTTGAATGAATATCCCAGGCCCTGGAAGACGGTACGGGAAGCAAAACCGGTCTTGGTGTTCTTATAGACAATATAGACCGTATTATTCTCCAGGATCAGCTGGCCGTTGTTATAGACAGAGCTCCCAAGGACGCTACCGGAACCGCTGATTGTCAGAGAGAAATTATTAACTGCCGTGCGACCGTAGTTATCCCTGACCTGGATGCTGACCGTGTACGTCCCGCTGCTTACCGGCGTACCATACAGCTGGCCGGAAGAAGACAAGGACATGCCATTCGGCAGGTAGCCGGAACTGACCGTATAGGTATACGGCCACTGGCCGCCGGAGACGGACAACTGCTGGCTGTAGTACTGTCCAACGTATGCCGCAGGCAAATTCAGGCTGGTGAAATACGGGGCACCGTAATTATTGTTGTTATTGTACCCGTTCACGGTCACGTACAGGCTGGCGCAGGCCGAAGAATTGTAATTCTGGCAGATACTGATGGTCGTGCTGCCGGTATTGTTGGCATAGACATATACGGTATTGCCGGAGATGCTGGCAGTAGCCACCGAAGAATTACTATTATTGGAAATATACAGGCTGCCGGAATACCCGTTGACTGTCACGGACAGATTCTGGCCGGTGCTCAAATTGATACTGTTTTGGCTCAATGTGAGGCTGCCGCCGTAATAGCCGCTGCCGGACACGCTCACGTACAAGGTGGCGCAGTTATTGTTGCCGGACTGGCAGACCGTAATATTCGTGCTCCCGGCGCTGTTGCCGTAGACATTCACGGTACTGCCATTGATCGAGGCGCTCGCCACGCCACTGTTGCTGTTATTGCTGACGTAATAATTGCCGCTCCCGCTGCCATAAATGGCAGTGGTCAAATTCTGGCCCACATTCAGACTCATGCTATTTTGGCTCAGGGTCACGCTGCCATTATTTCCATATCCAGTAACCGTGACGTACAGGCTGGCGCAGCTGTAACCGGAAGCGCAGATCGTGAAGGTGGTCGATCCATTGGAAACGCCGTAAATGGTGATCTGATTTCCGGAGGTAGTGTAGCTGGCAACACCGCTATTGGTATTCCCCGAAACATACAAGTTGCCGGAGCTGGAGTACGAGGTCACGGTTGCGGTCTGGCCCTGGGAAAGGGTCAGGCTGGACTGACTCAGCGAGAGCGTATTGCCGCCGCAATTGCCAAAGGTGCAATAGCCGGAACCATTCACGGTCACATACAAATTACTGCACGCTGAAGTGCCGGATTGGCACACGGCGATCGTGCTGCTGCCGGAATTCTGGCCGTAAAGCTGCAGCGTACTACCATTCATGCTGGCTGTCACCACGCTGTTATTGCTGTTATTCGAAACATAAAAGCTCTGGGAAGCGCCGTAAATAGGAGAACTGACCGTAATGCTCATACTCTGACCGACCGAGAGGGATGGATTGTTGTTACTAAAAGTGATACCGCCGACATTGTTGCAATTACCGAAGGTGCAATACCCGCCGTTATTGTTGACATTTACATACAAGCTGGCGCAGCCATTGTTGTTGGCGCATACGGTGATTGTCGTCGAGCCGTTGGAGTTTCCATACACGTTAATCTGATTACCGGAAAGACTGGCGCTGGCAACCGAGGAATTGGTGTTGCCGGAAATATACATGCTGCCATACGCATTGTTGGCCGTAACGGTCATGTTCTGTCCCTGGCTGAGTGTAATACTGCTCTGGCTCAGATTCAGACCGGTCGGGCTGCCACAATTATAAGTGCAGCCGCCATTATTGTAAGGATAGGTCTGCACCGTGGAAGACTGTTGGCCGTTGACCATGGCATACATCTCAATCACACTATTCGTACCATCAGACCCCAGGCTCATCAACTGGGAAAAATAGCCACTGCCATCGGTTTGACCGAAATTCGTAATGACGGTCCACATTTGGGTGGACTGCCGACGGTAGAGCGTAATCTGGCTCCAAGGATCTGCCTGGACCGTAATGCGGACATTATCCGCACCACCCTCCTGGTTGACCGTGAGGGTTGGATTATACGCCAAGGCATGATGGGTTGCGGGCAGGGTTAGGGCCAGACAAAAGGCAGCCGCAGCCGCTAATTTTACCAGTGTTTTCATATGTTTAAAGCAGATGAATTAATTAATAGTATAAAATAATTCTCTATAGTATAGGAAAAAACGCCTGATTTGTCAATGATTTTGGGGGAATTACCCTGTATTAGGCTTAATTTAACTGCTTTTATTCTAACGTATGTGAGTTAAAAAGAACATACCCTTTTACGGTAAATGACAAAATTCCTCAGCAAAATCAACAATAAATATAAAAAGGCTGGCCCAATGGACCAGCCTACTACCGCACTCAAGCAGCCATAATCCGGATGCGGGGTTCATGCTGAACCCGCCAACGACTGAGGCCGTCAATAACCTCCGACCACGTTGCCAGTCCGAATTTCTTGTGCCAGGCACAATGCCTTGCGATGCGCATATATACCAGGTTCGAGGCAACAGCTGCCCCTCCCCTGCTCGCCGGGAGCATGTGGTGGCGATTGATGGACGGGTTCTTCTTTCGAGGCTTGCGCGCCCGGACGAAGACAGTCTGTCCCCAGACAGTTGACCAAATAACACCCCGTCTGCCAATGACGCACACCCATGACGTATCGGCCAGGACCACGTATCGCTTCAGATACACAATGGGCCGCCGTTTCAACCGCTGAATGCGCTGCAGAAGCGTGATGGCTTCCGCGACCGTATGATCGCCGAAGATCTGCTTCCAGAGGGAATCGTACGGCTGGAACTCGCGGGGGAAACCCGCCAACGCTCCGGTAACCCTGGTATCAGCGTCCTTCCAAAGACCCCTGTCAATTCTCTCGATTCGATTCCGCTTGCGCAGGAATGGCTTCCAGCTTTCACTGTCGAAGTCCATAATTTTCTCCCAACAAAGACACGTAATAACGCGAAAGGCCGCAAATTAGCTCCGTTGTGCCAGGCGCCTCCTTAAAAATTTGAAATTTTAAAACCCCGCGCAAGCGGGGTTTAGCGAACGATAACGAAGGCGCAAGCGCGCGGAGCCGGGCAGGCGAAACCGTGCAGAGGGAAGTTCTGGATTGCGGAAATGCTTTTCATAGTCCAAGTATATCCTACCGTGTAAGGCAATGCAACTGCAATTATGCACAAGAATACCAACGTGGTATACCGAAAGACACAAGAAAAGACCGGCCATCGTGACCGGTCTAGCCTGTTCAGGCTGCTTGTTCAAGCGTTTTCTGCCGCTGGATGATGGAGCTCAAACTGGCAATGACTTCCTGCCAGGTATTGGTGTCGAACAGGTCATGCCAGGCCGCATGCCGGCCCGCTTTCAAGCGCAACAGATTCTGTTTGGCATTACTGCCACCTCTGCTGACCGGCACCATGTGATGCTTTTGGATGCGATTCCGGCGCGGAACCTTCTTTTTGCTCAGTCGCAAAAGATAGCGTGTTTCCTGTGACAGAAACGGCGGAGGCTCTGGAATCCTGTGTGCGAGCGCGATCCCCTGCAAGCGCTTTAACCGCTCCGCCCGCTGAAGCAGCTTCAGGACCTGTTCAGGTTCCTTGAAGCCGAACAGCTCGTACCACGACGGGTCATAGGCGAACGTCCGGTGAATCAAATGAAGCCGCGGCTTCGACCTGAATATTTTGCGTCCTTCTTGCACTTGATACCTCACTTTGTGCCGATAACTATGATAGTCCCAGTTCACGCTTGCCATGACAGCACCCGAGTAGCCATTGTCTGACATAGGAATGGCAAGACCATACCTTTAATCCTCCTGATAATTCGGATAATTTAAAACTCCGCCGGAAGGCGGAGCTTTATCTGCAAGTAGTGATGAAGGCGCAGGCGCGCGCAGGCTGGACGGTGAGGCGGCATGTGAAGCGATCCTGGTGTGCGGAAAATCTTTTCATGCCTTGAGTATATCTCAAGTTCTTTCCTTCCGCAAATGCAGTTGTGCACACAATGCAGCACGGACACCTTCGCCAATGGCAGTAAACGTATTTTTAATGGCACCCACCGAAGCCGCACCGGCCGCGAACAGTCCCGGCACATTCGTCCGCCCGTCTGGGTCGGTTTTGATGCGGCCGCGGCCGTCTTTCAAGGTCAGCCGTTCGAACGAGGCATTTCCTTCGCCGTCCGTCACGCCGCATGCTTCAATGACGCTGCGGCAATACAGCTGCTCCCCGGAGGCAAGTTCAACCGAAAAGCTAACCACGTGCCGCTCCACGCCCACCACTTTCCGGCCGACCATCAAAAACAGATGCTCCGGCTTCTGGTGGGCCAGGTCGTGCACCTGTCGCTTGATCTCCTGAAAATTCAGCAGCATAGGATGCGGCTCGGGATGATATTCAGGCAAGTGCTCGGCCACGACCAGGACGGAAATTCCTGCGTTGGCAGCCTGCCAGGCCGCCGCCAGCCCGGCCGGCCCGCCGCCGATAATGATAACGTCGTGCATAGTGACAGCGAAAAACATTTGACATGTAACCTTTAACCTTTGACTTCTTTGCAGTCGGTCACATGTTAATTGTTAATTGTCAATTGTTTCGTTACTCCTCCATCTTCTCGATAATCCGCTGAGCGGCAAGAATATACGCTGCATTGCGGAACGTGGTGTTGTGTTTTTCCTTCTGTTCAAGTACGGCCTTATAGGCTTTGACCATATGCTCTTCCAGTTTTTTGAGCACATCCTCCCTGTTCCAGTGCTCGCCATGCATGTTCTGATACCACTCAAAGTATGAAGTACAGACACCACCGCTGTTAGCCAGAATGTCAGGCACCACGGTAATGCCCCGCTTGGCAAAAATTTCATCCGCTTCCCAGGTGGTCGGTCCGTTGGCCATTTCTATAATAACCTTGGCTTTGATATTTTCGGCATTTTCCTTGTGCAGAACGTTTTCCAAAGCTGCCGGCACCAAAATATCGACATTCAACTCAAGCAAGTGCTCGTGGCTGATATTTTCCGCACCTTCAAAATTCCTGACACTCCCTGTCTGTTTCTTATGCGCCTCAACTGCCTTGATATCCAATCCTTCCGGACGATAAATGGCTCCGTTGCTGTCCGAAACCGCCACAATGGCCATGCCGAGCTTGTTAGCCGTTTCCGCAAAGTGCGTAGCGACATTGCCGAATCCTTGGATGGCGACGACAGCTTTCTCTGGAACATTCGCGGCTTTGCTGGCAAGCAACTCGCGCAACACGATACTCCCGCCGTAGCCGGTCGCCTCTTCCCTCCCCTCGCTCCCGCCCTTGTCCAGCGGCTTGCCGGTAAAGGTCGCCAAAGCTTTCGTGCCAGTCAGCTTTTCATACTCGTCGACCATCCAGGCCATAATCTCGCCGGTCGTGTTCACGTCTGGTGCCGGTACATCGAACTCAGGCCCCAAAAGCCGATAAAGTTTTTTCACATACCCGCGAGAAATGCGTTCCAATTCGGCCTTGCTGACTTCCTTGGGATTAAAAATTACCCCGCCCTTGCCGCCGCCGAACGGTACGTCCACCACTGCGTTCTTAAAGCTCATCCAAAAGCTTAAGGCTTTGACCTCGTCGAGGCTAACCTGCTGGTGGAAGCGGATACCGCCTTTGTACGGTCCGCGGCTGTTATTGTGCTGGCTGCGGAAACCGCGAAAAATTTTCTGCTCGCCGTTATCCATCACCACGGGTATCGTGACTTCGGTATAACGGTCCGGATGTTTGAGGCGCTCGATCTTCTGCATATCGAGGCCGGCTACTTTGGCAGCCGTTTCCAGCTGCAAGATGGCTGTTTGAAATGGATTGGTCATATGGTTATTGACAAAATTGACATAATTGACAAAAATGAGCAAAAATTTGGGCCCATTAATTTTGTCAATTCTGTCAATTTTTTAAATTTTGTTCAATTAATGTTGTCTCTGCGTACCGCTCTTCCATTTTCGGTTCGACGTCATCACCGATCTCGTCCAAATACTTTTCCACGTCCAAGGCAGCCATACAGCCCATGCCGGCTGCGGAGATGGCCTGGCGGTAGCGCGGATCAGATACGTCACCCGCTACGAACACGCCGGGAATGTTGGTCCGGGTGTTGTTATGCACTTTAATATAGCCTTTCTCGTCCGTCTCTACTCCCGCTTCCTTGAAAATCTTGGTCGTCGGCGTATGGCCAATGGCTGCAAAATACCCCTGGGCTTCAATTGTGCGCTCCTCTCCGGTCTCGTTATCCTTCACGCGCACGCCTTCCACGGAATTCTCGCCGAGTACTTCCAGCATGGTAACATTGGTCACAATCGTGATCTTCGGATTGTCCTGGGCGCGCTTCTGCATAATCTTGGAAGCCCGCAGCTCCGCCCGGCGGTGAATGATGGTCACGTGATCGGCAAAACGGGTCAGGAAATTCGCCTCCTCCATCGCGCTGTCTCCCCCGCCGATAACCACTACTTTCTTGCCGCGGAAGAAGAAACCGTCGCAGGTGGCACAGGCTGAAACGCCGCGGCCCCGCAATTTCTGCTCACTCTCTAATCCCAGCCAGTTGGCTTCCGCGCCAGTAGCGATAATGACGCTCTTGGCCCGGAGCTCCTGCCTGTCGGTATGCACCACAAGTGGCCGTGCTGAAACATCGACTGAGACGGCGTTCTCCTGCACGATCTGCGTACCGAACCGCTCGGCCTGCTTAGTCATATTATCCATCAGTTCGGGACCCATAATCCCTTTTGGAAAACCGGGGAAATTTTCCACTTCTGTGGTCTGCATAAGCTGGCCGCCCGGCTGCAGGCCGGCCAATACGATTGGCTTGAGTTCCGCGCGAGCCGCATAGACCGCCGCGGTCAGCCCGGCCGGACCGGAGCCGATAATCACTACATTATGGATGACTGAATCATTCATGGTAATGAATTCTTAATTGTGCATGATTAATTAAAAGAAAACGGGATTGACAAAAATGACATAATTGAACAAAATTGACAAAATTAAGACACCAGACTGCAGTTTATTTTTGTCAATTTTGTCAATTTTTTAAATTTTGTCAATTGCCCTTACTGTACAGCTTCACCAGCTCCTCTATCGCCTTTTTTCGCTTAGCGGTGTCCTTGCTGTTAACCGCATCGTAGGCGCACACGCCTAAATGGCCTTCCAAGATCATCTGGTTGACCTTGCGCAAAGCTTCGATGACCGCATGGTTCTGGTTAATGATATCCAGGCAGTAGGCGTCCCGCTCGATCATCTTGGATACCGCCTTCAAATGCCCCTCGGCATAATGGATACGCTTGATGACATTCTGCCTGTTCTTTTCTGCTGCCTCGTGCTGCATCGTAATTTAAAGTTAAAAATTAAAAGTTCAAAATGAGGGTGCCCATCAACGGCAGACTTTATAACTTTACACTTTCCACTTTGAACTAGGCTTACCCCCCACCGGGGGGTCTTATCCAGTATACCCTAAGGGCTTGACAAGTGTCAAATTTTGGATTATACTGCCAGGCTCCGCCCGTTGCAGAACGGACGAAGCGCCTTACCAACTAATAGGAGGGTACAGTCGGTTTCCACATTTAAGGAAACCGATGAAAGGAAGCTTCTATGCTCCTGTTCCTGATTGTGGGAACCGGGCTGGCCGTATTCGTTGGCTGGAGCGTGCGCCGGAAAAAAACCAGCACACCTCCTGCCCCAGCCGTGCACCATCCGGTACACGGCGCGGCGGTGAACCATTCGGTACACCGCGCGGCCGCCCACTTCCCTGCCGCGGTCCAGGTCTTAACCCTGGTCGTGGAAGCGGGACAACTGTCCCGCGTGGTCGAACATGCGACCCTGGTCAACATAGTCATCGCGCTATTTCTGTTGACCATCGTCGTGGCAACCAAATCAGGAACAGAAGGAGAGCTGTTTAGCTAGCTCTCCCAGCTTCCTGATGCAACAAAAGCCCGAACCTTCTCAGGTTACGGGCTTTTCTTAATACAGAGCACGAGTGAATAGCGACTAGCGAATAGTATGCACTTGCATCTACAATCACTCTCGCGGTGCTATAATACAAGCACATCTATGGAAACCAAATCTACGGGAGCTAAACCCTTGCCACCAACTCCCCGTCCTGCTGCAAAAAAGTTTACGGAGAGCGGGCTGCCGGATTATTCGATTCTCAATCCCCGGCAGCAGGCCAGCCAACCACCCAAAAAACCGCGTATCAAAATTCCTTTCGGGATCATACTCAAGATCCTGTTCTTCGCAGTCCTGCCCGCGTACCTCATCCAGCGCTACTTTCTCTATATTGATATGCCCCATTCATGTTTTATTACCATCCGGCCTTCCATAGCCTCATTCTCGAACCTGGAAATGAAGCGAGGTTTGCAATTACTCCGCCAAACCCTTCCAGACGACTACCAAACCGTCTGTGCCCGTGTCAGTGGCATTGACCCCAACTTCGGTTGCGGCGGATTTGGCGGTGGTTGCTTTTTCCCGGCAGAGCAGCAAAGCAGGAACAAGGGATTGATTACGGTCAGCACCAATCCCGGCAACACTGCAGCCACTGCAGCGGTCATAGTTCACGAAACCTGCCATGCCGTCCAATTCCACGAAAACCGGAAATTCGATGAGAACGAATGCCATACCGAGGATGATCGCGTCTTAAAAGCTATCGTCGACTACTAATATGGCCACACTGCGCTTTCTCAAAAACTTCGGTATTCTTTTTCTGTTCGCGCTGCTCTGTTTCGGCGCGTACGTGTGGTTCCAGAATACCATGAATTACTACGATCCCTTCTCCGGTTGTAAGATCAGCATCTCTATAACCCAGATCGGCGGAAACCGTAATTCCATCCAGAGCGCCTTGCGCCAGATTAAAACCACTGATCCGGCGGCGTACGGCACTGTTTGTAAATCAGTCGACCAGATCACCGAAGATTGGTGCCTGATCGCCGATGTCTGGACCCCGACCCCCATCGACAGCACGTTAAGCGGCTGTTATATCAAAGGGACCAAGACCGTTATTCTCCAGCCCAAAGCGCGCATCACTGAGGATGAGCTCACAGCCCTACGGGCGAAGGCACTTGTGAAGTATGCGAATTTCAGTCTTCACTACTGGCAAACACATTAAAATCCCCTGGCTCGCCAGGGGATTTTATCCATCATTTTAGCGGTTCAATTTACTTAATTCGATCACATTCCATTTTTGTCCGGTCGGACAAAAATGGAATATGTTCTATTTTCTCTTTGCTGCTTACTTATTACTATTTTCTATTTACTCATCCCTGTTCCCTGCTTCCACTATTCACTATTCGCTCTGCACTTTTCGCTATTTGTTGTACTCCCCAATAATCAACGGCAGGTCTATACTTTCCCCTTTGCGCAGCAGCGTGACCAATACCTGATTGCCGGCTTCATACTTGCTGAGTACTGCATCTAGTTCATTGGTTTCGGTCAATTGTTCATGGTTTATGTGGGTAATAATATCATTACCCGTAATACCAGCGCGCGCAGCCGGGCTGTCCGGAGCCACACTGGTAATAAGCGCACCCTGACTCACCGACGTCTGCTGGAGAAGCTGGCGAGTCTTGGACAGCGTCAAAAAAACCACGCCAAGATACGGCTTGGACACTTTGCCGAACGCGCGAAGCTGGTCAACAGAAGATCGGACGGCACTGATCGGCACGGCAAACCCCACACCTTCGGCACTCGTATCAATAAAAGTATTCATACCGACTACTTCCCCCGCCATGGTAATAAGCGGCCCGCCGGAGTTGCCGGGATTAATGGCCGCATCGGTCTGGATCAGGTTCTGCATCCGCGGCTGCGGAGAGGATGAAGTCGTCGCATTGGCCACATCGGCCCAATCTATAATACGGCCGAGTCCAGAGACCACGCCCCGGGTCACCGTATTCTGGTACTTACCTAAAGAATTACCAATCGCGAACACGGTCTGGCCGGTTTCGAGAGACTGCGGATCTCCCAGTCGGACAACCGGCAATCCCTTGGCCTCGATCTTCAACAGGGCCACATCGCTATACTGGTCCTGACCAAGCACTGTCGCCGGATATTCATTCCCGTCGGCAAACACGACCGTGAAGGTCATGTTGGAATCTTCCACAATATGGTTATTGCTTACAATGAAACCATCCGGATCAATGATAAATCCGGTGCCGTATACCACTTCCACCTGCTTGCCGTCATTCTGGGGCTTACCGGTCCCTACAATGTTGACCACCGATGCTTTCACCGAGCGGACAGCCAGTATTCCCTGCTGTTCGTCGGACAACACAGGCGTGACCTGCTGCGCCACCGGCTTGATTGAGGTAAACGGCATGGAAAGACCAAAAGACTGGGAAGCAAGAAAAGCAAGCGAAAACACAGCAGCAACTGTTCCTGTTTTGATAATTTTTCTGTTCACGTAAATTCTTTTAAAAATAAAATGTTTCTAGAAATAGAATAGAGATACAATTGAATTTCTATATATTTCTACTGTATATCTACTTATATTCTTTACTATTATCTCATGGCTGATTGGCAAGTTCAAGGCAGTCATGCAACCAGCTTAAAACTTATAGGTTGCAGTTTATAGCTACCCAATAAGAAGCCGCCGTCCTTCGTAAAGGATGGCGGCTAAGTTTATGCAGCCAGCGGCTGCCACAGGACCTCGTTGGACATTTCGGGCACGAGGAGGTTGCGGTTCTGGTCAAAACGGTAGGCAAAGATACCGCAGTTGCGGATAGAGCCCGGCTTGATCATGGCGCAGTACTGTTCGACGGTCAGCCCTTCCAAATGGTAGCGCAGTGCCCGGATGCTGTGGCCATGACAGACCAGTAAAACCTTCTTACCTGCCCATTCCTTGCCAAGTTCCTTAAGCAAGAGTCCGGCGCGCAGACAAATGTCCGCATGGCTTTCGCCACCAGGAGGTCGGGCGTAGAACCGGCCGGTGACTTCCAGGTACCGTTGCAGCCAGGGAAAATATTCGTTCGCTTGGGCCTCGGTCATATTGAAGGTGTATCCCCGCTCTTTCTCGCGGAGCAGTACGTGGTGGATAATGTGCGTTCGCTTGCGCTCTTCGGAATCGTATGCGCTCAAGATTCTCTGACCGGTCTCCACCGCTCGCACATAGCCTGAATCGATGAGGCAGTCGAATGAACCGAACATATCCTTCATTCCGATCCCCGTCGCGTCGGCTTGGCTTTTGCCGCGCGACGTCAGTTCCGTGAGATGGTCGGGGGTCGTAAGCAGCCGCTCATCCCCCTCCGGAATATAATCCTTTTCTCCCCTGCCGGCATTGACGTACGTTTCGCCATGGCGCACCAGGACCAAAAGTTTCGGATACCGCATATGTTTTCCTCCTTTTCTGATCCCATGATAGAGCGTCGATTAAACTTTGTGGTAGAAACGAGATAAAAAGTGTACTGTAGTGCAGGCCCTTGGCCTGCTTTGCAGTGATGTAGGGGAAGCTATCAGCTTCCCTTGCCTGTGCAATGGCGGTTAATAACCCCCCGACTCTGTTCGGGGTCATACTGAGTCCATCGAAGGATAACCGCCCCTACGGGGCCTTAAAATCCTTCTATTTTTCTATTTTTCTATTTTTTAATCGTTAGGCAGGCCACGGGCCTGCACTACAAAACTGCTTGTTTACAGTGTCTTCTGCTCGGTGTAATATAATTGTGTACTATAATTTATACACTTTTATGCCTTACCAGGACCTGCTCAACAAACTCGGGCTTTCGCCGAATGCCTCTAAGATCTACCTGGCACTGCTCGGTACGCCACCGCAAACCGTGGCAGCCATAGCTAAAAAAGCCGGCCTCTACCGGCCGGCAGTCTACCATGCCATTCCCGAACTCGAACATTTTGGCCTACTTTCGCAAACCACGGCAGGCAAACGCACGGCGTATGTAGCCCAGCCACCCACCTTGCTCAACAACCTGCTGAATCCCCTGCAAGAAGAATTACAGACCGCACTCCCCCGCCTGGAAGAGCTCGCGGATACCCGTTCGCCCAAGCCGGTCATCCGCTATTTTGACGGGCCGGAAGGTATTCGGCATGCATTCGAGTATTTAATGGAGAACGCCAAAAAAAACGACATTATATATCGGTACGAGTCACCCAAAGACCATCGGCAGAATGCCAAACTGTACCCCGAGGTCTACCGCAAGTTGGCCACCAAGAACAATCTGACCGGGCACAGTCTGCTGCAAAAGTTCGATATCACCAACGAGGCCACGCAAGCCCGGCGGTCCAACTATCTGGAACGCTATGGCAAAGCCATCCCTGCCAAACTGGATCCGTTTGACTACAACATCACCCACCTGATCCTCAACGATAAAGTGGCATTCATTGACTACGAATCCAAAACCGCCAGCGTCATCCAAAGCAAGCGGTTTGCCGACTTCCAACGGCAGATCTTCAAGATCCTGTTCAATAAGCTAGCATAAATGTACCCATAAAAAATTCAGGACCAAAGTCCTGAATTTTTTATTGTTATTTCCACCACGGCTCGCGGTCCAGGGAAAGTTCTATACTCGCAACGCGCTTTCGTACTGCCTCCAACTCCCCGCTTTCCTGGTGCTCCTTCTCATAGTCTTCCATCATCCTTCCTAGATCATTCAGATGTTTTAAGACCTCTGCCCGGTTCTGTTCTTTCAGGACCGGATGTGCCTGCTCGTCGGCATCAACAAAATCTAAAACCTGCTGCTGTGCAGAATCAGCTTCAAACAGCATACGCATGATGGCGTCATGCTCCGACGCCAGCTTCGGAGGAGGGTCTTCTCCTAGCTGATAACTGACGCTTTCCATGCTTTCATTAATCTCCCTCAGCTGCTTTAACAAGTCCGCAATCTGCTGCAAATCCTCTTTCAACTGCTGCCGGCGGGAAGGCCGGAACGCTAGTTCCTGTTCCGCATACTCCGGGTCTACTTGAGGGGTATTATCTGGGCCGCCTTCGGTTATGATAGGCATAATATAAATAAAAGTGAAAAATAAATGTTGGCCTTGCTTTTATTCTAAACTAAGCACAAATTTTGTAAATACGGCTTATCCACGAGGTAAAACCCTTGACTTTTCCATAATTTTCTACTATACTTCATTGAACTTCACAGGAGGAGTATTCCCAATGACACATCTCACTTTCCCCTCCGCAAGGGGTAGCCCCCTTGCAAGGGGAACCTATGAGACTTTACTCAATTACTACAATTGTAGAGGGCTGGCCTAGTAGGGAGAGCCAGCAATACGGCGGAGCTCGGACCATAGCTATGTGTTCGACACTCAAGCGGGCCAAGCAGATTGTAGAAAGAAACGAGGGAGACATCTTTGAGTACTCGTATCGCTATGCGGTTATAGCGACTGTACAAGCAGATGCTCTCTATGGCTTTGGCGGCCTGAAGCAGTACCGGCAGTGGTGGTACCAGTGGGTGGGAGATGCTGCTACCGGAGGCTACCAGCCGTGCGAGTGTCCGAAGGAGTACAAACACATTCTTTGGGGAATCAGCTAGATTTTCCTACAGCGTCCTTGCCAAGGGCGCTGTTTTTATTTAAAAACACACGCGCTTTCTTGTAAGAAAGCGCGTGCTTCGTGCCGGCACACGGCCGGTTAGTTCATTTGTCAATCACCCTGCATGTAGTGGCCGCAGCCACAGGTGCAATAGTAAGGATCATCCTCCGGGCGGACCTGAGCATCTTCGTCTCTGCTATCGGATTCCGGCGGACTTTCAGAGTCTTCCACCCACGCAGAAGAATTTTCGTTGTGGGAGTTTGGCAGTGATTCGGGTTCCGGTGCGGGCGGTGTCGCTTCCGGATCGTTGGCAGCATTTCCAGTCGAACCGGTACTCAACATATGGGCAAGGCCAAGGCCGACCAGTACTAATAGCATCCAACCCATAACCCTCCTTTCATGGCCACAGTATACTCCAATTCCGGTATTTCAAGAAGGGTTGACGTATGACCCTAGTTCATTCAAGCCTGACCAGAACCGGCACCAATACTATGGTGCCGGTTTTCAATTGTGCCTCACAACTCCCCCGCCTTATTGCCGTCATAGATAGCATTACGAGACCGCAGAACCTGCCAAAACTTTTGATATACTATCAATACATCTTTTAAATCAAATGAAAGGAGCTCTATGAATGTTCCCCTCGGACAAATTTATCTCTCCCAGCTGGAATCCGAAGCTGAAGCCACTCGAAAATGTCTCGAACGGCTGACAGACCAAGTGATGGAATACAAGCCGACAGAAAAAGCCATGCCGCTGAAAAGCCTGGCCATTACCGTTTCGGACATACCAAAATGGATCGATGCCATCATCAGCCAGGGCGAGATAGACTTTGCTACCTATGAACGGTTTCAGATGAATTCGGTGGATGATCTGCCGAAACATTTCGATGAATGCATGGCTGCCGCCCGCAAAGCATTGGAACACGTCTCCGACGAAGAACTGATGAAAGAGTTTTCTCTCAAAATGAAAGGTCAGACGCTTATGACCGACACCAAGAAAAACAACGTTGATTCCACCATCCGCCACCTCGTCCACCACCGCGGACAGCTCACGGTCTACATGCGGCTGAACAACATCCCCATACCTAAAATCTACGGCCCGTCTGGTGATGATCAGAGTTGGTAGAGGAAAAGCTTAGCACAAGGATCATCTTAGAAAAAAATGCCTCATCCCTATAGGGAGGCATTTTTGCATGGCAGATCGGCATCGGTCCGACAACCATCGTGCGGCTCGCCAAAAAGATGATTGTTTGCTTTTGGAAATAAAACCTTATAAACTAAAGCTAATAGAGATAATTAGCTATTCAAATTATGGACGGAGAACATAGGCTGCCAATTCACGAACGACCATTAAGTGACCGGGAATTAGCAGCAAGCGCGAGGATAAAAGAATTTGAGCTTGCCATAGACGGCATTACCGCAGGCGATTCGGTGGAGGCCGAATTAAAAGAAGCCGCGCGTGGAATGGGCTTAGATGAGAATGAAGTTAACATGAATGATTTGCCAGGTACGCTAACAAAATTCAAAAAAGCGGTTACGAAGTTTTACAAACTGAATGAACAGGGTAAATAACCACATCCTATATTAATTACCAATAAAAGAACACTACTATGAAGCAGTGTTCTTTTGTTGGTAGACCAAGTCGAGACAGGTGAAAAAATTTTTGGCTTTGATAAAAGGTGTTTATTTAAATTTAATCAATGTTTGAATGGCCACCTAACTAAATCATTATTTTGCAATCTGCATTATAGTTTTAAAACCTATTCCTCTGGTTTATATGCTATAGTTGCTCGATAATGATGATCAAAATCATCACGGATATCAGAAGCCGGTTGTAAATTAAAAATGTTAACACCTTTACTTTGTGCCCAAGCATTCATACTTTCATCCGAAGTACTTATAGTATACTTTAAATCGCTTTTGTATTTTTGAGCAAGCTGCCCCATTATTTTTTTAGCTGCAGTATATAACAAGGTGGTTTCATTTTCTTCTTGGCCAGACTCCCTCATATTTTCAACTCTGGTAATAACCGAATTATCACGTTTACTGGCAACAATCATTAAATCTTTCCTTCCATAACTTAGAGTTATGACATCATTTCCACGAGAATTCAATTCCCACTGAGCATTTTGCGCTATTGCGTTCACTATTTCGTTTTCAGGTAAAATATGGGTTTCCCTATTGTTTTGCATATTATAATTATGCCATATATTCAATTAGCTGTAAAAATACCTTTACTAATAATAAAATTATATTAGCAAACAAAAACTCGAATTATGTTCGAGTTTTTTGTGGTAGATACCGTCTGAACGGCTGGAAAACTTATTTGGCTTTGGTGAGGGAAGTTTACTTATTTTTGATAAAGAATGGCTAAACGGAAAATTTTTTTAAATTCTCTTTATACTCATCTTCAATCTCTTTTATTCTATAGGGTTCAAATCTCCGCAGGTGATCAATAACCAAACGAACGTCAGATTTAGTCTCGTCTTCCGCATAACTATATAACCAACTTTCACTATTTAATTTACCCGTGAAAGAATTCAGAATTTTTTCTATTATTTCAAGTAAGCTTTTTATTTCCTCTCCTGTTATAGAAGGTATCTCGGGTTTATTTAAATCATCATGCACAAGCCATTTGTTTCTATAGTCTTCCAACTTTTCCAGGACCACCTGATGCTTAGTGAGGGAGTTTCTGATTTCTGTAAGATCTTTATGCGACATGCCTTTGTACTCTTTGATCAATTGAGTAACAAGTTCTCGGTCCTGATTATATTCTTGGAATGCATCAACAGTTAAATTTTCAATGTTACTTTCAGTAAAATTAATAATTTTATTAATGTGCAAGGATTGTTTAGAGGCATCAAATAATTTTGCGAGCTCTAAGAAAAAATATACTTTTAAAGATTCTTTGGCTGGGAGAAAAAAGTTTTTATACTTATTAAATACCTCTACATTTCCATGAGCCATGTGTTCACCAACAATATTTGGGGCTATAACTTCACGAAGAGCTTCATAGGCATAAAAAGCATGTATAGTTTTATAATACCGATTATGCATGTCTTTAAGACGCTGCATTAAAGTTCCAAATTCATTATTTTCCATAACAATTTATTTTAGCTTTTGGGTACCAAACTGGGATTGAAAACTAATTTACCTTAACTATAAGTATATTTCAAAAATATATCAATCACACCTAAATTTTGGAAAATTCATTTCGCATCAATAAAACCAAACTAAAAACCCCATTCTGGGGAATGAGGTTGTTAGTGGTAGCCCATGGGGGAATCGAACCGCCTACGGCTACATTCGATGATTCATGGGGGAATTGTCGCGCTCGTCCGCCAGCTGGCGGACTCACTTGTCCATGGATTGCGATAAACTGCCGGTGGCAGTTCCTAGATCGCTCGGCTGTATCCCCTTGCCCATGGGGGAATTCCGCCTCGCCCGCCCCAGGCGGGCTTCGTTGTCCGGGGCAGCAAAGAAGTGCTATCCGTAGCACTTCTTCGGCGTTCGCTACGTGTCGGCCTGCTGGCCTCCACTAGCTCACTGCTGCCCGTTCGATTCCCCATCGATGAACATCGATAAACAAAAAAGCCCCACCACAAGGGTGAGGCATTTTTGTTTATGGTAGCCTTCAGTTTTCAGAACTTACATTTTTTGGTAGAGGAAATAAAGCAATTTCGGGCCTTAATTCCTTTACTCGCTACTCAATCCTAGCCCTTAACGCTCAAAAAGGCCCTTGCGGTCTTTTTTTGTTACAACCCTCTATCACAGTGTCAGTTTTGCTTTATCGACCCCCGGTGCCGGGGCATAGGGCAAGACGACCGTTTATAGAAAATTCGCCCCAGGGGGCCCCAAAATTATTCGCACAAAAATTTAGGAAACTTCAAAATTTGGCTTTCTGATATTTTAAATAAAATATCGTAATCATCGTAGTATCGTATTTTGGCTGTAGTTAAGAGCTATTTATTTTAATTCGCTAAAGGGATATACTTAAAGCGTACTTAATTATACGACTATGTTATCTTTCAATGGTTTTGGGACAACGCTCTATGGCAAGCGAGAGATTAATCCTGCCGACGGTTCATATATTGCTACTAAGTGGATAATACTGCTTTTTTTGCCGGTATTTCCGCTAGACTCATATCGGGTTATCAAAGTTAAACAAAAATTTTTAACATTGGAATCGCCAAGGTACCAGATGATGAAGGTGCCTCTTAATTTTGATCAAATTAGGAATATCTACGCGTTAGTTTGGGGTCCGATTTTGGCTTTGATCCTTATGGGAATATTTTTATGACCAGAAAAAAATATTTATACATTGGATGTGGGGTAGTCGTTCTTGCCCTAATAGGTTTTGGCATATACCGACAGCTAAAACTAAATAATAAAACGCTTGTCGCTGAAGTTTCAGAAAAACAGGAAGTAGACGGCATGATTCCGGTCTGGCTAAAAACCAACAAAGATATCCAGGCTATCCAATCGGACCTTAATTCCTTAATCAATTATCGCTACCGGCACGGCTGTTTAACCGATACTCCGGATGATACGGTCCAGTGCGAACATTACGACTTAAGATATAATCAACAGAGGGCCAACTTGCAGGATACGGTTAAGCGGCTCCAGATTCAAAACAAAGATCCGCAAGCCATCGCTACGGCAACGGCAAATATTAAAGACATCCGGGAAGACCAGTCTTTGCAAATTACGCTTTGGGACATTCGGGATAATTTATATTCGAGCAACGGTAAAAATGTGGACGTTTACCGGGACGATAAAGGCATGGAATATTCAGTTGATCCGGCTTCAAACAAAGTTGTTCAGTTCGCTCCGGCCCAGGGTTCAGCAGACGCGTACCGCGTAAAGCCGGAACTTACTCAAACTCGACTCAAACAAATTGGCTACCAGTTTTTAGCCAAACATGTCTCCGATTTCGAGCAAATTAAAAACAGTTCTGATTTTACTTATACGGAAACATCCAAAGACGGCAAGCAAGCCGCCTTCCAATGGGTTTTAAAAAACAAGCCGCAAGGCGAGGATATGGCTCCGTTCGTACAGGTGGTTATATCACCGGCCGGAGACATTATGGGTTTTAATGATACCAGGAGCTTGTATGAGTAGGTGGATTGTTATTGCGTTACTTGTTCTATTAGTCGGTATTTTCATTCCAAAAATAGTGATTAAAAATCCCGATCTTGGATCCAATTCTTGTACGGCCATAGCTTCTCAGGACATGCCGAAATTTCCGGCCTCGTTGATTTTAACGCCTAAGGTTGAATCATTTACTGTTAGCGAAGTAGATATTACTTACTATACCTTGTTTGGTATTAAAACAGGCAAACACAGGATGATATTCTGTACGCTTATAGGAAAATAAGCATTAATTATTCAACGTGGCCTATTTTTGATGGCTTCGTGTGTTTGTTCTAAAAGAGCCAGGAGATTTGCCTTAAATCTTTCATCGTATAAGATTTGAGGTATTTTTATTGTCCTGATGTGATCGGGTATAGAGAGGTTAGCAAAAGCTGTAGAGTTTTCCGTTTTTAAAGAATATAAAGTTATGGTATTTTTTATTGAAATTTCAGAGCGGTCAATTCTATTTTGTAGTTCTTCCTCAAAATCTACCGGGCGCAATTTAATGTAGCGTTTATTTTTAAAGCCAACTTGCGAGGCTAAGCTCATCACCTCTTTTGCTGTAAGGCTATTACCTGTTAGGAATCTAAGCAGTATGCCTTCATTGGTAAGTTGTTCCAATAAAAAAGGAGCCTTTTGAAAAATATCCGGTCTTTTTCGCTCAAGGCTAGCTACTAATAGAGCCGTCGTTGCGTAGCTTTTAAAAGTTCCCCGATCGTGGAATTTTATCAGGCGTAATATTTCATCTACTGCGCCATCGTAGTTTCCGATAAGTAGGTGTCTTTCTAAACCATAGTAATAAAGGAATACGTAACTTAAATTTGTCGGCTGTTCAACATTGGCCAGCCATTTTAAGTATTGGTACCGGTGAGCCGGGGAAAGGCCGGAGTAGGAAGGGTAATACATCGGTTTTGTTTCCAGGCTGGAGTTCGGCAAAACCGGCAACTTGGTCCAAATAAGGCTCGGCTCAGAGAAAAAATTATTACTGTCATCGGGGTCTCCCTGAGTAGTTTTTACCCCTGTATCAGATAGAGTGATAGTGATTCGGATTGATCCGGCTGATCTGATTTTAGAAGCGTTTTCGTTCGTTATCCAAAGTAAAGATTTAGTAGGTTCTGGAATTGCAACGTGGGTGCTTAGTTCATTTGTTGGAGTTGTGCTCCTGGAAATAAGGTTTTTCTTGGCAAATATTTTTCTTAGAAAGTTCATACCCGTATTTTTAGCGACAATCTTTAAAAATATACTGGAATTTTATTTTGGGATCATGATAATACCGGTCCAGGTTAGGAGAAAGATCAGATTTTTTATCAAAGCAGATCAAATGAAAAGTTGCGTTTACTCCAGGTGTATCTTCTATCAAAGCTTGTAAACGTTCAAAATCTTCTTTAATGAGAGTTAAATATTTTTTGTCGCTCCTCGGACGTATGCGGCGCAATTTAACTTCTATAATCGAGTAGAATTCATCAAACGAATATCCTTTGGTGGGCAAGTGGAAGGATCTTTTTGTTTTTAAAGAATTTGTTTTAAGCAGAACAATATCGGATCTGTAACGTAATTTTCCGCTTGCCCCGTACCACCGTACTTCGGTATGAATCGGAATGGATTTTGAGCCGTCTGCGGTATCGGCCAGAGTCGATAGCTGTTTATTCTGTAAAAGTTTAGCGACTAGATGGCACCTTACATCTTCTTCCGTAAGAAACACGTCCGGATTACTATTAAATTCCTCAATTATCTCCAGGATAGATTTTTCGACTATTTGTTTGACCTCGTTTTCCATATGCTAAATAAGATTATTTTTGGCCGGTTCGAAGGGTGTCGAACATGGCCCTTAATTCGCCGTCAGAAATTTCTCGGTGGTCATCGTAATTAACCCGGTAATCGTCGGGGTCCATCTCAGCATAGTGTCGGGACCGGGCATCTCCTAACATCTCCTGGATAGTGTCGAGTTTTTCCGATAGGTCCAGGTTAAACCTTCTTTGCAAAGATTGTACGTTGTCTCTTAATTCTTCTAAACCATCGTCGTCAGTATTTTCCATTTCATTATCTATGGTATAGTCTACTAAATTTGAAAATTCAGTGCCCTTGATAAAAGCACGGTATTCCTTAGGGTAGACTTTAGAAAGCCTCTCAAGCTGATCGATGCCGTCGGTAAAGTAAATGCTGGAGGACAGGTTTTTAATTAGTTCGGCAGGATCCTTGCCTATGGATTTGCCCAGGCCAGCAAGAAGGTTGACATAGTACGGCACATCAGCGTTGTTAAACTTCTTTTCATCCATCGCAATAATTCGTTCTTTAATAAGTTGCCTCACGTCCTGATCCTGCCCAAATTTATTGAACAGTATGTTTAGCCTGGATAGTTCGGTGTCATTGGCTTTTGACCACCACCAGTCATCAGCTTTACCCGCCATAGTGGTTTTAGTAAGTCCAGAACTTCGAAGTATAGCAAAATTTTCCATTACTTTTTGCTTAACTTCACGTTTGAGTTGTGCCGGTTCAATCGTGGATGATTTATTGATCGGCTTCGAAAGCATGTTAATTGCTTGGTTAAAAAAATGGGCGGCCGTAATCAGGTCAAATGTAAGTTTTTCGTCCTGGCTAATATACAAAATCAAAAAATCCTGAATTGAAGGATTTTGGAAATCTATATACAGGTGGTTATTTGGGTCCTTGTCTATGGTTATAAACGTGTTCTCGCATTCTCTTAGGGCATGTTCAAAATCCCGCTCATTAAACTTAAAACCATACTTATTGCCAAACTTAGCTCCGAACGCGGAAACCGCATCCGCGAGATCATCTTTCAATATTGGGGTGTCTGTTTGGGCCAGGATAAGAAGAAGGGCCTGGGAAAGTGGCGAGATTTGATGCGAAAATACATGTTCCCATATACTGAATGGCTTATCAAGATATTCTATAAATTTGTCGTAAAAATTTTCAGGTGAGATATTTTTCCAAACATCTTGATCTTGCGTGATCGTGTGAACTATCCGGGGATTATAATTTCTGTGTTTGATTATATCGAGAAAATTTTTATGGTATACTAAATTTTCAATGTATTTTTCCGGCAGTTTAGAAAAAAACAAATGGTTGTATAGAATTTTTGCGCGTACAAAATTTGTGTATTTTTTCAGATCTAAAATGCACTTCGATAACTGCACCCGGTGTTGGTTTAAATTTTCAAATTTTTCCTTTGCTTGGTTTAAGATATACTCCCTTGTGGCCAGAATCAAAATTTTATCCTCTGAATCCGCGACCTTTTCCATAAAACGTAAGATATTTTGATCTTCGTTTGTTTCCAGATTTTCTTCCAAAAGCCGTTTCCCTAAAAAATCGTCAAAGAAAAATACCTGTTTTTTCCCATCCTCGTAAAGCTCATAGGCTTCTGAAATGGAATTTGAAATATAAATAAACTCGTCAAAACCATTGGCTAAATAATGGTAAGCCAGTATACGGCTTAATGTGGATTTGCCGATACCGGGGATGCCGCAAATTACTACAGCATGTCTTTGCTGCAAGATATTAAGAGCTTCATTAAAACTTTCATTTGGGACATAAACTTTTACAGCGTCCTTTATCCTATCCATCTCGAAACGGCTCTGGTTGACGACTTTACTGTGAACAATGGTATTTAGAATATTGGTACTGGATAGCCAGAGCTTAAAGTGGGACCGCTCAATATCCTTATTTTTAGATATTATGGAATTCAGATCGCTTGCCCCGTAAACGTCAGATGGCTTACGCATGAACGGCTTAAACAGCTCATGAATTTTGGCCTTTCGTAGCCTAGTCAGCCCGACAGAGGTGGCTACAATATATCTCTTAGGTTTTAGTTCTCTTACTTTTTTAACTTCCTTTTTTAAAACTCTTAGTAATTGGTTGAAATCAAAATAATTTTTGCATTGGATCACTAATTCATTTTTCGAGTCGTAGCAATACCTTAAATCAACGCCTCCGTCCGGACCGGCAATAAAATTTTCTAAATTAATTTTTAACTTCGCCTCCAGCAGGTCTTTAACTAGGACCTCGAAGTCCAGAGGAGATAAATTTTTGAAATCGTAATTTGTCATTTTTTTGACAACACTAAAATTAAAAACTCGCTAATTTATGCTTAAATTATAGCATATTTAGCGAGTTAAATTTAATCAATCTTTTTATATACTCGTGTGCAATATTCCGGGAAAGGAATTTCGCCGGTAGAAAGCTTATATATAAATTCAGCTTCCCTGTTAAGCAATTCCTGGTCTTTTAATCGTTCTGTTTCGGCTGGATGGCTTAAAAGCCAGTCCTTGATATATTGTACCGGGTCCGAAGGTTTTTCTTCCCCAAGCAAAAATAAAATTTCAAAAACCAGGGGTTTAGAATTAGGTTCACGTTTTAAGTTTTTGAAAAGCAATTTTTGCCAGTGCTCGCCCATGTGTTTTAAGGATTAATAATTTTTTTAAATTTAGCGTAATTTGTAAAAATGATTATTGCCGAAATGCCGTCAATTATTTGCCATAAGTTTTTAGACAAATATATCGGAACGACGGGATTAAATAGGAGAGCTAATACTATAAACAAAATTGTCCAAATCTGGTCCTTCTCTTTCAAAATATAAATATTGTAAATGCACGTTAAGAATACAACAATTTTTACAAATTGATAAACACCGTAAGGCCAGACAGAAGGGATGGCCAGCAATAGCAAAATGATTGAGATTATCTGGAATATGGGATAATAATTTTTCCTTGCCATATTTAAAAGCAAAATTACTGTGCTTCAAGTTTTTGACCAAACGTAATCTTAAAATTGTGTACCAAATTTTTTAAATACTTTGGTTTGGTTTCGCCCTTACTGTTTGTAATATTCTGTATGTTTAATAATGGATCAGAAATATTTATACCATATAATTTGGAATTTTCGGCCGTTATGAAATCAGTATCCCGGGAAGAAATTAGCTGTTTTTGTTTTTCGGTAAACCAGTTCATTACATCAGGGTAAGCGCTGTAAAACCATATGGGGATTGCTGGAGCTTTTTTGTCAATTCTTCCGGCAAAAAATTTCATCGAGGATGTCATGTCTTCTTCAATATTTTGTCCCCGTAAAATTGCGCGCGTTTTAAAATTTGGCCCTGCAAAAAACGCTTCCATATTAGACAAGAATTTTTGATGATTTATATTGTCTGCATCTAGCATATCCGCTGCTTCCTCAACATCTTCTGGTGCAATGATTGAGGCTCTCGTATCTGGCAATGAGTTTAAAATTGAATTCCACAATTCTCTTTTCATACCTTTTTAAATAAAATTATTTTTGCTTCTCTAAAATAAACTTCGATTATTAATTTTATACGGATAACAAAAAGGGCCACCGCTTGCAATGGCTTTTCCCTTTCGGGATAGGCCTACCACCCTTTCGGATGATAACCGGATAAGTAAAGCAAGACGATGACCGTCTCTGTTCTTATCCGGATTTTTTCGCCATGCCCTGCATTACTGCAAGGTTTAGGCTACTCTATTCAATTGTACCTATATTTTACAGCAAATTTCCCAAACTGGAAATAGGGAGTAAAATAAAGAAAAAGGTATGGA
Organism: uncultured Candidatus Saccharibacteria bacterium; assembly: GCA_964532425.1. GTDB lineage: Bacteria > Patescibacteriota > Doudnabacteria > UBA920 > UBA920 > CAZHIA01. The sequence goes on along the minus strand of CAZHIA010000002.1, from coordinate 222,753 downwards.
AAATTCATTACACATTTACCAAAAAACCTACCAGCGGTTTTCCCGGGTTTATCAGTCTTTATTGCAGCAATACGAAGACCAGTTGGTACATAAAGATTTGCTTTATTTATTAGAAATTGGAGCAAGCGTTAGCACTATTCTTTTAGCTGTATTTAAACAAGCCGAAAGTGAATTTGATGATCAAATATTTGAAGGTGTTGATCCGATTGATTTTATGAGGCAGGATAGCCAACGTGCTATTTTTGGAACAAATGAAATTGAAGAATGTATCAGGACAGCAGATGAGGAATCTCTTGCAACTTTTGAAAATTCGCACTCAGATAAGTATAAAAAATTATTTACATATCGGGCATTGAAACGCTTACGCTCTCTAAGTGACAGGGGGTTGTCTTTAAATAACAAATTTGAAAAAATATTTTTACCAAAATATAAGGATTTTCAAAATAAACAGATAAGAGATTTTATCCAAAAATATAATCTTACAAGAAAACAAATTTTAAATTTACCTAATGTTGCTTTTGATGAAATTTTGGAAATCATAAACATCCATACCAAAAAAATCCCAAAAGATAAAATTGAGGCTGTTCAATTTCTCGAGCAGTGCATTTCTAAGTACTTCCCTTTAGTAGTTGACTCCTTTGGGTACGATGATATTATTTCAGATTTGGAGCTATTAAGAAGCGAGTGCAAAAATAAATATACCACTATATGTGGCAGATGTGGTAAAAGTTTAAAAAGGATAAAAAAGGAAAGTTTCTGTAACCAAACAGAAAATAGAAAATGTTATTTGGAAAGACGTAAGGAAAATCAGACGTTTGAAATCCCTTCTGTTATCGCGGTGACAAAAAATAAGTGTGAGTGTTGTGGTAAGCACTCTTCATTGGATAACATCCATGCTTTGAATGGGGTGCCACGGCAGTTTTGTTCCGAAAGTTGCTGGAATAGTTTTCGTAAAAAGGAGGCAAATTTATCAAAAAAATAAATAGGTACAACAAATTGGCCTGTAAAAACAGGCTTTTTTTGTTATATCCACAGAGGTTGCCAAAAAATTGTGATAATTAATTTTGCTCATTTTTACCTTTGCTATAGTTCATTGTGTAAATAGCAAAAGGTATGCAAAGCCTACTATATCCTTGGCTGGTTCCATACCTTCCAGCCCGGGGTAAAGTAGGTTTTAATAATTAAAAATAAATTTATGCCTAAACAAGGGAATCTATATCCAATTAGCGATCTTCAGTTAGCAGTAAAACTTAGTACTTTGTTTCCAATTCGCGTAATTGATATTTATAGCAAGGAATATAAAGTGATATTTAATTTTTCCTATAGCTATAAATTAATAAGTGCAATAGCAAAATTCCACTCCGGAATATTCGCCCTGCATCCCGGCCAGTATGAAAAAGGCTTAAAAGAATTAACTCAGGCTATAGCGAACATGCTTTAAGCCCGAGCCTCTACGAAATAAAAATTTATGCAAAATTTTGAAACCATAACAATAAAGGAATATTTAGACAGAAAAGGGGTAAAATACCAGCGCGCAAATGGTGAACTTGTAACTCATTGTTTGTTTAGTGGTTGTGATGAAGACAGTTCCGGTAAAGAAGCACACTTATATTTTGACGAAAAAACAGGCCAGTACGATTGTAAAAAATGCGGTACTCAGGGGAACATTCATACATTGCGCGAATTTTGGGGCGATGAACTGAAAGATATTGCTTTAAATTGGAAAGAGCCAAGTTCGAAAAAACAAAAATACAATGAAAGCGATAATGTAAATTTTGATAATGCGCTAGTTGAAAGTTGCCACGCTAATATACCAGATGATATTAGGCGTTATCTAAACGACCGGGGAATTTCAGATATTGTCATCAAGCAATATAAATTAGGGTTTGGCAATTTTTATGGCAAGACTTGGATAACTATACCAATTAAAGACCAAAGTGGGGATTATGCATATTTTAAACTAAGAAGAAACCCAAAAGAAGGCAAAGAAAAAGTGACTTACCCTTCCGGGGAAGCTCAGTTATACGATTGGGAAACAGTGCCATTCAGTACGGAAAAAATTATTATCTGTGAGGGCGAATTAGATCGTTTAGCACTTGTGGGCCGGGGCATCAGTGCTGTTACATCCACTCATGGGGCCGGAACATTTAAGGATGACTGGGTAAAAAATCTTTTGAACGTAAAGTCAATTTATGTTTGTTTTGATAATGACAAAGCAGGAAGAGAAGGAGCCGAAAGACTTATATACAAATTTAAAGAAGCCGGGCATAAAAGCTTGTACAAAGTTATTTTGCCTAAAGAAGTCGGAACAGGCGGCGATATAACGGATTTTTTAATTAAGCTGGATGGAAACATTGAAGACTTAACCAGCAAATACGCTAAGGAAATCTTAAATTTGGAAGAACTACCACGTATTAAAAAAATCGATAAAATTGACCGGGAAGTAGCCTTTCCGGATTGGAAGAGTGTGGTGATAAAAAATTTTCCAGAATTAAAATTTCCAGCTGAAGTCGGTTTATCCATTATGGCCCAAATTTTAATAACTGATGTTACAAATCCGTTTGCTTTAGTTTTTGTGGACGTGCCTTCATCCGGAAAAACCATCGCAATAAACTTCTTCTCTGAAATTGAAGGATTGACTTACGCCACGGACAAATTTACTCCGGCTTCGTTTGTGTCCAACTCAGCTAATGTCTCCAAAGAGGAATTAAAGGACATCGATTTATTGCCGCGTTTAAAATATAAAATGTTTATGATCCGAGATTTAGCAACCTTATTCTCGAAAAGGGATGATGACTTAAACGAGTCATTAGGCATCTTAACGCGCGTATTGGACGGGGAAGGGTTGAATACGGATAGCGGAGTTCATGGGCAAAGACAATATGTCGGCGAATACCTTTTTATGCTTTTGGCCGCTTCTACTCCTATACCGCCGCGTGTATGGAAAATGATGGGCAATTTAGGGTCCAGGCTGTTTTTCTTAAAAATGTTGTCCAAAGAGAAAAGTGAAACCGAATTGGCCGAACAGTTAATTGATCAGTCGTACAAACAAAAAGAAAAACAGTGCAGAGAAATTACAAAAGATTTTCTTCAAACTTTATGGTTTAAAAATCCTGAGGGCGTGATATGGGAAAAATCTAAGGACGATCGGGAGACTGTAGTTATGATATCCCGATGCGCGCAACTTTTAGCAAAGCTTCGCGGCGTGATTAATGTATGGAAAGATAAATCTGTGGACGGAAATGAATATGAGTACACTCAGCCAGTAATAGAAAAACCGGACCGAATTAACCAGTTATTCTACAACTTGGCCCGGGGTCATGCGTTAGTTTGCGGCAGGCGACAGATTAATAATTTTGATTTAAAGTTAGTCATTGAAATTTCAATCGATAGCGCGCCAACAACGAGAGCCAAGCTATTTCGAGCATTGCTAGATATTAAGGGAATAATGGCAACAAAGGAAGTTATGGAGGCTTTGAACTGTTCCCGGCCCACAGCACTCAAAGAAATGGAAGCACTTAAAATTCTTAAGGTTTGTAATCTATCGGCAAACGGTCTTGGCAGCGTGGGAGAACCCGAAAAATTTATCAGCTTAACCGATGAATTTAGCTGGATAATGAGCGAGAAATGTAAAAATATAAGGGAGTTATCGAGTTAATCAATAAAGCAAATCTGACACTGTGTTAAAGGCAAAAAATGAGTAAATTTATTCAATAAACCTTTTTCGCCGTTGTGATCTCTAATGATTTCGGTTTTTTGGAACCACAAATGGGTAAAATATGGGGTCTTCCTCTTCTTCTCTCTCAAATTTTGAAACTTTCAAAATTTCAATTTGGTGGCTGGGCCAGCATAAATATTTGAAGGAGGAGAAGGCTGGAGTTATTACCTGGACCGAGTGGCTGTCTGCCGATGAATTTATGGCTGCGATCCAGACAAGCTTTGAAAATCAACAAAAGCCCCATCTCCGGATCGTTTATGACATATACCCCGAGGAGGGTAAAAAACGGATTGATTATAACATATCACTTGCCCGGTCAAAATGTTTTTACGGAGGATTCCGCTGGTGGTTTTTATGCCCGGTTATAGCCTGTGGCAAGCGCGTGGGAGTACTCTACAAAGCAAAAAACGGTGCCTATTTCTGCTGTAGGCATTGCCAGCGGCTGGTTTATGCCTCAAAGAACTTAAGCAAAAAATTCCGGGGACCTCACATTCTGAAAGGTTTTGAACTGGACCAAAAAATAAGCAAGTTATCTGAAAAAATAACTAAAACTCATTACCGGGGAAAGCCTACGAAGAAGCAAATAAAACTGGATAATTTATTCGAACAATTATCGAGGATCGGATTTTAGAATGATAACTTTAACAAAATTCAAAAAATTATTAGGCCATGCCGGATCGGAGCTTTCCGATGAAGAAACCGAATTAATCCGGATGCAAATGTATCAGATTGCTGATATGGCTTTTGACTTTTGGAAGAAGAAAAGGCTGGATGACGAAAAAAGATGGGTAGAGGTACTTGTCGAAGTCAGGTGGGTTGAGGTATAATATGAATATTCACCCACTCAATTAAATAGTTCCGAAAGGTTTTTATTTGCTTTACTGCCTTTAGGGGCGGTCCTTGCCAGCAAAGCTATTCCTTTTGGAACAGTTGAGTTGGGTGAATCAGGGGCCGCCCCTTTAGCATTTAACTATGCAATTATGATAAAAAATATTGGCAATAAAAAAGCTGTAATTTATTATCGCGTTTCCACTTCGGACCAGGCCGAACGCGGATTTAGTTTAAACAACCAAAAAGAAGTTTGTAGGAAATTCGCGGAGAGTAATAATTTTAAAATTGTTAAATATTTTTCCGATGCAGGTGAATCGGCCAAAACTACGGACCGTCCGGGCTTGCAGGATATGCTTAAATTTTGCGCTAGTAAAAAGAACAATATAAATTGCATAGTGGTTTACAAAATTGACCGCTTAACCCGTAACGCGGAAGACTACTATCAAATTAAGTCTTTTTTCAAAGGTTTGGATGTGCAAATATTATCTGCTACCGAGCCGGTAGACGAAACTTCATCCGGAAGACTTATGGGCAACATGATGGCCAGCATTGCCCAATTCGATAACGACATTAAAAGCGAGCGCGTAAAGGAAGGCATGATCAGATGCGCCGAATCCGGCCGCTTTCCGCATCGGGTTACATTGGGCTATTTGAATTTTACAAAACCAAACGGAGAAAAGACCATCATTTTAGATCCGGAGCGGTCCGAGTTGGTTAAATATCTTTTAAACGAATTTTCCACCGGCATTTGGACGGAAGAAGAGTTAAGGAAACAAGTTACCGCGCGCGGCTTAAAAACCCCATTAGGCGGCGAAATTACGGCCCAGCTCATGCATAAGTTCCTGTCCAGCAAATTCTACATGGGCGTAATTGAATACGCCGGTAAGGAATTCCGGGGAACCCATGAAGCCTTGATCAGCGAGGAAACTTTTTACAAAAACCAAAAGTTATTAAGACATTACACCAAAGGCCAATATATTGCCAATGCCCGGCATGACGCGGAATTCCCTTTAAGGAATATGATTATTTGCAGTTATTGCGGAAGACCTTTAACGGCTATGTACAGCGTGGGTAAGTTAGGTGTTCGCTATCCGTATTACCGCTGCTATTACAAACAATGCGCTTACAAAAAGTCTGTACCCAAAGCCAAACTGGAAGAGGAGTTCGCTAAATTTTTAGAGGACATCACCCCAAAGAAAGATCTCTTGAACGCATTTAAAGAAGTTATTTTGGATGTATGGCAAGGCAAGTATTCGGACCTTAACCAGCATTACGCAACTTTGCGAACTGAGATCGATGAGCTTAAATTAGAAAAGGCCAAAGTATTTAGCCTGGTAAAAACCGGACTCATCTCGGACGAAGATTTTAAAACCGAATTCGAAGCGGTCAAAATGAAGATCGCCGACAAGGAGAGCCAACTCCGGGAAACTCGCCTGGAAGAATTCGATATCGATGAAGCGGTAACTTTCGTATTTAACTTTATTGAGCAACTGCCGAACTACTGGAGACAGGCAACCTTTTGGCAAAAGACAAAGCTTATGGGTTTGATCTTTCCGGAAAAGCCGGTATACAACTATTTAACATTTACAACCCCAAAAATCTCGCATATCTTCCAATCGAAAACCACCCTTTCGGGTGGTAAAAAATCGATGGTAGCCCATGGGGGAATCGAACCCCCGTTACCTGGCTGAAAACCAGATGTCCTAGCCACTAGACGAATGGGCCAGATAATTAACAAATTTGTTAATTCACAAATATATCAATTTGTAGCTTTCATAGTTTACCATAATGCTGGTTTTTTTTCAAGAGCGCAGCAGGAATTAGCCTAGTCCCACCTTATGACCAAAGGATCAAACAACAATAGACCATATCCCCCGTTTGCTTTTGACCTATACGCGATTAAATGATATTATTGCCTGTTCGTGAGGTAGTACAATGGTAGTAGCATTGTCCTTCGCTCGCAGAGCGCAGCTCAATAACTTCTACCCCAACCGCAACATGTAAGGAGGTCATCATGAGTTTCGCAGTAAAAGAATCTTACCACGGCCGAGTAATGGTGCTGTCACTCAGCGGGGTCTTCAATTTGGTAGCCGTGACAACAGGCACCTTCCAATACCCTGCTGGACTGGCCACATCCATCAACGAACGAGTAAAAAATGGAGAAAAAGATGTTGAGCCTTACGGGCTCATCATCGAGCTCAAAGACTTGGAGGGCATGGATTCGGCCGGGCTAGGCACCATTCTGGGGGTAGTGAAAAGAATGGCCGTCCTCGGACAACCAGTTCGATTGTGTTCTGTCGGTACGGCAATCATGGATTTTTTGACACTGAACAGGTCAAGCCTGTTAGAAGTCATAGACGAACACCTCTGGGCGTCATTGGAACACTTCCAAGGCTACTACTAGCGGATACTCCGAGGGTGGTGGGCACGGAAAGTACGACGTGCCCACCGCTTCACCCTCTTAAAGTTTAACTGGCCTTTTTAGGTCTTTTTTTTACAAAAAAATCAAAAGCAATACCGGCTGTCCAAAAACCATCTTCGTTCATCATGACAAATTTCCTTCAAGGACGCTTGATTATAAGAAAAGTTGGGTATACGCTATTAATAATCAAACCTTATATGAAGGTCTACTCAGTACGATCTTCACACAAAATCCGTTATATATGACTATGCTGCCAGAGTACAGAAATCAAATGGAAAGGCAATACACGATAGAGTCGCGGGGAGGGCTTTCTCCCGCATCTATCAAGCCTGCTGCAGATATGACTTTGCAGCATATCCAACATTTTTATAAAGCAGGTGAAAAGACTAATTCCGATAAATTCTACCGGGTCATGGCAGCAGACGTCTCAGGATGCTTAGAGACTCGTCTGTCCCAGGAACAGGTCAATGAAATTCTCTCCAAATTCTCGGAAATGCAGTTAAGGCAGTTTGAAAAAATCACCGAAACGACAAAAAAGATGTTCAGAGAAAAACTAGGATTGAAGGGAGAAAAAGGCAATGGAGAAAGCTTTTGGCAGGTCAGCAATCCTCATTTGCAGGACACGAGCTACCCGCGCACCATCCATGGACCACGCGGCGAACAGGCACGGGTGCAATACAAGGAATACGCCACTTTTGTCCCCACCAACGACGAACCGAACGAATTGTTGTCTGAAACAATCAAGTTTTATGACGCGTTGCTGCGAGCACAGACACGAGTTGAAGAACTCGCCAATTCCTTAGGAGTCGATATTAAAATGAAATTTGCAGATGACCTCAAGGTTCTGCTGGGCAATACAGACAGCGTGGTCGTGTACGTACCGGATCCTGAAGTTGGTAAACAGGTCCAGGCCATCATAAAAGCCGAAATGGATAAACAAGGAGTCGTACTCGGTTCTCGGAAAGGCAGGTCTCCCAGTGGGTTCGACATGATTCTCAACGGCGAAGAAATTTCCCACCGGCGCCTGACCGGCCGAGCCATAGCAAAAGTTATGACCGAAGACTACGCCGGCCCGCGCAAATTATCCAAATACGATGGTACTAAATTGGCAGAAAAAATTATCGAACGGGCCGAACAAGCCGGCAGACTCACGCCTGAACAAATGTTACGCGCTCTATAGAGCTATTAAAAACTAATTTACTATGAAAGACCTTTCAGAGGAAGCCATCAAGAGCAGCTGTCCCCACTGCGATCCCCATTCGGAGACCCTTATTGATTCTATCGAAGAAACTAAAAACCTTCGGATCGTCTGCGACCGTCACCCTTTAACCGAGGGGCATATCTTGATTATCCCTAAACAGCACCTCTCCTGTGTGGGCGAATATTCAGAAGAGTTATTGAACGAATTTATGGGAGCATACGAAAAGGTCTCGCAATTCATTAAGTCGAATTATGGGTCAGTCAGCTCTTTTGAACACGGCAAAATTGGGCAGACAGTATTCCATTCCCACGTACACCTTCTCCCCTTCTCAGGTACACCGCTACAGATCGTGCCGGAAGGCCTCGACAAATTGCAAGAGATTGCGAGCATTAAAGATCTCCAAAGCCTATACCGGAAAGACGGGCAATATCTGTTTTTCAGTATCGAAACTCAAATGTGGGTTGTGGACGCAAGCTTAGGAGCACCGAGGTTTTTTAGAGACCGGTTTGCCGCAGCACTCGGAAGACCGGAACGGGGAAATTGGAAAGAAATGCACACAAACAATGCCTTAATGACAGAAGGGAATCGCGAAAACACACACTGCATCCAACTCTGGCACAAACAAGATCGGCCAAAATTCAATTCTTAAATGGGAGACCACCTCTCGCTAATTTCCTATCCAAAAAACAGAGGTTTTTTAATCCAACCTGTCTTCCAAAAATGGCATCTTCTGCAAGAAGGTGCCATTTGTTATACTGTATGCATGAATTATGATAATGGTGAATTTATCAAGGAACATATTTGGTCAGAATTATGTTCTGAGCAAAGCGTACAATTAGAACCAGCCAGCATTGCCTACTTGGAAAGCATTGCTGTTTTGCCGCAGGTGCAACGGGCAATAGCGGAAGGTGAAGAAGAACTGCAGCTAAAAATACAGTTTTGGAAGGAGCAAATGGCAAGGTTCAATGTAGGCTCGGAAAGAACTAACGTAATGGATCTGATACTCGCCCACCCCGATTTTTTAAAACAATTCGAACGGATTGAAAGATCATTTTTTGATATACGATGGTTGGAATATATCCGGACCGCGACAGAACTAGAACAAGCTTTTTGCCGCCAGGCACGCAGGATCGGAAAAGGCAAGTTTACTGAAATATTACAAATGTCTGCATTTACAGAACAGGGGGTAATAAAAGAAGTTGCTTTAAGCGGTGGTTTAGAAGTATCCCAGCAGGTAACTGATGCGATCATTCAAAAAGTAATTCAATCTAAGCAAGTGCTCAGAGTTGACTTGGCCCACAACCATCCTGACGAATATGGGGGCGTGAGCGTGGCAAAGGACAGCGAACTTGGGAATGGATTTGTTACAAACGGAGCGTTATCGAGCCGTGATATTACATTGGCCGATAGTTTATATGAACAATTAGGCAAATCAATCCCCGTCAACATTATTGCCGTAAATGAGCGCGGCTTAACTTATGGCTATAAAGGCGGCACGTCAGTGAAAATCAAATAATAGACTCCTATACTTGCCAAACCAAAAACCCCTTGAAGACGGCCTTCAAGGGGTTTTAATATTTAAGCAAGGTTTAACGAAACCGCGCCCATTTTGCGAGAAGTATAAATATCCAGTACCCAATCATAACACCCAGGGCATTCAGGATCACATCGTCAATGTCGAATATGCCAACGCGCAGGACCACTTGCATTCCCTCCAGAACAAGGCCGGCGGCTAGTGCGAGCAGGAGGGTTTTTTTCCATGTCATGTTTTTAAAAACGAAAGGCGCAATAAATCCCACCGGCACCAATAACCCAATATTGCCGGCCAGTTCAAAAAACGCTATCACGCTCCCCTTCTCACCGAGCAAGTACGGCAGGATGGTCCGAAACGGAACAAAGTTGGCCGGTCCGGTACCGCCTCCGGAAAAATTGAGCATAAGATGGCCAATTCTAAATGACACAGCCTTGAACACCAATAATTTAACCAGAACCGCGCAATAGGCGATGAAAATGAAAGTAGCAAAGAGGCGTTTGTACATAGTTTTATAATACCCATTCCCCTATCTTGCGGCAAGAAACTACTAGGAATAAGTCTTACTCCTCGAGCTTTTCAAGGCAAACTGCTATACTGGCGTTATCAGGCAGTAATTTTCCTTACCCCGTATCATACATTTTCATCCCCTTTATGCGCAACGAACGTTATTTTAGCAGCCAAGGTATTTCCAACCAGAAGGAAGCCAACGCCTTCTTAGCGAACTTGCCGGAAGGATCACTCGAATTCGAAGATCGCGAAGAGTTCGAAGAAATGCGGGCAAAATTTTTAGACCTCATGCGACGCCACTTCCCGACTCTTGCTTCTCACTACTCCCCTCCCAGCTTGGAAATTATCGAGGCCAATTTTTATTACATCATGAATAATCTTGTAGGGCCTTCCGCACATCGTAGCAATAATTTTAACAGCCGGGAATTTCTATCCACGGCAGCCGTTCGTATCTTGGACAACTTTATTGACGAAGTCTTCTGGCCGGAAGTTGTAGCGAGAGCGGACGGACAAAACAAAGAAAAAATTTACTCCAGCTTGCAGAATTTCCTAACCGAGGCCGAAGAAATCCTGCGCACCTACGATCCCTATATGCCGCCTGAAATTAAAGAACTGCCGCTCGTGGAACTGCGCCTGGCCTTAACCCCCGACCAGAAAACCTTTGATGCAGAAGTTGAAAATTATTTTGGCCGTAAATCATTCAACCTGGCTTACCTTCGACATTTGGCAGATCGGCAACAAAGCCAAAGCGAAGAGCTCTGGACACAAAAAGAACGAGACCGCAACCAACTCCTGGCAGCATGGGACATTGGCCGTGACTTGATGGAGGAGAATCGGGACAAAAGCGACTTTAGCCTGATCAAACTCATTGAGGATTATCACCTCAACCCCGCAAAACTAACCGATGTGTACCGGACTGTTCTGAGCCGCATTGTTCCGAAACTATATGAATATATCAAAAACCAAGGGGTCCCCGAAAATGGTAACCACGAATCTTGGGGCCATATATACGACCTGATTCACCAACAACCTTTATCACAACAGGAGAGGTTCTTCGTAAGCTGTTGTTTGTCCACCCTGGGCTATTTGCAGGAGCATCCCGCCGCCTCTCTTAAACAGGAAGAGCTCTCCGCTCCGATGGATGTTTAAATCTTCGTCCTTCTACTACCCGCGATTTTCAAACACCCTGAGGAACGACAAACCCCCGCCCTGTGGTGAGGGTTTTTTCGATAAACCAAAATCCCAGGAAGAAATTCCGCTGCTGAAGTGTAATAGAAGCAAAGGTCGAGATAAACAGGAGCATACATATGCGTATAGTGAAAATTCTTGGACTGTCCGCAATTGCGGCAATAGCGGCAATTGCCATACTGGAGCACTCCGCTTCGGCATACCGGGGCAACCCCGCCATGACCGGCCCAAACTACACCGCAGACCGGCACGCGGCCATGGAAAAAGCGTTCGAAACGAACGATTATAATGCCTGGAAACAGCTCATGCAAGGCAGGGGCAGAGCCAGTACTGTCGTCAACGAAAACAATTTCGCCCAATTTGCCCAAGCCCACCGCCTCGCTGAAGAGGGTAAAATCACCGAAGCGAACACCATCCGGCAACAGCTTGGGCTGTCTACTGGCCACAACCCTCGGTCAGGAGCCGGAACGGCTCATTGCGGTTGGTAATGGAGACAGTCAATATCAATATCCCGCCCGGAGCGGGCGGGATATTGATATTGCAAAACACCAACCGTGTGATACCATTTATTTTATGAACATCTCGGAACTCAGCGATGAACAATTGGTTGAGCATATACGGAACGGCAACCCCGAATCGTACCGGGAGGTTATTGCCCGTTATCAGGACAGGCTCACTCGCTACGCAAACTCGATCGCGAAAGACGAAGCGGAATCTCTAGATATCGTACAAAACAGCCTGATCAAGGCGTATATAAACCTCAACGGCTTTAACGTCAAAAAGAAATTTTCGTCATGGCTATACCGCATCGTCCACAACGAAGCCCTGAATGAAATTCGAAAACGGAAACATCTTACCGAATTGCCGGATGATTTCGAGCTACCCAGCGAAGAAGACATTACGGAAAACCTCACCCGGAGTGAGCTGCAAGCCATGGTCACGCGTTGCATGAACGGAATTCCCCTGCTCTTTTCCGAACCACTATCTCTATACTACCTGGATGGTAAATCGTACGAAGAGATCAGCGATATCTTGAGGATCCCAATAAGTACCGTCGGCACGAGAATCAGCCGGGCAAAAGCATTAATGAAGAAAATATGCCAAACCACCAAACAACAGGCGTAATGGAAACCGTCATGACAGCCATCGAAAGCGGTGCAGCAAAAATGAAACCCCGCTGGCATTTTCTCATGGCGGCCGTGGCAGGAATCACCGGACTGGTCGGGTCGCTAATTTTTTCAACGTTTCTAGCGAGTCTGATCGCTTTTTCCCTGCGATCGCACGGACCTATGGGCAGCGTCCGCCTTAATATGCTACTTCTGTCTTTTCCCTGGTGGGCATTCGTGATGGCCGCGGCCGGGATCGCCATTACCCTCTCCTTACTCAAACGATATGATTTTTCCTATAAAAGAAATTTTTTTCTGGTTGTTGTAGGAGTCATTCTGTCCATTCTTATTGCCGGTTGGCTGACTGATGCTACCGGCCTGGATGCCCTATGGATGCACAAAGGCCCCATGCGCGGCCTCTACCGTCAGACTCAAAACCCAGGACCCGGACACGGTTGGAGGCTTCAGCACGGCCAGTCGAACTTGCCGCAATAATCCCCGGACCTGTCAATTACCGTTGCAAACAATAATGCCACGGCGCGGGCAGCCAGCAACTACGCACCGAGGCAAAAATGATTCCAACCAGGTCTTACACCTCGAGCTTTTCTCGGCAACCTGCTATACTGGCGTTGACAACCAATCATTTTCTTTCTATGAAATATAATCTCACCAAATCCGCGGACATCCCCAAAAAAGAAAAGTTCGACATTAAGCTGGATGTCTACCCGAACATTGGCGGATCGGGCCTGGTACACGTCACCACGGAGACCGGGCACAACCAGGAATTTTACGACAAGGCATCAACGTTCACTTACATTGTGCTGGACGGAGGCGGGACTTTTTACCTCGACGATGAGGAAGTGGCGGTTAGCGCAGGCGATGTTCTGACTATCCAGCCTCAAACCCGGATCTACTACAAAGGGAGATTCAACATGATCCTCGTAACCACTCCCCCATGGCAGCCCGAGAACGAAGTGGAAACAAAACACCCGATTTGGTAATACAGATACATAAGCCCTGACCTGAAATTAAAATTTCTTTTTTAAAACCCCCACCCGATCGGGTAGGGGTTTTTACTATTTTGGAAAATTCAACAAGAAATATGAGAGTGCAGTGGATTACCTTTCAAAAACTAACAGGTGATGGACATCATTAATGGTTGCTTGGTCGCGGCCCAAGCTTTCCGAGTGCTTCAGTTTCCATCCGTATTTTTGAAACCTCTGCTCCCAGTTTTCGGAGGTATCAAACGTGCCGGGTACGGGAACGTCGGCATTATGGAAAAGTCGGTTATACAAATAGTCACTCATAAAAGTCCGCTCGGCATCCTTTTGAATCTCTACCGGCGTATTTCCAACTGGGACGGTTTCGATGACCACAAGCCGATGGCTAATGACCCGGTCCAGCTCTTCCAAGATTCGTTCGTTGTTCTGTTCGTGGTGGGCTACGTTGGTCATGAGGCCGCCTTCGTACTGCTTGTCTTGCGCAGGCACTTTCATCCCGTTAAACGTATGGATTGGCACCGTAACGCCAGCAGCGGCATAAGACCGAATATCCACCCCTTCAATATCCAATCCTAACCTATCATGCAGCCGCTGGGCAATCTGCCCGTCTCCAGCGCCGTAATCCAGCACCTTGCCAACTGTCCCTGCCAAATAGGGAGCAACTTGCGAGTAAATAATTTCCGCCCTGCTTTTCAGCATCGCATCCAGCGTTTCGACCAAATTCAATTCGCCATTTTCCGTCTTGACTTTTACTCCTTCAAAATGATGCAAGACGTCTCGCTCGATAGTATCTAAAGGAGCGGGTTCCAAAAGTTTTGACTGAACGAATGTAGAGAGCTCTTCCGCATCTGCAGCCGATAACCCGAGTTGGCCAAACGTGTACGCAAAGTCAGCCCGTACCTTGCCTGCTACTTCTTCGTCCCCAAAAGCCCGTTCTATTCGAGCTTTCATAGAAGCAAGTTCCCACTGCTTGTCCGGGGAAGCTTCTCTCGCTATTTCAAAAGTTTGAAGTTGCGGGGTTGGTTCCCCCACTGTGTTTATTTCTGGCATATATTCGCATAATTATGCCATAATTATACACTGTATTTGCAGTTGTATACAATACTCTTCAGAAGGAGGATTTGTGTTACCGGCCATAGAACCAGTATTGCCCAGCAAACACCGCCGCGCTATCGAGCACGTAATAGCGAACCCGATAAATTACAGCTTCGAACAAAAATATGACGGCTTCCGCTGCATTCCCCGCATAGAAGGCAAGAGCGTCACCCTGCAAACCAAAAAAGGCCTACTCCACAACGGATTCAATCAAATCGCTGAAGAGTTAGCGGAGTGGGACCTACAGAGTGCCATCCTAGACGGCGAACTGGTTTGTCTGGACGAGAAGGGTGATCCGAATTTTACGGCGCTCATGAAGCGCCAGCTGCCGGTAAGCCTGGCTGTATTCGACCTGTTGTATCTGCACGGACTCGACCTTCGCATTTTACCATTGCCGATACGGCAATCATACCTACGCCAGCTGCTCCCCGAGCGGCGCGGGTCAATTTTTCCGGTGAGTTCCTTTAAGGCCACGGAAGTTCTTAAGCTGATGAGCCTCAAGCGGGAACGACATTGGGAAGGAGTTATTGCCAAAGAAAAAAACTCGACGTACGATCCGCACATGCCTGACATTTGGGTAAAATTGCTCAACGAGAAATACACCCACGCATCAAGCCGCTGGCGCTGGTTTCAAGACCGCCGAACATAAGGAACAACAAGAAACCCGCGATTCAACAGAATCGCGGGTTATTTTTGTTTTGGCCTGAATTTAAGGACATTGTTCACTTTTATTTGGTTATGTAACATTTTTTCAATTTTCCTGTCTTTTATGCTATAATATAACAAATATCATATGCCCGAAATACAAGCTAAAAACCAGAATAATTGGAATTTCGAGAAACTGAAAAGGCTGGCTGAGGAGATCAAAAAGCATACGGAACAGGAAGCCAAAGAGCATCCACAACAAACCAACAACGAGTTGAGTGTTTATGGATTTGGCATCAGAAATTAATCATAAGCACGTACTCTTAGACACCGGGGTAATTATCCAAGCTTCGACTAATTTTGATTATTTCGAGGCTTTTTTTAAATTCTTAACGGATAGCTGCTGTGCACCAGTCTACTTCCCTTTTATTGAATTCGAATTCATTCGCGGGGCATTCGAGAAAGAACATAAACAAAAAAGAAAAGAATTTTTACACACCATTGCTTATGCAGATTTAGGAATGCCTGATATCAATATTGTTACCGATGCGATAAAGATAGCGAATGCTTACTCGGCTAGAAAGCACAATTCAGCATCTCTTGTTGATTGTTGCATTGCTGCATACATGATGAAATTTAAAGGAAACCTTCTGCTTGCTACTCTAAATCCTAAAGATTTTCCAACTTTCCTGTTCAAATGCATAGGCATATACCCCTTAGACACCAACAAAGAATTATTCCCGATCGTATTCCTTAATTACGATAAGGGTAAAACGGACAAAATCGGTTTGCAGCAAACATTATAAAGCTCCGCCCGCATAACAAAAACCTCTCCGTTCGCCAACTGGCGGATACGGAGAGGTTTTTAGGAGCTTTAAGCTTTTCTCACGTTGACGGCGTTCTTGCCTTTCGGAGAATCTTCCACGTCAAAGGAAACTTCATCGCCTTCGCGAATTTCGTCAAAGGTTACATCGACCAAGGACTTGCTGTGAAAGAACAAATCCTTGTCCTGGCCTTCAACGCTGATGAAGCCAAAACCCTTGTCGGTTTTCTTTTTTACTACACCATTCATGAAATTACAATTTTAGATGATAAATGCACTTTTCGCTATAATAAGCATCAATTCGCATTGATGCAATATTATATGATAAAGTTACAAACTGCTATGTTGGCAGAATTCGACGAGGTTTCTTTCATAGCGTTTGTACCACAAGCGTAGCACGAACACAAAGTTTTGTATATTGGCTGGACAGCAGCCTCGACTATCCAGTATGATACCTTATATGGCTAACGACTTTGATGATTTTTTGAGCAGCATCAAATACCTGGACAAGCAGGACATTTTGAACATGGCGTACAAAAAGCATAAGCTGCTCGACAAGCATACCACTCAGCTTACTACGGCCCAACGGACAGAATTTCAGCATGACATATCGAACCTGCTGTACTGGTTGGAAACCGGCCTGCGGCCCACCGGCATCACTGATCAAAATTTTTCCAAATTTCAACCCCTGTGCGGCAACCTGGTTAAAAACCAGCAAATGGACGCAAGCAGCTTATCGTTATTCGAATAAATTTGAGAGTCGCCTCTTTGCTCAATCCCCCGATGGGAACCATCGGGGGATTTTTACATAAATGAAAACGCACGCCCGGATCGAAATCCGAGGCGTGCGTGTTTGTGCGTGCTTCCAGCACCTATGCTACCACCGGCTGCGCGGCTTGGCGAATGGTACGCAGATATTCGGCAGCCTTTTCATACCCCCAGGCGTGGGTCCAGCCGCTGCCGTGCGTAATATTCGAGTCCTCCGGTACGTTATTGACCTGGATTCCCGTCTTGTTCCAGTCCAGATAAATGACGCGCTTGCGCCATCCAATGGTCACGAGACCGAATACGGTTCTTGCCTCGAACCACGGCCCGCACATCGGGCAGGAGCAGTATTGGTTTGGAACGGCCGTCAGCTCAACACTGTGGAAACCCGCCTGCTTGAACAGCTGGGCAAAACGTTCCCGCATTGCGCGCTCAATGTGCCTGCGATTGCACTCCCCATGATACAGGCGCCAGCCCAGCAAAAGCGTTTCGTCGCCCGGAACAATGACATAACTGCCGTCAATGCCGGTCTTCTCATCAGCCCAACCGTGTTCGTTGACCTTCAGGGTTTCGTACTCGGGATTCGGGGTCAAATCGATATAGCGGTCGTTGCGAATGCTCCAACCGTTGAACCGATATATGCCGTCTTCCCGGGAGCGCCAAAAGGCCTGCGCCTCCTCCAGGGTCTTGCCGATAAAATCGGTTAACGGGAGAGTCTCGGTGAATTCGCGCTCTACCACATCGTGGCAGTTGTCGAGATTCCAATACTTGCCGCAGTCAGCGCAGCGAACAGTGGCCGGCGGCAGGGCATCACCAAGGCTCCAACTCAACCGGTAGTTCGGCTGGGCGTTTGTTTTAATATACGCCCAGAACTCGTCCCTTGTGAGCACGTCAGGAAAATCCGGAAACTGCTCTTTGGGAATATTCGGCGGCATAATGCGTGCGCAATTTCCGCAGCTATCCAGCCACCAGCGGCCGAGAACGCAGTATTCCTCCATCCGTTCTCCGCGATCATAGCCGGCACGGTGCCTGTCGCCGAAAAGCTTATTTAAGGCTTCCAGGCTTACAAGCGCCTTGCCAATACCCCATATGGTATCGTAGGGTTTGACACTCATGTGTTACCTCCTTTGAAACGTAACACTCAATTTAAGCACACTTCTGCCTGACCGTCAATCCCGTACGAACCACCCTGTAAACGTTGAAGCACTCATATCTTATAGTTAATTTTACATCGCGCCTGCAGTTATATACGATATTCGTTATAGAGGAGGAATGATGCTACCGGCCATAGAGCCAGTATTGCCCAGCAAAATTCACCGCGATATCGAGGCTGTGCTCGCTGACCCTGCAGGATATATTTTTGAACAAAAGTATGACGGGTTCCGCTGCATCCCCCGCATTGAAGGCAAGAGAGTCACCTTGCAAACCAAGAAAGGTCTGTTCCATAACGGATTCAATGAAATTGCCGAAGAGCTGGCAGGTTGGGGCCTTTCGAGCGCTATATTAGACGGCGAGCTGGTGTGCCTGGATGACCAGGGCGATCCGGACTTTACCGCGCTCATGCGGCGCCAGCTGCCAGTCAGGCTGGCCGTGTTTGACCTTCTGTATCTGGAAGGATTCGACCTGCGCATTTTACCGCTTCAGGAACGACAAGCGTATCTGCGCCGCCTGCTCCCCCGCCCGCGCGGACACATTGTTCCCGTTACGTCCTTCGAAGCTACTGAGGCTTCCAAACTGATCCAGCTGATGCAAAAAAGAAAGTGGGAGGGATTGATCGCTAAGCAGAAGACCTCGACCTACGATCCGCAACTGCCCGGCATCTGGGTAAAGTTACTCAACCAAAAATACACGCACGCATCAAGCCGCTGGCGCTGGTTCAAAGACCGACGAACATAAGGCGTTACCACTCCCTCCATGGGGACCATGGAGGGAGTGGTTTAAAGTAGGTTCACTCTTGACGAAAGCGTATATTCGTTATATAGTTACACGTTATAGGTATTTCTAGAACCGGTAAACCCTATAATAACAGGAGGACACATGCCAAATCCGAGTAAACTCAACGACCCGCGTTTTTGGGCGCGTTGCGAGCAAGCCGGAGCGGTTGTAACGTTAGTCACCCCAGAGAACCTCAGCGAAACCGAGCGTCAGCGCATTATTACCAAGCAAGTGGTCGATATCCGCGGCTGCGGTTTGTATGTCAAAACCAAAACCGCGCTGCCGGTCCTGTTTGCCCAGCTACGTGCCGACGGTTACCAGATAAAGGACTGCGGAAAGGACGAACACCACCCGTCTCCCGGCTCGCATTACGCACACCTCAGGGACGATGTCTGCGAGCGCAAAGGCAAATGCAACAGCTGCGGCTCCTACATCTCCAACCGCGGCATACAGTCGCACAAGCACAAGTGCGAGGTTTGCGGCGAGTACACGTACATCGAATACCAGGACGGCACCGTAGTCCGGTTCGATTTCATGGGCGATCGGGAAGTTTTCTCACCCAGCTTGCGGATGAAGGTCTTCGACTACGACGATGAGCTGGGGAGTCTGCTCCTCTACCCCACCCCCGAGGACGGCAACAACCTCAACGACTGGAGTGCCGAAAACGCCCTCAAGGTGTTGGATCGCAATCAGGACAAATACACGCGCATTCAGCGTAACGGCCGGGAATTCTTTGCCATCCGGTACAATCCGTATTCCATCTATATCGAGCCGGATGCGGTCATCAGTATGATGGAGGTAACCGGACACCACTGGAACCATAAAATCGTGAAGCTCTATAAGGGGAAGGAATACAGCGAGTGGGACAGCATCCCCGTCCCCGAGAGCTACATGATTTATGAAGCCTGGCGCTGGGCACCCCTCAAACCTTCGCCGACCCTGCACGAACGCATTCTCCATGCGGCCGGCATGGTCAGCGATTGCGGTTATTACTACCAGGATGGGCGACCGGCGTTCTATGACATCCAACTGGAACGCATGCGTCTGTTCGTAGAGCACTTCACCACGCTGAACCTGGACGCCTGGGACCGCATGATCCGGTACGCGGATAAGTCTGGCCCGGGTATGATTAAGGCCACGGCCCGCTTCTGCCACCCGCAGGCCCAGATCGAAAACAAGCCCAACGTATTTAACCTGATCAATGGGTTTGCTAAGATCGGTTCCGGCGAGCACATCACCGATGGAGAAGCGGAAGCTATGGTATATGCCGCGAGCGACCGCGAAGCCACCTCGCTCTTCGGCAGAATCCTCAGCCGGCTGTAAGTAAGACTGGCTCGGAAAACAAGAAACCCGCGATTCAACAGAATCGCGGGTTATTTTTTATGCTGCCGTCACCACGGTAACTGCAGGCGTCTCGTGCTGTCTGGTAGTTCCCGGGCCGGCTTGGTAGCAGGGCGGGAAACAGACTCCGACCGGCAAAGCTTGTCTTGGGAGAACGATATGGGAACATATTCGACTTCCGAAACGGCAATCGGGCCGATGGGCATGGCTTCGCCGAGGCCGCTGAAGTCGCTCATACCCGCTGCCAGAAAGCACAGGTCGCGCAGGGTCATCCCCTGCACTTCCACACAGATCCTGACCGCAATCTCCCGATCATACAGTTGCGGATCGGTCCCGCGAGGATCGTGCAGCTCCCGGTAATTCCCCATGCCGAACCGCGCATCATGCGCGCCTTCGGGATGGAACAGTGCTCCATACGTCCCTCGTATGGTGTACTGACCAGGCCGGACAGTTTGGGTAAGCGCTTTTTGGAGTTGTGCTGAACGATAATCCTGGCCAATAAATACCACTTCCACCTTGTTTCTCTGGATTCCCGGCGGAGCAAAGTTCCGGACCAGTGGCGTGTACTTGACCATGTTGTCCATATTGTACGGATGCTCTACGGTAAGACGGTTGTCCCGAAACGAGCCAACCGTATGCCCCAGGGCAAAATACACCGCATCGCGCATGGTCCAGCCACCGACGACCACATTCACCACGGAGCCGCTGGACGACCTACCCCAACCGCGCTCAGCCTCTTCTTTAGTTGCATCCCAATCCCACGAAATTTCATACAGCCCCACAGGAAGTTCCGGCAGGCTTTGAAATTCCGCCAGGTTCGTCTTCCTCTGAGCCACGCCACTCCCGGCACAACGCGCTAACAATTCGTTTTCCCTTGTCATGCATCCTCCAATCTTGTCCATGAATGACTTGATAAATTATCATTTTTACTCACTTGTGTCAAGAGTTAATAAATACCGTTCAGGCGAGCCTGAGCGGCGATGTGCTCACAAAAAACGTCCATCAACTGCTACGGACGCATGCTCTCTAAAAATAGTATAATCCGTCCCAACTCCCCTTTTTGGTTCTCGGGTATCAGATCCGCGCAGCGCAGTTCGGCAAACTTGAGAGTGCTTTCAAACAACACCTTTCCTGTCGGAGTTATTACCACATCAAAACTTTTTCCGTGAGGCTCTTTTTTAATCACATTCATTTTTTCCAAAGGACCCAGCAGCCGGGACAAGTACGAATCTGTAAGTCCGATCCGCTCAACCAAGTCGACCCCGCTGATTCTCCCCTCTGGCGCCTGGCTGATAGCGTAAAGCGCCACCAGGTCCGGAAAATTCAAACCTGCCCCGCCCATTTTACGCCCGGCTATCGCTTCAGCCCTGAAAGCCAGGAATAAAAATTTTAAGGTATCGCTAATTTGGTCCATAATTTTATTCAATGTGATAATAAATACTCCCTTGCCAATAGTATACGCGATATCTACCGAAGTCGCTTGCCAAAAGTCAAAAAGGTGTATAATTGAGGCAAATAAGAACAATTACATGAAAAAAACATATTTTAATCTTGTTTTGGCAATCGGCCTGGTTCTGCTGCCATGCTGGCTGCTCATCTTTCCTTGGCAAGCAACCGCAGACACTGGGGCAACCCCGACCGTTGCCAACCTCGGTCAATTTCGGCCGAACTGGAATGTACTGGAAGACGGCACCGCAACCCAACTCACTTCATTAATATTTATAGGGCTCATAGCCGATTCTTCCGGCGGCCAAATCCGAATGGAGATCGAACTGCGGCGCCTGGACGAAAACCAGGGACAATTTACTGGCCAGCCCACGGCAAGCAGCAGCCTGCTGGCTTCCGGGTCCACAGCGCAAATTCCCATGACCGATCTTGCCCCCGGCCAATACCACTGGCAAGCCCGTGCCGTGGATGAACAGGGAAATACATCGGCCTGGCAGGGGTACGGCTCAACCGGAAATGCGGATTTTACCATTGTGCCCATTCCTGCTCCGCAAACCGAGACAACCCTTTATAACCAAAACGACTTTAATACGGAGTACTCGGTTGGTTGGATACAGAGACTATACCAATCCTTGGGAAATGGCTTAAGCGGTACCATCAATGGGCTGGATTTAAAAATTTCCTGCCCAGACGGAGGTTCGTTTTACCTGACTATATATCAAAGCGATACGCCTTATAGTCCAGAGAACGGGCCGGGAACCGGAACAGCGGTCTGGGGCGGTTCAGAGATGCAATGTCCGCACAATGCCACTGCCACGACTGATCCGACCGATATTTCCGTTCCGATCAGTCTTGCCACAACAGGGCTCTCCCCTGCTCCCGCAAATCTTACCTATAGCGGCCTAACATTAAATCCGGAAAAATATTATTACATTATTTTCCAACCATACGTCAGCTTCGGTGGGGTCGCAAAACGATTGAATATTTATGGCTCCAGCAACGGCAGCTCATGGAAAACGTCTAACGAAAATGCTTTTGTTTCTAACTACTCGCCACTAGTATATACTGCGGACTTGCCCGGAGGCTTACAGGATGTTTATTTCCAGCTAACGTATGCACCCCAGCTGCCGCCGTTTTCCGACGTTGCTTTCGATTACGATCAAAACGACAATTTAAAAATCAGTTTCGACTGGCAGGGGCCGGAAACGAGAATCGTATTGCTTATGGGTTTCAATGGCCAGGTTTCAGAATCACCTTATGTTAACGATTCTCAGCTGCATTTTGCGCCCGATCAGTCCAAGGACGTTGCAGTGCTTGTTGAAGATGATGCCAACGGAATTACCGATTATCTTCTAACCGGCCAACATTATGACTTTATCATCAAGCATATTTGGCAATGGGACAATTATCATTCCTGGCAGGGGCAGGAAACAAATAATGGCTGCAGCATTGTCAACAACAAAATGGTCTGCAATCCCCTGACCCGCAGCCAAATAGAAGATACCTTGGGCCGGGCAATTAAACCGGACGACTATATCACATTGGCATATAGCCAGGTTTCCAATGATTTTTATAGGTTTACTGATACGAATAAATATTATTTTGGCCATCAAGCGCCAACACCCTCATTGCCGACACTGACTGCATTGGGTCAAATCCTCCCAGATGGTACGACCGCGATGAGCGAAGGCGCGACGACCACCGAAAGCACTGTCACCTTCCAAGGTTTGCCAACCAGTCTGGCCGAAAGGAGGGCTTCCCTACAAATTGAACTACGGCGAACAAATGAAAATGGCGGAAGATTTTACAATGAGCCAATGGCAACCAGTACTCTGGCATCTTCCGGTAGCATCGCATCTACCACTGTCTTCGGCTTAATTCCCGGCCAGTATCACTGGCAAGCCCGCGCCATCGACGACACCGGCGCCACCTCGACCTGGCAGGAGTTCGGGGTTGCAAGCAATACGGATTTTACAATTATCGCCAAAACCATCGCAAACACCCCTTCTGCTCAACCTTCATTAAACAATACACTGGATTGTTCCTCTGCTTACTATACAGCAGCGAGCAACTTAGTCATCATTACGCACGGCTGGAGAGACGATGCAAACGGGTGGGTCCGTAATATGGCAGACTCAATAGCAGCACAAGTCCCGCCGGCTGATAAAACCAACTGGAATATTTGCGTGTTTGATTGGCATGAGGACGCTTCACTGGCAAATGTAAATGCCCCATGGGATGCATATAACAACGCCGGGATTCATGGGAGGGAATTGGGAGATGTTCTGGCACTGGGAGACTGGTTCGAACATGACCTAAACGCACAGGCTTCGGGAACCGACATCCGCGCCGCTCTTTCAACCGTCACATGGGGAAAAATCCATCTGATCGGCCATAGCGCGGGAGCGAACTTGATCCAGAATACAGCCGCGAAGATCCGCAAATTGAATATGCCGAGTCAGCCGATAATCCACCTGACATTCCTTGACGCGTACGACCCTTTCGGAGATTCTTCTTTATATGGATTTGACCCCAATCCGACTCATGGTTCCTCTGGAGACAAAAGTTCATGGTGGGCAGAACAGTACCTCGATGCCAAGGGAGAACTGGTTCCGCTATATCATGACACAAATATAGCTCTTCACAATGCTTACAATTTCGATGTTACCCCCACTAACCCTTATATTGCGCTTGATCTTAATAAATCACATAATTGGCCGTATGAATGGTACCAAGATAGTATAAGTTCGAGCAGTAACGCATATGCATACGGGTTCCTTTTTGCGTTGGAACACGGATCTTCTACCCTGCCAATTCAGTTTAACCCCGGCAACTATTGTGCGTTGACGACAAATACCATTTCTTGCCCAATAGCACCGAAAGAGTTTACTGTCTTGGACACCCTTTACTACGCAGTACTCGACAAAATCCTGAACCTGCCAATTACTTTAAGTGCCAGTGGTATCGTAAATTATTATTTGGGTCCGCGGGGAACAGTGTTTAGCGAAGAAACCGGCTCCCCAGTCTGGTTTGAAATTATGGACACTACGGACCAACCATCAAACATACTCAAATTCGATTTCCAGTTTCTATCAATGATAGGTGCACAAGGTGTTCTGACGGTGTTTGTCGATGACAATCCGGTATACAAGATCGACGAACGGAGAACGCCGGCCGGTTTGAATACCGCGGGCGAAATTCCCATTGGAGAGTTGCAGCCCGGGCCTCATAAAATCGGTTTTCGCCTGGATCCGTTCAGCGACGTTCATTCGATCGTGCAAATCAGCGATGTACAACTCGGTTACTTAGAAGTTAAACATATTATTGACGAGACCAGCCCCTCGACTACGGCAGTAGTTTCCGGCACACCAGGCAAGAATGGCTGGTATACTTCTGACGTACAAATCAGCTTGAACGCTGCAGACACGGAAAGCGGCGTGGCGGCAACATATATTGCCCTTGACGGAGCAGCAACAACCACAGCCACATCAACGTTAATTACTGCGGAAGGCATTCATACCTTAACCTATTATTCTACCGATAATGTGGGCAACGTAGAAACCCCCGCCACAATAACAATCAAAATCGACAAAACCGCGCCGGAAGCTGCTATCCGGTTCAATCCCGAAAAGAAAGATTTGCTCTTTGAAGGCAAAGACAACGTCTCCCCTACTGTTGAGGTACAGGATAACGACGATCAAATTATATTAACAGACGAGGCCGGCAACACAACAGTAATCCGCCTCAAAGAAAAAGACCGACGCCGAACGGAACAAGCCGAGATCAAATCAATCTCCTACGATGGTATACCGGCAGACATCAGTAAGAACAAATTCAAATTCACCTGGCGGCTCGACAAACAACAAGATCTCAAATCTCTCACTCAGGAAATCAAATCAAAAAAAGACTTCAGCGTGCTTGCCCGGTATGACGGAAAGAAAACAACCATTATTGGCAACGGACCCGCTGGAAAAACCTCAGCAAGCCAGGATGGATTAGTCCTATTAAAGGTAACAACCAACACAGGTGATCTCGGCTGGAGTTATTAAGCAAAACCGCGAGCCTCATATGAGGCTCGCAGCTTGAATGAGATGGATCCCATCTAACTCTATTTTTGCCTATTATTCCCCACAATGGCAGCGGTCTTGGCTTTTGCGAGTTTAAAAAGCCGGTTAAAATCTTCCTCAATGTCTTCCTCGAGCACATGCACGTCGTTGTATTTGGACGGGTAACCGACCAATTCCATAAATCCCTGACCACGAATTTTCTTGCCGTTTACCAAGGCCTGCACAGCCATTGGACCTTCCCAGTAATTCACGAATCCGGACAGCATCTCTTGGTTTGCAATTCGAGCCTGAAATGTCAGTTTCAATTTTTTTGCCGGAATTTCAAGTTCCCAAGCAACGGGGTAGACTGCCTTGCTTTGGGGGCTGGTCCAATTTTTACCCAATGGTTTAATTTGCACATCGGCAAAGTGGTCTTGTCGGCCATCCGGATACGAAATGTCGGCGAAGTACGTTTTGTCTTTACCATCGTCAAACATGCAGCAAACCAGCTCCGTATTATTCTCCAGCTGGGCGCAAAACCAGTTCCACCCGTTTTTGGCAAAGCCGACGTTTGACCATTGGTGGTCCATCCACGATTTGCCGGTAACCTCAACCCATTTGTTCTTTATTTTAATCCTCCCTTCAGTCCGGAGATTCGTTAAAGAATAGTAGTAGGTTGTTGATGATTTTAAATCAAGAAATCCCCTGCCGCCTTCCAGGAGCGGCTGCTTGGTCGCAACCAACGTCAGATCGATCCGTTCGTTTTTCACGCGGTAGGTAGACGTGTTGAGCTGCTCAATAGCACAATTCGTGTAACCGTTCTTCAGTTCCGGATTCAGGTAATTAATATAGAGCAGCGGTTTGGTGAAGCTGTCTTCAGAAATAATGGAAAATGGAGAGGTACGGGGATAAAACTTCTTGGCTTTCAGATCGGAAATGAGCGAATGGGAAAAGTAGACTGTTTTCACCGGCAAACGGCTTAAGATCGGTACGTGTACTTTTTTATTGTCGATCTTGAATAGACAGTCCATGAACGAATACTGGTTTCCCGATTTGTCGCACACATGCCCGTTAAAATACCACCATTCGACGATAAAATTATGAGCGGACTCGTCTTTGGGGAAACGGATAGGCGTATATTCACCGCGTTTTGGCATATATTGATTTTTGAGTTTGTCTCACCTACACTGTATCAAAGCAGTACCGGACATTCAAGCCCGCGACTGTAAAAACCTCTCACACATCCAGTCCTATAGACTGCTAAGACGAACCATCGGGAAGGAGGAATTATGGACGAAAAGAATAGAGACCGTCCTCTGGATCCGGCACAGCGCTTTGAAGCCTTCATAAGGCGCCTGGAGGAAGCCAGGCGCCGCCTCGCATTCGACACGCTGACCGGGCTGTTCAGCTGGAGCGCCGGGGAAAGCTTTCTGGAACAACGCCTGCAGCGCACCGAACCGCTGAGCGTAGCCCTGATAAAAATCATCCAACTCAAGGCGGTGAACCAAGCCCACGGCTACAAGGCCGGCGACGACTTCCTGCGCCGCATGGCCATAATCGTGTCAGGAATCTCGGTCCCAGACAGGGATTTTCCATGCCGGTGGAGTGGCAACAGCATTATACTCGCCTCCCCCGAACGGCTGGACGGGCTGGATCTCGCCTATCGCATCGGCTACAGCCAGCCCTGGACGGAATCGAGTACGCCGGACATATCAGTCAAAGTCGCCCATGCCGTGCCCGGCGATACGGTCGAAAGCCTTCTTGTCCGCACCCAATCGTAAACTGCCGCACTGGCCGAGGCCCCGGAACTTCAAAACTCCGGGGCTCTTCTTGTATCCAGACAAATTTTCCGCCCGGTAAAATTACCGGACACGAATCGTCATGTGTAGTATATTAAGCCAAATGTAACTTTTGCATATGAAAAAACAAGACTATAAAAATCATGCCAGAATAGTGCCAATATTCCATATTGTGCTGACACTCATTAATCTCTTTGCGTTAGTCACCAGCCTCATCACCCTCATCCACTCCTACCGCAACAACGGAAGCGCCAGATACGAACCCTGGACGCTGCTGGCCCTGGCTATTACTGCTATCATCACCGCATGGTACACAAGGTCATTTGCCACTACCGTCCAGGATCGCATAATCCGCGCGGAAGAAAACCTGCGGCATTTCACCCTGACCGGCAAGCTGCTGGACAACCGGCTGAGCATGGACCAGATTATAGCATTGCGCTTTGCTCCTGATGACGAATTTTTACCGCTCATCCAGCAAGCCATCAGTGAACGCCTCAACAATAAAAATATTAAGCTCAGGATCAAACACTGGAAAGCCGACTCCGCCAGAGTATAATCTCTCCGCTACCTGTATTTTAGCGTTCCGGTTTCGTAAGGAGCACGCCAACCCGGTCGTCGCTAACAAAGACAATACCTCTCGCCAAACTTATCAGTAACCGGTGCAAACAGCATTCTTGGAACACTCCATGACCTTCTCCAGATTTAAAAACCTTCTCAATACCATTGACCAAAAAATATATACTATTCTTGCACTGTTCCTGCCGGCCAAACAACACCGCGAAGTCAGCCACCAGTTTGTCAAATTCGCCCTTATCGGCGCGATCAATACACTGATCGATTTTGGCATATACGCAACGCTGACCAGGCATACAGCTTTTTTCGACTACCACGGTCCGACCAAATACCTGGCCAATGCTATCTCCTTTGTCTGCGGCACAACTTTTAGCTTCTTTGCCAACCGTACCTGGACGTTTCGCCAGACTAACGCACCCACTCCGGGCGAAGCCCTGCGCTTTTATAGCACCACCTTAAGCGGCCTGCTCATTAATAGTCTGATCCTATTCCTGTTTATCAGATGGATCGGCATCAACGACCTCGTCTCCAAGATCTTTTCCACCATCTTTAGTACCATCTGGAACTTCAGCCTGAAGCGGCTCTGGGTATTTGCGCCCAGGGATATAGGAGAACCCGTAAAGACAGATGCGTAATTCGTTATTCGATGGCGCTGCCGAACAAGGCACACCGGGTTTATAATAATTATTATTTGTCATATTAAATGTAAAACAAATTCATTATGAAAAAAACTATCATCACTTCTGCTGCAATCCTTCTGTTGGCTGCCGGGTGCAGCAGCCAAAACTCTTCTACCACCCAAAACAGTCCTCCGACTCCCCAAAACACCACAACATCCACTTCCAACTCCACCCCATCCACCGGACAGACAAAGACCTTCACCATCCAAGGCGGCGACTACTTTTTTTCACCGAACACCATCACGGTCAACAAAGGAGATACTGTGGTGATCAATTTCCAAAATGTCGCTACGGACTACCCACATAACCTTGTTATCGACAGCTACCACGTAAAAACCGAGGCGGTCGGAACTGGTAATTCGCAAACCGTACAGTTCGTCGCGGACAATGCCGGCACGTTCCAGATGTATTGTTCTATAGACGGTCATCGTGAGCGCGGTATGGTCGGGACGCTCAATGTAAAGTAAGCGCCAAGACTCGCAGTTTAACGAATGATTCTAGTCCTTATACCATGCCCGGGCGGATACCCCGCTCGGGCATTTTTATTGCAAGGCATTTTGCGCTGATTCGTCACAAAGGCGTACAAGGAGGATTCGTTTGAGGAATTCGCTCTGCTTATTTCTGCTCCTTTTGCATCCTGCTGCTGCCGACGATGTCACGTTCTATATCGAACCACCCGGCTATATGCAAGAGTGGATGTCCAGGAACCAGGACCAGCCGGACAAACTGGCCCTCATGTCCAAAGTTGCCAACCAGCCGCACGGATTCTGGTTTGGGGACTGGAACACGGACATACGGACAGACGTGGACAACTTGCTGTCGCGGGCGCAGAACTATGCCGCTGCCATCAATTCATACGCAGACCCAGCGCAGCGCAAAAAAGTGCTTGTTGGCCTGGTCATCTACAATATGTACCAGCGCGATGTCTGCAGCGGGCTATCCGGCGGCGGCTCTCCCGCGCCACAGGCTTACAAAAACTGGGTCGACGGTTTCACTGCGGGAATCGGCATTCGCCCTGACCTAGTCATTTCCATTGTTTTGGAACCTGACGCGCTACCCGACATGGATTGCATGGACGCCACGCAGCAGCAAATTCGGCTCGATCTTATCAACTACGCCGTGCAGGCGCTCGCTGCTGCGCCCAATGTGTATACCTTCCTGGATGCCGGCAATTCCGCTTGGACCGTGGCCGACCCGCAGCACCCCGCATGGAATTCCGTACAAGTCATGGCCGACCGCCTAGCCCGCGCCGGTATCAGCAGAGCCTACGGATTTTCGGCAAACGTTTCGGGTTTCGAGTATCTATCTCCCACTCTGGTCTATACCAATGATCTGTATGAAACCCTGCGGACCGCTTACAGTATACAAATTGGTGGCGCTACCATCGATACCGCCAGGAATGGCCGCGGCCCGCTGCAAGACAATTCCACCCCGTATCCCTGGTGCAATCCCCCGGGCCGTGCGCTCGGCGACCGCCCGCAGTTTGAACTGCGCTACAAATTTCCCATTCTTCTGTTCTGGTGGAAGCCTCCTGGGGAATCCGACGGCGGCTGCCGGCCGGGCGAGCCCGACGGCGGAACGTTTATGCCTGATTATGTTTTAGGGCTTTCCTCAAAAGCGTTGTGGTAGAACACCCCAGCGCATCTTGTCCCGCCCAAGCGGCACCGCTTCCGGTGCCGCTTTTTCCTATTCAGGACCCCGGTGAAAAACGGGACGGTGGCAGAATGCCCATATTCCTATTACATGAGCCGAAAATTTGATATGATTACAGCGACACGTAAAAACACATACAAGCCAACTCACAATTATGGATAACCAAAAACAACACACACCCTTCTGGGCTTTAAAGCCCGAAGACCTGGAACGCCAGGTAAACGAGTATGACACACTGCGATTCCTCCATACCAGCCGCGGAGCCACGGTGCTGGCAGTCACATTCTCGCTGTGCATCACTATTCTACTTTCCTTCACCGGATTAATCGGCAAGGACACGTACATATATGCGCTTGTCCTCTATGCGCCGCTGGCCTTTTTCGTAGCCCGCGGGCATCGCTGGGCTTCCGGAGTCCTCATGGCCATGTGGACCCTGGACAAGGTCGTGCAAGTCGCAGCTTCTCCCAAATCCCTCATCGGCGTCATTATCTGGTGGGTGTTGTTTATGACCGTATTCTACCGATCCTACCAAGTGGAAACGGAACGGAAACGAAGGTCCATACCACCAGCACCGCACCCACTGCCTCCCGTCCCGCCCACGCTCTCCACAGAGCACCCCGGGCAGCAGGAACAAATCACTCCCGTTCAGGTGGATCCGATCAAAACCGAAAAGTAGCTCGCTCTCAATACGGACATCAGGCAACCTCATACCCTGTTTCGTGAAAATCGTCACGAAACGGGGTATTTTTAAAGTGATTGCCATCTGGCACGGAATTGTTACAATACAAGCACCGGAGAATATGCATACGAAACAAAAAGATTTTACCCCGGCACCACTCAATCACGGTTTACTCCTCAAGGCGGCTCATCCGGAGAGGCAGCAGAAAAATGAAGTGCGCTCGAGGAGGGAGCTGGTGTACGGGTTTACCTTAATCGAATTACTCGTTGTTATTTCCATTATCGGCCTGCTGTCCTCGGTCGTGCTGGTGTCTTTGAACGCGGCCCGGATGAAAAGCCGCGACGCGCAGCGCAAAGGCAACTTGTCCCAGTTGTCCAAAGCCTTGGAACTGTACTACAGCGACAACAACCAGTATCCCACGACAGACGGCACTTGGTGGGGAGAATGTTCCAACGGGGGCAGCCATGGCCTAACCGGCAGCAACGCCTGGATTCCCAACCTGGCCCCGCAGTACATTACCAAGCTCCCGCACGATCCGGGCACCGGCGTCGGCACTTGCGCCACCCCAGCCTGGGCCTGTTATATTTACCTGTCCGACGGAAAAAATTACAAACTCATGGCCCACTGTCTGGCTGAAACAGGATACCCGGCGAGCGACCCATTCTATGACCCAGTCAGGCCAGGGTGGTCCTGGCAGGTTTCAACCCCGGGCGGAGTGAGTTGGTAGTCTGCATAGAGCCGGCATGAGCCGGCTTTTTTCGTAAAAACGGCATGAGAGCAAAGAAAAAAATATAAACCTGCTTCTCCGTGCGTATTTTTGTATAACGTGAGCCGTCAATTATGATGCTGATATTCAAAGGAATACGCGACAGCTGAGCGCTGCTGTCTTGCTCATGTTGTTACGCTTCTAGCACATTACAATCACAAGGAGAATGCATGAACCCAATGCGAAGAATAGCATCTGCGCTACTGCTGATGGCTGTCATGGTATTTTTGCCCGGTGCGGCTTTTGCCCAAATCAATCTCATAGCCAACCCGGGCATGGAAAACGCGGGACGAGACAGTACGGACCCGGATGGCTGGCTGCGGGGCGGTTGGGGCACCAACACGCGCACCTATACCTATCCGGTCAATGGACCGAACGGCATATCTGACCGGGCAGTCGAGGTCAAGATCACCAGCTATTGGGATGGTGATGCCAAGTGGTACTTTCAGGACGCCCCCGTCACAGCCGGACAAACCTACCTGTTCACCAACCAATATAAGTGCGACATTTCCTCCTGGCTCGTTGTCCAGTTTCGAAATTCGCTGGGCGCGCTCAGTTACGGCGGCTTCCAGGCAATTCCTGCTTCACCAAGCAGTTGGAGCAAGGCCAGTCTGGCATTTACTCCCCCGCCAGGGACCACTTCAGCGACCGTCTTTCACCTCATTGCAGGCATTGGTACGCTGGATACGGACAACTATGGACTCGTCGCCACCACCCCGACCAGCGCTTTGCAGTTCCCCGAAGGCCGGGTAACCTTTGACCTGGACGATAGCTGGGCCAACCAGGTCCCGCTCGGGCAGTGGGCGGCCAACCTGGGCGTGCGGCTGAATTTCTTTGCGGTTTCCCAATTCCTTGACCAACCGGACCGCATGACTTCCGCCGATCTGAGAATGCTGGTTTTGCAAAACCACGAGATCAGCGCCCATACGCGAACCCACCCTGACCTGACCCTGCTTGATCCCACGAGTGCCACAAACGAAATCGTCTGGGGACAGACAGAGCTGCGCGGCATTGCCCGTACCGCCATCACGATATTTGCTTACCCGTATGGCAAATACAACGGCGTGGCTGATAGCATTGTCAAACCGGCGTTTGCCGCCGCCCGCACCAGTGATGACGGCTTTAATACGCCGACCACGAGCCGGTACCGGCTAAAAGTGAAAGCCATCGACAATGTGCCGGTCCCTATAACGCTCGAGACCGTCAAATCCTGGATGGACCAGGCGCAGCAGCAAAAGACCTGGCTCATTATCCTCTTTCACCAGATCAACACGTCCGGGAGCGAGTTTGCATTCACGCCGGATAACTTCCAAGCCGCGGTCAAATACGCGCTCGATAAAAAACTTCGCATCATCACGGTTAGCCAGGGTATTCAGGATCTCTATCCCGAATAACTTCCTCCTGGCCAATCCATCCCAGCGCCGGAACTGCTTCCGGCGCTTTTTTACATTGTCGCTTGATGGTGACTGTTAAGCGGCCGCACCAATTGTCGGGACGGAAGATTTCCTTTATTTTACGGTTCATTGGTGGTATAATTAATTCATAAATATCAACAAATACAGCCATGAAAAAAACATACAACCTGCTTCTCTTGGCCGCTGCTTTGATGATGGTCACGGCAACGACTTTTGTGTTTACTCCTTCCGCCTCGGCTGCGACCCCGACCCTGTCGCTGTCCCGCTCGGGGACTTCTGATTCGGTCGATATTACGGTCAATGGCGATGCCAATTCCGGAGTCATTTTGTCATACAACAAGCTCGGCACCGGACAGGCTATGTCCTACCTCGGGACTACGAATGCCAGCGGCAACTACACGACCACTATTGGGACTGCTAACTACGGCATTACAGCCGGCAGCTCAATCACGGTCAGCGTCGGCGGCCAGACATCTGCCGCCGCAGTCTGGCCGGATACCACAACCGCTGCCAGCGGTTCGTTTACGCTCAGTCAAACCGCTGTTTCGGTCACGGTCGGCCAGTCAGTGAGCTTAACTGCCTTAAACGTCCCTGCCAATTCCCTCTACCTGTCCAATAGCTCTAATCCCCCGATCGCTAACATCAACATTAGCGGCAACCAAATCACGGTCATCGGCCTCAGCTACGGATCCACCGTAGCCACGGTCTGCATTCCCGCCAGCACGACTGCCGTAGGCACGACGAATCCGGCCAATTGCGCCAGCATCTATGTGACTGTCAGCAGCACCGCTTCCACCCCGCTAACCTTCAGTATGAGCAGCGTCACGCTCGGCACGAGCCAAAGCGTACCCATTACCATTTCCGGGGGGAACGGTACCTACTCGGTCCTGAATAATTCCAACTCAGCCGCTGTCCAGACCAGCATTTCAGGCTCGACCATCACGCTCACCGCCAACGGCAGCAGCGGGGCAACTTCCGCCATTACGGTCTGTTCTTCCAACATGAGCTCCTGCGGCATCATTAATGCCACTATCAGTAGCACCAGCACATCCACGGTGACATTCAGCCAGAACAATCCCAGCCTGACCATCGGCCAAAACCTGGCCATTGCACTCTCCGGCGGATCGAACGGTTCGTACTATGTTTCCGCTAACTCCAATGCCAACTCCGTCCAAGCCACGGTCTCCGGCAGCAGCCTGAACCTATACGGAAATAGCAACGGATCCGCAACCATTACCGTCTGTTCATCTTCGGCAAACTGCGGCTGGCTTACTGCCACGGTCAGCTACACTTCCACCGGCGGGCCGCTGGCATTAAGCCAAAGCAGCATTTCCCTGCTAGCCGGCCAGGTCTTAAGCGTGACCGTGTCTGGTGGCACCACTCCTTACAGCGTGGTGGCCGCCAGCGGTTCTGCCAACATTGCCCAGTCTAGCATTAACGGAAACATTGTGACCGTCTCCGGCATTAATGTCGGTTCCACCACCATTAATGTCTGTTCAGCCGGCGGTGCGTGTTCCGCGCTAGCCGTGACCGTAAACGCGTCCGGTTCCGGCACGCCAATCGCCTTCAGTCAGAATAATGTCACGCTCAATACGGGAGCGGCTACGGCAATAACCATGTCCGGGGCGGGCGGCTACTACGTTTCCAACAGCACCAATCAAAACATTGCTTCTATCCAAATTACAGGCAGCATTGCCATTATTAGCGCGCTGTCGGTAGGAACAACGAATGTCTCCATCTGTCAAAGCGGCGGACAGTGTGCCATCCTATTCATTTCCGTTTCTAACAATTCCACAACCACCGCTCTGCCAGCTTTTAGCCAGAGCAATCCTACGCTCAATGGCGGCCAGACCATGACAGTTGCAGTTTCGGGAGGAACCGGCAATAGTTACTATGTGGCAGCTAATTCGAATCCTTCGGCGGTTGTCCCAACCATGAACGGCACCACCCTCACCTTGGCAGGACAGGCCAGTGGCACGGCCACAATTGTGGTCTGCGCGTCTACCAGTAGCTGCAAGCCGCTGACCGTAACCGTCAATCCGGGAACCACCAGCAGCGCTACTCCCCTCACTTTGAGCCAGGCCAGCATGACCCTGACCTCGGGACTCTCCCAGACCGTGACCGCTTCCGGCAACGGCGGTTACTATTTGTCGGGTAACAGCAATCCGAGCGTCGCCTCGGTACAAATTATCGGCAGTGCAGTCACCATTATGGCGCTTTCAGCCGGTTCAACCAGCGCATCCATCTGCCAAAGCGGCGGGCAATGTGCAACCCTGGCTATTACCGTCACCTCCCCGGCCACCCCACCTCCCTCTACGGGTACCGTGACCATGCCGACTACGCCGACCAACACGAAATTCAAGTTTACCAAACAGCTGGCGCTCGGCGATCTCAACAACGACGTAACTGAACTGCAAAAACGCCTGACCGAGGAAGGAATTTATAAAGGACCCGTGACTGGCAAGTTTGGAGGCCAGACCATGGCAGCAGTCAAAGCGTACCAGAAACTGCACAAAATCCGGGTGACCGGTACCATGGGACCCCTCACCATGGCGGAACTGAACAAATAGGTGCAACAATTGACACTTAACCATTGACCTGTGACACGGCAAGCTACCCTCCTTCGTTAAAACTTCGGAGGCCAAGCGGGCCTGCACTACAGCCAAGTGTTGTATGTCCTATTGGAAATTGGTCCGCCAGCTGGCGGATTAGAAATTGGAAACTCACCAACAAACAATCAATTTCCTTTTACACGCCAAAGGTTACTTACATCGCTTTCTCACGACTACATCAAATAACCCATCTTTTCCGAAAGGGGGTGAGTATAATGAAAGCCTTACACATCATTGCTTTTATTCTCCTGGTCATTGGAGGATTGAACTGGCTGCTCGTCGGACTGTTCAATAAAGACCTATTTACGATGCTTGGCATGCACATGACCGATGTGCTCCCGAAGATCGTCTATATTCTGGTCGGCTTGTCTGCCATTTGGGAAGCATTTACCTACAACCGCAAGCCGGTTACCGCTGCGCAGCCGGTACAGCCGGCAATGTAACAAGTAGCGATTAGCGAAGAGTGAAATAGCGAAATAGTAAAACCGCCCCCCTTTACGAATAAAGAGTGGGGCGGTTTATGATTACTTGGCACTTGCAGATAAGGACTTCACGAAGTCGCGACAGACGCCTTGTTGGTAGGAGTTACCGGCTTCCACCAATGGGTACAGGTTGCGCCACCGCTGCTGAGGCGTATCACCGTCGCTCACACAGAGCATAATCTGTCCGAGCATCTGCAGGGCTTCGGGCATAACCTCTTCGGGCAGCGTATCCAGCATGCGCCGCAGGTTACCTGTTCGAAAACGGTTCATCAAGTAGGGATAGCTCAATTTTTGAGCCACCATCTTCCCTATGTATGTTTTGAACTTGAACTTGACCCGCAAGCCGCTCTGGAACCGGGCCACGAACCCCTCCCGGTTGGTCACCGTATCATCGCGCATGTATTCCACTAGGTCTGCCACGTTCTCCCCCGGCCAGACATCGGCAGCAGACAGCTGCAGTTGGTCGGCAAGATCGCCAAGGCGGCAGTGGCAATAATCGTCCAGTGTCGTCCGGTCGAACGCACCAATCGCCACCAGTTCTTCGCGCTGGCCATAATCGGTCAGCACATGAGTATTGGGATGGACAATCTCGGCGCACACGGTCACGTTGCCCGGGTACGACTTTTGCCAGCCGTACTTTTCGGCGTACCGGTTCAGCATAACATTACCGAGCTGTCCGGTCGGGCCGTCGAACATGACCCGCGTAGTCAGAAGCAACTGGCCATCGTATTCGAAAATGACGCCCAAATGCCCGTCAAACTTGGCCGTTGCCTCGAAAGGTTCATCCGGCAGATTCTTGGTTTCTTCGTGCTCCCCGAAGTTGAAGAACTTGGGGAAGGGCAAGGCCACGAGATTTCCTGAGAGATCAAATACTATACCGCGGCACAGCCGGATCGGGTCGGTCCAGCCGCTCGGAAAACCGTGGAGTGTGTTATGAGCTACGTTCGTGTAATTGAACAACATGAGTGGCAGCTTCGGATGGAATGCCGGTTTGACAAGCGTATTAACTGCCGGCATGCCAGATTCCTGCCGGTACCACAGCAAGTCTTCCAGATCCGGCACGTGCCTTTTGCTCCATTCGCTATACTTTTTCCGGTCGGTAATCCCTTGCCGGCCCAGCAATGCCGCCAGATCCTTAAGGCTCGACACCGCTTTCTCCTTCTGCATTGTTGTTTCCTCCTTAAGTTGAAAATATAGGATACTATAAATTGCTGCTTTAGTCAAGAGTCACTACGTCTCTATTGATTCTGTAGCGTGCCCATTTATGGGCCGGTTGGTCCATATGGCCGATGAATCGGCACGCTACATTGAGATACTTTGACAAATATACAAGATTGCATACTCACGCAAAACATGGTACAGTAAAATCAAACAAGCAAAAACTATGTCGAAACAAAAACATATCCCTGCAGTGCCCGTAGCCGCGGCGGCTGCGATCATCTATCTTGCCATTTACATCTTCGTGTTCCGCGACTTCATTCTCCACCAAAATGTGCAAATGGCGGACTTCGGCCTTCGTATCCTGGGAGCACCGTGGAGCGTTGCCATTGGAAACAACTTTTCCTGGAATTTCTTCGCGTTCGACGTACTGCCCGCTTTCATCAACCTCCTGATAATTTTCTTCGGCCTGCTCTGGCTCGGCTCGATCAGCTTCCGCCTCAGACACCCCTCCCCCACCCACCACGCCGAAGCCCTCTGGCGAAAGTTCAATGCCGGATTTTGGATCCTGGCTGGCCTCTCCCTCTACTTATGGCTTAACAATTGGAACAGCAACCAGTCATTTGTTCCGAACTTTGTTGATATGATCGTTTGGATGATCTATCTCGGCGTCTCCGGTTACCTTTTTACCAAAAAAGACGCTTGGCTCCTGTTAGGCCTGCTCGGCCTGTGGCCCGTATGGGGTCTGCCCTTGGCCGGCTATTTGGCCATTTGGATGGTCAAGAACAATCTCCTCGCCCAATCCCCCTCCCGCGCCTAACTTCATACAAAAAAACCTTCCCGCAACGGGAAGGTTTTTATTTTGATGCCAAACGTGCATCCAGACATCGATCCAGTCTCTCAGGGAACGGTTTTAAACCCGCTTCGCCCGTGAAGCGAAGCGAGCCGTTCCCTACACCTCTTACATGAACTCATCCACTGACAATTTGCCCTTGTCAGCTGTTAATGGTCAAAGGTCAAGTGTCAATTGTTCCCCTAAAACCTCTCCTTCTCCCCAATCAGTGTCACGAACAGGGTCGGCACCATAAAGAGTGTCAGGAACGAGGACAGCATGAGTCCAAAAATGACCGCGCTACCCAATGCCCGCCAAAGATCGTTAGAGAGCGTCACCGGCAGAATGCCGAAAATGGTACAAATGGAAGTAATGAAGATTGCCTCAAGCCGGGACTTACCCGCATCCACTACGGCATCCATAAATGCAATGCCGCTCTTCAAGTTCAGGTTGATCTTGTCCACGAGAATGATGGCATTCTTTACCACAATACCGAACAGGGCCAAAATACCAATCAGGCCTGGGAAGCTTAAGTGCACGTTCAGCATGGCCATGCCCAGAAATACGCCGATTAATGCCAGCGGAATGGTCACGAGCACAATGAAGGCTTTGCGGAACGAGTTGAACTGGATGACGAGGGTGGCCACAATGAGGACCATGGCAATGATCATAGCCACAATGATGGAGGTTACGGATTCCTGATTCTGTTCGTTCTGTCCGCCATAGACAATGCTGTAACCTGCCGGCAGCTGGTAGTTCGCGATGTTTTTCTTGAACTGCGCCAGAATAATGTTAGAGTTTGTCTGTGAGTTGGCGCCGGCCGACAGCAGCACCGTTCGTTTCTGGTCAATGCGGGTAATGCTGTCCACGGAAGGCTTCAGATCTATCTGAGCTACGTCCTTCAAAAAGACCGGCTGCTTGCGCAAGTTCAGGATTTGCAAATTCTGCACATCTTCCAAGCTTGGTAGCTGGTTGTCCGCGAACTGGGCGACAATCTTCACCTCTTTGCCGTTAATGAGCACGGTGGAAACATCCG
The DNA here is from genome assembly GCA_964532425.1 of uncultured Candidatus Saccharibacteria bacterium. Classification (GTDB taxonomy): domain Bacteria; phylum Patescibacteriota; class Doudnabacteria; order UBA920; family UBA920; genus CAZHIA01. The sequence goes on along the minus strand of CAZHIA010000002.1, from coordinate 183,464 downwards.
TACCGGCAATAGCCATGCGCAGGGTGGAACCGACGTACGCGGCATTCAAAGAATTCTGCTCCAGCTTGATAGGATCCAAGGTGAAGGTGTATTCCGGTGCGCTATCCTTGAGGGAAATATCGGCATTGATCACGCCCGGGATGGAAGTTAGCTTCGGTTCCAAGTCATAAGCGATTTGACTGAGCTTGTTCAGGTCATCGCCCTTGATGCGTGCTTCGAATGCGCTGCCTGACGGCGGCCCCCCGGTCGGGGCAGACACGGTAATAGCCGCGCCGTCAACGTCAGTGACCTCGTTACGCAAGCGGTCGGCAAAGTCGTAAGATTTTACTTTTCTAATCTTCTTATCCTTCAGTGTAATGGTAATGGACGCTAGGTTCGTCTGGGCACGGCTGCTTTCGGAGAGGGGGCTTGGCTGGCCGACCAGCGTGGAAAAATTGGCGATCTCCGGATAGTGAAGCAATTTCTCTTCCACCTGTGTTACTATTTTGTCGGTCTCTTCCAGTTTCTGTCCGACCGGCATGCGAATATCAAGGTAGACATAGTCAGAATCAGACGGCGGGAAGAACTCGCTTTGAACAATGCCGGTGACCGGCATGGCTACGGCTACAAGGAACAGGAGCGTTATTGCGACGTAGAGCCTTCGGCGCTGCTGTTTGGTCGTAATAACGGCGCGCAAGTATTTTTCGTAAATGGGCAGGAACCGATCAAAGCGGATAATACCATGCATGAGCCGGCTCGACAGCGAAGGATTCTCGTGGCTAGCCTGCTCGCGCAGTTTCTGTTTGACCGCTTCGTCGCTCTCCCACTCTTTTTCGGATAACTGTTCATGCTCTATAAGCACCGCATGTCCCCCGCGCTCGTACCAGACCAGAGTCCAAATTTCAGTCGCCACCAACAGAGCACCAATGAGATAACCGGCCCAGCCGCCAACAATGAAGGAAATACCGGCAATAATAAGTATGAGCACTTCCAGGAGCCAGAAAAAGCGCCGCGTCAGGCGAAGCCGTTCAAGCACTGCAGCCAGCGGGTGGTTAATCATGAGAGCTACAAGCAGCGAGCCGATGAGCGTTATGGAAACGGTAATCGGGATAGATTTGATGTACTCGCCCATAATGCCCGAAGAGTAGAGCAGGGGCAAAAATGCCCAGACCGTGGTCAGGGTGGTCGTGGTCAGTACCACTTTAAAATCATGGAGCACCAGCAGTACCGCCTCTTCCGGCGTGTACTTGCCAGTCCGCAGGTACTGCTTGGTAGCGGATACGACCACAATGGCATCGTCCACCAACAAACCTAAAGCCAGAATCAAGGAGAATAGCGAAAGGAAGTTTAAAGAAATACCAATTATGTCGAGCGCGGTAAAACTAATGAAGAACGTCAGCGGAATGGCAAGGCCGGCCACAAACGCCTCCTTGAGTCCGACAATAAGGAACAATATGCCGAAGACCAGCAACAGGGTCAGAATAAAGTCATGCGTGAGCTGGTTAAAATCCTCGCGGACAAATTTGGCCGAATCGAAAGTAAGATCGTACTTTACGCCGGGTGCAAACGTTTTGATCATGCTGTCTGCGGTCAGTTTGGCTTTGTCCGCAGTGTCCAAAATGGAACTGCCGGTGCGCTTGACAATAGACAGCGTCACGGCCGATTGCGGCTTGTCACCTAAAATGGAAAGGCGGGACAACACGGTTTTTTTGATGGAGGTTTCTTTGACCTGGCCCAGATCGCGCACGGTTACCACGCTCCCATCCTGGGTATGGGACACGGCAATGTTGCCGATACTCTCTGCAGTATAGACTTTCGAGTCAGTGCGGATAGGATAGACGAACTTTGTGCCGTCAAAGTTGCCAGAAGGTATGCCGAGATTGGTGGCGGCAACGGCCTGATTAGCCTGGTCTGCGGAAATGCCGTAAAACAACAACTTGGCAGGATCATATGCGATCTGAAATTCCTTCTCGTCGCCGCCGGAGATGTTAACTTCGCGCACGCCCGGGATTTTCTCCAGTTCATCCTTAAGGTCTTCGCCGTACTTGCGCATGGTAAAACCGTCGTACGGCCCGGTCAGGACGAGGGTTTCAATCGGCTGGTCATCCAGCGAGATTTCGGTCACGACAGGATCTTTGGCATCCGCGGGAAGATCTTTTTTGGCATCAGTCACCTTGTCCCGCAGGCTGCGGATGGAATCCTTCAAATCTTCCTTCGGGTCGAATTCGACGACGATGGACGAATAGGAATTGGCCGAGGTCGAGGTCATCTTATCGAGACCCTTCAAGCCGGAGACCTGGGTTTCGATCTTCTTGGTGACCAAATCTTCCACGTCAGCAGGAGAAGCGCCGGGATAGACCGTCGTAACTACGGCAATAGGGATCTTCACTTCGGGATTGGATTCCCGCGGCAAGCGGAAGAACGAATATAATCCGGCCCCGCTAACCAGGATAATAAGGAGAATGACCACGCGGAAATTGGAGACGAAAAAATTCAACCAGGTCTTTCTGAGTTCCGGCTTGAATTCCAGCTGGTCGAGGTAGCGCTGGTCGGTGGTGCGGGGAGTAGAAGGGTTAATAGGATCGGACATAGTACGTAAGGTAAAGTTGATTTAATATGCCTTAACTGGCAAGCCAACACTGTTGGAATACAGTAGTAACACAGTTGAGATACAGTAGAAATACAATTGTATTTCAGTTTCTTGCCCGAACATTTTTGTCAATTTTTTAAATTTTGTCAATTCCTATTCCACGTTCACCTTCTGCCCCGCTTTTAGATCATACACAGCCGAGATAATCTGCATATCGGGAGTCAGGCCGCTTTTCACTTCCACATTCTCGCCGGAAACAGAGCCAAGCTCCACCGGGCGCTCTTCAATAATCGAACCGTCTTTCACGGTCAAAACCGAAGCACCACCACCGGAAACCTTTACCGCCTGAAGCGGCAGCAAGAACACCGGGCCGGAACCGCTCGACTGCTTCGTTGAAATTTTTAAAGCCACATTCTGACCCACGACCAAACCAGCTACAGCCGGATCAGTGACAACAACTTGTACCTCGACATTTTTAGTCTGGGGATCAATACTCGGGGACAAGCGTGCCAGCGTGCCCGTGGCCTTATCGCCAATGGCAACTTCAGCCCCCTCTTCCACAAACGGAAGATCATAATCGCTAATGTATGCCTTCACCTGCTGGCCGCCCTTGTTCACTACGGAAGCTACAAGCGCTCCCGGACTGACCAGCTCGCCGTACTTGACCGGCAATGATGCGACCGTGCCGTCTATGGGGGATTTGATGACTGTCTTGTCATACTGGGCGGATGCCGCGGCAACTGCCGCACTGGCCTGGTCAACTGCTGCCTCCTGCTGCCTAATTTGGTCATTGGTCGCGCCGGCTACCAGGAGATCATAGGCTTTCTGTTCGGCATTCAACCCGCTCTGAGCACCATTGACCGCAGTCTCGCGTCCCTGTACCGCTGCCTGATAGGCGCTATTCAAAGCCGTATAAGTCGGAGCTTGGGTATTCGGGATGGAAATAGTCCATGTGTCGTTCGCGTTCAAATTGGCGGAGGGAAACTGGATAAACAAACCCTGGGAACCAAGCGATTGCGGAGTCGAGTTGATCAGACCGCTATAATTCTCTAATCCCGTCACTTTGTAATGCATTCCGTCATTTGCGGCGTACAGGGTAACCACATACTCGCCTTGCTGGGTGCCGGTATAACTGCCGGAAACGGTCGGGTTACCCGAACCGCTATTGCCGCTCCCCGCTTTGGCGGTAAGCCCGGCATTCAGCAAGCTTGTGTAAGCGCTTTTAACCAGCACGTCTTGCTGGGCTTTGGTATCAGTCAGACCTTGCTTGGCGGCATTCAGTTTAGCTTCTTCCAACAGAATCTGTTCGTTCCGAGCACCTTTGCGCATCTCATCAAGGCGGGCTTGTTGGCTCTTCAGTACAGCCTGGGCCTGGGCTATTTGCGCGCTAATGTCATTATTTTGCAAAGTCACCAAAACCTGCCCGCTCCTTACCTGCTGGCCGATTTGGACATTAATCTTCGTGACCGGACCGGAAGCCTGGCTGCGCAGTTCTGCCTGTTCCAGAGATTCAACCATTCCATTGGCGGAAATTTGTCCGCGATCCTTAAGATAATCCTGAGCGCTGACCAGCGTCACCGTGGACAGCTGATTGACCTCAGCCTGCTGGTTCTTCTTACCCATAAAACGGGAACCAATGGCGGTCACCAAAATAACGAGGACCAGCAAAGTTCCAAAAATGTATTTGTGGTGCTTCGCGTATGAGACAGGAGTTTCCATAGGGAAATAATTAAGTTAGTTGATAAAATTGTTGTTGTGAAAGCCACATTGCACGCGCTCAGGCCGCCACGCGCCGGCAATCTCTGATGCCTAAACGATGGCTTTCAGCCGCTTTGCAAAACACGAATAATATAGTTGTAAGTATACCAATTTTTCCCTTAAACGTCAATAAGTTTTCCGCGCCACCAGCCAAGTTTCAGGTCATTCAAATCCCTTATTCACTATAATATATAAAACTGAAAAACAGACATACAATGACGTGTATGGCACCGTATAGCTGGAGTATCTACAATCAACAAGGGTAAAGCACCATGGTATAAAAAAACCGCTGCCCAGCTTAAACGCCAGGCAGCGGATCGTATAGGTGTGAGTGAGTTAGAGCGTCGCAACGGTTTCGCGGGCCGTTTCGACAATCTCGGACGGCGGGACAAACCCGAACTGCAAGGGCTTGCCGAACCGGACCGTGACTGTTCCCCGCCGCAGCCGGCTGCTGCCCTTTTGCAGGACATTCTCAATGCCGGTAATCTTGATCGGAACTACCGGCACTTGCAACTGGCTGACCATGAGCCCGAGACCGGGCATGAACGGCAGAAGCTCCGCGTCAGCAGACCGCTCGCCTTCCGGAAAAATCAGGAAGTTGATCTTGTTATCGATCAAGCGGCCCATGAACTGCAGGGACTTGCGGAAACCCTTGGTCTGCGGCAACGGGAAGACATTGAGCAGGATGGTAACCAGCTCGTACGCCACCCGCTTCCACAGATGCACCAGAATGGAATTCCCGTTCGTGAAAAACTCAGCCCAAGCCGCCGTCGCCAACCGAGCACGAATGTGCCGCGGCAAGGCGAAGTAGATGGCCGGCTGATCTAAGTAGCTCACATGGTTGGAGATAAAAATGACCGGGTAGTCCACCCTGTCCAGATTTTCCATGCCTTCCACCTTCAGCTGCAAGAACCACCGGTAGAAACACAGCCACAGCAGCAGATCGGTTACCCGCCGCAAGGCGCGTGTTGGCGCGGAGTTGGTCCAAAACCGCAAAGTGTTAGCGCTCTGAACCTGTTCGCGCTTTTCGATCATGCGGCGAAGGTCGCCGACAACCGTCTGCGGAGTGATTGCATCTTCTTCCACGTCGAGGCGGAACTTCTGTTCGAGGTAGGTTACCAGCTGCAGCCGGCCGATGGACGTTAGGCCAAGATCGTTTACCAAACTCGCCGCATCGGTAATCTCACCCGGGTTCCTTTTGGTAACCTCGGCGAGCAGTTGTTGCAGCTCATCCCCCACCATGCTGACCTGTCCGTCCCCGGTGCCCTTGGCGATCTGGTCACGGACCTTAGTCCGCTGGATCTTGAGGGTCGAGGTGGTCGGAAACTTTGCTTCAGGCCAGATGGTAAAACCAGTGATCTGCTGCGTACTTTCAAGCTTGCTATTGGCTTCCCGAATGATATCCTTGGGGTCGCGGCTACCATTAAGGATCAACACCGCATGGACTTCCTCGCCGTCGGTCGTTTTCTTGCCGACGATACAAGACTGTTGAACGCCCGGTAAGGCATTCAGCACCCCCTCAATATCATCAGGAAACACGTTCATTCCTGACGGCAGGACGATCATCTCTTTCTTGCGGCCGTCGATGTAGAGATTCCCCTCCTCGTCGAACCGGCCCAAATCACCGCTTCTAAATTCCCGCTGGTCAGTGAATGCATCCAGCGTTGCGTGGGGATTCTTGTAATACCCCATGAAGACGTTGGCGCCACTGATGAGAATCTCCCTGTCTTCAGCCAGCCGGACTGTGACGCCTTTGGGCGGCACGCCAACTGACCGCAGCACCTGCCGCTCGCGCGTGTTGGCCGTGGCGACTGGTGATGTCTCGGTTAGTCCGTAACCTTCGATGACCGGGATACCAATCCCCTGCCAGAACGAAAAAACAGCGCCGTCCAAGGCTGAACCACCCGAGACGAAAAATTGGAAATTGCTTCCAAATTTTTTACGGATCGGATAGAACAGCGTACGGCGTATGCCAAGCGATTTTTCCGCTGCCCAAGACTTGAGCGCGGCAAATCCTCCCAGCAAGTGCTTTTCAGCGAGGGTATTCTCGATTTTCTCCTTGAGCACCTGAAGCAGCCGAGGCACGATGACGGTTACATAGATATCCTCTTCTGCAAATGCCTCCATGATCGCCGTCGGCTTTAATGTGCCAAGGTACACAATCTGGCAACCAAGATAGAGCGGCACCAGAAACCCCGCCAACTGTTCGAACATATGGGACAGCGGCAGTAAGGACAAGAACCGGTAGTTGCTGCCGATGGTGATATGGCCGGTAACCTGAATCAGGTTGGCGGTCAAATTCTGATGCGACAGCATGACACCCTTCGGGTCCGATGTGGTCCCTGAAGTGTACATGATCTCAGCCAGATCTTCAGGGGCAGTCCCCGGATCGTCACACAGGACCGGACGGCCATCCAGCAGATACTTCAGTTCTTCAGCGAGCACTGCACGCGAATCATCGAACCGATCCGCTTTGAACTGGCTCTGGACAATAACTTTTGCCTCGGTCAGTTCAGCGATCTTGGCGGCACGTTCAAGGCCCGAACCAAAATCTACGGGCACAATCACAGCACCGCGCGATGCGCAGGCCCAGTACGTTACGGCCCACCAGAAGCTGTTCGGCGCCCAGACTACCACGCGGTCGCCTTTGTTTACACCCTGTTCTGCGAGGAAATGGGCCATCTGGCCGGTGCGCTCGAACAAGTCGCGATAGCTGCGCTTGAACCGGCGCACGCCAGTTCGTTCTATGATAGCTGTTTGGCCACCACGCTGCTCAAACGTCAACAGCAGGTCAAAGAGAGTTTGTGGCTGACTCATTCTGGTTTCCTCCCGATCAAGACTACAGCGGCGGCATAATCGCCGTCATGTGAAATGGTTACCAGCGCAATACATCCGTCCGGCATGCACAAGCTGTGCAGGACTGGCTGTCCGTTCAGCTTGCGCTCTACCCAGACTTCGTGCCAGTCGATCTTTCGGTGAACTGCTTTCATGAACGCTTCCTTGGCGGCAAACAGACCCGCCTTGCTTTCGAGCCGGGGAAATTCCCGAAGCTCGTAATCGGTCAGCGTCCGCTCCAAGACAGCTGGCACCATGCGGTCTCTGAAAGTCGGAATATGAACAATGTCCATACCACAGCTAACAACAGGAAAACCCTGTATGGCAGCTAAGGACGCCGAAACATGTTCACTCACAATTTCGTTCATTTTTCCCCCTGATTTCTGTGTAGGTACAAAACAAATAAAAATACCATAAATAGGTCATACTGTCAACAGTTGGTCGTACAAAAAGTCTATTTAAAAACAACCCCGCCGATCCGCCCGAAGGCGGAGACGAGGCTGAAAGAGGCTGGCTTGTTACGATTGTTGCATGCCGTTAATGAGACGCTCGGCCTCATCGAGTTCGGAAAGACGCTTCTGCAAACGCTCCCGCTCTTCGCGGATATCCTGCAAATATGCATCGCGCTGGTTATACCAGTCCCGTGCTTGGGCGACCACGTCTTTTTCGGAACCGTGACCGGCTTGCGACCCGCCGGATTCCGATGTGTGTGGTTCTGCAGGCACGGCAGCGCTTTTAACTGTGGCAGCCGGGGGCCCGACCGTCACTGTCTTTAATCCGGCACCGGTCTTTCTGTGCCGATGCAATTGGGATTGAATGCCGTTTATGGTGTAAATAGTCGCTTCCGTGTACCCGCTCCGGTGCAATAATTTGAGCAGATCCTGATTACTTAAATGCTGGTTCTGTTCGACAATCTCCCGCTTGGTCAATGCCGGAGCGGAACGCTTCGGTTTGGCAACCGATTTTTGTGGCATTATTTTCTCCTTAGTGGTACCGCCTCTGGCAGGCATCCTGCCGTGGAGAATTCACTCAACCGGCCATGCAAACTTCGCATTTCCTCCTTAAGAAATTCTCCTGTCATTTAAGACGCAAACCGCCACTGTCCGTGTCGGCCAAAGTGTCTGTTCTGGCAGGCCAAGCCGTCTTGCATGAGAGAGCCTATAGCTTATAATACATCTATGTGCGGAGCATTTTCAGTCATCCATCCATTCAAAGAAATCGGCCGAAGGTTCAATGCCGGGTACAACAAAGTGGAGCTTCCTCCCCGTTACAACGCCCGTCCTACTCAACAACTGCCGATCATCCTCAAGCGCGACACGGAATTGCAGAACGGCCTTGTTACTGCATCGTGGGGCCTTACCCCCGCTTTCATGAAAGGCGGAATAATTTTCAACGTGCGCAAAGAGAGTCTCGATACCAAACGTTTCTTTACTTCCCTCTTTGCGGGCAAGCGCTGCTTGGTGCCTGCGGACGGATTTTACGAATGGTCCCACATCGGCAAGACAAAACAGCCATACCGTTTTACGGTGGGCGGTGGTGAACTCTTTGCGTTCGCCGGACTGTATGACACCGGCCCTGATCACGCCACGCAGTTCGCCATTATCACGCTAAACCCAAATCCGCTCGTCGCGCGAGTCCACAACCGCATGCCCGCCATATTGCCACGTGAACTCGAACAGGCGTGGCTCAACCACGATGGGACACCGGATGAACTACTGTCCATGCTTGCACCTTACCCGGACGCAGTCATGCATGCCATTCCTGTTTCAACCGCAGTGAACTCATCGAAGAATGACTCGCCGGAGATTATTCGACCCATTGACGAATAGTTTGTGGTAAATAAAAACCATCTTGAACTCTCCCGTATGGTATGATAGTTATATGAAGAGGCGGGAAGCTTCCGCCTTCGCCAAGGCTTCGGCGGACAGGACCGCTTGCCCCTACAGGGGCGGTCTGCAGTCGTAGGGGCCGGATTTATCCGCCAGTCTGATGTATTTACAGGAGTCTCTGCGGGCTGCTATCGCACGCCCCTACAGGGAACAGTGTCTTGCAGCGTAGGGCCTGCCGACCCTGCCTACCGGCAGGCAGGAGGGGCCCGCCAAGATCGCAGCTGTATGATATCAATATGAACAACATCCCCGAGATCACTATTTACTCCATGCCCTCCTGCGCCTTTTGCCAGTTGGCCAAAGCATATTTTAGAAAACGCAAATTGCAGTACACGGACATCGATGTCTCCAAGGATGGGCAAGCGGCAGAGCACATGGTAACAATCAGCGGACAAACCTCAACACCGGTCATCCAAATAGATGATTACATCGTCATTGGTTTCGCAAAGGATGCCCTGGATTCCTTGCTAAAGTAACTGCTCCATCAATCGATCAACCAATTGAATAATCACTGCCAGCACAAAGCATACTTTGTGCTGTTTTATTTTTAGTCTTGACAAACAACAATAAATCTGGTAAAGTAATCTTTCACCAGGAGGATCACATGAGAAGAAATAGAGGCTATGGCGCAGTCCGCAGCAGGCTCAACCTCATGCGTTGGCAGCAGAGCCAGCACAGCGCAGCAACAGCCGGAATCTACAAACGATTCGATTGTCCGAAGTGTGGACAAAAAACTCTAAAACCGACCGAAAAAGAGACTACTGAGGACACGCTTAAAATGTCTGAAGGTGGCCCTCTCGTCCACGCCCGTTGCACCAGCCCCGGCTGCGGCTGGACCGCCGAGTAAACAACAAAAAACCGTCCAGCTCTTTCTTTGGAAAGGGCTGGGCGGTTATTCTTTTTCCTGATTCTCCTGTTCGTGCAGGTGCTTTATGCGGCTACTACGGATATCATAGATCTCGCTAACCACAAAGACCAGGATCATCAGAGCGGTCGTAATAATTACCGCATCAATACTATCCCTTCCCTGCTCGCTCCAGTAGACATCATGCAAATACAGCCACAGTGCGAACTCATCCATAACGAGAGCGGCGCCAACGCCGTAGAGCACGGCCATCATTTGGCGGAGCTTTGCATGATGCCAGAATGACAACCCAATGTATCCGGTAATAAGCAACAGAAAAATTCCAGGGACCAGATGGTGGACATGCACGTCTCCCGTCTGGTTCGGCAGGTAACCCGCTTTTTGAAGATGGGTAATGGCACGAACCAGTCCGAAGGTTATTAAAAAGCTCATCAGCACGATCAGCTGAGTCAGCCGCTTGATGCGTTTAGCCCGATGGAGAAAATGCCGAAATTTCATGATACCTGTATTATACCAGATAAAACCCGCAGCAGGTGCTGCGGGTTCTTATTATGCTTTCAGCTGGGCAGTGCAATATTTGCAGCGCTTGGCCTCTTTCAGAATATCGCTCAAACACTCCGGGCACTTAGTAATATTCGGATCAGGCAGCGGTTCTTTCTGGAATTTTTTCACCATAGCATTCAAGGGCACCACGACAAAAAAGTACACTGTCGCAGCCACGATCACGAATGAGATGATCGCATTAATGAAATCGCCATATAGGAACTTGCTGCCATTGAGCGTAAAATACAGGCCCGAAAAATCCGGTACCCGGGCAATTGCACCAATGAGCGGCGTCAGCATCCCTTTGACCAAAGAATTTACTACCGAGCTAAAGGCTGCGCCAATCACGACGCCGACCGCCAAGTCGACGACATTCCCTCTCATTATGAACTGCTTGAATCCTTGCAGCTTATCGCTGACTTTATTGATCTTCGTATTAATTTCCATATACCATGGTTCGTTAATTGTTGGTATAATGCCTAGGCAAGCAACTTTTTTACATGTAACCATTGGCAATCAGATGTAGCGCAGGGCCGTGCCCTGCCAAAAGCAGGCCAAGGGCCTGCACTACAAGTTACATGGCTTGTTCCTCTCAATTATATCATTCCCATGGCTAAAAGCCACCTTAAGATATTTGGAACTTTGTTGGCAGCTACCTACTTCTTCTACTGCGCGAGAACCTGGGGCGACTGGCACTTTATCGATAGCGTTAATCTCATAATCCACGAAGCCGGTCACTGGATATTCCTTCCGTTCGGCCAGTTCCTAGCGGTTGCCGGCGGCAGTCTGCTGCAAGTGATTATTCCCCTTTTATTCGCCGCCTACTTCTGGAAAAGGAACGATGGCTGGTCTGCCGGCATTGTCCTCATGTGGGCCGGACAAAGCTTGGCCAATGTAGCACGATATGCCGCAGATGCTCTGGCTATGGAATTGCCACTGCTCGGCGGCGACTCAACCATCCACGACTGGAACTGGCTCCTTGTCATGACCGGCCAACTGCGGCACACGCACGGGATTGCAAATACCATCCTGACACTCGGCATTCTTCTGATCATCACCGGCACCGCCTGGTCACTTCTGGTAGCAATACGGCAAACGCATAATAGCAAGGCTCTTATATAGTAATATAGTAATCTCGAATATAACGAATATAGCGCAAAATATACGAATGGCCATTGGCCGTTCTAAAATATTAAGGACGGTGTGCGGCATTAGTATATTTGTGCTTGATTCGTATATTAGAGACTACTAATAAAAAAGGGGGTGCCAGGCCAGCACCCCGTACGGTTACAATTCTATAATTCCTCCTGGGATATGGGTTTGCATCAAAAGGCGGAGCGCATCTGCATGCGGTGGTTGGAGGAAAGTTTTCCTGGGTCGCCCCGAAGGATGGTCTTCCGTACTGTGTTACCAGCAGAGCTTCCGCCAGGCAATGTATCAATAGGATAAATTAATTTCTTACCATGGTCAATACCGAAAAAATTCTCATACTTGCCATAGAAACCAGCTGCGACGAAACAGCTGCGAGCGTTATCTCAATGCAAAAAGCCGGAAAATTCCCGATCCTCCAAACCCTATCGTCGATCGTCAAATCCCAAATCAGGCTCCATGCCAAGATGGGCGGCGTGGTACCGGAAGTTGCCGCGCGGGCCCATATTCTTGCCATAGCACCAGTGGTCGAAAAGGCACTCTCTACCAGCCATTGTCCGCTTGAGGCGATTGATTATGTCTCCGTCACCCAGGGCCCAGGGCTTATCCCGTCTTTAATTGTCGGCGTAGAATTCGCCAAGATGCTTGCGCTGGCTATGCATAAACCCCTTATTCCGGTAAACCACTTAAGCGGCCACCTCTATTCACCCATAGGCAAGATTCAGGATTTAGGATTACAGATTAAGGATGTCTACCCGCAAATCGCTTTGATCGTCAGCGGTGGGCACACCACCTTGGTGCTCATGAAAGACCCATACCATTATAAAGTGCTGGGACAAACCGTCGACGATGCCGCCGGAGAAGCGTTCGACAAGGTCGCCAAACTACTCAAACTTCCCTACCCCGGCGGTCCCGAAGTGAGTAAGCTGGCCGAAAAAGGACAACCATCAATCCCCTTCCCCCGTCCGATGATAAATTCCAAGGAGTACAACTTTTCATTCGCCGGTCTGAAGACTGCGGTCCTGTATTATCTTCGTGATAGCTCTGTACGGGACGGTCGCGACCGTCCCCTACAAACTATAAACTATAAACTAAAAACTAGTGTTTGCGCCAGCTTCCAGCAAGCTGTTGTCGATGTCCTGCTCGCCAAAGCCATGCGGGCAGCCAAAGAATACAAAGCCAAATCCATTTCCCTCTCCGGCGGAGTCTCCGCCAATCGGCAGTTGCGTGAATCTCTCCGCCAAACTAGCGATGCTGCTGGTCTGAAATTTTTTGTACCGGAAGCCAACCTCACCACTGACAATGCTGAAATGATCGGCATTGCTGCCGCCTTCCAATTGATGGGAAAGAAAAAGTTGCCCAAACCGGCAGCGGTGCAGGCGGACTCGAATTTGTCTTTGTAGGGGCATACGTAAGCTGCCCGTCTCTCAAATCCCAAATCTTTTATCAATTTAATTACCCCCTATCCCATTCGTCTCCTTACAGGCAACGTTAACTGTAAGGAGATTTATTATGCAAAAATATATCGTTATAACCGCGATTATCGCTCTCGTACTCGCGATATGGTCAACCTACGGCCCTAAGCCGGCAGCCACCGTCGCTCAAGCTGGTTGTGGTGGAAGTAATGCCTCGTCGTGCTACCAATATATCCCCACCACTTCAGTTCCGAGCCCTAGCACTCCCGTATATACAGATTATGATGACACCGCACCGCAGTACTACTCCGGAAACACGCAACAAAATTACTCTGGCCAAAATTATACTCCGCAGGGACAAAATTTTTCCCTCACCTGGAATCAGCAGGCCTGCGTCGGGCAAACCCCTACCTATACAATAAGCATGCCGGGTAGTTCCCCATCAGGCAGCAATGGCACGATAAATTGGACATCGTGGCATAACGGCCAGATGATGAATCAAACCACATTCAATACGGACAACAACGGCTACTGGAGCCAATCCGGCAATACCTGGTCCAGCAGCGATGTGGGGCAGTGGGTCAAGCAAGCTACCATAAACGGCATCACCCAGACGCTCAACTTTATGGTATCCAACTGCGGAACCGGAACCACCGCTACCAGCTATCAGAACAACGGACAATACACAACTTCGCAGCCATATTACACCAATGACCAATGCTACTACACTCAGCAAAACGGGTCTTCTACCACCCAGTATCCATGCAACAGCCAAGGCTCATACCAAACAACCAGCTCGAATACCACCTATTACTCACCCGATGGCAGTATGCCGCAACAGCAGTACTACCCTCCTTCGTGCCAGCGATAAATATTTCGTTTTAAGCAAGACAAAATAAATATTTTCTACCGCAAAAAAGCAAAGTAACGCTCTGAACACTTGATCTTTGTATGAAAAAATGGTATACTGTTTTGTTCCGTACTACAATGTCCTTGAGGAGGAAACTTGCAACAGAATGGCGATGGAGCTACGAGGAAGGTAACCCTGCCGGAAGACCCCGCAGCAAGGGAACGACTCGTGAAAGATTTTTTCGGGAGTGACTTCGAAAAAACACTCACCCCGGAAGGACTGGAACAGCTGTCTAGGGAAGCCGAAGAACTCGGCCCGAGCCTCACGTTGTCTGACCTGCTCGGTGCAGAACCGGGCCATCAAGATAGAGTGTAAGATGGTTATCGCAGCGCTGTTTCGATTAGTCGAATTCAACGAGCTGGCCAAGAATCTCGGTGGCCAAGCCGCCCTGATCCCTCTCGCGCGCCTGGAAAAACAGCTGGCAAAAAAGGCTGATCTTCCCCGGCCGCGGACCTCATATCGTGTATTGGGCGGCTGGCTGGCAGTCATATTCTTACAGCTCGATCCAGCCCAGACCCATATTTCCGACGAGATGGTCCAAACACTCGCCGTGGAAATGAAAGCTGCCTTGCAGTCCGAAACCATGGCAGCGATCATCCAACATTCTTGGCCGCTCAAATCGGTCCAAGAGATCCTCTCGATTCTTCAGGCCATGGACCTCGAGCACCGGATACACCGGGACGAGACCATCTCGCTGGAACCGGAAGGTAGGGTTTTCGCCGCCAGAAAGATCGCTGAATGGCAGCGGGAACTTGAATTGCGGTAACACCGCACCCCGGAGCATGCACATGCTCCGGTCTTTTTATTGGCTTTACAATTCCGACCCCGATCTCTATACTATATATAAGCTTATGTTCCGGCTGTCACCGGAATACATCGAAAGATGAAAGCGCGGAAAGAACTGTAGTGCAGGCCCGTGGCCTGCCAAACAGCGTAGAACCCGCCGGGGCCGCCCGTTATCGCGGCAGAATCAAGCAAATTTCACGATGGTACCGTCCGCGAGGACTTGTGAACACCCAAAGTTTTTGTGGTGTTTTATTTTTAGTAATAAGTAAATAGTAAGCAGTAACAAGTTCATAGAAATATGCAAAAACAAGGTTATAAAGATTTAATAGTTTGGCAAAAAGCCATGTTCCTTGTTAAGCTTGTCTATAGTATCTGCGATCAACTTCCCAAATCTGAACAATACATATTGATATCACAATTGCTCAGATGTGCAATCTCCATACCATCAAATATAGCCGAGGGGTGGTCCAGGAACAGGAGACTGGAATTTGTCAGATTTTTGGAAATTGCTTACGCATCCAGTTGTGAACTTGAAACCCAGCTATTAATTTGTAAAGAGCGCTACCCTGTCACGGACTATTCTGATATCTTTTCGTTATTAGTTGAAGTACAAAAAATCCTCAACAAACTTATATCAAATCAACAAAAATCGCCCTAACTTGAATACTCCTTACTAATTACTCCTTACTTGTTACTTATTACTATTTACTATTCTCTATCCTATGGAACTAGACAAAGCCTACGACCACACCAAAACCGAAGACCGGATCTATCAAGCCTGGCTGGATTCCGGCTACTTTAATCCGGATAACTTGCCGGATGCCGACGCCCGCCCGCCGTATACGATTATTATGCCGCCACCGAACGTTACCGGCACTTTGCACATCGGCCATGCATTATTTGCGACTATCCAGGACATCCTGATCCGCTGGCAACGTATGCAAGGCCGCCGTGCCCTTTGGCTGCCGGGCACTGACCATGCAGCCATTGCGACCCAGGCGAAAGTGGAAGCTGACCTGTATAAGAAAGAAGGCAAGACCCGTTTTGATTTCGAACGGAATGATTTTTTGAAATTGGTCGAAACCTTTGCACAGAACAGCCACGATACCATTATTAACCAGCTGAAACGGCTGGGTGCTTCCGCTGACTGGAGCCGTGAGGCCTATACCCTCGACGAAAAGCGGACCTATGCCGTGCGTACTGCGTTCAAGCGGATGTACGATGACGGCATTATCTATCGCGGCGCCAGGATCGTTAACTGGGACCCCAAACTCAAAACCACGGTCTCAGATGATGAGATTCAATATGTGGAGCAGAAAGACCCATTCTACCACTTCCAGTACGGACCCTTCGAGATTGGCACAGTGCGCCCGGAAACCAAGTTCGGCGACAAGTACGTGGTCATGCATCCGGACGACAAACGATACGAGCAGTACAAGCACGGACAAAAAATAGAAGTTGAATGGATCAATGGCCCCATCACCGCAACCATCATCAAAGATGAAGCGGCTGAAATGGAGTTCGGTTCCGGTGTCATGACCATTACCCCTTCCCATTCGGCCATTGACTTCGAAATCGCAAAACGCCATGGCCTGGACATTGAGCAGGTCATTGACGACCGCGGTGTCTTATTGCCAATTGCCGGAGAATTCGCCGGCCAACATATTAAAAAAGCTAGGCCGCTCATCGTAGAAAAGCTCAAGGCAAAAGGCTTATTGGTAAAAACGGACGAGAACTACGTACACAATGTGGCTACCAATTCACGCGGCGGCGGCATAATTGAACCTCAAATAAAAGAACAGTGGTTCATTGACGTTAACCGCGAGTTCCCCATGCGCCATAGCGAGATTGCCGGGATCCAAGAAGGGCAGATGGTTACACTCAAGCAGCTTATGCGCCACGTGGTTCAGGAAGGATTGGTCAAAATTATTCCCGAACACTTCGAAAAGATATACTTCCACTGGATCGACAATCTCCGCGACTGGTGTATTTCCCGGCAAATTTGGTACGGGCACCGAATCCCCTATTGGACAAAAGGTGAAGAAAAGTACGTAGGCATACAGGCACCGGAAGGCGAAGGCTGGCAGCAGGATTCCGACACCCTCGACACCTGGTTTTCCTCGGGTTTATGGACATTCTCGACGCTCGGCTGGCCGGATAAAACCCGGGATCTGGAACTCTACCATCCGACCGATGTCATGGAAACCGGGTACGACATTTTGTTCTTCTGGGTGGCGAGGATGATCCTCATGACCACCTACCACCTAGGCCAAATCCCATTCCGCACCGTCTTTCTCCACGGCCTCGTACGCGACAAGGACCGGCAGAAAATGAGTAAATCCAAAGGGAACGTCATTGATCCGCTCGGTGTTATCGATACCTATGGCACAGATGCCTTGCGCTTTGCCTTAATCTTCTCCACTGCCGCAGGTAACGATATTCCGCTGGCTGAAGACAAGATCAAAGGCATGAAGCACTTCGGGAATAAGTTGTGGAATATCAGCCGGTATATTCTAATGAATTTTGATGGTGGTTCTGTAGAGGCGACTCTCGAGTCGCCCTTGGGTACGGGAGGGTCTCGACCCTCCCCTACAACGGAAGCCGACAAAGCCATCCTCCAAAAGCTCGACCAAACCGTCAAAACCGCAACCGAACACATGGAAGCCTTCCGCCTCCACGAAGCCGCCCAGGAAATTTACCAGTTCACCTGGCACGAGTTCGCAGACATCTACATTGAAGCCAGCAAACCCCAACTGCAAGACGAGGAGCTGAAGAATAGTACTTTGGACTTGTTACTTTATAACCTTATAACTATTTTAAAGCTTCTCCACCCCTTCATGCCGTTCGTCACCGAAGAGCTCTGGTCCAAGCTGCGCGAAGCCAAGCTCGTCAACGAAGACAATCTGCTTATGGTTGCAAAATGGCCGGTTAATGCAATAGAAAAATATCCGCCGAAAGTCTGACTGCCAGGGCGGCAGACATTCGGGCGGACCCGCCTAAATGATAAATAGTAATTTATCTTTTGGCGGGGAAAGAACAAATATTCAAAAAACTATATGAGCGGGAAGCTAATAGCTTCCCCTACAACTGTAGCCTTTCATCCGCGATCCTCAAAATAAAACACTCTCACATTCTTAAGAATGTGAGAATGTTTTTTACAATGCTACTTGCCCATGTTATAGAGTTGTTTGACCTCGTCCGAAGAGAGTGCGCGGTTGTAGATACGGACTTCATCAATTACCCCGTTCGCCACATACGCATTACTCAAATATCTGCCGATTTCCCCTGCCGTACCCGACAAGTTGCCGGATACCGGATTCGTCGCAGTCTGTACACCGTCGATAAAAGAATTCAAAGCCGAACCATTGTACGTCATGGCAACCTGATGCCATCTGCCGTCAACCAGCCCCGAACCGCTGTTGAAAACTTGTCTGCCGAGCGTATCTGTAACCACCCCGGTCCGGATGTAGCCTCCTGCTTCATTGATGCTAATTTCGACATTTGGACCTCCGGTAACAATGTGGTAGCCGCCCGCTGGTGTACCCAGGCGTTTGAACCATGCAACAACAGAAGTGGAATTTATAGGATTGGCATAATTGATCGTGACATAGTCGCTGACCCCGTTGAATTTCAAACCCTGGCCGACTTTTCCTATTGCTGTCACCGGACCGTTCATGGTTCCATTGTTCCCCAGACCGCTGCGGTCATATACAGTTGTTCCGGAGATATCAGCCCCGTTGAATGTCCAATACCCGAGCAAGCCCGAAGTTAAACGATTATTCTGATTCGCGTTCAGTGTCGTTTCTCCCATTGAATATAGCTTTTGAACTTCGCTCGGTGACAGCACGCGGCTATAAATCCGCAGGTCATCTATCGAGCCCGGAAAATACTCGTTATTGGCAGAATCCCAGCCAATATAAGCGGTACCAGATTGCGATCCACGAGTTTGTGCAGGGGCAGAATCCTGCAGTCCGTCTATATATAAAATCGAAGTACTACCATCATTCGTCCAGGTAACTAAATGCCATTGATTGTCATTAACGGCGCGGTTACTGCTTATGCCCGCCGGCGTAGCGCTGTTATAGTAAATAAAAAATTTACCGCCGGTGATACCATAATACGCTCCGCTACCGCGGTTGCTGAATATGGGACGCTGCGCGGCTGACGATGTTTTTATCCAGGCGGAAATAGTAACATTGACAGGCGTGGTAACGCTTCCCAAGTTAACACGGCTTGTGCTCCCATCAAAATTCAACGCGCCAGCGCGTTTACCGTTCACCCAAGAAGGCAAAGTTGCACCAGCTAGCGTCCCGTTGTTTCCACCACCGGAAAAATCATGGGCAATACTTCCTCTCCCCTCATTCATCGGCCAATAGCCGACCAGGTTCTGGTTTGATACATTTTTTCGGACTACCTGGCCCGAGCGGTACATGGTGGCAACTTCCGAGGTCGATAATTGACGGCTATAAATCCGTACGTCGTCAATAACCCCGTTAAAAAATTCCGAATAAGAAGAAGTGCCATTCGAATAAGCCGCCCCAATAGTCATAACTTGGCCGCCAGTTTGAGCACTCCAACTATTGTTTGCTTTTGCTTCGATAAAATTACCGTCATAGTAAAACATTGTAGACGTAGCAGTATACACTTCAACCACATGATGCCAGACATTGGCATTCACAGCCACCGCCGTGCTTACCAGATCGCCATTGTTATAACGGGAGACAATCCCAGTGCCATTGAGACCCATACCGTAGTTCCAATGAGATCCGTAAGCGCCTTTTGTCAAAATCATTTGCGTTCCGGAAACGGTGTTTGCCTTAAACCACGCGGATATTGTCAGTAAACCACCTGAAATATTGAGAGAAGGTGTATTCGCCCTGCCCAGGTAACCACTCCCGCTGAGGCTGGCCGCATTGCCGTGCGTACCGCTCGCCCAGGTCGCGCTATTTAAAGTAACATCATTGCCGTTCCCGGAACTGTCATGCGCCAGAGTTCCTGTGCCTTCATTCATTGTCCAATATGCCGCTAAACCCAAGTTATTCGGCTGTTTGGCTATAACTGCGGCCGAGGCTCTTTGCGGCAGTAGTGGCACCAAAATCGCCACAATCAAAACCAAAAGACAATAAGACACATATGTCTTATAGGTCTTATAGGTCCCATTCATCTTATTGTTTTGATTTCGTCCTTGCTCCATAATGACAATCGCAATTTGTTTTCATCGTAATATCAGCGGCGCTCCCCGATTCAGCGATCCTTCCGCGATTATTCCGCGTCCTGCCACTTCCACGTGTTGAGAATCTTATTGATCAAATCCTTCTCTTGCGCATAACCGGAAATCTGGAACAGCTTTTTGTTATGGACTAACCAAACTTCATACGTCTGACCCAAAGACTCATTCTTGCTGAAAAAGACAATGGCCGGCTCTTTGTCGAGCGAGGCATTCTGTGCCTGCTCAATGTCCTGGTCAGGCAGATCCTGCTTGATGCGCTGTACAGTCAGTGGGCCGGCTTCGTCAAAATCCTGCACGTAAATTTGCATCCCTAAATTCCCCTGGGTCTGCTGGATGAGAGTCATATTCCCCTCCCCTTCCTCGAACTGGCCGACCTTAAAATCTTTGGGATAAATGAATGAGTATCCGTCCGGCGAAGCATACACTTGAGTTTGCTGCTGGTCGTCCGGATTGGCCATGGCACTTTCTGCCTGCTTGAGCGCCTGCGGGTTCACCTCAGCCGAAGCTGAAACCGCGCCACCACTAGTCGTATTTTTATTTCCGACCTTGCGGTAGGTAATAAAACCCCCTACCCCCAGTACTGCTACTACCACGACCACCAATACAATTTTGAAAGATTTGGTCATATTTTTTACTATTTACACTGGCGTCATCCTGAACGAGCCTGCCTGCCGGACAGGCAGGTGCATCCGAGCGAAGGATCTCGAACAGTGAATGTAGTGAAGGCCATACCCTGCTCCTTGTAGGGGAAACCAATGGTTTACCTTGGCAGGCCACGGGCCTGCGCTACAGTTCAGATGAGATTCTTCGCCCCTCGGACACACCTGCCTGCCGGCAGGCTCGAGACTCAGAATGACGCTCTTAAATTAAAAATTGTTTGTCTACTTTCCTAAATTATACAACAGCTGCACCTCCTGCGCCGAAAGTGCGCGGTTGTAGATGCGAACTTCATCAATAATCATACCACCCGCTTGGTTAGTCGTGCCATTTCCTATGGTAACGGCCGTGGTATCTAAAGCGGTAGAGGCGACAGTGTTTGAATTTACCTGTACCCCATTTGCATACAAAATGTGAGAGGTTCCGCTTCTGACCGAAACCAGGTGATTCCATCTTCCGTCGGGAAAGGTTCCAAAAATACCATAAGGGCCGCTACTTTCTAAGATGCCTCCTCCCCACGAGTTGGCCGTACTTCCGTTTCTCCCGAGCCAAAAACCACCAACATAATTTTTATCTACGAGTCTTTCATATGTTTGGATAACCCCGTCGTCTTTAAACCATAAGGAAACAGTAAAGTCATTAAATTGCGTATTTAAGCTGGTAGTAACACTGTTATTCGTTCCGTTAAACGATAGCGCCTGACCAACCTTCCCTCCATCGGGCTTAGCCCCATTTATAGTACCATTGTTCCCCTGCCCGCTGCGGTCATAGGCGGTCGTACCCGAAATATCCTGCCCGTTAAACGACCAGTAACCCACCATCCCACTGGTCAGCTGGGAAGATTGATTAGCCCCGAGACGGAGAGAGGTAGAGTTGTAGAGCTTCTGAATTTCTGCTGTGGATAGTGCACGGCTATAAACACGGACGTCATCAATTGAACCGTAGAAATATAAATTATTATTGCCATTCCCCGTTTTCCCTATACTCAAAGTTCCGGTCATAGCCGCAGAACCTGCCCCTTGCGTAATTTCTGGTGTGGGGCTGCCGTCCAAATAGGCCTTAACCGACACTCCATCGCCCACCACGGCCGCAAAATGCCAATTGCCATCATTCACTAATTTTGTGCCTACCGTACAGCCAATTACACAAATCCTCAAATAGCCGCCCAAAGTTTGGATCTGGTGATATGAAATGTTATTGGACACTATTTTTTGGTCCGCCGTGCTCGTTGTCTTAAACCACGCCACTGACGTAAAAGAATTTTGATTAAAACTAACAGGGGCGCTGGTATCAAAACTCCCTGCGCCATTAAAACCAGCTGCGTATCCTTTCCTGCCGGAGACCCAGGCAGCACTACCATTCATAGAGGCGTCATACCGATTTCCACTATAATCCATCGCCTTATTCCCCCTCCCTTCATCCAACGGCCAATACCCCACCAGTCCGGACCCACTCGGTGCTTTTTGGGTCAATTGGGTAGAAGTATAAAGACGGGAAATTTCAGATTGGGACAGCGCGCGGTTGTAAATGCGAACTTCGTCAATGGAACCGTTCATAAACCCGTCGCCCTGCCCCCATGAATAACCCTCCCCGATTTTGGTAGTCTCCGCTCGGTTCTGCAAGACTCCGGCATTTGCAGAATCAGTCGCGACCAAACTCCCGTCGATATATAACTTTCCGGTCGTCACAGAACCGTCGTATGTCACAACGGCATGGTGCCAATTACCATCGTTTGCAACAGTCCCGCTCATCGTAATAACATCTCCACCTCCCGAATTCCAATAATTGAAACCGATGGTATTTCCATTCTTATAAAAAGTATACTCCCAGCTAACTTTGGAGACGATGCTGTCCAGATTGCCGCTCCCTTCGGTGCTCTTCACCCACGCACTCATAGAAAATGAGTCAGTAAGGCTCCAGCTATAATCAACATTCGTGTCAACAAAGCTTGAAGAACCGTTAAAGTTCAATGCACCGCTTGATTTGCCGCTTGTCCAGTTCGGCAAAGCCGTGCCGGAAAGCGTTCCCTGAACGCCACCCCCACTCCCGTCATTCACCTTGTTCCCCTGCCCCTCATTAAAATTCCAATAACCCACCAACCCCAATGCGCTCGGGGCTTTGGCAACCATGGCAGCGCGGGTGATATGCGGTACGCATGGAAAAAGCGTTATGGTAAGGATCAGTAAAAAAAATTGTACGATGCGTCTTTGCATTGTGAGATTGCTTGCCAGGAAACAATTTTGTCAATTTTTTAAATTTTGCTCAATTTTGTCAATTAAGCTATTTTCCTAACGAATAAAGCTGATAAACCTCGCTCGCTGAAAGCGCACGGTTGTAAACACGAACGTCGTCGAGAGACACTATCGCAGCGGCTGAAGAGGCAGAACCCATTTCCACCGATGCATTGCCTGCGGTTTTTGGATTTGGTACGGCTCCCTGCTCCTGCTGAACGCCATTGACGTAAAACGTGAACGTACCGCCGTTTTTAACACCGGTTATATGATACCACTCGCCGACAGTATAGTAAGTATTTTCACCGGCCGGTCCCCCACAGGAGGTCGGCCCGCTGTTGCCAGGGTCATATCGCCAGTGGATACAATTGGAACCAGAATACGTCCAAATTCCCGGGCTTCGGTCAGATCCCGCTGGGCGATAATCCAAAATCTGCCCCCAATACGTGGAATTGGTGTTGAATTTTATCCAAAAACTAATCGTGTGCGTGTCGGTATTCAGTATGGCATTACTGGCGGTGTACACTCTCTCTGTACCGACAACAAAAGCATACCCCTGACCAACCCTGCCCGGGGCTACTTGTCCGCCGGAGATTGTGGCATTATTGCCCTGCCCGCTCCGGTCATATAAGGTAGTTCCCGAAATATCCGCACCATCAAACGACCACAACCCAACCAAACCATTCGTCAATCGGGAATTGCGCGAGGAACTGATTCCCGTATTGGTCGCGCGGGCCACACCGGAGTAGCCGACCGCCCACTTATTATTCAAATAACGCTCCACACTTGACCGTTCCGCGTCAGTTAGAGCGCGATTGTAGACTAATACTTCCCCGGTCTCACCGTTGGAAAATTCCGAATATTCGCCATCCAGGGTCAAACCATTCGGTCCGGTCACACCACCCTGATTGCTAAAAACCTGGGAACCATTTTCATAGACCAGAGTATTTTGTCCGGAACCCGGAATCACGGCAGAATAAGTATTCCAACCGGTATCCGAGCTTGGCGATCCGGCCGCACTCACCCAGCCTTCAAAATATGCCTGTCGCTTACCGCCGCCCCAATACCCCAAAAGCCAGTTATTGCTAACACCGGAAAGCATACGTCCATTCAACCCGCCAGTATGGTGGGCCGCATAAATAACCGTCACCGGAGCCGGAAAGTTTGTAGAGGTATACAAGGTTTGGCTCGCCATGCGTACCACCGCATTGCCGTTCTTGATATTAAGCTGATATGTCGGCCTGCTCCCCACGGTCGGCTGGGTCATATTATTTCCTGAGGCAGATTTATCCTTCAAGCACCCAATAGAACCACCATTGGCTACCGTTCCCGTGCAATCACTCCCCGACTTCACTTGGTCCGCGTCTGCCGCGTCCCACCAGCCGATCAGTCCTGAAATTTGGCTTGGCTTTGCACCGCTGATCATTTTGACCGCACCGGATTGATACAACGCCGTCACTTCCGAGCCAGACAGGGCGCGGTTATATACGCGAGCATCATCCAAAGCACCATTAAACGCGTAATAACTCCCACCGCCAGCACCGATACCGAGTGTGGTAGCATAGGCGTTCATGGTTGCGGAAAAAGTTGCGGTTCCCGCTGAAACCCCGTCAACATAAAAAGTCATGGCGCGGCTATTATACACTGCAACCAAATGATGCCAAGCGTCCATATTGGTTGGTGTTGCATATATGCTCTGGGAGTTTGTCCAACAAGCGTCGGTCTTAATGGCAAACGCATAGCCACCGTTATAGGTATATATGCCGCCGTTACAGCCGTCACGGCCGATCAAAACATTTTCACCACCATTGCCCGGAGTCTGCCGTGCCCAGATCGACAACGTCCAACTTGCAGTTTCAGAGCCTTGTCGCATGACACCATAGTCAAAATTCGGAACTGAAACGAAAGATCCGTTATGGGCAGGGTTAGAAAACAGCATTGCCCCGCCCCGTTTACCTGTGGTCCATGTCGGGCTGTTAACCAAACTGCCATTGTTCCCCAAACCGGAAGAATCCCCCGCTATGGTACCATTGCCCTCATCTAGCTTCCAATACCCAACCAGCCCCAAGCTGCTTGGCATCTTCGAAATCACGGCAGCATGAACGGTGCGCGGAGCGCATGGATAGAGCGTTATGGCCAGAGTCAGTAAGAGAAGTTTTATTGTCAGTTTTCGCATTGAAAAAATTAGATTGATAAGACTTATAGGTCCTATAGGTCTTATACGTCCTATGTATCTTATTACCTATTATTTTCCTAACGAGTAAAGCTGCAAAACCTCCGCCGGGGACAGGGCGCGGTTATAAACGCGGACATCATCGACTTTTCCATTAAAAGGCGATGAAGCAGCACCACGTTCGCAAACCATTAACGGACTGTCATTCGTCGCTACATTCCCGCTCGCGCCCGGGTAATTGTGCCCCAAAGTCCCATTGACATAACTTTTGAACGAGCTGCCATCGTACGTCAAAACTAAATGGGTCCACTCGTTCAGCGGGACAGTCAACCCCGTATTGATCCATGTCCATCCGGGAGAAGTGTTGGCTACGGCCCAGGCAGGCTGTCCCGCGTTCAACCTCCACTCATACACATATTCCTTGTTGATGATAATCTCATCACCACCCGTATTGGAAGTCTTATACACCCAGGCAGCCAAAGTAAACGCTGAAGTAACATCCAAACCGCTGGCACCAGGGTCCGCAGCTGTCATATACTGGTCACGTGAACTGTTACAATTCAGGGCCTGGCCCACTTTCCCCTGCGTCGTAGACGCGCCATTGGTCAACACGCCATTATAACCTGAACCCGCCCGATCATACGCCATGGTCCCAGACACATCCGGACCGTCAAAGCTCCATTCACCAACCAGCCCGCTCGTCAACCGAGAATTACGGGAAGAATTAACACTGACGGAACCTGTTTGTGCCAGCTTGGCAACTTCAGTCGAATTCAAAGCCCGATTATACAGCCTGACTTCATCTAACATTCCATAAAAATTGTAATTTGGATCGGAAGAATCCCTGCCTATTCCCAGCCAGGTGGAAGTATCCGTACTCCCGGTTGTAGCAGAAATGTCTACCGGGGCATTCGCTACTCCGTCGAGATAATAAATAGCCTGGTTTGCCGATTTGTTTATAACAACGGCAATATGATGCCAATTTTTTATATCGGGATAAGTCCCTAACGTGAAAACCCGAGGCGTCGCATCGTTATACTGCATCGCGAGCGAGTTACCGGTGAGGTACACAACCCAGCCCGGCGGATAAGCTCTCTTTCCGAACAAAATCCGAGTACCGGAATCTGATCGATTCACCCAAGCAGCAATAGAAAAGTTACCGGTACCAAAATTCATGTTCGCATTATGGGACACCTGCACATACGCTGTGCTCCCGTCGAACGACAATCCGCCACCTCGCTTTCCTGACGACCATGATGGTAATGCAGTACCGGAAAGAGTCCCAGGGTTCCCCTTACCGGAAAAATCAGTGGCTATGGTACCACTCCCATCATTGAACGACCAATACCCGACCAGACCGGCATTATCGGGCATGATCCGCCTTACCGAACCGGATTGATAGAGTGTGGTAACTTCCGTAGCAGAAAGGGCTCGGTTGTAAATGCGGATTTCATCCAGTTTTCCGCCCCAGCGCTCTGAATCCCCCGCGGCGTATCCGCCAAACCGGATATAATCCCAATACGCAGCATTGGCGCAAGTTCCGCTCGTCCCTACCTGATTGCCATTCTGGTAATATTTAAACCCTGCCACGGAATCATATGTCGCAACCACATGTACCCACTGGTTGGCCGGGACTTGAGTTGTGTTAGTCCCTACCCCGCATGGCCAAAAACCAAAAACATTGTTTGGATACACATACAACGCATCATCGCCCCTGTTATTTATCTGTATGATGGAACGGTACGCCCCGTTATTTTTCGTATCATACACCCAGGCTGACATGGTCCAATTTGTAAGCGGTGCCGAAGCAGGATATGTGGTGGAGACAAAATCGCTGGAATTATTAAAGTTCAGAGCCCTCCCCCGCTTGCCATCCACCCACTGCTGTCCGGTATTCAGTGTTCCCGTGTAGCCATTTCCGCTAAAATCCGTAGCCACTGTTCCGGATCCGTCATCGAACGGCCAGTACCCCACCAGTCCCAGATTCATCGGCGCTTTGTTCAATATGGCCGCATGGGCATATTGAAAATTCAGCAGCCAGCCAGCTGCGGAAGTAAGGATATAGATTACTACAAAAATTTTTACAGGGATATTTCGCAAAACTTTCGATTTTAGATTTCCAAATATTATGCTTGCGGGCGGCTATCAGCCGCCCCTCCGTCAGCGTATTAATCCGCGGTCCTATAGTTGGTGGTCCTTGGGAGGATTCTCATTGTCCCAGGTACGGATAATGCGGTACATCTCGATCATGGCGATCAGTAAGAGCAGGGCGCTCAAAATATTTATAGCGTGCCGCAGTGCCAAAGCCTCCGGCACCAGTAATGTGATTATTTCCATGACGATGCGGGCAATAACGGCAACTGTCAAAAACTTCATAAACACGTCCATGCGCTTGGAAAGGCGCCAGACGCAGTCGAGCCCAATGATAATAGCCGCGGCAAGCAGCACAATTGAAACGAGCGGCAAAAATATGGCCGTGGCCGGCGCACTCACGATAATGTCTTGGGGCATAAAAGTCTATCGAACTTATATTGGTAAGTTATAAATTTATTTATTGCGAATGATTCGAACAATCGGACTACCCGCTTTAGAAGCGCCAAGATCCAAATCACAAATAAAATCCAATTCTCAAATTCAAAACTTAAAAATATTACAATTTGAGTATTCTATATTGGAATTTAGTTGTGATTTGATGCTTGTGTTTTGGAATTTTAAGGCCTTATTGGGAAAGATTGCTTCGGTTTAAAGACAGAGCCCTTTAACCCTCGCAATGACATGGCAGCAGCATATTTACCGTTCCTTCTCCAAGTCCTCCTCAGATACCTTGCGGATATACCGGGAAAGCACCGAGACCTTGTTGTATTCGAAGTAGGCAATAATGGTGAACAATAAGAACAGGACGAGTAGTATCTGGAAGAGCAGTGTGACATCTACAAGCGTACCTGCGCCGACCGGCACAATGCCGCGCCCCTTCACTTCAAAGGTATCATAACTCGAGGCCAATTCGCCCTGCTTGTGCACCCGAACAATAACCCGGTACGGCCCGGCAGGTCCGTCCGGATGGGGGTAGAACGATTTTAAGAATATGCCAGTGCCGCGCACTTCTACGACTTCAACCGTGGAAAGGACCTGGTCTCCGGAAGGATTGACCACCACAAAATTTACGCTTACCTTTTCGGCTTTGTCAGGTGTCCCGAATCCGGTCAGCTGCGTAGCCACCACAACCTCCTGTCCGGGGTAGACCACCTTCGAATGAGGCGAGACCTGCACAAAAACATCAAACACTTCCCCGCTTGGTTTTACCGGTATAACCGGCGGCGGTAGGACCGCACCCGGCGGAATAACAAACGCCAGCGTAGCCTCGGCAGGCTTAAATTCCCCCAGCGGATCTGAGGCAGTTACGCGAATCGCATATGAGCCCGGCTTTAACGCCTCCGGGGATTTCCACATCCACTTGCCGTCGCTACCGGCAATGAACGTCGACCGGAACGCGCTCGGTCCGCCAAACACATTCAAAAACAGAGTGGCATTGGGAATATTGGTCTCCCCGTAGAAGATCGGCTGGTTTACGGAAAACACGAATACGGAGACGAGCTCTTTCTTGTCATTCCTGACTTTTTTTTCCTGGGAGATCCCCGGTTCGGCATACAGGGTCACCGTCCCCTGGCGGATTGCCCGCGGCGCAGCAGACACCGGAGTCGTGGTAGGGAAACCGGGCCAAACCAGCCCGCCAGCCGCCGGTGTCGAGGAGCTTTCCGAAATTTCCGGCACGGTAGCGGACGTTGCCACGCTCAATGGAACTTGTGGAGCTTGATCAGCTTTTATATGCCCCCATGTGGCAAGCAATCCAATACCAACAAATGCGCTTAAAAACGCAAACGTTGCGAATAACGAAGCGTGCAGCAGGCGGTTAGTATGGTGGTGAGTCCACGTGCGGGGCCTGAAGGAGGTCATAAAAACATATACACACAAGCGGTCAGCTACAAACTTCGGTGTGCTGTATGTGCGAATTTCTTTTGAATATTTATCTCAAAAAACTCAAGGATTGCTTAATAATTATAACATTTTTGCTGCCATAAACAAAATTATTGCGTCTCACCCTGTTTCCCTATCTATAGAGAGACTGTAAAACAAGATCCCGAAGCTTTCTTGGAGAGATAACACCCGTCTTACTGACCCCTTTACATGGTATAATATAACCGTATTCTCAAATTGTATGACCTTGCAAATAAACTTGTAGGCAACGTATGATTACAGCTCCCCGTCCGATAAAAATCGCACTCGGCATCCTGCTCTTTCTCGCAGTCGCTGCTGCCGGGGCGGCAGGCGGCATATGGTATGATCACAGGACAGCAACACCCACAGCACGCTTCCACGAAGTCCGGGAAAGCGGTACGTTTACTAACCCCTTGTTGGAATGCGAACCGGATTATTCTACTTCCCCGCCAAACGTTCAGAACCTGGTAGACAAAATCAATAAAGCTATCCAAGAAGAGACCGCCGCAGGCAATACCCACATGGTCGCCGTCTATTACCGCGACCTGAATGATGGGCCTTGGATCGGCATCAACCAAGACAGCGACTTTTCCCCGGCCAGCCTTCTCAAAGTACCCTTGATGATCGCGTACTACAAACTAGCCGAACAGAAACCCGAAGTCTTAAACCAAAGCATCGTATTTGATCCGAAGCTCTATACTTCAGAAACGGAACAAAATTATAAGCCTCTCAACCCCCTCGTGCCAGGACAGGGGTACACTGTGGAAGATTTACTCGAACGGATGATTACGGAGTCCGACAATCAGGCCAAGAACATGCTCCTGGCTAACATTAATCCCGACACTTTAAACAGCGCATACACCGACTTGGGTGTACCAAAGCTTGACCCAGCCAATGCTGAAAATTTTATGAGCGTCAAAGCTTACGCGTCATTCTTCCGTATTCTCTACAACGCCTCGTACCTCGATAAGGACCATTCGGAAAAAGCTTTGCATACCCTGGCTCGTTCGGATTTCAAAAACGGCCTCGTCCGCGGCGTCCCCGAAAACATCCAGGTGGCTCACAAAATGGGCGAACGCGTAACCGAGGACGGGCAAAAACAACTCCACGACTGTGGCATTGTCTACTACCCGCTGCACCCCTACCTGCTCTGCGTGATGAGCCGGGGCAGTGATTTTCCCGAGCTGGAAAATTCAATTTCCAAAATTTCCAGCATCGTCTACAAAGAAACTGACGACTATCAGAGGGAACACTAGACATTCAGATCCTATCTGCCCTATAGGTCCTATAAGCCTTATAAGACCTATGCACCATCTCCAAAAGTTTACCAAAACGCCTCCGCTTTATACGGAGGCGTTCTTTTTCAGCGTTTAATCAGCGCTGGTGTCTAGATCAGCGACCCTTCAGCGGTACTTAGTGGAACTTCACTCCCCCGCGCACCTTCACTGCAGGCGCTGGCGCAGAAGGGGTGGTAGTCGAATAAATAAGCACCACATACCCGCTCCCCCCGCTACTGCCATCAGCCGTGGAAGCAGCACCGCCTACTCCGACACTACCGCCGGGATAATTACCATCACCACTATTACCCACATTCCTGCCAGAACCTCCTGTCAGCGTGTAACCCAACCCGCTTCCACCGCCGCCACCACCCCCACCATAACCGGAACCGGAGAACGACATCCCTCCTCCACCGCCTCCATAGTATCCGCCACCGCCACCGCCACCGGCCGGATAGGCTGCCCAACCAGTACCTCCGCCGAGTCCGCCGCCATTGGCGCCACCGGCAGCTCCGCCGCCAGATGCACCTCCGTCACCACCGGTATTACCACTTCCATTATTACCGGCAGTGGCACCGCCCAACCCTATACCTGAACCGGTCGCTCCACCTCCGCCGATACCATACGTTCCCGAGCTGCCGCTCGCACCGTTTATCCCGCCACCCGCACCACCGGCACCACCCGCTTCAGCAGCACCTGAACCACCACCGCCTCCACCACCACCAGCGATGACCCGATACGAACCGCTATAATATACGCCGCTGTAGCCCCCACCGCCGCCGCCATTACCCCTGCTCAAACCACTTGCACCGCCAGTGCCTCCGCCGCCAACATAGACGGTTATGGTCTGGCCAGGCGTCACCGAGACAGTATCCTGGGCAAACCCGCCACCACCCCCTGCACCGCTATTCAAACCGGCACCGCTACTGCCGCTGCCGCCACCACCGCCCCAGGCTTTGACCATCACGCTCGTCACGCCTGCCGGTACGGTCCAGGTGGTATTGCCTGGCGTAGAAAATGTTGCGGTAGATGTCGTAGTCAACGGGGCCGTCATCCGAGTTTGCGCTTCCAACGCACCATAGGCATAAAATGCCGATGGTGCAGATTGATTATTATATTGCGTGGCAACCCAGCCTGAGGAACGGTTCGTGTCAGAAATTTCCATTTCATCCAACACACCATAAAACGCATTGTACCCAGTCTGCCCCATTTCTATTGCTGCCGACCCTGATGTTTTCGGAGTAACAACACTACCCTGTTCTATTAAATTTCCATTCACATAAAAGTAAAAGGTTCCGCCGTTTTTAACACCGGTTATGTAGTACCATTGACTTAACGTATAGTAAGAATTCTCTCCGGTAGGCCCACCGTTATAGACAGGTCCGGTGTTGCCAGGATCATACCGCCAATGGATATTGTTGGCTCCTGAAGCGGTCCAAATCCCCGGACTCCTGTCTGAACCACCCGCACGGTACGCCAAAATCTGGTTCCAATTGGTAGAGTTACCGCTCATGTACATCCAAAAACTGATGGTATGGATGTCGGTATTTAAAATACCCGTTGACGCGGTCACAATTTTATCCGTAGTGTTCACGAATTGATACCCCTGACCGAGCTTACCCGCAACAGCCGAAGCGCCGGTTACCGTGCCATTCAAGCCGGACGATGTGGAATCATTCCCATTCCCAGCCATATGCCAAACGCCTCTATAGTTGGTGTTCCATGTGCCGGTCTTATTCTGCTGGTCAGCCGCACCGGCATTGCCAAAATACATATAAATCAACGTATCGCTTATAGTGCCCAATGCAGGAATTTTAACCCAGGACACTAACTCTCCGGTGGTCGAAGTATATTTTTCCAGTTCATGGTTCAGCTTGGTCCCGCTGCTGTCGGTAAAGACAATATCCGTCCCATCGCTCTTGCCCACCTTACCGCCGGAGCCGGTATACTTCAAGTCATTATCCGTAACTGAAACGAGCATGGGAAAATCAGTCAAACCATTGGGGTCAGTATAGGAAATAACGACCAAACCGGCATTGCCGTTGGTTTGCGAGCCGCCGCCAACACCCGCGGAACCGGCATAATCAAGATCCGCATTATTGCCAGCAGCAGTACCGGAGCCGGAGGTCAACGTCGAACCCAGGCCGCTGCCGCCCCCACCGCCTTCACCACCATAGTAATAACCTGTGGCAGAAAGCCCCATGCCTCCACCATAGTAACCACCCCCACCCCCTCCGGCTGCGCCGGGATAAGAAGTTAAGTCGCCGCGACCACCGCCATTTAACCCATCGGTTCCGTAGTTTTGCCCAGCCCCGCCAATCAAATACCCGCCAGGGCTATTGGTATTTTGCGGGTTACCACCGGCAAGCTGCGTACCGCCTTTACCGTACGTAGCACCGCCATCGCCACCGACTAGACCACCGCCCGCACCCCCGTTTGAAGCACTCGCTGCGTTTGAACCGCCTCCGCCACCTCCTCCACCAGCAAGCATAAGAGGGTATATACCTCTTTTAACTCCGCTATACCCTCCTCCTCCACCACCCCTTGGTAAGCCGCCACCAGGACAAGATCCAGCCCCGCCTCCGCCGCCCACCAATATATTTAAAGATTCTCCCGGAGTCACCGGAACTACCGAATATGAATAACCGCCTCCGCCACCATTACCCGCTGCCCCACCGGTGCCTATACAGCTTCCATTGCCGCCACCGCCACCGCCCGCACCCCAAGCTTTCACGGTTATACTGTTCACGTTACTCGGTACGGTCCACTGAGCCGTACTGGTGGCCGTGTTGTAAACCACTTTAGTGGTAGCGTTCACTTTTGCCCTGTCTACCGTTATAGCTTTCCGATAACTCCACGAAGCGTTATACCAGGAAACCCCGGCCCCTCTGTCCACTACTGCCACGCCGGCTTTGGAACGACTCGGTGTTTCCAGCCCGCCGTAAGCATAAAAAGTGGATGGTGAAGACTGATTATTGTATTCCGTTGCGATCCAGCCGGCAGTCCGCTGAGTACTGGAAAACTTGACTTCATCCACATACACGTTTAAAGACCCTCCGCCAAACATTGCAATGCTGTCGGCATTGGGCGCGGCAGTCACATATCCGGACTTCGTTAGCACTCCGTCAAGATATAAAAATTGATGAGTACCGGAACCGCCGCCATCGTACGTGAGAGCCACATGATGCCAATTCCCCACGGAGACTGAAGTGGTTGTAGGGCTCGCATCCGCTTCTCTCCCTACTTTTCCAAAAAACTGCGCGAATCTATTACCACTGACATAATTACAAGAACTCGGATAACCATTACAAACATTTCCAAACAGGATGCCAGCACCGTCCCCATCGGCATTGACCGTACTTTGATACTTCACCCAGCCCTCTACCGTTGTTGCACCAGTACCTATGCCGGTCGTCAAAGTGGTACTGGCTGAATAGCCGTGATACTGGTCAGATGCACCAAAATACACCGCATTACCGATAATGCCAGAAACCGAACTGGTGGTAGGCGCAACTGCCGGCGCTCCACCAAACTGCCTATACTCCATCCGCGCGTCCCGGCTGCCGTTACTGTCCTTAAGTTGCGGAGCTGTTCCTTTCGGATCTTCTTTCAAATGGTAAATTCCGCCGTAACTATTGCTCCAGGTACCGCTTTTGTTCTGCTGGTCCGCGGCACCGGCATTGCCAAAATATATATAGAGTACGGTATCGGTTGTCGGAGACAAAGCCGGAATTTCTACCCAGGCTATGGTTTGGCCAGTGGAAGACACGTAGGTATCCAGATCGTGATCCAATTTCGTCGTACCATCGCTGGAGGTAAACAAAATGTCTGTCCCATCGCTCTTGCCAACCTTGCCGCCATTGCCGGTATACATCAAATCAGCATCCGTCACAGAAAACACTATAGGGAAGTTGACATAATCGGACGAAGAAGAGACCGAGTAACTTAAAGAGACATAGCCCCGGGTACCGGCACTACCGTCGCCCGTAGATGCAGCCGCCCCCATCCCGACATTGCCGCCGGGATAGTTCGAATCGCCGCTGTTGCCGACGTTTCTGCCGGAACCGGAAACCAGGCTCGAACCAAGCCCGCTGCCACCGCCACCGCCAGAACCGCCGTAATAAGCACTCGTAAAGTTCAATCCTCCCCCGCCGCCTCCATAGTATCCACCGCCACCGCCTCCGCCAGCAGGATACGCTGCCCAGCCGGTACCACCACCCAAACCACCACCATTGGTTCCACCGGCAGCTCCGCCGCCAGATATGCCTCCGTCACCACCGGTATTCCCACTGCCGGCGTTGCCGGACGTTGTACCTCCGCTACCGGGTCCCCACGACGTACCACCACCACCGCCAACACTGTAAGTCATAGAAGTACCGTTTGCGCCAGATGTGCCGCCACCCGCTCCACCAGCACCTCCCGCTTCATATGCGCCTGAGCCACCGCCACCGCCACCGCCACCGGCTATAACCTGGAGAGTTCCGCTCACGGCCACGCCACTATATCCGCCGCCACCGCCGCCATTTCCTTTCGAACCGCCGCTTGTACCACCATTCCCACCGCCACCGACATACACAGTCAACGTCTGCCCAGCTGAAACCGATAAGGTACTCTGAGCAAATCCACCACCGCCTCCGGCACCACTGCTTAAACCGGCTGCACTGCTCCCGCTTCCCCCACCGCCGCCCCAAGCCTTGACTGTTACGCTGGTCACGCCCGTGGGTACCGTCCAACTCGTATTCCCTGCTGTCGAAAAAGTCGTACTGCTGGCAGTCAGCGGCGCGGCAACTTTATTTTTATCAATGGTAATTTTTTTCCGGTATCCCCATGAACCGTTATACCATGCGGCTTCTGCCTGGGGAGTATCATTGCGAGTGACCCAATACACAAACACTGACGTAATGACGACAATTACGCTCAGCACCATGGGCAGGTAACGATTGAAAAATTTTGATTTTGATATCTTGCGCATTTTTTCGTCAATAAACTGAAGGTAGTATACCAAATTATATGGGTTTTATAAATTTAAAAGACCGACCCTGTACAAAAGGAGCCGGTCTTTATGCCTATATACTGAAATATTTCTAGTCCACTACGGTGTCACTGTCGTTGCCGGATCAGCTACTGAAACCGGACTGGTTGCCGTATCCGTGGTTGCTCCGGACGTTGTACCAGTGTCAGCTGCCGGAGCCGCAGTGCCCGTATCTGCCGGGGCAGTTTGGGTGCCCGCATCGCTGGTGCTGGCGCCAGCTACTTGGCCGTTCCCACTGCCGGTCGAAGCCTGGGAACCACTGCTCTGTTGGACTACCGGCTCGCTGTAAACCTGCAAAGTTGTAGAGCGTGAATTCGTTTGGTCAGGCTGTTCGACCACGAACCAGTCAAAACTAATGTCCTGGCTGTAGGTCTTATCGATCACGATAGTGAAACCGCCTTCGGTCTTATGGGTGACTGCGTAGGTCACCGGCACATCGGTCGGAGTGACCATGACTTTCGGTACTGAACCGTACGGCATATCAAAGGTGACTTCTGTCGCGTTGTCGCCAGACTTGATGGTAGCAGTGCCCGCCGTATCGTGGCCGACTTTAATGTGGCCCTTGGCATACAGGTCGCCAACTGAATTAATCGAGAAGACGCTGCTCGAGGCATTGGTCACGACAAACAGCTGGGACGTGGTGGTCGCGTTCCCGTTCAATACAACCGTTCCGGAATTATTGATCATGAAACGATCCATACCGTTCTGCTGGACTTGCAGCAAATTGCCGCTGCCTTTTTGGTTGATAATCATAGCCGCCGGAGAGGTGGTCGGCACGCCGCCAACCTGGCCTGTGAGTTGGCCTTCGTCTTCGCCGAGCACGAAGGTGTTGTTGACGTTCTGGAACTGCGGCTTCACGAAGGATATGATTGTGCTGGTCGCCGGCACGTACGGGGTAACCTGTGCCGGAGTTGAAGTCGGAACAAAGTCAGCCAAAGCCTGGCCAATGACCGTGCCCGAATACGTCGCCTTCATGGCATACCCAGGCAAAGTCCGGGACGGCACAAGGTAATCTCCGGCCAAAATCGAACCATTCTCGTCAGTCACTTTAACTGGTGCCTGGCCAATAAGCGCGACCGGCGCTGAGCTGGCCGTGTTCTGGCCAAGGAGCATGCCAGGCTTGGTGGTAATAACACCAAAGGCAGTGCGATGGCCGACATCAGTGCGCATCAAGCCGGTCACGGTCGTGGTGCCAGTGACAACCAAAGAACCATCCGTACCCGTGGCAAAGACATCGGTTGTCGTAGCAACCATGGCCACCACTTCGCCCGGCTGTAATCCCTGTTCAAGCACCGGGTAATACTCGGCCACGTCAGCCCCGCCCATGGCGTGCAAGGTGCCGTCGGTATAAATGTCGCCATTGGTATCCACGCGGAACTTAATAGAGTGAGAGCCATTCACATCTGACATCAGACGGAACAGGTCTACCGGCATGGTGGAGCTGGAGACCGCTTCATAAATATCGAGTTTGCTGCCCGGGTTTTCCAAGCCAATACCCACATTGCCATACAAGGTCATGCCATTGAACGAAGCATGGCTGGATGTGGCAAGCAAGTTGCCAGTCAAAGTCAGATTGTTTAAATAGGCCGATGACATAAGGCCCGTAAGATTGCCGGACAACTGTAAGTTATTAACCGAGAGCTGGTCGGTTCCCAAAGTACTAATGACGGCTGAAGAAGCAGCCAGACTGGCAAACGTGCTCGTTCCCGCGGTTAAGGCACCAATGGTGGCCGTTCCCGAAACATTCAGACTACTGCCAATGTTCAAACCTTGGCCAATGCCGACATTACCGGCATTGTCGATCGTAATCGACGGCGTCGAGGTCGGTGCAGTAGCGAAGGTAATGATATTGTTCACATCCTTAAATGCTTGGACCAAATACAGCGGCAAGTCGGACAAGTTAGTGTCATAGTATTGGACGCTGTTGATTGTCGTGGTACCAACCATCTCCGGGAATACTCTCATAAGATCCTGGGCAATAAAGCCGGAGATTCGGCGATTGCGGGTAGCTTCGTCGTAGCCGGTCAGCTGGTTGTAATTGAAGGTCACGGGCTGGATTTGGAGGATCTTGTTGAGCGAGCTGTCCGTGACCATAGGTGTAATATTCTCTTTCAAGCGGGCATCGGAATAGTTGGTCCACGCCGTATACCCATTGGCAGCCGGCTGGCCGTTTAAGGTTAGCTTGTAACCAGGAGCGGTTGTATTAATACCAACATTACCGTTTGATCCCAAAATGCTGAAGTACTCGGTACCGCTGTTGTTCAAGATGCCAAAGCGGTAATTCGGCTGAGATGCGTAGGTGGCGTAGCCGCTAGTGCGTAAGGAGAAATTTTGGAGGTATTCAGTACTGTAGTAACTGTCAAAGCTCGAGCTTTGCAGCTTGAGGTCAAATGAGGGGTAGGGCTGGCCGGAGTAGGCGGTGGCGGATTTGTCCAAGCGGATGTTACCGGTCACCTGCAACTTTTCTGCACCGGTAGAATTACCAATACCCACGTTACCGTCGATGATCATACCATTGGTCGGAGCGGCAGTACCCGAGTAGGAGCCGGCACTAATACTGCCAGCCACGGACAAAAGGTTAGCCGGAGCACTCTGGCCAATGCCGACGCGGTTGAGGTTAGTCACGACGAGGCCGGTGCCGGACTGGCCGGAGACGTTCATGTTGAGGGTGCTGTTGCTGGTATCGCTGCCGTACACGTTCAGCCGGGCCCCGGGAGCCGTGGAGTTGATGCCGATATTACCGTTTGATCCCAAAATGCTGAAGTACTCGGTACCGCTGTTGTTCAAGATGCCAAAGCGGTAATTCGGGGTAGCTGCGTAGGTGGCATAGCCGCTAGTGCGCAAGGAGAAGTTGTTCAGGTATTCAGTACCGTAATAACTGTCAAAGCTCGAGCTTTGCAGCTTGAGGTCAAACGACGGGTAGGGCTGGCCGGAGTAGGCAGTGGCGGATTTGTCCAAGCGGATGTTACCGGTCACCTGCAACTTTTCTGCACCGG
>CAZHIA010000002.1:0-145053 GCA_964532425.1 uncultured Candidatus Saccharibacteria bacterium | reverse complement strand
AAATGCTGAAGTACTCGGTACCGCTGTTGTTCAAGATGCCAAAGCGGTAATTCGGCTGAGATGCGTAGGTGGCGTAGCCGCTAGTGCGTAAGGAGAAATTTTGGAGGTATTCAGTACTGTAGTAACTGTCAAAGCTCGAGCTTTGCAGCTTGATGTCGTAAGACGGGTAAGGTTGGCCATTGTAGGCGGTACCAGACTTAGCTGCGCGGATATTCCCCCACACATCCAGCTTCTCACCCGGATTCGTGGTACCAATACCCACATTGCCGGCATTGAAGTAAATATTCGAACCGCTCGTAGTCCACTGGCTGCCGCCGCCGGCAAACGGTACGCCGTTGACATAGTACGCCTGCGCGTTGACAATACCCGCCACATCCACTTTCTGGGTCGGAGCCGTACTGCCGACACCCAGGTTACCGTTATCCTGAAGCCGCATCTTTTCCTGCCCTGAATTGTTATTAAAGACCAACGACGGAGAGGCGCCGGAATCGGAGACGCCCAGCCAGTACACTCCCCCGCCGCCCTGCTCCAACCCTAATGCATAGACTTCATTGTTGGTTGAAACGCGAATTCTTCCGGACTGGACATCGAGCTTGTAGGTTGGATTGGTGGTGTTAATACCGACATTGCCGGGTTGATTGACCACCAACAAGGACGCACCGGTCGAGGACGTAATCTGCAAAGAACTCACTCCGGACCTGCCTTGGATGGTAAAGCTATATGTGGAAGAAGTGGCATTAACGCCTGCTACCGTTCCATTGTCATAGAGAACACCAGTGGTCAGGGCCGTTGCCGAGGACCATCTGGTCACATACCCGTTGGTACCGCTCCCGGTAAAGGCATTGGAGGCATTCAACGTATTTCCGCTCCAGGACAGACCGGTGCCCGGAGTAATCCTCGTGGAAGGAGTCGTGTAGAAGTTAGACCATTCCGTCGTGGAAGCGGTAAGCGGAATGTTGTAGCCGGAAGCCACTGCCAAGTTCCACGTATGGGTGCTACCGGTGGAAGTGATATTCAACACCAAACCTGTGGCCGTAGTGTTCGTGGCAAAGGTTTGTGAGGAGGCAGTTAAACCATTCAAAGTAGTAATAGCACCTGAAGCCGAGGCACACGAGGCCCAGGCCAAACCGCTGGCTGCAGTGGAAGAAGCAGTTAAACAATAACCGTTAGTACCTGCACCAAAACGGATGTTGTTAGCACCATCGTACGTAAGCAAATCCCCTTTCGTCGTCAGTGGGGAAAGATTATTGAATGCGGTAGTAGTAGCGGTCGCTCCGGTACCACCGTTGGCGACCGGCAGAACGCCGGACACATCGGATGATCCCAAGTTCACTGCACCGATGAACAACGAGCCACTGCTCGCGCGCACCACTCCGGTTCCGAGCGATGCGATAGTGGTCGTTCCATTCGGTGCAACAGTCAGCATGGCCGCGCCGGTAGAGGAAGCGACCACGAACGGATTCAAACTGCCAGAACCTTGCACGGTCAGGCTCGCTGCCGGCGTAGTCGTACCCACGCCGACAGAGCCGCCGGTGAATACTGCTGCGTACCCTGTACCGCTCTGCGTAACCTTGAATGCCGGACCGGTAGTGTTGGATCCCGCACTTACGATCAACGCGCTGTTGTTCGCAGACGAAGAAGGATTGTATGTAATGATCGCCGCTGAAGTGGAAGTGGCAGTGTTGGTAAGAATAATATTTCCGTCTCCGTTCACGCCATTCGCGCTCAGTGCGTACGGGGCGGCGAGCAGTTGCTTGCGTGGCGACATCTCACCGTCGTATCCCGTTCCTGGATTAAAGTTCACTGTCAGGTACAA
The DNA here is from genome assembly GCA_964532425.1 of uncultured Candidatus Saccharibacteria bacterium. Lineage (GTDB taxonomy): Bacteria > Patescibacteriota > Doudnabacteria > UBA920 > UBA920 > CAZHIA01. The sequence goes on along the minus strand of CAZHIA010000002.1, from coordinate 143,237 downwards.
ATTGCCGCTCGAAAAATCTACACCCGAAAGATTGGTGTAACTGCCGAGCTTTACATTGAACACGCCGTTCGTAATGTTCACTTGCGCGGTGCCGCTCGTACCGTCCCAAGTTTCAGTCCACAACAGGCTGCCACCATTCGCCGCGTCATAGATTTTGAACTGCATACTGTAATTCCCGTCCGTGACATTGGTACCATCCGACGCTTTGGAAAGCTTGCCTTGGAAGTTGATCAGCTTTGGCACGGCAGCATGTGCAACACGAGGCTCGACTGCGATGCGGATAAACGTCAGTGAAGACACAACCTGACAGAACAACGCAAAAGCCGACAGCCATTTCTGCCATCCGTTCGCTCTTGTATTCAGTTTAATGTTGTTCTGTGTCTTCACTGATTTTTTGCTTAATCTTTCTATTTTCTATTTTCCTATTTTTATTTTATTAACCTTACTTGGCTTGATACTCTTTTCTTCGTATCGGTTCGCTTGTGTTCCATTCGTACTCATTCGTGTCCTGAATAATACCAAGCCAAAAAAGCTTAGCTTAGTAATTCATCGCGCCCGTAAGCCGACCCTGTAATGAGTTCATGCCAAAATCGGAACCCACACCGTATGTGGTATTGTCATTTGATGTCGGTTGGGAAAGCTGCCAGATTGCTGACTTGGGAAACCGGCGGTCGCGCCGGCTGCCAATCCGCACTACTGCAATCTTCCCTTCCTTCTCCCAGTTGCGCAGGGTGTTCGGGTGCACATTGATGAGTTTTGCCGCTTGCTGGATGGTCAACAACTCTGGTAATTCTTGGTACGTCATAAAATAATTTATGAATTTAAGATTTAAAGATTTTACATTCACGGTTCGACCTTTTGGAAACTTCCATCAGCGCAAACAAAAACCCTGAGCAGTAGTCTGCGTTGATCCCCAGTATGGAATTTTCATTTTTCGGGACCGGTGGCTTGATTTTGAAGCCAGAAGCCCCTTTTTATTTCCAAAAACCGTTTGTTAGGACTTGCAACTTTTGACAAATTTCGAGTCAAGTATTGGTTACTTTTACTTACCTCAACTTAACAAATCCTTACACTTAAATTGTATGTTTTTAGAAATAGCTAGGCAATATATTTTGCCTATAATGCAAGCTGATTTTTTGTTTCACTTTATAAATAAGAATTAAGTTTTTCTGCTTTAAAAATGCGGGTAATTTCTAAATTCCAAATATTTTTATTATAAACGAAAATTACTAATTAAAAGTTTACTGAGCTTCAACTCTTGTTTCACCATGTATTCAAAAACCATATAAAGGCATTTGGTAATACCCTTGGCAACTTTTTCCCCAATTTTTTTTCTGGCCTGCTTGTGTATATCGTTGTTTTTAAGAATGTCAAGCAGAAAAGCGGAAGGAGTGCATTCGATCCAGTACGCGTCACTTCCTGTACCCTACCCGCCTTTACCGCCCAGGGTAGACGATGTGGACATGACAAATCCAAAGCACCATCGGATGGCGCATTGGTAAATTTCACCCTTACGCTGTCAGTAGTCCTGTTCTTTGTAGGGGCGAGCGCCAGCTGCCCCCTCCACAACAGGCCGTCATGTAGCAGCGGGCGGATGAATCCTGCCCCTACAAATACATCCCACTGTTCCCTGCAGTGTAGGGGTGTGCGATAGCAGCCCGCCTTTCAAATTCCAAATCTCAAGTACCAAATCCCAAATAAATCACAATATCCAAAATTCAAAAACTGCAATTTTTTTAAAATTTGAAATTTAGATATTATTTATAATTTGGGATTTGTTTTTTTGTGCTTTAAGAAGCGGGCGCCTCCTGCCTGCTCCTCGAGTCTGGATGGCCTCGGAGTCGATGACCGGCAGACAGGATCGGCTGCCCCTACGCTGCAGGAAGGTGTATTTGATTTCTGTAGGGGTGTGCGATCCTGCCTGCCGGCAGGCAGGAGCAGCCCGCTCATGCAGAAAATGCAAATACGATTTTTGTGATCCTTATCGGTGACCCCTACACTGTGGGTGCACTTTATCTATGCAGGAGCAAGCCTACTTAAGAGTTTGAAAATCCAATTCTAAATTCAAAATGTAATTTATTTTCCTCCGGAAGATTTATCGAGCGCACAATTTTGCAGGGTACGAAATTTCTTTGAAAATTTTTGTGGACTGCGTTTTCTTTACAGGGAGGCGTGACAAAAAAATTCTACGCGAATAATCCGACCGTCTCTGAATAAGATAGTACAACCATCCAAACGGGCAGCTATCGCTTGCCCCTACACTGCACGACACGATCCCCCGTAAGGGCAAGTGGTGGTTGCCGGTCTCAAAAATTTCTAAAACCCAAGCATCCAGTCTTAATTAAATACCAACTCCCAATACACAAGACCTGCAAAATTTTAAATTTGAGATTTGGATATTATTTGGTATTTGCAATTTGGAGCTTGGTGCTTCTCAAGGCGGCTACCCCTCCGCCGCAAGGCACACCTGTCTGGTGTAGGGGCGTGCGACAGCAGCCCGTTCTCCTGATGATTTTGTGATACGTTTTAACTGACGCCTGTCGGCTGCCCCTACGCTGCAGGACACTGTTCCCCGTAGGGGCTAGCGTCAGCTGCCCGCCGTTCAAATTCCAAATCCCAAGCATCAAATTTTAAGATTTATTCTAGAAGCGGTCTCAAAACCAGGATACTCCCTCTCCGGCGTCATACTGAGGGAGTCAGACGACCGAAGTATCTCTTACCGATCATGAGATTCTTCGTCCTTCGTCGAACTCAGGACTCAGAATGACGCCACAAGGAGGTTTTGAGACTACTTCCTCATACCTCATACCTGCGGTAGATCTCCCAGAGGGAGACAATATTCAATATCCAATCTGCAGAATTTTGAATTTGAAATTTGGATATTGTTTGTAATTTGAGATTTGTTTTTGGTGCTTTAAGAAGCCGGCGCCTCCTGCCTGCTCCTCGAGTCTGGGCGGCCTCGGAGTCGATGACCGGCAGGCAGGATCGGCTGCCCCTACACTGCAGGAATGCTTCGCTATACGGATAAGCGGTGCCCTCCGGATTATAAAAAAACACCCACGCTTTCGCGAAGGTGTTTATTCGTACGAGCTTATTTATCCTTTTTGACCGGCTGGACCGCATATGCCCTCTTGAGCAACCAGCGGTTGTAGCGACGGACACCGCCAATAAGCAATACGAGCAGTATAAATAGTCCGGCAGCAACAGCAAGTGTGATCTTCCAAGGAATAATCCAGAAAGTAGTACGAGCTGTCTCTATTTGTCCTGAATCCCCGTACACCAGCCTCACCTCTGCCCGATACGGACCAAACCCGAACCGATCCTTCCAGGTGCTCGTAAATGCGCGTTCGGTATCAGCCAGGACATTGTTGGCATTCTCATTTACCAGGACACTGGCTATCTTCCGACCAAACATGTTGGTAACCACAATGGAACCGCGCGGCTTCACATGCACATTTCCCGTATTCTTGAAGACTGTCGTGAATTCTACAGGCGGATACTCATGAAAAAACTTGATTGCTCCAAACTTGACGATCTGCCCGGATTCGCTGACTTTGCCGAGTTTGACCAAAATGATGGCACCCAACTTCTGGGCTACGGCTACAGCGCTGCCTTCGGGCTGCGGGGGCATAAAGCTGAAAAGGATCGCTCCGTAATGCCCACCATCTTCGGCATTCATCGGCGGATGAATGGAGAATTCCAGACTCGTGCGTTCATGCGGCGCCAGATTCTGTTTTGGATTACTTTCGATCGTTATCCAGCTGGACAGCGAGTACCGGGGATCGCCCTTTCCCCCATCCATAAACAGCTGCTGGCCATTGTCTCCGACAGGAACGAAATCGTTGATCGTAATGTCCACCGGCATCGGCTGATCCGAAGTGTTGATAATGTCAATAATCTCATTACTCGTATCACCCTTTTGCATCTGGCGTTCGAGCAAAAATGGAGTAATGGTTAGCCCCTGGCCAGCAGGACCCATTTGCGCCCGGGCCGGCGCTCCGATGGCAAGGAACCCCGCAACCAACATGACAACGGCAACGAAACCCCCGAATAAGCGCCATTTGCACAATTTATTTCGCATAAATAAGCAATAATTATGGTTCTATTATAGCACAATTTAATACTGGGGGGTAGTTATGTACGTGATCAGATTACTGTATCTGCCCGCAGACTGCACATTCCCCACTTCCACCTTAAATACCAGATTAGTGCGTTCCGTGCTGGCCGGACCTGTATTGCAAGCGATCTCATATGGCGTGGAAGTGGCTGCCGCAAAGGTATCGTCCAACGCGAAGCGGGTGGGATTGCCGGTGCACAGCGCAGTAGCTGTCGTATGATACCCGAACCGGCCAAACGTGACTCCTATCGGCCACGGGGCCGGGCTGGCATTGGTTGCGACCACTGCGGGAATAACCGTGCCGGTCGGACTGGCCAGGTCGTGATCCTGGGACAGGGTGGTCGTATATCCGGCTGTAGCATTCGTCGTGACCGTTACCCGCTGGCCGGCAATTTTTATAGTACCGGGCTGCAGCGCGTTAAAGATAATATCGGTTGGCGAGGAAGACACCGTGGTTGTAGCAGTGCCAATAGCCGTACCGGCAGGCAACCCCTCTATAATAACCGTGAGCGTCGGCAAAATAGTAGCAGCCTGGGCCACGAGCGAATATCCCGTCTCGCTGTCCGGACCGAACCTGGCTTTGACCTTGATCTGGTATGTGGTATTCGGCGTCAATCCATAGACCCGCTGACCAGTGCCACCGCCCCAAGCAATATAGGTCTGCCAGGCTGGCACATCCCCCACCGTATCATCCGCTTGGATAAATTTAGTGGTGGCAAATCCGTCGCTGGAAATCGCGATGGCATAATTGGTATCAGCACGGTTACCTCCGGTACTGATAATGAAATCCAAAGAATTATAGAGCATGCCGCCAGTATTGGTTAACGTCGGCACTCCCGGAATCCCCGGATAGGACGGAGGGAAGAACCCGGAAAAGAAATGGAAGGCCGAGGAGGTATTTTTATTCTCTTCAACAGCGCCCGCTGCCGCCCGCGAAGAATAATTACTGGAGCTGCTCATGAGCCCGTCGCTATAGTTAAAGTCAGAAGTATCCAGCCGAAAGTTACTACTGCTCGGTACTTGGGCGAACAACGACAGCGGCACAATAAGCACGACCATGCTGATGACTATATTATAGAGGAGTTTTTGTTTCGACATAGGCGTATCTATGTTTACTTTATCATAGGCGGGGTGTGGAGGCAATGAAAAATGAACAGAGAAATACAATAGCAATACGATGGAAATACCGTAGAAATACAATTGTATTTCTATATATTTCTACTGCATTTCGATTGTATTTCCAAATGTTATTTGGTGAACGTTTTCAACTAACTTATGCTAAAATATAAATACCAACTATGGACCAACAAGAAAATAAAACTCAACCATACGTCGAGTCAGCGCCTCCCGATATCGGCGTGCGCCTGTCGAAACGGCTCATTATAACATTATCGATCATCTGCTTGATCATTGCGGCAGCCGCTACTCTAGGTTTCCTCTATTATTATGAAATGCACCGGGCGGCAGTGGGGGGCACCGACCTGCCCGACAAAAAAGCAGCAAGGGACGAACAGCTCTACCATAATGATTTTTGGGGATTTCGTTTTAAATATCCCGGTTCCTGGTGGTCAGTCATCGGCTCATTCGAAGAAGGTGACTACTTTTTCGCCTCCGAACGCATAAACTTTATCAAAGAACTGGAAGATGACCAGGCTATTATTGAGGTAAAAACCTACAACAACCTCCAACGCGTAAGCTTCGATGCGTGGCTTAAAGACCAGGAAGAGAACTATTTTCCCCGCGGAAATCTGCAAAATGATGGGGATCGCACGATAAACGGATTCCAGGCCCGACAATACCGCCTGACCGCATCCCGGCCTATAAACAATATGCCGTACTGGACCATGATCATCGTCTCCAACCAGGATAAACGGTTCTATCAATTCATCCTAGAAACGAAAACAGCCAAAGCCCAGGAAGATTTTATGGATGTCTTTAAGGCCACGGTTGATACGCTAGAATTTTACCAGGGATTTGGCGGATAATTTGCAAAAAACCTTACAATCTGCTATAATATAAGCAAGGTTATCGGTTTCAAGAAACAAAAACAAAATTCAAAAAGATCAGCACCTATGGTGAATTTTTTCTCCAGCTTTCAGAAAAAGCTGTTTTCATGGGCAATCATAAGTATTATTATGATTGTTTTTATTCTTACCCCTGCCACCTTTCAGTTGAACGCGAGCGGTTCCCTGACCACGGTAAAAGACAGCCTGTCAACCTCGCGCCCAAGCGTGGCCACCCCCATGTCCGCGGTAACCTTGGGCGACACCACTATCACCGTTACGAGCACGGTCGGCTTACTGCAAGGTGACACCATCACGCTCTGTAATGCGGGATGCACGGTTACGGAAACGAAAGTGATCAGCTCTGTCCCCAATAATACCCAGATCAGCCTGACTACTGGTACTGCCAATGGCTATGCCGGAGGCGGGAATGTCTATTTAAAATCAGCTTCGAAACATACCATCACCTTCACCACCCGCTCGGCAGTGACGGGCGGCAAGTTTGTGGTCACCTTGCCCGGAGATGCCGGCGGGCCGAACAATAGCATCCCGGCGCTGAACGGGTTCGATTTTAACAAAATCACTGCCGCCGACATTTCCTTAACCGGAGGCACTGCCGGCACTATCACTACCTCCTCCCCGGCTTCCAACGTCGTCATTACCATCCCGTTTACCGGCACGATCAACGCCACCACCGCTATAACCATCACGGTCGGCAATACGAATATGCTGCTTAATCCAACCAAGACCTCTACCCAAGGCACGGCTGACACGTTCCCGGTGCAAATCGACGAGCAAGACAGTGGAAATAACGTGGTGGATACTACCACGGTCTCAGTCGGGACCATTGAACCGGTAACAATTTCCGCTTCTGTAGTTCCCTCGTTTACCTTTACCATCAATCCGGTCAACTCCGGGACCACGATTGCAGGGGTCAACACGGACGTTACCACCACAGCCACCACAGTACCCTTCGGAAACCTGGTCGTGGCGACCAACCGTACGGCGGCCCAGTACATCCACATCGATACAAATTCCAACAGTGGTTATTTCGTCACGGCCCAGTCCGATGGCTCCCTCCGGAAGACCAATGGTGCGGTCATTTCTGATTTTAACCTAACAGCAGCAGACAATAATGCAACCAACGGGTTTGGCTATGCGCTCCAGACCAAAGCAGGCAGCCCGACCATGACCTTTAATTACAATGATTCAGGAAGGACCTTTAACTCCGCTGGTTTTAGCAGCACTAGTCCGGTTACCATCATGTCCAACAGCTCGCCGGCTACCGGAGACGAAGGCTATGTCGCTTACCGAGTCAGGATCAATGCCTCCCAGCCGCAGGGTGCATACCAGAACCTGGTAACCTACATTGCCACACCGGTATATTAAAATATAAGAGCAACACAAAATCAACCTTTTCCTAAGACCCCGCTGGACGCGGGGTTTATTGACTTTATAGGGCTCCTTAAGGCGGAACACCTCTTACTTTGCCGTTTGCCCCATTGTGGATATCAAAACCATTTTTCATTTGCCCAATTCAAAAATTTTCTCTATAATAAAAAGGATTTTAAGCTCTAAGAAATAAAAAAGCTCTTATGCGGCAGTCTCTTTTAGAGGCAGCAAGAACTAATAAAAAACTGCTTTCGCTGGCTACGATTACCATGTTCCTCACAGTAATGGCCCTAATCCCAGCTTCGTTCAGCCTAGATGCAGCAGGTTCCCTCACCTCCTTGCGAGATACCCTTTCCACTTCTCGCCCCAGCGTGTACACGGCTATTACCGGGTCGGTCAGCGCCGGCGACACCACTATTCCCGTGGCTAACACCAATGGAATCGTGCAAAATGACAGCATAGTGCTGTGTACTACCGCAGCTTGTACCACCTCCGAGACACGCACGGTTGCCGCAATCTTAAGCCAGACCCAACTGGCACTTACGGCAGGTACCACCAACCCGTTTACCGCGTCAAGCTTTGCCATCTATAAGGCTACTTCAAAGCACACCATTACCTTTACTACCCGTTCAGCAGTTACGGGCGGCAAGTTTGTCGTGACCTTGCCAGGCGATGGCAGCCCAAACAACGGCATCCCTGGGGCGAACGGGTATGACTTTGGCGGCATCACAACCGCTGAAATCACCCTGGGTGGAGGCACGGCTGGCACAATCGCAACCTCCTCCCCAGCCTCTAATGTGGTCATTACCATTCCCTTCACCGGAACCATTGCCGCCACTACCGCCATTACCATTACGATCGGTACCACCGCCAGAATTCTCAACCCCACTAAAACCGCGGTCCAAGGCACGGCTGATATTACGAACGTACAAATCGATGAACAAGACGCGAGCAGTAATGTGGTTGATACCACTACCGCCTCACTGGGCACCATCGAACCGGTCACCGTGTCAGCAACCGTTACCCCGTCCTTCACCTTTACCATCAACCCGGTAGCGGCTAGCGCAGCAGTTGCCGGCGCCACCACGGATGTAGCCACCACAGCCACCACCGTGCCTTTCGGCAACCTGGTCGTCAACACCAACCGTACGGCTGCCCAGTTCATCCATATCGACACAAACTCCAACAGCGGGTATATTGTGACAGCCCAGTCCGACGGTTCCCTCCGGAAGACCAACGGCACGGTCATTTCAGACTACAACCTGACCGGGGCAGACAACAATGCTAATAATGGCTTTGGCTATTCTCTCCAGGACAAGACCAATACTCCTTCAGCATTCCATTATAACGACAGTGGCACCTTCTTCTCCAAGGGTTTTAGCAGCTCCACCCCGGTAACCATTATGCAAAACGGCAGCCCAGCCTCAGGCGATGAATCCTATGTAATTTACCGCGTCAGGGTCGGCGCCACCCAGCCACAAGGCACCTACCAAAATCTGGTTACCTACATCGCCACGGCAATATACTAAAATAGTGAATAGTAAACAGTAAATAGAATACATACACAGCAGTGGGTAGTAACGCGGATAAACACTGATGTTGGGACTGATTAACACTGATATAAAAACACTCCGATTTAGCGATCGGAGTGTTTTTGTACCCGCCTCCTTGGCACACAGCCTTATCAACTAACCTATTTATCCTATCAATCCTATCCAACCCATTCATCCTATTTGCCCTATCAGTCCTAATCGTTCCATATGTCCTATTCATCTTATGAATCTGATTTCCACCTTCCCCAGACTCGCTCGACCAACCGCCTTAACAGGAATCTTTCGGAGCTTTCGTGAATGGCGGATGCCTCCTGCCTGCCGGTAGGCAGGGTCGGCTGCCCCTACACTGTAACTGTTCCTCGTAGGGGCGTGCGATAGCGGCCCGCTCCCGCTTTGATACGTTAATACGCTCAGAACGGCCGGATGTTATCCTTCCCTACCCTACAGTTGCCTCCTGCATTGGCAAGCTGACCTGCCTGCCCGAGGAAATATCAACTCTTTGCCATATTCCTTTTATTTGTGCTATAATAATTTCATCAAAAATCTTCCGAAATAAAATTTTCCTGTATGAACTTTTTGGTTCGCTTACATAATAAAACAGCGCCGAAGCGCATACTATTTTTGCTGTTTGCGCTCATTTTACCCGCCTTGCTCTACCCTTTCAATCTGAATGCCGTCGGCGCTCTCACGAGCGTCAAGGACACCCTGTCTACTTCCCGACCAAGCGTAGCCACGGCTTTTGGCGGCAATGGCAACCCGAATGATACGACCATTACGGTTGGCAGTACGCTCGGCCTTGCCCAAGGCGACACCATAACCCTGTGTACCACTAATACCTGTACGTCTTCTGAAAACCGGGTAATCGCTTCAATTCCCAGCGTAACCCAGCTAAACCTGACCACCGGCTTGACCGGGACCTACACCTCAGGTACTAGTTATTTGTACCTGAAAATGACTTCAAAACATACCATTACATTCACTACCCGGTCGGCGGTCACGGCAGGCAAATTTGTCATTACTATGCCCGGAGACGGCACTGGCGCCAATAATAGCATCCCTGGAGCAAGCGGCTTCGATTTTAACGGCATTACCGCGGGCGACATCTCCCTCACTGGCGGTACGGCTGGCACCATTACCACCTCCTCCCCGGCCTCCAACGTGGTTATTACGGTACCTTTCACCGGAACTATTGCCGCCGCCACTGCCATTACCATCACGATCGGTAACACCAACAAGCTTTTAAACCCCACCAAAACCGCGGTCCAAGGCACGGCTGACACCTATGCGGTCCAGGTTGATGAGCAGGACGGCAGCAGCAACATAGTCGATACCACCACCGGCAGGGTTGGTGTCATTGAATCGGTTTCCGCTACGGCTACGGTCGTCCCAACCCTGACATTCACCATCAATCCGGTTAACTCCGGCACGACTGTAGCCGGTACCAGCATGGATGTGACCACCACGGCCACCACGGTTCCCTTGGGCACACTGACCGTATCCACCAACCGTACGGCTGCCCAGTTCATCCATATCGATACCAACTCCAACAGCGGATACATCGTTACGGCCCAGTCCGACGGCTCCCTGCGCAAGACCAATGGCACGGTCATTTCCGACTACAACGTGACAGCTGCGGACAATAATGCCGCTAACGGGTTCGGCTACGCCCTCCAGACCAAGGCCGGTAGCCCAACCATGACCTTCAACTACAACGATTCGGGAAGAACCTTTAACTCCGCCGGCTTCAATAGTTCCAGCTCGGTCACTATTATGTCCAACAATGCCCCGGCCAGCGGGGACGAAGGCTATGTCGCCTACCGCGTCAGGGTCGGTGCCACCCAACCGCAAGGCACGTATCAGAACCTCATCACGTACATCGCCACGGCAATATACTAAAATAGTGAATAGTAAACAGTAATTAGTAATAAAAATACATACACAGCAGCGGGCAGTAACGCAGATAAACACTGATGTTGGTTAACTGATTAACACTGATATAAAAAACACTCCGATTTAGAAGTCGGACTGTTTTTTATACTCGCCTCTTTGGCGACCAGCCTCATTGATGGACTGGTTATCAGCCAATGCATCCTATTAAGTCCCATATGTCCTATCAAACCTATTCGTCCTATAAATCCTATTGACATCTTCCCCCATCCTCACTCACCCTCCTCACAATAGCCTCTTGATGAAAATCTTTCGGGAAAACTTGAGAGATTTCCATCTAATCATATTTAAAACGCCGCCCGAAGGGGCGGCGTTTCTTGTGTTTATCAGTGTCTTACTCAGCCTCTGAGATCACGGCGGTAGCCGCAGTCACTTCTTCCGGCTGGAGGTTTTCCTGTGCGCCATGGCTGGAGAAGCCGGTACCGGCCGGAATAAGCTTGCCGATAATGACATTTTCCTTCAGGCCTCTCAGGTAATCGGTCTTGCCGGTCACTGCAGCCTCAATGAGCACGCGGGTGGTTTCCTGGAAGGATGCCGCAGCTAGGAAGCTTTCGGTATTCAAAGAGACTTTGGTAATACCCATGAGTAGCTGTTCGGCGCGGGCAGCGGTCTTCCCCTGGGCCACAAGCTGTTCATTGATATAGTTGAACTTGGAACGGTCGGCAATCTCACCCGGGACAAACTCGCTGTCGCCGGAATCCAGAATGCGCATCTTTGAGAACATCTGGCGGACAATCACCTCAATATGCTTGTCATGAATAGGTTGTCCTTGGGATACGTAAATATCCTGGACGCCTCGGACAATATACTTCTGGGAGGATTCCGTACCAAGCAGATCCATAATTTGGGCGGGATTCAGGTTACCTTCGGTCAATTGCTGGCCTTTAGTCACCAGGTCCCCGTCCTTGACGAGCAGGGAGAACGAAGCAGGTACTACATATTCCTTCAAATTTTCACTCTCGTGAATGACAACAATAGAATCCTTTTCCACGCGGACAATACCCGGATTATCAGCCTTCACGCTCTTGCCCGACTCATCGATGTACAGGGTTTCACCGCTCGATACATGGCTGCCGTCTTTAATGGCGGAATGGGCCTGCCCGAGTGCATAGGCATCCTTGGCCACGTCTGCGCCTTGGATGCGCACAACAAACTCCTTATTATTAGGCTTGCTAATATAGACCTGTCCGTCAACTTCGCTGACTACGGCCTGTCCTTTTGGTTCGCGGGCTTCAAATAGCTCTTCCACGCGAGGCAGACCTTGGGTAATATCTTTCACGGATGCGGAACCTCCAGTGTGGAAGGTACGCATGGTCAGCTGGGTGCCCGGTTCTCCAATGGCTTGGGCAGCCACGATCCCGACAGCTGCGCCGAGCTCGACCATGCGGTTAAAACCGAGGTCATACCCGTAGCAGAGGCGGCAGATACCGCGAGTCAATTTGCATTTCAGCACCGAGCGGCACTTAACTTCGGTGTGCCCTGCGGCCACAATGCGCTTGGCCATATCCTCATCGATACCGTGATTCTTTTCGACAATAACCTCGCCGGAACCATCCTTGATATTCTCCGCTGCTACGCGGCCGAACAAGCGCTGTTCCAGTGTCTTATTCATGCGCTGGCTATCAGCCAAAGTAATCACATCGTAATCTTCCGTACCGCAATCTTCGGCATTTACGACAATATCCTGAGCAACGTCAACCAAGCGGCGGGTGAGATACCCAGCGTCAGCCGTTCTCAAAGCGGTGTCGGACATACCTTTTCTGGATCCGTGGGTAGAAATGAAATATTCCAAAACGGCCAAACCTTCCTTAAAGCTACCTTTTACCGGCAATTCAATAACGGAACCGGACGGGTTGACCACCATCCCTTTCATACCCGACATCTGGGTAATCTGGGAGAATGAGCCTCTGGCACCGCTCGACACAAAGTAGTTGACCGGACCATTCTCCGGAACCACCGTGGTAACGTCCTTGGCAATCTTTTCGGAAACTTCGGCCCAAATTTCGACAACACGGTTGTAGCGTTCGTCTTCGGTGAGTAACCCTTCGCGATACTGCTGGTAGGTTTCTTCCACGGCGCGATCGGCTTCCTTGAGTAAATCATACTTGGTCTGAGGAACAATCAGATCGTCCATGCCCCAAGACAAGCCGGATTTCTTCATGTAGGTAAAACCGACGCGCTTGATCTCGTCAATCAGTTCGGCCGTGCGGTCATTACCGAACATACGATGAGCCTCGCGGACCAGAGCTTGCAGTTTTTTCTTGTTGAAATTATCGTTCCGGAACCCGAGCTCCTTCGGCACGACGCGGTTGAAAATAAGGCGGCCAACGGAAGTTTCCACCAGTTCACCGGAATCAAGACGAACCTTAATCTTGGCTTGGACGTGGACATGCCCGTTGTTATAAGCCAGGACAGCTTCCTGGGTGTCGGTAAAGGCCTTGCCCGTACCTTTGACATCGTCTCGCATGCGGGTAATGTAGTAACAACCGACGACTACGTCCTTGTCCGGAGTCATGACCGGATCGCCGGAAGCAGGCTTCAGAAGGTTATGGGCGGAGACCATGATCTCGCGCGCTTCTTTCTGGGCAGCTTCGGTCAGCGGCACGTGCACGGCCATCTGGTCCCCGTCAAAGTCAGCGTTAAAGGCGGCACACACCATGGGGTGCAGCTGAATAGCCTTGCCTTCAATGAGTACCGGCTGGAAAGCCTGGAAACCCAGGCGGTGCAGGGTTGGAGCGCGGTTTAAGAGGACATAGTGGTCCTTGGTCACTTCTTCCAGAATATCGTAGACCTCGGTGCGCTGCTGTTCAATGAGGCGGTTCGCGCTGCGCACGTTATGGGCGTACTCGCGCAATATGAGTTTGGAAATAACGAACGGCTTGAACAGTTCGAGAGCCATCATCTTCGGCAGACCGCACTGATGAAGCTTCAAATGCGGACCGACAACAATAACGCTGCGGCCGGAGTAGTCCACGCGCTTCCCGAGCAAGTTCTGGCGGAAACGACCCTGTTTGCCCTTGAGCATGTCCGCAAGAGAGCGGAGCTTTCTCTTCTGACCGGTCGAGGCCGTAACTTCCTTGCCATGGCGGATGGAGTTATCAATGAGGGCGTCCACCGCTTCCTGAAGCATACGCTTTTCGTTTCTGGTAATGACTTCCGGCGCCTTGATTTCGAGCAGCTTCTTCAAACGGTTATTGCGGTTGATAACGCGGCGATACAAGTCATTCAAATCGGACGCGGCAAACCGGCCACCATCCAACTGCACCATAGGCCGCAGATCCGGAGGGATAACAGGCAGCACGGTGACAAGCATCCACTCCGGACGCAGGCCGGACAGGATGAGGGATTTAACGAGCTTTAAGCGCTTCAAGACCTTGCGCTGCGCCTGGCCTTCCAGTTCCGGCAGCTGCTGCTGCAAATCCTGGGCCAACTGCTCAAGGTTGATCTCTTCTAATATGCCTTTTAAGGCTTCTGCGCCAATGCCGGCCGTAAAGACCGGACCGTACTTAAGTGACAAATCGCGGTACTGCAGCTCAGAAATGATCTGGTGGCGCTTGATGGACTTCAGTTCGGACCGGGCTTGGTCGCGAATGTTTTCGAGGCCTTCGAGCTCTTTGGCCCAAATATCCTTGAGGCGGGTAATTTCCGCATCAATCTCGGCCTGCACAACGTCTTCGTCCTTACCCTTGGCGTTCACGCCGGACCGGGCTTTGCCGATCATGGTCTCGTACTTGTCTTCAATCTCTTTCTTCTTGGCCTTGAACTCGCGCTCGATCTGTTCCAGAGTATTCTGGCGGGATTCTTCGTCGACGTTCGTAATGATATAGGAAGCAAAATAGACAACTTTCTCAAGCTCCTGTACGCCGAGGTCCAAAATCAAACCTAAGCGGGACGGAACACCGCGGAGAAACCAGATGTGGGCCACGGGTACGGAGAGCTTGATGTGCCCCATGCGCTCGCGGCGCACGCTGGCCTTGGTCACTTCTACCCCGCATTTGTCGCAGACGATCCCCTTGTAGCGGATGCGCTTGTACTTCCCGCAATAACACTCCCAGTCCTTAATGGGACCGAAGATCTTTTCGTCGAACAGACCGTCCTTTTCCGGACGCTGCGTGCGGTAGTTGATGGTTTCCGGCTTGGTCACTTCGCCGTGGGACCAGTTTAAAATGGTTTCCGGCGAGGCGAGCTTGAGTCGAACTCCCTTAAATTCTTCAGTTTGGGTTAACATGTCGATGAAACGTTAAATATTATAAGACTTGACCAAAGATGCACTCTCTATTACAATGTTCAGATTTCCACAAAACACAAGGAGGAAATTGCAATGTATAA
This sequence comes from uncultured Candidatus Saccharibacteria bacterium, assembly GCA_964532425.1. GTDB lineage: Bacteria > Patescibacteriota > Doudnabacteria > UBA920 > UBA920 > CAZHIA01. The sequence goes on along the minus strand of CAZHIA010000002.1, from coordinate 127,896 downwards.
ACGGATAATGGCTGCAGTTGAGAAAGTTCAGCGGGGAGAGGCGCTCGCACCAGAGGAGAAGCAGGCCCTTGCCGGAGTTCCGCAACTACTGGATCAGATCGGCTCTTTCGCCAGGATAGGGATACTGTACGAGTGCGAACAGTGTACAAGCATCCAACAGCTGCTCGCCCAACCGTAATCCTTTGCCTTGGTCTGCCTTCGGCAGACCAAGGCGCTTTTTTTATACGGTACTACTTGCCTTTTTTCTCCTTCTCTCGCTTCTTTTTCTTATCTTTGGCAGTCGGTTCATCATCGAACAGGCTCATATCGACCGGAGCGGCAGCTGCTTGGGCTTCCGCCGGCGTAATAACTTCCGATTCTTCGGCTGCACTGCTGATCTTGCCGTCAGCGCCTAAAAGCTCGACGTCCAGACACAGGCTCTGCAATTCTTTGACCAAAACACGGAACGATTCCGGCACGTTCGGCTTCTTGATGGCTTCACCCTTCACGATAGCTTCGTAGGTCTTCGACCTGCCGACCACGTCGTCAGACTTGATGGTCAACATTTCCTGCAGGGTGTGGGCTGCGCCATAACCTTCCAATGCCCAGACTTCCATTTCTCCGAAACGCTGTCCGCCGAACTGGGCTTTACCGCCGAGCGGCTGCTGGGTAATAAGCGAGTACGGACCAGTCGAACGGGCATGCATCTTGTCATCGACCAAGTGGTGGAGTTTCAACATGTACATAACGCCTACGGTCACCTTTTCGTCGAACGGTTCTCCGGTCTTACCGTCATAGAGTTGGACTTTACCTTCCGGAGGAATGCCGGCACGGACCAATTCTGACTTGATTTGCTCTTCGGTGACCCCTTCCAGCACCGGGGTAGCGACCCGGTAGCCGTGCATATAGGCGGCCATGCCAAGGTGGGTTTCCAGAATTTGTCCGAGGTTCATACGGGACACGACGCCGAGTGGGTTCAACACAATATCGACCGGACGGCCATCGGCCATGAACGGCATGTCTTCTACCGGAATAATCTTCGAAATAACACCTTTGTTTCCATGGCGGCCGGCCATCTTGTCACCGACCTGAATCTTGCGGAGTACGGCCACCGAGACCTGAATGCTGCGGATCACGCCGGAGGGCAGCTTATCGCCAGCCTCGCGGGAGAACTCGCGGATGTTCACAACCTTCCCGTACTCGCCGTGCGGCAAGGTCAGGGACGTATCCTTCACGTCGCGGGATTTCTCACCAAAGATGACGCGAAGCAGCTTTTCCTCAGCGGTCAGGTCAGTCTCGCCTTTTGGAGTAATCTTGCCGACCAGAATATCGCCAGCTTTGACCTGGGCGCCAATACGAATCACGCCGGTCTCGTCGAGGTCTTTCAGTTTTTCTTCGCCGACATTGGGAATATCACGCGTAACCTGCTCAGGTCCGAGCTTGGTATCGCGTACGTCGATTTTAAAATCATCAATATGAATGGAGCTGTAGCGGTCCTGCTGCACCACGCGCTCGGAAACCAGCACGGCGTCTTCGTAGTTGCCGCCTTCCCAGGACATGAAAGCCACAAGCACGTTTTGACCCAAGGCCAGTTCGCCATTTTCAGTGGAGGCGCCATCAGCAAGCAAGTCGCCTTTTTTCACATGCTGACCTTTGGTCACGCGCGGAATCTGGTTAATGGCCGTCGCGGAGTTGGTGCGCAAGAATTTCAGCAACACGTATTCTTTCTTCTTGCCCTTCTCGCCGACTACGACAATCTTGTCGCCGGAAACGGCGGTTACAGTCCCCTCTTCTTCTGCCAAAATGACGGTACCGCTGTCGCGAGCCGCTTTGTATTCCATACCAGTGCCAACCAGTGGCGCATCCGGCTTAATACAGGACACGGCCTGGCGTTGCATGTTCGATCCCATCAAAGCGCGGTTAGCGTCGTCATGCTCGAGGAACGGAATGAGGGAGGTGGTCACGGAAATAATCTGCTTGGGAGAGACATCGAGGGCATCAATCTCGTCGGTCGAAGTAATGGACGGCACGTTGCGAACGCGGGCAGATGCGCGCTGCTCTATAAAATACCCTTTCTCGTCTACGGCAGTGCTGGACAAACCGATAGTCAACACTTCTTCTTCGTAGGCATCAAGCAGGACAATCTTGTCGGTAACATGCGGCTTGACGCGAACTTCGAGCAGTTGCGACTGTTTGGCCAATTCTTTGGCCTGGGCAGCCGTAATCTCGCTGCCGGCAGACACGATAGTTTGGCCATCTTCTCCCTTGATATCATATAAGGCAATCTCACCGACCGCATCTTTTCCGTCATTCTTGGCAGTCTTTTTGACGAGCTGGTAGGGAGTTTCGATAAAACCAAAATCATTCACTTTGGCATAGGTAGCCAAGTGGGCGACCAAACCGATGTTTGGGCCTTCCGGAGTGGTAATCGGGCACAGACGGCCGTAGTGGCTGCGGTGCACGTCGCGGACTTCCATACCGGCGCGTTCGCGGGAGAGACCTCCCGGACCCATGGCAGACAAGCGGCGCTTGTGCTCGAGTTCGGCCAGCGGGTTGGTTTGGTCCATGAACTGGGACAATTGTGACGAGGAGAAGAATTCCTGCATAGTGGCCACGACCGGGCGGACGTGAATCAGTTGGGCCGGAGTGACGGTGTCCAGGTCAGCCAAAGACATGCGGTCCTTGGCGATTCTGGCCATACGGGCGAGTCCCACGCGGAAGCGGGTCTGGATCAATTCACCGACCGCGCGCACGCGGCGGTTTGCCAAGTGGTCGATATCGTCTGCCGGATCCTGGGTGTTGTTCAGGCGAATAACTTCCTTCACCACAGCAACCAGGTCGTCGAGGGTCAACAGCGGGTTTTCGTTGCCGGAAATATTCAGACGCTGGTTAAACTTGAAACGGCCAACCGGGGAAAGATCATAGCGTTCCAAATTGAAGAACATGCCGGAGATCAAAGATTTGGCATTGTCGACCGTGGCCAGGTCGCCCGGGCGAATTCTCTTATAGACTTCCTTATAGCCCTCGTCCACGTTCGTGGAGGCGTCCTTTTCCAAGGTATTTTGAATGTATTTGGTGTCCGGATCGGTATCAACGTCCTTAAAAGCTTCCAGAATCTGCTCATTACTAGACAGCCCGAACACGCGCAGTAAAGCGGTTATAGGGATTCTGCGCTTGCGATCGATCTTTACGCCAATAACGCCGGCGATGTCAGTGTCCAGTTCCAGCCAGGCGCCGCGATTAGGGATAATTTTGGCTCCGTAAAAATTCTTGCCGCGCAAAAACTCGGCGGTAAAGAATACGCCGGGAGACTTAATGAGCTGGTTGACAACGACGCGCTCGACGCCGTTGATAATGAACGTGCCGCGGGGAGTCATGAGCGGGAAATCTCCAAAATACACGTCCTGGGTCTTGGTCTTGCCGGTCACTTTGTTGACCAGCTTGGCGGAAACATAGAGCGGCGCTTCGAACGTGGTGTTCTTCTCGCGGCTCTGGAACTCGTCGTACTTGGCTTTGTCAAAAAAATAGTCCCCAAAAAATAGTTCCAAATTCTTTCCGGTAAAATCCCGGATTGGATTGACTTCGCCGAGCAGTTCTTTGAGTCCTTTCTCCAAGAACCACTTGTAGGAATTCAGCTGCACCTCAATGAGGTTCGGCAGCAGCGAAGCTTCGTGAAGCCTGGAGAAAAACTTTCTCCCGGTCTTCGGGTCGGATTTCATTTGTATCTGGCTGGTGGACATGTGGTGGTTTGCCTTTCGCCGGTGCACCCTCAGGGACCACTCTGTAGGCAAGTCCTCGGGGCGCTTTAGTTGTAATGATGCTGTCAGGCTCAGCCTGCTCCGCTCAAATGCTTTTCCAAGGATCTTTGGAGGCGTAGACAGCCGTAGGTATCAAGCTCTCGTCACCACCTGAGCTTAAAGTCTGCCTACGACGACAAAAACCGAAGGAAAATTTTTCAGCCGCTGCTGGAGGCGGCTGCCGCAAGGAAACCGGACTTCCGGTTTCCCGCTTAGCGAGGAGCAAAAGGCATTTAGCCTAAGAATTCATAAGATCACAGAGTCTCGCAGCTGTCAAAAGCTGCTATGAGTGCATAAAAATCTATCCTTTTTTGCATACGCAAAAAAGGCCGATGTTGCTTGGCTTAAAATCTTATGAAATTGTGCATATTGGGATTATACCCGTCAAGCTTTACTTGGTCAAGCTTTGTCCCTCTATTCCCCAGCGGGAACTGTGGGTTCTAATCCAGTTCTCCCCAAAGTCGTGTGGTATGTATATACATATGATAGCACAAATCAGGCAAACTTACAAGGGGGCATAAAAATCAAGCAATATCAGCCTTTTCCCCACCCTCCTCTATAAAAACAGAGGGGCTTATCCTCAACTCTATCCGCCAAAAGTCCCAAGCAGCATTTAAACCCCAAACCGAGAATTCGTTATATTTGTCTTACTTATGAGGAATTTTATATTTTAATTTCCTTATTAAAGAAGGCGGTATCTGTTTTATCCATCCTATGCATCCTACAAACCCTATTTTTACTCATTATCGCGCCAACCCGCTCTCAACCACCTGCTTATACACCCGTTCGGCATCTGCCTGAGTAAAGGTATTATCCGACCCTTCAGCATCCTGGGCAAACAAATATCCGGTCTTTTTGGACTGGCTGAACTCCGGTAGCAGGGTGCGGATCTTTCCGTCTAATTCTGTGACCTTGGCCGGATCCGTATCCATGACCGAAACGCATACTCGTCGCTTTTCCGGGCTAAACTGGACCATCACCTGGTACCCATCCATGAGCCCAGCCTCAAACGGATAACTATTAGTAACATATAATGCCACTTTCCCCTCATGAGTAACCGGCTTTACCTCCAGGCTCTGGTTATACTCGGCAATTAAACCCTGATCGGGATGTTCGATGAGAGCTATGCCATCCCGGGCTTGCTCAATAAAATCCTTTTGTTTCTCTTCTTCCTTACCTTGGCTGCTTTCCTCAAATTTTCCATAGAAAGATTTCCAAGGACCTTCATAAAATTCCCGGTCAAACCGCGAAAACCAGGCCGGTCCATGCTTGTGCGCGGTCAAAATTGCGGCTTTATTACGTTCCAAAGCTTCGGGCAAGGGATTGCCTGCCAAAAGATGGTACATAACCAGGGTACCCATGTCATGCAAACCTTCATTCCAAAACCGGTGCTGGAGGAATTCCCTCATTTCACCTTTAGTCATGATTTCCCCATTCAACAATTCCTGGTCCGCCTGCCGGCCGTCAAACTCACTATTGGCCAAAAAGACCATGAGCTTAGCTAACCGAAGATCCTCCGGCCCGGTAATTTTTTCTTGCAACTGTGCTTCTGTAAGCTGAGCAACCATGAGCCCGCGGCGCGCACCCAAAATGTGCTTTTGGTCGATTCCTAAATCCTGCAAAGTCTGAAATTCGAGATAACGCCGGAACGGCTTACCGCCTTCAACGGAAATATCTTTGAATCTTTTCGCATGTTCAAGGAGCGCTGCTCCTGAAGGATAATGATCCCATGGCTTGGCATCGGGTGTATGATTTGGCTGGTCGTCCCAATAACCCCGGCCGTGCGCATCCGCCTCCCCGAGTAGCACGAGTTGTTTTAAGCTCGCCGGGGCCATATTTTTCACCAACTTTTTGATGGCAGCGTCGGAATACTTCGTTGGTTGATATTTCGTAGGGATGAGATGTCTTTGAATCAACGGTAAAATCCGAGACACGTATTTGTCCGCCAGATGAATGCTTTTGAAAAATTGCCGTGCGGGCTCGACCCCCATCTCCTCATGTTTATTGGATGTATAGCGCATCCGGCCCTTCTTTTCCTCATACTTTGTCGTTGATGGCTTGCCAAAATCATGAGCCAAGGCTGCAAAAACTAATATGAGAGTATCGTCCTCGCTCAAATTTTCCCGCTTGGCAATCTTGACCGCTTCATCGACAACCAACAGCGTATGCGTCCAGACATCGCCTTCGGGATGCCAGTCATATTCCTGCTTGCAGCCGATTAAATCCCGCAGCGCCGGATACTCCACCTCAATAATCCCCAGATCCCGCGCCGCTTCCAGGCCCAGGCTTGGCTTTTTTGATTTCAGGAGCAGTTTTTTCCATTCTTCCTCAAATCTCTCTCTAGCGAGTTCTTTTAGCTTGCCGGCATAGACAAGCTCTCGGCATAAGTTTGCCGTATTTTCTTCTATTGTAAAATTAAATCGCCCTACAAACTGGGCTGCCCGCAGGACCCGCAGCGGATCTTCCACGAACTTTGATGGGTCCACCACGCGCAGCAAGCCCTGTCGCGCATCCTCGATACCGCCGTATTTGTCGATGATCTGGCCGGTAAACGGGTCCATCGCCATGGCACCCACGGTGAAATCGCGCCGGCGCGCTGCTTCCAAAATAGTTAATTCCTCATCCAATTCAATTTTAAAACCCTTATGACCCGGTGCATTTTTGGTCTCGCGCCTGGAAAGAGCAACATCTACATCGCCAAATTTCAACACCCCAAAGCTTTCTCCTTTTACATCCGTATTGCCGAACGGCGCCAGGACCTCTCTTAAACGATCAAGAGTCAGTCCGTAGACTTCAACGTCGACATCTTTTGATTTTACTTGATGACCGAATTGATTTAGTACGGTATCGCGTACAAAACCGCCAATTACCAGAACCTTTCCTCCGGCAGCTTCCACGGCCTTGGCAATCTCCAGGGTCATGCGGTATGCTTCGCGCATTTTTTCATCTGTCTCCCGTTCCATGAGTTCGTAAAAATTGGGACCCAGTTCCAAATTCGCCCGGTCGTGCTGCGCATCGATTGCTTCCTGCCGCTTATCTGCATCCATATCCAAAAACCGCTGCTTCCGCATTTCCAACTCCTCATCCGACACCGGATCAAATTTTCGCAAGATATCTGTCATATCTGAATTATATCATTAGACCATATCATAGCAAACCATTTCACCGAATCGTTTCCCAAACAACAGTTCAAATCTTCACATTTCTGTTCTCTCACTCTTTACTCCTTACTTGTCTACGCTACATCCGATATCGGATGTAGCGTAGACAAACAAAAAACAGAGTTATAATACCCTGCTGTCTTTAAAAAACTGCTTAGCTTTTTGCTGATCCTCTGGCTCCAAAGCCACAACTTGAATAATGGTAATATACCGGTCCACCCCGTAATATGCAGCAACAAACTGAATCTCGCTCCGTATATCATATGGATAGAGCCAGACCGATTTCTGGCAACGGTACAACCCGAGCTCTTTTATTTTCTTCCTAAAATAACTTGCCTCGTCGTTCAATTCAGTCGGGATATCCGCCAAGGTCATCCACCACCCACCTTTCCACACTCCTCTCCTTGTGAGTTGCAACGTTTGCATATTGTACACTTGTGCCTGTTTTTTGCCCGCCTCTGTAACCTCAACCAGATAATCGTTACCCTGAGGAATGAGTTTAATGTAACCTTTTCGCACATAGTGAGATATGCTCTTGCTCATCATTCTTGAAAACTGATTTTCATGTACTGGGGAATGTTTTATTCTGCTCAGGTGGCGGCTGATTTTTTGGATAGTTTTAAAAGCTTGAAAGATGTTCGGAGCTGCCGCTGACAACGTTATTATCCCAGCCGTTACAAACGTAACAAGCAGTACGTCTCCGACTGTCCGTAAACGTTTAACCGCTTCCGGGCTGAGGCGAAACTCTTTTGTTGGTCGCGTTGGACAAGCCCGATCAATAACGTATTTAATGGTAAGTTTTGGTTTCATGAAATTTTCATACATTCCCTATTTTCCTCAAGTATAACACCTTTTTGCGTACTTTCAAGCTGCTGCTTGTTAACTTACACGAACATAAAAATCCTTGTCTACGTAACATCCGATATCGGATGTTACGTAGACAAGATAAATTTTAGATATGCTACAAACCAAACCTTTTTTCAGGCTGCCAGAGCTTGCCTCCCGCTTGGATTGCTCCGCGCGGGACAGAAAAGACAAATTCCTGACAGCCTGGAAAAAGATCCCAGCAGCGCATGTGCGATGCGCTGCTGGGAAAGGGACTTTGGAAACGTGCGAGTTCCTAAAGTCCCAAGAGTGCTGATGGTTTAATCTATCTCATCCAGCCATCTCTGGACGTATTGCACTTTTCGTGAAAATCTCCAAAAACTCAACGAGGTCAGGAGCGGTATGCGGCCTTGGCGCCTTCGATGATAACATCGAGCGCCAAGTGCGATCCAGTGCCGAGTGGCGAACCTCCGATAGTACCACGGCCGCCCCAGCCCTTCTTGGGATCAGCAATGTTTTCTGCCGCGTTCATACCGGCGGCAAAAGCAGGAATGTTGAACGGCACGTACTCGCTTGCGCGAGCGAACGTGGCTTTCAACGATCCATCCGCATTCCGGCTGTAAACCAGGTACGCATCGTACCCCTGATCGTACAGCGTATTGCCGACCGGTTCATTGCACTCGGCGATGATGAACTTTCCATCTGCCGAGGTGAACCGAGTCGTATACCGCGCCGTTTTCACGGGCACCGTGACCATGGCGCGGATTTTTTCCACCGCGGCCACCGCCAGGTCGCGCAACTGTTCGTCGCCAACTTCCCACTCCTTGAACGGAATGGCATTCTGCGCCGTAAACAGCACGGCGGTCTGAAGTTGCGGCAGTGACGCAGTCGCGAGCGGCCCCACGCGATCCATCAAGTCCGCGCAGGATACCAGAACTGTCGTGTCAGGATGGCTCACCAATCCCCTAAAAAGAAGGAGGTAGAGAGCCATCAAGTTATCAAGGTGCCGCACGTGGTTCATCACCACGGTTTGCGGCATCCGCCGCCGCTGCAGCATCTCCTGTTGGATCATTCCAGCCACGGAGAGCATGTACTGCGCACCCTCCATGACATGATGATCAAAGCAGAAGTTGGCCGGATCGTGAAGGCCGCATTCTACAAACACGGCCTGTCCGAACAACTCGTGGGCACGGACAGCCTCCGGCCCTTTCAGACCCTTCTCCACCCGAAGTTCCATTTTTTCTCCTTTCAAGAGAATTTTCGGTTCGGGGAAACCGAGGCAACACTTCTGGCTGCCTATTCTGCAAACAAACCATTATTTGCAAAATAGGTGCCCAGATTTTTCTCCGTCCCCTCTTGGGTGCTGCAGCGGCTTGTGGCCATTTGCTACAAGTCAGCCAATTTGCGGGGAGTACAGTATAGAAGATATATCTTCCACACTGCACTACCCCACAACGGGCGGAGATCTTTTAAAAGAACCAATTTTCAACCTTCGATCCGCCAGTTGGCGGATTATCAAAGATTGAAGAAAGGTGAGGAACAAAACCGTGTGCGATGGTTTGTGCTCCTCAAGTGCATTGTTTAACCGACAATTCGGGCTTGAGTGACGCACAAGCTGACGGATAGATTATTTATGTGCCTGGTATCAGCAGGCAGTGGCTTTATCTCTCGATGCCCGGTTACTGAACTACTTGCCGATAGCCTGTAAGGCCGTCAGCTCCGGGAGGGTGAAGTCCTCCCAGTTTGTCGATGATTTTTCAAACTTCCCAATCCACGCAGGATTGGGCTGGTGTGGCTCATAGAGATCCTCTCTGCCGATCAGCAGGACGAGCTCCCCACCCTCGTCCCGGACGACAATCCTTCGAAAGTAGGTCGTGGGACGGTTAAAACACGTCATCATTTTTTGCCACCCACCGTCCAGAACCCTCTGGACGCCGGCCACCTTCTCACGCTCCTCATTCTGGAGCCTCTCCAGAATTTTGAAGCATGAAGTATGGATCTCCTTTTCCCGCTCGAGGAGCTTTTTCCTCTCGATCTCCTCTTCGATAGTGCGAAGCTTCTTCCCCAGAAGCTGAGATTGCCTCTGCCGAGAAACATCACTCTCCTCCACCAACCCCTTACACTCCTCCCACCACGCCCTGCGGGTGGAAGGAAGAAGCACCGCTTCTGAATTTATATATGGAATCTTTTCTTCCGTTGCTGCCACTGCGGCAGCCGGGGCAGGCACTTCCACTACCTTCTCGGCCGCCGTGCGGCCGGAAAAGAGTTTACTGAACAGATTGTTGAACATTTTTCCTCCTTCGCTGCCACCGGTTTCTCCGGTCTGGGCAGGCTAGTCAGTTTGAAGGATGCCTGATGTCCTGCTCGGGATAAGCCCCAGCTGCAGCCCCGCGGATTTATCGCGTCCCCACGGTTCTCGGACAAGTACCAATTTCCACGACCACGATATTGCTATCCTGGTCTGGAAAAAGGTGGGGAAAGGCAGAGTATGGCTCTGCACTTCCCCGAATAAACTCCCGCTTCCTCCTTGACCGCACCAGCGACCTGTGTACTCCTTGGCGCGTACAGGTGCTACCACATCTTCTTTAGCACCTCTCGCCCTTGTCTACTCTTCTCTCTGGAGACAGAAGGTCGACACGGCAAACACTACCAGGTCGACGATCAGGATATAGAGCAATCCCGTGGGCCGCGACGAACCCTGCGGCCAAAAGAACAAGGCGACCGACACTCCCAAAGCGAAGCCTAGTATTGCTCCACGGATGACCGGATGCGTGATAAACATTCTCTCTCCTTCCCTTTTTCGGTGTTCCGACTGGCACTTCGTCGAAATTCAGCGAATTTACGGGGAAAAAACCAAACGTTACCAATAAGAGTAAACGGTTAGTTTGCTCCCCATAAGACAGAAAGAAGTATTTAAAGAGCTATTTATTACTTAAACTATATTATACATTATTTCTGTACTTTTGTCAATAGATAAGGGTAAATTCTATAAATATGGCTTATTTTAATCAATATCTACATTTAGTTCATAAACAAGCAAAGTTTTACTATTACCCCCTATGGAAATAAGCCAAATGCTATAATACCTATATGCCTAACGTAATTACCATCACCGATCTGAAAAAGACCTACCGCCTGAGCCGGCCGAAGGGCGGGCAGCGATTTTTTGAGGCGGTCAAAGGGATTTCATTTTCCGTGGAAAAGGGAGAGATCTTCGGTATTCTAGGACCGAACGGCGCAGGTAAGACCACAACACTGGAGATTATTGAGGGCATCAAACAACAGTCCGCCGGTACGGTCAATGTCTTAGGCCTCGACAATCTGCGACAGGCCGAAGAAATTCGGCGCCGTATCGGCGTCCAATTGCAGAGCTCGGACTATCTCCCCTACCTGACTCTCGCTGAACTGCTGACTTTATTCGCCTCCCTCTACGGCAGATCGGCTGACTGCGACCGGTTGCTTGAACTGGTCGATCTTACTGATAAAAAGAATGAACGCGTAGACAAATTGTCCGGCGGACAGAAGCAGCGCTTTACCATAGCTTCATCCCTCGTCAACGAGCCGGAAATAATTTTCCTGGATGAGCCCACCACCGGCCTGGACCCGGCTGCCCGACGCCAAATGTGGAAACTTATCAAAGAAATCAATAGCCGCGGTACGACCGTGGTCCTGACCACCCATTTTATGGAAGAAGCCGAATTTCTCTGTCACCGCGTGGCCATATTGGACCAGGGTAAAATTTTGGAAATCGACCAGCCAAAGACCCTGATTGAGCGCCTAACTGACTGTACCCAGGTCACCTTCCTGGCTGGAGAAAGCGTGGACCCTGCCTGGTTTTCCGAAGTCGTAGATATAAAAAAGATCTACCCCGAGCCACCGCGCATTACCATTGAACTAACCACCCTCGACAACATCTCCCGCATTGTCCAAATCCTGAAGGACCACCAGGTAAACTTCTCCGGCTTCACCGTGCGCACCGCCAGCCTCGAAGACGTTTATTTGCAGCTCACGGGGCATGAGTATGAAGACTAACTAATTGACAAAAATGACAAAATTGAACAAAATTGACAAAATTAGGAAACCAAGCTGCAGTTTATTTTTGTCAATTTTGTCAATTTTTTAAATTTTGTTCAATTCCTTTTATGAAGTCCTCTTTCTCCCAGCTTTTCCTCGCCAATATCAAGATCCTCTACCGCAATAAGTCCGGGTTCTTTTGGACCGTGGCTATGCCGGGATTTATTTACATTGCGGTCTCGATGCTCCCGGTTGGAAGATTCGTGAACACGAACGAAGCCCGCTACAGCGACTTTTTGTTACCCGGCATTATTGCCATGGGCATCATGCAGGGCGGCATCTACGGCCTAGCTTACTGGATGATTGATATGAAGTCCCAAGGGGTCATCAAGCGTCTACTTGTCACTCCGATCAACACCCGGCAGCTTATAATGAGCCTCATCGCGTCCCGGCTGGTACAGATGGTTCTCCAGGTCATTCTCCTGACCCTCATCGGCGTCGTCTTTTTCCACGCCAAGTTCGCCGGCAACATCCTCTCTATTCTATTTCTGATCCTACTCGGCGGTCCCATCTTCCTCCTGATCGGCTTGCTGATTGCCAACTATGCAAAATCTTATGAAACAGCTGCCCCGGTCACCTCTGCCATTGGTATGCCGCTACTGTTTTTGACTAACATTTTTTATTCGATATCCGTTCTCCCCCACCCGCTCCAAATCATCGCCAAGCTCCTGCCCATCACTTACCTGGCAGACGGCTTCCGGCAGGCCTACCTGTACCCCTTTAACCTGCAAGTGATCGGCAAGGACATGGCAATCATCGCGTTGTGGCTGGCCCTGCTGCTGGCCATCGTGGTCCGGGTGTTCAAGCTAAAAGAAGAATAGCAGTCATTACAAAAGACTCCCCTGTGTATACACAGGGGAGTCTTTTGTAACATGCACCTTCGGATACGGGACGGTCTCGACCGTCCCCTACAAAATCCAGGATAATAAACGGCTTATTTCTTTACAACGATCGTCTTTGCAGTCTTGCCCATTTTTATATCAAATTTCTTTTTCTCGAGCTCGGTTACCTTTACACTCCAAGCCAACCCCAGCGCCTTGGCATGCGCTAGCCCGACGCGCACGCCGGTGTAACTGCCTGGGCCGGAACAGACGACAATCTCTTGCAGCGTGTCCCGGCCGATGCGGTTCTTTTTCAGAAATCCTTCCAAATCTTTGAGCGCCTTATGGCTTTCGTGCGGATCAATGGGGAAACGGTGCTCGATAAACTTTTCTCCGGCAGCCGCATACATCACGCTTTGATAGTCGGTAGAATCGATAAAAAGAATCATAGAATTACATTTAACATTTAACCTTTGACATTTGACTCATTTGCAAGCGGTCACATGTTAATGGTCAAATGTTTTTTCAGTTCTTGCTGAATAACTTTTCTATCATCCCAATCAATATACCGGCCATGGGCAACGGCCATTTTTTGTTCCGACCCCTTACCGGTCACTAAGAGCAGGTCATCCTCGCGCGCCATCTGTACTGCCTTGGCAATAGCCGCGCGGCGGTCCGGGACTTTATACAAGTTCTGATCTAATATCTTCCCTTTCTCGAGTGCTCCTGCTGCCACCTCGTCGATAATTTCCAAAGGATCATCATCATACGGATCCTCATTGGTCACAATTACGATATCAGCCGTCTCACCCGCCATCTGTCCCAAAATTTCCCTGCGACCGCGATCCCGCCCGCCGCCGGTGCTGCCCAAAATATGGATAAGCCGGTGCTTTGGCCAATGCTGGATTGTGCCATACAAGGCGCGGAGCGAATACGGCTCCGGCGCATAATCAACCAGAACGGTATACGGACGCTGCTGCAGCACTTCCATCCGTCCCGGTACGACCGGTACCGCCTGCAATGCCGCTTGGCTGACTGGCAGACTGATCCCCATCGCTTCCGCTGTGGCTATGGCAGCCAAAGAGTTATAGACATCGAATAAACCCTTCAGCTGAAGGTTATAGGTTATAGCTTTCAGCTTATAGGAGATTCCTTGCGGTGAATACTCGATATCCGATGCACGGTAATCAGCTGGTTTTTCTATCCCATACGTCAAATGAACATCGGCCGGAAACGATGCATAGAATTCCGCATGTTCATCATCCGCATTCGTTACAACGGTCTTTTTCAAGGCTGGATTAACTTTTAACTTTTCCCTTGAAACCTGAAACTCACTGACTGCTTCAAACAACTTGCCCTTAGCTGCTTTGTAATTCTCAAACCCGCCGTGCGATTCAATATGCTCAGGAGTCAGGTTGGTAAACACCGCAACATCAAACTGAATGCCCAAATGCCGGTTCTGAACCAGGCCTTCGCTGGAAATTTCCAATATGGCATACTGGCAGCCCGCGTCCGCCATTTGCTTCATCCACTTCTGCAATAACCACCCCGATGGCATGGTCATTTTTAAAGTATTGAGCTGTTCGGTGCCGGAAATTTTATAATTGACCGTGGACGTATAACCGACCTTGTAACCGGCCGCTTCCAGAATTCGCGCAATCAGATTAACGGTCGTGCTTTTGCCGTTCGTCCCGGTTACGCCAATGACGATCAGCCGCTGAGACGGTCGGCCAAAATAAACATTGGCCAGATTTGCAACCAGGCCATGATACTGCGGGCGAAGCCATTTTAACAGTTTGGAGGGAAAGAGTTTTTTGATAAATTCCATGTTCTTAGTATACCGTATAACACGGGAGACAAGGAAGCATGCCAAAGGAGCTCTTTGGCACCTGAAAATCCGGCTTGCGGTTTACGGCAGCGCCGCGCATATCGATTGACTTCTGACGGTTAACGGCCGCGAGCCGACTACCATGCTCCGATACGCGCCGCTCTGCCGAATAACGTACACCGAAGCTTGACTTGCTGTTTGGAGAATTCGTAAAATAATTGTATAATAGAATTACTCAAAAACTTCTCCAGAAACTAAAATACATGGGAAATCTACCCTTCAATCTTTTGACCTTTCCCCTGTGGTGGTACACCACGGGTGTTCGCCTCGTGAGCGATTGGGCTTCGCGATCCATTCGCTTGTCGCTCCACCGCACCGGATTACTCATTTTCGCCAAACATTGGAAAGAGCCGATGTTCGGCGACTATACCAAGTCAGGCATGATCATGGCCATGTTCCTCCGCCCAGTCCTGCTCGTTTTTAAGCTGGGCGTCTTTTCCCTGCGATTCCTCTGGGTAAGCCTTGGCTTCCTGCTCTACCTTATCGTTTTTCCTGCAGCAATTATTATGATCATTTATCAACTGTTTCCGATATAGCGCATATGGCCGAACTTCAATACAAACCCAGCACGGGTGCCTGGCCTCTCGCCGCCGATTACAACGGCCAAGCTTTAGAATTTACCGGCTCGCTGCATTTGAGCAGCGTCGCTGCGCGCCGATCGACCAGGATATTTGCCATAACCATCCGTTCCGCTGCGCTGCTGCTGGTCTTGCTTGGCTGCTTGAGCCTCGCCTACGCTACCTATCAGGCTCTCCCCGCTCACCGTTACTGGTTCCTGTTGGAACATAATTTTCTCATGCTCGGTGTATGGATAGGGCTGCTTGCTGCCCTTTATTTCTGGGCGGACATGCAGCACGAACAAGCCAGCCGGCAAGAGGTAAATGTAACCACTATCGCCGACACTTCCAATACCGAGCACGATGTCTACGCGGCGTTCGATAGCGCAGCCAAACACTGCTGGGACTATAGCTTCCATCTGGCGCGCAAGCGCGGAGCAGACCAACCAGGCGTCTGTGACCTATTCCTGTCCCTGCTCTCCCATGATACTGTCCAACTGCTTTTCCTCCGCCTTGGCGTTTCCGCCACAGACATCAAAACGTTCGTTGGTAATTATCTGAAGATTAACAGCAATGCCCAGACCAACCTGCCGCTCGACCGCATTCCTTTTCTCGCCTTTACCGAAAGCCTCAAACTCCACAACCCGGTTATTGACCCGCTTATGCTGCTCTGCGCGCTGAGCATCGATTTGCCTGACGGCCACATTATTCAGGATGTTTTCTTCAATATTGACCTAACCCTGGAAAAGTTGGAAATTCTGGCTAGCTGGGGCTTTAACGTACGGCTATTGCGCGAGCAGTTGCGCCTCTTTGAAAAATTGGCAAAATACAAACCTGATGACGAAATCAACCGCGGTTTTACCTCTGTTCCTACCCACTTTTTGGATAACTTCAGCCAAGATCTGACCATGGCTGCCAAGTACGGTCAGCTTCCGGTCGCACTCGGACGGCAAAACGACTTGACTGAAATCTTTAAGTTGATGAACGGAGGCCTGCAAAACCTGGTGATTAAGGGAGCCGAGGGCACCGGCCGCACCACGCTGGTCAATGAGCTTGCTTACAAGATGGCCACTGAGCAGGTTCCGGCCGGACTCCAGGACAAGCGTCTGGTCAAGCTGGAAATTTCCGGCATTATGGGCACTCCCAGCAAAGCGGAAGAAGTGTTCAGCGAGGTCCTGACCGAAGCGGTCCGCGCCGGCAATATCGTGGTAGTCATCGAGGACCTTACCCAACTTGCGCGCGCGCAGACCACCGAAGGCTTAAGTTTGTTAGATCTCCTTGTTAATTTCCTCGAACAAGGCACCCTGCTGGTTATCGGCACCACCACGCTTGAGGACTACACTGATTATTTGCACCCGGCAGCTAATTTCGACCAAATCTTTACCAGCTACGAGCTCCAAGATCTTGGACGCGCCGGTGTGCTGCTAGCCAGTTGCATAAGGGCTTCCCTTCTGGAATCCCAAAACCACTGTTTTTTTGATTACCATGCCATTGAACAAGCAGTGAATCTTACCGACGTCTATCTTAAAGACACGGGCCAGCCGCAGAAAGCCATTAGCGTTTTAGTGGAAGCCGCTCACAGAATGAAAAATTCCGCGGACAAAGGCAAGCCCATCACGACGGAAGTAATCCAGAAAATAATCAGTGACCGCACCCATATTCCTGCCGAGACCTTTACGGAGACAGAAGCGGAAAAACTGCTCAAACTCGAAGAGGAGATCGGTAAATACGTCGTCGGCCAACGCCAGGCTGTGGAAGCGGTCGCCGAAGGCTTGCGCCGCTCCCGCTCAGGACTCGCTTCGGGAAACCGCCCCGTCGCCTCGTTTCTATTTTTAGGCCCCACCGGCGTCGGCAAGACCGAATTAGCGAAGACACTTGCCCGAACGTACTTTGGCGAAGAAAAATTCCTACTGAGGCTCGACATGTCCGAGTATCGCGGAGAAGGAGGTTTAAATAAACTACTCGGCTCCGCCGAAAGCGAGACAGACACGCCGCTGGTCCAGCACCTAAAAAACTATCCGTTCTGTCTTCTGCTCTGCGATGAGTTTGAAAAGGCCAGCCCCGAAGTGCTGAATCTATTTTTACAAATTCTTGAAGACGGACGCCTGACCTCCGGCAGGGGTGATACGCTAGACCTGACCCATGCCATGATCATAGCCACCAGCAACGCCGGTACACTCGAGATTCAGGCAGGCATTAAAGCCGGTAAGACACTGGATCAAATCAAAACCGAGCTATTCAACACGGTCCTGACTACCAAGTATCCGCCGGAACTCTTAAACCGCTTTGACGGCGTCATCCTGTTTTCGCCGCTCAACCAGCAAGAAGTTCAGCGCATTGCCTATCTCCAGCTCCAATACCTGCGCCAGCAGATGCACGACAAAGGCGTCAAGATCGAGTTCTCCCAAAGCGTCCTGGCAGACATTGCCAGCAATGCATTTGATCCGACGCTCGGCGCACGTCCCATTCGCCGCTACATCCAGGACCACGTTGAAGGCTTTTTGGCCAAACTCCTCCTCTCCCGCCGCCTTACCCGCGGCACCAGCGCGGTGATCGATTTGGTGGACGGGAAGCTGGTAATGAAATAGCTTATAGGTAGCAGGTTATAGCTTATAGTTAAACCCTCTCTCGCGAGAGGGTTTTAATTTGTCTCTTTTCCCCATCTCCCCCATTCAACTCTTTATCCTATTCACCCACCCCATAAATGACCAGCCCTCCCCTTGAATGTTCTGGATAATAATGCTTAAATAAGGTGTCTGGAAAGCCAGACATGCCTGAAAAGGCAAACCCGAAAGGGTCTCTGAAAAAGGAGGAAATATGGGAAAGACGAAGTTTGACTACATGGCCGATGAAATAGTGGTCGGTTCTCCCAACATCAACCGGATGCGCCACGAGATTGAGCTGGTTACAAGCACCACCCTCAGTTTAACCACAGAACGGGACCTGCGCGCCCACCTCCCAAAAAACTACGACTCTCGGAGTTTAAAACCAGTGACGAAAGAGCTCGAAAATGAGGACTGCAAATGGGTGCTCGTAATAGAACCTGTTTCCTGGGGATCTTCCTCATTGAGAGTCAATGCCGAGTGTCAGTTCACTCAAACCACCGAGAACGAACAAGTATACAGCACCAAGCGCGGCGCAGTAGCGTTTGAGATGAAGAACGTGGCCCGCGTGAGGAAAAACCTCGGTTTATTTTTAGAACTCGCTACCAATACTTTTCCCGCTCTGCTCGAGCGAATCCAGCCGTTACTGGATGCGGGCAGATAACCCAATCCAAAATTCCTCCATGGTCCCCGTGGTCCCCGTGGAGGAATTTTAATACCCGCAGCTCTTGCTGCGGGTATTTTTTTGTAGTTTTCCGTAACCTGGATCCCGGATCGAGGTCCGGGATGACCACCCAAAGGGTGGTCAGTTGAACAAATGTTTATCCTTCGAAATCTTCTTTATATAATCGTATGCTTCTTCTGCAGTATCGACGAGATGATAAATTTCCATATCTTCCGGGTCAATGGCATGATTCTCTTCACAAACGGTCTTTTCGATCCATTCCAGCAATGGGGTCCAGAATTTCCTGCCAACAAGGATGATAGGAATTGGCTTGGTCTTTTTGGTCTGGATCAAGGTCACCATCTCAAATAATTCATCCAAAGTACCAAAACCGCCGGGGAAGAAGATGTAGATGTGAGAGGCAAACTCCAGCATGACCTTGCGCGTAAAAAAGAACGAAAAGCTTTCCGACTCGGTCACGTACGGATTGGTGCGCTGCTCATTCGGCAGGCGAATATTAATGCCCACGCTGTGCCCGCCCGCATCGAACGCGCCCTTGTTTGCCGCTTCCATTATACCCGGGCCGCCACCGGAAATGATGGCAAAGCCAGCTTTGGACAATTTGAAGGCCAGTTCCGTGGCTTCGCGATAAATATCCTGGCTAAACCCAGATCGGGCCGTTCCGTAAAATGATACTGCTTTCTTGTAACGACGAAGAAAATCAAATCCGCGAACGAACTCGCTGATTATTTCGAAAATCGTCCATGGCGAAGTCTCTTTGATCTTGCGATGGTAGACCTTCTCGTGTTTCTCCAATTCGGAAGTCGGAATGGACTGCCCGTCAGGAACGAAGAATGCCGGCTTTTTGGATTTTTGTTTGTTGAAAAGCATAAGAGAAATGACAAAAATTAAAAAAATGACAAAATTGACAAAATTTGAACGCCCAGCTGCAATCTATTTTTGTCATTTTTGTTCAATTTTGTCATTTTTGTCAATTAATGTCTGTTTCTATGTCTCATGAGTCTGTTCCCTGCCCTCATTATACCATACATGCGGTACAACAACGGCTGCAGAACCAGATCGTATGCACCCGGATACTCATACTGCTGCCCGCCAAAACCCAATTTGAACCGTACAAACCCCGGTGTTTCGCCGGATGCGGTCTCGATCCCCCAAAAATCGTATCGGGTTAGCCCGGCTGCCCGCGCATCGCGAACGGCCTGCCAGTGCAAGGCATACGGAGCCATTACCTCTTTATGCTCATGGCTTGATCCGCCAAACAAATAGGTCCGCGTGCTGCCAAAATCGATCATAATGGCGGCGGAAAGCAATTGCTTTTTATAGACTGATTTGTAAATATGCAATTTCAATTCTCCGCGTTTCTGAAGCGCAAAAAAATCAACCATTTGTTTGTAGTACTCCAGCCCGTGGGTAACGAACTGCTGGCGCGAGGCGGTCTCCATAATCAACTGCAGTGCTTCGTCAAAATACAGGCCATGCCCGGCGGAAACGGCAAATTCATCCTCTACCAGGACCCCATGCCGCTGCGCCAGTTTGATGTTGTACCGGGTCTTGGCGTGCATCTCTGACAACAGCTGATCATCAGGCTTCGCGAGATCAACAACTAATGTCTTAGCAGGCTGGATGTTTACTGACTTATTTAAAGATTTAAGATTTAAAATTAAAGATTCGTCTACTGTTGGCTCAATTCTGATAAATACCGCTCCTCCAAATACATCCTTCAGTAGCAATTTTAAATTTTGAATTTTAAATTTTGAATTTAATATCGGTCCATACGGCGCATACCAATAAAACCTCCCCAGCCCCAGCGGCATACGGACTAATTGCACCACCCCGGCCATTTCCCCGCTTTTATCCTGAAAACTGAACCTCTTTACTTCCCTGCCCAAAACCTCTTGCCACTCCCCCCACTCCCAACTTTGTAGAAACGATCCGCTGGTTTGCTGGGCAACAAAGCCGTTGTATATTTTTTTGTCTTTCTCTTCTAATAAGATTAGATTCATAATTTCTAATTTCCAAAACCCAATTTCCAACAAAATGAGCAATTACTTAATGCCATGTATTCGGGGTTTTCTAACGATAGTAATAAATATCAATTGTAACTCATGAGCCTCTTTCCAAAGCACTATCGCCTTTTCTCTCATTTCAGGTACAGCTCGAGCTATCATTCGCAGCCAATGTTTGGTTTCTTTGGCTTCCTTTTTACAAATTCCTATCTTATGCTCAAAATCTTTCCGTGATTCCGCACAATCTGCTTCACAATACAAAGCGCCAATCGCCGTCCCAGCTCTGACAAACTGGCTTATAAGTGGCAACGTAACCACGTTCTTCGGAATTAACTTTGCGAAATCAATAATCGCCTCTCCATAAGTTGCCGTTCTTTCATCCAAATCGAATTTTGGATTTTTTTTGCCTTATAACTTTTATTAGGAATTGGAAATTGGATATTAGAAATTTATTTGCTCCCCATCATTTTCAATGCTTGTTTCACCTGCTCACCCGTGGACAACGTACTATCAAGTTTATTTATCACCTCACGTACTTCCCGTTGGTTATACCCTAAGGCCATGAGCGCGTCAAAAACTTCGCTCGAAGAAGCTGTCAGGCCGGGCGCGGTTTCGAGCGTGCCAACTTTGTTCTTGAGTTCGACGATGATCCGTTCAGCCGTCTTTGTGCCCACGCCGGAGATGCGTGTAAAAATAGCCGGATCCTGCGACATAATAGCCTGCCGCACCGCATCGGCCCGGGCAGCCGAAAGAATGGCCAGCGCCACTTTAGGTCCCACTCCGGAGACCGTAATAAGCAGCTCAAAAAATTGCAGCGTGGCAAAATCGGCAAAACCATACAAGGCTTGACCGTCATCGCTCACTTTTAAATACGTATAGAGCGAAAGTTGTTCGCCATGTTTGGCTTCCAACATTTCCGGCGAGACGAAGACTTTGTACCCGATGCTACCGGTATCCAAGATAACGAAATTTGGGCCTTTTTCTAATATAGTTCCTTTGATATATGCGATCATATACTTATATAGTAGCATAATTAACCGCGACTGGGACGGTTATCATTCGACTGCTTCATTTCAAATCAAATCTCTTATTCCCTCTATTTTTGTAGCCATTTGGCTTAACACCCGTCTATTCTAATGATACTATGATAGTTGGAGGTTCTATAATATGATACTGATATACGGATCTGAATACTGATGATACGGATGAATACGGATAGAAAACATCAGTATTATCCGTATCATCCGTACCTATCCGCATATCCGTATCTTATAACTATATGCCTAAATTCAAACTTCACTCACAATATACTCCGTCAGGTGACCAACCTAAGGCCATCGACGGCCTGCTAAAATCCCTGGCGGCCGGCCGCAGATACCAGACTCTGCTCGGCGTAACCGGCTCAGGGAAAACGTTTACCATGGCCAATATCGTGCAGCAGCTGCAGCGGCCGACCCTGGTCATTTCTCATAACAAAACCCTTACAGCCCAGTTGGCTGCCGAATTCCAGGATTTCTTTCCGGACAATGCGGTCCACTATTTCGTATCCTACTACGATTACTACCAGCCGGAAGCCTACATCCCCCGCACCGACACCTTCATCGAAAAAGAAACACAGATCAATGAAGAGATCGACCGTCTGCGCAACGCCGCCACCCAGTCACTCCTGTCACGACGCGACGTGTTGATTGTGGCCAGCGTCTCATGCATTTATGGGTTGGGTAACCCGGCCAATTACCTCGAGCTCTCACTCAAGATCAAAAAGGGTGGAAGCCTCAAGCGCGACAAACTGCTGCGGCGCCTGACCGACCTGCAATATCATCGCAATGATCTCCAACTGGAACGCGGCACCTACCGCGCCCAGGGCGATGTGGTTGAAATCATTCTGTCTTCCGAGGATACTATTATCCGCATGGATTTTTTCGGCGACGAGGTTGAAAAGATTGAGCGGCTCGATGCGGTCTCAGGGCATAAGATAGAAAACCTGGAAGAATTCACCATCTTTCCGGCCAAACACTTCGTCACACCGGAAGACCAGCTTAAAGTGGCCGCGGATAACATCCGCGCCGAGCTGGCCGGACGCCTCAAGGAATTACGGAACGCCGGCAAGCTGCTAGAAGCGCAGCGCTTGGAACATCGCACTAATTTCGATCTCGAAATGCTGGCAAATACCGGTTTCGTGGCTGGCATCGAAAACTACTCGAGGCACCTGGACGGCCGGGCCCCGGGAGAGCCGCCGTCGACGTTGATTGATTATTTTCCCGATGATTTTCTCCTGTTCATCGACGAATCCCATCAAAGCATTCCCCAAATTGGCGCCATGTACGAGGGAGACAAGTCGCGCAAGACTACCCTGGTCGACTATGGATTCCGTCTGCCTTCGGCGCTCGATAACCGTCCTTTAAAATTCGATGAGTTCGAAAAAAAGATCGGCCAGGCCGTGTTCGTCTCAGCAACCCCTGGGGAGTTCGAAATCCAACGTAGTCTGACACAGAAGAGTACCAGATTTATTCCCAAGTCCAAACGGAACGAGCTCGGTATGGAAGACACAGTCACCGATCTTGGTGACAAAATCGAAAAATTGGATCCCCCGTCCATCGTCGAACAAATAATCCGCCCAACTGGACTGCTTGACCCTACCATCGAAATCAAGCCCATTAAGAACCAGGTGGACGACCTAATCGAGCAAATCCATGCGCGCATCGAGAACCACCAACGCGTATTGGTCGCAACGCTGACCAAGCGCATGGCCGAAGAACTATCCGAATACCTCAAAGAAGCCGGCATCAAGGTCAGTTATGTTCATTCCGATGTTGACACTTTTGAACGGCTCGAAACCTTACGCGACTTGCGTCTCGGCGTCTACGATGTCTTAGTCGGCATCAACTTGCTCCGGGAAGGATTGGACTTGCCGGAGGTTTCATTGGTAGCTATCCTCGATGCGGATAAGGAGGGCTTCTTGCGCAGCGAAACATTCTTCATGCAAATGATGGGACGCGCGGCGCGGCATTTGGAAGGCCATGTGATCATGTATGCCGATAAAATTACAGGTAGCATGCGGGCAGCCATCGACGAAACCACCCGCCGCCGCAAACTACAGCAAGACTACAACACCGCCCATGACATTACGCCACAGAGTATCCGCAAAGCCATTGCCGATACCCGCTTGGCAGGCGGCAAAAAAGAAATTGCAGAAGAAACCGATGACCGTGATCCGTCCCGCATGAACCCGGACGAATTGAGATTTTACCTCACTGAGCTCGAGGAACAGATGGACATGGCTTCGAAGAATTTGGAGTTCGAACTGGCGGCAAAAATCCGCGATAAAATTACGGAAATTAAAAAATTACGCAAACTCACGCATCAACGTTAAAACCGCTCAAGTAAGGGATAGGCTCGCGCTTATCCCTTTTATAATTCCCAACTTGATCCGTCTTATATACTAACCTTCCCCGAGGTAACCTGACAGGAGGAATCTATACGGAGTGAAAAAACTCACCAAAGTTGTACTGCTTGGCAACCAGCAGATGAGCCCCCAGAAAGAATCTGCTCTACGCCACATTCACGGTTGGAACGTAAGTATTAGCCGCGGCCCAGCCTCGTTTGCCAAACAAAACGAACTTTCCCGCTATATCATGGACAGGCAGTGGACCGAAGCATGCTATATGTGCGGTGATGATCCGCAGCTCACCACGTTGCTCCCGCGAATACTGGAAGCCCAAGCCCACGGGGTGGAATTCGGGCTCTTTTGTAAGGAGCAGGACAACTTGACAGTTTACCAGGTGACCAATCTTAAGCTCATACGCCTGTGGCCTGCCATCCGGCAAGTTTTTGCCACGGCAGTATGAGCCATGGCCATCGGAACACCACTCAGCGTCCCAGTTGTACCGGGGCGCTTTTTTTATTTTGATTACAATTGCATGTCAAGATGTTAGAACCTTGACACAAAACGGGAATTCCAATACGCTACGAGACGGAAACAGCCCGTCTCGGCTGTTTTTCATTCCACAGGAGGAACCATATCCATACCATGAGCAAATTTCTGATTATGATTGCTTTTACAGCCAGCATGGCAGCACAACAGGAAGAACATCATCCCGCCGTACAAGAAGAACATCCCGAACGCATCGGTGTCGAAGCTTCAGCTGCCCGGGAATTAGATACCTGGACACTGGACTACACGCCCAGCAAACAACTCCCAGTTGGCATCGGATTGTCTGCGTTGCGCTTTTCCGAATATGGCAGTTTTGCGGCACCTGAGCTGTTTTTCCGCATACCGTTAGCCAGCAATCTTCAAAAAGGCTGGGAATCCGCGGTAATGCCATTCGTCGGTCCAGCGTTCCGTCTGGACGGCTCCGAGAATCGTTTTGCCGGAGCATTGCTCGGCATTACCACCAAAGTCCACACACACAATTTCACCGCCCATTCCCGCATTCAGCGGCTCCAGCTTAAGGATGGCGAAACCTCTCTCACCATTGGTGAGCCCGCCTGGGAACTGCTGCGGAAAGTACCGGGCGTGCGTTGGCTGCGCGGAGGAGCCGAAAATGTTTTTTTATGTGCTACCAGCTGCGCTATCGGCTTAGACCCCAAAGTGTTTGCAGGATGGCAAGGTGAACGTTTCAGTTTTGGCGCCGGACCATCGTATTTATTCACCCTCAGGCACGCGACTGAAGCCGAGATTCCAACAGAGCACTCTCCCGAACCCCCGACGCGGCATCGCGGCGAATGGAAGATCGTCGCCGTTTTCACCGCTACATGGTAGTCTTCTTACAGGGTATGCGAATACGCATGCCCTTGATTTTTTTCAAGTAAAATGGTACAATCGATGTACCGTGTTACACAACAACGCTCATTGTGTCTGTAACCATTAATTATCGATATCGCAATGCCTAATACCAAGTCAGCAGCCAAGGCTATGCGGCAGTCAGATCGCCGCAAAAACCACAACCAGGAAGTCAAAAACAAGTTCAAAGCTGCTGTCAAAGAAGTCAGAAAGCTTGTAGCGGCTGGCAAAAAATCCGAAGCCATGGATGCCATGAAAAAAGCCATGTCCACCCTGGACAAAGCTGCCAAGACCAACGTCATCAAGAAGAACACCGCTTCGCGTAAAAAGAGCCGGCTTGCCAAAGCCATAGCCAAGGTTCAATAACTTATTCCCCGCCTTTAAAAAAGGCGGGGGTTTTTGTCTCTTATTTGCGAGCAATAGGATCGGATTTCAAAAGTCCGGTTTTTTCTTACCGTCATATAACGCGATGGATGATTCTCACAACACTGATCGCACCTTTCGCGATTCCGAGGTTTTGGCAAAATCCATCGCATACTCTTGAAGGAGGATTTAATCGCGTTGCTGGAAAAAAGCATCATCGCTAATGTGACCGAGGTCACCTGCATCGGCAGAATGCCGAATGAAACCGAAAGTGCCGCGCTCCAGGAGGTATTCGGAACCCAGACCAGATTCCAATCGAATGACAATGATTACTCAAACCGGGAAGCGGAACTGGTGCAAATGGCATCAACACAGCGGACCGGCAGTGCCTTCTGCCTGTTCAGCACCAACTGCAGCCATGCAGCCGCCGCTCTTATGGGCCAGAGCAACATTCCGTTCATTCTCCTTCAGCACGGCATCGACGGAGAACTCCTGAGTATTCAACAATTTTCGCAAAAACGGCGCAGTGTGCCATGGGTGAAAGAATCACTCCAGGCTATGACCGCGTAACAAACCTCCAACACCACTCCCCCGGGAAGGGCTTGCCCTTCCTTTTTCTTTATTCACCAGTCCCAATTCCCGTTTGTGAGAATCAGTACCATGCCATATACTATGGGACTAACAAGGGGGGCTGTGGAAACTGTCATAACACTCAAGAACCTGCTCGACAAGCACAAACCCCATGGTATGGGTGGCAATCTTGCCAGCTTGTTTGAGGGACACTATATGGTGCAATCGGAATGGCTGGAATCCCATGAGAGCACACCGTACGCCGATGCGGAAAACAAACTGGAGGAATGGAAACGGAGTTTTGAAAAAGCAGGGCTCGCCAAGGACATGTGGCCTCCCGCAATACGAAAGCCGTCTGACGGACGAGGGTATATTTTTTGTACGTGCATCCCCCAAGACCAGACAGATGCGCTCCTCGCAAAACCCTAACAGCAGCAGAGGCTCATTTCGAGCCTCAATTTTTTTGTATAAAAATAGCACCTCTGAAGTCAGAGGTGCTGTATTTCCGATAACCGGATGCTGTGCGTTAGGCATAACCGGCATGGAACAACTTTGCTTTGGTATGCTTCGGGTCCAGTTCAAGCACATGCTGGAACACTGCTCCAGCTTCGGGGTCATGAAGTTCGTGTAATGCGAGAGCTTTCCGGTAGAGTGTGGCTGGGTTGTCCGGCTCAAGATTGTCGGCCATCTCATAACAGATGAATGCCTGTCTCCAGCAATCACGCAGTTCGTAGACCGAACCAAGCATGTAGTGGGCCTGTGCGCTTTTCGGATGCATGCGCACCCAATCCTCACAAACTTCGGTTGCCTCTCCAAGACCGAATTCCCGGTCCCAAGTTTGAGCGTACCGCAGCCAGGCCGCACCGAGCAGGACATAACATTCATCATCCGCAGGATCCTGCTTCCGTGCCTCTGCCGCGTATCTGAGCGCGTCAGTCCAGGAGCTGCCATCAAGACCTTTCAAACATCCCCGCGCGGCCAGCTTCAGGACTTTCATCTCGCTGCAGCCTTCGGCTGCCAACTGTAGCGCCCGGCTTTCATCCAGTACCGTATCCGTTTTGCCCATATTGATTCCCCCTTGTCGCTTTATCTTATCCGCCAAACAAAGGAGCCGACACCCGAAAGTGGCGGCTATGGTAACTTATTTTGTATTATGGCTTACCCCCTCCGATCCCATGAGGATCCCTGAGGGCAGGCCGGCAATGCAAAGGGTTATGTTCGACGACCGCGCCGCTCGGCGGGCAATACATGCGCACTTTATTGGTAACGATGTTTCGGATGAACACCCAACCCTTCTCATTCCGGAAACCGACTTCGGGCTCGTCCTTCGTGAAAAGGAATTCTACCACAGAGGATGTGTTATCCGGACACCCAATGTCGCGGACTTTCCAGTCCTCGACTCTTACGATGTAGGCCCACCCATCTGTCCCGCCAATAGCCAGGATATGGCCAAGCTGGGAAAATGCCACGCAGGAGACCTTGCCCTGAAAGAGATCGTCTCTCTCGAACACGACTTCATCGTTAGCGTCAAGCACCTTTACCACGCCGCCAGGTAATGCCAAGGCTGTTAATCTTTTTTCTCTATTGTATGACTTATGTAGCCCTGGGTTGTCATCGTCCACGCAAGCCGTCTCTATACTGCTTACTACTGGAAGAGCAGCCATAATAATCCTCCTACTGCAAAACTGAATTTTTCTTCAGATTAGCCCGTCCTTGGGATTCACCTGGAAGAAATTACATTTTACCTCAAAACAGCAATATTGTCAAGAACCCCCCACTTTCTAGATTATTAGAAAGTGGGGGAGGTTAAATTCCCTTATAATTAGGGTTTTTATCATTATGGCCCGGTGACCCAGTATGTAATGGTATTGGCAGCAAAACTATGACCGCCGGTGATCGTGACCCCTAAGGGGCCGCCGGTGAAGCTGGTTGGAATTAGCCAGCCGCTATTATTGAAGTTACCGGCAGCATCGGCATTGAAGGTGTACTGGACGGTGCTGCCGGTCCGGTCAGTCATGATATTAATCGGTTCGCCGGGATAGTAGCCGCTGCCAATAAATGTCACCGCACTGCCTGGTGCGCCGGCATATGATCCGAGTTGAATGCCTGTATAAACCTGCGGGATCGTAAAGGTTGCAGATGCAATGCCTCCGCTCTTGGTTCCTTTGGCTTGGACTGTTTTATTCCCCGGCGTACCATACGGGACCGTGGTCACCAGGCTAAAATTACCACTGGCGTCCGTCACGATTGAACCGAGTGGCTGGCCGGCAAAAGCTACCTCCACATTCTCATTACCGCCGAACCCCATGCCAGTAACAGTCAACGGCGTGCCGCCGTTGGCCCAGTAGCTGGAAAGAGAAATCCCGGGATTAAACGCCGCCAAAGCGATATCAACTGGAAGACTCACATGGGTCAAGGAACTGGTAACGGTGAAATGAGCTGCTGTGCCGCTGTAAGGTAAGGCAAACGGAGGGGATGTAAATCCACCCGAGCTATTCACTGATACGGATGATGAACTGGCGTTACTGGAAATGGTTACACTCTCCCCTGACGCAAAGCCGGTACCGGTAAAGGTTACGTTTGAACCTGAAGCAGCATACCACGTGCTCGGACTAACCTGGGGAGAAAATCCGGCCAGGGCGATATCAACCGTCACCGACGACTTTGAAAGTGAGCCGGTAAAAACAAAATGGGCGGAAGTCGCGGAAATCGGAATTGGCACAGCCAGGCTGGCAATAGTCCCGCTGGCAGTTGCCACGGAACTACCACTACTGATCCCATTCAAACTGGCGATCACGCTCTCTCCAGCTACAAACCCGCTCCCAGAGAAATGGACGGTGGTCCCAGGTGATGTATACCATGTATCCGGATTCATTTGCGGGGTAAACGGCGCCAGGGTAACCGGCACCACAGCATTTGCGCCACTTGTATCGCCTGTCAGAGTAAATTGGATCGCCGAGGAATTACTAAATGGCAACGTTACCGCAACCGGACCGGTGTCGCCGGAATTATTAGCGGCCACATGGACCGGAGCTGCACCACCCGAAACCGTCACCCCTTCGCCAAAAGCAAACCCATGGCCGTTTACATGAATTAAGGTACCGGGAGTGGCGTAATAGGTGTCTGCATCAGCATACGCATACAGAGTACCAACGGCGACACTGATATTGGTTGTCGCATGGCTCAAAGCCCCGGTAAAGGTATAAACCTGTGAACCACTGGTACCGAACGGGATCGTCGTCGTACCACTCGTGAAGTTGCCATTATTATCGGCGGTAACGCTCGTCAACTGACCCGCCCCGCCTATAGCTACTGCCTCGCCGGGCGCAAAACCGGTACCGGTAAAACTGACGAGCGAGCCGGGGTAAGCATACCAGGCGCTCGGAGCCACACTCGGATAATACGCCCCCAGCGTTACAGTCACGCTGGCTGTAGCGTGACTATTGCGGCCACTGGCGGTAACCAGCAGGTTCGATCCGCTCATAAAAGGCACATTCATAAACGGGGTAGCAAACATGCCACTGGCATTTGTTACGGTTGTAGTGGGGCTGCCGGCTCCCATCGTAAGATCAACAGTCTCATTCGGCGCAAACCCGCTTCCCGAAACTGACAATTTCTGTCCGGGATTGATATAGTAGGCAGATGGACTGATGCTCGGATAATACTGGCCGACCGTGACGGAAGTATCAGCTTCAGCATGGCTTAATCCCCCGGCCAGCCGGAAGGTCCGCGTGGTCCCGGCAAACGTAAACGGAACCGTGGTGCTACCGGCACCGGCAAAAGAACCATTACTGTCTGCCAGGATCGTAGCGAGTACTTGCGGACTGGCGCTATCAGTCACCTGAATGGACTCATTCGGTGCAAAACCACCCCCACTAAAACTGATCTGGTCGCTCGGAGCGATATAATAGGCAGATGGATAAACCCCGGGAAAGAACTGGCCAACCGTCACACTCACATCTACATTCCCCTTGCTGGAAAGTCCGGTGATATGATAGGTTGCTTGGGAACCGGCCAAACTTAAAGGAACATTTACCGAACCTGCGTTGGCAAACGCACCTGTGTTATCCGCGGTAAAACTGGAAGACGGCGTCGAACTACCGCTCTGAATTGCTTGAATGGTTTCGCCCGGCGCGAATCCGCTGCCGGAAAAGCTTAGAGCATGTCCCGGAAGTATGTAGTACACGGAAGGGTACGCAGAAGGGTAGAATCCGCCAATATAGAACCAGTAGACCGCATCAGCTCCGCTGGAAGAACCAGTGCCATGCAGCTGGTATGTTCCGGTCGTTACATCCGGTATGGCCAGTGAGCCATTGGTAAAACTTCCGGCCGGACCTGCAGTAGCCGAACCGACTTGTGATCCGTTGATATAAAATTTCACCCCTTCGTTCGGTGCATACCCACTACCCGATACCGTCACCACGCCGCCTGGCGTATTTGGAGTGGAAGCCGGTGTGATAATGGGTGTAAATTGTACTACATAATAACTGTTCGACCCAGTCACCCCGCTTGTGGAACCAATTGCAATGACGGGAAGCGATCCTTGCGGCGCATTAGCTGGAATAATAACAGCGACCGGCCCGAATTGACTGTCAGCCGCTGCGGTAGTAGTTGCCGCCGGCGCTCCCGTCGCAGCGCCAAGATAAATAGAGACGGTCTCGCCGCCGCTGTAGCCCCAGCCGCTCACATGGATGGTTGTCGGCGTACCGCTATAGGCATCCAGGGCGATACCGCTTGCTGCCAGCACAACCCGCACTGGGACCATGACAACCACGGCAGCCAACAGAGTGATAAATATTTGCTTCGAAAGTTTGCCAAAGTCAGGGACCTTGCCAAAAGGAGGCAGGTCGAGCGAACGTTTTAGGCGCCGCTGGAACAACAACGCAGAACCATCAAGCTGCCCCGCACGCCGCTTGGACTTTCCGGAGAAAAGTCCTAAAAGTTTTTTTATCATAAATTTCATGCGCCAAACAACTCACGTCTGTTTGGTATGTTTGTTTAAATATATTGGTAACAATTTCTCACTTAAATGACTGAAATTTACCAGTAAACTTAACAAAAACCCCGCCGTTTCCAGGGAAACGAACGGGGTAAATACTGCAATGAAACAAAAATTTTTAACCTACAATCCAGCTGGCAATAGTACGGATAATGTAGCTCAGGGTGATTTTTAGCTTCTTCTTCATGGTTAAAATTTAGTTTAAAAAAGAACGGGCTCTGCGGCCTGTCTCTATTCTCCTATACTCATTATATCACAACTTATGAAAAAGACTGGCCCGGAAGGACCAGTCTTAAAGAGTTCGCGTTAGTGGATGACTTTATAGGTGAACTTCTGAACCATGAAGTCGGACGACCAGAACAGGTGTTCTCCGTCGTACAGCAGCTTATGCAGTTTCCCTTTCAAACCGAGAACTTCCTGATCGAGTCGCAGAAACAATTCAGCACCCGGACTGAGCATAATGATGGGGCTGGAAAAGCGCTTCACGGAACGACGAATAAGCAACCCTCCGGAAAACCCGCAGGTGAGTTCGGGACGCTCCGACCCGATGGTGGTCTCAGGGCCGAACCCGGTAAACTGCACGAGGGCTTGCGTATCTCCGCAGATATTCCGACGGATGAAAAACTGCCCGCTTTTGGCGCGAAACAAGGAAAAGTCCCGTAATTCTGAGGTCTCTTTGGGGAACTCCCAAGGAGCTAACGGGATCAATGCTTCATACCCTTCTTGGATACCGAACGATCCCATGGATAAGGCAGGGAACGGCTTTTGCCTCACTTTTAAATGGTCCCGAATCCCAAACGGACCAACCGTGTATCCGATCATCTCTCTACCCCTCCTTTGGGTTTGTATACAAATTATACTACAAATCTACGAATAAGCTACAGATCTACAAATACCTACAAATTCCACTTACGGGGTTTGTATGTATTTGTAGATTCGGATTCATTTGTAGTTTTGTAGATCCGAGATATTCCAGAGGACAACCGACTATCGTTTATTTATCAAGTTCACTACCAACTTTACCATGACCTCTTTCTGCTCAGGCTGACTCTCAGCTATTAACAAAGCCAAGGCCGCCAAGGCACTGTCATTGATCTTTCGTTCTCCGCGACGGTTGGTAAGCGCATGATTTTCGATTAAGAAGAGCAAAAACAACAGACTGCCAATGCGTTTATTACCATCCGCGAATGGATGGTCTTTTATACAGAAATATAAGAGGTGGGCCGCTTTTTCTTCCAGCGACGGATACAGGTCCTTGCCGCCATAGGTTTGGTTGATACTTCCGAGCACGGCCTTGAGCTTCTCCCCCACTTCCTGGCCGAACAGGTCTCCCGCTTCTTTTCGGGCCCCGAGCCGCTGCTTGAATTTTTCTATCGATTTCATAACCTGTTCGTAATCCAGCGCCGCAGCTTTCTTTTTACTAACATCCGCCACTGCCAGCTCGCCTTTGTCATACTGGTTGAGCACGAACCAGGTATTGGTGTAGTCGATGATAATCTTGAGCAGTTCCTTCTCATACCCTTCAGCGCGCTGGGATTCGATCACCTGTACAAACAGCTGGTTAGCCTGCTCCAATTCCTTCAAATGAACATGTTCGGTTTCGAGCTGCTTGAGCCGCTGCTCGTTGACCACATAGCCTTTCAGCAAATAATTTCGCAGTGTCTGTGTAGCCCATACGCGGAACTGGGTGGCCCGCGTTGAATTAACCCGGTAACCAACCGAAATAACCATGTCCAAATTATAGTACTCTACCTGGTAAGTTTTTCCATCTTTTGCAGTTGTTGCAATTTTTGCAACAACTGATTTTTGGCTTAATTCAGATGATTTAAAGATATTTTTGATATGTCTAGAAATAACAGATTTGTCACGTTTAAAAAAATCGGCTATTTGTTGCAGGGTAAGCCAGACCGTCTCCCCCTCCATCCGCACCTGCAATTCAAGACCTTCCGTACCTTTATAAATAACAATTTCACCCTTTTTTATTTCGTCCATATATACCAAATTATTGTTATCTATATAGTATACAATCGTTCACCTATTGTCAAAATCACGTGTGGATAAGCCAAACATAACAAAATCCCATCCGGGATTGGTTCCTGGACGGGATTTTAACGAAGGCTTGCATACCGTGTCTTGTAGGGAACTACAATAATATAACAGCTATCCAGCATTTCGGGATAATTGCAATATTCCGACAATAAAATACAGGGTAACCATACCGGCATTAAACCATATACAATCAACTGAATAAATCTCACTGTCCGTCTTCCGAATTCGATAGACCGTGGCGGTTACAAGCGGCGGCATGTGAACAATCACCGGAACGATGAGCCAAGCAACAGTAGAGTGCGGATAAAAATGTAAGACAACAAAGGTCAAGAATATGCCTATTGTGCACAAAAACCAAATAGCATGGTTGGCATTCCTGAACAATCCTTTATGAACAAGCCATTCAATCATACCAATAGTATACTCTTTAGCATCTCAAATAGAAAACCCCACCCTTCTTTTAAAAGGGCGGGGCTCAGTGAGGACTTATGCGCTTGTCCGAGAACGAGACAAAATGTGAGCCTGCCTGCCGGCAGGCAGGGATTGGCCGAGCCGTACTGGAGGTACGGTGAGGTCAACCGGAGCATTTTAACGAAGTAATCGGACAAGCCTCTTGCAGGTTTCGCCCTGATTTTTGTGTTGGGCGAAACGTGTAAGTCCGGAAATAAATCCCGCTTTCGATCTTGGTAAGTTCTCCTTACAAGCGCCTTATGGCAAGATTGCGTATTGACCGCGTTGATTGCCGACCCTTGCAAGGGATGTCCCGCTAATCTCTGTCGGTGATTTATCGGACGGGGGTAGAATTTACGCGCTTAGCCGAGTACGAGGCATTTTGCGAGCATTGGCCGAGCCGTACTGGATGGTACGGTGAGGTCAAGCGGAACAAAATAACGAAGTAATCGGGTAAGCCCCTTGTGGGTTTTGCCCTGGTGTTCTGTATCGGGCAAAACGTGTAAATTCTACTAAAAACCGAACTGCAACGACTGCTGATGCCGCGCACGAAAAGCATCGAGCTGGTACTTGAGCGGCTTGTACATAAAAATATGATACTTGCCGATCTGTTTCATCAGCTCGTCTTTGACATTACCGGTCGCCCGCATGTGCTTAATCTTTAATTTACGGTCCTTATCCATAAAACCAAGCACATAAACTCCGGGCTTGTCCGGCTGCACAACCCGATTGACGTTGTGCGGATTGAGGATGAAGGGCTTAAACCAGCCTTCTTTCTTTTTGGCCATACTGGCCTCCTTATACTGCCCGCACTGCTTGCAGTCGGGAGAACCTTATGCCCTGGGCAGACCCATACCCTCTAAAAGGGCATGAGCTGGGGGCTCAGGGCAAAAGGTCTTCCCGACCGCCGCAGACTGCGGTTTTTAAGACTACTATCCGTCCTCCTCGGGAATAATGGCACTGTACAAATCTATGGTATACGAACGTACACCAACTGTCAAGACCCTTATTCAAAAAACCGCTTACCCAAGCGGGACTACGCTCTTATAAAAAAGCCAAAGAAAATTTTCTCTGGCTTAAAACCTCACCGACTTTTAAAGACACCAACCACAGCTGGTGCCCGTTGTAGGGGATGGTCGCGACCATCCCCTCCCTAAGCAATTATTACAACTCGACTTATCACCATGCCCTCTTGCTTAACTCACGATCGTGATTTAAACAAGTGCCTCACTTTTTCAAAATCCTCACCACTCCTTTATTCGCATCAACTTCAACCAAATCACCGTCTCTCAAAACTTCCGTGGCGTACTTCGTCCCGATTACACACGGTTTTTCCATCTCCCTGGATACAATAGCGGCGTGGCAGGTTACACCACCTTCGTCTGTCACGAACGCAGCAGCGCGATCCATTGCCGGTAAGAAATCCGGGGTGGTCATGGGTGCAACCAAAATATCTCCTTTTTTCACCTTCTCCAAATGGCTTTGCTTTCTGACAATACGTACCAAACCCCGCGCCACACCTTTATAAGCCGGCTGTCCAGCAACTTCCCCCACCTTGCCGGTCAAGGCACCATTCTTTTCAAATACATATTCTCCATGCTCTTTCATGAGAGTATCCAGACTGCCCGAATACGTCACACTTCCATCAATCATAAGATATCGGGAAAGGCGCTTCTCCAAATTTGCTTTTGCAGGAATTTTGATAAACTCGGCTGACAGCACTACTCCAGCAAGCTCTTTGGAAATTTTGCCCCGGCGGGAAATATTATTCCTTACAAATACGTCATTTTCCGCGAAAAAATCACCGAGTTTTCTTGCCTGGATTGACAACTTTTTGGCTTTGGAAGGACTCCTCTTATCGACCCCCACATAAAAGAATAAAGTCATATCCAATGAAGCCTGGTATACGAGCTCGGTATATCTTTCGATATCTTTCCGCGTATCCAAGAACTTCTTCTGATGAAGTTTCTTTAACTGTCCCAGCAAATCTACATATTCCTTAAACACCTTCTCCAAAAACTCCATCCCGTTTCTGTTTTCATCCAGCAGGGTATTCAAAAACCATTCAATAGCTTTTTTATGCTCCCAAATCTCCACCACTCCATCATTCATAAAATGGGCAATAAATGGCAAATAAGGATTGTCCCATCCAAATTTCTCTTTACTTAATTGTGTTAATCCTCTTGCCCATAACCCTTGCATAAACAATGTAGTGTCTCGGGAGTAGGATTTTTGGAACACGATCGGTGTTGTACTCGAGATTGTTTTTTCCCCACTACGAGCCAGGGTTGTAATCGGCCGGCTTTGGGTGATGTAGAATTTACCACCCTCACGCGCCCATTCAATGTCACAGGGGAAACCGTAGTGATTCTCGATTCTAATGATCAATTTTGATAACTTCATAATCTCGGCTTTGGAAAGTTTTTGCTTGGATTGCTTTGAGCCAGGCACAGTAACCCACTCGTTGCCCTGTTTGGCTTTTACCAGCATTTGCTGCTGGTCGGCCACCGTAATATCAACAATCTCCATTTCCTTCTTTTTGACCACATAGGAATCCGGGGTAATCGAACCTGAGACAATCGCCTCCCCGAGGCCGTAGCCGGCTTCGATGATCATCTGGTTGTAGTCCTCGGTCACGGGATGCACGGAAAAGGCGATGCCCGAGACTTCGCTCTGCACCATTTTTTGAACCACGACTGCCACGGATATGAATTCCTTATGCAAACCCTTTTCGAACCGATAAAAAATAGCTCGCGGCGTAAACAAAGAGGCCCAGCATTTTTTAACGTTTAAAAGCAACTCCTTTTCCGCCGTGTTCAAATACGTATCCAGCTGTCCGGCCCAGGCCGCACTACTACTGTCTTCGGATGTAGCGGATGATCTGACAGCTACATATTTCGATTTCAGTTTTTTAAACTCTTTTGAAATCTCCTCCCCTATCTCCCCGGGCATCTCTTCGCTTAAAATAATGCCTTGGATCTTTTCCGAAGCCTGTTCAACGCTGTTGGTGTCTTTGTGATTCACCTCCTCCAATACCGCTTCGATATCCGTCTTGATTTCCGTTTCTTCAACAAACATTTCAAAAGCCGAAGCCAGTACCACGAACCCCGGCGGTACGGGAATACCCGCCTGGGTCATCTCGCCCAAAGATGCCCCCTTGCCACCGGCTTCGGCAACATCTGTTTTAGAAATTTGAGTAAACAGTTTAGTGTACATAAATCCGAAATCTTACTGATTTTTTGATATCAAATTCACAATTCCATGATTAGCATCGACTTCCACAATATCATCATCATGGATGGATTGGGTAGCGGACTTTAAGCCCACAATGCACGGAATACCCAATTCCCGGGAGACGATGGCTGCGTGTGAAGTAATACCGCCAATATCAGTAATAATCGCCTTGACCTTCTTCATGGCCGGCACAAACCCAACTGCCGTCATCGGTGCTACCAGCACATCGCCTGGGGCAACTTTACCGATCTGACTGACATTGATGACAACCTTAGCCGGACCTATGTATTTCCCTAAATTTGCAGTTAATCCTTTCAGTTGCTGAAAGTCCTGTTCCTTGGGTGAATTCAAAACACTCAGAATCCGCTTACTCTCAGACTTATCAAGCAGCTCAAAATAGTCTTTCATTTTTGGCTTGTTCACATATACACATCCGGATAACCTGGATTTCAAGTTCAAAGAACCGGCCGAAATCTTACCCTCCAGGATAGCTATCAGCTCCGCCGGTGTCGCATAATGAAGAAGATATTCATCAACTCCGGTCTGTTCCGATAAAAATGCCAAAAATATACCGAAACCCACATTGGCTTTTGAGGTAAGACCTTTCTTAATATCGCTATAGAGAAAAGAAAACTCACGGATGATCTTAGTGATATTTCGCAACTCCTTGCTCAAAGGGTATGCCTGCAACTTGGCTGTGAGCGTTTTTTCGTTGTTGGCAGGACTTTTTTCTATTTCTTTAATCCTTCGGGCCAACTCTGCCGCGGGCAAACTTTGGTAAGTTTGAATCTCTTTCTCGATCTTGTCCGTATCAAATAACTCGCCGTAATAATCATACGTCCGCCAATAAAAATCCGATTCTATCTTCTTGATAGCGCCTTTTCTCCTGGGCAGCGAAAGCCGTGCGGCTTTTAAAATAGCCAACTCCGACCTTTGGACGAATGATAAGGCTGTGAAATTAAACAAGGTGCCGATGTAGGCCTCAAATTCCGCCTGGCCTATGATAATCCCCCGGCTTTCAAGCTCCTGCTTAATCCTCTCTTTGACTATGGCATACCCGCCGAGCTCCAAACTAAAATCCGGCGGCTCAACATAGTACGAAGCTTGCTGGTAGGCAGCCATAGCTTTCTTGAAACACGACACTCTCTCCCCCACGGACATTTTTCTGAGCCGTTCCTGTAATGTTCTTTTGTCCAATAAAGCCGTGACCCGGGAAATGTATTTTACATACTGCTGGGCGCAGTGTTTGACGATCCTGTTGTCTTTCAGTAAGGCATTCAAAACCTTTGGTGTAATGCGGTCGATGTCGTGCTGGTAAAAATGCCAGTTGCCAACCTTGTTGTCCATGAAATCGAACAAAGTCGAATAATAATCCCGCACCCCGACGCTTTTGGTCATCGGCAAGGTATAACAACTTGCCATGAGCGCGATCGGAAATGGCGGGGCAGGACTCTTATAAACTGATATGGTGGGACGCGGGTTATTCCGGCTTTTCATGAGATTTTTGCGCGGCTAAATATGAAGCAAACAGCAAACAGTTTTCGAAATCCTGCATTGCTTCACTGTCATCAACGTACACAATTTCCGGAATATTCAGAGCTGCGCCGCCCAGGTAGTCACATGTTCCAAAATATAGCAGGCAGTGCGCCGCCAGGTTCCCGGCCCAAGAATTCTGGGCTACGATTATATTAGCTTCCATGGCCGCGTATTCGATTTGATGGTTGAAAAATTTCCCCCACACTCCCTGTTCGCTATAATGTGTAACTAAGTTCTCCGCCTCCTCCAGTCCGGCGGTCACTTCGGGAATATTTTCTTGTTTGTCTATCAATTTTCCCGGCCCTAAAATTCCCAGTTTGGGTTCTATGCCGATTTTCTTGAAAAAATCTAAATGGAGATTGATGGATTTTATCTTGTCCTCGTATGTCCGTTCGTTCACAAAGCTAGCCGGTAACAAGCAAAACACTCCCTGCTTGGAATCATCAATCATCTTAATACCGTTAAGCTTGAAAAAGTTTATTTCTAGAATACCGGATTGGATGTTGAACACCTCTTTTAGAGCGTTATACGCATCGAGTGCGTCAAAATTGCCGCGCACCACCGCATCCACTGTGCCATCCTTGGCCATCTGGATCATGGGGGTCAAATTGTCACACTCTATTGAATCAAACCCTTCCATCTTCTTTCCCACTACCACAATATCCACGTATCGTTTGGCACGATTTAAGCTATCGACGACCTTCGGGGTTATTTTGTTGATGCCGATTGCCACCCTTCTTCTCTTTTCTGAAGCGGCAGCTTGAATGGCTTCCCAGAGGTTTTGTTGGGGCATATGCTTATCTTTATACTCTTTTAATAATTGTCACCTTCCCATGATTTGCATTCACCTCTACAATATCGCCGTCATGCAGCACTTCTGTGGCAATCTTGGTGCCGATCACGCACGGAATGCCTAGTTCGCGGCTAACAATGGCAGCATGACTGGTGATTCCACCCTCATTGGTCACGATGGCTGCGGCCTTTTTCATAGCCGGTACGTAATCCGGCCTGGTCATGACCGCGACCAATATATCACCCTGCTCGACTTTGCCAATTTCCGTGACCGATTTTACAATCCTAACCCGCCCCTGCACCTTGCCGAGCGACGCGGTCAGCCCGCGGAAATCATTCACCTCATCCTGTTTCTGCTTGCCCCACATCACGGTGCGCACTTTTTCCACATCCTTGCCGGTTGCCACGCAATAACCGCGCCGGTTGACCAGGAACACCGACCCTGCCATACGCGCATCCAACTGTCGAGGTAAAGGTTTTTTATCCTTCATAACACCCTCGATTTCCGAGGCGGTTACGTATTTCAACTGATCGAGCATGTAGCCGGTCCTGCGGCTGATCTCTTCCAGTAGCGTGCAGCCGATATAGATATTGAAGTAGGTTGCCCGCTTGCGCTCGTCCTGCCAAAAAGTAAAATCCTCAGAGATCTTCAGTAAGGTTTTCAAGAGCGGCGAAAACCTGTACTGTTTGAACAGCTTGGTTTTCTTTTTCTTATTTTCCTTCGGAGTATTTTCTAATTTTGTAATTTCCACCCGCAGATCCTTGCCGCTCTGCTTCCAGGTTTTGACCTCGTTCTGAAAATATTCAACCGACAACACTTGCGAAGTTACATAGTTGTTTTTTATCCAAAAATACCGCTTCTGGTAATGCTGCAAAGTTTCTGTAGATTGTCCGGTTGCGATCTTCAGTAAATCGATCTCGGCCTGGTTTATGAACGATTGATGAACTGGCGCCGTGGAAACCGCAAATATACCCGCAAATTCGGAATCTTTCATTGGCCGGTTATTGGTCAACTTCCGCACTTCGTCCTTTACCATATCTTGGATCAAAGCGTCCGACCCAAGGGCGAAATGGTCTATAATCCCGGTCGAACTCAAACGGGCAATGGCGAGCTTATAATATCTCTTCCAAAGCGCGAGCAACTGCCGATCGGTCAAAGCGCGCAGACTGATCTTGGGAAACTCTTTCCAGAAGAAACGATCAAAATCCAGCTCGTCTTTTTTCCAAGCTTTCAGCAGCTTGGTAGACAAATTCTTGTCTTTTTTTGCCAAAGTGATCAGAGCGGCCGTTGCGGACCGGACATCTCTCATATCCAAATGCCAGTCAGCCTTGCCGTCGCCAAAGAAACATACGCGAACATTGGGGTAATTACCAGCCGGTTTGCGCTTCTCTTTGACCATCTCAGCATCAGCAATAGCAAAAATAAACATCGGGCACCCGTCGAACCGTTGATGATACCATTCTTTCCCCTGAATAAGACCTTTGTATTTAAAAATCGAATCTTTGAGATATTTCATATAATATAATAGAAGACGAATTTGCTTCAATTATAGCGCTTTTCCTGTTTTTATGCATTTTAAAATGCCTGGGAAACCAGGCATTTTTTGTCTATCAATTTTACAACTCGCATAACGCGCGGCCGCGCGTTATGCGCGTTTACGAATTTTGGACTTCTTTCCTAGCTTGCTTAACAGCCTCGAACTCTCCCACCCACTGTTCCATTTTTTGTAGTTTGCCATCCATTTCATCGAACGAGCCTTCAATGTTGAAATGCTTGAATACGGCAGCCTTGATGGTTTCGAATGTATAATCGCCTGCCGCCGCCAGCGTGACAGCAGCTTCGTGAAAACGCTGTTCAAAGTCAGCCCGACGTTTAGGCTCAGCCTCCAACCGCGCTGCAACCGCCGGGTTATTCAAAAAAATATGCTCGATCTGGCCTGCGTCCATCCCTGGTTTCATTTCCCCCGAAAACTGTTCACAAAGCTTTGCCACCCCGGCATTACGAGTCTGAAATTCTCGCTCCATGATAGCCCGCAAATCTTTTGCATCATTTAAACTCAAGACACCAGCTTCGCATAACAATCTGACATCATTCATGTCGTACGCCCGTACGCCATGCAGCTTGTAGTAGGCAACTTTGGCTGGGTGTGATACATACAATTCATGACCCTGGTACTCCGTCCGAATCTTTTCTGCCCAGATATTAGGAATTTCTACACCGCCAAAACCGCGGGCGTTCCCTGTTTCATCCCGTTCAATGAGATGCACGTCGATAAAATTCAATTGCGGCCCGCCGCTTTCTTGGATTTTCCCTTGTTCGTCGATGGCTGCAATCATTAAGTTGTTTGAGTGTTCGTGACTGAACCGTCCGGCACCCACACGCTCCATAGTGTTCATTGAGCGTTCTGCCGCCGGGTCTTTGGGATACGACAGGAACAACCCATACCCTTTCCTGCCGAGAGCTTCATCGAGTTTTGCGATATCCTCAGTTTCCACAGAGATATCAACATCCTTATGGATGCCAATGTACTCTCCGCGCACCAGGGAAATATTTATCGCGCCATCCAGATTCCAGCGAACACCAGAACCAGCAAACAGTTCAGATAATTGCGCAAGGTTGCGATCAAGTCGCTCGTGCTCTTCCGATGTCGGCTCGCGGCGCTGCTCACTTGTGTCATCCAAATCGAGAAAATCATCAAATGGCGCCCGCTCCTGTTTATGGTATTGCTCTCGCAAATTTGTTTGCCGATCCAACTCAGGATTATCCTGCAAAATTTCTTCTGCCTTTTTGATTTCTTCTTCCGAAGGTTTATATTCCGGATTCATTTTCTAATACGCCTAATTAGTTCGTAAATGTTCAGAAAAAAATAAATCATGTAACCCACACCCTTGTCACCTGGTCTAATACAGAATGTCTAGCGTGATGCGAGACAATTTTACCTGGTTCACTGTCCCAGGTGACGGGGTCTGCACTACAATTTTGATCAATTATGTCAATTTTGATCAATTTTGTTCAATGGCTTCATTTCTCCCCAATTCTTCCCCGCCTTAGCTTCGGCATTAATAGGTACAGAGAGGGAAATAGCTTCTTCCATCATGACTTTGAGCTTTTTAGCCCACTGCTCCACCTTGCCTTCTTTGACCTCGAAGACCAATTCGTCGTGCACCTGCAGAAGCATTTTTATCTCTTCAGGCTTGTCTTTGATCTCAGTAAAAATGTTGTTCATAGCCACTTTGATAACATCAGCAGCCAAAGACTGGATAGGGAAATTAATAGCTGCACGCTCGGCTGCAGCACGAATGAAGAACTGTGAAGATTTAATCTCAGGGAACTTGCGAATGCGCCCCAACTGGTTCCTAACGAACCCTTCTTCGTGCACCTGGAGCTTAACCTGTTCGATATAAGCTTCCACCTGCGGGTACGCGGCGAAATATTTCTTAATGTAATCCTGTGCCTCGCCTCGGCTCATATCACGGATGCGCTCGGAAAGTCCAAAACCGGAAATGCCGTACAGGATGCCGAAATTGATAGTCTTGGCATCACGGCGCATGTCCGCCGTTACTTTGTCTTCCGGCACGCCAAAAATCTGCGAAGCTGTCCGACTGTGAATGTCCTCACCTTTCTTAAATACGTCCATCATGGCCTGGTCCTGGGCCACATGCGCTACAATGCGCAATTCAATCTGGGAATAATCGAGTGATAACAGTTCAAAACCTTTGGCTGCCACGAACGCCTTGCGGATCTCCGACCCCAAACCCTCTCCCCGCACCGGGATGTTTTGCAGATTCGGATCAGAAGAAGACAACCTACCCGTCGCTGCGACGGTCTGGTTGAAGCTGGTATGCAGCCTGCCGGTCTTTTCATTCACCAATTCGGGCAAAGCTAATAAATAGGTAGATTGTAATTTGGCCAGTTCGCGGTATGACAGCAGTTTTTCAATGACCGGATGCTGGCCAAGCATTTTTTCCAATTCCCCCGCCGCGGTGGAAATACCGGTCTTGGTCTTTTTATTGTCGACTGGAACGAGTCCCATCTTTTCGAACAACACTTCTTTGAGCTGTTTTGGAGAATTTATGTTGAATTCCTGACCGGTCAGCTTGTAAATTTGTTGCTCTAGCTCGTTAATCTCCACTTCCGCGGTGCCGGACAGCTTGTTGAGCATTTTCTGGTCCAACAGAATGCCGTTGCATTCCAAATTAGCCAGGACTTCCACGAGCGGCATCTCAATTTCGTAAAAGATCTTATCCAGTTTCTCGCGGGTGATGAGCGGCTCAAATATATGTTTCAACCGCAATGTCATATCACTGTCCTCGCAGGCATACCAGGATACTTTGTCCACCGGTACCTCGGCCATGCTGATTTGTTTTTTTCCTTTACCGATCAGTTCTTCGATAGGCTGCATCTGGTAACCCAGCTCGTTAAAGGCCAAGGTTTCCAGATTATGCTGCCGATTGCCTGGGTTTAGTAAATATGAAGCGATCATGGTATCAAAAACTTGCGGATGTAACGGCATGCCAAAATTCGCCAGTACAATGGCATCGAATTTCAAATTATGGCCAATCTTCTTAACCTGAGTTCCAGACAAAAACGCTGCCGCTTTTTTACTCTGTTTCAATACCACTGCAGGAATATAGTAGGACAGCCCTTCCACACCGCAGAGCGTTAACCCGATCAAATTTGCGCTTACTACTTCCAGGCTGTCTGTTTCGGTATCTATGGCAACTTCCGGCAAGCTGGAAAGTTCTTCCAGAATACTATCAAGTTTTTCTACATCTTCTATAAGCTCATACTGCTGGTCAATTTTTTTAACCGCAACCTGGATTTTTTCCTCTTCCTGCTCCTCGCCATCCAGCATGGGTTCGGCCTTAGGAAGCTTGCTCACCAAACTTTTGAACTCCAATTCTTGAAACAACTTCAATGTGGCACGCAAGTGCACCCCATCAAGCACATACGGGTTAATGACAATCTCGAGCGGGACGGTCGTGACGATCTGAGATAGCTGGTACGACTGCAATGCCTGATCCTTCTGGGTT
This sequence comes from uncultured Candidatus Saccharibacteria bacterium, assembly GCA_964532425.1. Taxonomy (GTDB): domain Bacteria; phylum Patescibacteriota; class Doudnabacteria; order UBA920; family UBA920; genus CAZHIA01. Next base: position 83,690 of record CAZHIA010000002.1, on the reverse strand, counting down.
TTGAGCAATTCCAAAATGCGAGGTTTTATTTTACCGTTAGTTTCGTCCGCTTCGACGGCATCGTACAATTTTTGAAAACTGCCGAATTCCTGGATCAGTTCGCTGGCCGTCTTCTCGCCAATACCTTTCACACCCGGAATGTTATCGGAAGGGTCGCCGCGCAAAGCTTTATAGTCAACCATCTGGTCAGGGCTTAAGCCAAACCGTTCGCGCACAGCCTTTTCATCATAAATAAACGTGTCAGTGATCCCTTTGCGCATGGTATAGACTTTGACACATGGAGTGACCAATTGCAGGGTGTCCAGGTCACCAGTTACGATAATCACTTCACAATCATCATCACAGTGTTTGCAGATCTCTTTGGCCAAAGTACCCAAAACATCGTCAGCTTCAAAACCTTGTTTGGTAAAAATGGGAATACCTAAAGTCTCCACCACCTCGTGCACCCGCGGAATCTGCGCGTATAATCCCTCATCCACAGTCACGCGCGTAGCCTTGTACTCTTTATACTGTTCGTGACGGAAAGTGGGTCCAGCCAGGTCAAAACTACAGGCAATATGCGTCGGCTTAATGTCTTTAATAGCATTAAGCAGAATCATAGTAAAACCATAGACAGCATTCGTCACCTCGCCGGTTTTGGTGGATAGGGCTGGAATAGCATGAAAACCGCGGTGAATGAGGGCATTCCCGTCGATCAGCATGTATCGGCGCTTGTTTTTCTTTGGTGGAACCATGGTAATTGATGATTAACAATTCGGGGGCATATTCCGGATAGTCTTCTTAGGTATTATACCGGGTCCCATGGCCAATTGAAAGCGCCCCGATAGATGTCGGGGCGCTTGGTATTTTAAGTATTTTACTCAGTCGGACCAGCGACAGCCAGTGGCTGTCCTTCGGATCCGGGTTGACTACCTTGGTCAACACAATCCAGGACCATGCCGCACAATCCAGCATTCTCTTCCGGACCGGCAAGCCGGTATACACACCCCAAAGGCGGGAGCTCCAAACCACACTCAACTGTTCCAGTGCTGGCAGCAAGCTCAACAGAGGCTAATACAGAACCGCGCCGGTCAGGTCGGGAAAAAATCTCAACCGTAGTAACTGCACCATCCGGCACTTGAAAATCAACTGAACCGATGGACGGGCCTTTGTCCAACAATACATTGTGATTGACAGCTATGGAAAGCTGCTGCTCCTTCGTCCGTTTCCATTCTAAATGGTAACCATTGGCCTGTCCTGATTCCCTGGTTTGGTACACCACCGCTTCAAAATCACCTGTTTGAGCTAAAATTTGAGGATTAAAGATCTGCGCACCTGCCACCTGCGGTTGCCCTGTGCTCTGAATCCTAGTCGCGTGCACAATATCTGCAAAGCCTATATCCTGGCTTGAAGCCAGCATTGCCCCCAACGCTACCGAACTCGCCGCAAAGAATACAAACACCAAAGCCACTACCGAATGGATCTCGGCGGCAAATAGTTCGGTGGCCAAAGAAGCGCCATCCTGCAATCTCTGGATGAAGCGACGCCTTGGCAGCACCTTTTCCCAACGGCGGTGATACGTGTACGGGGCCATGTGCGATTGCAAACCACAACAAAAAGCTAATTTGGCTTTATTGTTGTTATTTGCGATTTAATTTTGATTTTTATTTCTCGGTCGGACTTTGATATATCTATTATAGCATAAATATTTATTTTCTGCAAATGATTTGTAAAATCTTATATTTTTTGCCATACTGCTCCCATATAGGAGGCCCAAATGACCGTTTCGCTGTTGCAAACAGCAGAACAGACTGACCGGCATGGCATCCAACCACTCCCCCGTCCTTCCTTCAAAGAAGCCCTGTTTGGGATCTTTGCTTTCATTAAGTGGGTGTTCACCTACGACGAAGAGAAGGAACTCTACCAGCGCCGCATCGCAGATTAGTCAAAGACCGCCATCTTCCCAGATGGCGGTCTCATCTTTTTATTTTTCTATTTTCTATCTTTTTATCCTTCTCCCGCCACCCGAAATACCTCTTCCACATCTGTAATACCGTCTAGTGCCTTTAGTAATCCATCCTGCACCATGGTAACCATACCCTGGGCTATACCAGCGCGACGAAATTCACTCATGGAAGCCTCTTCCATTATGAGCTTTTGTACTGCTTCGGTGTTTTCTAAGGCTTCATAAATCCCGATCCGGCCTTTGTATCCCAGATTATGGCAAGCGTCGCAGCCAGTTGAATGGTAAAACATCAGAGGTTCCGGTAGTTTTATATTTAACTGCGGGGGCAGTTGCTTCATCAGGTAAACAATCTTTTCCATGATAGCTGGAGAGAGTTTGGCTTCGGTTTTGCAATTCTGGCAAAGACGGCGAACCAAGCGTTGTGCCATGACCACAGACAAGGCAGGGCCGATCACGAATGGCTTCACCCCCATATTAATAAGGCGTGGAATGGCACCGGCTGCATCGTTTGTGTGTAGCGTCGACAGTACCAAATGTCCGGTCAGGGCAGCTTGCATGGCAGTCTCGGCCGTTTCCTGGTCGCGAATTTCACCAACCATAACAATATCCGGGTCCTGGCGCAAGATCGCGCGCAAACCTTTGGCAAAATCAAAATCTACACTGTGGTCGATCGGTGTCTGTACAATGCCTTCCAGTTTGTATTCCACCGGATCTTCCAAAGTAATAATCTTCACGCCCGGCTCGTTCAATTCATTCAATAGCGCATAAAGTGATGTGGTTTTACCGCTGCCGGTAGGACCAGTGGTCACAATCATGCCGTTCGGTTTGGTAATGGCACGTTCAACAATGTCACGGGTTTCTGGACGGAATCCCAGATCGACAAGCTTCAACCCAACCGCTCCGGTGCCCAACAAGCGCATAACCACTTCCTCTCCATAAGCGGAAGGAAGGGTGGACACACGGACATCAATGGGCTTGCCAAGATAATAAAAGGTGAAGCGGCCGTCCTGCGGCACATTCTCCACGTTCAATTTTAATTTAGAAATTACTTTGATGCGGGCTACTAGTGGCCGGTGCAAATCCGTACTCAAATGCAGGATATCCTGCAGCACGCCATCCACGCGGTAACGCAGCTTAAAAAAGTGCTCTTCCGGCTCCAAGTGAATATCCGATGATTTGTAAAACATGCTCCCGCCAAATATCATCCCCAGAAGTTCAGTGGCATTCTGCTTCTTTTGCAGCTCCTCATCCTTCAAATCCTGGAACAATTTGATGTAATCAAGCTCCTGGTCCACCCGCACAATCTCATCATGCTTGCTTTTGACACTAATGACCTTGCTGTAAAACTTCATGGTCTGGTCAAAACTATAACGGGAAATGTAATAGAGTTTGACCTTGAATTTCTTTGAAAACACCGCAACCTTCTCTTTGAGCAGCTGGTTACCCGGATTCATAACTCCAATGCGCATGTCCGTGTTTTCTCGATAGAACGGCACGGCTTCGGCTGCAATAGCCTCTTCTTTTGTGAGCATGCCGAGCACATTCAGGTCGATAGGGAAATTATGAAGATCGATGTACGGCAAACCCAAAGAGCCGGCCCTGGCTTGGGCTTCCTGCTCGGCCATTTTCCGGTTAACCTCATGCATGGCATGCTGCAGTTCATCCGGCGTACTGGTTAAAAATCCATTAGTGGACATTTTTGTTTCAGGAGATTTATCGATGCATATATTATACCATTTCCGACCGACATTGTCAGAAATAAAAATCCGCCCAATCCAAATGATCGGGCGGGCTTTCTATGGGAATACTAATTTGAACTGTCTGTATATCCGTACATCCTCCGGAGTTCGGGATCTTACTTTTCCGAAGGCTCTGGTGACAATATGGTTTGCACCGCTTCCACAAATTTTGCTTCCGCGTCGTTTAACGTAGTGTTGGGTAAGCTGACCACCACCATGGCAAACTGCCCGCTGACCTGGGGGCTTACACTGGCAGACGCGCCAAGCGCGGAACCGAACGTTTCCAAATTAATCAAATGGTGGGCAGCCAGGCTAATCTCTACTCCACCGCCCATGACTTCACACAGCAGTGCCACAATTTTATAACTGGAAATGTTATCAAGCAGTTCCTTCAGTACTTGGGGCACATCCTTGCTGTCCGCCCCTGCCTTGCCGAAATCCGACAAAGCCAGCAGCGAGTAAACCAGAGAGAGGTCATCCACCATTTTTAAGCGGGCCAAGGCTCGACCCCACAACCGGAGCAAGGACAATGATTTGGTTTTATACAGATACTTAATCACTTCCTGCTGGCGCGCCCCGAGCGAGACCAGTTCGGAAGCTTTCAAAAATGCCTGTGGAGTGGTTTGCACCCGTTGAAAACTGTTAGTCTGAGTGACAATGCCGGCAAGTAGGCAGGTAGCAATATCTTCGTCAACCAATTGCCCCTCGTAGGCAGTAAATAGACCAGACAGCATTTCCGCGACAGATGTCGCGTTAATATCAACCAAGTTAATGGCTCCAAAATATTCACTGCTCGCGTGATTATCAACGCAGATCTTAGGGGTCTCAAAGAACAGGTCCGCATTCTCATCAAATAAACTGCCAAGATCGGAAAGTGCGGCTGATCCGAGAATAATCACCACATCGTATGGCGCTTTATCAGATGCAAAACTGACATCCTCCGGTCCATACTGCCCTTCTTTGGCTTTCAAATAAATACTGACATTCCCTTCGGTCGTTTGGTAACTCACCTCATCCAAAGGTTTTGTCTTGATATTCACCATAACCACCAGGCTTTTTCCAGTGCTGAGTGTCTGACGGATAGTGTCGGTACCCGGCAGGAACGACAGGTTGCCGGGAACCTCCCCTGTTGCGGCAACATCTACTTCTTTGTCTAATTTATGAAAAAAATGGGACATTGCAAGACCACTTGCAACGGCATCGGTATTTGGGTGAGCCGGTAATGCAATAAGGATACGTGTGGCTTTGTTGATCTGGTCGAAGATTTGCTGGTAGACGGTAGATTCCATACTTGATCACTGGTTAAAAATTGATTTTCGCTTGGTTTTCTCTCGCGTTCCGAAAGAATACTATAATAAATTTCCACGTACTTTGCAAGACATACTCTGGCGATCCTGTTAAATATGCCGGAAATTATGGACAATCAGCCATGCGTTCACTTAATCATTATAGTATAGTACAATACTTAAAGATATGAGTAAAAATATACACATCACTCTGGCCGATGCCGAACGTGCGGCCCGGAGCATCGCAAAAACCTTGCGGGGTGGAGAAATACTCGCTCTCATTGGCCCCTTGGGATCAGGAAAAACAACGTTTACCAAAGCTCTCGCCAAAGAATTGAAGGTAAAAACGGCAGTGACCAGCCCTACATTCGTCATCATGAACCACTATACCGGTAAGACCAAGTCCGGCAACATGGTGCACTTATACCATCTCGACCTTTATCGCACGAAAAATTTCCGCGAAGTAAAAGCCTTGGGACTGACCGATATCTGGCAGATACCGAACACCATCACCGTCATAGAATGGGCAGATAAGATCAAGCGGCACCTCCCCCCATCGACTCAACAGATTATATTCTCTCACTCAGTATGAAAAAATTTTTTATTATTTTGGCGCTTCTGTTCGGAATGTCCGCCGTGCCGGCACGGGCCCAAGTTTTAACGCGCAAACCTTCACCTCTCCCGCCGTTTGCTCTCACGTATGGAGATAAAAGCTTCCCCGTGTCCAGCTCTACGCTGGAAAATTGGCAACACTCAACGGTTGTAGCGGACAGCAACCTTGTTGCTTCGCTGGAATTTTCACCCCAGAACCTGCTCAGCCAGTACTTAGGCAGCCCTGTCAACACAAGCAGCCAAACAGGCCAAACTTACCGCTACCAGCCAGCCTTGGTCTACTCGTTTATTCGAGGCCTCGCCAATCAAATTGATGTACCAGCGATAGAACCTCGCCTCGTGATTGAAGATGGTCGCGCCGCTTCGTTTGCTCCTCCCCAGGACGGGATGATGGTGGACGCATACACTTCCACTTTCCAGGCATTGGCCGCCTTGGATGCAGGAGCCACTTCAAGCCCGCTTTCCGTGAATACATCTACCCCGCATACCTTGCTCGCGGACACCAACAATCTCGGCATTACGGAACTCATTGCGCGCGGCGAATCAAACTTTAAAGGCAGTCCCAGCAACCGCAGGCACAATATTAAAGTCGGAGTGCAAAAAATGACCGGTGTTATTATTGCTCCAGGACAGGAATTTAGTTTCAATAAATATCTCGGTCCAGTTGATGGAGAACATGACTTCCTGCCGGAACTGGTCATAAAAAAATCCGGAACAGTTCCGGAATTTGGCGGTGGATTATGCCAGGTCTCTTCGACTACGTTCCGGGCAGCCATGCAGGCCGGCCTCCCTATTACCCAGCGTCGCAACCATGCTTATGCTGTTTCCTACTATGCACCCCAAGGAACAGATGCGACCATCTACCCAGGAGTGGTTGATTTAAAATTTGTTAACGACACACCCGGCTCCATTCTGGTCTGGCCATATCTTAAAGACACCAACACACTGGTTTTTGATTTCTACGGAACCAAAGATAGCCGCCAGGTCAATTTGGAAAAACCCAAACAATGGGATCGCAAGGCCGACGGCTCCATGAAAGCCAGTTGGACCAGGGTGGTAATTAAAGATGGAACTGCCGCAACTTCGACATTCAACTCCGTTTACCTGCCACCAGCACTCTTCCACAAGGAAGAAGGTTTCGCTTCCTCCACTCAAGCCGCCGCAACACAAACTTCAAACCCCACTACCCCACCCACAGCGACACCTCAAACCAACACTCAAACCATCAAAGCAAACTAAAGCTGCATAATAAAAACCCGAGACTTGTTCTCGGGTTTTTAAACCATCTCCCCAATTACTCGAGCTGAAAGAAATAGAGATCAACGCCAGGGAAAGCGCTGGGATTAATCGGTTTATTGAGATTTACCAGCTCATTCCCTTTTTTATATACATCAGTCATACTAATCCCATTCGGCACCGCACTGTTGCATTTTGACCAGCCATGGGAGCTTAAGATATTTTGAAGAGCTTCAATGCGGTTACTCAGCTCTGATGGGGAATAGGCAGCCTTTCCGTCTGAACTGGACGTTTCCATGTAAAAGGTTGCATGCACCTTATCTTTCTTGATAACAAGACTCTCCGTGCAATTCACAATCGGCGAGTTCAACCCCTCATAAAACCCTTCTGACCAATACGTATTCTTCAAATCACTCATTGATTGAGACACGTCGGGAATGTAAGGGGTTGGAGCTTTGATGGTCAGAGTTTTTAAGATCCCAGACATTTCCGATAAAGCAGTCTCAAGGCTGGGGTCATTTTGTGCCGGAAAGGATTTAGGATCCTTACTATCATACGCCATGGTCACTACCCAACCGTCTGGTCCGGTAAGATGTGGGATATTGTAATAGTTTATACCTCCGCCAACCACAGAGAAATACCACACCGGCTTTTTGGAGGCTATCTTTCGGCAAGTCCCATTCTGCTCATCGGAGGAAATATAGTAATCCACCCGATTCATAGTTTGACCGTTCACGGTGACCGTGGCGGTTGTCGGCGTACCACATGGACCACCTGGATGATCGACAATTAATGCATCCACGCTCGGCGCCCCGCCTGCAAACTCCTCAAATCTCCCACCCTCTACCCCGCTCGCCTGGCTCGCGCGGGTATTGACGTAGAGAATATATTTCCCTTTGGTGATATTCACTGCGGCTGGGTTCGGCCCGGTTTTTATCGAAGGGGAACAGTTCTGTTTGGTGGCACAGTTATTATAATCGATCACCTGACTCGCCTCTTTCGCTGCCCACCCGGTAGGGATCATGACTTTCACATACCGGTTCTCATATACCCAACCAGCCTGGCTCACTGCGGGAATGAAGGAAAAACTCGATATAAATTGACTGGCCGTATCAGAAGGGGCAACAATAGTGTAGTACATGCCATTATGGGGAATGGCCACGAAGACCGCTTGTCGTCCACTCACCGCGCTTTCACCGCTGAATTTTTTAGCTGTTTCCCCTTGTATTTGGATTGTTGTACTGCTGGTAATCTGATTCTGCGCCCGCAAAGAATTTTCAGGATCAGCTCCGGTTACAGAGACCGAAACCAACTCTGTATCGCGATGCTGCGGATCAACTACATTAATCCCAGTCTCACTACTATTCTGGACTTCCCATGTGGAGGGATATTTAAATTCAAATCCATAAACAGTGTTGTTGTACGACTTCCAACCAACAATGTCTTGGGTGGTTGATGAGGTAGAAGTAGGAGTAACTTGGCTCCCGGTACCACTCGATGGCACTTGAGCGTGCCTGCTGCATCCCGCGGCTAAAAAAAGCAAGGTAAAGATGAGGTAGTGATATTTTTTCATAAAATAATTACTTGATTTAACCTTATCTTACGGCTGTTTTTCCCTCGCGTCAATTACTGGAATATAGTAAAATACAACTACACAAACTACGGAAAGGGTCCGCTACAAAAAACTACAGAAGGAGCCATTTTTCCGTAGTTATCCGTAGATTCGCATTATCCGTAGTTCTGTAGATTATGATCAAATCCACCACCCCACAAGAAAATAACAGCGAAGAGCTTTCCCCGGTCGACGCCTCAGCAAGCAGTGCTGAAGACCGGATTTTCGACCAAAACCTCCGGCCCGCAACGCTATCTGAATATGTCGGCCAGGACGAGATAAAGCAAAACTTGAATATTCTCATTCAAGCCGCCAAACAACGCAATGAATACCTGGAGCACCTCCTGCTGTACGGGCCACCAGGACTCGGTAAAACCACATTGGCTTTCATTATTTCCCGTGAGATGGGTGTCAACATCAAAGTCACCTCAGGCCCAGCTATCGAGCGGGCCGGCGACCTGGCTTCCCTGCTTACCAACCTCAGCGAAGGAGACGTACTCTTTATTGACGAGATTCACCGGCTCAACAAGGTAGTTGAAGAGGTCCTCTATCCTGCCATGGAGGATTATGTTCTTGATATTGTGCTTGGCAAAGGCCCAGGAGCCCGCTCTATTCGCATGGAACTGCCAAAGTTCACCCTTATCGGCGCCACTACCCGCGTTGGATTAATATCCTCTCCGCTCCGCGATCGTTTTGGCGCGCTGTACCGCCTGGAATACTATACAGAAGACGACCTGACTAAGATCATTACCAGAAGCAGTGCAATTTTACGGGCCAAAATTACGGAAGAGGCCAGTCGCGAGCTAGCCCGCCGCAGCAGGTTCACCCCTCGCATCGCCAACCGGCTACTAAAACGCGTCCGTGATTTTGCCCAAGTGAATGGCCATGATACAATTGAAGCAGATACCGCCCGAGAGGCTCTCAACCTGCTTGGAGTCGATCCGTTAGGACTTGATAAAAACGACCGTCGTATTCTCGAAACCCTCATCGATAAATTCAAAGGTGGCCCGGTCGGACTCAATACCCTAGCGGCTGCCACCGGTGAAGAAGAAGACACCATCACAGATGTCCTAGAGCCGTTTCTTATCCGCCTCGGCTTTATTTCCCGCACCCCCAAAGGACGGGAAGCCACTGAACTAGCCTACCAGCATTTAGGGAAAGAGTACCCGGGAAAACAAAAAACACTTTTGTAATTGAACAAAATTTAAAAAATTGAACAAAATTGACAAAATTAATGGGCCCAAATTTTTGCTCATTTTTGTCAATTATATCAATTTTGTCAATTAACCTATGGACTATTCCAACCCAGCCATACTCATCATCGCCGGCATTTATTATGCCATTACAGGGATACTAACATTTTTCTCCTTGTTCGCCGTGTACATTTTGCTCCGCTATGGGAGAAGCCCCATGGTAAGTTTGGTGGTGGCAGTGTTCTATGGGATTATTTTTTTGGGACTGCTTCAGCAGTCGTATATTACGCTACATACTATTGGTTCCTAATTTTATATGCGCAAACTATTCCCCAGCCAGCTAGACGAGGAGGAAATCTATCTGGTAGTCCGCGAACACTGGATTCGCCTGATGCTCAAATTGTTAATTTGGGCGGTCTTTGCCGTGGCGTTAGTGGTTTTTGAATGGAAAGCCCCGGTAAACCTGCCGGGATTGTTCGATGGCCAAATCGGTGTTGTCACCACTTTATGCACCCAGTTGTACACCATGTGCCTCATGTTGAGCGTGTTCCTTATCTGGATCATGTACTACCTCAATATTCAGATCATTACCAGCCTACGCGTCGTTGATATTTACCAGGTTGGGTTATTTTCCCACACCATCTCTGAGCTCCATATCGACAAGATCGAAGATGTCACCAGTGAAACCACTGGTATTTTTGGGACCTTGTTTGACTATGGAAACGTCTATATCCAGACTGCGGGTACCCAGGAACGGTTTGAATTCGAGAACGTTCCCCACCCGGGCAGGATCGAAAAGCAAGTGCTTGATCTGTATGAAAAGAATTCCAATTTTGCCAAGGAAGGAAACTTAAGTAACCCAACACACTTAACGCACCAATAACTTATATCTTTATGACTACTGTCGCTGTTTCTGGAGGGTTTGATCCAATCCACATCGGCCATGTCGAGATGATGAAGGAAGCCAAAGCTCTTGGTGATCGCCTTATTGTAATCATGAATAACGATAATTGGCTCCGAAAGAAAAAAGGGTTTGTATTCATGGGTGAAAACGAACGGGCTATTATTGTTTCGGCAATCCGGTACGTTGACGAAGTCATCATCACCAACCACCCGGAAAACACTTCAGACATGTCAGTGTGTGCGGAATTGGAAAAGCTGAAACCTGATATTTTCGCCAACGGTGGGGACCGCAAAGCGGACAATATTCCCGAGTATGAACTATGTAACCGCTTGGGTATCAAAATGGAATTCAATATTGGACACAGCGGCAAAATTCAAAGTTCAAGCGAATTAGTCAAAAAAGTCAAAAGCAGCTCCTAATAAACCAAAGCCTTAAAAAACCCGCCGAAGCGGGTTTTTTTATCATTTCACTGCCTGAGTAAACTGCTGGGTGGCACCGGTATGAGTTGAGGCTCCACTGGCGCTGATTGTTTTGAATCCCGGACTTCCAGATGGCACGACAAATGAACCGGTAAAATCTCCTGTGTTGTTTGTCGTATACGTATTCTTGACCACTCCTTCAAACATTACCACCACCGGCTCACTGGCCCCAAACCCATGGCCTTGTACGGTGAGAGTGGCACCCGCGACACTATAATACGGGGCGAGATCTATCCAAGGATGTAAATCTCTGACATCTATTTCAACACGAGTTACCACCCGACTCAACTGGCCAGTAAAGACAAACACTTGTTTACCTCCCTGGTATGGAAGGGTAATGGGAGAGGTTACAATATTTCCACCACTGTCCGCGGTAGTTGACGCATTCATTCCATCCCCTCCGGTAATGATTACTGGCTCGTTTGGTGCAAACCCGTTTCCGGAAAAAAACACCTGCCCACCAGGAAGCACATTGTATGTATTCGGGCTCACATTGGGGTAGAAATTACCCACCGATAAGTTCGCTGAACGGGCTCCGGAAGAGTCCCCGCGTACCACAACCGCTGCAGTGGAATTAATTTCACTGAACGGGACGGTAAAACTTGTAGAAAAATCACCCGAACCCGATGTGGTTACATTTTGGTTTGTTCCAGCAAAACTTACAGAAACCACTTCATGGACGGGAAATCCGTGTCCAAAGACCGTAAATGATTGTCCTGGGAGCCGATAATACTCTGAAAGAAGAATATATGCTCCAGAAAAATTATTTGCGGCTGCGTGGGGTGTATTATAACGAACAGATCCGCCACTTACTGAAACAAACACCATCCCTGCCACCAAACCTAATAATAGTTTTTTAACAATTGAGAATTTTCCCATAATTATTCTCCGGCCAAATTTATATTTCTACTCTATATTTTTTTGACGAAGTTCAACAAGAAAACTGTTACAAAGAACCCCCGCTCATATATGAGCGGGGGTTTGTAAAATTCATTTTATTCACGGTGCTGCGGTATGATATTTTCCACCGCGGCGATACCGGCCACAGCCGCAGTCTCTGCTCGAAGCACGAACGGTGCCACCGAAACACACCGTGAATTTTTCTGTTTAGTGAGAGATTGAACCTCATCTTCTGCAAACCCTCCCTCCGGGCCGACTACAATACCGATTTTAGACAGCGGGGAATCATACATACCAGCATGCAAGCGTGTTCCTGTAGAATCCAAGACCAGTAATTGGCCGCATTCCACACTTTGTACCAGTACACCCTCCAGATTTTCGACATACTGCAGGGTTGGAATTTTGGCCCGGTCGCACTGTTTTGCCGCTTCCCAAAGGATTTTGTTCCAACGTGGTAACTTCTGTTGGAACTGCTCCTTACGCAGCTTGGTGGCGGTATTTTTTGCGTTAAACAGAACAATCTCAGAAACACCCAGCTCAGTTTCCTTCTGAAGGATAAAGTCCCACGCCTTTTCTGCAACTAATGCCTGGTATAACACTAACACATACGGTAACTCCTGAGGTACTGGTATTTGCTTGAGCGCCCTGACAGTGAGCGATTTTTTGTCTGATGCGACTAATTCGACTAAAAAGCGCTGTCCAGCCGGATCCTGCAGATAAAATCGTTCCCCTGTCTTCAGTCTCCGTGAGAGCAGGATATGATCCGCTTCATCCCCGGAAAATGACAATTGGCCGTTGATGGTAATTTTTTCTGGACTGAGAAAATAAGACATTAGTATTCTACATGAATCACAAAAACCATTTTCTTACCAAGCACCTCATTGATTGCCTGGGTAATCTGTTCTACAAGTCCAATGATTTTTCGAGCCAATTCATCGGATAAACAAGCAATAACCAGTCTCCCCTTTTTGAATTCAATAGCTTTTGTTTGTTCAGTTGATTCGGTTAAAAAACCAGGGGCCACCCGCTCCCAAGTCCTTAATACCCGTTGTTCTTCTACAATTTCCCCTAAATGCCGTTCTTGCAGCATTTTGGGAATCAAGTCCCCAACCGTATTGAAGTCATAAAACTTTTTCATTTCTGTTTTTTTGTAAATATTTTAAAGGTATCGTAATATATCGAATCTGCGAAAGGTACGAATCAACGAATAACTATGAAATTTCGAATTTGTAGCCCTTCGTAGATTCGGTTAATTCGTTGATTCGATATATTTACTCTTCTTCAGCTACGGCAGGCGTCAGTGTAATATGCTGGGCTGGCATCTCAAGCGGGTGTGTGGTCGTAATAAAGGTTTGAAACTTTCCCTGCAGGTAACGGAGCAGGAAAGTTCTACGGGTCTCATCCAATTCAGACAACACATCATCCAAGAGTAGTATCGGTTTGTCGTCGCCACGACTGAGATATTCAAGCTCTAAAATCTTCAAAGCCAACACTTGACTGCGCAGTTCACCACGAGAAGAAAATGGTGACAAATACAATCCATCGCTTTTTAGGAAGAAATCATCACGGTGTGGCCCAACCAAACAAGTGGCAATAAGCCGTTCTTTTTCGGAATAAGTGGCGAGTTTATGTTGCATATTTTCAGCAATTTCAGCAACCGTCTCACCTTCGTAACTTTCATATTGCACTTCCACCGGACGGTGGAAGCCGGAAATAGTAGTGTATACTTCCGCAATATTGTTATTAAGGTAGTTGATGAACTGGCGCCGGCTTAACACTATCTCGCTACCAACCGCTACCAATTGTTCGTTCCAGGATTGCAAATCACTACCAGTGGAACGGCCAGCTCGCATATCACCAAGCAGTTTATTCTTCTGATACAGGATTTTTTTATACTGGGTTATATTCTCAAGGTACTTCAAATCCTTTTGGGACAGCACCATGTTTAAATACTTACGCCTGGTTTCAGGTGTTTTACTGAACATATCAACATCAGTTGGGTCAAAAATAACCACACTCACATAACCCTGTGCTTCACGGCGCTTCATTTTAACACCATCAATCACAAAATTGGCGTAAATTTTGTCGCGTTTTTCCAAAAAGATCTCCAAAATATGATCTTCTTGTTTTTTATCGAGCTTGACTCTTATTTCAGCGCTCGTAAAGTCTTTCAAGAAGATAAATTCCGTATCATCGCGGAATGATTTGAATAACGAGGCAAAATAAATTGATTCAAGTAGGTTGGTTTTCCCCACAGCATTCGGACCGGAAAGCACCACCACATCACTGGTGATATCAATGTTAAGGTTCGGGTAATTGCGAAAATTCTTAATCTGGATATTCTTAATCTTCATAAGGTATATAATCCGAATCTACGAATTCCTTCCGAATGCCCCAAATGATTATATTTGGATCATTCGGATTGTATTCATTCGGGGAATTCGAATTATGTTGATTAACTTTTAATTGGCATTACAAGGTATGTATAATTCGACTGGTCTTCTGGTACGATAATCGCTGGGGAACTATCATTAATCATTTTAACCACCACCTCTTGGCTCTCGATTGCGGAAAGGCAATCTAACACATACCGATGGTTTAATATGAGTTTACCAGACTCTCCTTCAACCTTGGAAGGAAGATCCACAACACTCTTACCTAATTCCTGAGATTCGGCAGTAATCCGTAAATTCTGCTCATTTGTACCATACTCGATAAAAATACTGTTATTATTCTGGCTGAAAATACTTCCAGCTTTTAACGCATTAATAAGTGGTTGTTTTTGGGTGGCAACAGTGGTAATAAATTGCTCGGGGATAATCTGTTGATAGGGGGGATATTGGCCGTCAATCAGGCGGCTAATGATTTGAGTTTGGTTAAAAACCATGGAAATCTGAGTATCAGCAAGGGTAATCTCTACCTCACCTTCCTGGTTTCCGATAATTCGAGCTAGTTCGGCAATGGTTTTTTGCGGCACTATCACTTCAGTGGGATGATTGGTTTTTTGGGCGAGAGCTAGCCTTTTTTCAGCCAAACGGTACCGATCAGTTGCTACGAGACGCAACTCATTGTCCTGAGTTCCTAAAAACACCCCGGAAATCTCTGGTTGAGTTTGATTAGTTGATGCTGCGAACACAACTTGGTCTATAGACCGTTTCAAAGCCTGGGCAGGGATTTTAAATGTTTCCCTCCCTTCAATTTGTGGAATGAGAGGAAACTCCTCAGCTGGTAAGGTTTTTATTGAGGTGTGAAAATTATCTGCTTCGATATGCAGATTTAGATTCTCTGTTTCTAAGGTAATATTCTTATTCGGAAGATTATTCACCAAATCAGTGATGGTTTTGGCAAAGACTGTTACTTCACCATCTTCTTCCACCTTGCATCTAATTTGTGTAGTAATCGCCACCTCAAGGTTGGTTGAAGAAATTTTCAACATCCCATTCTCTGTCTTGATCAATATATTGTTCAAGATAGGGAGTGTGTTGCTTGGAGAGATAATTCTCCCCACCACTGCCAAACCTCCTTTTAGGTTTTCTTGGGTGCAGATTACTTTCATATATTATTTATAAATAAATAATTTAAATACATAACAATAGTGATAATAAGCCTTGTTGATTTGTGGAATAGTTGGTTTTATCCGTATTCATCACATGATTTTAAAAGTAATCCTGTAGATAAGTCTGTGTTTTTCCGTGGATAACTTGGTACTGGTTGTGGGTATCTTAGTGTGTATCCTGCTAGAGGCGGTTTGTTTGAAGTTTTTCACACAACTTATCCAACTTTTATTCCATGCCTATCAACCACTTTTCCCATGCTATGTATACAGTTTATCCAGAATTAAATCCACTTCTTGTTTGAATGAATCCTTCTGATTCACCATCAACTCGATTTTTTCCACTGCATGCATGACAGTAGTGTGGTCCCTGCCACCAAAGAAGTCTCCAATAGATGGGAAGGAATTATCCAATTCTTTTCTGATCAAATACATGGCAATCTGCCTTGGTTTTACAAATTCCTTTTTTCTGGACTGTTTAACCAAATCTTCCATGGTAATGTTGTAAAATTCCGCAACAGATTCAGCTATTTTTTTAATGGAGGTAACTTTTTTCTTTGCGCCAACAATACTGGCAAGGATATTTTTGGCTTGTTCAAGAACTAATCCGCGATTTTCCATTTGCTGGTAGACAGCGAGGCGGTTTAATGCACCTTCCAATTCACGGACATTGCTTTGAATATTCTCCGCTATATAGAAAAGAATATCCTCGCTAATAACCACACCTCGCTTTTCCATTTTGGTGCGTAAAATCGCCATCCTGGTTTCCAAGTCAGGGGCTTGAATATCAGCTACCATCCCCCATTCAAACCGGGAGATAAGCCGTTGTTCAATAGAAGGGATTTCTTTTGGTGGACGGTCTGAAGTGAGAATGATTTGCTTACCTTTATCCCGAAGTTCGTTAAAGGTGTGGAAAAACTCCTCTTGAATTCCTTCTTTCCCAGCTAAAAATTGAATATCGTCAACTAATAACGCATCAACATCGCGGTAATTTTTCTTGAATTCCTCGAAGCGTTTTTGGCTGATCGCGGTAATGTAGTCGTTTGTGAATTTTTCACTCGTTACATACAAGATCCTGGTTCGGCTGCTCGTCTGAAGCAGTCTATGGCCGACGGCCTGCATCATGTGGGTTTTACCTAATCCCACCCCACCATAAATAAATAAAGGGTTATACTGGGTCCCAGGGTTTTTAGCGACCGCCACACATGCGGCGTGGGCGAGTTCGTTGTTTTTGCCTATAATAAGGGTCTCAAATGTATATTTGGGGTTTAAACCGGTTGTGGGAATAACAGCTTGCTCGCCGGACCGGTACGGTTGAGTGGATTGCTCTGGGTGTTGGGGTGGCCGATTTTGCTGAACGGTGGGTTGTGCTTGAGGGGTGGGGGTTTGGTTTCCTAATTGGTATCTAATTTCCTTTATCTCTGGGGCAATAGTTTTTAGTGCTTTTAACATCTCATGGTGGTATTTGGCGGCAATCCAGTCGCGGTTAAAAGCACTTGGTACGCCAATAATAATATAATCATCCCCTCGTTGAACAATATTGGTATTTTTAAACCATGTGTTAAAATTAGCCTTGCTTAACGAGACTTCAAGACTTCCCAGAATGGCTTGCCAGAGTTGTTGGTTGTTCATACAGGCAAAATTTGCAATTGAATTTGGGTTTCCTTTGAAAAATTCGAAATAACTTGTGGATATCCTATCGATACCTCATTCTAACAGGGAGTTATCAACATGTAAATGCACTAAAAAACCTCATAGATATAAGGATAATTGACTTAGCTGTTTATATGTTGTGGATAATGTGTGTTTAATGATTGGATACCTGGTTTATATTGTTATGAAGAGTTGACTATGGTAGTTTTTTTTAGTATAATTAGCCGAGAATATTAACTAAATTGATATATAGGAAAGACCATGAAGAGAACCTACCAACCCAAAGCCCAGAGACGCAGCAGAAGGCATGGATTTCGCACACGCATGCAGACTAAAGGCGGTAGAAACGTCCTGGCTAACAGACGTCTTAAAGGCAGAAAAAAACTCACTGTTTAAACGAATATGTTGAAAAAAACTCACCGTCTCGCTAAGAGCAAGGACATTAAAGCTGTGTTTGCCAGGGGGCGGGGTTTTTTTAACCCTTATTTAACAATAAAATATCGGTTTAACCCTGAAATAAAGCGGTTTACGGTAATAGTTTCCACCAAAGTTTCCAAAAGCGCGGTAAAGCGAAATTGGTTTAAAAGGACTCTTCGGGAATATATTCGCATCAACTTTGACGGTTTAAACCATGGAGACTATGCGGTTATTGTGAAGCCGAATGCTTCAAAATTGGGGAAAAACGAGTTGTTATCCGCTTTTACACAACTTATACACAACTCGAAATTAATACGTTAACACATGTGGAATATCCTAAAAAGATTGCCAACCACGCTATTTGTTGGCATGATTACCCTATACCAGCACACCCTCTCCCCTGACCATGGTTGGTTGAAAGGTAGGTATCCGCATGGGTATTGCCGGTATTACCCCACCTGCAGTGAATATTCCAAACAAGCTTTGAAAAAGCATGGATTAGGCAAGGGGTTTTTACTTTCTTTAAAAAGAGTTATTAAATGTAATCCTTTCGCACAACCATCGGTTGATTTGGTGCCCTAGGCCCAGTCACTGACAGGAATGAGGGGGTGTAAACAACGAAAATTGAAAACTACTTATTATGATCACATTTTTGTATCACGAGATAATTTACCGGCCGCTCCTAAACTTACTTATCGGATTTTACCGTGTTATTCCCGGGCATGATATTGGAATTGTTATTATTCTCCTAACGATTGTTATTCGTTTGATTTTAGCTCCTAGTTTTCATAAGTCACTCAAAAGCCAAAAGGCTATGAATGACTTGCAGCCGAAATTAAATGCTGTCAAAGAAAAATACAAGGACGACAAGGAAGGGCAGGCTCGGGCGATGATGGAACTTTATAAAGAGCATAAGATTAACCCTTTTTCTTCTTGTCTGCCGGTTTTGATCCAAATTCCTATCCTACTAGCTCTTTTTCAAGTGTTCAGGCTGGCCCTTGGCAGCCATGATATTACCGGATTATATTCCTTCGTACCCAACCCTGGATCAATCAGTCCTTATTTCCTCCATATCGTCGATCTTTCCAAACCCGCGCTGCTTGCCGGGGGTAAATTCTATATCCCGAGCCTGATTTTTGCCCTCCTAGCCGGCTTTGCACAGTTCTGGCAATCCAAAATGATGATGCCGGCGCAACCAGGACAAGATGCGACCGCTGCGGCTATGCGCATACAAACCACCTATGTCCTGCCGCTGGTAAGCGTTTTTGTGGCTTTGAAATTACCGGCTGGTTTGCCGCTGTACTGGATCGTAACTACACTTTTTGCCGTCGCCCAGCAATACTATATGATGAGAAAGCAACCCTCATCGACCAACAATTGACCTTTGACAATTGATCCGCCGCGGCGGATCAAATGTTAACTGTTAAATGTTACAATCATGACCGACTACGAAAAAATCGATAAAGTAAAAGCTTTAATTATTGACGTGCTTGGAAAGATAGGCGTTCCGGGCGAAGTTGAATTCGAAGATAGCATTACCAAGGGTTTGATTTTTAACATTTCTTCACCTGATTCCTACCTGCTTATTGGCAGGCAGGGTGCCACGCTTCACGCCTTGCAGGTGGTGGTGCAGGGTGTTGTCGCCCGCCAGTTGCCGCCTGACCAACAGTTCCGTTTCAGCCTGGATGTGGATGATTACAAGCGCAAGCGAGAGTGGTATTTGAAGGAGACCGCCAAACAGGCAGCTGAGCAGGTCAAACGGACTGGGAAGAGCGTCAGTTTAGAATCCATGCCGAACTACGAGCGCCGCTTTATACACGCCTACTTACAAGAACATAACCCGGAAGTGTACACGGAAAGCATTGGCCATGAACCGCACCGGAAGATCGTGATTCGGTTGAGAAAATAGAAATAATTAACACTTTTCCCGGCGTCATCCTGAGTCCCGAATGCATCTGAGGGACGAAGGATCTCAAATGAGATTCTTCGGTCGGCTGCACTCCCTCAGAATGACGCCTTTTTATACCAAATCTATAATTTAAAATAATTTAATCTTAAATTAGAAAACAATATGGATCAATCATTTTATCCCACTCCGCTCGTCGGTAGCCAGTTGCCGGATGTTGAACTTAATATGTACCATAGTGGAAAATTAGGGCTACTCAAACTTTCCAGCCTTCGCGGCAAATGGCTGGTATTGTTCTTCTATCCGGCAGATTTCACTTTTGTTTGCCCGACTGAGCTGCAGGAATTAGCTTCCATGTATGGAGAGTTCCAAAAGATAGGTGCTGAAGTGGTAAGTGTGAGTACGGATACCGCGTATGCCCATATGGCCTGGCATGATATGTCGCCTGCCATCAAGACGGTGGAATTCCCCATGGCCGCGGACACGAACGGCAAGCTGTCAAAGACACTCGGGGTGTATATTGAGGAAGAAGGCCAGGCGCTGCGCGGTACATTCATCGTCGACCCAGAAGGTGTGATTAAGGCCGTGGAGGTAAACGATAACAGTATTGGCCGTTCGGCCCAGGAACTCCTCCGCAAAATTCAGGCAGCCCAGTATGTAGCCAGTCATAATGGCGAAGTCTGTCCGGCCAGTTGGACGCCTGATAAGGCGGCATTAAAGAAAAGCGATGAGTTAGTGGGGAAGATTTAATCACCATTCTCTATGGCTGAAACCTTTTCGCCTACACGGGAAAACGAGCCGGTGCTTGATCTTTCTCCGTTCACCGGCCCGTTTCGTCAGCTTGTGGAGGCATATGTACAAGAAGGGGTCTTAAAGAATCAGGAAGACATCTCGAAATATGCTGCCATATGCCGCGAAGCCAAACAGCTGCAAAGCGGTGTGAGGGAGTATATTTTCCAGGCAACTAAACAGGCCTTTGGCAAAAGATTGGATATTTATAATGATCCTGAATTATTAGGAATACATCTTACCTTGCCTGAGTTATTCGAACATATACATTAACCTAAGTAATCCACAATCTACTGTTCTCTACACATAAAACACCTGCTAGAAAGCAGGTGTTTTACTTAGTAGTTTTATAATACCAAGCAACGCTTCGGGTCTGTGCTCAGGGTCCTTGAACCGGAACAGGTACGGCTCTAGGCGAGGGTGGACACCGGGTTTTGAAAGATCAACTTTTTCTGCCTTGGTGAGCTGGTTGAGATCGTATACCACCAAAAGATCGATCCTGAGTCGGTAACCGCGATCGAGTAATGCGTTTTCGTAGAACTTTTGGATAATATCGGCTCCCTCTCCGGCCAGATCTTTTCCCACCGTGCCAAAACCGGCTTGCAAGTCGACATTATACGGCTCAAAGTCTTCATTCCCTACTCCTTTACGGCTGGGATCGTACTTATCCGTACCAGTCTTGACGATGATATCAACGAATTCATCCATAGTTAACTGTGGATGGTCAGTGAGACTGAGTGCGCGAATGGCAATTTGTTTACCAAAGAAGTTCTTTTCGAGAGTGTCATCGATCTTTTTTCCGATAGTCTGGTAATTAGGTTGTGTTTCGATGGTATATTCGGGGAGGGGGAGATTTATGATAAGTGGAGGCATGGATGCATGTAGTGCAGGCCCTTGGCCTGCCAATAAATAAAAAGATAAAAAAATAGAAAGATTTTAAAATTTTGTAAGGGAAACTACTAGCTTTTGGTTATCGGGCGGCCGCTGGCCGCCCCTACACCTTCGAAGATCTGAATTTTTGAATTTTCTATTTTTTTATTTTTCTATTTCTTCTCAAACTCCCTGATCAACTTCGAATATCCTTCCACATCCCCGACTTTTTGCGAGCGTTCAGTAATAAAGTATTGTTGCCGGGCTTGTTCTATAGGAAGGTTGGTATCCAATAACCCATGTTTTAAAGCCAGTTCATCAGCCGAAGCGGTCAGCCACAATTGCCATGACCACATGGAAATACGGTGCGGGGTGATGCGGTTAACATGGTAAGCAATACTGGACGTACAATTGGCCCAGAAGGTGTTGTACCAGGTTGGGTGGACTAAGAGATTATTCATGCGCTCCAACATATCAACCAGTAGTACCCGGGCATTTTCCGGCTTGCTGAGTTTGACTGGGTACGCGTAGACATTGTCTTTGCGTAAATTGGCCCGAACCAGAACCACATCACGCTCGTCCGCCGCAATATACATGAGCGGATACGTGTGGAGCATCCCCTTCCAAATACTATAGGTTTGGTCTTTGGTCTTGCGGGCTTCAATTGTGATCGCTAAAAAATCTCCATTATTAAATTCGAACGACAGGAAGGTGTGAGCGGCCGTCTTATTTTCGTTAAATGGTTCGGTCACATACCAAATCTGTTTGATTTTCCGCAGGTCATAGGTTTTATCATAATACGCAGGATGAGTGTCTGATTCTTTTCCCGGTCCGTAGCGGAAATTGCGTACGTTGTGGATAGTCACCAAGTCGTCGTGAAATTCGGCGGTAGAAGGCACTGCCAATTGGGGCTGCCAGTCGCCGGTCAAAGCCGGTTTTTTCATGGCCTGCCAGCCGATAAATACGACTACAACCCAAAAAACGATCAAAAGCGTGACTTTGGCTAATTTGGAAAAAAGTGGTTTGTTCATACCTATAGTATAAACAGCAATAATAAATAAGCCAAATATCAAATTCCCCCCATGGGGACCATGGAGGGAGCCTTCCTCAGCAGCGCTTTGGGTGCTGTGGTTATACAGCCAGGGCTAACATCATCCAAAAGACCATCGCCAAATCATTTTTAAAGTATGGATTATCAACCTGTCCTTGTACGAGCAGAGCGGTCAAAAACAAAGCCACTGAAAATTTCCATAGGTCGTTTCGGTTGGAATATCCACGCCAGAGGAAAACACCAAGCAGCCAAATAAAACTTATCAACCCTAGCAACCCGGTCTCTACCCAGACATCGAGAAAGATATTGTGCGGGTAATTATGGGTATCGAGGTTGGGGTCAGTGTTGAGTATAGGCCATTGCCGGGAAAAACCAGCCAGGCCAAGCCCGCTGATGGGCGCTTCCTTAACCCCCTTCCATCCCGTATTCCATAACGAAATGCGCGAGACGGCTGATTTTTCTCCATGCAGCGGTAGAAGGATTCTCCATCGAAGGTTGGTATTGAGGCTAACGATTAATATTCCGACTAGCGCGATAATACCGAGACCGCTTCGGATCCGCTTGTCCCCTGCTATGATCGCATACAGTAGAACAGTTACTCCCAAGCCCAGCCAGCCGG
Organism: uncultured Candidatus Saccharibacteria bacterium; assembly: GCA_964532425.1. Lineage (GTDB taxonomy): Bacteria > Patescibacteriota > Doudnabacteria > UBA920 > UBA920 > CAZHIA01. Next base: position 60,926 of record CAZHIA010000002.1, on the reverse strand, counting down.
CACGGGATAGGGACAGTAGCAGTCCAACCACTCCAATAACCCACATAATGATCGGAGCGCTGTGTTTCCTTGCCTCTTGTAGTTTTAATCGTACATCCGGTAACAATAGTGCCAATAGCGGCGCTGCGAATAACGCATAGAAGTTCGGGTGGCCAAAGAATCCCAAGGCGCGCTTTGGTTCTATGCTATTACCCCAATACGCGGCCGGCAGTCCAATACGGGTGAAGTATTGCAGGATAGCGAACAGCCCCATAACCGCTAGGAGTATGGAACAGGCGGTTAGGAATGTATGTTTGGCCTTTGGGGTCTTTCGAAATATGAAAGAGGAAATAAAAAAGACAGAAACTGGTTGTAAGAAGAGCACTAAAAACTGCCCTGTCTTCTTGAGGTCAAACCCGTGAACATCGAGCGCGAAAACTCCTGCCAGAGAGAATAGCAGGATTGGCAGGAGAATTGGCCGTTCGAATGTTTTCAGAAAAGCAAAGAATTCCCCCCACAATTTTCTGGTTGTAAACCAGGCAATGGCCGCGATCCAGAAGACACCGACCCATACCATGAGCACATCGGTCGGCAAGCCAAACACGCTAAAACGCGCCGCGTAGGCAGGAGTAAGGAGGAAAGTGAGGATGAGGAGGAAAGGCATAGTAGAATTGAACAAAATTTAAAAAATTGACAAAATTGACAAAAATGGAGAACAGGATTGCAGTATAATTTTGTCAATTTTGATCAATTTTGTCATTTTTGTCAATTAATTACGGAACTGTCACTTTTACTTTCGACGATGTCACTCCTTGGTCAGTCTGCGCATACACTCGGTAGTTACCCGGTGCCGGGCGTTCGGACCAAAGCAGTTGGTATTGATAGGTGTCGCCGAAGTGGCTGACATTGGAGGCTTGCCCGAGCAGTTTTGGCTGGCCTTTATCCGGCTGGTAGTAGAACATAACCTGGCTATACAAATTGTTGCTCTCTGCGGTCAGTGTAGTGGGAAAACCGGTAATGGTTCCTGATGGCTCGGTAAGGTTCAAAGCGGGTTTGGTAGTGGTGACCGTGATGGTAATGCTGGTGTCGTTCGTATAGCCGGATTTGTCCGTGGCCCGGATAGCCAGGGTGTGCGGGCCGTCTGGCAACTGCTTATCAATAGTAAAGGTGTAAGGCTGCCCGGTAACAGTCTTGTAAAATTGCCCATCAATGGACAGATCGAGTCGGGCTATGGTGTTGGGAGAATCAGCAACTGCAACCAATTGGAATGGGAACACAGAAATGAATGATCCGTCGTTCGGGGAAACAATGTCCGTTGTTACACCACTATCCCCGCCATTGCTCGGTTGTGGCGGGGGCACGGTGATGGTCCCGGTGGGATACTCATAGCCATTAGCCTGGGCCCAGGCGACGACTGGATCTTCCCAATTCGGGCTATTCGGCCGCTCGCTATGGAAGACCGTATAAATTTTGTTTACGATGCGGTCCGGCGGCGTAGAAGAATCAGCCGGCAGGTTGGTTTGGGAATCCATGGCGACCGTAATGTGTACCGGGTCGTAATCGGTCGGTACCGAATAACTGGCGAATGTTTCAACTTTGGTTGATGGAGTGAACTGAGTAGGCAGTTTTCCTGAGACTTCATCTACCGTGACTTTTTGGATCCCATCAGGCACTTTGAATTCTTCGGCTGGGGTTCCTTTGAGGGCATTCTTCATGAATTCATTCCAGATCGGAGCAGCCACAAACACACCATCCGCTCCCTTTTTGAGCAGGGTGCCGTCGTTGTTGCCCGCCCAGACGCCTGCAGCTAAAGACGGGGTGAAGCCCACAGTCCAGCCATCGTGCCAGTTCTGGGTAGTACCGGTCTTAGCAGCTACGACGCGATCAGGCAGAATAAGCGGCGAATTGGAGCCGAAGATATAACTGCGAGCATTGTTATCGGTCATGATGCTGATTAGCTCATATGCCGCCTGTGGATCGAGTACTTGGTGTGGGTTGTCCTGGTATTCTTCCAAAGCTTTTCCGTTGCGATCCTCCACTTTTAAAATAGCGGTTTTATCGTTGCGCAAACCCTCGTTGGCAATGGCAGAAAAAGCGCTGACATGGTCAACTAATTTGACCTCGCATCCACCCAGCACGAGGGATAATCCGCAATCCTGTAGCGGCGAGGTGATACCAAGGTCGTGTGCGGTTTGTGTGGCGTTGTCGACGCCGACCAACGCCAAAGTTTTGACAGCCGGAACGTTCAAGCTGCCGGCCAGGGCTTTACGCATGGATACCGGCCCGTAGCTTTGTCCGTTATAGTTGTGCGGGGTGTAATCTTTGCCGCCATAGGTACCAAAGTCAGTCGTGACATCCATGAGCAGGGATGCGGGGGAATATTTGAAATCTTTTTTGAAGGCAGTTACATAGACATAAGGTTTAAAACTAGAACCGGGTTGGCGTTCGGAATCAGCGACATTAAAGTTTGGTTCGAATAAGCAATTTTTCCCCGGGGTGCAACCGGCCGGCTCTGGATCGCCGAAGTAGTCCTTGCTTCCCACCATAGCCAAAATTTGCCCGGTTTTGGGGTCTATCGCTACCAGTGCTGCATTGTGCGCGTTATACTTGGTGGCATCCTTGTCCATATTGTCTTTTACCGCCTGTTCGGCAATTTGCTGCAATTTGGGATCCAGTGTGGTGGTTACTTTCAAACCACCCTCCTCGAGGGTTTTTTCACCATAACGTTCGGCAAGATAATCCTGGACGTACATGACAAAGTGTGGAGCAATAATGCCGGTCGTTGTCTGTTTGAAGTCGACTTTCTCAGCCTTGGCTTTTTGTTCCTGGTCCGCGGTAATGTATCCTTGTTCACGCATTTTGGTCAGCACGGTGTTCTTGCGCGCATCAAGGGCGTCACGGTGGGATCCGTACGGGTTGTAGTAGGTTGTCGCTTGCGGGAGGGAAGCTAGGTAAGCGCTTTCCGCCAAATCCAGGTCCTTGGCCGGCTTGCCGAAATAGGATTGCGCGGCGGCCTCCACTCCATAGGCATTTCGGCCGTAGGGAATCTCATTCAGGTACATCTGGAGAATCTCATTTTTCGAGTAGCGGGCATCAAGTGCAACAGCGAGGATGGCTTCGCGGATCTTGCGGTCCCAAGACTTGTCTTTGGTGAGAATCGCGTTCTTGACCAGTTGTTGGGTAATGGTACTGGCACCTTGGGATTTATGCAGCGTGATCAAGTCTATCAAGGCAGAGCGGGCTATACCGGTTACTGAAATACCCTTGTGGCGGTAGAAATCCTTGTCTTCAATGGCTATGGTGGCTTGGGGCAGGAACGGAGAGATCTGGTCCAGTGTTACCTGGGTGCGTTTAATTTCGCCATGGATCTCATACAACAGACTGCCGTCGCGGGCGAGGATTTTGGTAGATTCCGGAACATTCCGCTCAAGAAGCTTGTTTGGATCGGGTAATCCTCGGCTGTAATACAGGAATAATGCCGCGGCGACCACAATTCCAACAGCAGCGATGCGAACAATGAGTGTCATCCACCCTCGAAAATTATTCGGCAGGAATTTTGGAAAGTGAAAAAAATGCCTTTTGGCCCGTGATTTTACGGCAGGCCGAGTTTCGTAATTGTAGATTTTCATATTGACATTATACCTTTTTTATGGCGGAAAGACTAGTATAAAATAATCCTAATGACCCGAATATAAACAATCCATATGCCCCGAATGCCCCCGCATTCGATTCGGGGTATATGCCTGCCTGCCGGTAGGCAGGGATATCATTTGTAGATTCGGATTATATCTAATACAATGTATTTAAGATTACCCATACGTCAAATCCTGATATAATACGAATATGATTAAAATAAGTGACCAGCAAATTGAAGAATTACTTACCCGCGGGGTCGAGGAGGTTATTGACCGTGATCACCTGGCTGCCGCCCTGCGTTCTAAAAAGAAGCTGCGGGTCAAGCTGGGGATAGACCCAACCAGTCCGAATATTCATATCGGGCGGGCTGTTGTCCTTTGGAAACTCCGTACGTTCCAGGAACTTGGGCACAAGGTGGTGTTTATTGTAGGTGATTTTACCGGACAAATTGGCGATACCTCGGACAAGGATTCGGAACGTCCAATGCTTGACGAGGCGACGATCAAGAAAAACCTGAAGAGCTACTTCGCTCAGGCGTTCAAGATTTTGGATAAGACCAAAACAGAAACCCATTATAATTCCAAATGGCTTAAGAAGCTCGGCTTTGCGGAAATTGGCAGATTGGCTGATTTGTTTGGCTTGCACGAATTCGAAGCACGCGAGAATATCAGTAAGCGCATGAAGGAAGGAAAGAGGGTTTCGTTGCGCGAACTGTTATATCCTTTAATGCAAGGGTATGATTCCGTAGCTATTAAAGCGGATGTGGAGCTGGGCGGCACTGACCAGCGCTTTAACCTACTGGCAGGCCGGTCTATTCAGAAGGCCTATAAAATGGAACAGCAGGACGTGTTGACCATGACCTTGCTTGAAGGTACTGACGGCCGCAAGATGTCATCTTCCTGGGGTAATGTCATTAATCTGACCGACTCCCCCACTGATATGTTCGGCAAGGCCATGAGTATTCCGGATAATCTGATCAAGAAGTATTTTCTGCTTGCTACCCGCGTGCCATTGTCGCGCATCGACGAGGTGATTGCGAGTCATGCCAATCCGCGCGATCAAAAATTGGAACTGGCCCTTGAGATTGCCAAACTGTATCACGGCGAGAAAGCGGCAGCCGCGGCGCGCGACGCTTTTGTTTCCCAATTCAGCAAAGGCGAGTTGCCGCAGGATATTCCGCTCAAGAAAATGAAATCCGGCAGTTACCAACTTTCAGAGCTATTAGTGGTTGTCAGCCTCGCTGCCAGTAAATCGGAAAGTCGGAGGCTCTTGCAGCAGAATGGTGTAAAGGTTAACGAGCGGACTGCTCAGGATCATACGATCGAGCTTGATGGCAAGATGGAATATCTGATCCAAGTCGGCAAGCGCCGATTCGTACGGATCAAATAATATGAAGTGAAAAAATAAATCCTGTATTCGGTGAATTGTGTAGGGGCAGCCATTGGCTGCCCGCAAAAATAAACAAAACCCCCTCGTAAGAGGGGGTTTTCTATTGCAACGAGATTACATTCCCGGCTCGGGCTCGTGAGGAGCTTCTTCTGCGCCGGCTTCAGGAGCGGTTTCTTCGGGAGTAGTATCATCAGCAGGCATGCCGCCGTCGACACCAGTATTGGTATCTTCATCATCCATGAACATGGGTATATTCTCCTTGCCTCGATCTTTCAGATTGAGGGTTGAATTTTAGTTTTTTACCCGGGTACCAAAATTTTTAAATGGAGTGATGAGGGATGACTGGCTATCCGCCAATGAAACTCATCAAGTATTCAAAAACATTGGTGCTTGGGTGAAGCTGCCCGAAAGGCAGCTGTAAGCGCATTATAACAATGAGGATTTTTTGTGTCTAGTCAAAGTTGTGGAAATTCTTTCAAAAGAATTTATACACGCTTCTTCTGTATGGGGTCAAACAGTTCTTTTTTTGCAAACATGTGTCCCGCATAGAGCGCAATCGCCAGCGCATCCGCGGCGTCATCCGGCTTGGGAGCTATTTTCAGTTTAAAAGTTCTTTGTATGATAAATTGCACCTGTTTCTTTTCCGCCTTGCCGTACCCGCAAATGAAATTTTTTACTTGAAGCGGTGTGAATTCTAAAATAGGAATCATAGCGCGCTGCGCGGTGAGCAGTACAACTCCCCTGGCTTGGGACACGGTCATGGCTGTTTTCTGGTTGGTCTCAAAGTATAATTTTTCCACGCCTACGCAGGCAGGTTTGTATTTTTTGATCAAAATTTCCAAATCTTCAGCCAGCATGGCGAGCCGCTCGGCATCGGTCAGGTGCTTATCGGTTTCCACGACTCCGAAATCAACTAACCCAAACTCCCCCATCCGCTTGGTGGGGGTAATCACGCCATATCCGGTTGTTGCGGTCCCTGGGTCGATGCCAAGAATGTTCATATAAACATTTAACAATTAACCATTGACTTTTGACCGGATGGCAATGGCCTGTTTAATTGTTAATGGTTAATGGTCAAATGTACTACCTGATTAAAGGTTAGCGCTCGTATGGACGGCGATCACATCCTCATCATTCTCGAGCTCGGCAAACAGAGCGTCAACCTTCGGTTTTTGGTCTTCGGTGAGGTCAGTACCCTGGCTGGATTCTTTGATAATATCGGCCTGGGCTACTTTAGCCCCGGCTGCAATGAGCGCTTCTTTAACCTTGATCAGGTCGTTCGGTGCAGTATACACTTCCAGACCTTCCGCCGATTCGCGTACATCGTCAGCTCCGGCGTCGATGGCTGCCATTTCGATATCAGAAATCTTTTCGTCACGTTCAACAAGAATTTGTCCTTTGGTGGTGAACTGCCAGGCTACAGAGCCTTGGGCGCCCATATTACCTCCATGTTTGGAAAAAATATGCTTGACGTTATTTGTGGTGCGATTCGGGTTGTCAGTGGCTGCTTCCACCAAAAAAGCGGTACCGTACGGGCCGTAACCTTCGTAGGCCACTTCTTTGATCTCGCCGGCATTGGCTGTGTTCTTGATCGCCCGTTCAATATTATCGTTCGGCATCCCCTGGCCTTTGGCGTATTCAATAGCACTTTTCAGTTTGTAATTAACACCCGGGTCCGGGCTGCCGCCTTCCTTGACCGCAATACTGATCTTTTTCGAAAGTTTGGAAAACAAAAGCCCGCGCTTCTGGTCGAGTACGCCTTTTGTTCGTTTGATTTGGGCCCATTTGGAATGTCCGGACATAAAAGATTGACAAGAATTAAATGATTTAAATGATTGACATGATTAAGGTCTGTCACGCTTTACATTTCTGATCGCAGTTGTTTTTGAGGCGTTCATTATAGCAGTGATCTCATTTGTTTCTCTTAGCAGTTCTTCAAGCATATAATGAGGAATTAAATTAGCTGCGTCAATTAACTCTAGCCACCCTAGTGATTCATCAGATTCTTCTACCACTGTTCCTATTTTAGAGATAAAATCTTTTGCCGACTTGCATCTGCAAGCGGCCCTATAGTTGGCATAAACTCTCGTACCTGATCGTAGTAATTGATCTCCTATTTTTCTCCCAGTGTTGCCACAATACTCTTCTAGATATTTTGCCAGCTCGATGATCTTAACAGCGAAATTTTTTGTTCGTTTCGTTAAATCATTGTGGTCCATTTGTTTGTGCTATTCATTTAAATCGTGTCAATCATTTAAATCATTTAAATGAAACGAGCACCACAATCTCCCCCTTCACTTTACCTTTTTTCTGGAGAATTCCCAAGACTTCTGTGGCTGTTCCGCGGATAAACTCTTCATGCATTTTAGTCAGCTCTCGCGCAATGACGACATTGCATCCGGGGTAGGCTTTTTTTACAAAACTAATCGTTTTTATAATACGTTCAGGGGATTCGTAGAACACTGCCGTGGCTTCGATGGTCTTGGCTTCGACCATGGCTTTCATGACTTTGATCTCGGTTTTGGGTAAAAAGCCGAAGAACAGGAATTTGTCGGTCGGCAGGCCTGATGCACACAGCGCGGTAATGGCTGCGCTAGCCCCGGGGATGGGAACTACTTGGATATTTTCCTGCACGCATTCCCGCACGAGCCGGAAGCCTGGATCGGAAATTCCCGGCGTACCCGCATCAGTCAGCAGGCAGCCGTTCTGCTTTTCCAGCAAGCCAATAAGTCCTGGCAGCACTTTCTGCTCATTATGCTCGGCGAATTGCATGGTCTTTTTTTGGCCGATCTCAAAGTGGTCCAGCAAGCGCTTGGTATAGCTGGGATTTTCGGCAATCACAAAATCACAACTTTTCAAGGTTTCAATTGCGCGAAGGGTGATATCTTTTAAGTTTCCAATTGGAGTAGCTAAAACGTAGAGCATAGGGTAATTGACATAAATGACATAATTGAACAAAATTGACAAAAAATAGATAGCAGTCGGGTGTTTACATTTTGTCAATTATGTCATTTTTTTAATTTTTGTCATTTAACTTACCATCCCTTATCCCCTGCCTCAAGTCCGAACGATTCTTCGATTAGATCATACTCGGCTTTTAACCGGTCCCGGTGTTCTTCCATCTCGTCTTTCTTTTCGCCGACAGCTTCATACCATTCTTCATAGGTGCTGGTCAGCTCGTCGTCAATTTCCTGCAGGCGGGCGTAGGCTTCGGCTTCATTTTGCGGTCCCTGTTCCAGCCATTCCTGGTAGTTCATTCCGATGCGATCTTCGTACTTCTCTTCAAACAGGTCTTTGATGTCTTCTTGGTCCATATGGTTAACAGATATGCAGATGGATGTAGAAATACAGATATCTACAGATGGATTTTGATCTGTAGTTATTTGTAAATTTGTTCTAATCTGTTGATTTGCATATTAATTTTTAAGCTTTTATATTTTATACCAAATCAACAAAATTAAAAACCCCCGGAAAGTGCGGAGGGGGTTTTTATAGAAAAGTTCTAAGAACAACTGTGAATTGAGCCAAAAACACTGGTCAACTCTTTGCCCCGGTACAGTGGGGCAATAAGGTCATCCCGACAAAATGTCGGGACTACATTGGATAAGTGGTGGATTTTGCTATTTGATTTTTGTTTCCGCCCTGTTACCTAGTTGGCAGCAGAGTGAAAGGAACTTTTCTATATATATTATAGCAAATTTTTCAGAGGTTGTCTAGGCTTGCGGACTTTTTTTGGTGTCGGTATGCTGTCTCTGGAAGGAGGCTATATGAAAAAGATATGGATGTGGTACGACCATCTGCATGAGCCGCATAGGATGTATGTTGCCCTGGGTTATATAGGCCTTGCTTTAATCTGTGTGAGCACAGGTCTATTTCTGCCAGGCGCCTACAATCTCTCCGCGAGACTTGCTGGCTGCACCTTGCTCGGTCTGGCCGTATTTACCCGCCAGTAGCACCTCAATCTTCGCCGAACGAGCCTTTTTTGGCTTTAGTAGGCTTTTTATTATGGGGCATACAATTTCAGTTTGCTTTTAGAGGGGGTTGTATAAGTGCATCTTATAACAAATAATATGCGATTGAATTTTGTGGGGAAGCACTCACAATTGTGAGTGCTTCCCCACAAAGAGCAAAAAAAAAATTCTTAAGATTATTCTTTCAGGGTGATCATTGGTCGGCTGATCATCCATAACAGGTTGAACAGTTGCTTGAAACTCTCGGCCATGGCATTGCTCTGCACGGTCCAGGCCAGGCCTTCTTCGTAGGTAGTAAAGTAGGCAATACTGGTTCCCCAAAGGATGATTGAGGTCTTAAAAGCCAATTCCTTAGGCAGAAAGCGCGCCTCGCGCAGTTCTTTGGCGTGGATGCGGGGCGAGTATTTCTTAATCTCCTTGTTTTCAATACGCAGGCTCTTTAAGTGGATACCCTTTTCAACCCGCCGTCTGCTGAAGTGCAATTTTTCCCCCATGATAGCCTGGATGTCCTTGGCTGAGACTATCTCATAAACTATTTTTTCCCGGCTGTTTAAAATCTCATAAAAAATATCGCGCATGCGCTCGCCGCGGTAGACGCGGATGCCCGCCTCCCCACCTTTGTGTTCTTTTAGGCTGGCCAGCAGCGGGGTTATGGCTTTGAGATCCCGGGTTTGCCGCGACAAGATCTGTTCGAGCATGGCGGGGTCGGCCGCCTCGTAAGTAGAGCGTGATCCTTTTTTGCTTACGAGGAAAAATCCCCGTCTTTCCAGGCGTTGGGCGATGGATTGGACGGTGGTCAGCGGCAGTGATGCAGCTTGGGCCAGAGGAACCAGATTGGTTTGTCCGAGTGGAAGCGCAGCGAGATATACCCGCTGGTCTGTATCATGCAGACCAAAGCCAGCCAGTACCTCTGAGATCTCCTTGTTTTGAGAGAAATCTACCATAATTACGAAAAATTTCGTAATAATTTACACTCAATTACCCTTTTACTTTAAAGGTTTTAATATTTTCTTGCAAACAAACACCGAAAAGTTATCCACTTTTATTCCCCACCTGTGCAATACTGCAAATGTGAGGCTCATTAAAAGAGTAAAGGAGGATTATGGCAACGATACTGGAAGGCAAGTCCCCTGCTCCCTGGACTGTAAAGGTGCGCTGCGCCCACCCGGTCTGTGCCTGGGCTGGAGGGCTCAACCGGGTGGATGGCTGTTTTGCAGTTATTGAGATCACTCTGGATGACATTGTCATGCGCGAGGATTGTGACGGCCAGTGGCACTACTCCCTGCGGTGCCCGAGTTGCGGGCAGCTGTTGTATCCTGAATGGCAAATTGGCATTACGCCTTGGGAGATGAAGAAGAAAAAAGAGCAGAATGATCTCATGGAAAGGAGGGGTGGTTGATGTCTCGTTCTTATAACGCCACAGCTCCCATTGTGCACACGGTGGATTGCTTGATTGTGGTTCCGGATGGCCGCGTGCTGCTGATACGGCGCGGGACAGAGCCGTTCCTCGACAAGTTGGTATTGCCGGGCGGCCACGTGGAACCGGGTGATCTGACTTTTGAGAGCGCGTGCTGCCGCGAGTTGCGCGAAGAGCTTGGACTACTGGTGTCCGATCAGGGAGATTTAGAGTTCTTTATGGAGCTTGAAAATCTCGATCCTCGCCCGGGTAGGCATATTTCGCAGGTGTATGTGCTCCGCCTCGCTTCGTGGCCTGCTCTTCGGCCAAATCCAACTGAGGTGCATGGAATTGCACTGGTACGGCCACGCGAACTTAATCCGGCTGATGTGGGATTTTCCCATTACCAGGTCATTGCCAGGTTCATGGAAATTGAGAGCCGCCGAAATGGCGGCATCAAATGACAAAACGGCTACCTGGAACCAGGTAGCCGTTTTTTATGCAGTTGTAGTTTCATATTCATTGACATCTTCGGCACCATGCTGTTCCATAACGGTTTTTGCATCCGGATCATCCGTGTGGGCAATGACGACCACGTCACCGTTTTTTACCCGTTCTTCATAGCGACGGGCATCTTCATCTTTCATGCCCAGGCCGGTAAATGCGCCAATAACCCCGCCTGCTGCTGCGCCGGTAATGGCTCCGGCTGCGGTGGTGGCTGCTGCGCCGGTGAGGCCTAGGCTGGTGGCGAGCGCACCGCCTACAAAAATTGTTCCAAGTCCTGGCAGGATCCCGTTTGCCACCGCCAGGCCGGCAATCGCCCCGATAATAGCTCCGGTGCCGATGCCGGATGCGGCTCCTGAGGCCACATGTTCCCCGGTTGCGGTTTGGGTTTCGGTTTTTCCTTCTTTGTTAATAAATGCAAACGAAATATTCTTATCCGCCACCCCGTTTTCACGCAGCTGGGTAATCGCCTGCTCAGCCGCATGGGTATCGCGGAAAACACCGACAACATTAGGCATATATGGGAAGCTCCTTGTAATTAAGAGTTGCAGTACAACAGACGGATGTTCCTGGCCAAAATTATATTTTTAATGGACTATATTTCGGTCCGCTCCTGATCTACGTTCTTCAATTCTCATCTATATAAAAAGACCACCCGGAGGTGGTCAGCGGAGTTTTATCTCCTTCCCTTCAATCGCGAGACCGCGGATGCGGTTTATGGTTCCTTCTGTTACAAACTCGATCTCGTGGTACTTTTTAGGTTCGAATATACGGGCTTCGGCCCCGACAAAGACCATGGTCGTGTTGTCTTCAAAAGTGAGTCGAACGGCGTCGAGCGGCGGGCTGACGTTCTGGCTGGTGGCGGCTGCTCCGCTTAGGTCGGTGAGCGTGGTGGTAAGCAGCATGGGTTCGGCTTTGGTCACCACCCCTTCGACGGTCTGAAGATTTAGGGTGTCTTTCTTCGTCCGCCATATCTTTCCTGGAACGGCAATGCCTCCTGCTCCGCCGTGGACCGGCCCTGAATGCCAGGCTATGCATGAAATCGCCGAGCAGGAACCGAGTACGACCAGTGCCATTAATGCGATCTGTTTCATTATCCCTCCTTACATATTTACTGACGGTCTAACCGTTTTTGCGCTACAGGTCAGGATAATCTTAATCCGTTTCGATGTCAACTTGGCCTATAAGGAGATAATAAAGTCATAAGAGTATCTTTTATCTGAAATGGATGGCTCAGTTCCTACGAACTTACGAACAAAAGCGAGATACGAACTAGTGCGTTATTCGCAGTTCGAGTAATTCGTAAGTTCGTAGGAATAATATATAAAACCCCGCCACCGTGCGAGGTGGCGGGGAAAGGTTATGAGGTGTTCTTAACAGGATCAGGTGTCCAGTTTTTAGGTTTCTTCATCCGAAGGGTTCCGGTAGCTTTGGTAGACCAGGTATGCTAAGAGGGCAAAGAGCGTGAGAATGAGTTCCCAGGCCATTGGTGATAGCATCCGGTAGGCGGAATCAAGCCACTGCAGCAGCTGGGCAGCGGCGGCGGCAATGGTGTCCAGCTTAAGAACGAACGATCCTCCTGCAGGCATGCGGGTAGTATACTGCTATTTTAAGGCGGCGGCAATCTCACCGGGATCCCAACTGACCTTCTTCAATTCTTCCGCGATCTGCTCATCTTTTAATCCAACTGACCTGGCTTCCTGAACGAATTCCTGGAGGTGGGGGTGAGGGATATCCAGGGCTATCCGGTGCTCGGCGTGGATTTCTTCATCGGGCACGGGAAGTATAATGCCCCGCTTGCCCAGCTCTTCCAATAAACGCGCGGCGAGCCGCTTTTCTTCCGCCAGACTTTCTGAAATGACAGTGATCTCCTGCTCATCTCGGTTCATTTGTTTGACCAAGATAGTGATGCACCACATGCCGATGGCAACCAACAGTAGTCTGCCGAGTATGACAAACCAGGCGAATCCGTTGACTGTCTTGAGTTTGCTTAAATTGCGCTGCCATGTCGTATCTACGGATTTTCCGCTCGCGATCAGTTGCCCGCATTTTTCGACATACGGCTTGGTAGCTCGGTCCGCCCCAAAGGCGGAATTGGCCGCGGCTGCGGCGAGTTCTTTCAATGCTTCCTGGCACATGCCTGCGTGGTAGAGGAACAGGCCTTGCTGAAAATGCTGATAGTAGCTGCCCGGCTGGTTTGTAACGCCGTTTTTGTCCAGCATGGTGGTAATCAGCTGTGTGGGCAGGGCAAAGGCAAAATTATCGCCTGCGTCCCGGTTTCCGGACCCGGTTTGAAACGTGATGATGCCGATGGCGTTGCCTGTATTGTCCAGTAACGGGCCGCCGCTTGAGCCTTCTGATATTTTTGCGTCGGTCTGGAGAATGGAAAAGTCCTTGCCTTCCGAATATTTGCTCGCGCTAATAATCCCCTGGGTAAAGGTCGATTCAAGCGGGTTTCTGCTGTTGAATTCCGCCGTGGCCGGGAAACCGAACACGACAATGCGTTCGCCGACATTGGCAGCTGCCGAATCACCGATCGCCATGGCTGGCAAGTCTTTTTGGTTGATGTGGATCAATGCCACATCTTTTTCATCATCCCAATAATTGTCGTTTACGCTGACTGTGGTGGCGGGAAAGCCAAATGCGATAAGGTCTTTAAGGGATTCGTATTGGGAAGTGGGGTTGAGAACGGTTATGGTTGAAGTGAGTTTGAACGTGCTGCGGCTTTTGACGAACGCTACCAGCCGGTTCTGGAAGTCAAACGCCGTCTCCCGGTCCTTGAAAATCTCCAACAGCTGGGCGTCGGTCAGGTCTTTTGTTTTGTCATCAATAACTTTCTCCCCAATCTGTTCAATGTAGTCGTTTTTTAGGGTTTCCAATGAGACCACGTGGGAGTTGGTTACGATGTAGCCGTCAGGATTGACAATGAACCCGCTCCCTGAGTAATACTCATTCACATCTTCATCTTTGAAGGTTTTGCCGGGAATAGGAGCGAAGGATAGGTCGGAGGTGTTAAAATCAAACGCGGGTATGGTGACATGCCCGGTAATGTGGCTGATAATGCGGACCACGGAAGGCTTGACCAGTTTGGCGACCTCGTCCTGTGACAGTGGTTGTTGGATCGGTGGTTGCTGGCTTCCTTTGAACGCAAAAACGCTGGCGACCAGCATGGCCGCCACCAAAATAAGTACCGCAATACTTAAATTCTTTTTCAGAGGCATTTTTGTTTCTATCAGTGTTTTGACATTTATATTATACCAAAAAACTCCCCTTCAGGGGAGTTTACAAGGTTTGTCAGTGGTGGGCGTACTAGGACTCGAACCTAGGACCAGACGTGTATAAGACGTCCGCTCTACCAACTGAGCTATACGCCCATAGCTTAGGGTATTATAAAACATTCCCCGGTTCTTTTAAAGGGTTGTAATTCCGGCTTTTTTAAGTTGGGATTTGAGATCAGTAATATTGCCTTTATATAAAATGGTTTTAAACTCCAAATGTTTGGCCGGTTTTATGTTGTACGGCCGGTCGTCGATGAATACACAGGATGAGGGGTCCAGTTTGTATTCTTTTATCGCATAGCGGAAGGCAGCACCATCCTGTTTGCGGCTGCCAATAAGGGCGGAGTTGACGAACGGGATGCCGGTAAGTGTGATGTCTAAGCTTTTGCACATTTTGGCCGGCCAATGTTTGAAGTTGTTGGAAATGATCATGATGCGGTAGTTTTTGCGCAGCTTGCCGATTAGTCGGTAGGGAGGAAGGGTTTTGGCATGGTCGAGCAACCAGCGTTCTATTTCTGTTGTACTGAGATGGGGAGTAAATATTTCCCGCATAACTACAAATAACCCTTGCCTACTGATACGGCCGAGCTCGCACTGTTTGACAGCATTCTCATATATGACGCGTTTTTTCGGCGGTAAGCGGTTGAATTGAAACTTTTGTTCGAATAAATCGATGGTGTCTGTGGCGATGACGCCGCCGAAGTCGAAAATGATGGTAGTGATCATGTGATAAAAAAATGTAGGGGACGGTCGCGACCGTCCCCTACGAGAAAACATTAGATGATCGTGGCACTGGCAACCTTGTCTCCATCGTCGAGTCTCATAACCCTGACTCCTTGCGTAGCCCGGCCCAAAGTGGAAACGGAGTTGAGCGGGGTGCGGATGGTCTGGCCGGCCTTGCTGATCATGACCAGGTCGTGTTCTTCTTTGCTGTCGAGGATGTACATGGACACGATGCGCCCGGTCTTCGGGGTGACCTTCAGCGTCTTGATGCCGCTGCCGGCGCGATTCTGGATTTTGTAGAAGGACAAGTCGGTCTTCTTGCCAAGGCCATTTTCGGTAATAACCAGCACTTCCAGGTTCTTCACATCGACATCCTTGCGGATAACGTCCATGCTGATGATCTTGTCGTCTTTTTTAAGGCGCATACCGGTCACACCGGAGGCGTTCCTGCCCATGGGGCGAACATCCTTTTCCTTGAAGCGGATAGCCTGGCCATTTTCGGTCGAGAGTATAATCTGGTCGTCGCCGGCCGAGCATTCTACCCACTTGAGTTCATCGTCGGACTTGAGGGTGATGGCAATCATGCCGGAGCGGCGGACCTTCGTGAACTCTTCGCGAGGCGTCTTCTTGATAAGGCCGTTTCTGGTGGCCATGACCAGGAATTTGGCGTCGTCTTTCTTACCTAAGGTCAGGACCGAAGTGGCGATTTCCCCTGCCCCGAGCTGGAGGAAGTTGACCAGGGCCTGGCCGCGGCTGGTGCGGCTGCCTTCGGGCAGTTCATACACCTTGGTCTGGAAGACGCGGCCTTTGTTGGTAAAGAACAGGATATCATCGTGGGTGTTGGCCGAGAGCAGCTTGTCCACCGCATCCTCTTCCTTGAGGGTCTGGCCAATAACACCTTTGCCGCCGCGGCTTTGCAAACGGTAGGTGTCCGGAGCGAGGCGCTTGACGTAGCCGGACTTGGTGATGGTGATAATAACACTTTCTTCCGGAATCAGGTCTTCAGCCGAGAAGGTGCCGACTGCGTTCTTGACCACGGCCGTGCGGCGTTCGTCGCCGAAGCGGTCCTTAAGGTCGGTCACTTCTTTTTTGATGATGCCAAGGATCTTCTTCTTGGACTGCAGAATGCCTTCGAGTTCGGCGATGAGAGCTTTCTTTTCCTTCAACTCGTCCTCGATCTTCTTGCGTTCCAAACCAGCCAGGGTCTGCAGGCGCATTTCTAAAATGGCGTCAGTCTGAATCTCGGTAAACTTGAACTTCTTCATCAAGTTGACCTTGGCTTCTTCCTTGGTCGGACTTTTCTTGATGGTGTTGATGATCTCGTCGATGTGGTCGAGCGCCTTGGACAAGCCTTCCAAAATGTGGGCGCGTTCCTTGGCTTTCCTGAGTTCGTACTCGGTGCGGCGGCGGACGACGATCTGGCGGTGTTCCAAATACTTTTCCAGCACGGTCTTGAGGTTCAGTACGTGCGGTTCGATGCCGTCCACCAGGGCCAACATGTTCATGTGGAAGGTTTCCTGCAGCTGGGTGTAGGAGAAGAGTTGGTTGAGGATTTTGTTCGGCAGTGCTTCCTTCTTGAGGTCGACAACCACGCGGACGCCGTCCTTGTCTGATTCGTCGCGCACGTCGCGGATGCCTTCGAGTTTTTTGTCCCGTACCAGTTCGGCAATCTTTTCGAGCAAGGTGGCCTTGTTGACGCGGTACGGGATTTCATGGATGAGGATCTGGAAGGCGCCGGTCTTGGTCTCGACAATTTCGGTCTTGGCGCGCATAACAATACTACCCTTGCCGGTCGCATAGGCGTTCTTGATGGCGTTGATATCATAAATAATGCCGCCAGTCGGGAAATCCGGCCCTTTGATGAACTGCAATAAATCTTCCACGGTCACATCCGGGTCTTCAATAAGCGCGACGATGGCATCGCAAAGCTCGCTCAAATTATGGGGCGGGATGTCAGTCGCCATACCGACGGCAATGCCGAGCGTACCGTTGAGGAGCAGATTTGGAACTTTGCCGGGCAGGACAATAGGTTCTTTCCGGGTAGCATCGTAGTTATCGCGCCAGTCGATGGTGTCTTTGTCGATATCCGTCAATAGTTCTTCGGCGAGGGCCGACATTCTGGCTTCGGTGTACCGCATGGCAGCCGCACCGTCGCCGTCCATGGAACCGAAGTTTCCTTGGCCGTCGATGAGCGGGTAGCGCATGGCAAAAGTCTGCGCCATGTGCACCATGGAATCATATACGGCAATATCGCCGTGCGGGTGATATTTACCAAGCACGTCACCGACCACAGCTGCGGATTTGCGGAATTTGGCGCTGTGGCGCAAGCCGAGCTCATGCATGACATAGAGGATGCGGCGGTGTACTGGCTTGATACCATCGCGGACATCAGGCAGGGCGCGCTGGACAATCACACTCATGGCGTAGTCCAGGTAGCTCTCCTGCATTTCCGACTCGATGGTCCGCGGTCGGATCAATCCGACATTGTCTGAGAGGGGTGTTTT
This sequence comes from uncultured Candidatus Saccharibacteria bacterium, assembly GCA_964532425.1. Lineage (GTDB taxonomy): Bacteria > Patescibacteriota > Doudnabacteria > UBA920 > UBA920 > CAZHIA01. The sequence goes on along the minus strand of CAZHIA010000002.1, from coordinate 43,546 downwards.
GGAGTCTTTGGGCATTTCGTTATTACATTTAACATGTGACATTTGACCTTTGACCGTAGTGTAGGCTCGCTTCAGCGAAGCAAGCAGTGGCCTGCCCTGTCAAATGTCAAATGTTAAAGGTCAATGGTTATTGTTAAAGTTTTGCTTTAAATCATGGAAACTTTGTCCAAGGGTGGTAAACAGGGATGGGTCGGTCGGGAGTCTTTTGGCATAATGTGCCGAGACGATCCAGACAATGACCAGCACGGCAGCGGTCCAACCGCAAATGATCCAGATCAGTTTAACTTTTTCATCGTGTGATTTTTTCCGAATGCGCTCAAGCCAAGACATGGTAAATTCAAAATTTAAAATTCAAAATTAAAAATTGCTTGGTTTGTAAGTAACTTTGAACTTTTCACTTTGAACTTTTAACTATCTTAACGGTTCCAACACCACAACCTTCGTCCCCTCTTCGGCCAGGTCTTTCTTCTTGAGGGTCAGCTTGTCCATGGATTCGTTCTTACCGCCCATTTCCTTGATGAATTTCTCGAGCGGATCGAGGTCCAGAATTAATTCTTTCATTTTGTAGTGCGAGGGAATGACAACTTTCGGTTCGATTTCGTTGACCACTTTGGCTGCGGCAGCGGCGGAGAGGACAGTGTTGCCACCGACCGGCAGGATGAGAATGTCTATCTCCCCCAATTCTTCCACTTCGTCTTCCTTCATGTTCCATTCCTTGATATGGGAAAGGTTCAGGATCCTGATATCCTCGCTTTCGATAAGTTCGACCGTGACATATTTATCCTCTTGCTTAAGCGGAATTCCGGTGACGGTTACACCTTTAACATCGTATTCCCCCGGCGTATCCATCATAAATGGGTCACCGGAAAACCCAGAAACGGCAGAATAAAGGTTCTTTTCCTTTTGAGACAGGATGATAATATCAGCAGCTCCCCGGGGCGGTACCAGGCCGGAATCCTTATGGAACGGGTCAGTGGCAACTACCGCTTCCTTGGTTGTGATTTTGAAACTAGACAGGCCGAAATATTGTATTTGCATGGAAAAGTTGGAAGATTTCAGATTGAGGATTTAAGTTTTTTTATCTGAAATCCTTATTCTTTAATCTTAAATCCGTTCTTAAATTATACATGTTTTTGGCCAAAAAGTGAAGGAAAAGACAGCAAAAAAGACCATATTTTACCGCATAATTCAGATGTTTTTTCGCATAGGGGCGGACATTATCCGTTCGTGATTTTAACGATCAAAAATCAATGGAAACAAAAAACCCCGGCAAGCAAGACCAGGGTTCTGTGGATGTGGTCCATTCTAATTCCAGAGATGGATTTCGCGGCGCGCGAGCGGCTTTTTGATACAGGCGATGAAGATGACGACGGTCAGTGGGTACGCGAGGATAAAAAAAGTCGTACCTGCCCAAGCTCCGACTGTGTTACCGATCAGGGTGGTGATGATGACTACAGCGGTCAACCATGCGATGCCTACGAAAGGGATCTCGAACATGAAAACAGCTGGTACACAGCAGAGTAGTATCCAGGCCATGATTTGGCCATCACGGCAGACTTCGCTATCGCGAACTCGCATAACATGCCTCCTTATATCTATCAGTATAATATGGAATATTTAAGAACTTTTGTCAACAGTGACAGAATTCAAGGAAAATGCTATAATGGCACCACTTGTCTGGCGTAAAGCGCCTTAAGTAAATAATATTAATCCCAGGCAGGTCCAAGTAATAGGCGCTGTTAACAATTAACCATTATCATCGCATATCCTACTCAGTACTGGTTGTACAGCGATTTAGGATCGTTGTTTTTTTATACTCGATTCTTTAATGGTTAGTAAAGGAATTTCAATGGAAGAATTAACTACCCCCCAAACCCCTACCCAACTGCTCCAGCAGAATATCCCGGCAGAAGCGGCCAAAGCCGAAACCATGCAGGATTTACTGTCATCCGGCGTTGAGATCAAGGTTTTAAAGCCCGGCGACATGGTCGAGGGAACGCTCATTTCCGTGGGCAAGAACGAGGTCTATGTTGACCTGGAAGGCTACGGTGTCGGCGTGGTCCGCGGCCGCGAGCTGTATGATGACGAAGCGACTCTGGCCAGCCTCAAGCCCGGTGACCAAATCTTTGTTTCTGTGGTTGAGCCCGAGAACAAGGAAGGTATTGTCGAACTGTCCCTGCGCCAAGCTGGCCAGGAACGCGTCTGGCAGACCCTCAAGGCCAAGATGGACAGCAAGGAAGTTGTCCGCACCAAGATTTTGGAAGCCAACAAAGGCGGTCTCATGGTCGAGATCAACAATGTCATGGGTTTCTTGCCCGTGTCCCAGTTGAGCCTCGAGCACTATCCCCGCGTGGAAGATGGCGACAAGAACAAGATTCTCTCTGTCTTGCAGAGCTATGTCGGCCAGCCGTTTGATGTCCAGATTATCACCGCTGATTCTACTGAAGAAAAACTGATTGTTTCCGAAAAGGCTGTCTTCGAGAAGGAAGTGGAAGAACGCCTCTCCAAGCTCAAGATCGGCGACGTGGTTGATGGTATGGTGACCGGCGTGGTTGATTTCGGTGCTTTCGTCAAATTCGGCGACTTGGAAGGCTTGGTCCACATCAGTGAACTGGCCTGGCAGCGCATCGAGAATCCCAAGGATATCGTCAAAGTCGGCCAGAAAGTGCAAGCTAAGATTATTTCCATCGACAAGGGCCGTGTTTCCCTGTCTATCAAGCAATTGCAGCAGGATCCCTGGTTGGAAGCCGTGAAGAAGTACCAGATCGGCCAGGTGGTGAATGGTAAAGTCACCAAGATCATGCCGTTCGGAGTCTTCGTTGAACTCGACAAGGACATTCAGGGCCTTGCCCACATTATGGAACTGTCCCACCAGGCTATTAAGAATCCTGAAGAGGTCTTAAAGCCCGGCCAGGAATGCGATTTCAAGGTTATCTCCATCGAGCCGGCTGAACACCGCTTAGGGCTGTCTTTGAAAGCTTTGCAGGAGCCGCCGAAGAAAGCTGAGAAGGAAGAAAAGGCTGTAGAGGAAAAAACGGAAGAAGCGGCAGCGTAAAACTAAGAAAAACACCCCGACTTTTTGTCGGGGTGTTTTCGTTGTTTGGGATTTCGTAGTTTTTTGTAGTGTCCCCTATTTGTAGCTTCGTAGTTCTATTTTCCCATTATGTATAATTGTTTAACCTCAGCCGGTGCCAGAGCGCGGTTATAAATGCGCACTTCATCAATTAAGCCCGTCAAATAGTTGCCGTACGTGCACGCTGTTGAATTGGGTTCTGACCCGATGCATAAAGGGTTGGTGCGGGTGAAGTTGGCTAATCCGGTAGCTGGCGTGCTGCTGGCTAGCTGCCCATCCACATACAGACTCACATTGCTGCCGTCATAGGTGACAAACGCGTGGTACCAGCGATTGTTTTGCGGCGATGGGTAATTTACATAATGATAACCCCCGTTTGTTGTATTGACGGTGGCGGATATGCCGGAAACCGTGTCGTTGAGCCCTAGGTTAAACCCGCCAAATTCGGTTTTGGAAATAATGCGCGTATTGGCGGAAACATCGGAGGATTTAAACCAAGCGCCATAACTGATGGCGCTTGCAGGCGCCAAAGCCGCCGTATAAGGTACTGCCACGTAATCGCCGCTGCCGTCAAAATATAACCCTTGCCCTATTTTGCCGATGGCTTTGGCGGTGTTACCGGCAAGAGTGGCGGTATAACCGTTACCGGATGAGTCTAAAGCAAGTGTGTCCGTCATATTCGCGCCGTTAAAGTTCCAGTAGCCAATGAGTCCGTCATTTAAGCGCGATGTTGGTGAGGTGTTCTCGGTTTTTTTGCCAAGATTATAAAGCGCGGTTAATTCGGTTTGTGATAAAGCGCGACTATAAACCCGCGGTTCATCTATAGTTCCGGTAAAATAGCCGCGGTCAGAAGCGCAGCCTCCGCCGTGCCCGCCCAAAAATATATAATTAGATACTCCGCTGGCGGTATAAGTGTTCTGAGTTGTCGAGGCATCTAAATTTCCATTAACATAGGCGCGTAGTCCGCCGGAAGCAGACCAGGTGGCGGCCAAAAAATACCAAGCATCGGCTTTTAAAGTGGTATTACCGGAAATTGTAACATCACCGGAACTCCAGCTGGTGGTTTCAATTTTTGAGCCGTTGATTTTAAGCGGCGCCAAACACCAGCCTGAACCGTTTGACAAACTGGAAGTATGAATTATATCGCCCTGGGTTTTGCCCTGCGCTATTTTGACCCAGGCTGAAACCGTGTAAGCCTGGTTGCTCACGCCGATTTCGGAAAAAGCATTGCTCGTGCTGGCGTACTGCGTACTGCCGTTAAAAGACAAAGCCTGCCCAAACCGTCCAGTGGCTGCTGCAGGACCGTTAAATAGTGTTAAGGTTCTGCCTTTGCCGCTGGCATCGGTTGCTGACGATCCTGAAACATCACTGGCATTCAATGACCAATACCCTACTAAACCGTCTGTCCCGCGGCCAGCCTGGTTGCCACCTATGGTTTCCTGGCCGCTTTGATATAAGGTGAGTGCCTCGCTTGCGGACAACGCGCGGTTATAAAGGCGGATATCATCCATTAATCCGTTCAGCCAGCCTTGCCAGGCAATTTGTCCTATGCTGAAATGGTGGAGGAGTACGGAACCGTTTAAGGTAGTGTTTAAGGAGTTGTCCAAGTTGCCGTCTATGTAAAATTTTACTTTATCGCCGCGGGTGACAGTTATAGAAACATGATGCCAGCCACCATCGTTAATGATACTGCTGGAACAAAAACCTACTTCGCGTGCAGCGCCATTAGAAAAATTAAAATACAGCTGGCCGGGTGTGGCACAGCCCCAGCCGAAAGGAATAGCCAGGCCGTAGCCTTGCAGCGTGGTGCCCGCATTGCCGTCCGCACCTATAATTAAATCGCCATAGCCCGAAGTTTTGATCCAAAAAGCTATAGAAAAGTTGTTGGCGCCTGGGCTCATGTTAGTGTAGCTGGCAACTGACATGGCGCTGTTGCTGCCGTTAAAATTTAAAGCCTTGCCGTGCTTGCCATTAGTCCAGGTGGTGTTGGATAGGGTTCCTTTGTTGCCATTCCCGCTAAAATCCCCAGCCTTTATCCCCTTGCCTTCGTCAAAATTCCAATAAGCTTTCAGTCCCAAATTATTCGGCTGTTTTTTTATCATTGCAGCCTGGGCAGAAAAACCGGGCAGCAGAAAAACAGCCGCAATCATTGCAGCAATAAAGGTCTTATACGTCCTATAGGTCTTATTGGTCATATCTGACCTATTCATCCTATTTGTCTTATTGTTTCTTTGAATCATATTCCTCAATTTTTATCACTTGGCCGTTTTCTAAACGTTTCATTCCGAACCCTTTTAGAAATTCGTCGAGCGATGGTCCGGGGTTGGCTAGTTGAGTTTTCTTAAATGCATTGCGTTCTTGTGACAGTCTTTCCCTCATGTCGCCCTTTTCAATTACATCGGTTTTCAGGCTTCTCATTTGCCGGTCTAAGAGATAGTTAGTTTGATTGATGATGGTAATTAAACAATTGGCAGCTGTTTCTAGATTTTCCAAATAGGATAAATAGGTTTTATAGGACTTATTGGGAGCATAAGCTAGTTTCCTGATTTTGGTCACGCGGTGGTCCTGCATGCTCCAAATGGGTAAATGATTCTTGCGCAGACAATCTTCGTAGTCAAGCAAGAGTTCTTCCAAGCTGCCACGGTTAACCTCAATCAACCTGATTTCAGAGGCGCGGGAAGTGTTCATGTATTTTGAACCTTCAGCTAAATTTTGCTTGCCGCTCCGTGCGGCTCCTTCCATCTGTTCCCAAAGCTTGCGGTTATTTTTTATATAGCGGGATAAAAATTCCACAGTCAAATCAAAAATAATCTCCGTTCCTTGGAAAGATTTTAAATCCCTATAACCACCCATAGGCTTTATAAGATAAATAGGTTTGATAGGACCTATACATCCTATACTTCCTATTCATCCTATATTAATTATCAATCCTATAGATCTTATTATTCTTATCTACCCTATTGGACTCATCTCACCCATTCATCCTACCAGTCCTATTCCCCCGCCGTCCCAGTCGGGGTTTCCGGGCTGGCAGTTTCCTGTGTGCCGGTGTCAGGAGTTGAGGTTCCTGCCGGCTCCGGAGTCGTGATGGTGCCATCAGTCTTCGCTGCAGGTTCCGTAATTCCGGTTGCCGGTTGTTCTTCAGTTCCGGTGTTTGCGCCGGCTACCGTGCCTTTATTCTCGTTTTCGGTTGTGGTAGTAGTCGGCTGCGGGGAACCGTTTCCGGTTGTTACAGTAAGTGCGGGATTGGTTTGGCCGACTTGGCCTTTGCCTGCAGGCACCAAAATTATTTTCGATTTGCTGCCGTTGGATACGGTTAGCTGCGTACCTTTGCCGCCGAATGCATGCCAGTTAAATGAGGCATCTATGCTTTGGATTTTCTGCAGCTCAATGGTAAAGCCACTGGCATCTGCTGCGGTCACGCGGTATGCGCCGTCAACGAAGTCCAAAGGTGTTAGGGTAACAATTGGCTGATACTCGTACGGCTGGTCAAAATTCACTCTGACTGAGGTTGCGCCGGCTAAAATTTTAGCCTCACCCACGGTGTCGCCAGCAAAGTTAACTTGGCGGGTGATAGTTATGGGGGTGGTGGATGATAAACTGCCGTTTAAGTTGCCTTGCAATCCAAAAATTTTGCTAAAGCCCTGCATGCCTAAGAGTGCCACACCGGCAGGGTCGATAGTGGAAATCGAAAGGTCGCTGCCGCCCAGGTGGAACTTATCGTAAAAGTCCTGTGCGACCGGGCCGATGTGCGTAGTGGAAGCGGTTTCGTTCTTGTAGTTCCACTGTTGAATGCTAAGCAAGTTGATTTTTTGCAGGACCTCGAACGGGTCTACATCGGTAAAGTTCTCTTTCTTATTCCTATCAGAAGAGTTGGTCCAGGTTCCGCCGGCAGTAACATAAGCGCCGTTACTGACCGTTAAGGGTCCTAAGGTTGGCGTAGTGGTGCCGATGCCGACCGCCGCATTCTGGATGCCGCCCGCACCGTCGCCGTTGGCATACACCGTTAACACTGGCGCGCCGTTCATAGAAGCGGTGTAGCTTAAAATCGTGGTAGTGGCAGAGCTTGCCGTCACCGGCATATCTGTCCATGTCACCATGCCGGCGTCTGTCTCAAACCCGCTCGCCCCGACCTGTAAATAATCAATAGTGGTCAAATTGGTGCTTGTCGTGTGCGTAATTGATCCGTTGTTTATATTTAGCGATCCCTCCACATGCAGTGTTGCCTTTGGTGTCGTCGTCCCGATGCCGACATTCCCAAGAGCATCAATAAATACCCTGCTGGAGCCAGCGGTAATTAAACTGATGGTGTCACTGCTGTTCCCTGCAGTGCCAATGCCGGTATTGGCGTCATTGGTAAAGGCGTATACCGGAGTGGTAGTGCTGCCCGATGGACCTAACAATAAGTAGGAACCATTGGTAAGGCTGCCAATGTTAGCCCCCGTACCGCCATAACTGAATTGCAACGTGTTGGCGAATACCGGAGTCATGACAACCCTGGTATTGTTACTCCCATTGCTAATCCCGAAACTACCAACAACTTCCAAAGTTTGGTTAGGTGTGGTGGTGCCAATGCCGACGTTGCCGGCTAAAACTGCGGAAAATCCACTGCCGTTGGCGTCGGGGTTAACGTAATAAGAATTATTGTCAGAATCGACTAAGCGTTGGAGCATTGCCCAGCCGCCGTAAATATTACTGGTCGAACGTATTGGACCCGTTACATCCAGTGCATAGCTCGGATTATTCTTCCCAATCCCCACCCTGCCTGTGCCCGCATCTACATACAAAGTCGATGTGGAAGACGTTGCAACATTCAAATTTCCCCAGACATCTAATTTTACAATAGGACTCGTCGTCCCAATCCCGACATTCCCGTTTTGCTGGACCTTAAACAAATTACCCATTGGGCTCGAGCTGGAAGTGCTAATTGCAAACAAATCCCCCGTCTGATTTGTTATGCCTTGAATATTCATAGTAGTCAGTGCAGCCCCACCGTAGCCGTTACCCGAATCCGCATTCTGGAATGTGTTCACCGCAACGCCTGCGGTATTCCAGTTAGCTCTCCAAAAATAGTCCGATGTCTGGCGGGTAGACGCTCTACCAAAATACCAATTCGGAATAGTTTCAGCGCCCAACGATACGCCCCAATCCGCGGAACCTGGCACTTTAAAATATAAATACGTTGCGGGTAAAGCGCTGCTCGGTTTTGTCATTGTAATCAAGCCATTCGAATCTACCGTGACCTGATTATTATTTCCCACCGCAAGTAATTGTGATGGTGATGTCGTCCCGATGCCGACGTTGCCGGCGATTAAAGTTCCCGAATAATCACCAATAGTCCCGTTACCAACATAAAGCTTTCCTGACGCGCCGCTCGACAATCCCACGCTTTGGCCGTTCCATAAAATCCTCATACTGCTGCCGGTCTGCAAACTGATGCCGGAAGAATTAATATAAGTCGCGTTGCCTCCTCCGGCTACATTTAATACACCGCCGCCCATTTGCGAACCATTTACATCCGTAAAGCTAAGCCCGGTTACAGCACCAGTGGTACTCACAGTAAATTGGTTATTATTGCCTACCGTCAAAAGCTGGGAAGGAGTGGTGGTGCCAATACCGATATTACCACTATCGAGCACAGTCAATACATTTGCAGCTGAATGGTTCAGTACGCTCAAGACTGGAGCGGTGGGGTCAACGGTTGCTCCTTGGACTAATAATTTGCTGGGTGTTGTGGTGGTGCCAATGCTGACATTACCGGTTTCAAACAGGACATTGCCTCCGGATACATGCAGTTTGGCCTGGGGTACGGTAATACCAATGCCTACATTGCCGCCGCCCTCGATGCGCATTTGTTCGTGGTTGCTGGTGCCGAACAAAATAGGTGCGTTGGATTCTTCGTTGATGACCATGCCTGCCGATCCGCCTGCGGCGCGAAGTACCGAAACTCCGGTAGCGTTCAATCCCAAATACGTACCGACATAACTGCTGCCATATTGGTATGCCGTGAATGAGACGTTGTTGCCGGGAGTTGTCAGGGACCAGGAAGCTGATTGTGCCGGGTCCGTGGCTTTGGATAAAATCTGCGGCTGAGCTCCCTCTATATGCAAAGTCGCGGAAGGGGTAGTGGTCCCAATCCCGACATTGCCATACAATATCATTTGCTGAGTAGCGCTATTGCCGATGACGACCTGGTTGCTCTGTGTGGCCATACCGTTTATCGCCACAACATTTGTAAGCATAGATGCGGAATCGCTGTTGACACCGGTTGTTGCTCGTGGCCCAATAAGTACTGAACTGTCAAGTTGTTTTTGTGTTCCGCGGAAAATTGACGGAAAAGGATAAGCTGACCGTCCCCACGCGGTTCCGGTTATAATCCCTGTTACATTGGTACCACCAGTCATATCCCATAAAGAACCCGCTCCGACAGCTATGTTAAAACTTCCTGTTTGATTGCTGTTAAGCGTCATGTGTCCCAAGGCAATATTAGCGCTGCCGCTCGTGTTATTAGCCATGGAACCGATTCCAAACGCATAATTGTCATCACCTGTCGTGTTGCTAGCCAGCGCCGGACCAACAGCAATGTTATGCGTTCCTGTTGTATTTGCGAATAAAGCATTCGCACCTAACGCTATATTTTCCCAGCCGGACGTATTGGACAATAATGCTCTATTGCCTAAGGCGAGATTATTACCACCGGTGGTGTTTGAGCTCAGTGCAGCTGATCCGAATACGGTATTCCCATATAAATCCCCGCCAGCGGAAAGAACCGTCTCACCATTATAATTTTTAACGAGCAGAGAGGGTTTTGTGGGATTTATTTCCTTAATGGATACATTATCTAAAGTCCACGTCTCCCCATTCGTGTAATTCCATTGGTCAAAATGTATTGTTTCGGTTCCGGTAAAGTCGGTTTTAAAAGCCACGCTATACGTCTGATTCGAGACTTGGCCCGAATTATAAGAAAGCCGGTTGTTGTCCAAGTAGAAATACAAATATGAATTCGCGTTGGCATTGGAAACAGTAAAGGTAAGCAAATAAGTTTTACCAGCTTCCGTATTAAAATTCGTACTTAACGATGGGTCACCGCCAGCGTAGGTGCTCACGACATTATTCGTGCCATAACTGACATTGGACCCAAGCGTCCACCCTGCAGTTCCACCGGTGAACGAACCGTTACTCACCAGCTCGCTTCCTGTCGGGGTTACGGTAGCGTCAACTTCGAGCTTGGCTTGCGGCGTTGTCGTCCCAATGCCAACATTGCCGCCATTGTAGTAGACACTCGATCCGTTCGTGGCCCACTGGCTGCCAATGTAAGGCGAGCCATTCACGTACAGGGCAGTAGCATTTATTATGCCATTAACATCCAATTTGAAAGCCGGGGTTGAAGTGTTTATACCAACGTTGCCGGACTGTGTAACTGCTAATAAAGTCGACCCGGCCGATGACGCAATCACAAACGGATTTGTTCCACCACTTCCTTTTATTGTCAAACTCGCGACAGGAGAAGTTGTGCCGACTCCTATGCTGCCGGCAAAATAACTGGTACCTCCAGCGGAATATATAGAAAAATTTGTCGATGTGCCGGCCGACATGTTATCCAAAAACAATCCATAATTATTACCAGTAGCACCCCCTACTGGATTTTGTATATAAACTCCGTAACTGTTATTTACTTTGCCTCCGGGACTATAGCCGGCCCTTCTGGAATATATGGCGTACAAGTTATTCACATTTGAATTGCCGTTGTAGACGCCGGTTGACCAAACTCCATAAGCGTTTTGAACCGATGAATCGTCATATGCTCCACCAAAAGTCTGAATCCCGTATAAACTGCTATATTGATTGGACATTGTCGTGGAGTTGTTTACGGTTCCCCACACTTTTAAACCTGCAATTTCCGAATAATCACCGGTTCCATATCCGTTTCCTTGAATGGTGGCCCCATATACATAAGGGGTGTTTGAATCCACTGAATGATCTTCTTCTACTACATATAAACCGTTTCGTTCGTACCAGCTGGTATCGGTACCGCTAGTGTGACCGTATACGAACGCTTCAGCTGTGGCCCAACCGGATAAATAACTAGCAACTTGTGATGCATTAGATCCAAGATAAGAGGTCCCATCAACCTGGAATTTTGCAGTCGGTGTAGTTGTTCCGATACTGACATTCCCGCTGTTGTAATAAATATCGCTTCCGCTGGTGGTCCATTGCGAACCACTGGGTAAGCCGGTTAGGCCGCTTCCGTCGCCGACAAAATGTTCTGCAGTCAGGGTGCCGGTGACCGTAGTTGTAGCAAGAGAGGACAAACCACTCACCGTCAGTGATGAGAGTGTGGCCGGGCCTGAAAGATTTAAACTGGAGTTGATTCTGGCGGTGGAAACGGTCAACCCGTCTGCCCCAAGCTGGGTAAAGCCGGCCAGGGAGCCACCAGAGAAGTTCTGCGATTGGTTGGACGGGACATAGGTAACGAGCGGAACATTGTTGATGACCGTGGTTTGATTTCCCGATGCCTGATTGGTCGTATTCACCCCATTCGACCCATTATTCCCATTCACCCCATACCCAAAGCTAGCTAAGAATTGGGTGTATTCATCCAATCGCTGGTTGACCATAGCCATGGTATCGCCCGGCTGGTATGTAGGTTGTGCTACTGGTTTGCCAGTATTCGTGTTTGTCGAAGTTTTGGCTGCAAGGACTTTTCCGTTTTGAGCGTTAAGGGAAAGTTGAGGGGTTGAATTTGTGGCCTCAGTTTGTTTTTTGAGATGAAAAACGTTAGTAGCAACAAGCCGTTGCGGTAAATTCGGTTGCTCCCCTAAGCCATTGACTGCAATGTCGATTGAACCGGCGTTTTCTACTATTCCCTGCCAGAACCTACCAACCTGCCGGGACTGTTCGTATAACCCTTGCCTGATTGCTACAGCTCCGGTTTGATATGGCGCCGTAATGTCAGTCCTAAGATCTGATGATGCCCAGTTGCCCGCAGTTACCACTGCTTGGTTTTCCCAGGCTAAGAAGCTCTTCCACATTTTAAGGGTAATCGTGCCATACCTGGTAGCATACTCTATGTCTTTTGCTTGCTTCCGAATTCCGGTTTGAATGGCATTTGCCATGGCGCGGTATGGTTCAACCGAATCGTTACGGAAAGATTTGGCTATGAGGCCGGTATGTTGCAGATCATTTTCAATCGTAAATCCTAATTGTACCAACAACCGGTTTTTTTCTCCAGCCATCCGTTCGGAAAAGGAGACAAAGTTTGATGCATCTTGGAAAATGGTCGGCACCGCCCGGTGTACCGCATGGGGAATAAACGTAACGAGCTGATCTTGAGCGGCCCTGAAAGACACTAAGAGTTCGGCGAGAACCAGCGTGCCGCACATCCAAGCAAACAGGAATTTGGTCTTCATATAACCTCCTCCTGCAGCTGTCTGAGTTGTTCGACAATATTCTGGTGCTTTTGTTGTTGTTCCTGCAGGTACGACAAAACGGCCTTACGCGTAGTAAGCCAATTTCTTGCGATCTTAATGGCCGGCAATCGTCCATTTCTGGCTAAAAGACTTAAATATTCCCCTGAATACGGGGTCAACTTGGCTGCTTCACTAATGGAAAGCAGGTCTTTAGAAGCCAGGAACGTCAGCCGTTCCTGCTCGGACATGTATGTAATTTTTATTTTGATTTTTGTTTCGAATTAGCCAGAAATCCTATATTTTTGGGATTTCCGAATACTTTTTGGCTATCCGATACTTTTATACTTATATTTTAGCATATTTTTATTAATTTGTAAAGAATTATGAGGGATTTTTCATTTTAACCTTTAGATATTGAGTATTTCAAGGATTTTATAATGAATTGTGCTGCATTATCTACCTCATTCATGTCTAAAACCTCAGGAATATCGCCTTCCGAGTGGTAAACTGCCATTAATTTACCAAAATCTCCTGTAATCATTGAGGTTTTCTGGGCTAATTGTTTGATCGCTACCAGAGGAAAGCCCAATGAAAGCAGCTTTTTTCCCTTCACTCTGACTGTTTTCCCTATTCCAACCGAGTCGATGACAATGATTTTTTTGGTTTTCTTAAGCAGGTTATTGTATTTTTGCTCGAAAATTCGGTAACCATGGCCCCAATAGACTGGGAAATCAAAGGAAATCTCTTCATTTCCTGCAATAACAAACAGGGAGGTGACGAGCAGCTGAGGCTGGTTCGTAATAGCAGTTATGACTGCCGCCACCCCCGAAGCATTGTCACAGGCGCCGGGACCAAGGGAATCATAGTGGGTAAAAACAATCGAGCGCGGGTTATGGATGTTGCCGATAAGGATGTTGGCGGAACGATGGTGGAGTTTCTTGACGCGCACGACCCCGGTAACTTGTTTTGCATTTAGGATATCTTTCAAATCTCTTCTCGCTATGGCAAAAGCCGGCGCAAAGTAGTGATTGCTGCGTGATATAAGGTCACATTTTGGATTGAAGTTGATATTTGGATCAATAAGATTTTTTTGCGAACTAATAAGGGAGCTGATTATATTGCTTTTGTTGGTAATGGTACCGCTCGTAAAGCAACAGGGTTCTGCCAGAATGGTTTTCCTGTCTGCTGTCAGTCGTGAATGTTTGTAGTCGGGGATCAGGGTGGTAAATTCCTGCAGCAAGAATGGCACAGAGTTTTTTTGGAGAATGTTGATGATGTGCTTCTTTGCCAAAGTTTCTGTTTTTCCTTGGCGGCTGCCTAAGGCGCACAATTGGTTGATGAATGATGCTATTGTAAACATATGAGGATATATTATTTATAATGGTGTCCCTCCATGGTCCCCATCGGGATGGGGACCATGGAGGGATTGACTTACTACGCGACCGCTTGCAGTAGCTCCTGCGGAATAATACCAAGGCGTTGCCAGTCCGCATCTTGGGGGTAGTAGGACAACTCATTCCACCATGGAAGCGGGGTTATGATTGGGCTAACACCGAACATCCGGGTTGCTTGGTGAAAGGCCGGTTCAAACCGCTGCCGGGTTAGCGCCGAAAGTCCGGGCCCCGATTCCCCTCCGTGATAGTCCTCGAAAAGCACGGCGTGGGCAATAAACCAGGACATGAGGGCTATGTACCGATCGTTCCATGGGATATTGGTATACCATTCGCTGACATCGCAGCGGAGTGTTCCCGGACTGGCCCGGTCGAGAATGCTTTGGTGGTAGTCGACCAGGCTGGTACCGCCTTTCTTGTCGAGTGTGATGCAATGGAGCGGAGTACCGTGCCAGCTCTTGGCAGTTAATTTGTCCCGACGGATAATGAGTTCGTTGTTCTTATTGCGACCCTCGATGAATTTCGGACTCAGGTAGCTCTGTTTGAGTCGTGACTGTGAACTATGCTTGTCTGCCGAATAGCCGGCCAGCACCGGTTCGAGTCCGGCCTGTTTGCTCATTGTCACAAACAAAGCTTCCTCCATGCGAAAGGTGACCAGCTGTCGGGCAAGCACGGAAATGTTGCGTCCCCTACTGATCTGCTGGGGCGGCAAGCCCCAGCCGCGCGACAACCAGAAGTCCTCCACTTGTTGGCGCAGGCCGCTTCGTGATGCGAGCAGGTCCCGACTCTTTTGAAGCGGAACGTAGTATTGAGCGTGATTCATAATTCCCCCTTTGAAATTGATGGAAACAAAAACGCCCTCCAGGCGAACCTGGAGGGCGTTTTATGATTTCCAACAAACAATGGAAAACAGCCTTCAGGTGCCTGAGGAGGAGCGGTACCAAAACTTTAGGCTTTGCAGGGTGGAGAATGACATGATCGGATGGTTAATGTTTATCTATAATATATGGTTCCCTCCATGGTCCCCATCCCGATGGGGACCATGGAGGGGTGATGGTATATAAATAAAAAACAGCTTTCTCGGACCCGAGAAAGCTGTTTTGAAATGTGAGTGGAGTACTATGCGGACATTTCCAAAACCAACTTTCCCGGAGAAAGCTTGTAGTGCCAGAAATAGGAAATGTTGGATTGGATCTTTTGGTTCATGGGGTAAGTATGAGGGATTGTTCTTGTTCTGTCAATCAGAAAACATTGAAGCTGTGAATAATGGTTGGGGTTGTCAGAATTGCAGATACCGAGTAAAATATAAAAGCTAACCTTTTGTCTATGGTGCGGTGGTGAAGTAGCTAACACTGCGGTCTGCAAAACCGCCATTCGCGGGTGCAAATCCCGCCCGCACCTCCAGGCTTCGCTAAGGCTTCTTCTGGCTAACACCAACTAAGGTTTTGCGAAGTCTGGATGGATTTCTATTGCCCAGGTGGCGGAACTGGTATACGCTACAGACTTAAAATCTGTCGCCCGCAAGGGATTGAGGGTTCGATTCCCTCCCTGGGCACCAATTATTCGACACACATCCCTTATTGAGAGGGATTTTTAATTTTGTATTCTCGTGGATAGATTAGCCAGAGGTTAATTCAAAGGTTAGTAAAACAAAAATCCCTCCGGGGTTACCGGAGGGATTTTTTTTATTTCTTCAAAACCGCAAGTTGGGCTTCTTGTTCTACGGCTGCGATTGTGACCGTGTGCGGTTGCTGCATGGCAACGCGCTGTTGGTTGGATTGCTCCTCTACCGTCATGAGTTCGGCGTAAATTTTCTTTGCGCCATTAACCCATTGAGCACTTCCCGGCTGCACATAAACTCCTTTCATCTTTTCAAAAGTGTTGTACTTTTGGTAGATGGGCTTATCGAGCAGTTGGCAGAGGTCCTTGAACCAATCGAGCTTGGTGTCATACTTGCGCCAGGACGGATGTCCCGGGGCGACACCGATGCCGCTGCAGTTATTATCAGCGCAGTATTTGCCCATATTGCTCTCCACGAAACTGATGGCCAAGGCTTTCTGCCAATTGGGCTGCTGCACGATTTGGTCGGCATAGACAGCCAATGGCGAGCCGTAGGAATTCAGGTATTCGCGGAGGTTGTTTACCAACGGGTCATTATTAATGACCTGGTCGTAGGTAAGACTGGTATCAGAAGTGGTGGCGGTTATTTCCGCCAGTTTTTCTTGAGGTTTTGGTGTGAGAACGGACGCGGGATCTTTGATTTCAACAACTAGAGCATTTTCCTCTCCGGTCTGTAAGCTAGAAGCTAAACCGATTTCCGGATAAATCACGGAAACCAGCGAGACCAAGGCTATTGCAGAAGCAATGGTGCCGTGATCGATGGCAGACCGAAGGAGTGAAAGAGCTTTCATTATTTAATCAAAACTCCTTTCTCCCCTGGCTTCCCCTGGTTTTATGCCCCCCGCTTTCGCGGAAGACGCCAAAACCTTAAGGAAAGCTAGTTTTTATCCTCGTTTTTAAGGAACGCAAGGATACTATTTAACAGACCAGAAAGTTGCTACGAGCCTCTCATGAAAAAAGAGTGCCAAATAGCACTTTCTGTATTAATTATACCTCTTTTTGGATTCTTTTTCAAGACAGTTTTACCAAAATATTGCTTATATAAAAGAAAAAAAATTTCTTTTGGCTTACAAATGGCTTATTTAAGCCATTTAAAAACAGCCTGGAAATTTCTTCCCAGGCTGTTAATGAGCGAGTTATTTTCTGCTCTTCGCGTGCTGGAACAGAAGGAAGCCATAGACCGCAGCCAACGGAGACCAGAACAGTGAGAAAATCGAATTGAGTAGACTCCCGACCTGTTCGTTGTGAATGGAAGTGCCTGCGGCGGTAACGAGCCAGCTGAAAATGATAGTGAGAACGCCAATGAACAGGAATCTCCAGAAGATCGCTCCCATCTGCCCTTTAACTATGGATTTGCTGAACTTTAATGCTGCAGTATTGGAGACGTTATCGGTGACCACGGCATAGGTGGCGAAGCAGAACCACAAGGCAAAAATGATGCCTGGGATAATGAAGAGGATAAAGCCTCCGAGGACTGCCAGTCCAGCCAGAAGCGAGGTGGAAAAATATGCGCCAATGAATGGACGTGCTCGCTTGTATGCTTCCTTGACTGGGATATTTTCGCTGCTGTCCCGGATGGCTATAAGCATGGCGGCCTGCCCCCAGACTCCGATATAAATGGCAGCAACAACGGCAATGAGTAATATTACGATCGCGATAGGTCCGCTGATTACATTTCCAGTGGCTTTATTGAGGACAAAACCTGCGCCAGCGAGGAGTCCGACCCCAAAGAATACCAGCATGGGAGCCAGGTAGGTGCCGATCAAAGGCCAAAACCTTTGGTTATAAAGGCGCCAGGCTTCAGAAAACAAGGCTCCTAGTCCAGGCAGTGGACCTGAGGCAGAACCGGAGAAACTGGCGGTAGATCCTGTCGGGGCTTTTAAACCCTCCTCAATGTCAGCCTGCTGCCAGCCGGAGGCTATAAGTTGCTGTCTGATTTCTTCATCGCTATGGCCGGCAGCGCGCTGCTCCCGGATATAGCTGAGCATCTCTTGGGTGATCATTTGGTTTCAATTAAGATTTACCTTACGCTTAGTGTAGCGCAATTGCGGTTTTTTTGCCATATTTTGGCTGGATAGGCTCTTGCAAGGAAAGGCAGTTTTTGTTATAGTACTTGAGCTAACCTTTGTGACTCCTGGGCGGTTATCCGCCATCCGCCTGTTGGCGGAGGCGGATGGTTAGAGCGCCTCGTTTACACCGAGGAGGTCACAGGCCCGCCCTGCACCATTTCTGGTGAAATATCTTCGGGCTTGATATTATATGTAAAACGGGTTCGTAGCTCAGCTGGTTAGAGCGCCTCGTTTACACCGAGGAGGTCACAGGTTCGAATCCTGTCGGACCCACCACGAGAAATGGTGCGGGGTGAAATTCCTGTATCGCCCACCACTTCTTCGCCAAGGCTTCGAAGTGCAAGGACCCTTCTCCTTTAAGTGATTATAAACGAGTGTTTTCCGCTTAGTGACAGTAGAGTAGTGCCCTGCGCAGTGTAAGCATTAGGGCAATTGGAGTTGCACCCTCAAATTTTCATCTTATTTTGCCGGAGTAGCTCAGTGGTAGAGCAGACGCCTGAAGAGCGTCGTGTCGTCAGTTCGATTCTGACCTCCGGCACCACGAACCACTCACTTCGTTCGGGTTCATGGCATGCCACGAACCATACCGAAGCAATCGATTTAAGAAATGCTATGTACTTAAACGAAGTGAGTGGTGAGTGCAGTGTACCTGAGGCCGAAAGCTGAATGGTTCACTGCCACCTTCATTCGCTTCGATCAGGTACATGGCATGCCACGAACGAGCGTGCGGTCATGGAATGAGGCTGGTAAAATTTTAGAGATTTGGTATAATATCTATACGTTACGCGGCTATGGTTCAATGGTAGAACTTCTCCTTGCCATGGAGAGGATAGGGGTTCGATTCCCCTTAGCCGCTCCAAAGAAAAATACTCCAGCTTGTCTGGAGTATTTTTCTTTGGATAGATTATAGGCTAAGGGGAATCGAACTGGGTTGAAGTGAGACAAGACTCTTGCTGCAGCAAAAGTAGCAGTCGAGCAACCCAAAATGCGAGCTAGCGCAGCATTTTGGCAACCCATGGACAAGTGAGGCTTCAGCAGAAGCCGAGCGCGATGAATTCCCCTTAGCCGCTCCAAAAGAAAGTGCCTCACCCCTTGTGGGTGGGGCAATTTCTTTTTTGATACGGCGCAAGGGGAATCGAACGGGCAGCAGTGAGCTAATCCTGCTCAGCAGAGCGGGATGCAGCGAACGCCGCTGAAGTGCTACGGATAGCACTTCAGCGCTGCCCAGGGGATTCCCCAAAAATGCCGAAGGCATTTTAGGGGTACCCCTGTCCTGGACAACGAAGCGGCCCTGCAGGGCCGCAAGGCGGAATTCCCCTTAGCCGCTCCATATGAAAGAACATCCCTTTACGGAATGTTTTTTCTATATCGATCAAGATTACATAGGAATTAGGCTTACGTTTCAACTTGAAGCAAGGTAATATTTAACCACTTTATAGCTCTCTATATACTGTTTGGCCGGTGTAAAAAACTCTATACATTATGCGGTTATTACTGTCTTACATGGTATAATGGCTTATAGAATGTCAGGCTAATTTTTATGAGCCAAAAGGGTTTTACACTCATCGAGCTGCTCGTGGTTATATCCATCATCGGTTTACTTGCGAGTACCGTCATGGTGGCTTTAAACAGCGCCCGTGTGAAAGCCCGTGATGCCAAGCGTGCAACGGATATTACTCAAATCTCGAAGGCTCTGGAATTGTACGCGGCTGACCATAATGGCACCTATCCTCTTTCAGACGATGCATACAGCGTGGATTGGTCGGGCACGTGCGGCGGACCTGTTGTTAACGGTGGGGCGGTGGTGGCTGCCCAGGCTGGATGCGGCTGGTGCAACCGCTGGTGCTGGCTAGCTGATACCCTCAAGCCATATATGAGCCAGATGCCCAAGGATCCGGTCAATGACAGCAATCGTTACTATTATTACAACAATCCTTCCACGAGCAATGGTCAGTATTATGGTGTTGGGGTTTCTGCTTTTGAGGATAACTCCAATGTTTCCAGATTCTCAAATCCTAACGGCATTTATCCAGGCGGGTATGAGTTGGGGCCATTAGTAAATTATTGTTTGGGCAAATATACTGGTGCCAATGCCAGTTGGCATTGGAATTCTAATTATACTCTTTGTGTTGGGGGCAACTAACGTATGGACACTAACCAGGAATTCGACGAGAATGCAGCTGACTTTAGGAATTCCCAGTCGATCCTTACCGGATCGGCCAATCAGCCGCAAATTCAACAGACTGTTTTTCCTGTTTCCACTGGCCGGCGGAGCGTTTCTAAAATCGAGATCGGTCTGGCTATTGGTATTCTGGTTGGATTTTTGATGGTTATATATTTCATGCTCCACCGAACATCCCCGCAATCTGCTCCCCCACAGCTTTCCCCCTCTACCCGACCAGGAACGATTAAATAGCTTGCGGTACATTAAAACACCCCTCGTTCATCAAGGGGTGTTTTTTGAAAATTTATCCGCAGTTTGTTGGGCAAGTTTTAAGAGAGCTTCGAAGTTATCGCCTTCCTGAAATTTATTACGTTTGAAGGTGTCACACTTTTGGCAGCGGAAAATGATGTGATATTGGTTCTTTTCAAGGGTATAACTAACCGGCTCCATCATGCCGCCGCAGGTGTTGGCTCGGTCGCCCGGATGGTTGTCCACGTGCTTGCTCCAGAGGCAAAACGGGCAGTGGTTGGTATACCCGTTGCCTTTGACTTTTTTCTTGCAATTGCCGCAGATGAAGTTTTCTGTGGTTCTTTTGAATGTAGTGGACATGAATCTAGTATAGCGATATGAAATGATGTTTTCAATACAGCCGGAAGTATAATTATTAAACCTCTGCTCACCATGAAAAATACTCTACCTTTAGGTAGAGTATTTTTCATGGTGCCCGAGGGGAGATTCGAACTCCCACAGCCTTGCGGCCGCTACCACCTCAAGGTAGTGCGTCTGCCAATTTCGCCACCCGGGCTTTTCATATAATGCTCATCTATTATACCGCTTAGAGCTATTTTTTTCAAGTGCTCCTATTGCAGTTTGGTTTCAGGGAGAGTACGATATCAAGAGAATAAAGGAGGCTTTCATGGGTTCTGCTCTGCCGATTTCCGAGCACACGCTGGCTTCAAAACAGCTGGCTAGATCCATCTTTACGACCGGCTGCCTGGAATTGGGAACGTTTAGATTGAGCCCTCACGATACCCGCACTGTCGACCATTACTTTTATCTCCGCCAATTGTTCGGCGATCCCGGAGCGACCCAACTGGTCTTCTCCAAATTCTGGCAACTGGCCAACGGGATCAAATTTCAGCACTTCGGCGAAGTTTCCAGTGGCATCGGGCCGATCGCGGCTCTCATGGCCAACGACCTCAACCGTCAGCTTATCCGTTTTAACCTGCATGGGTTTAACGGCCACAATCGCCACGTCGATGGCCACTTTCAGCCAGGAGACACGGTTCTACTCGTGGAAGACATCATCGTCACCGGCACTACATCGCTGCAGATCTGCGAGCTTGCCGAATCTGCCGGATTGAAAATTGCCGCCATTATCGCCCTGCTTGACTGCGAAGCCGGCGGCCCTGATCTGCTCAATGACCACGGCTACCGAGTTCGCATCGCCTACCAGAGCAGCCAGCTGTTGCAGTATTTTCGGGAGCTAGGATTCATCACTCCCAAGACCGATACCGCACTCAGCCAACCCTCGGCCACACCGGCCACCCTCTAAGGACGCACCCGCGTCCTTTTTTAGTGCATACTCCGAATTTATCATAATTGTATCGCCTTCTGCCCCTTGCGCCTGAGCAGTCTCGGAGTCGAAACCGGTAGATAGGCCTTAGCTGGACAAGCAGAGTGGTCTCGTATTTGATACTCATAAAAAAACCGCCTGAACCTTTAAGGGCTCAGGACGGTAGTGTTCATTGTTAGCGCTGGTACATGGTCCAGCCGACTCGTTTTGATTGTTCGTAGTCCAGGTATCGCATGTATTGGGCGCCTACGGAAGGCTGCCGGTGCCAAAAACTTTTACATGTATAGACAATCTTCCGGTATAGCTTCCAAATCATACATCCTCCTGGTTATGTAATGTCACTCTTCGAGCGGATCGAACATGCTTTCGGAAGCATTCCGTTGTCGCCTGGCGGTATCTTCGGCGGAGTTAAGCTCATCCTTGCGCAGTTTGCGAGGCGCGTTCTTCGGTAAAAATTTGCTGAGCAGCAAACCTCCCATGACACCCAGTCCGGTTCCCAGGACCGCATGGTCAATCATCATTAGAATCCGTCTCTCCATTCTACCCCCGGCGCTGGGCCGGATTGCACACTGCCGGAGACAGAATATTTATTGGGCTCTCCACATGCCGTTTTCGTCTTTGACCAGTTTGCCGGCTACAGAGAACCCGGCTGCCTGCTTGTGTCCCCCGCCGCCGAAAGCTTTGGCAATAGCGGCCACATCGACATTCTTGAAGCTGTCAGTGCGCAAGCTTCCTTTAATGAGGTTGCCGTCCTGGCGAAGGAACATGACGAATTTCGCTTCAGGCACGGTATTTAAAGTTTCCGCAAACCCTTCGAATGCGGCCGGCGGGAGCTGTCCAAGGTCGTGGAGGTCATCCTCAGTCACAACCGAGTAAATAATCTTATGCTCGGCATCGTAATACGAGTTCTCGATGGCCCGGCCCCAGGCCCGCAGGATCTGTGGTGTTTTGTTCTTGAACGTTTCCTTGATGATCTTGTCTGCCAATGCTCCCCGTTTGGTCAGTTCGGCGGCAGCTTTGAGGGTGGAAGCTGATGTGTTGCTGTGCATGAACGATCCGGTGTCCGTAATGATGCCGGTCAGCAGGCAGACGGCCATATTTTTCGTTATAGGAATTTGGTGCCAGGTGAAGAAGTCATACACGAGCTCTGCAACCGATGACTTGCGCTTGTCGACGACATTAACCTTGCCGAAGTAGCTGTTGTCAGGATGGTGGTCGAAATTGAGAATGGGGCAGGAAAGGCCGGCAATGGCGCTGCTGCCGGTGCGGTCCAATGTTGCGCAGCCAAAGGTGATGAGCAGGTCAAAATCGTTCCGGTCGGCGTCATCCTGTATCTCATGATGGTTCGGCAGGAATTTCAGCTGCGGCGGCACTCCCCGCTTGATCACACAGGTCACCCGTTTGCCCGCGGCGGTGAGATGCTCCCGCATTGCTAAGAGGCTGCCACCGTCGTCGCCGTCCATGCGTTCATGCATGGTGAGGATGATATCGGAGGATGCATCAATGATGCCGCGGGCCTGCTGGAATTCGGATTCGAGTGCCATACAATTCTAAAAGACTGCTTCCTTAATATATTCTTATTCTCAGTCGTGTTTGTCTTCCGATTTTATTTCTCTGATCAGCTCGTCAATATGCTGGGCATGGCGCGGCGTCGTATCTAAAAAGAATTGGAGCCGCGGAATAATCTTTGTGGTGAAATGTTCATTGAGCGCACCTTGTATATCGTAAATGTTGTCATGGATCAGCTTAAGGATTTTCTCGTCATCCCCGCCGAAAATCGAGATCCAAATCTTAGCCCAGCGCATATCTCCGCTGGTTTCGACTTTGGAAATGGTAACGAGGCCAGGCTCGCCTTCCAAGTGTTCGTGCAGAATCGGTCCGAGCTCGTGCTCTATAAGTGAATTGACCTTGGCTATGCGGTTTATGTCTTTCTTTGGTTGCTTCATAGTTACATTATACTACGCAAAATTTAGATTTGACTTACCAGTGTAGCAGGAAAACGCGGGTATGGCAAGTCCTAGACCGCTGATGGGTCGCTGACTGGTACGCCTGCCTACCGGCAGGCAGGCTGAATAATCGCTGACGAATGGAAACCATCTGCTTCCTACAGGAAAAGTTTTCATTAGGGTTCGTCTATATTTAAAAACTACCACCTAAGGTGGTAGTTTTTAATCAGTGTAATCAGTGCTTATCTGCGCATCTGTGATCTTACAGTGTCTTCTGCTTGATCTTTTCTTCGAAGCTCTCCAGAGTGTCCCCTTCCTTGATTTTCACGTTGGTCTTAATCTTGATGCCGAATTCTTCACCGCTTTGGACATTCTTGGTGACTACCTTGCTGTGCTGAAGTTCTAAAATTTCTCCGCGGCCAACTTCGGCGCCGTCGCGGTTGATGCCAATCTGCCCGTTCTTGCGGAGTTCGCCCTGTTCGACCCGGCCGCCGATGATCATTTGATTCTTTTCCGTGCGGAAAATGGCAAGAACCTTGGCCGTGCCATAACTGATCTTTTCCAATTCCGGCGTGAACATCTTAATGACCGCTGAGGTAACATCTTCGATCAGCTCGTAAATGACATCATACGTGTCGACCAGTGTATTTTTTTGCTTGGCGAGATTTGCGGCTTTGGGGTTTACTTTGCTTCGGAAGGCAATAATGCTTGCTTTGGAGTTGTCTGCCAGCATAATATCCGACTCGTTCACTTCACCAACGCCTTCGCTTAAGATATTGATCTTTACTTCGTCGTTCTTCAGTTTTCCAATGGACTGTTTAATGGCTTCCAAAGAACCGGCGACATCGGCTTTGATAATCAAATTCAAGGTTTTGCTTTCCGCGTCTCCTTGCAGGATTTGGCGTGCATGCAAACGGTGGCTCTGGGCGCGTTTCTGGGCGGCAATGGCGATTTGTTTAGCTTCATCCAGAGTTGGCATGGTCTGAAGAATGTCGCCCGCTTGCGGAACTTCGGAAAAACCCGAGATCTGCGCAGCACAGGACGGCCCGGCTTCCTTAAGCTTGCGGCCGTTTTCGTCATCGAGCGAGCGAATGCGTCCATAGGCTGCGCCGGCTACAATTATATCTCCCACGCGGAGTGTGCCATTCTGGACTATAACGGACGCAGTCGAGCCCTTACCATGGGTCATTTTCGATTCGATGATAGTACCGATGGTCTTGCCGTGTGGATTGGCGCGGAAGTTCTCAATTTCGGCAGTAAGCAGGATCATTTCCAAAAGATTGTCGAGGCCAATGCCTTGCTTGGCGGAGATTTCCACTGCGATGGTTTTGCCACCCCATTCTTCGGTGAGCACGCCCTGGCCGGCCAGTTCCTGCTTGACGCGCATGATGTTGGCTTCGGGCTTGTCGATCTTGTTGATGGCCACGATCATCGGCGTGTTGGTAAACTTGGCGCGATTGATGACTTCCAGGGTTTGCGGGCGCACGCCGTCATCGGCTGCTACGACCAATACGATTAAGTCGGTCACGTTGGCGCCGCGGGCGCGCATTTCCGAAAACGCTTCATGGCCCGGAGTATCCAAAAAGGTAATGGTCTTGCCGTTCTTTTTAACCTGGTAGGCACCAATGTGCTGGGTAATGCCGCCGGACTCCCCTGCCGCCACATTGGTCTTGCGGATGGTGTCGAGCAGGGTGGTCTTACCGTGGTCGACGTGTCCCATAATAGCGACGATTGGCGGCCGGGGCCGCAGGTCTTCTTCTTTTTCAGCTTTGAGTACTTCTTGCAAGTACCCAAGACCGATTTCCTGGGTAGACTGGTCAGCCTGGCTTTCCACTTCGAATCCAAGATCGCCGGCCACAATCGCGGCAGTGTCGAAATCGATCTCTTCGTTAATGGTGGCCATGACTCCGTTCTGGATGAGGACTTTGATGACACTCGTAACGGGAAGTTCTAAGAGTACGGCAAAGTCGCGGACTTTAATAAAAGTGGGGAGTTTAACTTTTTTCGGCTTGCCATTGGTCTGGGGCTGGTGGCGGGCTGCAACGTCCGGCCGCAAGGCTTCTACTATTTTTTTGGCAAGGTAGTTATCAATTTTGTTCGCTTTGTCGGAAATGAAAAATCCCTTCGCACGCGCCTGCGAGCGAAGCTCTTGAATGGACATATTGAGTTCTGAGGAAAGCGAAGAGAGATTCATAAATGACCGCCGATAAAACGCTGATAGGTACGCTGATATTACGCTGATGGGTACCGCGCACCTTCGATAATTATGTGTTTAAATGACTCGTTATGAATGTAGTGCAGGCCCGTGGCCTGCCATGTTTTCGAGTGTGGCCTACATCTGTAGTAATTGACTTTGTTAAGTATACGGGAAATGACAGGAAAAATCAAGTTCAAGCGTTTTGACCGCCGGGAGAGGTTTAAGACTTATCCCAGAGGAAATTGTAAATAGACCGCATGGTCGTCGCAATTTCTTTGGACCTGATAATTAGTCCAATCGGTTCGCTATCCTTTCGGTAGAGGGCGAAGGAGACATTATCGCCATAAATGTTGCAGTCGAGCGGTACCGGGCAAACATCTTTACCGATGGTTTTAACTTCCCTGAGCAGTGCGGGGTTGCTTTTTAAATTCCAAATACCGGTTTTGGCTTCTCCGGAGATGAGCATTTTGAGCGGGATCCTGCGTTTCACGCGCAGCGGAATGTAGTACTGGTCAATATAACGCTCGATCTCCGGCTGGATCTGTTCGATGCCGACGAGCTCCAGTGTTGACTGACCAACGCGCAGGTTGTCCAAATAGATTTTTTTTAAACCCTCGACTCCTTCATAAAAGATAATATTGGGCTTGATGGATGCCGTTGCCAATAATAATTGAAGCTGGGGCACGGCCTGCTGCAATTGTTGCAGTTCGGACTGCTTCTTATCGAGAAAAGCCTCAGGATCCTCTGCAACTAAAAATCTGCGTTTGCCTATGACGGTTTCAGACAATAACCCATGCTCAAACAGACGGGGAAGCAGTTCATAGAGTGTCGGCCGTTTTACGCCGGCCTTTTCGGCTAGATGTTTCGGCAGGGAAGTGCCGAGTTCCAGAGCTGCCAAATATACCTGGGATTCTACCTTGGAAAGCCCGATGTTGGTGAGAAGGTTCTCTATGCTCATACTCGATCCTGCTCTCTTTTCTAAAGATAGGGGTTAGGGGTAAGTTAAAGTGTTGTACATTCTGACACTTTATATACTACATTATTTACAACAATAAATCAACAATATATACTCCTGAGTTACAGTATGTAACAAAATTCAACACTAGAGGAGGAAGTATGTCTCGCTGGTATTACCGTAGGCCGCTTCTGGCTGGATTGGCTCTTTATGCGGCCTATGTTGGAGTTGTGATTTGGCTGCTAGTGGGTGAGTTGGGTAAGCAGCTGGCTCGGCAAGGAGGGTTGGGAATTGTGATCCTGGCACTAGTATTTTTGTTCGGTTTCCCGGGTGCACAATTTTTGATTGAAGCACATTGGAAGTATGAGAAATGGGAGAAGAAAAATGATTGCTCTCATAGTTAAGTACGCACGTGAAAATCTTGCGTTAATTGTTTTCGAGGGCGCGTTGGTGGCTATTACTCCCTGCCGGTGGCTTGAGTTATTTTTGGTGATACATGGCGTGCTCACGATTATGGCCTTTGGTTACGGCAGACGGGATGGACTGAGGGTCGCCTCACCGGATCAAAGTCTGATCTGCCTGATATGGTCAGGGTTCCAGGATTTGCTTTGGAACAGTCCAACTATTCTGTTTCCTGGGATCGCTTTGGGAGGTGCGTTATGCGGAATAGGATCGGTGTTTTGGGGTATCCATACTCTCATTATGAAAACTTGTTGCGGAATTTGAATCCCCTTGAAGGCTGCCTTCAAGCCTTCGGTAACACCAAGTCTAAACAGGAGGGGCTATGGATTTGATCAGGTTGTTCGATGACAAGAGGGATAATCGGAAGACGGCAGTGACAATAAGTGAAAAGCCTTCCCCTGCCAAGCCACCCATAGCAGTGTCTGGGCCCAAGGAGCTGGCCAGGGCCCGCGAGCCGGATCCGTTGCCGGTCGTGTACCACGCCAAGCCTTTCCTGATCCGATCAATTGATCATCAGGTAACATTTGAAGGTGTTTGCTATCTGGTTTGTGCTTTCGAGTTTAATTGGCTGTACAGTGGCGATCTTACCTTTGCCAAAGTAACGATCGAACTGCCACGAAATTGGTCGGTGACCAGCCGTAACACTCTTGGTCTTACGTACAAAGGACGTTCTATTGATTGTGTGGATGAAATGATCGGCGCGTTCGCCCAAAAGGGACTTATGGTCAGTCGTCGCCTGGTCGACGCTTGCCTGTTTCCGATCACGAATCAGATTCTCGAGATCGAACGGCAGCTGAAAAGTTTCCAATGACTTGAATACAAAAATCCCCTTGAGGACCGTCCTCAAGGGGATTATTTATTTCTTTTCTGTTTGCTTTTGTTGCTGGCGGGCTGGCTGGGGCTGGGTGTGGAGGCGTTCGGCCCAGGCAGAGAGGGCTGTAAGCAGCTCTGAAATTTTGTCACACGTCTTAAGGTCTTTCAGTCTGCCCTGTTCGTCGAATTTTTCCGCGGCATTCGGGACAATGACCTCCGGCTTGTTGAGCAGGTGGGCATTTAAAAAGACGAAGACCTGGCGCAGATGGTATTGCGCGCGCGACCCGCCCAGCATGCCGGTAGAGGTGCTCATAATGGCTACCGGCTTGTCCTCGAACGCGCTGTCGCCGTATGGGCGCGAGGCCCAGTCAATGGCATTCTTGAGTACGCCCGGGATTGAGTAATTATATTCCGGCGAGGAAATAAGCACGGCGTCGGCAGCTTTGATTTTCTGTTTGAATTCCAGCACCGGTGCAGGCATATTGTGTTCGAGATCCTGGTTAAACAAAGGGAAGGTGCTGATATCGAATATTTCGATTTTGGTATTTTCCGGAGCAAGTTTTTGTGCGGCTTGCAGGAGTGACATGTTGTACGAACCTTTGCGCAAGCTGCCGCAAAACGCGAGGATGTTGAATGTTCCGTTCATGGGTATCCGGTTAATAGTCAACTACATCTTACCATACTACTGGACGTTGGAGGTTTATACTTGTGATAAAAGCCGTCCAGACGCGTCGGGACGGCTTGTTTGCTACTTCGCCTTCTTCGCTGGCCGGCGCACCGCCTGTCGCGGCTGCCGGTTGGCGGCAGCTGCAGCGGCATGAATATGCCGGATCAGCTCGATCTGCGAGACGAGAACATGCTTGATGTTTTCGTACGCCGGTTCCTGTTCGGGAAACAGGCGGCGGGCTCGTTTGAGCATCGGCAGAATGTAGGCTTCTGCTTCTGCGATGTACTCCCGTTGCTTTTCGAGCGTGAAGACTTCGACCATGGTCTGGAAATTGTGGCCGCGATCCGCGCCTTTGACTATTGAAGCGATCGGGTCGGACGACATTTCCCCGTAGTAGAACTGCGCTGACTTGCCTTCGCCGTCTTTCTTTTTGGTGACCAGCCAGGTGGAGTGACTGACCCGCATCGCAAATGCGCGGTCAGCGAACAGATCCGCAATCTGGTTGATGGTGACGTCATAGTCTTCGACCACATCATGCAACAGGCCGGTGGTGATGGTCTCTTCCGGGTACAGCAGCTTCGGCAGGGTGCGGATATAGTGGCAAATTCGCAGCTGGTGGTCGAATTCCGGAGTCTTGCCGTCCTTGCGGACCTTGTTATGCCACTTGGCGGCGAAGTTCAGGGCGCGGGAGGCATTATGATACTCCTTCCCGAGCAACCAGTAGCGGAGCGAACTATACAGCTTCTTGTGCGCGATAAAGATGTCTGTGTCGGTGGGGGTGATAACGAGCGATCCCATAGTTTCCTCCTGTGGATTGGGCAGTATAACTGAGTAAAAAGGTTTAGTCAACACCGTGTTGGACAGGGGAAATTCTGGTAATTTCTTAAGGCTTAAATGACAAATTTTAAATATCAAATTTCAAATCAAATCCTAATGTCAAATTTGAAATTATATAATTTGAAATTGATTTGTAATTTGATATTTGTCATTTGACATTAATATAAGCATGGCTCATGGCTTAGTAAATTTAAAAGCAGCCCTTTCGGGCTGCGTAATCATTTCGTCTTTTTTTCTATTTCATCCAATCGCTTCAGGACCGTGTCCAGTTTTTCCTTAATGTCCGCAATGGCACTGACTTCGGTCCGCATCTCGGTCTCAGTCCTTTCGGTCAGCTTCTTCTCACCGCGCAAGCCGGTCATGATAATTTCGTTGCCGATAAAGCTGGAAACGAACGTGCCGCTTATGAGAAGCAGGCAAGTGCCGACCACAAGCGAGAATGGCCCATCCCACCAGGGCGTGAGAGCGGCATCAATGGTGGCACTGGTCGAATACTGGAAGATCATCTGGTGCATGGTGTCTACCGAGTGCCAGATGCCGCGCCAGAACAGGATAATTCCGGTTCCCGCAATAAACCCATACCCTATCGGGTAATGGCTTAAATAGCCTCTCACCTTGTCTTCGAGCTTATCAAAAAATTTATAGATGGCGTGCATATGCATATAGTATAGCATTTTTGAAAAATGTAGTGTGTATACAAAAGCGCTGACAACGTCAGCGCTGTATGCTTAATGCGGAACTCGCTTTGCTGCGGGTTGTATAGCTATGAGGTGGTCGATCGGCAGCGGGTATTTGCCGGTGTAGCAAGAGAAGCAGTACTTGCGACCGTTCTCCACGGCTTTTGCTAAACCTTTCAAAGAGAGATATCCCAGACTGTCTGCCTCGACAAACCTGCAGATTTCTTCAACTGAGTGGTTTGCAGCGATGAGTTCGGCTTTGGAGGGCGTGTCTGTTCCGAAAAAGCAAGGGGCAATGGTCGGCGGACAGGCGATGCGCAAGTGTACTTGTCTGGCGCCAGCTTTTCTGAGCATGCGCACGATTTTTCTGCTGGTAGTACCACGGACAATGGAATCATCCACGAGGACAATAGACTTTCCGTTTATGAGGTGCCGCACGGGATTCAATTTAAGCCGTACCGCAATGTCACGATGAATTTGTTCCGGTTGGATGAAGGTCCGACCGACATAATGATTGCGGATCAATCCTCGCTCGAGCGGTAGCCCCGATTCCTCGGCAAACCCCCTCGCCGCATCATACCCGGAGTCCGGCACGTATACGACCATGTCCGCGGACGGCTCGGGGTGCTCTTTTGCAAGTTCGCGGCCCAGGGATCGGCGGGATTTTTCGACGTAGCGGCCAAAGACCAGCGAATCCGGTCGGGAAAAGTAAACGTGCTCAAACACGCATTGGGCGCTGCGTTGAGGGTTTCTGAATATGCACCTTTTCATTCCGTCGGGACCGATTTCTATCATTTCCCCGGGAGAGACCTCTCGCAAGTAAGAAGCCCGCAAAAGGTCGAGAGCGCACGTTTCTGAAGCGAAGGCAGTGTATGATTTGCCATCGACTACCGCACCTTCGCCCATGACGAGCGGGCGGAAACCGTACGGGTCACGCGCTGCGATAACACTGTCTTTGCTCAGCAGTACCAATGAAAACGCGCCTTGCAGCTCGCGTAATACGCCACGGACAGCGAGAAAGAGGGTGGGTTTAGCGGACTGGGCGATACGATGCAGGATAACCTCGGAGTCGCTTGTACCAGAAAAGCGGACGCCTTGCCGCAATAATTTTTTCCGCAATTGCAGCGTATTGGTCAAGTTGCCGTTATGAGCGACCCCAATGGCCCCAAACTTCGATTCTGTCCAGAACGGTTGGGCATTCTCTTTGCAATTGCTGCCGGTGGTGGAATAACGGTTATGGCCGATCGCTTTGTCGCCTTTGAGTTTCTTCAGGCTGTTTTCCGAAAAGACTTCCCGAACAAGCCCGAGTCCCTTGCAGCAGTATATTTTTTTACCATTTGCAGTTAGGATGCCGGAGGCTTCCTGACCGCGATGCTGGAGAGCAAAAAGACAGTCAGCTGCCATTGTCGCGGCGTGCGGGTGGCCATGTATGGCCACAACGGCGCATTCCTCATGCAGCTCAAAACTCATGTAACCTCCTTGTTGTATTGCCAATTCACTTATTTACGCTATCTGTGAGCATAAAACGGTACCCTTCGATATTCTTCTTTTTTGCGTGGCGTATAAATATAATCCTAATGATTCGAATACTCCCAATCCGAATGCCCCAAATGGACCCATTCGGGGCATTCGGATTGTTCGTCCAGTCATCCGACTGGACGCCCCGTCGAATGACGGGGCGGATTATGATCACTAAAATGTTCTGTTTTTACCGACGATCATGCGGAGTCTTTGCGGAATGATTTCTATGGCTGCCGGAGCTTTGGCCATAATTCTACCGTAGATGGACAGCGGCAGGCCGTGCGGTTCCAGGAATTCCACCCGGCGGCACTTGATGACCGTGGTTTTCGGAACCTGCTCGAGGCAGCCGGTGGCAATAACGCTTTTGTATCTCAAAATATCCGTTTTGGAAAGTTTTTCTAAAATAAGCAGGTCAAGATTGCCGTCAGTCGGGTTGGCGATGGATTCGCTGTGGCTTGAAGTGGACCGGGTGTTTACCACAAGCCCACCCAGGCAGTTGATGCTGAGATTGTAGGAATTGTCTATGCGGACCGTGATATTCTTGGGGTCTGCCGAGAGCATTTTGATGCCGGAGAAGAATCCAGTGTCTTTGAGATTGCGGGAAAGAACCCCGAATTCCACGTAGCTGATAAAATATGTGGCGCCTAATTTGGCTAAGTCGATACGTTCCATGCGGCGCGCAGCCAGCGTTTTTACGGCAGTGTATAAATCGCTCGCACCCAGGATTTTGGAGAGGTATGAGCTGTCGTCAAATGGCACAAAACCCAAGGTAAAGTCGCGCCCGCGCAGGGCCGCGAGCATTTGGTTAAAGGTATCGTCGTTGCCGCACGCAACCAAGGTCTTTATTCCGCGCTGGCTGGCAGTGTCGACCAAGTCGGCAATTGAACGCAGCGGCGTGACCCTGGCAGTCTCTCCGGAAATTTTGAACTCGTTCAAATACGTCTGCAGTTCGGTTTGCAAACGCTCGAATTTATCCGGCGGCAGGTTGTGGTGGTCAAGAATGTAATAATGCAAGGCAACAACAATTAACAATCGACAATTGACCATTAACAAAGAACCGAAGGTTAAATGTTAATTGTCAAATGTCAAATGTGCTGGCTACTCTTCCTCTAGCACTTCCTGGTGGCCGTTGTTCTTGCCGTTGGTGGCAGGTTTGGCGTTCATGCTGCACTTGCCGGTGAACTGGGCGCCGTCTTCGACGCGCAAGATCTGGCAGGCGATATCGCCGGCAATGACTGCCGTGCTCTGCAGGATAAGATGTCCGGAAATTTTCAAGTTTCCCTGGACCTCACCGCCGATTACGGCATTACCTGCAACGACGTCGGCCGCAATGTGGGAACCTTGGTTGGCGTAGACACTCTGACTGGTGCGGACTTTTCCGGTGACCTGTCCCTCAATGCGAATGTTGCCTTCACTATTTAAGTCTCCTTGGATTTTAACTGACGGTCCGACTACGGTTTCCGCTTGCTGGCTCAAATTTTCATCGATAATTTTGTCCATACGATACATGCTTGATTAATGGTGTGCTGCTTTTGTTTGAAAATTTTGATTTGCTGTTCTTACCGCTTCCACTTCTTCCTCTGTCAGTTGGACCTCGCTTCTCCCTTGCTCGATCCGCTTGGCATAAATGCGATTTTGCTGGCGCCCGTGCATGCTGGTCACGACAAAACCGGTGTTGTGGCCGTCGAGGATAGCCAGGGAAAAACTCAAGTTCCCTCCGCCGTCATCAAACGGGTTGAAGCGGACGATGCCGATTTTTTGCACGGCAAACCGGAACAAGTGCTGGAGTTCGGAGAGCGCCTGTTCGTGAACTTCCTGCGAACTCTCGAGCCGCTTGATCTCTCCTATGAGGGTTCGGATGGTATCTTCCAGGCTGGCAGCATTGCTCCCCGCAAAGAGGGTTTTGCGGAGGCGGTTAAGGCTTGCAACCTGCCGCCATTCATAGAGGGCGAGTGCCAGGGCAATCACCGAAATAATGGCGGTTATAATGAGAATCAATTGGGATGAAGGCATAGCTCGTATGTCTATTGTACCATCCGCAGCCGTTGCGTTCAAATGGCAGAAATGATACCATATCCCTATAACATTTTAGCCATAATCCAATGTCCAAGAAACACAAGAAAGTCCAGCAGGAAGCTTCGAACACTCCTGTGTATGCTACCCATGCGGCCGAATACCGTATTATTTCCCATGATCTGCTCAAAGTGGTAGTACTCAACGTTGTCTATTTGGCTGCCTTGCTGGCAGTATATTATGCGGATCGCCAGAAACATTTTCTGGACCCGTTCATCGCACACTTCCTTCACTTATAGCATTCCTATACAAAAGACTCCCCTTTGCTTGCAAAGGGGAGTCTTTTGTATCTCTTGATTGCAGCTGCCCAAAATTTGGTATATAATATATCATATATGATATATTATCACTGATATGAAAACATACGCTCATCAGGAAAAGATCGGTGCCTTCATTAGTAACGTGCGCGAAAGCAGGGGGATGACCCAGGCCGAGTTCGCCAAGGCGCTCGGTACCAGCCAAAGCGCGGTGGCACGGATAGAAAAAGGACAGCAGAACCTTACTACGGAAACTCTGGCCAAAATCAGCCAAGTCTTGCACCGTGAAGTCATTGCCCTGGCCGGTCCTTCCGTGAATTTTAAGATTGAGGGTGGACACCGGCTTTCCGGAACCATTGCCACCAACACCTCCAAGAATGCAGCTGTGGCTTTGCTCTGCGCTTCCCTTCTAAATACCGGAAAAACCATCTTGCGGTCGGTGCCGAAAATCGAGGAGGTCTATCGCATCATCGAGGTCCTGCAAAGCATTGGGGTGAAAGTTACCTGGGAAAACAGTGATTTGGAGATTGTCCCTCCCAAGAAATTACAGCTGAAAGCCCTTGATACCCAAGCTGCCATGAAGACGAGAAGCGTCCTTATGCTGCTGGGACCGCTGGTTCATTTGTTCCCGCACTTTACCTTGCCAGCCGCCGGCGGATGCAAACTGGGTGCCCGTACGGTGCGGCCCCACTTATTTGCCCTGGAAAAGCTGGGGGTAGATATTCAGACACACCACGACCAGTATCATGTGAAATCGAACAAGTTGAAGGAAGCTGATATTGTCCTGTATGAAACTGGCGATACGGTCACGGAAAACGCGCTTATGGCTGCGGCTAAGATTCCGGGCACGACGGTCATCAAATTCGCCTCCTCCAACTACATGGTGCAGGACCTTTGTCATTTCCTTGAATTGCTTGGCGTAAAGATTGACGGGATTGGCACATCGCGCCTCATTGTACACGGCGTAGAAAAAATCGAGCGGACCGTGGAATACCATTTGAGCGAGGATCCTATCGAATCCATGTTGTTTTTGGCTTTGGCTGCTATCACCAAGTCCTCGATTACCATCGAGCGTTGCCCTATTGATTTTCTGGAGTTAGAGCTGCTCAAAATGGAAAAAATGGGTTTTAAATATACGATCACGAAACGCTACTTGAGCAATAACGGGTTTACTAATCTGGTTGATATTAAAACCCATCCGTCCGAGTTGGTTGCTTTGGAAGAAAAAATACATCCCCTGCCCTATCCTGGTTTGAACATCGACAATCTGCCGTTTTTTGTGCCGATCGCCACCCAGGCCAAAGGCACTACTTTGATCCATGATTGGGTGTATGAGGATCGTGCAACGTACTATTTGGAACTTAACAAACTGCGGGCAGACATTAAGTTCATCGATCCCCATCGCATGTTTATTAACGGGCCGACCGAATTGCGGGCTGCGGAAGTCATTTGTCCGCCTGGCATTCGCCCTGCCGCTATTATCCTTATCGCCATGCTGGCAGCCAAAGGTGCCTCGATCCTGCGCAACGTCTACTCCATCAACCGCGGCTACGAAGACCTGGCCAACCGGCTACAGAAACTCGGTGCCCATATTGAGATATTGAGAGGATTATAAACATCACTCGAATCGCGGGCACCATAAAGAGGTTGCTCAAAGGCGGTGCTCGTTATAGGTTTGCTGATTTTTCGTAGGGAACGGTTTGAGACCGTTCCCTACATTTTAAATAGAGGCGCTCCCTGTATTCTGGACAGACTATGTGAAAAATGTTATGTTCTAAGGCTTGCTGCATGCAAGTGTGTTATGGCTGACGACTTGCCAAAATAGCCGTTCCGTCCGCCTGAGGCGGCTGG
Source organism: uncultured Candidatus Saccharibacteria bacterium (assembly GCA_964532425.1). Taxonomy (GTDB): domain Bacteria; phylum Patescibacteriota; class Doudnabacteria; order UBA920; family UBA920; genus CAZHIA01. The sequence goes on along the minus strand of CAZHIA010000002.1, from coordinate 7,987 downwards.
CATAAGGAGGAAGTGTGTTCACACTCTTTATTGAATCGCGCAATAACATTCCCCACACGCTCCACGAGATCAACGGAAATGGTCCGGACTGGAATTGCGAACAGGAGCGCAAAAAGCTCCGGCAAACGCTCGATGAACTGGAAAGCCATCTGCTTACGCTCGGCTTTCGCATCACTCGTACCCGGGATAAAATGGGGAAAAGGGATGGCAAGGATTTGGGAATCGAAGTCGAAGATCTGATCCAGGCACGCTGCAAGTATGAGTGTATCCGTGACGTGCCAAACCTCCGCGAAGCCATACCTCTGCGCCTGGGTGTTCGCATACGCCTGATCGTTCTCGAAACCAGCAGTCATAAAGACAAAGAATTCTTGGAAGCCTATGACGATCTGACCGGCGGGTTTTCTATCAGGGAACATAATATCCCGGAGCAAAAACGCTGGACATTATCTCTTTCATTGCGCGATGGCGCGTACTTTTACGAAGCGGTTCAGCGTTTCCATGGAATGTTCAAACGTCTCCTGTTCGAGGCTGAATCGTACCGGCTGGCCAGGCAGATTGTGGGCTTGGTCCGAGACTTCCAAAACGGGAAGAACAAGGGTGCCTTGCAGGGTGTCATCAATAAAGCGGAACGGCTAAAGGAGATGTTCGACAAGGGCCAGTCATATGAACCCTGGCTCGAGCGTGCCGAGTAGCAAAGAAACAACCGCAGGTGCTGGAAACAGCCCTGTGGTTTTATTGTTGCAGAGGACAACCTTCTAAACGTAGTGTGTATTTTGTAGGGGCCGGTCGCGACCGGCCCGTACGGAACACATTCCCTAACATAAATTAAAAATAACCCCTTTTTGAGCAGGGGTTATTTTTCTTTTTCGGGACTGGGTAATTGGTTCCACAGCAGGTCAAACATGGCTTGCTCCGTCTTTGCCAGGTCTTCGTTTTCGATGAGGACGAGCAGGTCTTCCCACTTAGGGGAGACATATGCTACCGCAGCGGTGGTGATGATCTTGGTAAATGGGAGTTTGCTGCCAGGTGGTAACAATTTTGAGACCCGGTTCTCTGTTTTATCTTTCGCTACAATCTTGCGTCCATACCAGGAGTCGGGAATAATTTGGCGGCTACGGACGTTGCGGAGTTGCTTTTGTTTGATGACCTCTTTGATGATGATGGTTTCTTGCATGTAATCCAGGAATTGGATGCCTTCCGTGATGATGCAATATTCTTTGGGGTTGGCGGAAAAGATTTTATCCCATAGCTGCAGGAATCCTTCATTGCCACAAAAATATAAGATTTTCGGTTTTTTGTATCTGCCCAACCTCCGTTCTTGCAGAGCAGGCAGGGAATCTTCCAACACCGCCAATCGCCTCCGGGCCAGGCGCAAAACTTCAGCCGGTTCTTCAGCGAGATAATAGTCCCGCTTGCGGCGGTGGGTTTTGATGAGCGCTCCGCCGTGTTCCAGCTCGGGAAGAATATAATAGATAGTCGTCCGCTTGATGCCGGTCGATTTGGCTAATTGCTGGATCGTACACTCCCCAATCTCGAGGGCGTGCAGGTACAGCTGAGCTGCCTTTTCGGAAAACCCGGCATTTTGGATGGCTCTTTGAAGATTTTCCATAGTGGATAATTTTTATATCTAGATACCCTTCCGTCCCGCTTCGCGGTCCACCTTCCCTATCCGCCAGCTGGCGGAGGGAAGGATTTACTGCAGTAGATCCCCTCTCCTTTCAGAGGAGAGGGTTAGAGCCTGCCCCGCACTTGATGCGGGGGTGAGGTTGTGCAATCCAAGACTATTACCCTCCCCATCATACTTCTCTGGTGTATGTCTGTCAAAATTTTTGTCGAAAAGTTCGACAAAATATCCACAGTTTATCAACTCCTGTGGTAATCTTGGTGTGGATCATTAACAGGGACAAGGAGGAATAATGACGCTGTTTGAGGCGCTGGTGATGGCTCATTTGATTGGAGACTTTTTGCTACAGACGAAGTGCCAGGCCACGAACAAAGCGCGCGGAAGTTTTTTCAACCGTGCGTTGTGGCTACACTGCGCCGTGTACACAGCCTGTTCGGCAGCAGTACTGTGCGCATACCATGTCCCCTGCTGGTGGGCTGCGTGGGTTATGGGCTGGCACCTGTTCTTTGACCGGCGTTGGCCCGTACTGTGGTGGAGACATGCTGTCAACAAAAATCCGCCTGAAGATATCTAGAGGACGTTTTGGCTGACCATTGTCGTTGACCAGACCTTCCACATCCTGACTCTGGCGGTGGTTGCTGGCTGTTCGTAAGGAGAATGCTATGAGTAGAATAGCAATCACCCGCCAGGAATGGCGGCAGATCGCTCGCGTGCTCCGTACGGCGGACAAGCAGGAATTATGTTCTATCCAGCATATGGCCGAACGGTACCTGAAGACTGATAGTCCGGGCGTTTGGGCTTACTACCTGCCTGATTTCACCCGCCTGTTCAAGGATTGGTACCGGCTGTATATCTGCCAAGTGGTGGTGACCTACCGCGTGAAGGCTTCGTGGGTATTTGCCGAACGTCGCGGGGTGCTCGCCTTGAAATTTGTTGGCGAACGCCCGCGTGACAAGGTACTCCGATCTTTTGAAACCGGCGATTTTGCGGCCGTCAAGCAGTTGCTCCATGATGCGGATCGGGCCTTGCTCGACTGCCAGTCAGAATTGGCCCGTGCCCAAAGTGCACTGCGCCACGGCCGCTTGCCTGGCAATTTGGCGGTGTTGATCCGGATGCTGACCAAATTTGTCTCGTTCGGTCTGGACTCGGTTATTCCCGAGCGCTTGCTTGAGCAGCGATTTCCGTACGTGCAGTACAGCCAGCTCGCCAATATCGGAATTAGTTCCTGGCTGCTTGCCTGGAACGGAGCACTCAAAGTTCTGGAGTCGTTCTATCACGGCTCGATAACTTGGAAAGGAGCTGTTGCCCGGCATCGGGCGCGTTTCGCCCGCTTATACTGGGGCGACATGAATGATCGCATGAGGGATCAGGCATTCAGCCGCCGCATGCTGGAGAAAGCACGCAAACGGTTTCCCGATCTGTTCTCGCTTCTTCGATATGAAGCCGAACAGAAGGAACGGCGGCTGCTTGAAGGCTCACCCGAGCTACGCAATGAGCGGTATTTGCAGGCGTGCCTGCGACGTTGCCCCAAACCAGACCGGGAATTGCTGAGCCAATTGGCCAAATTTATCTCTCGTGCCCAGGAGTACAACGAGCAGCGCCGGATGGTGTTCACGGAAGGACTACTGGTGCTCCGGACTGTATGCGAGCGGGCTGGCTTGGACTGGCGTATTGCGAGACTGGCGGAGATGACGAGCGTGTGTTCCTGATGTGTGTATCTGTTACACCCTCACCCCTTCTCCCTTGAAGGAGTTTTGTAGTGGCGGGTCTCGACCCGACCCTACGGAGAGATGCAAGTCGATTTTGGAAAGGAGGAAAAGTTATGAGACCGACCGTCTATATCTTCCACGGTCCGTAAACCGTAGCCGCCCTGTCGAATGACAGGGCGGTTTTTATTTAGGCAAGAAAACGCCCATCCCTTGCGTACCGGGACGGGCTTACGGGTGGTCAGGTTGCGCTTGCATGATTGGGTTTCGCGGATACTGCGTGCTCGTGATGATCGTTTGTCACCGTTGAAAAGCTGGAGCAACCGCACACCTCACAAGGCTCTTCCTCGGGATCAGGAACAATGTTGGTAAAGCGGACGTGGCCGCAGCTGGTACAGGTGGTCTTAAACAAAATGTCCTCCTTGAAATGTACTATAGGCGAAGCACAATTTAATTGTCAATTATGGTACAATACCAACAGAGAAATTGCATTTGAAATAAAATGAAACAATTAGGTCTTTCATCGAATCAGGCCGGATTACTGCTCAAGCAGTACGGGTTGAATGAGATTGCCAAAGCCAAACGGCTGCCGGGGGTTATTTTGTTTTTGTCGAAATTTAAGAACCCCCTCGTTTTGATTTTGCTGACAGCGGCGGTTATAGCCGCATTTTCCGGCGATGGGATCAGTTCCGGCATCATTATTGCCATCGTTTTGATCAGTGTCATTTTGGATTTCGTGAACACCTACCGTTCCCAGAAAGCTGCTGAAGCTTTAAAAGAACGAGTCGAGGTAAAAACGCGGGTCTGGCGGGACGGGCAATTACAAGATTTGTCTATGCACTTGCTGGTGCCGGGCGACATTGTCGAACTTTCTGCCGGGGATATAATCCCAGCTGACGGCAAGGTGTTGGAAGAAAATGACTTGTTCTTGAATGAATCCCAATTGACCGGTGAATCTTTCCCCGTGGAGAAACCAGTGGATAGCGAGCTCTTTTTGGGTAGTAATGTGGTAACCGGGTCAGCCCGCATGCAGGTAGTGCAGACCGGCCCGCAGACCCAATTTAACAAAATTGCCCGCGTCGTGGCAGGCGGTCCGGCTAAAACGGAATTTGACCGGAGCATTCGGGATTTTTCCATGCTGATCATGAAGATCACGTTTCTGTTGGTTATTTTTATCTTTTTCATCAACGCACTTTTAAAAGGTAATGTCCTGGAATCGTTCCTATTCGCGGCTGCACTGGCTGTGGGACTGACTCCGGAGTTGTTGCCTGCCATTATCGCCTTGAATCTTTCTAAAGGCTCGCTTGCCATGTCCAAGCATGGCGTGATCGTGAAAAAGCTTTCGGCCATCGAGAATTTCGGCAGTATGGACGTGTTATGCACGGACAAGACCGGCACCTTGACTGAGGATAATATCGTGCTGGTTAAGTATGTAGACGGTACGGGCAAGGTCAACGAGCGGGTATTCGAGTTGGCTTATATTTCCGCGTCGTTCCGCAGCGGGTTTAAGAACCCGCTCGATGCCGCAGTCAAGAGATACAAGCACATCGACACCGCATCGTATGCGAAGATTGATGAAATTCCATTCGATTATGAACGCAAGCGCGATTCTGTTGTGGTGGAATATGCTCACTCCCGATTGTTGATTACGAAAGGCGCTCCGGAGGAAATGTTTAAAGTCTGCACCGGCTACGGGGTGGCTGAGCACTTTTTAAGCCCGGAGATTTTATTGCAGCTCCAGCAGGAGTACCAAGCCCTAAGCCGCGACGGTTTTCGTGTGCTTGGTGTTGCCTATCGCCAACTTCCTGACAAAAAAGCTTCATACTCCCAGGCCGATGAACAATCATTAGTGTTCGCCGGTTTTATGGCATTCTTAGATCCCCCGAAAAAGTCAGTAACTGAAACGCTCCGTACCCTGGAACAGTACGGTATTGAGATTAAGATTTTAACCGGGGATAATGATCTAGTCACGCAGAAGATCGCATCGGAAATTGACCTGCCGGTCAAAGGTGTGCTGCGCGGTTCCGATTTAGAATCGATGAATGATTTTGAACTGGCGAAAAAAGCCGAGCTTACTACCATTTTTTCGCGAGTCACGCCAGAGCAAAAGCGGCGGATTATTACAGTGCTGCAACGACGGCATGTGGTCGGATTTATGGGTGACGGGATTAACGATGCGCCTTCGCTTAAAACGGCTGATGTTAGCATTTCGGTAGACAACGCAGTGGATGTGGCGAAGGAGTCTGCTGATCTTATTTTGCTCAACAAGAGTCTGCACGATCTGATCAATGGTGTAATTGAAGGTAGGAAAACTTTTGTGAATACGCTCAAGTACCTCATGATGGCCTTGTCCTCGAACTTCGGCAATATGTTTTCTATGGCCGGTGCTTCCTTGTTCTTCTCGTTCCTCCCTATGCTCCCGGAACAGATCCTCTTCAATAACTTGCTCTATGACGCTTCCCAGTTCACTATTCCGCTGGATAATGTCGATAAGGACGAGCTTAGGAAGCCCCGCAAACTCAACATCCATTTTATCCGCAAATTCATGCTCGTTTTCGGACCGATCAGTTCCATTTTCGATTTTGCGACTTTCGGCATTTTATATCTGGTGTTCCATCTCTCAGGTAGCCAGTTTCAGACCGGTTGGTTTCTAGAAAGTTTGTCCACCCAAGCTTTGGTGATTTTCGTCATTCGCACGCGCGAAATTACCAAGCGCCATACCGGACCGAATGCCTATTTATCCGCAGCTGTGATTGCGGCTGTAGCCGCTGGGTGGATAGCTGCTTTAACCGGCATTGGGGCTTTGTTTAAGTTCACTCCCCTACCCTTTCCAGTCTTAGCCAGTCTCGCGGCTACTACGATTTTATATTTAGCCGTGGTGGAATTCGCCAAGCGGAAGTTTTACAAAAAGGTTTCAGTTTAGCGTTTCTGCTATAATATATAGCGAAATGCCTCTCTTTCGAAACAAACAAAATCAGGGGTTTACCCTGCCCTTTCATCGCTTACTATGTTTCAGAATGTCTGCGACAGGCCTTAGCAAAGTTATGAGATCACGAAACGGTCAATGGCACGAAAGAGCGGGGTTTACCCTAATAGAATTACTTGTCGTCATTTCGATCATCGGCATGCTGGCGAGCGTGGTGATGGTAGCTTTGAACTCCGCCCGGAAGAAAGCCCGTGATGCCAAGCGCATTGCCGAAGTCGCTCAAATTATGAAGGCATCAGAATTTTACTATGCCCAGTATAATCGTTATCCGGGCTGGGCTTCGTGCCCGAGTGATCCCTATGCGGCATGGCTGGCATTTAGTAACTGTCGGGGCACTGGCGATTGGGACCAGGACGTGAACGATATTGCGGTACTGCTCAAGACCGCAGGCATTCTTCAAAAGATGCCGAAAGATCCGCTCAACCAGGGCGGACCTGGGCAGTCGGTCAATTATACCTATATGGTGGAGACTTGGCCGGACGAGCCGGGTGCGACCACGTATGTGTGTACGAATTTGGAAGTGACAACGCCGCCAGCCAATGGGATTGCCTATAGCGGTTATAATTATTGCTTAAAAGCAGGAGATATGAATGCCCACTAGTAAATTATTGATTTGAATTGGGTGTTCTCTTACAGCCAGTGTGGCTCGAAGCAGACGCGTATATTTTTGATTACATTCGACTATGCCAATAGAAAATGATCAATTTGATGAGCAAGCCCCGGACTTTACCACGCCTGATGCGATCGGTGTCCTCCAGCCTGCGGTTGGACAGGAAACTTTAGCTCCCACAGGACAGCATGGTGTCGGTAAAGGTATAGTGATTCTGGCAGTGCTGATCCTTGTGGGAATTTTAGCCGTGGTTTATTATTTCAGCTTTATCAAAGCGGTCCCTAACAGTACCGGTAAGCCGCTCGCCTGCCCTGCGGGCCAGCCTAACTGCCCATCGTCTCCCGAACAGAAAAATTAACAAAGCAACATCTCGTAAAACCGCCATCACGCGGTTTTTTATGTGACTTGATAAAAGTGATATACTATGAATGTAATGTTGACAGCCTTTTGATCCATCTGGAAATGAACAACAAAAATTTCTACACAAACTGGAATTTGGGTTTTACCTTAATCGAGTTGCTCGTGGTGATTTCTATTATTGGATTATTATCGAGTATTGTTTTGGTTTCTCTGAACGGAGCACGAGAGAAAGCCCGCGTGACCAAGACAAAAGCGGAATTAAAACAGTTTTATACAGCATTGGAAATGTATTACAACGATAATAGTACGTTCCCCTGTTTTAACGAGGGGGCTGCCAGCGCCTGTTTGATTCCGGCTTTGGCACCTTATGGTAAATTTCCTGCCAAAGATCCATGGGGACAGGATTACTCGTGGCACAATCCTGGATGTTGCACGACAGAGTGCACCATGGTAGTCAGTAACGGTCCGGATAAGTTAGCCACTGACGGTACGAATTGGATCAATCTCGAACACGTGCCGTCCCAAACGAACAACTGCACCCAGACAAATTCGAGTTATGATGATATGGGTATGTACTTCGGTGCGGTGAAGGATCATCTCTAAAAACTCAAACAAAAATCGCCAACCAAGTGGTTGGCGATTTTTGTGGTGGACCTAGCGAGAATCGAACTCGCGTCTTGGCAATGCGAATGCCACGTCTT
>CAZHIA010000001.1:0-334850 GCA_964532425.1 uncultured Candidatus Saccharibacteria bacterium | reverse complement strand
CCGCCATAAAATGACCAATTGTCTTTACGGCAATTGGTCATTTTATATTGGAAGGGGGATTCGAAAAGAGCGGTTTTCCCGAAGGGAAAAATTATTTGCGAGCAAGCGAGCAAATAATAGCGGCGGGGTCGCGCTAGGCGAGACTTGAAACGACCGGAGGGAGTTGAAAGTCCGCCGTGGGCGACCGAATCCCTCCCCCTTCAGCTGCCCCGGACAACGAGGCTTTCAGCAGAGAGCCGAGACGAAAATCCCTCCCTCTCCGCCATGAACCACTCTCCGCCTCTGGCGGATCGGGTATCATGGCACAGCCATAAAGCTGTGTCTTTAATACGAACGCTTCTATCGGCCAGTGGTTCATGCCCTGTACCGGCATCCGCCTGAGGCGGATGACTGGTACAAGGCTATAAAATTCCCAATAGTCTTTACGACTATTGGGAATTTTATTTGTAATAAACAACCATTTCTACAGTCAAGTATCTTGAGTGTTGTTGGTTAAAATGTGTTAATCATAATACGTACAAAACATCAGTTGTGTTTCATAAAATATTTTCGCTTTTGCTTATTCCTATGGGTGAAAAAGCTGCTCAAGGCGTAAGGAAAAATTATATGTACCGTCAATTACATTAACGATCACTTATCCTTCTTCCCTATGCGAACTTCCTCCCGATTGCCTTACTATGGTGCGGCTCTCTTTCTCCTGGTGGCAACCGGGTTATTCGGTGCGGCCATATTAGTCCGTGCCGCTGACACCAGTACGACAACCACAGAGCAAGCCGGGACGACCACCTCTGACCCGGCACGCCAATCTGCCACAGACAGCAACCTTCAAGACCCACCAAGTCTGCAAATGCCTTCCGGTCTGCAAATGCCCCCTGGCCAGGAGCCGGAACCGGCTGACCCCGCGGTACCCCAAGACCAGCCAGCAACCTCTGCAACAGACAACACTACCCAGCCGTCCGCACCAACTGCACCACGCACTCCAGCCCCGCGTAAAGTCGGAACAAAGACCGCAGTGAAAACTGCACCGGCAGCAAGTGAACTTGCTTTTAACTTTAAACTGCCCAGAGCCAGTTCAGTATCTGCCGGAGAAACCCTGGCTGCCATCTCCGATTTCTCCGTGCCCTTGCTTAATGTCTGGGAACCTCTCTTAACCTATTCTCCTTATACTTTCACCCCGCTCAGCACTAAGGCCACCAACATACTGAATGGCGCAGCAGCTGCATGCGTCCTGTTCGGCATCGCCCTTTTTGCGGGCGCCACTAAAGCCAGACGAACGCGCCAAGTAATCCGCACCGCGCATTTTTCGTTTAAATAGACGCGGTATCAATTCTAATCAATTCCAGAATTCACGAGGGGGCTTATGAAATATAAGTTAATCGGTTTATTCCTCATACTTCTTGGGGCCGTAATTTTTACCGCCGTACTTTACCACAACAATCAGAGGCGGCAACAACCGCTGGTCTATTCTCCCCAAGGCATGGTCAGCGCCTTGTGGAATACCTATAAACAAGTCTATTGGGATTCCTCGACCGGCCGCACGCTCGACCGGCAACGCAACGACATCACTACTTCTGAAGGGCAAAGTTATACGATGCTCCGTGCCGTTTGGATAGACGATAAAACCACATTTGACAAGACATGGGAATGGACACAGTCCAACTTGAAGCATCAAAACGACCATCTGTTTTCCTGGCTGTACGGTAAGCGCCCGGACGGTTCGGTGGGTGTCTTGAGCCAGCAAGGAGGCCAAAATTCGGCAGCCGACGCCGATACTGATATCGCCTTGGCGCTTGTCTTCGCCTCACAGCGATGGCAAGATCCGCGATATTTGGACCAGGCGAAACAAATTATCGGCGATATATGGGCCCGCGAGGTAATACCGATACAAGGCGAGCCGTATTTGGTTGCAGATAATGTCGAAGGTGGCCCGGCTTCGTCGGTAGCGGTTTTGAATCCATCCTACTATTCCCCCTATTCCTACCGCATCTTTGCCCAGATAGATCCCCAACATGACTGGCAAAAGGTAGTGGATACCTCCTATACGGTTCTTGAGCAGTCGACAGTACAAAAGTTGGACAAGCAGTCAGCTGCCGGGCTGCCTCCAGACTGGGTAGCAATCAATAAAACAACGGGAGAACTCACAGCGGTGCCAACCGCTTCCAGCACACTGACAACCAACTACAGTTACGATGCCCTGCGTACCCCCTGGCGGCTTGCCTTGGATTATGAGTGGTATAAGGATCCGAGAGACAAGAGCATACTGGAAAAATTCTCCGCGCTGGGCTCGAGTTGGCAGAATGACCATGTGCTCTACACCGCATATGCGCATGACGGCCAACAACTCTCCACGCTGGAAACCCCGGCCATGTACGGAGGCAGTCTCGGTTATTTTGTCACGGAAAACCCTGCGCAGGCTAAAAATATCTACCAGCAAAAACTCCTAACGCTCTACAATCCCGACAGCCAATCATGGGGAACCGAGATGAGTTACTACGACGATAACTGGTCATGGTTCGGATTGGCCCTCTATAATAACCTACTCGCCAACCTCTATCCTGCCACGACCACTACAGCCGATTCTGCTCACTAAGGATTAGGATTGATACTTAAAAAGTCCGCTTAAAAATATTCTTACGAAGGCAAGGCGGAAAACAAAAAATTTTGCCTGCCGCCTCGCCTCCCATGCTCATATGCTATATATAATTGATCCTGGTGCGTGCTACTCTACCCCCTACCCCACTAGTTAATTATTTCACCTCCCATGGATACCCAAGCCAAAAGGATATTATTCCTCCCTTCAACCGAATTTTTAGATGCGCGACGCAATCGCATCCTGTTGGCACTGACCGGGCTTTTTGCGTTCCTGTACTTTGGACTGCTCCTACTCCGATTCACGCCGGGCAACCCGGTTCTATTCTGGCTCCTTGTAGCCGGCGAGATATTTCACCTCTGGCTTGTATTCACCTATCTCTATACGGTTTGGGATATGGAGTATTCGGCCCGCTTCGACCAGACCCACCGGCCCGCAGTAGATGTGTTTATTACTGCAGCCGGGGAACCGGTAGAGATCGTTGAGCAGACGGCCAGAGCCGCCCTTGCAATGCAATACCCGGATTTCCATGTCTACCTGCTCAATGACGGCTACGTCGCCAAGAAACCAAATTGGAAAGACATAGAGGAACTGGCACAAAGACTCGGCATTACCTGCATAACCCGCACGGTTGCGGGAGGCGCCAAAGCTGGAAATTTCAACAACGGATTACGTCAGACGAGCAGCCCGCTCGTCGCGATTTTTGATGCCGACCAGGTACCTCATCCCGACTTTCTGGAAAAGACGGTAGGGTACTTTGCAGACTCAGCGGTCGGATTTGTCCAGTCTCCGCAATACTACAAAAATTATGAGTTAAATGAGATTACCCAGGGCGCCTGGGAACAACAGGAGTTATTCTTTGGCCCCATCTGCAAAGGGAAAAACCGGCTCAATAGCACATTCATGTGCGGAACGAACATGGTCATGCGCCGCAGCGCCATGCTTGGAGTCGGCGGCATGTGCGAATTTAATATTGCAGAAGATTTTCTCACCTCCTTGTTCATTCATGAGCAAGGCTGGAAATCCGTCTACGTGCCGGATGTGCTGGCTGAGGGTTTAGCACCAGAGGATTTTCAGTCTTACTACAAGCAGCAATTCCGCTGGGCCAGGGGCAGCCTAGAGGTCATGTTCCGCTTCAACCCTCTCTTTCGGAAAGGTTTGTCATTCAGACAAAAAGTACAATATCTCGCTTCGGCAAGTTACTACTTTTCCGGTGCAATCGTCCTGATGAACGCACTGCTCCCGATCATTTTCTTTTTTACCGGGCTGGTGCCAGTCCAGAACTCGACCATGGCGGTGGCAGCGATTTTTATGCCATATATCTTTCTGAACGTGATCATTTTGCGGCTATCAAGCAACGATGCGTACACCTTCCGGGCGCTCGCATTCTCCATGGGATCATTTACGATCCATCTGCAGGCACTTTGGGCGGTCTTGACCAATCAGAAGAGCGGTTTTTCCGTGACGGCTAAAAAGCGACAGTCCGGGAATTACATCAAACTCGTCATTCCCCACCTGCTCTATTTCGGACTGATTCTGTCCGGCGTCTTCGTTGCCATTGTCCGCGAGGGTGCGAGCGCCGCAGTAATCACAAATCTAAGCTGGGCCATGTTCAACGCGGCAGCGTTTGTCCCATTCATATTTGCAGCCCTCCCTTCCGAGTCAGAGCTCAGCGAAGCACAAATCACCTACCAGTCCAAACCCGCACTATCCGCCGCAGGAAACCCGATAGGCCGCGCTCCGGGTTTTTCCACAAGCCGACCGGCACTGTACAACCGAAACCTCCGCATATCCCGTCCAATCACCCGCCGAATTGAGTGAACCAGCACGCACCGCAGCAAAAGAAATAATCTCCTATCGAACTAAGATCTTAACTGGATCAGAACCATGACTACCACTACCGTAGAAATCAATCCCCGGTATCCCGCTATCCAAAAAGAGGAGCTTTCGGCACGCAACGGGTCGCAGGCACTCCGCACGGCCGCAACAGTCGGATTTATCGTCTTGTGCATGCTGGCTGCGTTCGCTATTTCCCATTTCTTTCTTTTCGGACAGAGTCTCAGGCTCGACGAAGCTCAAAGTATCTGGCAGAGCAGCCATAACCCGAGAGGGTTCCTGCATACGATCGGCCAGGATGTCCATCTTCCGCTGTATGGTTTTGCGCTGCATTTCTGGATCCTTTGGCTCGGTAATTCTGTAGATACGATCCGAGCCTTTTCCCTTATATTCTTTTTGCTTTCTATCCCAGCCATGTACCTCCTGGCGCGAACTTCCTTTTCTCGCGGCACCGCAATTTTTGCCACCCTCTTGCTCACCATTTCCCCATTCATGAATTGGTATGCCAATGAGATACGAATGTACAGTCTTATGGTGCTATGCACGATATTGAGTCAACTGTTCTTTTTGAAAATCCTGAACTTTCGGGGCCCGGCTCGGTCCGAAACACTCTCGTGGTACTGGGTTGGATTCTGCATCTCGTCGCTCCTTGGCATTTACTCCCACTATTTTTTCTGGTTTGTCCTGGGAGGCCAGGGACTCTTTTTCCTCCTGTATAGGAAACACTTTCCCATCAATTCCTTGCAACGGTTCGTGGTCGTAGGATTAATTCTCATCGCAGCCATAGCTCCCTGGCTGTACTATGTTAAACATTTGGGTTTTGCCAGTACCGAACAGCCTCTGCTGTTCAAACCTACTACAGTCAACTTATTCAGCGCCTATTCCGAGTACCTATTCGGCTTCCAAAACGACCACTTAAATACCATCATTCTATCGCTTTGGCCGCTCGCGGTACTGTTCGGTTTCCTATCCCTCAGAAAGGTCAAAGCCTTGAACCTGCCGGCGATATATCTGTTCATTGCCGCCATTTTCCCCGTGACAGCAGCATTTTTAGTCAGCGTCTCCTTCAGGCCGATTTTCCTTTCGAGGTATCTCATCCTCGCCACCCCTGCACTCTATATATTTATAGCTTGGTTCTTTTCTATTTACCCAAAACCCCTGGCGTATGTAATGAGGATCGTATTGGTCAGCGTTATGGGAGCAACCCTCGCCACCCAGATTGCCAGTGCCAGCACACCGGTCAAGGAAGATTATCGTGATGCGGCGGCATACATCGCGTCGGAAGCTACCCCGCAAGATGTCGTAGCGCTCTCTGCTCCATTTACTGTCTACCCGTTCGAATATTATTACACCGGTTCGGCCGCGGTGAACACGCTACCCATATGGAATCGCTTTGTCGTCGGAGGCATACCGCCATATGTACCGGAAACGTTCCCGTCAGAAGTTGCTCAAGTAACTGCCGGACACCAGAATATCTATCTGCTACTGTCGTACGATCAGGGATACCAACAAGAAGTTAAAAATTACTTTGATACTCACTACCAGCGGCTGGAAGCTAAAAATTTCTCGCCCGGAATGGACTTGTACGTATACAAATTGCGGTATCAATGACAATCAACCATAACCATGCACCACAGAATAAACATATCCGTAGGGACGGGTTTCAAACCCGCCCCTACCTAACGGGAACACCCATAAAACAATGAGTAATTAATCACGAAAGGAGCGGTATGCCACATCAGACCACCGAATCAGTAAGACCAGAGGAAATTGAGACCAACCGCCCCACTATCACAGCTTTTTTCCCGGCATATAATGAGCAGGATAATATCGCCCGGGTTATCGACCGCACGAGTGCGGTACTTTGGCAAATATCCCAGGACTATGAGATTATCATCGTTGATGACGGCAGTACGGATCGGACACCCGAAATTGTCGCTCGAATGTCAGAATATAATCCAAAAATCCGTCTCGTGAGGCACGAAACGAATCGCGGCTATGGCGCAGCGCTCGCCTCGGGCTTTGCCGCAGCAAAAATGGAGTGGATATTCTTTACCGATAGTGACGGCCAATTTGACGTGGCGGAAATCGAAAAATTCCTGCCATTCATGCCTGCTTATGACCTTGTCATCGGGTATCGCATCAAACGCGCGGATAATACACTGCGCAAGTTCAATTCATGGGCTTGGAAAACCTTGGTCATCAACTTGTTCCGCCTTCATGGCGTGCGCGACATCGATTGCGGCTTCAAGATTGTCCGGCGGCAAGTTTTTCAAAAATTCCGACTCCAAACCACTGGGGCCATGATTTCCACAGAGCTGTTGGTCAAAGCCCAAAAGAACGGATTTAAGATCGCGGAAGTAGGGGTAAACCACTACCCCCGCACGGCCGGCAAACCGACCGGAGCCAAACTGGACGTCATTTTCCGTGCCTTCCGCGAACTGTTCTATTACTACAATGAATGGCAGAAGTTCGGGTATAAATAATCACAAGCGAAGAGTGCGAAGTAAATAGTGAAGAGAGCCGAACGAAGAGCGAATAGTTGCAGAGACGGGTCGGGATCTGCCCCTACAGGTTTAAATGGACGCGTACCTAAAAAGAGAAAAAACTTCGACACTGAATAGTGTCGAAGTTTTTCGATTCTGGACATTTTCTATACTTTTGGTATACTAAGAAGTCCTTACTGTCCATATTACTGGACGGGTAAAGATGCAACAAAGGAGGACTATGAGACGTATTCGGGCATTTGTACCTTATAGTTTTTTTGACCAGCTCTATCCCTACAACATGCAGCCGCTTGACAGTAATGCGCTCGCACTCAAAGCCTGTGGAGCACAACCCAAAGACGGCAGCATCTTGCGGTCCAAGGAATACCTTCTGTTTGGCAACGGAATCGGGACACTCATTCCCTGGGTGCGCATGGGTTTCAGTTCGCGCACTGCGTACGATGGATTTGCCGCGGAACTCAGTGAAGAGTGTGACAAGCGAGGTGTGAGGTATTGGAAATTACAGTGCACCTCTGACCAGTCCCAAACAGCTCCATGCTGGAGGCTGCGCGTCACGAGCTCACCACCAGACCCGGATGACGAAGGCCATATCATCAGCCTTCTGGAAAGCACGGGATCGCCGGGCCAGTATATTTTCTTGTCTTGTACAGCATAATGCGGACATTCTCACCGATGTTTGCAAACCACTAACCCGAGGAGTAGCTGTCCTTAATGCGGCCCTTTTTGGGCCTTCCCTAATGTGGCGAATCCTCCTTTTCCTCTAAAGGAGATCGTCATGAACAAACTTGTTTACATTTCCGGCGCGCTCAGCGACGTCCCGGCGGATATTCGCCCTCGGTACCTTGAGTTCTACGAAGCGATCGGCCGTTTGGTCGAAAGCCTGGAACTTATAGCGTACGTACCCCATCTCAACACTGATCCCGTACGGCATAAGCACGTCACCCCGGCGCAGGTCGATCTTATCGACCGAACCGCGGTGACCTCAGCGGAGCTTGTCATTGCCGTAACCGATAATCCTTCGTTCGGTGTCGGTGAAGAGATCGAGATAGCGAACCACGCCGCCAAGCCTGTTGTTCTTCTTCATCAGCGGAACCGTCTGGAACAAAGGCTCATCAGTCGGCTTATCCGCGGCAATCCTGCGGTGATAGCCGAGATCGTATTCGATGATTTCGCCGATGCGCTCATCAAGCTTGAAAGTTTTATCAGTTCGTTCCTGAAGGAACGGATCAAGAGCATTCTGCCCGAATCGCTCAAGTAACCTCCAAATGGCACCGCCTCGCGGTGCCATTTTTTCTTTGGTGACAAATTTTTAAATCCCTTTCAAACAAATGAAAACGCGGAACACGAATGTTCCGCGCTAAGGCATATAAGCCAATCTTCAAATCGAGGCCATCGTTTCTAGCAGTTTACCCGCACCGCAGTCCTTGCTGAGGTGAATATCGCCATAGCGGCAATATTCTTCGGGTCTTGAGCTAAAGGAGATGATTTTCACACCCATATGGCTGGCTCGAATGGCCTGAGCGACATCCGGTCCACCCCACACCTCTTTCCTGTCTTCCGAGCTTTTCGGCAAATATCCGTCGACGATTGCCACCGTGATATTTGCGGTCTCCAGATTTCCTTCACGGATTTTCCGTAAAGCATCTTCCAGTGTGGCCGCCTCCAATACTACTGCATGTTCATCTTCAGAAAGAAATGCCTTTATGACTTCCCGCACAGAGGGGTCGTCTTCTACCAAAAATACCCGCACCCTTTCCATCTTTCCCTCCTTCGCCTAACTATGATTTCACCTTATCATATACCGTTTTCCCTTTCTGTCAAGCGATTTTCGATACAGTAAACAAAAAAGGCCGGCGCAATAGCGCCGGCCTTTATCCGTGTTTATCTGTTTTGAATCAGTGTTCATCTGTGTCCTACCAAGAGGCTCTTTGTGCAAGCCCTAATGCGTAATCCGGCCAGAAGACTCCGGCATTCGGTCCGCCGTTGCAGTTGCCGTCGCTGCCGCCCGGTCCTTTGACCCACAAATAAGCATCAACCAGGGCGTTTCCGGTGGCGGTAGTCGGCCGCTGGCCGAGGGCACGACCTGAAGGGTTGCACCACTGATAATCCGGCGTCGGACCGTTTCCGTTGCGCCCCGTATCGACGACAAAATGTTTGCCGCCAACTTGGTTTGAGATGGAGGTTCCGTAATTCACATTGTCTTGCGTCGTATAGAAGTTCGAGATATCCAGGGAAAAACCGTCAGCTTGGTCGATACCGGCATTCTTCAAACGCGAAACCATGTCACCGACAGAGAGCCACCCCGGATGGGCCGCGTCGATGTAGACCGCGGTATTGCCAAGCGACTTAAACACTGACACTGCGTCGCGAATAAGGCTGTACCGGGTTTGTTGGTCGCTCCCAGACAGACAATCAATCAGAGCGATGGCATCCGGCTCGATGATCACAGCCGATTTGGCAGAACCGATGCCTGCGGCCATGCTGCGGATCCACTGCTTATATGCATCCGGGCTACCGCTGCCACCGGCTGAATACCCGCCACAATCGCGCTGCGGGATATTATAAGCCACGAACACGGGCATGGCACCCTGGGACTGGGCCGCCTGGACATTCCGGCGCGTGTCACCGGTAATATCGCTATTCCAATTACCCATCCAGAAAGTCGTAGGCTGGTTCGCAATCTTATCCATGAAGGAAGCGTTTTGCGGCTGACTGGAGCGCCACGCATCAGCTTGTTTTTTCGCATCACTATTGGGATCCACGAACAGCTTGGCCCCGCTGAATGGATTTCCAGAAACTGGCACCGCAGCCGGTTGGGTAGCGGCAGTTGCCGCCGGCTGTCCAGCAGGTGTTTGGACATTCACCGTAACCGAGCTGGTGCCTATTACCTGTCCAGCCACGTTCTTAGCCGTAAAGTTCAAAGTAACGCTGCCTGAGCCCCACTGACTCGTGTTGGCAGACGTTTCTTTGTGAGGATAATCGGAATAGTTTGTGCCCATGTCCTGCTCGGGACCGCTACCGACCCTGAAGGTCATGGTGTAATCCGTAACCGCCGTATTCTCGAGCATAGCCTTGACCGGCAGCGTACCGGAAACCGAAACATTGTTGGTCGGCCACCACACATCCAGCTTTTGTTGCGATAGAGTTGCTGCTTGGATTGGTGCAGGAGCGATGGCTTTCACGGGAGCAGGCGTTGATACTACCGGTGCGGACTGCCCGCTCGTAATATAAATAACTTCGAACTTCTGTCCAATCTGCGACCCGGAATTGTCAAAAGCAGTGAACGAAAGCGTATACGGACCACTCCCTTTCCAATTCCACCCGGTCAAATCGACATTGGTTTCTTTGTGCGGCCAATCCTGCATGCTGGTCGCCATCTGATTTTGCTGTCCGCCGTCCACCTGCCAGACCATGCGGTACTGGTCGATAGCCCGGTTATTAACCACCGCTTTAAAGGGCTGGACTCCGGTGACCTTGGCGCTATCAGTCGGCCACCAAATGTCGATATTAGAGTCCCCCCAGGTACTGGCAATAGCGATGGACTGGGAGACCGGACCATGTCCAGCCTGTCTGCCGGCAAGCGTTGGCGGCAAAAAGGCTGCCAGCGTGCCAACCAAAGCCACAACGGAAAGTTTGACTGCCAGACGGGCACCGCGCCGAACTTGCTGGGATGGCTTGTAAGTAGATGGCGCACGGAGCGTCACTACATGATACAAATTAGAAAATAAACGGCTCGTTTTTATTTCCAGCGCGGACCAGAATTCCGGGCTGGAAATTTTTTTTATTGTTTTTAGAATCGATTCGTGTTTTTGTTTGGGAAGCAAAGGGTTACCCATTGTTCCTTCCTTGATTTAAATATTTTGCCAGTGCATACCCTCGTAAAAACCGTTCCGGCATTCCCGGTGCGGATTTAAGAGGAATTTTGGAAACGTTTATTTTTGTTTCCAATCTGCATGCAGATTAATGATCTGGTAGCAATAATTGTAACAAGGGCAGAGAGGAAAAGTCGAGGATTTTATACACAGTCTGCCATTTAAGCTTTCAATTGCCAGCAATTAAATTTTTTTTAAAGTCTCAATGAGGCGAATCAGTCTACTGACATCCAAACAACTTGCAATGGAACACCTTTTGTGCTCTTTAAGAGCTTGAGTACCCGTACTGTACGTGACCATTGCTCTCCCAATTTCGTATAGGGAAAGAGAGCCGTAGTCCCTAGAAATATGGTAAAATACTGGAAGGTTCCCGGATTTTGCTTTTTTCCTGAATTTTCAGTATACCTAACCGCATTGTAACAAAATGGATCAATTTGACGTCTTTAGGGGTAGTCCGCCAAATATTGGGGAGAATATCGAGGCTTTGCATGACTGTATTGGCAGGGCCCAGCACGGCGAAGAATCGGCCTTTGGCGAACTGTACAACCTCTTTTTCAAACGAATATACCGCTTTGTTTTCTACCGAGTCGGCCACAAGGAGATTGCGGAAGACCTGGCTGAAGACGTGTTCATAAAAGCGTACGGTAAAATCAAAGGCCTCAAGGAGAAAGGCGCTTTTGAAGGCTGGCTCTACCAGATCGCACGAAACCGGGTAATAGACTACTACCGGGAGAAACAGATGACCGTGTCACTGGACGAATTAGAGAACACGTTAGAATACGAGATGAATCTTATCGACGTGGTCAGCCTCCAGGAAGAGCAAAAATACTTCCTAAAACTGGTAAGCGAGCTAACCCCCGAACAACAAGCGGTCATTAAAATGAAATTTGTCGAAGAGCTGGAAAACGATGAAATTGCCAGCTTACTCGAAAAGAATGAAGGCGCTATCCGGGTTATCCAACACCGTGCCATCGCCAAATTGAAGGAACTACACTACAAATACCATGGCAGAGATTGACTACATTTTGGATAAGGCTTTGAAAGATCTGAAGTCCGGCATGCCGGCTGACCAGATAGTTTCAAAGTACCCGGAACATAAAGAGCTCCTACTCGGCTTGTTGCAAACCGCGGAGCCGTTTATGCGGATACCAACCATCCCTGCCCCCGAACCTGCCATGCGCCGACTATACCTGACCGCCCCAGCCAAAGCTAGCATCTGGACAACCTGGATGCACTTCTCACGTTTTGCAGCGGTTAGCACCAGTATGCTGCTGCTTCTTGCGGCTTTTGGAGCCACTGCGTACGGCGCAATAAACAGCCTGCCAGGACAACGGCTGTTTGCGGTCAAACGCACAGCTGAACAGCTGGAATTGAAAATGACGAATGATCCCGTTGAGCGCGCAAATTTGCAATTAGCTCTTACCCAGCGGCGTATGAACGAAGCCCGGCAGGTATTTGAAAATCACAATGAAAACCCTGCCTTGGAGATTGCGGCCTTGGCAGAACTCTCGAACCAGACCCAACAAACCACCGCAGAGGTTAAAACCGCCGCGCTCAGCAACTTGAATACCGCTAAGGACCACCCGATCGTTGCCTCGCTCCAGAATATTACCAAAGAGCAACAGAACCTCTTGAATACCATTAAACCCGATGTACAAGCTCAAGATGCAGCCACCGCAGCCCAACAAGCGAATGCGCAGACAGTTACGGAAGTAAACAAGCTCATCCAAATTGCAACCGTTGCCCAAGACGAAAGTCTGACCAAACTCAATAATGATCCGAACATTGTTACTATGTCCGGTACTGTTACCAGGGCGGATAAAGGCTCTGTAACTATCGAAAAAACCATTTTCTACCTTTCCGCCGAAACCACCACCCAGGATGAAGAAGGGAATGCCACAACCTCACTTACTTCCGGTACCCTAATCCATATTGTGGGTAAGAAGACCAATAACACCATCGTTGCTCGGGAGATCACCGTACTCGACCCCGCCAACCAACCGGCAGGCACGGTTAAGGGAACCTCCACTTCGGACAGCAACTTGCCGACTACTACCCCCGCCAACCCCGCTTCCCCTTCAGCTTCGACAAGCACGATCCCCCTGAATTTAAAACAGCCAGCAAAGAATACCGCAACAAATACACAAGACACGGACATACAACCAGCGGACGGCAAACAGACTATGGGAGGTTATATTATTGAAGATCCCGCTCCGCAATACGCTCCTTAACACATTTGATACCCTGATCAGTCCGCCTTCGTTCGATTTTCAAATCTGGCGGACACATTAGGGCAGCAAAAACTGCCTTAAGCAGTCCACGGCCATTCCCATGGCCTATCAATGTACGAAACGGCCTATATTCTAGAGTTTAGGCCGTTTTAGTTTGCCAAAAATTGCCGATTTTCTGCAAAAAATGCTATAATAAATAGGATTTAGGGAAAGGTTGCCGAGTGGTCGAGTGTGCCGGTCTTGCCGGGTCATTCGACCCGGTCCGATAGCATCAACTGAAAACAGCTCATGATTATATACGGAAGGGTCGCATAGTGGTCTAGTGCATCGGTCTTGAAAACCGACAGGCCCAAAAGGCCTCGAGGGTTCGAATCCCTCCCCTTCCGCCACCTTTCGCTAAAGCTTCAGGTGGCCTGCGGCCATCCATAGCTAACAGCGACGGGTGCGCCTGCGGCCACAACACTTGCAACTTTAGCGAAAGGTGTAACCCGTAGCTTAAGCGAAGGGTTGCAGAAAATTGGAGTCTTTATAGCATGCTCAAACTAGAACAATCACCCGCAAGGGAAACGGGCAATCCAGAATACAGGGCTATTTTACTGCAAGATTTTATCGGAAAGTTTACTCCTCCCACCTGGACAAAGCCGGTGAACAATGTGATCGGAAGGTCTGATTACACGATCCTCCCCCAGGACATTGCCGAGATGGAGCACATGTACAAGGCCGGTACACTGGACGACTTTCTTGCAACGAAGTACCGATTCCCGGCAGTACGCGCAGCAATTACAGAATATTTTAGCCACCAATAAAATTTATTTGACATTATGTCATCCCAAAACCAAACTCTATCCTGGCAAGCGCCGGAGTTCAAACATTACGAAAAGACTGCGGGCTGGTACACCACGTTTATAGCCATTGCCATCCTTGTCATCGGTTACTTCATTATCCAACGGGAATTCTTCAGTGCGGTAACTATGGTGGTTGTGGCTGCGATTATTGTCTATTTTTCCCGCCAACAACCCCAGATGCTGACCATCGAACTGAACCACCGGGGCATTAAGTTTGGGACCCTTTTCGTTCCCTATAAACAGATCAAACACTTCTGGGTGGTGCATAACGCTCACCACAAAACTTTAAATATTCACACGACTGCCTACCTGAACCACTTTCTGGTTTTCGAGCTTGAGGACCAGGACCCCGACGAAGTCAGACAATTCCTGCTCCCCCACCTCAAGGAGCACGATGAAGAACACGAAGCGCTTACCCAGAGCATTGCCCACCGGTTCAAGTTTTGATATAATAGATTTTACGGATTCTTTGCATGGCCTCGTAGCTCAGTGGATTAGAGCGTTCCCCTCCGAAGGGAAAGGCCGCTGGTTCGATTCCAGCCGAGGTCACCATTCGACTTGTCCGCAAAAGCGGATTCGCTCATGGTCTATGACCGCCTCTGCCATGCCCGTACAACACATCTAGTATATACATGAGTCGAATACCCTGAGCGACCAACAGGAGTCGAAGGGTTATTTTATTTTTATGCTGCCGAATATGGCAAATGTAGATTCTCCTATCAACACACTGCCGCGGATTGCCAAGCCCATGGTGGCGGCTTTAAAAAAGCTCGGCATCGAAACTGTTGCCGACCTGCTTTTATATTTCCCATACCGGTACCTTGATTTCAGCAAAACGAGCAGCATCCGCGAACTTGTGGCAGACCAGCCAACCACCATCCATGCGACCGTCAAAACTATCCAAATCCGCTTTTCATTCAAGAGCCACCTGTCCATGGCCGAAGCGATCGTTTCAGACGAGACCGGTTCCATGAAAGTAGTATGGTTCAACCAACCGTATATAGCCAAAGCTCTCCAAAAAGGAGACGAGGTTTACCTGGCCGGTAAGCCCGATTACTATAATCATTCCTTGCAGCTGACGAATCCGTTGTATGAAAAAGTATCGGATTTCCCGAGACACACCGCCCGACTCGTACCGCTCTACCATTTAAGCCAGCAGGTGTACCCTAAGACCTTCCGTAACCTCGTCGCTTCGGTCTTGCCACTCGCAGCCAATTTGAATGATCCGCTCCCACAGGAAATTTTACTCAGGCAGGGACTATTGAGTATTGGGCAAACCGTGCAGGCCGCACATTTTCCCGAATCGTTCGAACAACTCGCTGCCGCCCGCAAGCGACTGGCATTCGAGGAAATATTTTTGAACCAGCTTCTAGCTCAAAAACGTAAAATGGAACTCGAACGCAGAAAAGCGGTCACAATCCCATTCCGCCAGGAGGTAGTCAAAGGATTACTCGCCCAGCTGCCGTTCGAGTTAACCCCGGGCCAAAAAAGAGCGGCCTGGGAGATTTTGCAGGATATGGAAAAACCAATTCCCATGGCTCGGTTGATCGAAGGAGATGTTGGCAGCGGTAAAACCCTCGTCGCACTGATCGCGGTTGCCGAGGCAGTGTTGCAGCAGCAGCAAGCAGCATTAATGGCTCCGACGGAGATTCTGGCCCGCCAGCATTACGAAACCGCTAAAAGATACCTCGCGCCGCTTCACGTCCGCTGCTGTCTTTTAACCGGTACCCAGTCGGAATTGGACGGAGAAAAATTACCCAAACCAAAACTGCAGGCCCTCCTTAAGGAAGGCATGCCAGCCCTAGTGATCGGCACGCATGCACTAATATCCAAAAAAACTTCGTTTAAGAACTTGGCAATGGCTGTGATTGACGAACAACACCGGTTCGGAGTTGACCAACGCATGGAGCTCTTGGAAGGCAAAGGTAAGGTCCCGCACCTGATCTCCCTGACCGCAACCCCAATCCCCCGCACACTACAGCTGGCATTTTATGGCGAGCTCCAAATCTCCCAGATAAAGACCAAACCCAAGGACCGGAAACCGATCATTACCAAACTCGTAACCGCGGAAGACCGCCAGAAAGCCTATGATTTTATTGCCAAACAGGTCGCGGCCGGCCGCCAGGTGTTTGTGGTCACCCCGCTCATCGAGGAAAGTGAACAGCTCGACGTGAAGGCAGCCACCACCGAGCAGGAACGCCTCCAAAAAATGTTTCCGCAGTTTACCGTTGGCCTGCTCCATGGCCGTATGACAGCTAAGCACAAGGAACAGTCCATGGCGGATTTTTTGGCCAATACTACCCAAATCCTGGTGTCCACCTCGGTAGTGGAAGTGGGTGTTGATGTCCCCAATGCCAGTGTGATGATCATCGAGGGTGCGGAGAGGTTCGGTCTGGCCCAGCTCCACCAATTCCGCGGCCGCGTCGGCCGGGGACAGCACCAGAGTTACTGCTTTGTGTTCACTGAAAGTTCGGATACGGAAGCACTGAGCCGCTTGCAGCAATTTAGCAACACCACCGACGGATTCGCCTTGGCAGAGCTCGATTTAAAATTGCGCGGCTTCGGTGAATTGTACGGTTCCCTGCAGTCAGGATGGAATTTTAAATATTTTAACCCTTCATACGTACACCTGATTGAACCTGCCCGTCAGGAAGCTCGAGGATTGCTTGAAAGCGACTTCCTGCTTGCTCAACATTCCGAACTTGCAAAGAAGCTCAAAGGAAAAACCGTGCATTTTGAATAGCTATTGCCGGCTTTACCAATCCATATTATAATGCTTACAAATCCAAAGGGGGCATGGGCGATGCATAATCTCTGGGAATGTTCCAGTGTCCAGTTTTATTACAGGTGAATATGGCGCAACAAAAACTACGACAAATCGCAAAACACTACCAGACAAGAACCGAAAAGACAGGAGTGAAGTACATACTCTGCTGTTTCATGTGGCAGCCGCGCAGTGCCGGCAGGTGCGTACACGGATGCGGAATGCCGTTTCCGACGGAAGAGACCCTTCCCACCCCTCCCAAGGGACAAACGGCGCTTACAAAAACGATTCAGGTCGCTGTACCTGAAAAGAAGAACCGCACCCCGGTCAGACCGCAGAGTCTCAGCTACGCCCATATCAGTTAGCAATTGCCGAGGATACCCGAAATGAAATAGCGGAATATATATCGCTCATGGGACGTCCCAACCCCGCGGGATATCCATTTCATTCACAGCATCCTCAGCACTTGACCGAAGCCTGCGCACCAGGCGCTTTCAGGCTTGTAAAGAACGGGACACCGATCGGTGTCCCGTTTTCATTTATTCGAAAGTTATAATTGACTGACTGCTTCCGCCAACGTCCTGACTTTCACGATTTCCGCCTTTGCCTTAGTTGAGAATTTACCGTGCGGGCAAATAATCCGTGTAAATCCAAGCTTTTCCGCCTCGCGGATGCGCTTCTCCAAATTCGGCACGAACCGAACTTCACCGGAAAGCCCCAGCTCACCCATAACCACCGTACCATCCAGTACCAGATCCTTCATACTCGAGACAATGGCTATCGCTACCGCCAGGTCCGCACTCGGCTCATCTACTTTAATGCCTCCGACTACATTGATATAAATATCCTGATTACTTAGATTGACGCCGGCCCGCTTAGAAAGAATAGCGGCGAGCAGCTGCAGCCGGTTATTATCGAATCCAGCCGTCGTGCGCTTAGGGTATCCGAAATTAGTTACCGTTGTCAGTGCCTGGATCTCGAGGAGCAACGCGCGGCTCCCCTCCATAACCGAAGTAATAACATTACCACTCGCCTTTATGGAACTGTCTCCCAAGAACAGCTGGGACGGATTGACGACCTCGATCAAGCCTTCCCGCTGCATTTCGAACACACCCACTTCGTTCGTAGTCCCAAAACGGTTCTTCACGCAGCGGAGAATGCGGAAACTCTGGAACCGTTCCCCTTCAAGGTACAAAACCGTATCCACCATATGCTCCAAAGTCTTCGGGCCTGCCAGATATCCTTCCTTGGTCACATGTCCAATAATTATGAAGGTAATATGCAACTGTTTTGCTAGGCGCATAATGCGCTGAACGCCATACGTAACCTGGGCCACACCGCCTGCCACACCGCTCGCTTGTTCGGAGTACATAGTCTGGATGGAATCAACAATTACCACCTCCGGAGCCGATGCTTCAATGGTCGCTAAAATGGCTTCCAAGTCGGTCTCCGCCAATACCGAAAGCTGCTGGCCGGGACTGAGGCGTTCCGCCCGGTATTTAACCTGGTGAACCGATTCTTCCCCCGAAACATACAACACCCGTCCCTGAAGTTTAAGCGACAATTGCAAGGCCAGCGTAGATTTACCAATCCCCGGATCGCCACCAAGCAAAATAAGGCTGCCAGGTACCATACCACCACCCACTACTTCATCATACTCACCCATACCGCTTAAGACCCGCTGGCGTTCGCCCACTTGGACATCTTGAAGACTGACCGGCGATGCCGCCAGTCTTCCGGCCCCTTGAACCGGACCTGTAGTCGTGCGCTGTTCCTGCAATGTGTTCCATTCTCCGCAATTCGGGCACTTCCCCTGCCAGCGAGGGGTTCTGAACCCGCAGCTCGAACAGACAAAAATTGTTTGCGTTTTGGCCATAAATTAATTGACAAAAATGACATAATTGTACAAAATTGACAAAATTGTATAACCGCATCTGCAGTTTAATTTTGTCAATTTTGTCAATTTTTTAAATTTTGTTCAATCCTACTATACCGAACCCCTGATGTCAATTCAGATTGAGGTAATACAACGCTCCATCCTGTGCGTTGCGGAAATAAAGGACCGAGCCGGCAAGATTCAGGAACATATCGCGGAAGTCGACGTTCACCCCGCCGAGGTCATAATTCTTTTGTTCCAAAGTATCGGTATCAATACGGCTGAATGTATCAACAGTGAGCCCGTTTTGCACGTCCCCACTGGTTGGCGAAGCGGCATAGACGTACTTGCTTGCGCTGTCCCAAACCAGCTTGTCGGCCGTGCCGGGCACATTCAGGCTCTTGGTTTCGCCCGTAGCGAGATTATAGTACCAAAGCCCGGGCTTCTGGTTGGATGGGTCGCGTTTGGAATAAATAAATTTTTGCCCATCAGGACTCCACGAGACGCCAAAGTTATATCCGGTCTTCACCAGTGTCCGCCAGACCTTTCCGTCTATGGATACCATATAAATTGGATTGTCAGCTGCCGGATTTGCCGTACGGTAGTATAAGACGTTCAAACCGTCGGGAGATACGCTCAAGGCATCATCATTTTCCCACATGTCGGCGACCCCCTGCCAATGAGTACTATCGGGATCGGATATATTCAAAGTAGTCTTGCCATTTTCCAGCCATGTGTACAGAATTTTATCCCCGCTCGGCATCCAGTCCAAAGAAAAGATCTGTGAAGGCAGATCGGTATAAGACCCGGTCTTGCTGTTGAAATAACTCCAAGTTTTCTTGCCACTATTGACGAACTCTGCAATCAGGTCACTGCCTTTCTTCGGCCATAGAATGCGCGAAATATTAGACTTCGCCGGAATATCAATGGTATGTTTGCGGCTCAGCGTAATAGTGTCTCCTGTTTGGTCCAACACGGCCTGGTACAAACTCCCTTGCGTGCCGAAATAAGCTACGGCACTCCCATCATAGAACAAAGCTGGAGAGACTACGGTTTCCTCGGTCAACTTGACCGGAGTACGCTGAGTCTGCGGATTAGGATTCGTGATGGGGGGTGTACTCGTTGCAACCGGAGGTGTTGAGGTATTCACCTGGGAGGGCGGCGGGTTCGGAATCGGATTCTGGTTCTGGTTGTTCGCCTGCGTTTGGGGCGGCTCTAACTGGTTATTGCCAGTATTGTTTTTGGAGGATGACTTGGAAAAAATCAAAAAACCAAGCGTTCCCACAATCAAAAGAAAAATCGCCCCCAAAATCGCTATTGCCTTTTTATTCATATGATTTTTGTATCCTTAGCTTAAGTTTGCCCCGCCTTCTGACATAATCAAATGTTGGGGATGTAGTTTCGCTTTATTGTATTATACCATACTCAAGGCATAGCCCGCCAGTCTAGAACAACACGCCTGATTTGCAGAAACTTAAGGCATAATTGCGCCCAGCCAGGTCTGGCGCTACCGCATATGGGACCATAAGCGACACGCGCAGCTGGCAGGCCTGGTTTTTGTCAATGTCAAGCATTCGGAGAAATTCAGACTCTGCCGCAGCACGCGCCTGCCGAATCTGGCTTCCGGTTACGGTAATATTGAATGCTTGCTCTTTCGGATAGTACATGATGCTGAACTGGTCTGTACGTTCGATGAGTTGGGTATCCTGCACTTGCTGCACCGGATGCGCGGTAAAATCCTTAACGCGCACCATACCGGACCCGGTCGGAATCCCCAGACGGGACGAAACTGTGTCCAGACTCTGCTGCATTGCCAAGAACACGCAGTACAGGAATATACCGGCTACAACCACGCCTCCAAAAATTTTAAGCGCTTTATGCTTCATACCGTACGTTCACGGAGTAAAACCGCATTTATTGTTTGCTCCCCACTGCCCCCAATGGGCACCATTTGAAGAGATGGTACATGCTGCCTGGATGTTATTGGCAGGATCCTGCGCCGCGGCCACACAGTTATTATACAACGCTTGGGAGACTGCATCGGTTTTCACGATGCAGCTATGATCAGCAGCCGTATACTGCCTGGTAAAAGCGGCCGGGCAATTCAAACCGCCAATCTGATGATTGGTCAAATTAATCTGGAACAAGCCGATGGAAACTGAATTACCGTCCGCACACTTATCCGTTGAACTCTTGGCAGTAGGATCACCACCGCTCTCGGCGCCAGCAATGGCAGAAGCCGCGGATGCGTTCGCGCCAAAACAAGAAGTCGACAGTGTACTCTCGCTTGCCGGTCCGAATGCCTGGGATTTACACAAGCCTGTGCCGCCGTTATTCGGCAATGAGGTCAATGCATCGCCGGAATTACCAACAGCCGATGTATCAATATCAAAATACTGGCAATAGTCCGTACTGCCGCTAAAATAAGAAATACCCTTTATCGCATATTTCGTTGACCAGGTATTACAAAGCGTAAACATAATAATAAACAGCAACGCCAACGCGTATAAAAGCGGAGCAATATTGGCGAACAGCGTCACAGCTTTTTGCCAGCCTTTCATCGGAAAGAGTTGTTTGTCCTTGCGATGAGCAAACCAGTACGCATCCATGATGATTGCACCAACCATGAAATCGAACCCGGAAAAAAATACACCGGATGCAATGCCAAAACCGTACCACCAACCTCTTTTGACGGCTTGTCCCACTACTTTTTCTTCCAATTCCTGCCCGGCTTTGGTCTGGAGCACTTTCGCCGCCAGGGCGCCTTCCGGTCCCATTGCGCTGAGTGCTTTATTCTGAGCCGCCTGAAATGCAGGGTCCTCCACAAGACCGCTCGCACCCTTCCCTTCCTCTTGTTTTTTCTCTGCTGCCGTGGCCGCCCCGTCTTCCGGGACCTGCCTGTCAGCCAAAGCACCACTCTGAGCAGTTTTAGAAATCGGTTGGGCCGGTTGTCCGTCTTTTCCGGTCACCTGGGTTGCCGGACGCGGCTCGCCTGGAATCGGAGGAGGCGCATACTGTCTCATATTGTCTTGCTCTTGTTGTCCAGCCTTCGGTTCGCGCCCGGCCTGCAAACTGCCAAGACGCGCCGAAAGCGCCTGGTCATTCCGTTTTAAGGAATTCAAGCCATCCATTTGCCCCGTTCTCAAAGATTTAGGCAATCCAATTTGACCTTCTTGGGGTGGAGTTTGTCGATTTACATTGCCAGTATCCGGCTGTAGACCTGCCGGCTGCTGGTCCCTTCTTTCCTTTTCAGCCTCCAACTGCCGGTTTCCTTCCTGTAATTCAAGTAGAGGATCCGCTTTCTTTGGGTCAGTAATACCCGGCTGGTTTCCAGGACTCTTTGGGGACAAAATTTTAGTCGAATTTACAGGATGTTTAGCCAGTTCCTTTGCCACCCCTGCGGCATAAGGCGCCATAGCTATTGCAGTTGCCGCCCCTGATCCCTGACCACTCCCTCCCTTAGCCACAGGACCGGAAACTTTCCCCCCGCTTGGAGTCAAACCACCTGTTTGCCCAGGTTTAGAAACCGGCAAAGCGTTTCCCCTTACCGGTTCGGATTTCCGATTTTTTCCAAAAAGCTTATTCAGGTTATCCTCTCGGCGCAGAGCCTTATCGATCGGCCGCTCGTCTTTTTCTTTGTCCCGTTTTTCTTCTTCGTTCTCACCGCTTCTAACATATGCGTGGGAAGTGCGGATATTGTCTTGCTGAAATACCGTTTGACTACCTGGTGTTCCATTGCCAAAATCGCCGGCATCAGAGTCGGTATCTTGATCCATTACAGTACTAGTCTGATCGTCGTTCGGCATGCGCTACCCAATTAAAATAACAATAACGATAAGTATAACCATAACTCTTCACAATTGTATACTTATAGTTATTGTTATCGTTATCTTCGACATCTCTCGCTTCACTGTTCCTGCTGTTGTTCCTGTTCCAGCAACTGCTTGGGGTCGGTCGTAATAATCTGGTCCTCAACATATGAAGCATATATCTTGATTGCCGCGTGTTTGAGACCCGCAAAGAAGATCCCCTCCCCCACTTCGCTTTCCAGCAGCAGGTACTTTTCCCCTTCAGTCAAGAAGAACGTTTCCGCAATCACATTAATGGCGGCTGGGCTCTGCTTTAACAGCAACTGAATGGAAGAGTTGGTCACAATCGGCTTGCCATACGGGCTTGCCATAAAGTCCGCCACGTCCTGGGTAATGGTCGTCAGACCCATGTAGTATTTGCGGCCGCGCTTGGCAATGGAAAATAGAAAACGCGCGCTGTCCTCATGCTGCATAAGGATCCAGGCTTCATCCACCGCCAAGATGCGCTTCTTCAGCTCCGAACGGATGGCGTTCCAAATATAGTTGAGTACGATATACATGGCAATGGGGCGCAGCTCGTCTTCAAGATCGCGAATGGAAAATACCACCAATTGGTTGTTGAGTACCACGTTCGTCGGCTGGTTGAACAACCCGGCAAACGTGCCTTCGGTATATTTGGACAAGCGCTGAGCCAGGCTTTCTGCCCCGACCATACCCTCCAGAATCTCTACCAGATCGTTCATGGTCGGGTACTCGACCATGCGGAAATCCGAATTTTCGGTAATATCCTTTTTAGCGTATGTCTGCCAAATAGCCTTATCCATCAAGGCTTCTTCCGTAGGATTGAGCTTGCCGAGCATCAAGTTAAACAGACCGAGTAAGTTGACCACGGCTGACCGCAAAATATCGGCACCATCTTCCCCTTCAAGGCCTATGGGCAGATCGAACGGATTAATGCGCGATTGGGCGTTTAAGGACACACTCAAATACGTGCCACCGACCGCATCGGCCAGATGCTTGTATTCATTTTCCGGGTCGATAATAATGACATCCGTACCAACCATGAGACTACGCAGCACTTCGAGTTTGACCGCGTAAGATTTCCCCGCACCGGACTTGGCGAACACAACCGAATTCGCGTTTTCCATGGCGAACCGGTCGAACAAAATAAGGCTGTTGTTATGACGATTAATGCCGTACAAGATACCGTCATTGCCGGTCAGGTCGGAAGACACGAACGGAAAAACGGTAGAGAGCGGGCTCGTATTCATGTTATTGGCAACATCCAAGTCATCGAGTCCCAGCGGCAGCGTAGAATTGAACCCGTCCTGGGTCTGCATCAGCGCCCGCTTGGTCACGATCAGTTTGGCTCCCAGAGCGCTTTCCAAAGTAGCCGAATTCTTATCCAGTTCCTGCAGGTCGCTGGCGTACAGGGTAAAATAGAGGGCGAAACGGAAATATTTTTCCGTTCCCTGCATGAGGTCGTCGCGCAGACTCTCTACGTCATTATACGCCGTCTCGAGCATCGGATCGCGGACCATGCCTTTTTCCTGGTTAATGGCTATTTGCGAACCGATCTCACCGACTTTTGACTTAAGCTTCTTAAGGATCGTTTCTGAATCGATCGGATATATGAACATCGAAACATCGAGAGCGCCTTCTGACTGGATGATAAATGACAGCCAATTGGATGATAAAAAGCGCGGATAAGTCAGCACGAAAAAGCTTCTACCGAACCTTCCGTTCAATTCGAAATATGAACTCTCGAATTTGAGCGAGGCCGGCGCCAGAAGATCCTTCAATGTAGTCAGGCCTTCCTTATATGTCTTCTCAATATCGCCGAGCCGCTTGGAAGCGTTCTTTTCTTCTTCAAGTTTTTCCAGCTTTCGTTTTTGGGCCTCAATTTCTTCCCGCGATTTTTGCTTGAAGAACGTGCCAAAAATACCATCCGGCGCACTGGCTTTTTCCTTGACCCCAAAACTCTTGGGGGCAGCCTGGCGCCGGGACATACCCGCGGTGGTAGGTCGACGCTGCTGGCGATACGATTCCACCGGGCGCCGCATACGGGCCGGCGGCATGCGCCGTTCGGTTACTTCCTCTTCCGCATAGCCTGAATCGGTCTCCTGCGTTTCCATTTCATCGGAAGCAGCGTCCCCCTGGTCAGTTTCCATGTCCGCTTCCGGGTACCTGCTTCTCGTTCTTCCAGCCGGCACGAATTCTTCAGGAGCAACTTCCTCCTGGGTTTCGATGTCTTGTGGTATGGAAATATGCGGACGCATAACCGGACGCTGGGGCTTCATTGGCCGCGCGGGCCGATATTCCGGCTGCACCTCTTGCGGCTGTTCGAAAAGCTGTCCATCTGCATCAACTGCAGGCTCCCCGCCATTATCAAAATTTTCCACGGCAACCTGCGGCCTGCGAATGGTACGGTTCTGTTGGGGACGAATTGGCATATTTCTGGCCGGAGCAGGCTGCCTGCGCACCGGTTGTTGAATAACCGGCTGGTAGTCTTGGCTCATATCGGCATCTGCCACCTGTTCCGGTTCCCGTATAGCCGGTTTTCGCTTGCTCATAGGCCTCAAAGCCGAGGGCTGAGCCACACGCTCCTCAATGACGGGGGCTGGCATCGGCTTGGCTTTCTTCAATATATTGCGGAGCGAACCGGCCAGTCCCGGCTTCCCTGGTTGTATGCGAACCTCTCTTGTCTGCGGCTGTACATCGGCTTGTGGTTCTGGCTCCTGCAGGTCTTGCGGCTCAACGGCTTGACTAGCCGCTGCGAAATCCCCACGTTCTTCAGGCGCCGAAACCGAGCGCTCAAATGCGGGCTGGGGTTGTATTACTGCAGGCTGGGCTTTTGATACCTCGGGCTCCAGGGCAGGCACCGATTCGGCATAGGCGGGAATAATCGGCTCAAGCTGCGGAACGACAGCCTGTGAATCATCTGACTCTCGCACATCGCTTTGTATATTCACGGGAACATTTTCGGGGATTGCCGCCGGAACTTCGAGTATTTCTGACGGTTCAAAAGACGCGGTTACTGGCTCTGGCTTTGCTGCCGGCACGGGCTCAATAATCGGCGCAGGCGGCTCTATAACCGGCGCAGGAACGGCCGCTTCAAACTTTGACGGCGAGGTGGCAGGAACAGGTGTTGGAACTGAGGCAACTTCCGGCTGTGCCGGAGCCTGCTCTGGTTGCGTCACGGCAGCAGGCCGCGCTGCGGGTGTGAATGACTCCGGCTCTACCGGCTGCGGCTCCTGAGGTGCCATAAGTTTGCGTTTGCGGACCGGTACTCCTCCGTTTCCGGTAAAGGTGCGCGGAGACGCCGCCTGCATTGGCGGTTCTTGGGGCACTGTGAAATTTGACCCTGTTAACGAGTCGGAAGAGGTGACACTGTCATTTTGTGATTTTGGTTTAAAAAGGGACATAGTGAGGTTACTCGACTATTTTTACGTCTTTCAATTGACTGGGGTCAATAACCGGACCGGCTTCAAAATTATATGAATTGTAGTACAGCTGGATAATCTCTTCGGTCTTCAGGCGTACGCCGCGGATGCCGATTCCTCCTAAGCTTGAAACCACCTGGTTGATCCGCGTATCCAATTCTATCTTTTCACGCTCAAAGTTTTCGATGCGGGCAGCCGCTTCTTTGTGTGCACCGCCGAATAGCCTGCCAAAGAAACCTGATGCCGGCGGAAAAATACTTTGACCAAGCGGGACAATAATATAAAAATTCTTGTTCATAATGCTGGCATTTTCTATAAGCCGGTTGATGAACTCTATATATTCATTAGTCTGAACGCGAAGAAGTTCATTGGACTGGCGCTCGGCAATGCGCTTAAGCTTTTCAATATAGCTCCCCACCTCAACCTTTCGGCTCTGCATCAGGATCTGGACCGGGAATTCTAAAGAATTCAGAAAGCGCTGGAAGTTGAAAATAATGGCATTCTGTTCGTCTTGGCTTTTAAGATCGAAATTCGTACTGGAAACGGCAATCACAGCCCTGAGTGTGCCGTCATCCATGACAACCGAGTCATTTTTAATCTCACTCAGCCGCAAAAAGCTCTGCGTCGTCTTAGTGCTGCCCGAGATCTTATCTTTTTTCTCCATGTCGAATGCCATAACGTTCAAATATTATATATTCTACAATCTCTTGAGCAGTTGTTCTTCCTCCGCGGCTTGTTCTTCCAACGTCCGATTTATTTCCATCAGGCGGTTCTTGGATTCACTGCTCGACAGCTTTGGAGCTGCTTGCCCTTCTCCGCTCTTTAACTCGGCATCTCTGACGGTCGTGGCTGCACCTAAATCGTTGGCTTCCTTATGAAAAATAAGCATTTTCGGAGAGGTCATAAACCTGAAAATATACGGCAACATTCGGTACATCGGACGGCCATTAAACGGGGCAAAAGCAAGCCCAATAGCCGGCAGGCCTACAAGCAGGATCATCACTACTAGTACAGGAATGCTTTTGGTCGCCGAGTACCCTAAAAATACCACCACGCCCGCGCCGAAAATAATCCCGAACTGCTTAACGGTCAGGGAGCCGATCAACTTGTCTTCCACATCAGTGAATTGTGGGACTGGGTATTGCATAGGAGTTGAGCTACATTTGACAATTAACCTTTGACAATTGACATGGGACGTCTGCGGTCAAATGTTGACCAGGCGAGTAAAAAGGTTTTACACAAACATTTTGCAGTTTTTGCATGATACGTCCACTAAGTCATTATACCATGCGTTATGCAGCCTGTATCTGTCTTAACACATCCACCAGTTTTTCGAACTCCTGGCGGGAGAGATATTGTGCACCAGGAACCTCTTCTCCCAGCGCTTCAAAGCTGACGCGTCCATGAAGTATTTTCAAACCGGTGTCAATGTAAGACTGGTGGAGCGGACTTCTTTCGAAATTGAAGATCACGTCATGGTACCCGTATCGGATAACCAGCCCCTTGATCCTGTCTAAAAATTCACCAGGAGGATACGCGCGCCAGACCGGCGGCGTCAACTTTTGAATGTCATCCAAAGTCTTTAACTGGTTGCCGGTTGCGGCCGCTTGGGCAGCCCTCGCTGCTGCTGACTGATCTGCCGGAAGCCCGACATCGGCTGCCAGATCCACGTGTACCGGCTTGGGCGCGCTGAGTTTTGCGTCCAAATAAATTTTCGTGTCCTTAATACCCGGCCGGACAGCTGCCTGCTCCTGGCTCGCAGCTTTTGCCGCAGGACTCTTTAAGGCATTAATCTCTTCCACTGATTTTATTACCATCGGATGATCAGCAACCTCTGGTTTGGTTACCGGCTGCTTCGGTGTGGGAGGAGCTGGTATGAGCGGAGCAACGGCTAGCTTGCCTGTCTGCTCTGTTTTAGCCGGAGCGGGCTTATCCGAAAGCGACATACCCGGCTGGCGCGTAACTGATGAAGGAAGCGTCGGTTTCACCGGCATCGCAGCCGGACCCGGCTTGACTGTTCCGGAAGAATTTTGCCCGTCAAAATGCGCCGGAATCTCGAGCTCGTTTTCCGGATGGCCGGGGGGCAGTTCTTTCTCATTCAAGAAATCTTTCAGCGACAACGACTTGCCAGGCTTGTCGGCTGCAATCGGCGGTCGCTGTGGCTGGGCAGCCGATGCAGTTTCTGTTGGGCGAGCCGGGGCGGCCCCTGCAGGCTTTCCTTGCATTCCTCTCACATCCTTCGGCAAATTCAAAATGTGCGACAAATGCATGGCTTGGGCAGACGGGGTCGGCTTGGCGGCAGCCGGCTGAACTGTGGTCGGACGAATATCTATGGCTTTCTGCCTGTCTTCCGCCGCCTGCAGAATGCGCTGCAATTCAAGCAGCTGCTTGTCGTTCATTAAGTCGACAAGCTGCAGCCACTCGGTCCGCTCGGCTGCATCCAGCAGCGCGGAAGATCTGACCATTGCTTTGATTTTATCTACAATCTGCGGTTGCATGGGTTATTGCACCTTCTTTCTTAATTCCTCAAGTTTTCTATCGATAGCGCTTTGAGGCGCTTCCGCTCTGGCCACTTGGCGGGTTGGCGGAATGTTTACATTCCGCAATCCTCCAAGATCAAGCCCGGCTGCCACATTCTGGCCCCGATTGCCGGTCGCCAAAACTTCGAGATTATTAACCGTGGGCACGATGGGCGGTGGCGCGGTTGCTGCAACCTCCGCTGCAGCCCGCAATTGCTTCGCCCGCTCCTCTTCGTACGTCTCGATTTCATGCTCAGTCACAACCGGTTGCATAAACCATTGGTACAATTTCAGAATCTCGAGTAAGATCGCCCGCTCATTAATAGTCAGCAGGACGACATTTTGGGAAACCCGCATATACTGAACCTGGTCATATGCCCCGCGCTGGTCCAGGGCTTTTGGGACCTCTGCTACATAATCCAGCAGCCAATTCTTTATGGTCGGAGAAACGCGCTTGCCGCTTACGGTGATCTCTTTTTGCCCAAGGACTTCGCTGTTATTCTGCAAGTGGGTGTTATATGCGGCTCCCCACTCCGGATCACCGCTCGAGACCAGGGCCAGCTTCTTGAATTCATAAAGCAAATCCAGCCGCCTGGCATACGCGAGAAGATTGTATTGTACGATGCGTTCTATTTCTTCCGAAGGGAGGAATTGGAAAAATGCGGATTCAAAATCATAGAGGACCTCCAGAAACTCATGGCTCGGCGAAAACTTACGCGTAAAA
Organism: uncultured Candidatus Saccharibacteria bacterium; assembly: GCA_964532425.1. Lineage (GTDB taxonomy): Bacteria > Patescibacteriota > Doudnabacteria > UBA920 > UBA920 > CAZHIA01. Next base: position 305,834 of record CAZHIA010000001.1, on the reverse strand, counting down.
ATGAGGTAGGAAAGGTCGAGTGCGAGCGGCAGGATCTGCTTGCCGTTTTCATAGTAGGTTTTTTTTCGGGAAGTCTGCAGGAAGCCGGCCACAAATTCCAAATCCCCGTCTTTCAGCGCCCGCAGGGCAATAAAACTATCAAACACCGCACGAAAGACCGAGTGGGCATAAATATCAAAATCGTACGCCGTTGCCTTGCGGAACAGGTACAGTCCGACATTCGGACCGAGCTCGGGAGCCGCCTTGAGCAATAACCGCTGCTCCTCGGGGTCGAGAGCCGGATTTTGAATGGACTTTTGCAGTTGGTCTAAGGGGATGCTGATCATATGGACCTAAAAATTATAGTACTAAGCCGATACTCCCCCTCCGGCTGGCGGAGCAGGAGGCTGGCCAGGCATGCCGGGAGACGGTCTGTTGGAACGCGGTCCAGATCCGCGCCTCGCAGCATTCATGGCATCCTGCCGAAGCGTCTCATCGCGCTGCCTGCCAAACGTACCAGGGGGTGCCACAATGGGTGACGGGCCCGGCTGGGAAGGTGTTGCGGGTGTGCTGGGCGCGGACGCGGTCCGGGTCGTGGTTTGAGGTGCGGAAACATTCACCTCAACAGGATTTGAAGCTGAAGGCGTCGCGGCCGTATTAACTTCCACCCTGGTTACAGGCGGAGCACCTGCGGGTTCTTGTACAACACGGGTCGTCGTAGTGGTGGTAGTTGAAGGTGTGGCAGGTGCGGGTCGGCTAACCGAATCAAATGATGCATTGGCAGTACGCAAAGCTTCCTGGCGCAATTCCGTATCCCGGGCCGCATTCGTAAATGTTCCTGGCGGAGTAGTAATAGTTGATTCCCGAGTTTGAGTAGCGGTAGTCTGCGTCGTGGTCTGAGTACGCGTTGTGGCAGCGGCCGTCGCACCCGCTACCGGCTCGCGCTGTTCCACTCCGGCCATGACAACGTTGACGACTTTTTCCATTTCTGCAGGGTCTTCTCCCAGAGTCTTCACCTCACCAGTCTCTTTGACCGTATATGATACATTTGTTAAATTGGATCGCAACTGGTCAGCCACTTGATCCCGATAATCGCGCATTTCCAGATTTGGATTAGCATCCATAACCGTGCGGAATGAAGTTTGGATGGCTTGGGACGTTTCCTGTAGCTGTCCTCCATCCATAACCACTTCGCGGCCAGGCTGGGAAAGTTGCTGGGGTTGGAACCGGCCAGCAAAAGCCTGTGCTTGCTGGTCTTTTATTCCATCTACCAAATTATCGAATGAAGCACGCTCCTCATCGGTTTTAAGTCCCTCACGCATCTTTACCATACTCTCAGATAAACCGCTCTTAAACCGTTCCGGTTCGTTCCAGCCGGAAGAGTAATACTGGACCACACGATTGGCATCCTTCTGCTCCAGTCCTGAAAAATGGCGGTTCAAATTGGTATCTTCCTTGACCACATCCTGCAAAGATTTGGTCTGGGAAACCAGTTTAACCGGCTCTGACCAAGTCCCCGTATCTTCGCTATAACTGATCGCAGTATTATACAAATTCTTGGAAACCTCGGTAACTTTCTGGCGAGCCTGTGTGCGGGCTAACTTAATATCATCCTTGCCCTCCATCTGCTGCTGGCGATAGATGGCTGTCGTAAAGGCATCTTCCATCTTTTTAGCGCCACCCTTTTCATGGATGATCTTGTCATACGCCAGCTTATGGGCTTCGCTGACAGCGCCAGACTGGCGGTAGAGGTCTTCGCCGCCGGTCGTCAACAACTCGGCAGCCTGATCGGTCACTATGAGCTTACCGGACTTATCCTTGGCATAGTACACATTAGCCGGAACATCGGCCACCAGCGCACGCGTGCCTTTTTTAGCCCGGGCCTTATACTGGCCGTTGACCATCTTGAGATATGGCTTGTACGCTGCCATATTCGCCCGCTCCGCATCTGACAAATCTTTCTCCTGAATTTGTCCTTTGTCGATGCGGTCATAATTGCGTTGGGCATCAAAGAAGTTCTTGTACTTGGCATAGCGCTGCTGCTCATCACCGGAGAGGGCATCTGCTGCCCCCTTCCGTTGGTCAAATGGTAATTTTTGGATGCGCTCGAACTCTTCCTGGCCTTCCAGCATATTAGTGCCCTCAATCTGAGCCGGAATGTTCGTCATACTAACCATATCCATATTATGACTTTCCGTATCCACCACGCCCACGTAATTCAACTGGTTATTCTTCTTGAACTTGGAATCCATTTTAGCCAAATAATGCTTGGCATAATCCTGGTCCCAGCCATATTTGGTCGTTAGGTCATTGGCAAACTGCACATACCCTTCGCGGGTTGGCGCGTAGCCCTTGCTCTTCAAGAAGCCTTCCACATCGTCCCCGTCCACGGTCTTCTCAAATTCCGCAGCCTGGGCAGCCATGCGGTCCACCTTAGAAAGCTTCGGATCGTCTTGCGCGGCATCAAACCCATGCGCTGAAGTTGCACCATTGAAGAATGGCGATGCCTTAACTTTGTCGTCCTTGCGGTGGTCAATGTTATGAAGGCGCTCGTGCGGATGTCCGCCCTGGGAAGCCACTAAAGCATCAGAACGCACCGCCTGTAAGTCATGCTGCAAATCGTGCAGCTTTTTCTCCTTGGCTTCCTTCTTGGCCTTGGCGCTTTCCGGATACCCGAGCGTGTACGATGCGGCACGGGCAAACATGTTCGGCTTTTTACCGCCGGCACCCGGACTACCCAAAGCCGTTGCCGCCTTCATGCGAGCCGTATTCAGACCTTCTTTGGTCTTGTTATACCCGGCATTCAACCCGGCTCTGGATACATTCATCGGCGCCCAGAATCCTTTTTGTGCAACTTTACTAATGGCAGCCGAACCGAATACACCAGCCCCTTCAGCCCACTTGAGCGAATAAAACAGAAATACTACGAGTAAAATGTTGCTGGAAATTTGCAAGAAAAAGTTTGCAATCGCACTGTTGGTCACCGGGTTGCTGATCAATTGCCCGAGCAGCTGGCCTCCCCCATACGCCTTATTCATCATGGCAACCAGGTTAATAAAGAAAGCCATGATTGGAGTGAAGAAAGCGTATTTCAAAAACTCGCTCCACCACTTGCCGCGCAATCCCGCTGTCGTTGGCAACACTCCTGCCACATACGCAAGCGGCGACACCATCAGCAATATCCATAAGGCAATAACCCGTATCGCCAAAAATGCTACCATAGCCACAAACACTGCAAAAGTTCCTAGCGTCACCATTTCCATAAACAATAAGTTGGCAGCTACGCTAAACGGGTCGGTAGTAACCGGAACGTTGTTAAAAATCTCAACAGTGCCGCGCTCCATTAAATCTCTCGCAAGCGTCCTGATGGCTTCTGAATTATTCGGCAAAAATTGGTTTTGTATCGTATCCGCCAGACCAAGTACCGCTTGGCCAATGACCAGGCTGAAGTTCACCAAAAGCGCAGCTATAACAAGCTTGATCAAGAGCTGCCTGAACTGGTAATTGCTCATTTGGAACAGCGTACCCATGGCAATGGCTATCAAGGCTATGATAAAAACCATGTTTGAGAGGTTTCGCACAATCTGCCAGCCGGGGTAGATGATCGATACGAACTTGTCGCTATACGTATGAATGGACAGCATTGCCTCCAAAAAAGGTGCGATCAGGGTGGTGAAAATAACGAATATCACCTTGTTGATCAAAGTCAAAATTGCGCGAATGACCAAGTTGACCAGTGTAATCATCCCTTTAATGGCTCCTGAGGCGCCATTCTCGCTACTCGCCGAAGTTGAAGTCCCAGCCACTTGTCCGAGCGATTCGGCCGTCGTCGTAGCCGGTTCGCTGCCGCGGATATTCACAGGCTCCCAATCGGAAATCGGCCCGGACGAAGCGGTTGTCTGGGCTAAAACCGGACGCGGATACGCCGCAGCAACTCCGATTGCCACGGAAAACACGGCCAAAACTATAAAAATGGCTGATTTTATTTTAGAAAGAGGAAATCTCACCAGATCTGTTTTAATTAGCGACATAGAGAGAGGCCGGCCGCTTGCGGACGAGCGAGCCGAGGAGCTAATACAGGTTCACTTCCGTGCTGTTTACAGAGTGAACCTTTATTTCCGAAACTCGCTCTACATTTCTTGCAAATATTATACCACAAACCCCGTTTGTCCACAAAATTTTTTCCCAATAACCACATCCTACAAACCGGGAACCATTTTCCATTCATTTCCGATTCATTTCTAATCCAAACCCAACCTTCAAAACCATACTCATCCTCTTCTATTTGTTATATTCCATTTTTGTCCGACCGGACAAAAATGGAATGTTCCTGGTTCGGGCAGCAAATATGATTTTTAAACTCATAAACCAAACTTCTTACAAAGGTCCTTATCATCATCCATTTGGTCTACGCGAAGCAGACGAATATATACATTCAAGCCAGTTTCTTTTAAATACGCAATCGCTTCAACATTCAGAGCGTAAGGGCTAATAAAGACACTTTCTTGCAATTTAACAAATTGATTCTTTCTCAATAAATAGCGCAATAATCTGCGCTGATGGCGGGCCTTTTCAGGAATATCAAAGATCATCAATCTCCATTTTCCATCCCACGGTTCCTGCTTCTGAATCTTCGCTTTCTCAAATAAAGCTTCGAGTCTCCCCTTCTCAGTCAATGCGAATACAATATTTCCATTATCGTCTTCTTTTTCAATCACTAAACCAAGCCGCTCAAGGCGCTGTACGGCTGACCAATAGGCCGAGTAAGCGACTTGTCCTTTAAAAATTCTTTTGACGTAGGCGGTTTTATGTTCAAACGGCCGGGGCAACAAATCTATTCCTACTAGCAAATATATTAGTATATGCCCAGCGACTGTCAATTTGACCTCCTTACTGTTCCGCTTGTGTTTCCTTGCCATATGATTACCCTCAGTTTAAGGGAATTATTTTCAAACTTTTTCCACCCCCATGTCCATGCGACATATTCCATTTTTGTCCGACCGGACAAAAATGGAATATGTCGCATGATTTATTTAGGTCAGTAGTATAAAATAAAACCGGCTAGTACCGGTTTTGAAAATCGTGTTATTCTCCCAGCCTGATAGGATACTGCGTCCAGCCACGGATGGGTTCGATGGGTTTGCTCGCCTCAGCCCCCGCAACCTGCGCTTGCTCATGAGCCATGACTGATAATTGCTGATGGAGTGCATTGTTCAAATTTCGAGTGAACGAAACCAGCATCGAGTCCTTTGTCGATGCAGCCGATGGCTGCTTCGGCTGTTTGGGGACATTCAGATCGTTCATCGGCTGAGCACCAGGAACCACGGGTTCCTGCTCCGCAGGCTGCGGCTTGCTGCCAGTTGCAGGTTCAATGACCAAATCAGAAAAATAATTCTCTGAACGCACGGTTTCCAGCGAAGTAAAATACGAATCAATACCACCATCTTGGGGGTCTGGAACCAAATGGAGTGTTCCGGTTCGTAGCAACGAAGCGACAACTAAAAATGCTGCCACCACTAAAACAACAACGAGGTTGCCCCAATGAAAATGCTTATTGTGTTTATGTTTCGCGGTTGCCATGATATCGGATCAGCGACGGCTCTGGCCGGCGTTCATCGTCCCCATTATAGCATTATTTTAAATTTTTACCTATACTGAAACCATGCGATACATCCAACGAACGTGTGCAATCCTCGGACTGCTCACCCTGGCAGCCGCATGCGGCCAAACCCAGCAACCCATTAACCAGGTCTCCGAAAAACCGTACACGGAACGGGTCACGATAGGCAGAACGCCTCTGTATGTGCAGCGCGTCACTACTCCGCAGGACATGGCACACGGACTCTCCGGCAGGCCGCCTTTAACCGACGATCAGGGCATGTTGTTCGATTTCGGTGCCGGCACTTCCACCGAGCCAAGCTTCTGGATGAAGGACATGCTGTTCGATCTGGACCTGATCTGGATCAAAAACAATACCATTATTGGTATCACCAAAAACATTCCTGCACCCAAGACCAGCACCGGCCAGCTTCCGGTATACTCGCCGCCTGCGCCGGTGGATGCAGTGCTCGAAGTCAATGCTGGTTGGTCCGACCGGCACGAGGTCCAGGCTGGAACGACAATTGGCGAACAGGCAGCGGGCAACCATTGACCTTTGGCCCATTTGACTCCGCCCCGCTGAGCAGGGCTTCGCTCAGGGTTATCCTGAACCTGTTGAAGGGTGACATTTGACCACCTCTATACAAAACCACTCCCGTGCGGGAGTGGTTTAAATTTTAAATCATTTAATCTTAAATCTTTAAATTCTGGCTTAGCCTGACCCAATCATCGATGGAAAGTTCTTGCGGCCTGGCTTCAGGGCGGATACCGGTAGCGCCAAGGACTCGCTTAACCTCTTCCTCTGTCATGCGCAAATTGTTCTTCAGCGTGTTGTGAATTTGCTTTCGCTTGCCTGCAAAACAAGCTTTCAGCAGGGAAAAGAATTTCTTTTCATCCCCAATCTCATATTTCGGTTTGCTGTGCAGGTCTATGTGCAGAATCGCGCTGTCTACCTTCGGCGCCGGATAAAAGCTTCTTGCCGGGACAATCTTGACTATTTTCGGGTCTCCATACAGCTGGACGGAAATGGCCAGCACAGACAGGTCGCCTGTTTTAGCGGTCACGTTCTGAGCCACTTCCTTTTGCGTGAGCACCGTGATGCTCGTGGGCTTATCCTTGGCATTCAAGAGCATCTGGAGGATCTTCCCGGTGATGTAGTATGGGATATTTGCCACTACTTTATAACCCGATCCGGATATACTGATATCATCCTGATCTACTGATAACTGCTGATGTCTCAAATCCGTAGTTATCCGTTGATCCGGATTTCTATCTGTAGATCCGGATCGGAAAAAATCCTGAAAATTATACCTTAACGCATCAGCCACCTCAAAACGAAAATTTTTACAATCTTTCTTAATCGATCGTAAAATCGGATAGAATTTCGGATCTTTCTCCACGCTCAGCACAAACCCCGCATGTTCGCACAGCATGCGCGTCAAATTGCCGATGCCCGGGCCGATTTCCAATACCGCATCCCCTTTCGTAACACCGGCAGCTTCGACCATATCAATCAGTACCAGATCGTCAATGAGAAAATTCTGGCCGTACGTAAAATTGGGTGCTATCTGATACCTTCGTAAATATTCTTTTAAACCGTCAGCGTTCATATATGTATCAAGGAGTAATCTCTAATATACGAATCAAGCACAAATATCCGAATACCGCACACCGTCCTTTGTTACTTGGAACGGCCAATAGCCATTCGCATATTTTGCGCTATATTCGTTATATTCGAGATTACTATTAAAACTCCAGTTCTTCATACGTATTCTCCCCTTCTTCCTGCTCGAACGGAGAGCCATATGACGAGCCTTTAAAATTCACTCTATCGCGCGGTAGGACCCGCAGTATGCGCGACGGCTGGTTGTATTGCAGGCTGCCAAACGCGCGCCTGCGGCGGGCATACGTCAAAACCAAATTCTTCCGGGCGCGCGTCAGCCCCACGTATGCGAGGCGAATCTCCTCGGAGAGCTCAGCCGGCTCCATCAAGCTGCGCGAATGCGGCAGCACACCCTCTTCAAGACCTATTAAAAAGACTGTATCGAATTCCAAGCCTTTAGCAGAATGCAGAGTCATAAGTGTCACGCAGTCACGTTCTTCCTGCGACTCTTCGATCTCCGTAATGAGCGCCACCTCTTCCAAAAACGCTTCAAGACCTTCCTTCCATGGCCGGCCACCGAACTTTTCCGCCACGGTCAGCAATTCTTCCACGTTCTCCCAACGCGCCTCGCCCGTCTCGGTCCCGTCGCGCACCCACTCCTCATAGCCGGTTCGCTTAATAACGAGCCGCATGAGCGCGCCCAAGTTTTCCGCAGCGTCCAAACTGGCTATTCGGCCCAGCAACAGGAAAAAATTATCCACTGCTGCGGCGATCTTCGGCCCAAACTTGATGTCTTTCAGTTTTGCAGCAAACCGGTCCAGGGGCAGCGGCTCGCGGCTCCCCGTCTTCGCAGCCACGCTTTCGGCCATGACTGCATCTTTAATGAGCAGATAGCTGCGCTCGCCAATACCCCGGGCAGGTTCGTTCAGTACGCGCTTTAACGAGACCAAGTCGCGATAGTTCATGGCCAGGCGCAAGTAGGCTATAACATCTTTAATCTCTTTGCGTTCATAGAACCGCACTCCCCCGATGATCTGGTATGGAATGGCTGACTGGATGAAAATTTCTTCCAGCACGCGAGATTGAGCGTGAGTGCGAAATAGCACGGCAAACTGCCTGAGCGGCTCATGATCGCGCGGCAGCTGGGGCAGAAACGAGGGAAATTGCGGGCCGCCTTTTTTATTCTGGGTACGGGCTTTCTTCAAAAAATGGTCGAGAATGGAAAATCCGCCCGCAGGTTTCTCCTCTGGCTCATACTCGAGTTCACCTGATCCGTGTTTATCAGTTTCCGCATCCGCGTTTTTCAGTGTGGATATTTTGATGATCTTCTTTGCGATCAGCTCGGCCTCGCCTGTCTCATCCTCGCATTCGACCAGTTCCACCTTGGGACCTTCGTCATTTTGCGTCCACAGCGTTTTAGGTTTTTGTTCGGCGTTCAACTCAATAACCTTCTGGGCCACGGCTAAAATATTCTTGGAACTGCGGTAGTTCTGTTCCAGCTTAATGACCTTGCATTCGGGGAAATCCTGCTCGAAATTCAAAATATTTCGGATGTTGCTACCGCGGAAACCGTAAATGCTCTGTGCATCATCGCCGACTACGAACAGGTTATGGGTTTTTTCGGCAAGGAGATATAAAAAGACATACTGGGCATGGTTGGTGTCCTGATATTCGTCGACCAAGATATAACGGAACAGGTCGCGGTACTTTTCGAGAACCTCCGGGAAATTTTGGAAGACCTTCACGGTGAGCATGAGCAGGTCGTCAAAATCCACCGCGTTCTGGTGGAACAGGTAATCCTGGTAGCGCACATACACTTCGCGGACCAAGTTGTGCGTATCCGGGTCCAGACCGATCTGGAGTTCCGAGGGTGCCTGCAGGATGTTTTTTGCGCTCGAGATCATGGCCCGGAAAAAGCTGGGGCCATACCGTTTGTCGATATGCAGCTCCTGGATAATCTCTCGGACAACCCTGGCCTGGTCATCGCTATCGTAAATAGTGAATCCTTTAGTGTAGCCGAGCTTTATAATCTCCTGCCGCAGGATGCGCGCACAGATGGAATGGAATGTACCCATATATGGCACGCTGCACGGATTGTCCTGCAGGATCCTTTGGACGCGGTCGGCCATCTCTTTGGCCGCTTTGTTGGTAAAGGTTAAAGCCAAAATATGCTCGGGTTCGGCTAAATGCTCATGGCACAAAAACGCAATGCGGTAGGCCAGAGCGCGGGTCTTGCCGCTGCCTGCCCCGGCCAAGATCAAAACCGGCCCGAGAGGGGCCGTCACCGCTTCATACTGTTTGTCGTTCAAACTACTGAGATCCATAATATGGTATGCGCGTTCTCAATTCTTCTGAATTATATCATACTCTCGAACTCATGAACTCGGCATGTAAAGCTACAAAGGCTGCACCGTCAGCTACCCCAAACCCCGCGTATGTACGGCAGGGTTTTTCAGCACCATGATATTTTTGCTTACTTAAGCTGAAATTTATGTTTTTTGGCTTATACTAGGCTTATTTAAGCTATCCTGTGGAGAATCTTCTTGCCCCGCCGGTGCCGCTTTGGTAGACTTTTAACAGATAACCATAAACTAAGAAATTTGCAGAATATCATAAAGATGTCCATGGCAGATTCAATACATAGAGCAAGACCCTAACTGGAACAGTCCGGCCTTTTCTATGTTTTTTTAATTGCCCGTAATCGCGTGGATATCAAACCTTGTCCGTCCGCTGTTTCAGGACGATGCTTCGATAGTTTAAAGGGACAGGCAAGGTAAGGGAGATACTATACACCGTCTCAAAATCCAGCTCCAGGCGTACAAAAAATTCTACGCCAAGCTTGCATTCATCAGCCAGTATTACACCAAGAAATTCCTGTTCCAGGTGAGCCGGCGGCTGCCTCAGTTCAAACGAGTTCACATAAACGCATTCCCAGCGGTCCATGTCAAAAAGATGGATTGGATGGATATATCTTTGAAATTCTCCAGTGAGATGCTCGTCCTGGGCTTGGTTTTTGTCGTCGGTGGGCTGAACATTTACTACTTCGGATTCTTCCATACGCGCATGTATACCGATGACAGCCACGCTGCCAAACTTCTCTCCTACCACGTGTCCCTGAACAACAAGCTCTATGCCAAGGAAACGAGCATTAACACCGTCATGGTCAGTCCGGGCGGTTTTATCAGCCAGGCCAGCGCCGATGATTTCCAAGGCCTGAATGCCAACGACTCATATTTTGACAACTCCGACGATTTCGGACTGGTCATCAACGAGAACGCGATAGTCAAACCAAACCCAGACAGCGTAGACAGCCTCATTGCCAAACAGATCAAAATCTACGAGACTAAAGACAAGGACACCTTGTCTTCCGTCGCTACTGCCAACGGCATCACCGTACAAACACTGGCTGATGCCAACAAGATCTCGACTTCGACCGTATTAAAGCCCGGTTGGCAGTTAATTATTCTGCCGACTAACGGCGTCCTGGTCAAAGCCACCAGCAATGACACCCTGCCCGACATCGCCAAAAAATACTCCGGTAATCTCGATACCATCATTTCATATAACGGCCTGGAGAATGCCGAAGATATCACGGCGGGACAACTGATTATCGTTCCGGGCGGCCATATGCCGCTGCCGCCAGCGCCCAAACCGCAAGCCAAACCCAAACCAAAAACCGACCCGAGCAAGGTAGGCGGTTCCGGCGTGGCAACGCCGCGCGTATACGACGAAGGCACGGGGCACTTGTTCCCATGGGGCTATTGCACCTACTATGTTTCGACTAAAGTTCATGTGCCGTGGGGCGGCAATGCCAAATCCTGGCTGGCCAACGCCAAGGCATATGGCGCCGTGGTAAGCAACACGCCGGCAGTCGGATCCATCGTGGTCACCAATGACAGCCGCCGTTACGGCCACGTTGCGCTGGTTGAACAGGTAGAAGACGACCGCTTCCTGGTTTCGGAAATGAACTACGAAAAATTCGGCAAAGTCGACTACCGCTGGATTCCGATCGGCAGCTCGAGCGTGAAAGGATTTATACACCCCTAGTGAGTAGCGAAGTGCGGAGAGTAAATAGCGAATAGTAAACCGCCATCCGAATGGATGGCGGTTTTTGTAAGGGCAGCTATTGGTGATTCCCCAACAATGACCGACCTGTATGGAGGGCAGGCAATGCCTGTCCCTACAGGGGGTATTTAACTTTTCTTTATATTGATTGGGTTCTCCTCATCCAATTCCCACTGCTTGGGATTGTTACGAATGTACTCCCTTACTTTGTCTAACGATTCGTCTTTGCGGATGACGTGGTCGTAGAAGGACCGGTGCCAAGAGAAATCGGTAAAACCTGCACGGTGGATCAGTTTTGACGATGTGGTTTTAAATGCGCCGATTAAATCGGGAAGCGGTTTCTGTACGGGACGGTCGCGACCGTCCCCTACAAACACACCACCCTGGCCGTTTCCCGCCGGGGTTATGATCACAATCCCATGCACGTGGTTGGGCATGATCTGAAATTCATCTAATTGTACATTTGGAAAATGTTCGGCCAACCATTGCCATTGTCGCTGCACGATCTTCCCGTATTCATTCAACACCATCTCCCCACCGACCACCGCTCCCAAACAACATCTCCGATCTTGTACGCACTGGGTAATAAAGTAATACCCCGGCTGGGAATAATCGTATTCTTGCAAACGATTGGCTTTTCTTTGAAACATAGCTGTTCCCTGTACGGACAGGTCGCGACCTGTCCCTACAACATATAACCATCACCCTTTCAATTCCACCTTCCCCCCTGTCACTTCCAAATACTGGTCATCATTTAAAGGCACCAACTTCAAAGCAGATCCATACTCAGCCTTGATCATATCATTTTCAGCTGCAAATTCTCCGGTATCATAATGCGGCAAAACAACTTCCGGCACCAATCCAAAACCGCGATCGGATAAAATTTGATAACCTCTCGGTAACTCCTTCATGTCTTCCGGAATAAACGGCGCAATGGTCGGCCCAGCCACAATTGATCCGGCACTGGAACCGATATACACAACCCCCGTTTCAACCAGGCTCAGTATAAGCTCGCAAAGACCGCTCTCCAAACACTTTTGCAGCAAGTATGTCGTATTGCCTCCTTCGATAAACAAAACATTTATTTCGCCTAATTTGCTGATCAGATCATCTTTTGTCATCCGCGAGACTGGTGTATCAATCATAGTAAAACCCTGCCTCGAAAACAACTTCCTGTTTACCTCAGCCCACGGTGCTTCTTTATATATTTCAAAAGCCGTCGGAATATAAGCAACCTTGGTCTTCTGATGCTCCCACAAATATTCCATGACCGGTGCCGCTACCCGGTCAAAAGCTGATGTCAAAAAGAGTTTTCTCATGACAGCAGCATATCAAACCTCGAAAGGATTCGCAATCACTGAACATCCATAAATACACCAACGTTGATCGTTCGCGGCCGCGAACGATCAACGTTTTAGGAGCCGCAGGATATTAAAACCCCGAAGCGCATGCTTCGGGATTTTCTTTCAACTTGATAACTTTTCACTTTCGACTATTCACTATTCGCTATTCACTCAGCACTATCCCTGTCACTGCTGTACCGAACCATTGCCATAGCTATTGCCCGGTATGTCATCCGTGGTCACATCTTCGGCGCTGCCCGTAACTTGCTGGCCGGTATAGGTGTCAGTGGCTGTAAACTGGATATTCTTGACCAGAACCGGCTGGCTGCCGGCCATAGAGGATGATGGATTCAGCTTAACCTGGAAACGGAGCGCTTTGGCCGGACTAAACTGTCCGGCATGAGCCGGCAGGCTGCCGACATTCCATGTCAATTTGCCGGTAGCAGGATCATAGTTGACATTGGAAACCTGGTCGGCGTTCACGCTTCCCTGGACAAAACCCGAAGGGCCGAGCGGGATGAAGGCAGTTACGACCGTGCTACTGAAGTCATTGGTGGAGTTCGATAGCTGCAAGCTGACGTTATAGGTCGTCGTCTTGCCGACCTGCGGCGGCAGCTGGCCGTCGGAATACAGGAGCGATTTGCTTAAGATCGCCGGGCTCGTAACTTTTAGTTGCAAGTCACCGCCGTTGAAATACGACATGTATTCATTGGACTTGATTTTGACAGAGCTATTCACATTCAAATTCTTTGAAGAGTCCTTCGTGGCTGGATTTTTCACCTGTATCGTCACTTTTACGTCGCCTGATTCGTTCGGCGCCAGTGTTTCAAGCTTCGGTACCATGGAAGCGTTCCAGGTCAGCGTACTGCCGGTCACCTGCGCGCCCTCAGCCCGAATCGTGGAAAGATCAAGCGCCTTGGAATCCAGAGTCATGACAATGTTCACACCGGTAGCCGCGGTCGAAGCATTATTCTGGTATTTAATGTCATACGTGATGGTCTGGCCGGGATCCACAGTCATCGGCGCTTCGCTGGAATCGAGCTGCTGGGTCACCTGCAGCGGCGTGCTGGCGATGCCCGTAGAGAACTGGGCAGTATTTTGCACCAGTTCACTGCCGTCAGGACCGGTGGTAACGAGGTCGGTTTGTACGGTCTTATTTTCGCCAGGATTGGTCGAAGTAAACGACCCCTGCACCGCAACCGTGCCCTCACCGCCCTTTAATACGGTACCGAGATTCCAGACATTATTGCCAATGCTTGGCTGCGGATTACCCGCAGCAAAGGAGAATCCAGGCGGATACGTAAAGCGAATCTTGACGTTTTTTAGGTCTCCGTCTGAATTATTCACATAATGAGCGGTGTAGACCACAATCTGTCCCGGCGTAACCGATTGCGGACCGGACAGGTCGAGCGTAATTTGTGCCGCAGCTAACTGAATATCGAAATCCTTTTTCGTCGTAAAATCGGAATTGAAATTGCTGAAATGGTAGTGGAGAATGGCATGCAGAGTCTTGGTGTCATTCACATTGCCGGACGCTCTGGTCTTGACGATAACGGTGACCTCAGGGCCGTTCGGCTGCAAATCCGGTATGCTAAACATCGACTGGCTCTTATCCAGGCTTGGTTGGGCGGCCGGAGTACTGTCAATGTAGGCAAAGCCTTCCGGATAATCCAGTTCCAACTGGACGTTCGTCAGCTTCTGCACGTCCTTATTGGCCACTTTGACGTAATAGATCGCCTCACCGTTATTAGCCACGGAAGTGGCTGAAGGATCTCCGTTCAGGGTAATAGCCACGTCAACTTTGGCTTGGGTCGGCGCTACCTGCTTGGGCTTTCTGAGCAATACAAAAAAGAGTGCAGCGATAATGACCAATCCGCCGGCAATGGCCCAAATGAACACTTTATTGGCTTGATAAAAACTCTTCGGCTCAGCCGCGGGCTCCTGGTCGGATTCTTCCACGCGCGAACGAAGTTCAGAGTCGACGATCGGTTGCTCCACCCGGCGGGGTTGAAAATCCGCCGGTTCGGATTCTTGGGGATCGTATTCCTCGGTATTTGTTTCTTGATTAGACATAAGAAATTAACAAATTTTATAATTCACAAATTAACAAATTGACTCAATTGAGCAGTTCTGTAGTCAATTTGTTAATTTGTTAATCTGTTAATTTGTCAATTCCATTATATCACAATTTCAAAAACCGCTCTGACTTCACGTCCCGCTCCAGTTGGCTGGTAACGAAGCCGGATAACAGCTGCTGCAGCTCGGCCGGCTCACCTTGCGGCAAGTGGGTATTGGCAGCCGGTTTCAGCAAATCGTCAAAGGAGGCTGCAAGCATGGCTTTATACTGGGCCAGCACGAGCGGGCTAACTGGCTGGAAGTCCAAGGAGTCATCATCGGCAGTGAACCCGCCGCGCGACATCGAGAATCCAAGCGGAACACCTGCGGGCGTATCATTATGCTGGACGCCAAGTCCAATGGCTTCCATAAATTCTATCTTATATTTAATGAGACCCCACGGCAGCGCGGCCGGATTCTCCCCAAGCCGGTCCAAAAACGACAAAAATTTTCCAAACAGGAGGAATAGGTGCTCATTCTTTTGTTCGTCCGGGGTGAACTTCAGGAGCAGTTCCGTACCGTAGAGAGCTGCCTGGACTGCTTCCATCCGTTCCCGCAAGAGCGGATACATTTGCTGTGCTTCGGAACCGATAATGCGCGGCAAATGTGTACCTGCCACGGAAAGACGCACCAAAAACAAGGACTGCAAATTGTACTGCAGCTTGCTTTTGCTGAACTTAACCGACTTGGCTAGCACCCGCAGCTTCCCCGCTTCCTCCGTATACACCGTAATCAGTTCATCACCTTCGCCGTAGGGCTGCTTTTTGAGGATGAAGGCATTATAGGCATTCTCTCTGGACATAAGTAGTATTCTCTAATATACAAATCAAGCACAAATATACGAATACCGCACACCATCCTTTGTTGATAAGAACGGCCAGCAGCATAAGTATATTTGCGCTGTATTCGTTATATTCGAGATTACTATATTTTCACGATTCCCAGCCATATCCCCTTGCCGTCAATGTCGGCCTGAGTTTCAAAGTCGGCTTCTACTTCCAGACTCTTGGAGATCTGGCTCACGTAAGTCTTCTTGCGGTCGAACAGGTTAAGCAGTGGCTCCTCCAGAGATTCTTCCTGAGTGTTGTAATAGACGTCGACTAATTCACCCACTTTCAGCCCGCTGCGCTTGCGCAGGTCCTGAACGCTCCGCTCCAGTTCGCGGGCATACCCTTCCGCTTTCAGTTCGGGCGTTAAAGCTGTGTCCAAATAGAACTGGGAGACCAGGTTGGTACCCGTGAAGATCTTGGCTGTCGCCGGACGGGTATGCTGGTCCAGAAGCTGCGGATTCAACTGCTTGACGTTGAGCTCATCGAGAATGAGCTGGACATACATACTGTCGGCAACCTCAACGGCACCATCCTTGACGGAGTATGCCAAAGATTGCAATGGCTGGCGGACCGGCAGCTTCAATTCCTTGCGGGCATTCAAACCCACCGAGACAATTTCCCGCACGGCTTCCATGGCCTTAAGTAAAGTCTCATCAACATGCTCGGTCTGGGCTGGCCACTGAGCCAGGTGCACGGATTCCTTGCCGGTCACATCACGATAGATGTAATCCGCCAAGAACGGCATAACCGGAGCGAGCAGCTTGGCAGTCTCAGCCAGGGCATATGCCAGCGTAGACAGAGCCACTTTCCCTTCTTCGGTCTCAGCCTTCATGCGGTCGCGGCTGCGACGCAAATACCAGGTGGAAAGGTCGTTTACGAAATCAACCACGGCACGGCAAGCTTTGACCGTATTGTAGCCATCCATCTGCTGCGTCACTTCGCGCTTGGTTTGACCCAGGCGCGCCAGCACCCAGCGGTCAAGCACATTTGATGACTCAGGTTTTACGTCTTCGAACTTGCCCGAGGTATACAGGCGCAGGAAGGTCAGGGAATTATAGAGGAGCAGGCTCACTTTGCGATTGACTTCCTGTACGCTCTTTTCCGCGAAGTTCAAATCATCGGCGTTCATGACCGGGCTGGACAACAGGTAAAACCGCACGGCATCAATACCGAATTTTTCTATAAGCAGCCAGGGATCCGGGAAATTATTCTTCGATTTGCTCATCTTGCTTCCGTCTTCGGCCAGTACGGTTCCCGTAGTCACCACATTTCTGAACGGGGCATGGTCGAAGATGACAGTCGAGACCACGTGCATGACATAAAACCAGGCACGTGTTTGGGCGATATACTCTGCCACGAAATCCGCCGGGAAACGATGCTGGAAGTCTTCAACACCGCGGAAGGGCGCGGAATCTGACGCGGAATGATGCTGAACATCGGCAGGCGTCGTCGGGGCAACATCAGACCCACCCATAATCCCTGACAAATTCATGTCATTCAGCGAGCCATCAGCGGCTGCAGTCGACATCAACGATTGTTCAGCGTTTCGATCCGCGTTGTTCTCAAACGGAAAGTGGAGTTCCGCAAACGGCATGCTCGCGCTTTCCACCCAGCAGTCCACGACTTCGGGAATGCGGTGCATTTCTCCCCCGCACTTCCCGCACTTAAGCACCACCTGGTCGATATACGGCCTGTGCAAATCCAGTTCGGCAACACTGCCAGTTGCCCCCGAATCCGTAATCCGTAATCCGTAATTGGGATAAATTTGAGAAAAATTCGTGGCTTTTTCTTTCAACTCTGCAACCGACCCGACACATGTGACGTTTCCACATTCCTTAGTATCGCATTTCCAAAACGGCAAAGCCGTAGCCCAATAGCGGTTGCGGGAAATATTCCAGTCCGGCGCGCTTTCCATGCTCTTGTCGAACCGGCCTTCCTTCAAATGCGCCGGATACCAGTTAATCTCCTGGTTATTCAGCTGGCGCAATCGCGGCTTAACCTGTTGGATGTTGATGAACCAGGCAGGCAGGGCATTGTAAAACAGCGGCGTGCCACAGCGGTAGCAGTGCGGGTAGCTGTGGCGGTAAGCCATGGTCTTATAAACCAAACCTTTTTCTTTCAACTCCTTCAGGATGATCTTGTCCGCGTCCTTAAAGAAGACTCCGCGCAAATGTTCCGGTGCCATTTCCAAGTACTGTCCTTTGTGATCGAGCATATCCACGCGTGGCAAACCCTTTTCCTTGGCCAGTTGGTAGTCCTCCTCACCGTACATGGCCGCATTATGGACGATGCCAGTGCCGTCAGTGGTGGTCACGAAGCTAGCTTGGTAAATTTTGTGGGCGCGGTTGTTCGGATCGCGGATTACACCAGGATAGAGCGGCTCGTACATCAATCCTTCCAGCGAGCGAGCCGGATATTCCGACACTAGTTCATATGGTTCGGACAAGACCGACAGCCGGTCCTTGGCGAGAATGTAGCGCTCGCCACTGTCCATTTCTACCATGACATACGTTATGTCCGGGCCGATGTTAAGCGAGGTGTTGCCGGGCAGGGTCCACGGCGTAGTGGTCCAGGCCAGGGCATAGGTCTTGTCATTGGTCAGGTCATTCACGATGCGCTGGCGCGGCAGCATTTTGAATTTGGCGAACACGGACTCTTCGGTCACATCGCGATAGCTGTTGTCCATGGCCACTTCAAAATTACTGATCGGCGTTTCGCAGCGCGAACAGTACAGCAGCACTTTGCGGTCTTCGTATATGAGCCCCTTGTCCCAAATCTGCTTGAGGCCCCACCACACGCTTTCCATGTAGGTGGTATCCATGGTCTTATAGGAATTCTGAAAATCCACCCAGCGGCCCATTCTCCTGACCATCTTCCCCCACTCTTCGGCAAATCGCAACACATTCTCGCGGCAGATGCGGTTAAAACGCTCCACCCCGACTTCTTCAATCTGCTTCTTGCCCGAGATTTTCAGATTCTGTTCGACGATGTTCTCGATAGGCAAGCCATGGCAATCCCAGCCCCAGCGGCGCCGGACAAAATGCCCCTTCATGGTCTGGTAGCGGCCGAAAGCATCTTTCACCGCGCTGCCTAAAATATGGCCGTAGTGCGGCAACCCCGTAGCGAACGGCGGGCCATCGTAAAAAATGTACGGTGTTCCGTGCTTGGTTTGTTCCAGCGACTTCTCGAAAATATGATTCTCGTCCCAGAACTTCAAAACCTCTTGTTCCAGCTGGTCGAAATTTGGTGCGGTAGATTGTGGCTTCTCTTCGGACATATGTTTATTGATCTGAAATTAAATGGAAATGTAAATGCTTGCTATCTTGATAACTGCCGGAATTAGTGATAATTCTGAATGATTGCAAACCCAGCTTTCTCACCGTTTCTGCGATCACTTCAAAGATTTTGCTGATGACCGAATAATTCTCTACGTCAATGAGCTGCCGAATATGATCTTTGGGAATAACAACAACATGTACTTTGTACTGCGGTTTGGTGTGGTAAAAAGCCAGCACCTCGTCAGTTTCGTGAAGTTTCTGCACCGCGATTTTGTTCGACAAAACAAATTCGCAATAAAAATCATCGGTCATACGCTCTAACTTAGATAGATAACATTGATGCATGATCAGCGCCAAATCAGCGGTTGCAGTCTTCATCAGCGATATTTCAGCGTCCGCAGTCTCCGCCAGCTGGCGGATCCGCGTCTAATCCGCGTCCTACATTTCTTCCGGCGCCTCGATCCCGAGCAAATACAGCCCGTTCGCAATCACCTGCGCCGTAGCTTGGATAAGCTGCAGCCGGAAATGCTTTTTCGTCGCATCCGGTTCCTGAAGTACGGGACACTCTTCATAGAAATGATTGAATACCTGCGAAAGTTCGAACAGATAGTTGCAAAGTTGGTTCGGCAAATAATCATCGCTGACCTGTTTGACTGTTTCGGGGAATTTGACGAGTTTGCGAAGAACGGCAAGCTCCTGTTCGTTCAACCCGGCGTCATTCTGAATTCCGAGTGCAACCGAGGAATGAAGAATCTCTGCCTGAGATCCTTCGGTCGGATGCACTCCCTCAAGATGACGCCCAATAATATATGATTTCCTCAATATCCCATGTATCCTTGCATGCGTGTACTGCAAGTACGGCCCGGTATTGCCTTCAAATGACAGTGCCTTATCCCAGGTGAAGACGATCTCGGTCTTGCGGTTATGCGACAAATCAAAGTATTTGATGGCCGAAAGTGCAACCAGTTTTGCCACAGCTTCCTTATTTTCCAGTTCCGGATTCTTTTGTTGGATAATTTCCAGCGCCCGCTTTTGAGCTTCATCTACCAAATTCTGCAGGCTCACCGTTGTGCCCTTGCGGGTCGAGATCGCGCCTTCCGGCAGGCTCATAAAGCCAAAGTCCACGTGGGTGCAAATATCATTCCCTTCAGTTAAATACCCGGCCCTGCGAGCGATCTCGAACACCTGGTCAAAATGGTGGCTCTGCCGGTTGTCTACTACATAGAGCGCCTTCGCGATCTTAAATTCATTCAAGCGGTGTTTAACAGTAGCAAGGTCCCGCAGCAAATACGTAGTACCACCGTCGGACTTGATGACGATAGCCACACCGAGACCTTTGTCTTCCAAATTCACGATCTGGGCACCCTGGGATTCTACCAGCAAACCTTTGGCTTTCAGATCCTCAATAATACCCGGCATTTTGTCTTCATAAAAACTCTCACCCAGATTATGATCGAATGGCAACACATCGAGCAGCTGGCGGTAACGTTCAAAATCCTCCAGAGAGACCTTAACGAACCACTCCCAGAGCTGGCGGTTCTCCTCATCGCCTTTTTCCAGTCTGACGAATTCTTCCTTCCCAAGTTCGCGCAAGGATGCATTCTGGTCAATGCGCGCCGACATGGCCACATACAGCTTGTTCAGTTCCTGGATCGGATCAGCCTCAATGACTTCCCGGCTGCCGCCGTTCTTGATGTACTCCTTATATGCAAACAAAAGTATACCGAACTGTACGCCCCAATCGCCGATATGCGTATCGGAAATGGTTTTATAGCCCTGGCTCTTTAAAATACGGTATAGGCAATCGCCAATGACAGCACTCCGCAAATGTCCGACATGCGGCGGCTTGGCCACATTGTTCGCAAAATATTCAACAAGAACTGTTTTACCTTCGCCCGTCATACTGCAGCCATACAGATCACCCTGCTCCAAAATAGCAGAAAGTTGTTGGAGTAAAAGCGAAGTCGACAATCGGAAATTAATAAACCCTCCAGCCGCTTCGCAGGAAGACAATATCTTGCCCTGGTCGATCTTTATAATTTCTTCGATGATCTGACTCGCGACCTGCGGCGGTGATATCTTCAAATGCTTAGCCAGGAGCATGGCTACGTTCGTTGAATAATCCCCGAATCTGGGATCGGGTACGGTAAGTTCGACCCGCTCTGCGTGCGGAGTCAATTCAAGATTAGCCAGCGCGCTCGAAAGCAAGTGGCTGATGAGATTTTTGGGTGTTTCACTTTTCATAAATGCCCTGTTATTATAGCATAATATCTTCCTGTTTCACCAGTGAACCTAAAACCAAGAACTCAGCAAAAATTAACCCGGACAGAACACACAATAACCATCCAAAATGCCACAACGTTAATCGTTCGCGGCCGCGAACGATCAACGTTTACAGGTTAAACTTCTTTTTTAGGATTTTATCATCGCCCATATCGTCCACACGAAGGATGCGAATATATTTATTCAGCCCGGTTTCCTCCAAATACGCTATCGCCTGACGGTTGAACGGGTATGGGTTTATAAATACGCTGGCTTGTAGTTTAATAAAGCCGTTCTTTTTAAGTAGCCAGCGCAGCCGATCGCGCTGCAAGTGAGCCTTCTCCGGAATATCAAAAATAATCAAACGCCATTTGCCGTCCCACGCTCCCTGATGATCCATCCCCGCCTTTTCCATCAGCATCTCCAAAGCGCCTTTCTGTGTTAACTCTATAAAATACCGGTCATCCTTTTTCGAAATGCGAACCACACCCCGTTTGTGGAGCTGGTGCATGGAATCATAGTATGTCTTATACGGAAGACTTCTCACGCGACGGAGATGTTCGTATGGCGTTTCAAGCGGTAGCGGTAGGGATCGAATCATTTCGCTGCCGATGTTAAATAGCACCTCCAGAGCCTCCAACATATAATCGCTTTTCTTAGCTGGCATATAAAAAAGCTTAATAAAATTGTCTACAACGTTAATCATCCGCGGCCGCGGATGATTAACGTTGGATTCCACACATAGTATAACACATGGTACAATACGGTTATGAAAACTCTCGCACACAACAGCCGAGCGCGGTATGACTATGACATTCAGGAGACGTTCGTGGCAGGCATGGTCCTGACAGGCGCCGAGGTTAAAGCTGCCAAAAGTGGCAATGTCTCGCTGGCCGGCAGTTATGTAACCATCTCTCCCAACTCCGCAACACTGATCAATTGCCACATCGGTCCCTATCCGTATGCCCGCCAACCAGGCTATAACCCGACCCAAACCAGGAATTTACTGCTCAATAAGAAAGAGATAGACCAGCTCATCGGCAGACAAAAAGGCCTGATCCTCGTACCGCTCGAGATCCTTCAAACCGGACGGGGTCTTTTGAAATTGCGGATCGGCATGGGCCGCTCCCGCAAAAAGACAGACAAGCGGGAATATATAAAGAAACGGGAGACGGAGAAGGAAATTAGGAAGTTTACGTAAACTAATTTCAAATATCAAATTCCAAATTTCAAATCAAATTCAAAATCCCAATATGACAGTGACATTTGATTTGCAGGAAAGAACAGCCAAGTTGGGCGAGCAAAGTATTATTTTCGCGCGCACTCTTTTGGATTCTACTATTAATAAACCACTTATCAGCCAGCTCATTAGAGCAAGCACAAGCATCGGCGCTAATTACATGGAAGCAGATGGTGCCGAATCTAGAAAGGATTTTGTCCATAAACTCGGAATTTGCAAAAAGGAAGCCAAAGAGACTATGCACTGGTCACGGATGATAGCAACCGCAAACCCTGACAGAGCAACAGAATGCAGGCAACTGTGGAAAGAATCCCACGAGTTGGTACTAATATTTTCAACGATTATTTCAAAAAGCCGTAATTGATGCATTGGTCATTTTGTCATTGATTTGAAATTTGGAATTTGAAATTTGGATTTTATTATGAAATTCAAGCGCGACATACTCTATATAGTAGTAATCATTCTGCTATTAGGTTTATGCGGCCAGGTTTTGTACGATTACAAATACAAGCCGGCGCATGAGCGCGAGATAAAAGTTTATTACAACCAGCAGCACCAGCTCAACCGCGAGGTCATTCAGCTGACGCAGGATGCGGACAAGTATGTCTACTTTGCCATCTATACCTTTACCCGCACCGATATCCGCGACGCTCTCCTGGCAGCCAAGTACCGCGGCCTGGATGTCCGCGGCGTCTCCGACCGGTCCCAGTACCAACAACTCGATTCACAAAAGGACATCATCGACAGTTTGCGCAAAGCCGGTATTCCCGTGGTTCTCCAGGATCATGCGGCTATTATGCACTTAAAGGCTATCGTCACGGACAAGGCTTATGCCTCCGGTTCCTTTAACTGGACTTCGTCCGCTACCAACCTCAACGATGAAGTACTCGAAGTGGGCCACGATGAATCCATAAGGAAACAGTATCAGGCTGTTTTGGAAGAACTGTTGTTCAGATACAAATAACCTCTCCTCTTTAACTCCTCATTCTAATCTTTTACCCGTATCACCCACACATTCCATTTTTGTCCGACCGGACAAAAATGGAATGTGTGCAAAATATGTTATGTATTATATGTAGAATTATAGAATTTATAGAATATAGTATAGGTGATATTATCGTTAAAAATAAAAGGAACCGCGCCCACCGAAACGGTGAACGCGGTTTTTACTTACCGGCTGATTACGAACTCGCCCGACCCTGTATCCGCAGGGCGGCGCGGCTTCTTCTGGACTAAATTGTCCGGATCATACGGCCTGCCCCCCGAAGGTTCAGGACCGTTTTTCGATGAGCCCGCAGGCGGAGACGGTGGCGCAGGCGGAAGATTCTGCTTCGCCTTCGCAAACTCGTCGGCAGACATTTTCTTCATCTGTTGATACGAGATGCGGTACAGGTGCTTTACGGCGCGTGTCAGCGGATCCCTCAAAAGCGTCCACGCCGCGCTTAACGGCCAAAATCCGATCCAGAAGTAGATGTCGTACTTGTAGTTATCCGGATCCGGTTCAATGTCGATGGGAGGGTCTACCCGGGACAGATGCCGCTGCCATTCTTCTGCCAGATCCGCCGGAATGGCATCACCCTCGATCTTGCGTTCGCGAAGGAACTTGCGAATCTCTTCTTCCAAGCGGCCGCTCAGCTCTGAAAGGCGCAGCTTCCACTGGACATAGATCGCGTAATATCGCCCTGCGAAAAAGTGCACTACGACGACCACCGGCACCAGGTACCAGTAGTGAAGTGCGAGCTTGAAAACGTTTGGGCCGCCCATCAAAGCCAGCGCAGTAAGGTACGCGAGCAGTGCGATAGTCGCAATCCTGCCGGTATACTTCTTCCGGTCGAAGATTACGCACGGCGCGATGATGGTGACAACAACGACAGTAGCCACCCAAAAGCCGATGGTTCCGAACACCAAAAGCACGGACCAATTAACCAACCAGTCCATACAGCCTCCTGTCTTCTGTTTTTTCAGAGAAATGCGCATTCTGCGCATTCCGCTTAGTATACAGGATAACCGGAATTTTGCAAGGCATAAAAAAGACCGGGGAAGGAAGCCTTCCCCGGTTTGCGAAAGTCCTTACGGCAGTAGCGTATACTGTCGGAAGAACTCCTGATGTGTCGTGATAAAAATACCAGCTCGCCACAACGAGCCGCCGATGATCAGCGCGACGAACGCGTAACCCGTAACGCTTTCCAAGTCCAAGATCGAGACAATCTCAGCTATCTTTTCGGCAAGCCAAAAACAGAAGAATGTGCCGCCGATGCGCTGCAGTTCCGGGATCTGGAGATACGCGCCGCCAAACAAGGCGAAACATCCGGCCACTATGACAAGTGCCTGCCGAAGCCCGTATGGCCAATCCGACTCGTCATACCACCTCGAACCCAAAATAATGAGCCCGAGGTAGCCCACGAAGCTGCCCATGAAGAGCGCGCCCGGTTCGTAAAGCTGCAGGTACTGGTTCTGGATGCCCATCGCGTGAAGAATTACATAGGCGATCAGGACCGTAAAACCGGTCAATGTTCCTTGAGACAGGGCGTCATGATCCTTAAAGCCGATAAAAGCGCAGAGCGGACCGACGCCGGCGGAAAATCCCATAGTGAACATCAGCGCGATAACAGCGAAATAACCGAGCATGCTGCTCATGTAGTACACAGCCGAAACGCCGAAGAGCAGCGTAATTATCGCGAAGAATCCGGTCAAGTTCTTTGACTTGGTGCGCGTGCCGAGGCTATAACCGAGTGCCACGCTCTCCACCAGACAGCCGCAGAGGCCGTAATATTGATTCACGCCGTCGCCGCCCCACCCTTTGTCGAATATGATGAATGTGATCGCCGCGACATGCGCGATGAACTCGTAGACCACGACAGGGATGAGCACGAATAACTCGAGCAGTAATACGACAAAACGCCAAAACAGAATGCACACCGCAATAACAACCAGCACTACACCGATGAACTTGGCGATATTGGCCAAAGAAAGCCAGCCAGTGAGTGCAGCTGCGGCTTTGGCCACTTTGCGCTGGGCACTGGAATACTGCCCGTCGTTCAACAAACCGTCTGTCACCGGAAGCGCAGCCAGGTCGGCGGCGGTTACGGTTTGGCCGGCGGCTTTGGTGGCTGCCTGTAATTCAACAGCGACCAGCTGATCGGCTTGACCCTTCGTGATAGTCCCCTGCTGCGCCGCTTGGGAGAATCCCTCGACGCGGACCTTGTACGGGGCCAACACTTTAGCTGTTTCGGGTTTGAACTTCGTCTGCTGCGGCGGTTGAGCCAGCGCGGCAATTGAGATGAGTAACAACGTTGCGATTTTACCCACGACTTATCCTCCTGCAAGTTGGAAATGACATCAAAAACAGTAACTCGGCATCATATCAAAAAT
This sequence comes from uncultured Candidatus Saccharibacteria bacterium, assembly GCA_964532425.1. Classification (GTDB taxonomy): domain Bacteria; phylum Patescibacteriota; class Doudnabacteria; order UBA920; family UBA920; genus CAZHIA01. The sequence goes on along the minus strand of CAZHIA010000001.1, from coordinate 280,149 downwards.
GACCGAGTAAGTCAAGGCTGGCCAGGAAGGATTGTTTGAAGCACGGAAATGATCTCTTGACGGGCGGGTCTCGACCCGCCCCTACAGGTCACGCATCTTGCTATTTTTCTATTTTCTAAACTTTCTTTCAACAGGCAGGCCATGGGCTTGCACTACATTGGGGCAGGGTCTCAACCCGCTCCTGCATTTGAGGATATGTTAGTTGCCAGTTCAAATCTTTCTATTTTTCTATCTTTAATCTTTCTATTAGTTTATTGGCATGACTGTCGGTAAAAAATGAGAGGACGGCACGTCTAGTATGGTATAATACCCATATGAATGACTTTATAAAAATGGATGTATTTTTTGTGATAACCACGATCGCGGTCATAATGTTCATCATTGTAATCGCGGTGGTAGGTTACTACATTATCAAGATCCTGAGGGATGTCAAAAAAATATCCCAAACCGCCAAGACCGAAACAGAAAACCTGGCCCAGGATTTGGAAGACCTACGAGCCAACGCCCGCCAGGAAGGCTTGAAGTTCAAGCACCTCGGCAAGTTCATTGCGAGTATATATAAACGTCACAAAAAATAACAACGGACTTATGCGTTTCGCCCAACATTAAACACAGGGCGAAACCACGAGGGCTAGCCCGATTACTTCGTTATTTTGCTCCGGTTGGTCTCACCGTACCTCCAAGTACGGCTCGGTCAATCCTCACAAAATACCTAAACGCCTTTGGCTCGGGCTTTGCCCGGCCAAAAGGTGTCGTACTCGGGCAAGCGCATAAGTCCTTTACGAAAGGAATATCATGCCAAGTAAGCAAGAATCCAATAACGGAAAAATGTCCACCGGAGCCAAGGTCGGCATTGGTGCCGCTTCCCTGGCCGCCCTAGCCGCAGCCGCAGCTGGCGCCTTCTATTTTTACGGCTCAAAAGACGCAGCCAAGAACCGCAAAAAAATGCGCGGCTGGATGATCAAGGCCCGCGGCGAGGTTGTCGAGCGTCTGGAAAAAATGAAGGATATGTCCGAAGGCAACTACAATATGGTGGTTGACCAGGTCATGGACAAGTACAAGAAGATCAAGAACATCGATCCCCAGGAAATTACCGAGCTGGCTGCGGATATGCGCAAGCACTGGAAGAACATTTCCGGGCACTTAAAAGCCCAGACCGCGCCCAAGCGCAAGCCGGCTGCCAAGAAAGCAGCCAAGCCTGCGGCAAAATAAGGCGAGCGGAAACGTTAGCTGATAGCTTTTAGGTTATAGCTTATAGGGCAGTCATTGTTGGAATACCTCAATGGCTGTCCTTTTTGCATATATCGACCGGCGAATTACTCCGGCAGTCAAGGTACGCAAGCGCTATCCACTCGTCACTATTCACTTTCTACTATTGTCTGATATACTACTGAAGGGCTTATTTTAGATAATTTTGTTATTGTATCATGAATTTGAAACCGCAAACGACCCTCTATTTTATCCGGCACGGACAGACCGCCAGTAATGCCGACCACATCAAGCAAGGGGTCCATATTAATGAGTACCTGGATACAACCGGCATTCTGCAGATGGAACACCTGGCCAAGCTCGTCAGTTTTTTGGACCTCGACATCCTGTTCACCTCCTACCTTTACCGCGCCGAGGAAAGCGCCGCCATTCTGAATAAGCACATGAAAGAGCCGGTACCCATTCTGCACGATTACCGGCTGCGCGAGCGTGACTTCGGTTCACTCTCCGGCAAACCCGAGGAAGAGATCCAGCACCTAGTGCCGGACTGGAAGCGTTCCGAACAGATGCAAATGTACGATTACCATCCGTTCGGCGGAGAGTCAGTCGAAGACGTGCGTCAGCGCATGGTCAGTTCCCTGCTCGATATGGTCCAAAACTATTCCAATAACAGCATTGGTATTATTACCCACGGCGGCATCATTCGGCTCATTTTATTCCACTTCCCGGAAATTTCCCGCATCTTCCATCCCGGCGAAACAGGCAAGGACATTGCCAATACTGACATTTACGAATGGGTGGTTACGGACGGCAAGATCGCCAATTTAAAATCATTGCTCAAATAGCATCACTTCCTTACCCCCGGGCTGGCCCGGGGGTTTTAGTATCCGAAACAAAGCGGAAAAATTGCCGTTATACTTTGCATAAGCATATAATAAGCCCCTATGAAAAATGATCTGTTTTCGATCATAGCCACAGCTGCCGTGGTGAGCGGCTGTGCTGTCATTATTGCTTCGGCAGCCCACGGGAATATTAAACGCGCGGGAAGTTTTGATTCAGCGGCTAAAACCCAGCCCACAGCCCAGCAGTCGGATCGATCCGCCAAACCCGCGCCCGAGCAGCCAGCCCGCCTGAATGCAGCTGCGCGGGCTGTTCAGCCGATAACCGCCCAGACAGTATCAAGCAGCACCGCAATTGCGCCGGCCATTAATACTGTCCGAATACGCGACACAGATGACGATGATGATAGGGCAACTCCCGATTCCCGGGAACTCCGGGACCTGGAAGAAGAATAGCCAACGTGGCAATTTGCGGCTTTCTGACCTATAATACCAGGGAAACAGTCCTGAAAATTTTTCGTTATACTGAGTGAACACAAACGAACTTACCCCATTTATAGAAAAGGCACAGCACGGCGACACCGAGGCTTTTGGAAAGATTTACGACCTGCTCGCTGATTCCCTATTCCGCTACATTCGGCTTAAAGTCAATGGACGGCAAGCGGCCGAAGATCTGCTGCAGGAAACGTTCCTCAAAGCCTGGCGCGGTCTGCCTACGTTCCGCCTGGAACAGGGAGGTAATTTTTCAGCCTGGATGTACCGCATTGCCTCCAACACCTGCCACGATCATTACCGCCGCAATGTCCGCCAGCCGCAGGAAGTGGAACTTTTGGACGATCTCGATACTCCCGTCGAATCCCGCGATAGCGCTGCGATTGATGCGCAGATTGATGCCCGGGCATTAGCCGCACTGCTTGCCAAACTGCCCGCCCACTACCGCACAATTTTGGAACTGAGATATCTCTCCGAGTACTCAATCCAGGAAACTGCCAAGATCACCGGCAAGAGCAGCCTGGCAGTTCGCCTCATCCAACACCGCGCCGTAAAAAAATTACAAGCACTCATTAACCACGACCATGAACCGCACGCCTGACAACTCCATATTCGAAAGCCTCCGCCGCAAACTCTCCTTAGCACCGCACGCCAAAGCCCGCATCCGCACGGCCATCTTGCAGCAAGCCGCGCTCATTCCCCAGCAACAGCCGGAGGCTCAGCGCACAGTTCCCTTTTGGCGCGCGCATATTCGCATGGTCCAGTTTGGTACTGCGGTCATTGCCGGCATAGCTATTACGGCAGGCACGGTAGGCGCGGCATCAGGCACCGTACCGGGAGACCCGCTGTATCCGGTTAAATTGGCCAAGGAAAAAGTTGAACTTACACTGGCTCCCACGCCGGAAAAGAAAGCCGTGGTCCAGGCCAAGCATGCCGAGCAGCGCCTGAAGGAGATCGAGAAAATTCAGACCAGCGCGCCAAAGGCCAATATGCCCGTGCCTTCCCAGGTCCAAAATGAGGCAGCGACCCAGGTCCAGCAGGCCATCGATGACCTTTCGAATGTTCAGAAGGATAAAGAAGAACACGGACAATCCCATGAAGCCCAGGACATCGACACCACAATTCAAGAATTGAAGACCCACGCAAAAAAGGCCAAAGTAAACATCCCGCACCAGGACAAGAACAACAGCGAGGACGGTCCCGGGGACCGGGCGCGCGCAGCGCATGACCAGGAAAAAACTGACGCACAGGATCAATCCATCGCACCAGCCACCACACCGGTCTTGCCCCCTGCCCAGGTCCAGGGCACCAGCACCACTTCGACACTGCCTTCGCTCAAGGGCGGTTTTCGTGGTTCCAAGGACAGGGAAGACCAACACAACCAAAGCGAAAAACGGAAAGAGAAGCAGCGAGAAAGCAACGAAGACTAAACCAATAAGAAAGCCGTTCCGTAAACCGGAACGGCTTTTGCAATATTACCCGCGATCCTGCTCGAGGTGAGGCCGCAATTCCGTGCGCCGCCTCATAAAGCCGGCGACGAATTCTACCAGCTCTTGCCGTTCCTCCGAATCCGGAGGAAACATTTTGAGCGCCCACATAAGGTAGCTCTCACCCAACATACAGCGAAGCTGGTATGTAAACCACTTCATCGTATTCCTCCTTGTTACTTCACGCCGCACTGCTTCATCAGCCTGGCTGTTTCCGCTTTCAACTCCTTCACGTCTTGGAAAGCCCGGTCCAGCTGCTTGTTGATAGCGGCAGTTTCAGCATCCTGGTCCTGCTTGGCTTTCTGCAAACTTTTCAAGATCTCTTCGGCCTGGTCCGATGACTTTTTCACTTCCGCAGATGCAATCTGCAATTCGGCCCGATAATTGTTTCCTGCCATGCGGTAGCCGACCTGGTACATCGCTGCCGAATAGATCACGAGGATCAACACACTCAGCTCAACGATTACCCATCTCTTCATGCCCGCCTCCTTGTCTTTTTCTTTTCGACAGCCTCAAAATAGTACGACTTCACAATATACTCTTTTTGACCAGGCTCGTCAATGCCACATAAAAAAACGCACCGGGTTTCCCCAGTGCGTTGTTGTTTGTACATTAACCGATTATGTCGTAGTTATGGTCAAGCCGGCTGACGCCGCGAATGTCGTCGTACGCGATGTAGTGCACGCGCACCAGTTCAGGATTGTCATCCCTGCTCTGGATGACACAGGCATCGTCTTCGACTTCCTTGACCGTGCCGTCCACGCTGGGAGCGCCATCACGGTCAATCCGGACCTCAACGGTCGAATCCAGAAGCACCTGCAGGTATTTCTTGTATGGGCTTGTCATGTTCTCCTCCTATCCTATCCTCTCGCTCCAGCCATGAGCTCGTAGCAGCCAACGCCGATCTTTCGGCTCATGCTGACCGCATGCAAGTACTCAAGCTCTCGTTTGACTTTGTTGAATTTCTTGCGAGCTCCCGAATAACTCGCATACTTCCATTCCTTCAGCCAAGATTGGCTCTCAGGAAGGCTCAGGTTCCGCAGGGTTACCCGGTATGGTTTTGCGGTCTTGAACCGGCCAAGCTTATCCCTGAGCATCATGTGAAGACGCTCCTTTCACTAGCAACCCGTCAAACCATGGCCCTTCCACAATCTCGACTTCGTCGAACCCCAGCTCCCGGCAAATGAGTACGACCGGCTTGCTGAAGCCGCCTTTATACTCCGTGATGGGAACAATGGTCCGGCCGCGGGCGCGGATAAATTCCGCGACCTCGGTACCAGTCAGCCGAGTCCGTTCCGGTTCAGTTTGAAAGGCAAATGCCTCGATCTCCGCGCGGCGCTGCTCGTACTCGCCATGGTCGGCAATGTAAATGCCATCGCCGCTCCTGGGCCGAACACGGATGACGCAGCCGTCACGATCTGACCAGCGCATGTGACCCGGCACTTCCAGTTCCGACAGGCTAACCACAATGTGCGCCGGGGCGATCCCGCACCACAAGAAGCCTTCGTAGGCTATCTTGGGCAGAGTTCCGTCGTCCGAAACGTCAAAGGGTACGAGCCGGTACCCGTTCCCTTGCATGCCGTAGCGCTCGTGCGCTTCCAGCTGGGAAGGGTCGGCCTTGCCCTGTTTGATCCGCTGTGCATCGCGATATTCGCCGAAGCAGAACAGCTCGCCCAGAATGGTGAGTTGTGGAAACGGTACAACTGCCGGAATAGTTTCCGGTTCAGTCTCGGCAATTGGATGGGACAGGATGAGCGCTAGAACGTGGTCTTGGAGCCACCGGGTGAAGCCGTCCATGACGTCCGCCGTTTTGAACTGCACCGGCTCGGACTCGATATCGATGACCACACAGCCCGGCGCCAATTCCACCGCATCCATCTTAACAACTGGATCATATTCGCGGCCGAGGTCGTTGTCAGAGACCAGCAAGGGAGGGCGCTGGCCTGGATAAATATATTTGGCCGGATTGCTCCACGCGCCTTTGTACTTCAGATAGGTGCGCGGCTTGCCGTTCAGCTTGCTGTTGACCTTCGAACCGCTGACAAATCCTTCGCGGTCGCGTTCCCAGTCGTCGCCGGCATACAAATACAATGTCGGCCCGGACTCGTCTTCGTAGACGTGCAATTCTGCTCGGGGAATGTTGACCTGCGTCACGGCGGCAACATCGTTCCACTGCCCGCCTGGCATGGTTCGCTGCTTGCGACAAAAATGCAGTTTGAACTCGTCTCCGCTAATCTGCTGAACATGGCGGTACTTCTGGTCGCCGGAACCGTATTCACTGAACTCGGTTTCAACACCAGGAACTTTCCAGTTACGTTTTTCAAGTTCGCGAACGATCTGCTCGCAAACTTCATCGAACGGAAACTGCCGCATTGTCGGATACAAAAACTCCGGCGGACGGCTCTGTACTGTCTTACTCATCTTTTCCTCTCCTTGAGCGTGCTCTGTGCCTTGCGGCCGAACGTGCTCTACAGAAGCTATGAAGGCTTTATATGCCTTCTGTCCAAAACGCGTACGCAGCATCGCCAGATACCGCGCGGCCTTCGCCTGTCGGCGAGGCCATTTCGCAATTGCAAGTTCGTATGTCCTGGTGGGACTCTGATTGCCTGCCAATGTAACCAGCTCCGCATGCCGCAGAGCCGGCAGGGCAAGCTCTTGAAGCTCTTCCAGCGTGTACTCTGACATGCTTATATCGGTTATACCTCCTTTACTTTGGAAAACTACAACTCGACATTATGACAAATTTTATCCAATATGTCAAGAGGTTCTATACCTCAATACTACAGTTGACTCGGGAGCCTATATGTGATTAAATACAACGTTATTATCACCAAGGAGGGTTGACCATGACCGATGAATGGATGCTGCCGGAAGAAACCTGGCGCAACATGAAGGAAGACCAAAAGCGACAGCACCGCATCAGCGTGCGCGCTTACTTTTTATCTCTTGAGCGGGAACAGAACGGCACACCCGGCTCGCCCGAGGACGACTGGGCGGCGGCGGAGCAGGAAGAACTCCGCAGAGAGGAAGCTTTGGAATGCTTAACCAACTCCCGCGAAACCCACGACCGCTCTGAACGCATTCGCTATGCTGCGCTATACCAACTCTCTTGCCTACTGAAGATTCGCCCTTCACTGATCACTGACGAGACCCCGATCCCCTCAGACCAGAAAGTGCGGGAAGAGCTCGGGGTGAGTCTCGGCTGGAATGCGATGTACGAAATCTTCCGCATCCCAAAAGATGTCACCACAGCCGGAGCGCTCATAGAAGCGCTTAATAAAACCCAGAAGGTACCCCGCCAAATCCGCTGGTTAAGCTTGGGATAGTAGGCTCAGGCACCACACTCAGACAAGAGCTGTACGCAGCTCTTGTTTTTATTTTGCAGGCTAAAACTGTTGACAGCTAAGCCGATATTTGCTATATTCTAAGGCTCATTCGAGCAACAGAAGGAGGACACCACACATGAAGAAAGCCATGATGGCTTGCTTCGTTTTTGTTGTCACGCAAGTGCCTGCGCGGTCCGACGGAGTTGCCTATAAACCACCAGGAGCACTCGTCGCCGGCGTGTTGGAAATTTTCGAGCTGCCGTCACGAAGGCCACTGGCCGGAGTACCTGCAACAGTCCATGTCCAGCGCCTCGATGACACCGGTGGACATATGAACCATATCGGCATACCGCCCAACGGAGTCATTACGCAATTGGAATTGATTTCGGACATGGACGGAAAAATCCATTTCACGTGGCGACTCCCCGAGTTCTCCGGCCTCTACCGGGTATACGGCGAAAGCACAGAGGACGTGTTTATCAAGGACAGCTACATGGCTGTCGGATACGGAGGTCTTTTCTTTCTCCCTTACCACAATGCAGCTGACTACGTCACGCCCAAGGGCGATCCCATTCACCCAATGAATTCCTTTGGGACACAAGGGACGGTTTACGGCCTCGTCAATCTCGGCCAAGCCATGCAAATGGGCAATATCGGCCCGCTCATCATTGGCAGGATCGCCCTGCCCAGCGCGGGAACGTATTGTACTACGTTAGCCTGGACAAGCCCGCCCGGACCGGAAAAGCACTTTACCGGCAAGGAGGCGGATGTTTCCGTGCCACCCGGGATCGATAAGTTCTTCCGCTACCTCGCGCTCGCCCAAGGTTTTGTCGCGAGTTCGCGGGGCAACGGCATTTTCCACCTTGCGGGTAAAGGATCCGAAATGGGGTTCTTGGGATTTATGGGGTTCTGACCGAGGAGACGAAAAATGAAAACTCCGAGACTCATTCTGATTACAATTGCGCTTTGCGCGCTCTCACGAGGTGCTGACATGATGCCGAGCATTACTTCGGCTTGCAATGCCGATGGCAGCTGCACCGTGCGGCTCGCTTTTCCCGAAGGGCAGGCCGGCCAGACCATCCAGGGACTCGCACTTCCCTCGCCAGTCAACTTTCTACAAGCCCAGTCCGTTCCTGACGGCTGGATGTTTGCGGCGAACGTGCTGGTCAGCCAGAACGGCTGGAACTCCGGCTCACTGGAGCTCACCCTGGTGCAACAGCCCGGCGTAAGCCCAGAGCCACTGCTTTCCGGCCTCGTCCAAGCACGATTTCTGCTCCCACTCGATGACGCGGAAGACCCGGTCGGCGACGGCGATGATAAAGCCATCAACGCCTATCTGGCAAAATTCACCAAGCCGGCAGGTACGATTCTGGTACCCAAGTACGAACGGTCAGGCGGCATCGTCCCTTTGCTGTACGACATTATTGGAGCGGCACGCGAAGGAGGAAGCGATTTCTCCTTTCTGCTCGGGCTTCGCTCGTACAAAGTACCAGAAAACCTGGTCTTCCCCGACGGGTACCCAGCCGCGGCAGAAGCGCCGGCAGCTTCTCTGGCCAGATCAGAACGCACCAGGTCCATCCGCAAAGCCCCGCCCACCTTCCATCTCAAGGAAGGACTTGATCCCAAGATCATCGAGGGACTCAAGCAGCAGGGCGCGACCGTACGAAACCAGGAAGTAACCCTGGAAGCGCTTCGGGATCAGCCGGCCAAGACCAAAGCCGAGGCCGTGACGTTCTACCAGCTCAGGGCCATGATGCAAGAGCTCTTGAACGAAGCATCGGCCCAAGAAGGCGTGACAGCAAAGGCCAACCAAATGCTGGCTGTGTGGTCCAGCAATCTCCAACTGGTTTACTAAGACCAGCCGGCGGCGAACAGTACCGTTCGCCGCCGTTTTTTTATATAAGCCTATGAGGTAAAGGGGTAATTCGGGGAGTAGATGCAAGAAATCCTTCCCTTTTAGGGAAGGTGGATGCCGAAGGCAGTCGGAAGGGTACTGATAACTTGCACTCTAAAAAAATAAATCGCCATTTATCTCACTTTCCTTGACGATTAAGCGGAGGTTTGGTATATTCAAATGCTCGTTCGAGCAGCCTTTAAAGGAGGCATCCATGAGATACGTTCTTATGGTGGATAACGATGAGCTTACCCGATACTATAAGCAATCGCTCGAGAACCATCTTTTTCGGGAAGCCACCAAAACCCAAATCCTCGGCCTAAACCAGGACATTCTAGTGGTTTGGTTCAAGTCCAAGGAAGCTGCAGCCCATGCGTGGGGATTCCTGAAAGAGCATCGCCAAGAAGTTATCGGCGTCGTCACGGAGGCCATGCTGTATCCAGGGAAATTTTTCAAAGAGGACGAAAGAATCATGGAAGGCATCAGAGCCGGACTGGTCCTCTACGAAAAAATCCGCGCGCAGTTCCCTGAGCTTCCGGTCATATTTCTGACCAACTACCACAAGGACTGGACACTGCTTGATCCGTATGTCGACGGCAAGCTGTGCACGGCTTTAAGGAAACGGGACACCCCGCCGTTCGATTTCGTCTGCGAAGCAGAGAAGTTCTTCCACCTCTCCCCTGTTGCCGCAACCGAACCGGTTGCGTGCTGATACGAAAATACGGCAACGTGCTTGCACGTTGCCGTTTCTTGTTGTCTCGAATTCTCGAAGGGCTACTCCGGGACCGTAAAGGGCGCGGAAATATTTTGTACGCCATCCACGATCTCATGGTCAAAGTTGTTGCCCCCGCCCAGCACGCGCATTACATCAGACCGAAACACTGCGGCACGAAGGACAACATACTCGGGAACATGCGAATCGAAGAATACGTTGACCGCCAAGTCATTGACGAGTCGAACCACTTCGTCCACTTCCCAGCGCCCGCTCCGCCGCCGAATAACCGTGACATACTTTGGTTCCGTCTTGGGGCCGCGAATGCAGACAACTTTTGATCCCATACAGTCCATGCTCCTTTCTCTCATAGTGTCTGCCAAGGATCTGTGTTTTCCGTTGAATTTGCATTCATGAGGTCCTGGCCGATACATACTGGAAGGAGATCACGACCACCCGCAAGACTGCAGTAATGCCGAAGCCCCAGCAGAATGCGTACAGCAAATTCGGCTTGAGCCCGAACACGCTGGACAACACCAAGGCCGCGACCGTGAACGCACCGCCAAACACAAAGGCTAGCAGCAGTGTCACAATGGCATTGACCGGAAAGAGCTTCCAGAAATGGGCAATGGCTTTCTTCTGCTTCTCGGCATGTTCGTTCCTGAACGACTCCAAGGCATCAGCAGGCCGGACAAACACTACACACCGGTGGTCTGTGATGGCAACCCGGTATTCAACGTCCGGATGCTGGGCGAGGAATGGAATCCATTTACGGAAACCAACTTGAGTGTCTTCGCATAATCCGGGGCCGCACTGGCCGACCTGGTACGAGAATTGCTCGCTTTCCCCTTCTTGCAATTTTGGGACTGTTCCCATGTTTCCTCCTGTCTACAATTGGTAACAAATAAAAATACCACTTTGCAGTGGTATTGTCAAAAAAATTAAAGTCGCCATAAGCAGGCAGGCCACGGGCTCGCCTCGCTCAAGCGATAGCGAAGCGGGCCTGCACTGAAGTAGTCTCAAAACCTCCTTGTGGCGTCATTCTGAGTCCTGAGTTCGACGAAGGACGAAGAATCTCATGATCGGTAAGAGATACTTCGGTCGTCTGACTCCCTCAGTATGACGCCGGAGAGGGAGTATCCTGGTTTTGAGACCACTTCCTACATATCTTCCAAGCACATACTGCTACTAATGTAGCGCAGGGCCTTGCCCTGCCTTAATATCTAGATAAGACAGCAGGCCATGGGCCTGCACTACATATACCAGTCCTGTACTGTTGCAGGAACTGCAAGATCTCTTAATAAAACCATTCCCTCTATATGCATAAAGAGAATGGTTAACAATTGCTGAATGGTTCCATATGTTAAGCTACGGGTTGCGGGCGATGCGTAAGGGCGTGACGGAGGGTGGTAATGAGCCACATAGCCAGAATGATAATCCCCATGGCCAGTACCATAACTTCGGTCTTGGCGATTAGGACCCATATGGCAGCAACGAGGATGAGAACACCCAAGACGCCCATAAGCACGTTCATGCCGTTGGACTTGGAAGCAGTGCCGGTGTCCGGCCGGTTGCCCACGGCGCACATAGCCACGCCGAGCACGAGCAGGATGACAGCAGCCAGCCGGTTGGAACCCAGCATGGGGGCACTGACGTTATACGCCTGAATATACAAAATGCCGGCTGTGGCAGCAGCCAAAATAGTGGCAACAAGGTCGCGTATTCCTAAAGACATAGTAACCACCCCCTTTCTGATCCAAGATGATTCATAGTATGTGACGTAAGTGACTTCTGTCCATATCGTAAACAAAAACAGCAATATATTCAACAGCTCTACCCAAATAAAAGAAGCACGCGCAGCCGCTAGGATCGGCGGGCAGGCGTGCTTGGCTTTGCTTCATTGCATGGATGTTACTTGGCAAGACTGACCGGCTCGGCTCCGGCAGGCAGCGCAGCGGTAACTGGCGGACCAGACTCGAGCTGTGGTGTCACGCTGGCGAGCTTTTCGCTGACCAGCTTGAAGTAGCCGGTCGGCACGAGCACATGGTAGGCGTCCTTGTATTCGATCGCCGTTGCCAATACGACGCCAGCCTGGACAAGGCTTCCGCGAACTTTGACCGTTGGCCGCTCTTCGGGCGGTAGCTCGCATGCGGCGCAGATGTTGTCCAAAAAATCGTTGCGCAGCGAATCACTTACCGGTTTGCTGCCCAAATACAACCCCAAAGATGCGAGCCATGCATGGCTTGCCAGCTCCAGCTTTTTTATGTACACATGGACCAGCTGGCTAAATGCCGACGTTGCCACGTCTTTTCCCGGCACGAGTACGCGCAGCGTTTCTCCGCTGCCGTTCTGCAAGAATAGCATTGAACTGGAATCCACCAGGTTCGGTGTCGAATTTCCGTCCAGCGTGGCATGGATGCTGCCGCCGAACAGGAACCCGGACCAAGAGCCGCGTATCTCTCCGGTGAGCCGGCTGCTGGGAAAATATTCGACCCGGAACGGTTTCCATTCTTCCCCGACCTGGTCTTCGGTAACCCCGGCAGTCACAATGGTTTCCGCAGTGGCGGTTTCCAGCCATTGGCCCACCTCGCGGATTTTCAGGCTCAATGCGTAGTCATCTGCATTTGTCTTTTTCATTCGGGCAACGTCGCCGTGATATTCCTTCACGCAGAGTACGATGAACGCCACTATGGCGGCCGCCATAATGACTCCCACTACCAGCGGCGTATTGTACGCAATGAGCGCTAGAAAGCCGCAGATAACCACCCCTGCCCACCAGTAGAACTTTAGGTTCGTGTCCAGTCTGTTTCGCGCAGCATCAGACAATTCAATTTCAGGACTGCCATTCTCGTCTTCCATGACCTGCCTCCTTATAGTTCTTTCGAACACCGAATAATAACATAGGCATGAGGGGAATGGCAAATGAGGCTAAAAGGTGTATAAAATTAAAACACTACCCAATCTGATATACTGAATGCATGAGAGCTATAAAAAAAGGACTAACGACGGGTTTAATTCTTCAGCTGGCCATTGGACCAGTGTTCTTCTATATTATTAATCTGACCTTGCAAAAATCTACTTTGGATGGACTGGCCGGGGTGATTGCTGTCACAACAGTAGATCTTTTGTATATTGGTTTGTCCATCCTAGGCCTCGGCCAAATTCTCGAACATGCAAAAATCAAAACGGCTTTTGGAGCACTCAGTGCTCTGGTGCTCATGGTATTCGGGCTTGTCATAATCAAAGGGGCCGTATCCACCCCACTCATGGTTGCTGCAACCACCACACCTGCAAACCCGCTCGCTAGTTTTATTTCTGTATTCATCCTCACCATTTCAAGCCCAATGACCATTGTCTTCTTTACCAGCCTCTTTTCCGCAAAGGCCGTTGAGTATAATTTCAACCGAAAAGATTTACTGCTCTTTGGCCTGGGAACCGGACTGGCAACACTCATTTTTATGGGCACGTCGGTCGTTCTGTTCTCATTCGTGAAAGGAACCGTTCCCGCCGTTATCATTCGGAGCCTGAACATTCTCGTTGGGTGCCTTTTAATCGCCTACGGTGCTATCCGGCTTTTCAAAACTTTTCATGCGGTAGCATTGAAACACGTCCTTATACATAGAAGATAATCTTTGCACATCACTATTCGTTCTAAAAAATCCAAGGTAGCCCTTGGATTTTAAAATAATCTCTTTTATGCTTTTACAAACAAAGGTCACCTTCGCGCTGCGCGAAGGTGACCTTTGTCAGAAATCCCACCATAGGGTTCATTTGCATACTGTTCGGCCTGGGTATATAATCTCTCTGCCCAGAGATAAGGGGGGTTTATGACAAGACATTCTCGCTTGTGGTTCTTGATGATACTCGCAATTGTTTGCTTTGGGACGGCCTTTGCCCAAGACCGGCAGACACTCCTGCCTGAGCCAAGATTCCGGCCCAGCATAGAAGGCCGATTTGACTACACAGGAACATTTTCGATAGACCATGGCGCAATCCCATTGGCGTACCGGCAAATTCCCCATCATCCCAGCGATCCAGCATGGAGATTTACCGTACCGGACAGCACCTTGTCTTCCTACTTGAACGCCGGATATGCTTCTGTGCTTGCCGGATTCAGGTTCGGAGGCGTCACCATCCGCGGCGGACCGCAATTTATGGCATTCGCGCACATGCCGGGGCCGGCGAAAAATACGACTGGCAACACCAAGGAAGTCAACCAGAGCGGCACCCAGGATCGAGGCACCGGAACTTCCCTAGTGTACATCAACGGCAAAGCGACCATGGTTACCAAAATCGGATACCTGGCGGAAGCCGATGTCCGCGTGCACAAACGGTTCTCCCTCATTGGCGGATACAGCGTTTCCGAGTACGACTTCGCCATTGCCCGCGGGTACGACCGGAACGACGCTTTGGAAGCCCTGGACGAGAAGCCGTACGGCCGCGACAAGGTCAAGAATCCGTATTTTGGAGTTCGTGTGAACTCTGACCGCCTTATTGAACCGGCCATCGTCGGATTTTACCTGCTGGCCGGACCGAATATGATCAGTACGTCTCCGGTCCCAGGTATCGGGGTTTCTCCGTTCGATCAAACCAAGTGGAGTTTGCGGCTCGGTCTCTCCTTCGGATACATCCGCTCCGCCAAACATTGACCTCATCGGTTGCAATAAAACCGTCCCAAATTTCTGGGACGGTTTCTTTTTATTTTTTAAGCTTTCCGGATTTTCCAAATGTCTTTCCTGGCCTCGAACTGCTCCCGCGTTACCCGCTCATCGTCCGGATACGGCACTCCGGCCTTGCTGCCCATAAATTTTATTTGAATAACATCCGGGGCTTCTTCCCACAACCGCACTACGCCTTCCTGTCTGCCCTCTTCGTATCGCCCGTACGGCTGGAACGTTACCCGCTCCCCGCCCTCAAATCCCACTTTTCCCAGGGCGCGCAATTCGTCGAACGTTTGAATATAATCGCGCACCTCCTCGTGGCGCTCCGCACCTTCGCTAAAATTCTTCATATAATTTATTCTTCAAGATTTATAATTCTCATGAATTTATTTATATTCTCTACATCCTCCCAAGCAGCCTCGGCTATTAACATACCTGATTTTTTAATGAAATCTTTTGCAAGTTGAGTTCTTTCCGCTAAGGAATATTTTTCTGTTATGAATGGCCGTGCTTTTGTTACCCAGTTCCTATGAAGTACCGCTCCAATATATCTTTGATACTCATTAAATATTTCACCTACGCTTTTCTGTAATCTGGACAAGTCTTCGCCCGTAACCGGATGCTTCGTCATGTGACCAAAGTACGTAATGCCAGTCGCGTGGGCTACGAGTTGTTTCGTCCGGTTACTCGTAGCGGTGGCCACGACAATATCCTGAAATGAAGGTGTGTCAACAATTATACCGTCGCGCCTATCGTTGTGGGTGTGGAATGACAGCCTTGAATTCAATTGCCTATTGATGTAATCCGAACCGGTTGACCGAACCTCGGAAGAATGAGTCGTCAGGATGAGCTCGTTATCCAGTTCGGTTATCGCGATCTCGAAAGGTAAATGTAAGGCTGCCTTTACATGATCCGCTTGTACCGGTCTCTGGATTTGATACTCGGCAAAATTCCGACCTCGAAAATCCGTAGCAGCCAATTCCGCAAGAATGTCATCCATGTGCTTCCCAGGAAGTTCTTGTTCGGGTCGCCTTTCAAAATGATCTCTGTTCATAAATTGTGTTAAGACTCATAAAAACCCCAAGGGCAATAAGTATATAAAGATAATCTACGTTTTGATCTTACAGATTGCTTCATTTAATTTGAAAACAGTCTGTCAAGATTCTGTGCGTTGAGTTGGTACTGATTAAGCTCCAAATCACTTACTGTGTAAGAGGATCTGCTTGCAATTTCACTCTTGGTGAGCAGATAGATTGTTGATTGGTCGAGCAAAACCCTTTGTTGCTCGTCTAGTTTCAAGTTCACAAAAGCAGCTATATGATAGATTTCAGGGAAGTGCAAATTTGTAAACCGTTCTATAGTGGTAGTTTTTACTTGAAGATATCTTGCAACCTCGCCTTTGATTGCGATAAGATCATTTCCAGAATCTTTAATGGGCGGAGCCGCCTGGATTCCGTATTCCAATAGGCGAAGTTGCACTAAAATCTCACCGATGGTTCCTATGATTACATTTTCAGGAAGTTGATTACCCATATTTAAATGTTAGCCTTAAATTCCGCACGTACATGCTGTAAATGCATTATAACACTTCCCGGGTGGAGTGTTCATAAAAAAAATTAAGACCCTTGTTTAGACTCGCTGGGTCTTGGTGCGAGTTCGCTTTGTTAGGCAGTGTCTGTGAGTGTCGACACAGATTGCGATTTGACGTTGTCCACGTGTGTTCGCTCTATGAAGTAGCCGTGGAAAGCGTCCAAGTAGCCTTCGTGGCCGTCCGGACAGCCGCGTCCGTTTTCGCCGAGCGGCACGAACGGGTTAAAGCGTTCGGGACCGCCGCTGATTCGTACGTAGTGTTTTCCGCAGTACTTGCAAAACCGCGGCAAGCGGGCCAGCAGCCAGCGCCACCATGAAAGCGTGGCCGGAGGCGGTGTATAGGTTATGGAACCCATATTCACTCCTTTAAATTGATGTTCTGGAATTACAGTTTCTACAACCAACGACCTCGTATTAAAGCATATTTAAAATAGACCGTCAATAGAATGAGCTACCTTATTTGCACACTCATTAATAAATCCCCGCCCAGACGTGCGCCCGGGCGGGGTCGTTAGTTGCAGCTACTTTTTTGCTGCAAACATATCGTAGTCAAACACCTTCACGTCTTGCGGTCCCGGCAGGTCCTTGTAGAGGTATCCGAACTCCTTACTGTAAGGCTGGAGCGAGTCTTTCAGACGCAACTCGACTTCGGACTTCGCGTGCGGGATAAGCGGACTCGCGTTTTTCACCTCATCCAGCCGCACCACCGCATACACGTCAGCAAGCACTTCGGGAAGGAAGAAAATCAACCCCTCAAGTTTGTCCAAGAGAGTTTTGAAATCCTCCAGGCCCTTTTGCACCCGCTCCGGCGTTGGATTGAAGATGTTGAACCGGAAGTGCTCGGGTCCAATGACGAACGGCAGGTACTTAAGATCCTGGCCGTAGACGTAATTGCGGAAGTTACGGAAGTTGAAGGCTTCACCGAGCTGCAGATTTCCAGCAACCAGGTAGCCCACCTCTTTTGGAATGCCGCCACCGCGTTGCAGCTGGCGCAGTTGGTGCCTCACTCGAATGGTGTAACTCACCCAGTTGGCAACCCGATACTCATCGTCATACCACATCGTGTCCACTTCCCAGCCCTTAGGGAGAGTTAAGCCTTCCCCGTGGGCCATGACAGTGGAAGTCACGTCCTTGTGAGTCTCGGTGAATTCCTTTCGGACCAGCATGCCGTCTGCTTGCGGGCAAACGTACAGCGTGCCGAACAGGAATCCTTCGTCTCCACGCCAGAAGATTGCCTTCTCGGGCGTGGTTTTTTCCGGGAGTTTGCTGATATCCAAAGACATTGTTTTCTTCCTTTCTTCTAGAAAAGTCGAGCGGTATATGCACTTCTTTGGCACTGCAAGGATTGTGCGTCCTTTTTACTACGATTTCCTCCTGCATCCTTTTTTGCTTTGCAAGGGAAGGTTTGCCCCGTCTCTTCCTCGCGGAAAAGACCTCGCATAGTAACAGAAAAACCTTATGACGTCAAGGCTTATATAATGGTTACTCACCCCTTTACGATATTGCTCTAGGTACATGCATTGTACCCCAGAAGGCAGCCTTCTGGGGATTGCTCCAGACATCGGCTTTTGGTATACTCACCACACTCAAACCATAGGAGGCTTTGTGACTAAAAAGGAGTGTGCTCTTGAGGTATTCAGGCTGTTGGTCGTGATGGGCATTGCCGGGCTGGTGGCTTTGTCTGCTGGGTTATGGGTTTCCTCCCATGTCCCCTGGCCGGTTGCCGTCTGGCTGTCGCGCTCTTTCTTGTGGGGTCTGTGGTTCATAGCTGTTTCCCTTTACATCTCGGAACGGGATGAACTCATGGGCCTGATTTATTCCTTGTGCGGCGGCGATTACAATGCGGATAGGCTCGTCTATTACGGTTCACTTACCATCGGCGGTATATGGGCTGGGGTTCCGGCTGTCCTTTGCTACATGTCCAAAACGGACTGGTTCGCTACCATAGGTGCAGGACTGTTCGCGGCTGTACTGGGCGTCGTAGTAATGATGGTTGCCGAGCTCATCGCCATGTTCTGCATCGATGCTGCGGATGAGATTTATTATATCGCCAGCAGGTCCCGCGCCTTCCGCGCCTCACCCTTAAACACCAAGTAGTCACGCCAAACACAAAACCGCTCCGAGCTTCTCGGAGCGGTTATTATTTATCAGTTCATTATTCTACAAAAAACTGCATATGCAGTTTTTTGTAGAATAATAGACGTGGGGTTAAAACGATGTTTGTGATCTTATACGGTTTACCTATAAATAAAAAGAACGGTGGCACGAGTTAACGGCCACCGTTGTTGCCTGGAATTCCAGGCTATTTCCGTGCACCCGCCTCACCTCAGAGTAATAAGACCGTCAGTGCAGTAGAAGTTCACTACCTGAGTAGTCTCGGCAGGGTTTACCTCCCTGACCTGCATGCGATACTGCTCTTTGGCGTCTTCGACGCTCACCCCGTCTTGAGAGGCCAAGTAGGCCCACATCGCTTCTGAGTCGAGCGGCGATGTAAAGATGAGGGAGCTCTCTTGGCCAGTAAAGCAGTAGACGAACAATTTCACGACACCCTCCTATCCCTGTTGCGAAACCAGCTCGCGCCTGAGGCTTTCCATAAACCCCTTGGGATCCTCTGGGCCGTACGTCTTTGTGCCGCAGAGGTCAACACGCACCCCCGAACATTCCATGCTCAGGATGCTGTCCACCGAACTCGGTCCCCACTCCCCTTCGAATACCGAGGAGAGGGCCGAATGCAGGTCCAGCGGATCGCACGGGATCCAGCCATCGTTGCCGATCTCGGCGTTGGTGTCGGTCCGGCGAATCGCGCCGGTTTCGTAGTTTATCGCAAACGGCGTAGGGTGGACCCAGAAGACATCCATCCCCCAGTCGAACACGATTTGCTTAGTGCGGACCAGGGTTTCGACGAATCTGCGAACTTGCTCGTCGGCGATCGAATTGAGATCGACGCGGCCAAGGTGGTACTTGCCACCTTGAGTCGTTTTGCAGAAAGTTAAATCGAGGACTTCCATACTACCCCCTTAAACTTGGAATTGATTTTAACAATTATTCTAGCATATTTTTAAGCATATGTCAAGATATACAAAAATACCACTTTTTCGGGGGTATTTAGTAATGAATTCGATCAAAAGAAAAAAATCCAACTATTGACGCCAACTCCCTACTTTATTACCATTATCAGTTAAGGAGGGACAGATGCTTCTTTTGCTGCTCGGATTATTCCTTGTTCTCTGCGGAGGCTGTATGGTTTTCCGCACCGCACCCCGTTCAGTCAACAGACACATAGCGGCTTCCATGCTCGTCGTCGGAATCCCAACGCTATGGCTCGCAATTGAGACGCTCTCGAAATGAGAGCGTCTTTATATTTATCTAAGAAATTTGTTATTTTCCAGTCCTGGAACGACCTTAACTTATTAAAAAAGCCATTGACAAACTACCCTGTTTATTATAGACTAAGCAGTCCCTAACAGGATGAGGGATTCTAAGGAGGCACTAAAGTGTCCACAAACACAACCGTTTCTTTCGATGTTGCCAGAGCGCGAGAAGTGCTCAGGCGAGCCACTGTGCTCGAGAGTCTTCCCGGCGGACTGGAATTTGCGTCGTTCGATATTCCGAATACCGCAAGCGGAACACGGACGATCGTCGCCGTAAACTACAATGGCGGTGAAGTCCACGTGCGGATCGATACCGTAACCCACGACTGTCCGCGGTCCAGGCGCCAAGCCGAGTCTCACCACCTCATCTGCGGTGGAGACTTCCACTACATCTCGAACGTGGAGTACTACCCAGGGACCGACGCCGTAATCGTATTCCAAGTCCCGAGCAAGTCCGGCGTCCCCTCCTACCTCCACGTCCACAACAACGGCCAGTGGAACTTCAAGGTGGCCTAACCCGCCACCACACGCAAACGCTCGTCCAAGATTGGAATTCTTGGACGAGCGTTTAAATTTTCAAAGGTCATTCAAGTGGCCAAACATAATTGCAATAAAATAAGAGCACACTTTGTTCTGTGTGCTCTGCGATTGGCAGCAGGCCGCCCCTAAGACGGCTGTTCGTAAAAGATTTCGTTGTACTGCTCGAAGTCGAGACCGAACGCCTTTGCCAGCAGCGTTTTGGCCTCATCCTCGGTGAGTTGCTCAGCACGCTCGTTGATCTCCTGTTGGATGCCGTCTCTGTTCTCCTGCCAAACTTCTTTGAGGAGAGCAAAGCCGCCGTCAGGATGCTCGAGGACCATTTTGTGCAAGCGGTCTTCGGTTTCAATAAGTGCCGCGGCTCTTTTGATCCCGATACCGATGGCGACGAAGACGCTCAACTTCCGGTCTTGCGCCTCTTCATAGTCGATGAGCAATCGGGCTTCGTCCGTTGCCGGAGCCTGAAATCCTTGACGGGCGCTGCGTTGCGCATTCCTCGCCAAAATGGCTGTTCGCACGAAGTATTGCTCGATGGGATTATTCGGCGCAGCGGCAGCTGCGGATGTCGGCATGAGCCGGTTCTCGAAATCATGTTCCTCGGTCATCCGGTAGCCAAACGCCGCGGCCAGAAAATCGTCGATCTCCTGAAGAGAGGGGTGCGAATGCTCATTAAAGAATGTATCGTAATTGGAAGTCCTTTGATACATGCCGGGATCCGCTATCCGCGTGAGAGACAAATCGTAATGCAGTTCCATCTGTGTCCTCCTTAGACAGTCAAAAATACCACACTAACTGGTATTCGTCAATGACAGAGATTTCCACCTTACTCCTTCAGTCCACCATCCATATGAACGGAAAAGGTACCACAGTTGTTTGACAAATAAAAATTCGCAAGCGGGGCGCTTGCGAATGAGAAAGGGGTTAACAGGCCACTAACTCCCCCGGCCTTGAAAGACTTTAAACGATTCGTGTTTGATGGCCTAGGCAGGAACAATCTCCGGCTCAGGTGCGGGTGTGAGGGCTGAAATAAGTTTCTTCAGCCAAGACTTCTTCTTCCTTACAATGCGACCACCCCTCCGCACAAACTTATCCGTCGCAATGAACAGAGTTTCGTCCGGCAAGTCCTTCAAGAGCACTTTTTCTTCATAGAAGCGGAAATAGAAGTAGTCCGACGCCGTCTCACTACCGGATGGTTGGAAGTATATCGCCTCTTCGATTTCATCGAACGATTCTTGGTACTTTCTGAGACCCCACCATTTAGTGAAAGTACGGGTTACCGGACGGTGGACTTCCACCACTTGCAGATGACGGAAATACACTTCCGTTCCGTCTGCCACAAATAGTTTTCGAGCCTTGTCCAAACCATATGCGAATCGCGGCCAGTCACGGCGAGTTGCCGGACGGACAATCTTTCTTTCAATATCCTCCACTTTAATCCCCCCTACTTCCATATCTTTATAAGACTACAAAGTCTACTATGACTACTATAATTTGTCAAGACAGACACGCAAAGGTAATCATTGAAAATCTTATCATTCTACAAAAAGCTGCATATGCAGCTTTTTTAGAATAATGAGCAATGGGTGTGGGACAAAAAAGGCACACGACACCTTATTGCAACCCCTACTCCTGCTGAGTCCGTTTAGGAGCAAGAGCGATTTCGAGTCAACCATATTAAGGAGGGTTTATGATTGAGGCACAGGAAGTTTTTGGCATACATCTGCCGGTTACGGTGAACATTGACCGCTCCAAAACATTTGAAGAAATGTTTCGGGCGGCCCACCGGAAAACTCCGCATGCCCAGGAACGGATGACTTGTATTTCCCAAACGGTCAGAGACAAGTACGATAGTTACCGCAGACATGTAACCGAAACCGTAGAGATTCGAGGATTTTTGAACGAACGCGAAATGATTACCACAACGGTCCTCAGGGAGCTGGACGCCTTTGGTATGGCCCCGGCTTCCATCATTCACTGGTTGGCTTTTTCCGCCATTTGCCCCGAGATCTTGAAAGAATATCCAGGAGTCTTCGTTTGGGCTTTGGGTGGCGGCTACGAAGACCAAGGTAATAAGCTGCTTGTTCGTAAAAAGAAATCTCAGTCCCCAATCGTGATAGCGCCGATGATGTATTACATGTCCACCCGCTGGCAGCCCGAATTAATGAGTTTAGGAGGTCCATGTCTTAAGTATTTAGACAGCCGCGAGATTTCTGACCGCAAGAAGTGGGAGGCCCGCAAATACGTCTTCCTCGCAGTTGCCAAGCAAGGAACAGAAAAGGTACCCGGTGCCTTGTAAACACAAAACCACCCTGAACTAGTCGAAGGGTGGTTTTCATATACGGTTGAGATGCCGGGAGTTAAATCCGGGAACAAAATGGTGTCAGGTACCTTTTTGTACTTTTTACCTATATCTTTTGGCCAGAACAATAATGATTTCCAAGACTATGAGTATGCCAAAGATTCGGACATTGTATTCGGCTAACCATTGAGGCAAATAAATATCAAAGTTTGGATTTCGGTCTTTCGTGTACTTCGCCGCAATCGGGGTTATGGGGCAGTGCCATCCGTTCATGGCTACTATTATGCTCTCACCCACTATGAGTAAGCAGGGTACCCAAAACCAGGCATCAAATCTGCCGATGTAGGCAAAATAAAAAGCCAAAAAATTGGCAGAGGCCATTATTACCCAGATAACAGTATGGAGAGTTTTTAAAAACCTGAGCATGTATCTATTACCAAATTATAGGTAGCACTCCTCCTATAATAATACCATGCTAAATGAAAATACCTGTAGAAACAGGTATTTAAACGAAGGTCATCTTTGTAAGAAATTTCTTACTTTGGAAAATCAGTGATTTGATTTTTCGTTTTTGGTAGCCACTAAAATGATCGTAATTACCTGACTCAATAGCTAAAAATCTAATTACATCCAAGCAGTGAGTAACCATCTTCGGCAGCATGGGAACTTCAATTACCCATAATTTAGGTATGTAATGTTCTAATTCATTTCGAAATTCTGTATGCAGCCTATCTATCGAGCGCTTTTCGTCATCTGTTAACTGGAGATGCTTACTCATCACGGTCATTCTCATCCGATTCTCGTCCTGTACCATTTCGATCGCTTCAGGAAAACTAATCAATCTCTCACCTTTTTTTGTCTGAATAGTTACATTTATAGTACTTGTACCTTTTAAAGCGCATATAGCAAAACTGAATAAAGCGGAGTGGATACTTAATATAACCCATTTCCAAGCATTCTCATCAGAATGGGTTTGAATGATAAATGAATATGCTTTTTGGAGATTATCTAAGGCATTAGATTCTTCTGAAATCCGCAACCACAGATGCCCTCTTCTTTTCATTCGTTTTTCCAAATTACTTGCAAAGGCCACCTTCGTGAAAACAGCTATGAATAAAAATATTAGGAGTTGGTGCTATTGTGGTATTTCCTAATATAGCAAATCCTTCCGCTTCAGTCCTTGGACGATACATCTGAAAAATCAAGTACCCTTTATCTTCGTTTTTATCATAAGCTTTTACAAATATTGCAAACTGTGTCGGCCAGTTTACCTCTTTACCAAAAGGCGGAATGCCGATTGTACCACTATGGCAGTAAACAGCAATGGTTTCGTCTTGTAAGACACCAATGTGTTTTTCTATTTCTTGAATATTTTCATTAACGCCAATGGACTTTGGACGCCAAAGTTCTTTTTCTGTTAAACAGAAAGGGTTAAATTTTCCATCTTTCTTCATAAATTCTATTGCATCATTCAAAGCCCTATATGCAAGAGATTTCAGTTTCTCATTGCTGTTGAAAGCAAACAAAGTCACACTATTCTCATCTTTCGGATTGTCTGATTTAGGCTGTTTATCTAGTTGCTCAAATACCCAATTAACAGATTGCCAATTTGGGTCTTTTGAAATTTCATATTGAAATTGTTTCGGCGGTTTTGGTAAATTTGTAATACCCAATAGGAGTTCATGGGATTCTTTTGCCTTACTTAAGTAAAAATACAAGTCCCGATGGCCGTTCCAGGTAGTTCTAAGAACAAAATGAATTTTACCAATTTTTGATAATTTATTCTGAATTTCATCCTCAAAATCATTCAACTCTTTTGCTTCCTTTTCGTCCGGTAATCCTTTTTGGGATTCAATTTGTATTCCAAGCCAAAGACACCAGGGAGTTTCATCTTTTTTTGCTAAATTTTTCAAGCTGCCATCGACAGTTATCCAAACCGGCCTGCCTTCTTTTTCCGATTGAAGCAGCATGAATTTTTTATTTTCTTTCTTAAATGGCCACATACAATTATTCCTTGGAAAATAATATTTGTTCCCAAATTTTGAAAACCTGCTGGGCAATCTTGGCGCAAGCTTCTTTGCTACTGTTTTCGCCACCTAAATGTTTAAGTACAAGCTGCCTTGCATCCTCTTCCGTTTCGCAATCCTTCAGACCAGCTATAATTCGGGTAACTTCCTGGCTATATTCATCTTTGGGGGCACCTCCTGAAATTAAATACCAGGGGTCAAGCGCATTGACGATTTCAGTAACACGCTCATGGAACCATTGATATTTTTCCTTTAGCTTGCCTGACCAAATGTTATTTAAATAGTTCCACCATTTTTGTGATTCAGGTCCAAGATACTTTTCTAATACCTCAGATTTTATTTCAGCATTACCAAATTGGCCTTGAAGATCTTCTAAGAATCCAATTGTTGCCAATTCTTTGACGTAATGATCTCCCTCGAGGTACAACTTTTCAATCAATGTGAATAATGCTGGAAGTTCCTTAGTTTCCCCAGCCTTATATTGTTCCGCCATATATCTAGCCAATTCAGCCGTATCATTGTACAAGCCTCGTTCTTCTGTATCTCCCCAAAATTCTAAATGCTCTTTCCAAATCTTTGAATTTTGGAAAGACGGAACAGCTTGGAAAATTAAAGTAAGCACTTGTTCCTTAGTGGTCATATTGATATTATTTGCCCAAAAATGCCTTATTTAGAGCAAAATAGTTTGCCAAATTCAAAGCCTCTAGTACCACGCATTCGGTAAACTTTACTTACTATTAAACCAATCATGAACAGATTTTAGCATTTCAGGATAAACTGATAAATCATTATTAGCTACAAGGTTAATAAATGAATCGGACGTTTTTGTAAACTCGGTTACTCTACTTTTGCCTTTAGTAGTTTCAGTCTTTTGATCTTTGTACTTATTTTTATTTGAGTAGTCTAGTGCTGAATTAGTTTGAATGTTGAGTATTCTATACGATAAATTTTTATCCAGTAACTTTATAGTTTCATTACTCAAAATATTCAGGTCTATATTTTGAGTAACTAAAAGCTGCTTAGATTTCTCAGGGTCTAAGTTATATACTACAAAATGTGGAACTCCTTTATTAACAACTTCGGTCCTTAAGTCATTCAGGCTTGTGAATAATGAGCCGTCTTCGGGTAAAGTGGCAAATCCATGTTGAAAACCTGTAGAGTTAAATACTTTAATTAGTAGATTTTTAAATATATTTAGTGTAGCCTCTTTAATCTTGTTTAACTCTTCTTCAAATTCCTTAGTGAAATTCTTTAAATCTGCTTTATTAATATGTTCGGGCTTAGAATCAAGTAATCCGGAAATATAGTCATCGTATTTTTCAAAAAAGTTAAAGGCATTAATACCAGTTATGGAGCTGGCATCACGGGTTTGAATTATTCCAGTTTCAAAATCATAGGATCCTCTTTCAAACTTTCCTTCAGCAACATTTTTAGCATCGGTTTCCAAGTCATCAATATCGTTAATTAATTGAACGTATTTCTTAGCGATATTAATAAAAGCTTGCTCTTCATTAAATAAAGTATTTGGAGCTTCGGGAATATCTGGAATGCTTTTTTCTCCAGGAATGTTATTTGTCCATTGATAAACATGGACAACGTCTGGTTCCGAATTTTCTTGTTCCGGTTCTTTTTTTAGAAGTTTAATAATTTCTAATCTTTTTAGGTAAGTGATTAAATCATCTTTTATTAACTGATTTTCAGTTTTCTGGTTAATTCTAAAAGTTCCTTTGGCGAGATTACGCTCAAAGAAACCATAAAGCTGTGATAGTATTCCATCATTCTCATGCCAACGTGATTGGACTGGATTTTTATTTATATCGTATATTTGAGCTACTACTATTTGTAGTTTAGCTTTCAGCCTATCATCAAAGCCGAAGTATTTATCGTCCTCAAGATTGATTATTGGTTGTTTTTCGCCTTCTGTACTGTAATCATTAATGTAGTCTCTAATAACAAAAGATAGCTCAAAATAGTCTCCTTTTGCTTCATAACATAAATGATTGAAGAGACCATTTAATTTCTCTCTATCCTTTTGCTCTAAGGCTGTAAACTCTGGTCGATCTTTGGTTAAACTATTGTCAACATAATCTACAATACCTTTAAGATATTTAACCAAGTCAGTATACGCTGGCCGATTTAAAAAGATTCGATTAGTAAATAAAGTGTAATACATTCTACGTTCTGCTCTCGTTGCCATTACAGTATTATATGAAATATCACTAGTAATAAAAACAAACAAAGCAGAAGATAAAGTAAAAAGATTCTTAAAAGTTTTAATAATTTCAAATACTTTTTTAGATTCTGACTCTTGAGAATCTTCCAACTTATCCAGTTCGTCAATGACAAAAATGACTTTTTTGCCTTCTTTGCATAACTCTTTTAGTAGAGAATTCAGTTCATATTCAAGATTGCCCAAAGAATTATCTTCCTTGTATAAATCTTCTGCGGAATTAGATTTGCTAAGTTTACTTAAGTTCTTTTTAACAGATTTAAATAGATATTTATAACTAAATGTGGGTATAAATAAAAAGGTTATGCCAATTATTTTGTTCCAATATTCTATATTAAAATATTGATCAGCAAATAGAGTATAAATGCCTATTAAGTAAAATAGGTTAATAAGAGATTTTTTATCGAAAGTAGATTCAGCTGTATTTGTTTCTTCAACGGTATTTTCGTCAACAGATTCATCCTTGTTTCCATATCGCTCAGAGTGACTATATTCTTTAGCCGTGGCTTTCTTGTAAAGGTTGCCTAACTTTTGATAATTTTTGTTACTAATTTCTACTTTAGTACCATCTGTCTGAAAATACCCGTATAGTCTTCTGATCAGGTTTTCTATAATAACATAAGGCAAATCCTTATCCTTAGTAGTTACCTGGTAAGTATGGAGCTCTAATTGAGATGCATTAAGGACAATAGGAATAATATTTGTATTTCTTACTTGAGACTCTTTTAATGCGTAGTAAACTAAAGAGGTTTTACCGACACCTCTTGCGCCGCTAATTAAAATACTACCGTTATCTTTACGCAGGAATTCATCGACTAATTCTTTCTTCTCTTTATCTCTTCCAGCGAAGTGTCCGGGGTTAGTATTGGGATCGTAATTGGATGGATAATCCCAGTCTTGTTTTAGATAGATCTTCAACATTATTGTTGGCTATAGTAATTTACACAGATAGTATGCCATTTTTTGGCTTATTTAACAAGTATAAATAAATAAGGCGCATGAAGACTTATTTATTGCTATTGAAATTATTGAAATAGTTTATTATTTCTTTTCCGAACGACCAAATCATATACCAAGGTATACCAAGGTGACCATTGCGTGGGGACCTTTGCAAAACAAAGTCGCCCTAGAGCGCGGTTTCAAAAATAGCAGAAATCTCAAACTTACTCCTTCAGTCCCCCATACACAAAGATAATCTTTGTAAATTTTGATATTCTACAAAGGACTATGTATTCACCAGCAGAAGCCTCCGGTACTATATTCTAATAAACAAACAAGGTGTCAGTTCCTCTTTTACATATAACCGCTGGCGGAGGGCTAGCGGTTTTCGAATGGTTTCTATGTTGATTTTTGAAAGTATGGGCTATGCTCAATTGTATGGATTATTCGTCCAATGTGTCTGTATTGGAAAGCATGGCCCAGGAAGGCGCGTAAGTCTCTCACGGTTTCGTCATCGCCGTCTTTCGCAAGGTCATTGAGTATGACTTTTTCGTAGTCTTCCGGGTACAGGAAGTCCCCGCTCTTTGGGTCCTTCAAGAGCGATCGCGCAAACTGAGTATCGTCTATGTCCAAGTCCATCCAATGTGCGATTAACGTATTCAAACGGTCATGGTTGACCCGATTGGTGCAGTGAGGAAAATCTCTCAGCTCCCCTCCTATGGAATCTATAAGCCGGTAAAAAATTAGGTTCTCATTTGTTATATATTGTTCAACTTTGAACCAGCTTTCATATTTTTCGCTTCGCTTTCCCTTATTGACCGCTTCTATTAAAGACGCCTTGTAAGCTTCGAATGCTTTTTGCCGAGCTTCGGAATATTGGGTCATGCCCTCTATGGCATCTGCGAGCGGGATGTTTTCAAAGTCGTCCTTGTCATACTCTTTGGGGTTTAAGATTACCGACTGCTTATGGAACGTTCCGTCCGGATCGATAAAACGCAAGTACACACCATGGGACTTGGCCGTATTGTCAAAAGTCATTTGGGCCAACCCAAAAAGTCTCTTATTTTTAAATACCCTGAAAATTCCGGTTTGATTGCCGATGGCCGTGGTTTCAAACCCTTTTGCCTGCATTTCCGCTTCCAGGGAAAAACAAGCCACTTGGCGGTCGGGGTTTGCAATATACCCTTCATACGATGAAATTTGGACAGACTCGTATAAGGGGTTATATCTCCCGCTATTGCCCTTTTCGCTTTCAAATGGAGAATAGGTCCTAAGTTCGTGTTGCATCTTTACTATAATTAAGCAATGGTATTATACCATTTCGGCTTAAAGTTACTCTATTGTATTCAGTACGTCTCATTACATAAGCAAAAACAAAGCCGCCTCAACATCCGAAGATGTCTTGGCGGCAGTATAGAAGATGACCGTTCTGCACTCAGATTGTGCAAACGTTTCAGAGTGTTCCGGCCCCTTTGGGGACGAGTGCCTTAAATTCTTGTGCGTGCGTGCCCAGTTCGTCTTTGGCTGCCGCAAAGGCCTCCGCTCGCCGGACAAATTCTTCGGAAACTTCCACCTCACCTTCAACTTTGTACTCTAATTCTTTCTCGTTGAGGCGTGCGGCTTGAAGTCCCAGCCCGTCGACTGAAGTGATTAAGAGTGTTGTGTCACCTGACACAAGCAACCCTGTAAAAGTTTGCCTCATACCATGAATGAAATCCATGGTGCTGGCATAGCCTCTCCACGAAACTACTTGCACTTTCATTTTGGTCTCCTTTGGGTTGTTCACTAACAAACAAAAATACCACTCTTCTATGGTATTTGTCAATTGCATGCAGCCTACGCTGAATTGACAATACCCCATAAACATGGCATCTTTATGTGTGTTCCAACATCACAAGTAGGGAGGAAGTTAGAATGTACTGCTTAATGAGCCTCGAAGGCTCGGTGGGTAAGCAAGACAGCGTCCAGCTTGCCCAAATCAATCTCGCCCCGCCGTTAGACTGGAGGGATGTGGAACAGATGGCGGCAGCCATCGCCGCGAAAGGATCCTGGTCGAACGGCGTATCCACCAACGACATCAAGCTCATCCGGGTATTCATCGAAGCCAATCCCGAAACGCTGGCAGATACCAATCAGTTCCCCTGCTTGCGGGATCTGCCGGTCAAAAAGTTCGTGCCCAACAAACCGAACTGGAAGCCCGGTTGGAATTCCGTTGTTTGGGAACGGAAGTAGCCGAGCAGCCTGGTCGCTCATCAAACACCGCCCGCACCCGAAGTCTTGGGTGTTGTGGCGGTTTTTATATTGTAAGCGGACAAAACAAAGCCGCCTCAACATCCGAAGATGTCTTGGCGGCAGTGCGCGTCGTCACAGGACAACGCTCGATTCATCTTCCCTCTTTTTGGTTTGGCCGACTAAACCGCGGCGAAACTCTTCCGCGTGTCGGCATCCATAGGCCGGACGACAAGCGTCCGATCCGGCCACATTCCCTGACGGACAACTCTCACACCCTCCGCGACTTCCGGAGAAGTGTAAATGCACCCGGCGTCAACCAGCTCCAGCTGGTTGTCTTCAAAAACGAGCAGAAATAGCTTCATTTACACCCTCCCGGTGTGGTCCAAATTCCCTTAGTACACTTCTGCGCGACTAGTAGCGAGCCTGCTTGCTCATCTCGCCGTAGGCCGTGTGAATGGCCCGGGAGATGTAGCCTTCATCCGTCGGCTGCTTGCGCAGCGCGCGAATAAGGTTAGTAATCGCGTCGCCACTCCGCGCAAACTGCACAGTCTTTCTCGCAAAGCCAACGAAGGCCTTAAAAACTTGCTCGTAGGTCTTGTCGGCGTCGGTGATCTGGTGCGGATGGATCATAATCGTGACCAGCTTTGACTTCGGGTCACAATCAGAAATGAATGTAAACCCATCGAAGCCATGCACCCCGAGCCCTTGCCGAAAACCGTTTTCGTCCTGACTGTCCGGGACATACATCTGCATCCGAGGGAGCCGCATCTTGTTGAACGTGATCGAGATGCTGTGAATCGCATGCCGGTTTTTAGGGTTTCTAAAACCCTCCCGAAGAGCTGCCTCAAGAGCTTCGATGTCCTTGTTAGCGATTTTGGCCGTGGCGTGGTCGTCTTGGCACTTCTGAGTGATGGAAAATGTTCCATTCTCACTCAGCTCGATCGATGCATGATACAGGATATCAAATTCGACCGTGATGGTGTCAAAAATCTGTTCATTCATGGGAATGAACCTCCTTTGAAAGCTCAATAAAGAGCCGTGAAGTGTTTGGTTAAGGCACACAGCAAAGCCTTTTTGATACTTGGAAAGTATCCGTATATTATATAACATTTTAGTCATATTGTCAATATTAATATATATTTATGGCTTATATAAGCCATAAATTAGCGCATATAAAAGTCGTCTTTTACCCAATTTATTGACCTGACGGAAAATTTATGCTACAGTATTATCCACGGGGATGCCCTGATACCACTCCTTTGAGTCGGGTACAGGACTATCCTCTGGAAGTTTTTTATGGGGATGACGGTTTTTGACAGAACTTTGACATCTTTTCATATGCAAGACGAGCACGATTGCTGACCTCGAAAATCCTGCGATCAACCAACAAATGCCAATTCCTGGCAAAAGGTAGTGGCCGCGTTTCAAAACGCCGACCTCGCACCTGTAATGGCCTAACTTTAGGTTGTTACCTCACTCCCGCGCGCACCTCCGCTCGGGGTTAGTGGGTTCATTAGAGGTTGCTAGCCCGGTGGCCGATATACCTGCCGGGAACAAGACTTGTATATCAGCCTTTATGATTCGTTGTCGGTTGGATATCATAGAGGTACAATAACCGACTAATCTTGTGAATAATGGGAAGATCGATACGTTTTGGACCCGGGTTTAACTCCCGGCATCTCCACCATATACCACTCGCTTTGCTCGGGTATATGGCGCAGCCATATACATGAAAGTGCGAGTGGTATATGCCCTGTACCGGAATCCGCTTTGGGCGGATGACTGGTTCAGGGCTAGTGCAGCCATGAGCGACTGATACATGCCCTGTACCCAAGGCCTTCAGGCCGAGTGGTTCAGGGCTGTTTTAATTAGTGATATACTATAACCAAAATAGTATAAACAAACATATGCCAGTAAAATTTTACTATGTTTATATTCTCCGCAGCCTGAAAGATAGACTGTTTTATATTGGGTACTCTGAAGATTTAAAAACAAGAGTTAAAGATCATAATTCTGGAAAAAATATCTCCACCCGAAATCGCAGACCGCTTGAATTAATTTTTTATGAAGCTTTTCCGAACAAATTTGATGCACTAAAAAGGGAAAGGTATTTTAAAACAACCAAAGGAAAAACAGTTCTGAAAGAAATGCTTAAAGGTTTTTTCACAGAGATCAGCGTAGCCTGAAAAGCGAAGTAGGCCAGGTATCCCCACAAAAAAACTTTAAACCGCCGCTCATGCGGTGGTTTTGTGTTACAAAGGTCCCCATACAATGGTCATCTTCGTATATTCCCATACTCAATCATGATTATTCTACAAAAAACTGCATATGCAGCTTTTTGTAGAATAATACATTAGATACATTAAATATGCCTTTGCTTTTGCGAAAGTTTTTGGTAAAATAAAGCGTCTTTTGGGAATTATCAAACGGGGAGATATAAGCCAAGAACGAAGGGAAGGAGGTTGTCTTTGAAGGAGCATAAGTGCCCCAAAGGGGTGGGCAGGCCATACGGAATGCATGTAAAGCAGTTCCAAGACCTCGGCGCTGTTTTCTGGGGTGTATTTTACTTCACCCTGCAAGAGCCCCAACTCAACCGCGTATGGTGTTGTCCCTACTGTGGAGAAAAACTAGAGCCAGGAGGAGGCTAAATATTTATAGACCGTCAAAACAGAACGGCGGCACTCACGCAGTGCCGCCTTTTTAATTTGAATTTACAAAGGTCACCTTCGTAATCTTCGTAAACGATTTTGTCCATCAAAGATATATAAAAACCACCCTTTGTTCTAGCTAGGGTGGTTTTGTGTAGGGACGTGCCCCATTTGTTTGTGCTTATTATTTCGCCTTCAGAAACGCCTCGACGGCGTCTTCGGAAGTGTCGTAGACGCTGAAATCGGTATAAAGCTTGGTGATCTGAAGCAGGTCCTTCACGCGTTTGGTGAGCGCGGCGAGTTTGATTTCTCCGCCGCTCTTGGTTACCACATGCTGTCCGGAGACCATTTCGCCGATGCCGGAAGAGTCGATGTAGCTGACATCACCGACACACAGAACGAATTTGCGTTTCCCTTCGGCAACCAGCGCGCGGAATGTGTCCCGTAGCATTACCGAGCCTTCGCCGAGTGTGATCCTGCCCGACGCATCAAGGACGGTGACATCCTGAATTTCCGTGATGTTGAATTTTACCATTCTCCCTCCCTACTACTGGAAACTTCGGACAGCTTCGTTTTCGTCCTCGAACATGTCGAAGACTGTATAAAGTCCTATCATTTTGAGCAAGTCCTTAAGCCGCTTTCCAATAACCAGCAGCTTAAGCTCAGCGCCGTGATTGGCCAGACGGGTAAAACCGCTCACGAGTTCCCCTATACCACTGGAGTCGATGTAAGAAGTTTCGGCCAGGTTGAGAATAACCTTCTTCCGACCTCTGCGAACCAGGTCAATGGTTATTTCCCTCAAACTGTCTGCACCCTGCCCGAGCGATATTCGCCCGCTAATGTCCACGATCGTCACATCCCCTTTTTCCCGCTCATTCGACTTAATCACTCACTTCCTCCTCTCCATCCAATCCCCTGCCCGCAGGCCGGATCATGGAAAATTCAGAATAGCAATGCAGGGACTATTTGTAAAGGTGCCGGGTTTGCCCATTCTGGACAGCGTACGTACGCCATGCTATCCTAAGCTATCTTACGACCGGAGGAAAGTATGAGAGAAAAAAGAGCATTCTTCGAGCAGAAGTTGCGGGCTAACCTTTTCATGACTGACAGGGAACTGAAGGAAGCCACAATTATGGTAGCCATGCTAACGTACGACCAGGTTGCGGAGGTTGTCGACAACGAAGCAATGCAGCGATCCATAGAGGCAGTCAACATCGCCGCTGGATTGGACGACCCCGGGCACGATGAACCAAAATAGGCAAAACGGCGCCATGTGCTTTTCGTCTCCATAACCACCCTGAGCTTGTCGAAGGGTGGTTTTATATTTTGAATAAACGAAGGTGACCTTTGTGGGAACAATTAGAAAGCGCGCGTCCGGATAGAATCCGAGACGCGCGCTGCGTGCCAGCACGTATGCTGGTTGTGTAAATACATGTCTTGCTACTGCCGGAACGGAACGGTTTGAACGGGGCCGAATCCGAGTTTGGAGAACTGCGGATACAGCGGATTGCCGCACGCTCGTTCGCCGTCAGCGATGGTAACTTCCATCTCCCCCTTCACCTCGTCCCTGTGGCCATCGCAGGCGTAACGGATATGGGCTGCACCGCCAGCATCCGAATTCCCAAAACCTTCGGTCTTGGTTATTAACCGCCACCGCGCCGCTTTCTCGCACTTGCCGCAGTTAACCATTGGCCACCTCCAATGCAACGGGCCGCTTCCAGCCTCTTGCCCACATCCCTGCGTGCAGCCCTTTGTCTTTCTTGCCGTGTTCCCGGAAAGAACGGAAGTAGTCGTTGTCCCGTTTGGATTTACCAAAGGCATCTCCGATAAATACTTCTCTCATCTTGTCGTATTTCCACCCGAGAAATATCCTCTGGTAACTAAAGTGCTGGGTTGTTATGGTTTCGATGGGCTGATCGAGCAGACGACGAAACTCGTCGTTGTCGTACGGCGGTTTCCAGTCGAGCTCTTCGAGCGTCGCCGCAGGAGGAAAGCCAAGGCCGATCAGAAAGTCTTCCACCATTGCCCGCGCCACGGATTGCGAGTGCTTCTGGTCTCTGGGGTACTTCCATTCAATAAGATAAAGTTCGCCGACGTAGTGAATGCCCAGCGGCTTGCAGTAGCGCTGAATCCTCCAATCAATCGTCGAATCAAATATCGGAATGGAAAGAAGCCTCTGAGTTTCTTCAGGGGTGACAGCGGCCTTCTTCGGTTCGGTACGTATGACAATCCCCAAACGGTTTTCGTGATACCACTGGAGCGAATCCAGCAGTGCCTTATCCATCTCCGGGCTGCGCTGACCCTTCTTCATTTCCTGGTATACCCGGGTGAAGAGGTCTGTGAGCCGGTCAACAGGACGAAAAACTTCTGCAGGTCTGTGCTTAGCAGACATTTATAATCCTCTTTCAAATTGAAGTACCATTGCGTGTCTAGCGCAACAGTTGTCCCTTTCCGAACCCAACATGTGGTTAGCAAGTTAGGTTTTATTCGGATCAGGTAAGTCCGTGCGGACTCTCTATTTAAACACCATATCACCATAAGCGTCAAGCTTGAGAAATTGATTATGCCCTCATTAAATTTACCTAATGAAAGTCATTCTACAAAAAGCTGCATATGCAGCTTTTTGTAGAATGACTACAGGATATGGATTACTTTCTAGATATACTTAGAGTATACTGTGTTCCTTAAAGAAAGAAGTGAGTTCTTTTTCATCTTCTGGATCCAGCTTGTCTGCCCGCAATATGGTGAGAAACCGTTCCAAGCTAAAGTACGAGGAGACAAAATCCACCTGGTCGCGCGGATCGTACGGATAGACCCATACGGTTTTTTGGAGCGGGAAAAAGCACATGGCTTTGAACTTGTCCCTCAAATAGCCTGCATGCACGCGCTCATTAATCGGTACATCCGCAATAATAATCCACCACTTGCCATCCCATTTTTCGGGTCGCGGGACTTCCAGCTTCTGAAGGTCAAATTTTAAAATTCTCTTGTGTCCTTTTTTTGTAACCCGTATTTCATAATCATTGCCACGAGGTAACAATTCCACATATCCCCTGTCCCGTAAATAGTACACCGCCTTGGCAATTTCTTCGCTCTCAGAATAACGCTTATTTCGCTTGTTCAACCCTGGCAGAAATTTGATGAGCTGCAGAGCATTTGGAGCCATGGCCGCAATCGTCAGTGCTCCGGCCGCTACGACAATACCAAGTACAACACTACCTGCGGTCTTCAGTTTCGCCACTTCCTCCGGCGTAAACAGAGGTGGCGTATTCGATTTCTTTTCAGGTAAATGTTTTTTGACTACATACTTAATGCTGATTTTTTTATCTTTTTGTCTCATAACACTCGCTGCGTTCCCGTTTGAATTTCCTCCATCTCTCCAAACGGTTAATATATTCAACATTTTACTGCATATGCAGTAAAATGTAAACTTTTTTTAGGATTGGGATGCAGCAACTTCGATTGTGGGCAGCAAAAAAAATATTTCTTATTTAAGAGGAGAATTGGTATACTATGAGTGCCTCTCATATCGGGCAGTATTGCCGACAGGAGGCGGTAAAGGAGGTTATAGATGGA
This sequence comes from uncultured Candidatus Saccharibacteria bacterium, assembly GCA_964532425.1. Lineage (GTDB taxonomy): Bacteria > Patescibacteriota > Doudnabacteria > UBA920 > UBA920 > CAZHIA01. The sequence goes on along the minus strand of CAZHIA010000001.1, from coordinate 244,080 downwards.
CCCAGCACCCACTGCCGAGTCACGTGTTACTATGCGCAACATCGTGTGGGAAATAATCGTCCCGCTCGGGCTTGAATGGGATTTCATGAAAGCCTTCGGCGAGGCATTCCGTCTGACAGACTCCTCCAGCGGCCGGAGTTTCCTTCGGCCAATCAGCAGCTATTTCGAACACCCAAACGGTTGGTACATAACCGTCACGGTACACGACACCGAAGAAATCCGCCTCGTAAAATTTTGCCGGAAATATTTCGGCTCCCATAATGTCTCCTTCAAAGAGCCTGGCACGATCATCCATCCGTCGGCTACACCGTTCCTGAAATTCATCCGGCATATTGTCAGGCTTCAGCTCAATGACGGTACCACCATAGTCGGCAAAGTCACCGCCATCGGACCGACGCATGTTACGCTACACACAGCGAACCACGAAGGAATGCTCGATGTCGACTATGACGATATTGCCCACGCCGCGGCTGTCCTCAGGCACAACGGGTCGGAAACGACCGGGGAAACGCCTCCCCCGAAAAAGAAGGGACACGTCCATTAAGAGTGCACTGCCGTCTCCCAGCGCGGAGACGGTTTTTTATAATGCGTAGAGCTCCCTTTATATTGCAACCGCCTGAAATAGCATCCCTGGACAATCACAGTCTTTCTTGATACCATTCAAAGTCTTCAAAGAACTTCCAAGGAGGAAAGACAATGAGGCCTTACATAGGCATTACCGGCTTCATGAGCGACGTCGAAGTATACACCGTGTTAAGCAACGTTCCCCGAGTCCCCATGCGAGCCGCCCGCCAAATTATGGTGGGGGTCCTGGCAAGCTCCAAAACGCTGCAACGAGCCGTGAACAAATGGCCCAACCGCTACCCCGCAATGGAATGGATCAAGGAGTTGTTCGTAGACAAGAAGAACACTTTGAATCTGGTCCACTATACAACGAAGAACGAAGGAAACCTGGTCAGCGAATTGGGGCAAATTATCGAACTGGCCGGACCGAACTTTGACGGCTTCCAGCTCAACATGACCTGGCCGAATCCCGGCAACCTGTACCTATTCCGCGAGCAATTCGGCAGTTGGCCGACAATCGTTCTCCAAATCGGTCACACGGCATTCGAAAAGATCGATCACAACCCGGTCGAACTGGCGTTCCAGGTGAAGAACGGGTACAGCGGCTTGGTCGACTACGTACTGCTCGACCCAAGCGGGGGCACCGGAAAACCTTTGGACCCGGAAGAAATGTTGGATTACCTGCGGGCGCTCGCGAGCGTAGATGCCGGTGTGGGACTTGGGGTAGCTGGCGGACTTTCCGCCGATACCTTGTACCTCGTAGAACCGATCGTTCGGGAATTTCCCAACATCAGCATTGACGCGGAAGGAAAACTTAGGACCGAATCGGACCACCTCGATATCCACGAAGCCATCCGCTACAGGACTGCCGCTTCCAAGATGTTCGCCGATGCCAACGCACTCCCAGACCTCGAATGAACCCTACGCGTACGCGCTGCCCCGGCAGCCGCGTACGCTTTTTGATCACCTCTATAACACTGCCCGTGCCGCTGTCTTGCAACCCATCCTGGACACGAGCGCACTATTAAATGTATACTAGGAAGTCCTTTAGCTAAACGACAGCAGCAAGGGCTAAAGGTTTTAGGAGGAACAAGAATGACAAGCACGACTTCCACAAGACAAATGGTGGTCGATACGTTAGCAGGATTTCTGAAGGTTGATCCCGCTACCATCAAAGACGACACGCCAGTCTTCGGTAACTGCGCTGACGCAGCGAGCCGCGGCAGACTCGTCCTGGCACTCATGCAAGCAAACGCCAAGCGCGGACGTATGCAAGTTATCGGCCCCGCCTCCATTCCCAACTTCAGCGTCCAGGACCTGGTAAGACAGCTTGGCGAATGGTAGGTAGATTATACGCATTGCGCTCGGACCAGCATACACAAAGGCGGCCTTTGCTGTTGTATATCCAACTTGGACGGAGGAATCTATGCTATTAGCAGTTTTATGTGCTCTTTTCGGAGGATTCGTAGTATGGGTTTTAGACCACCTGCCGAACAGCGCCCTGACCAAGAGCGATGCATGGAGAAAAGTCACCATCAACTATTTTCAGATGCTCGCACGCGAGCGAGAAGAACACAAGCTGCCCATAAAGCTCATGATGGCTACCGGCCAAGAAGTTGCCGGAACACTCTTTTCTGTCACTGACAGCGGCCTCATCGAGCTGTCTACAAAGGAAAAGTTAAACAGCTCGTTTTTCACCCACATCTCCCTGATCGTCGGCTACACCGTGCTCTAACAGCTTGACTGTCACCGCGGTATACCGCACCATCAGGAAAAATTCTTGGACCCGCCAATCTACACCCATAGGAGGGTATAACAATGGAACAAGTGCAAGCGCCGAGCATCCCCTTTTCATTTGAGTTGTATGTCCAGCAGGTAGTCAACGGCTGCGAATACAAAGGGTACCTGAAACGGAACGGGAAAGAACTGCGGTACACCATCCGCTTCACTATCCCCATCCCGGAACTAAACAACGCCTCAGAATCCGAACTGGCCAGCCCGGAAGCCGTCCGCCGCGTGTTCCCCATCCAGCTTTTTAAAGCTGACGGGACCGAAGTTCCGATCCCTGATGACCTCTATGGATTCTTCTTCGAAACTGTCGCACTGTTTGCTGTCGACTTTTACTACCACCCGCAGACAAGAAACAGTAACGGAAACCCCAGAATGCAAGACCTCGTTCGAATGATCGGTGCCTCAATGAATGTCAGCATGGGGGCAACCAGAACGTTCGCTGTCACACCCGAACTGAACCAGCGCCTCGAAGAGTACTTCACGTAAGTTCGCCACCTGGGCGGCATTGCCGGACTTCGGTCCGGAGTGCCGCTCTTTTTATTGAACAAAGACGGACTTGGAAAATAAGCATACCATGCGCAAAGGCCACCTTTGTGCAAACATGGATGTGCGGTTTTATTTTACTATTGACAAAACAAGATAAAATCTGCTATAAATGTAAGTCATTTTACAAGGAGGCTTATGACAAAGCGCAAAAAGTTTGAGCGTCTCTTTACCGAGCTGACGGGAATTACAATGGACCAGGTCCGCAGGGACGAGTTCGGATATTTCTGGGTTCCTCCGGAAATCCACGTCGACCAGTTGGATCAAGAAAAAGCCAAACAGCTCAGGGCTCTGTCCGGCGTCTACCAGCGCGGACCGATCGACGATATAGTGGGTATCGGCGGCATCTGGATGCGCCCGCCCTATCCCCGGCCCCGAACAGGCACAAAGGTCAACCGCCACGAATTTTATACACCGAACGAAAAGGGCGGAGCGGCCTATGTCGTGTTCGACGGTGCGGAAGACACACCGTTCTGGAACAGGCCAAACGATGGCATCCGGTTCGTTTACACGAACTGGAATTACCGCCACTGCATGCACCTCGCCCGCAGGCGCGAGCTGGTCCATGTCGCGGTCCTTTGCGACGGCAGCGAGTTTTACTGCTACCGGGACGAGGCTCGGCGCAAGCACAAAGAACCACCACACACGCACACAGCACATCCCGTGCGACCACTCGACCCGACGATATCCATCGGAATCGGTTGAAACCCATGTCTAAGCCGCAGAACATCAAGTGTACCGGGCCAGACCTGCGCGGTTGCCCATACCACAATGACTCCAAATGGGAAACCCGGACGGATAAGACCTGGAAGAAAGGCCGCCACTGGGTCTTTCTCTGCGACCCATGCGCAGACCGCTTGCACCAAATTGTGAACGCACCACAATCGACTACCAGCGTGTAACGCGCAACTTGCGCAATCGACAAACCGCCAACACACCTTCGGGTTGAGGCGGTTTTTTGCTATAATAAAGCAGAATTATTCTTACTTATGAACAACGAAAACAACGGCTCCATTGCCAAACGACTCAAGTACGGTATAGCTATTAACACCGGTTTTACGATTTTTGAATTTGTTGTCGGGTTTATGTCCGGCAGCTTGGCTTTGATATCGGACGCTGCCCACAATCTCACCGATTCCTTGAGCCTGGTCATTTCTTTTTTTGGCAATAAGATCTCTGCCACTAAATCTGACACGGAACATAGCTATGGCCACGGCAGGGCCGGCATTTTGACCGGCCTACTCAACGCCCTCATTCTGCTCGGCCTGGCGCTGTTCATTTTTTACGAAGCGTACCTGAGAATTTTAAAGCCCTCCCCGGTTGCGGGCAAAGCCATTGTGCTCGTGGCTCTGGCAGGCATTTTCGTCAACGGCAGCATCGCCTACCTGTTCCGGAACAGCACCAAAGACCTGAACATGAAGAGCGCCTACCTGAACATGGCGTTCGACACTCTCGCCTCGGTCGGGGCGCTCATAGCCGGCTTCCTGATCATGCTCACCGGCAAGACAGTGTTCGATCCGATTATCAGCATTATTATTGGGGGCATGCTTATAGTAAGTGCGGTCTCTGTGGTCAAAGACGCACTCCATATTCTTCTGGAAGGCGTGCCCAAAGGTTTGGATCCAGTCAAAGTCAGGTTGACCATTGGCAGCATCCCTTCCGTCATCTCCGTCAACGACCTCCATATTTGGTCACTGTCTTCCCATGAAATTGCCTTAAGCTGCCATGTGCTCCTTGAAGAAGAAACCAAGCAAGAGATAGTCCAGACCGTCGACCGAATCAAGTCCACCTTGCTTGAGCAGCACGGCATCGGCCACGCCACCATAGAAGTCGGCCTTGAAGAATTGAAGCACGACCACTAACGACAAAACCCCTCCATGGTCCCCATGGAGGGGTTTAATAAAAAGAAGACCCGGAAGTGATTCAGGTCTTTATAGTTCGGCGAACTCCGTTCACCGGGAGCCTAAGGGGTCTTGGTGCGGCTGGCAGTACCGGTTCAGCAGTAGCAAGCAAGCGGTCAGGAATGGTACCAAGAATCGGAGCAACATCTCTGCCCAGATCACGGTCGGCATCTCTTTAATCGCGCCGCGTCCTATTAAATGCAAGATCACAGGGTTCCAGGCAATCAGCACCGTGACCACCAGAAACGAAATGAAGCTGTAACGGAGTGCAGGACCGTACCGAACCAACCCCGCTAACACGGTGTACAGGTACGCGGAAAAGACAATACCGACCACTAACCCGCATTTTTCGAAGATCGTGAATGGCTTGGCCGGCGCGTACGTGATGAGCACCCAGCCATAGACGAGGGCAGAGAATACAACCGCGACCATCAGTAGCATGGCAATCAGTTTAACCATATAAGTTCCTCCGTTAACCGGGAATGATAGCAGAAGAGTTGAATTTGGTCAATAAATATAGGGGTATAACTCATAATTAAGCCAAAATCCTTGACAAAATGCCTAAAATACTATATAATTAAGAGTCAGTAGTTGAGAGAGAAATGCCCATTGTTTTAAGTGAGCATTCCCCTCTCAGCAACTTTCAAGGGCTGAGAAATGTTTCGAAAAATCAGGAGGATTCCTAATGAAAAAGAGTGATGTGAATTGCTACCCCCAGGGTAGCCAAAAGTACGTGATCATGCACGCCGCCTATCAAAGGTCGCGCGGCCGCAAGCCATCCGTCTCCTACCAGGGAGAACGGAACCCGATTAGGGCGCTCCGGATGGCGCGGGGCGGCGCAGCCAGCAATAGCCTGTGCTGCGATCGCTGCGGACTTCCCTGCCCGCCACACAATGACGCTGCGGTGTTTGACATGATCCTCTTACACGATCTGTCAGCCATCTTTGCGATGGCGCGGCACCTGCTACCCGTCTATAAGAACGGCAAGATGGTGTGCTCTGGCTCTCCGAGCCGTGCCCAATATATTCATGGACAACCTCGGGACACCCGCACAGCGTACGCTTACAATCCAATCTACGAGGAGCCGTATCGCAAAGCGTACAACAAGCTCCAGCGCCAATTCGGGACGAAGGGCAAGTATTCGGTCACGGTGACCGAAAACCCCTCCGGGCGGAAGCACAAAATTCCGTTCGCGCAGCTCAGTAACCCTTCGGTTGCGGACGTACTGGCAGTGTTCAAGCTTCAGATCCCGGCGGGCTCGTCATGTTTCGTCAATGGTAAGATGATTGCCGTAGGCGGAGCCGAAGCGAACGTACCGGTTAACGGCGGCGACAAGATCGTAGTGGCAGACAACGCCACCGAGATTGCATCGACGAAGAAGCTGCGAGGTGTTGGGGTCTATCGCGAAGGGTTCCGGATGCGATCCGTAACGCACCGCACCGAAGTTCCCCTCAACGTGCAAGGCAGGAAGTCCAGCGTACACCTGTGCTACGGTCCGCTGGAAATCCGCGGCGACAACCACCTCTACCAGCACACCTTTGTTCTGGAAATGTATCTTGATGAAGCTCACCGCAGGCACAACTATACCTTGCCTGCCTCAGGCTTCGGGTCACAGCTACTCTATGACTACGGCGACGCGGCCAGGGATGTCGCGCGGAAATTCTGCGCGGAAAACGGCCTGACCGTAAATGACGAGTTGTGCACCTTCCCGGTGTTGCAGTTCATCGTCTCGCGATTACCTGACTACATCAGCGAAACCCCACAACGGGAAGAGGAACGATACTTCCGGCTCAACTATCGTCCCGGTCATCTGGAAGAGTTCGGTCTTTCGGCCGGCTCTCCTGACTAACCCCCGAGCGACCACAATTCACTAAGTCAAAACAAACGGCGGCACCATTGCGCGTGCCGCCGTTTTCATTTCCCCTCCATGGTCCCCATGGAGGGGATTTTCAATACCCCTTGCTATAATTAGTTATAGATTGTATAATAGCCAGATTACTTTCTGGTCTCTCACCAGTGAGTAAAAGTTCAGGAGGAATTAATTATGAGTTTGAATTTCACATCGGAACAGATTATCGAAAAAACGCTTTCGCGGCTGAGACCGGACGAAAGACTGGATACGGAACCCTCGAGTTTCGTTCCAGACGGCTTTGGCGGAGATTTCCGCATCGGCAGTACGGTAGACTACAAAAAGACCAGGACAGTGTACCGTCTCGAGATATTGGGCTTCATCCGCCCAACTACGGGCACCCCTCTCTACCGGCTCAACCGGACGCGGTGTCTGCTCTCCAATGGGCGCATTGCCCATCCGAGCATCCTGCTCCAGATCAACCCGGCCCGCATGACATCAGCAGCGCCCGCACAGGAAACTGTGCAAGCCTGAACTAATACCCGGAGCAAATGCCATGCCACAAGACACCGTTCCGCCGCTCTCTGATGCCATAAACTTTGCCCTGGATTTCCAGCAAGGCGAAGGTCGCGACCAGGAATCGTTCAATGTGCTCGTCAAAAAATACCGGGGCATCAAGATGGATGCAACCACCCTCCGATTCCCTGACCGGTCCGAAGCCCGTTGGAACCAGGAGGATTACGTTTGGGAAATCAGCGAAAAGAAGTGATCGAACTCACACCAACATCCGCCTGACCCGAGAGGTTCAGGCGGATTTAATATTTAGAAACGAATCAACTAATGCCGGTGACGGCCTTCCGTGGTACGCGGTCTACGTGAGATGACCACTTAGACAACAGCATCACTTCACAATCGCGACGGCACGCCGTCGCTTTTTTTATTAACACACTGCGCCCCACCAGCCGTCTTACAGCAAGGTCTTTACTCCGGTCTCGCCAGTGCTATACTGGAGATGTCTCAAGCAGGAGGAGAACTATGGGTGGATTAATCTCTTTGCTACTGGGAATGCTCGGCATGTTAATCATACTGATCATCACCGCCATAGGATTCGTGGCAGGCATAGTCAGTTTCGGCATGATTGTCTATTTCCCTGTCTGGCTCTGGGGAGAGTTCAAGAGCTGTTTTGTGCACCGGCCGGCAGAAGAAGAAACAACGCTCTGGGAATTCAGTAAAGCGTTCGGAGTCTTTTGTGTCTCGACTTTCATCGCTCTCTGCGTGTTCAACATCTGGATCCCGGAAGTCAAAATACCCTTCATTACACCTCTGCTATACCGATGACCGCCACCAGCCGCATGCGCCGACTTATTCGGCGCTTTTATTTATGGCTGTTTTGGCTTGCGCATGCTGCCGAGCAAGTCACGGGCTTGGTCGCGGCCGCCGAGACCGAAGGCCAGGCCTCCGGCTAGGGCGATCATGAAGACAATGGCCACAAACAGGTATTGCATAAAGAAGGTGGCAATCTTCAGCTGTGACAGCGCCGCGATGCCGGAAAAAATAAGGATGGCCCAACGGCTAATGCTGGCCACGGTATCTGCTGCGGAAAAGCGGCTGGCTTTGAGCGCGTCGCGCACGATCTCGTACAGGAAATTTGCAGCGAGGATGCCAATGATCAGAATAATAGCCGCCAGCACGACATTGCCGAAGTACGGAATAGCCTGCGTATACAGGAAGTTACTGACCTGCTGCAAGTTCAAGGCATTAGCCGCGGCTACGAAGGTGATGACCAAAATAAACCACTTCACCAGCCATCCCAAGACGCCTGAAATAGAAATAGGCCTGCCAATGCGCTGGCCCATTTGCGTCAGGCCAAACCGCTCAGCAAGCCGGTCAACATGAATAGTGCGGACTATGCTCGTTACGGCAGATCCCAGGGCCGAGGCAATGATCCAGCCGATAATAAAGATGACAATGGCAGCGATGAGTGACGGCAGAAAATTTATCAGAATTTGATAAAAATTCTGGAACGAAGCCGTCACTGAATTGGTTGTGGACTGCAGCGTAGTAGCCATAAATGTGCGGATTGTTTTAGGAAATAAGATGAATATACGGACGCGCGGGTAGAATGTACCTTACAGTGCGCATTGTCTGGTTTTGCGCTTTGACAAGCCAAAATTACTGAGGTATAGTAAGCAAACACCCTACATGAGGAGGAATACACCATGCGCAGCAAATGGGCCAAACTGGTAGACGAACGCTCCTACCGTCTGGTCGATCTCGGCCGTCCGGCCAACTTCCTGCTCCCTTCACACAAGTTGAGAACCAAAGCCAAGGGATCCACCATCGAAAACGACTTGCACGAATTCCTGGTCAGGCATTTTGGCGCGTTCAACACCTCCACCCTGCCGACCGCCGGATTCTGGCGCAGCGACGGCAAGCAGGTGGTGTACGACGAGTGCCGCCAGTACGAAGTCTCTTTCCTCGGCAAGGAAAAGATTCCCCTGCTTCTTAAAAAGCTAGCCAAGATCGCCGAGGCCATTTCTGAGGACTGCATTTACTTCAAGGCCGGCCAATATACCTGCCTGGTCTTCCCGCCGTCGAAGAACGAGCGATCGAAAAGCGGGAAGAAGAAAAACAAGAAGAAGTGACCTGCGTATAACGAACAACCGCGGCGGAAATTTCCACTGCGGTCTTTCTTTTAAAATTTTCAATGCCAGACAGGAAGAATCGGACATTGTGACTACTCTTTTCGTTTTCTGTTTTTAGGAATACAATTCTCCTGAGGAGGAGGTATGGATTTTTCAACGATGGTCGTAATTGGCATGCTTCTGGCCTTCATCTTATTCATTATGAATAGTGGCCAGAGGGATGCCCAGGACAAGGCTAACCGCATTGCCGCCGCCAGAGGGGAAGCTCTGGGATACCACGGAACATGGGTCCTCTGCTCAACGTATAAAGGACCATCACAGGGAATTGTAGGGATCTTCCATTCACCTGGAAAAGGATGCCAACATATCTATTTTCGCGCCACCCATAAAAACTTTTCGACACTCAAGGACATCCGCAACCAGGAAAAACAATTCAAAATCGTGTCTGAAGATACCCCCGTATACAAAACAACTGAGGACTCGGATTATAAGCCCTGCGACTTTCTTTCTATCTCACGCTGCGACTAGAGACTCATTCCCAAGTCCGGCGATATTCTCGCCTCACCTGGCATCACCGCCACGAACTATGCGGTATCGTGGCGTTTTTATATCCTAACGTCCATACATCGCGATCAGGCCAAAACTAAGGCCTCAGCACCACCTTGATGCAGCCGTCTTCCTTGTCACGGAACATCTTATACCCGGCCGGCGCCTCGTCCAAGTTTAGCCGGTGGGTAATAACGAATGTGGGATCAATCTTGCCTTCAACGATCATCTGAAGCAGTGGCTCGACGTACCGGTGAGTGTGCGTCTGTCCCATCTTGAACGTTAATCCTTTGTTAAAGGCAGCTCCCATGGGGATTTTGTCCACCAGTCCCGCGTAGACTCCGGGAATGGAAACCGTACCTCCTTTACGGCAGCCTTGGATGGCCTCGCGCAGCGCGGTCGGCCGGTCGCTCTCAAGCATAACCGATTGCTTGATTTTGTCATACAGGCCGGTCACAATACCATGCGCTTCCATGCCGACCGCATCCACCACGGAATCCGGGCCACGCCCGCCCGTCTTTTCTTTCAGCTGTCCCACCACGTCATTGTCAATCTCGTAATTAATAACCTCAGCCCCGGAAGCCCTGGCCAGCTCCAAGCGTTCCGCGAATCGATCGATCGCAATCACCTTGCCCGCGCCCATCATTAAGGCAGCCTTAACGGTAAACTGACCGACCGGCCCGGCGCCCCACACAGCCACTGTATCCCCTTTCTGAATGTTCGCATTCTCGGCCGCCATGTATCCGGTAGAAAAAATATCACCCAAGAACAACACCTGTTCATCACTTAATCGCTCCGGCATCTTGAAGGTCCCCACGTCCGCATACGGCACGCGCACGAACTCGGCCTGCCCACCGGGAATGCCTCCAAAAATATGAGAGTAACCGAACAGCCCTGAGGGCGAATAACCGAATACCTTGGCAGCCAGCTCCTTGTTGGGATTACTGTTATCGCACAGCGACCACAGTCCATTCTGACAGAACCAACACTGGCCGCAGCCGATATTGAACGGCACTACGACACGATCGCCCACCTTAACCTTTTTGACCTTGCTGCCGACTTCGACGATCTCGCCCATGAACTCATGGCCTAATATGTCGCCATCCTCCACGGTCGGGACATACCCGTCGTATAAATGAAGATCACTGCCGCAGATGGCGCATAGCGTTACTTTCAAGATAGCGTCGGCGGGCTGCAGGATTGTGGGATCCGGCACCCGCTCGACGCTCACATTCTTTGAACCATGAAATACCAGTGCTCGCATATAGAAAAATTAATTAGTCTGTGCGACGAGGCAGTTTGATGCTCATGACAAGGAACTTTTCCCAGCGGCTATGCAAACCTGAATCAAAGAACTCAAAAATGTTAGGGGTTTCATCGGTTTTGTAGCGTGCCCATTGATGGGCTGAGGGGGCTTACAGTGGCCGATAAATCGGCACGTTACAGAAACCACCATATTTCCTAAGCAATTCGTGTTTCTGGGCTCACGGGTGTAAATCTTGACAAACAAGATAAAATAATGTATAATAACAAGTATTTCAGGAGGAACCCGATGTCACGCTCAAGAAACACGCGGCATAAGTGGAAACGCAAGGAACGCAGTCGCACGCACCAGAGCGATCCGGCAAAGATCCACCTGCATCGCGAACGCTTTGTCAAAAGTCTCGAAGGCAGGACGGTTGGCGCCGTGTACCACCCGGCAGTTTTCTCCCTGCGGGTCCAGTACGATCCTGAGTCGTATGAAACGACGCTCCTGGCCCGCAACGAAGACGGATGGGCGGAAGCCGAAACCGTACCATTCCTGGCCGAGGACCTAGCTGACCTGAAACCGACGATCCAGGAACTTTTTCCTGAGATCGACATGGACAAGGAAGCTGAGCGCCTCCGGGACCACGTCAGCCGCATCAAAGCGACCAAGCAGGAATGCCAGATGCAGCGGTCCGCGCCCGAGCTGAACGTGCTCATGTGCCAGTCAGCCGTGGCCTGCAAGTATCGCCGCTATGACGAAGACCTGCAGGCAGCCATCTGCTGCCGGTAAGCCCGCGAGCAAGACGACTTCCCCTCCTGAAATTCAGGAGGGTTTTTTAAATCTATAGACTTGTGGTAACCGCTTTTATATAAAGGATTTTTTGTGTATAATGACAGAAAGCAATCTTTCGAAACAAAATGGGAACTGAAAACGCGCCGGGCCTTCCGGTTCCAGCACCAGACAAGTCCACACACGCCTTGCATCCCGCTATGCTGGGAGCGATTCTTTTGGCTGTGCTGCTTGGCACGGGTGTTTTGGTCCGTTACATCCTGAACGAACCCCAACCCGCCAACCCGGAGATAGCCACCCACCAAACAGCCGCGCAAACTGCCGGGGACACGCAAACCCGTCCCTACACCGTGACTCAGATCCCGGATGCCGCCATCCCCTTCCATATTACCCAATACCCCAAAGCCACGTTTACACTCCTTTCGATAACCCGGATCGACGGCCTCAAAGCTGGAAGCTGCAGCGCCAACCAGCCAAAAGAAGTTGCCCGGCTCGTTAAGCTCGGAGCGAACTGCTCCAACTCGTCTGTCTTTGACCCCAACATTTCGTATTCGCTTATTGGAATCCGGTTGCATGTTATTAATAATAGCGACGCAATCATTCAGGGGGATCTGTTCAAACTGGTATATTTGCCGGATCCCGCTTCTATGCAGTTTGCCCAACAGGACATTGACTTCACGAGCTACACTATAGGGTACAGGGAGGACAGGATTGTTGACTTAAGTTTTTGGATACCCAGCACCCAGGCCACTGCGTACCTGGCCTACGCGCCCCAAGAGAAATCTACCACCAACCCGCCGTTTAACCTTGGCCCGCTTGGATATTTTAAAAATGCGATCAAGCTTGATTTCAACAATTCAAGCGCTGCGCTCGGGATTAAAGAACAATAGCCGCCAGCATTACGGCTCCGCTTCCGGAGCTTTTTTGTCGAACAAATAGTGTATAATATTATGAGAGACTGTCTGAAAAGTTCTTTTTGTCTGCAGATTCAGATTTTCGGCTGCAAGGCTTTCATCAAAACTTCACCGTCCCGAAGGACATCGGGACACCTCGTTTTTCTTCAAGCCTTTCGCTCGAAAATCTGAATTATCGCCATAAAAATCTCTTTTCAGACAGTCTCTGAGACAGAAAACTTCAGAAACAAACACATGGAAATCATCCAGGTAGTACTCCCCATATTCGCCATTATTGGCCTCGGCTTTTTGCTGCGCCGCAGGCATGTGGTCACTGACGAGTGGGTACACGTGCTCAACACGTTCGTATATTATATTTCCCTGCCCGCGCTGATTGTGAGCAGCTTTCGGCAGACGGTCTGGTCCAACTCGCACTTGCTCGGGCTGCTTGGCTTTAATGTGCTCGGACTCATCGGTTTCAGCGTCCTGCTCGTCCTCCTGCTGAGCTTTCTCCGGATGGAGCGCAAACTCAAGGCTGCCATCTATTTGACCGCCCTGGTCGGCAACACCATTTATATGGGCTTCCCCTTGGTTACGGGCGCAGTCGAACAAAAGCAATACTCCGATGCCATCGTAGCAGGTACGGCGCATTTTGCCATAGGGCTGGCGTTCTCTATTCTAGCCGTGGAATTCTTCGTACTGCGGACTAAAAATGTCAAAACATACATATTGGATTTTGTCCGCCATCCGCTCATTGTTTCCCTGGCAGTCGGCATCGCATTGAGCTTTGTCCGCATCCCGGCCATTGACGGCTTTGTAAATAAGACGCTGGCCATGCTCGGCGCCACTGCCTCCCCAGTTGCCTTATTTGCCCTGGGCGGCTTCCTTCATGGTAAGTTCCACCCGCGCCATGCCCAACTGGCAGCGTTGAGTGTCGTGCTCAAGCTGGCCATTTTCCCCCTACTCCTGGCTGTGGCTGCCGCGCTTTGCGGTTTAGACCAGCCGCAAACCAGGGTCTCCGGCCTCATGGCTGCCATGCCCACAGCTGTCACCGCGTTCGTCATTTCGGAAAAGTACGGGTTGGACAAGGAATTTGTTGCCAATTGCATCATTCTTTCCACCATAATTTCCCTGATCAGCATTTCCATCTTCCTGTACGTCTTTTGATCAGATCAATGTCGTGCAGGAAGCTACGTTCCTGTGTACGGGCCGGTCGCGACCGGCCCCTACGGAAACCATGACATTTTTCGGACATATTATTTGGTATTTCTGAATCGATCAGATTATATAAAACAGGCCGCTCTTTAATGAGAGCGGCCTGTTTGCTTGTCCCGCTATTTTGGAACCACAATCGCCTGAGCGCGTTCGAGCACCCGTTCGGCATGTTGTTTCATTTGTACGGCCCGTTTGATCGAGTAGCCAGAAATCAGTTCCAGATGTTTCCAGAACAGCTGCTCATACGCGACGCCGGCATGGCATGGACAGTCGACCACGTACTGTTTGCCGTCAAGCATGCCCCACGAAACCATGTCCTCGTCATGCTCGACAAATTCGCCGCCCGGTTTCAGCTCGGCTTTCTTGGAATACTCTTCGTATTTCTCCCCGCCTTCCTGATTCTGAAAGTCCGGGGTGAAGTGGTAACGACCGCAAAATTCGCAGCTAATGTCGGTCGAGCCGCAATGAATGACAGACTCAAGGAACTCTTCCGAAGGCTTTTTCTCGAAAAAGACCGGAAAGCCATGCACAGTACGAACCGGCACCAGGGCCATGCCTGACTTTTTGGGTGCTTCCATACTTTTCTCCTTTGGGTTGAAGTGCCTGCACTATACGCCTTCAGGATATAAAAGTCAAAAAGTATAAACGGCTCACTTTATGTATTGCAGAAACTGCAGGTACCAGCGTTCGGCTGCCTGCTTATCGCCCAGCTGCAAATAAAGCCCGATGAGATTGCGATACGAGAAAAGGAATTTTGGATCATTGTTCAGAGCGGTCTCATATTCGGTAACCGCTTCACGGTACCTGCCCTCCGCAACGTACAGATTGCCGAGATTGTGGTGAGCTACCGGGTTTGTCATATCAAGCTGCACCGCCCGTTCGTACTGTTGCTGCGCCGGCTGGTACATTTGGCGCCCGGCATACTCCATACCGAGGTTATTGATAATACGATAACTGGTCGGGGCATACCGCAGCGTTTGCGTATAAAAAGTGACGGGGTCGCGCCACTCCACATTCCGTGCTATGGCTCGGACCGCAAAACCGATCGGGATCACGACCGCAAAAAATAACAGCAAAACCCTCACTGGCTTGAGCGCTGCGCTTTTCAGCCCCCACAACTGCATCCCGAGCGAACTTAAAGCGAGAAAAATACCAACCAGAGGGACATACATCCAGTGCTCATACAGCAAACCATTGATCGGCGCGGCAATGTTGGAAGTCACGGATACGGCACAGAAGAACCACAATATGCCGAAACTCACCGCCGACCGCCGGGGCAGACGCCAGATTGCCAAGGCCAGCAAACCCGCAGCCAGCAATCCGCCGAGCCAGACATCAATAGAACGCAGGCTGGTGGCAATGGCCACGCTCCGTTCCATATGCAAGACGCGCGGCCAGAACATCAGGCCGAAATATTCGAGAAGGATCCGGAAAAAAGTCAAAATCCGAACCCATACGCTGGCAGTAAAAACCGTAGTCTCGTTATAGAGGTTGAATGTGTTGCCCAAATTCAATACCGTAGCCCGCAGTCCAATATACACGGCAGCCAGAAGAAAATACGGCCACGTCCGCCTCACGGAACCGAGCAGAGAGCGCAGGAATTCTTTCCAACTCTCAGGCCGCGACTGGTGATGCCCGAAGATGTCGATCAGTACTAGCAAGCCAGGCATGACGACCGCGGTCTCTTTCGACATGAGAGCGAGTGCGTACAACATAGCCGCAGCATACGGCTGCCACTGGCGCCAGGCAGGCCGACCCAGAGCTATCGCCCGGGCATACAGCAACAATCCTGAGAACATGAAAAAGACTGACAGCGAATCTCCCAGGCTGTTAGCATACGATACCGCTTCGGTTTGCAGCGGATGGACAAGGAAAATAAGGGCTGCCAAAAATGCCAGTGCTCGCTTGCGAAATACAGCTAATAAGAGGAAGAACAGCAGCACGTCATTTGCCAAATGGAATGCAGTATTGACCAGATGGTATCCGGGCGTCCACCCCTGCCAGGCGTGCCACTCTGTAGAAAAGACCAGAAGCAGCACCGGCCGCCAGTAATTACTATTCAGGCCAGAGCCGGCTATAACATTCTCCCGGAACATGTTAGGTACATACTGCCAATGCTGAACGTACTGATTGTTCAGGATAAAATCGTTGTCATCCCAGAACATGCCGTTACCAAACGTATTGGCATACACCGCCAAACCACAAACAAACAAAAGTGCTGCCAAAAAAGCATTGGAGATATGCCAATGGTGGAAATATTTTTTTAGAATCTCCATACACTTATTGTATCACAGCCCTCCAAGAACGACGACCGTTCTCAAAACCATCATTATAGACGACAGCATATTACACTCATATAACAACACATTCCATTTCTTGACGGTCGTGAAGAAATGGAATGCGCTGCTGTTCCCCTATGGTTATGGTTATTACCCTCACCGATATTCAAAGCTCGATCTATCTCATATAACTCTTCACCAGCTCCTCAGCGAGAAGGCGCGGGACGGCATAAGCTAGACGGTTGATCTGACGAATACGATCGCCGTTGCCTGCCATGACCTTGCTGTCCGGCGGCAGACTGGTTCCGGAAAATGCCTCACTTGTCTTGCCATCAATCATCAGCTTGATATAAAACGAGAAGCGCGGCAGGTTTATAAAGTCTTCCTTGTCGATAGGGGCAAATTCGCGGCTTAAGATTTGTGCATCTTCCACGCCCACTTCAAACGCCAGCAGCGTGCCGACGTTGCCCAGCACGGCATTTTGCATAGCCGGCGGCAGCTGCGCGAAGTACTGGTTGGTTAAATGCACCCCGAGGCCGTACTTGCGCGACTCGGACAGCATGGACGCGAACGTGTCTGTGACCAGATTCTGGAATTCGTCGACATACAGGTAGAACGGGTATCGTTCCTGCTCCGGTACGGCGGCACGCCTGAGCACCGCCCCCTGCAACTTGGCTACCAAAATGAGCCCGAGCATTTGCGCATTCATGTCTCCAATCTTGCCCTTGGATAGATCGACCAGTAGAATCTTTTCCTGGCGCAGTACCTCGTCAAAATTGAATGATGAAACGCGCTGGCCGATAATGTTGCGCATCTGCGAATTGTTCATGAAATGGCCGAACTTTGAGGTGAAGTAGTTGAGCATTTCTGACTTGTGGAAATCCGAAGTGCCGGCCATTTGTTTGGTCCAAAAATCCAGGACCACCGGGTCTTTGAGGTACTTGCGTTTTTTGGCTTCAAACCCCTTATCAATGAACAGCCGGGGGATCTCTATTAAACTCCCGCCTTCCGGGCCCGCCATGACCGTCAGCGCAGCGCAGCGCAGCCAGTGTTCGAATTGCGGGCCGATAATGCCGGTTCGTCCGGGATCGAATAGCTTGTAAAAAATTTCAATGACCTGGGAGACCAAAAAATCTTTCTCGCGCTCGCTGCTGGCCTCAAGCAGGTTAAGCCCGAATGAGCAGTCCTCGTCCGCAGGTTCAAACAGAATGACATCTTCCAGGCGGTTTTCTGGGATACGTTCCAGCAGCCAAGCAATAGATTCGCCGTGCGGGTCAATAAAACAGGCGCCGTGCCGGTTGCGGATGTCCTGCAAGCACATATTCTGAAAGACCGTGGACTTCCCCACTCCGGTCTTGCCGAGCATGTACGTATGGCGCAGCCGGTCATGGTCCTGGAACACGATTGGCCGATGCACATTGCGGTAAATGTTTTCACCAAGAATAATAGAAGACGTAGGCATAAAATTTCAAATTCCCAATTTCTAATTCCTAACAAAATTTCAAATATAATAATTTCCAAATTCGAGCATTAGACATTTTATTGGAAACCTGCCTGCCGGCAGGCAGGTTGGAAATTGGATATTGGAAATTTGCAACTAGGCTCGTTGATCGATAAACCTCTGTTCAAAAAAGTATGGGTTCAGCACGAAGGTGTAGCGCGAGAGTATGTCCTGCTTTTTATCCTCGATATGCAGTAACCGGTCGAACTGGCGCTTTTCCCGCTCGAGCTTTTCGCTGATCTCATGGTAGAACTTCAGGCAAATAAACGGGCGAACCTGTTCCAGATCGTGCTGCCTGCCGGCATACACCCGTTCCGCATCATCCTTGGTCAACATGCCTGAAGGTGCCTCGGTTTCCGCTGATTGAGACGGCGACAACTCGCGTGATGGAATCAACTCGTTCTTGTTCATATACGTTTAAGGGGTATTCCCTAATAATAATCGAGGAGGAGTAATCTCAAAATAGTATTCTCTAATATACGAATCAAGCACAAATATACGAATACAGCACACCACCTTTTGAAATTTGAACGGCCAATAACTATTGGTATATTTGCGCTGTATTCGCCATATTCGAGATTACTACTAATAACTATTGTAACAATTTTTTACTAATCAAATCTTCGCACGTCGTCTCTACGAACCGCTTGACCGGGCGGGCGCCAAAACGCGGATCTGCAAGGTTTCTGATCTGCCTGACAAGTACGGAAGGGTCAATCTTGAACTTGATGTTGTGCCGGGACACGCGAGCCTCAACCTTCTTAATTTCCAGTTTGGCGATCTCCAACAGATCAGGTTCGGTCAGCGGCTTGAATACCAGCACCGCGTCAAATCGGTTTAAAAATTCCAGGCGGAAAGATTTCGAGAGCACTGGCACAAGCCGCTGTTGGAAGAACGAGTCGCTATGTACATCTTCTCCCGTCTCGTGGCCCCTGATAATCTCTTCCACACCCATATTCGAAGTGGCCATGACAATAGTCTGGGTGAAATCGATGGTCTCACCCTGCCCGCTGGTCAAGCGGCCGTCGTCCAGGATCTGCAAAAATATATCAAAAATCTTCGGGTGTGCTTTTTCGATCTCGTCGAGCAGCACCAAGCTGTACGGCTCCTGCTTGACCGCATTGGTGAGGCCGCCGCCCGCATCGAACCCCACATAGCCGGCGGGAGAGCCGATCAGCCGGGCCACCGTGTGCTCCTGCCCGAATTCGGACATGTCGATACGGATGAAACTGTCGGACTTTCCGAATACGGTCTCGGCCAAGAATTTTGCCGTCTCGGTTTTACCAACGCCGGATGGGCCGAGCACCAGAAACGAACCCAGCGGACGTCCCGGATTTTTTAAACCCAGTTTGGCACGCTTGATCGTCGAGGCGATCCGACTCAGCGCGGCCGGCTGCCCAATGATCCGGGAATTCAAATTGCGCTCCAAATTCTTAAGCTGTTCTTTTTCCGAAACTTGCAGCTGCGACAGCGGGATACCGGCTTTGTCCGAAACGACCCGGTACACGTCGGATTCAGCGGCCTGCATTCTTCCTTCTGCCTGGGCAAGCGCCAGAACTTCATCCAAAATCTTCACAGCCGAAGCCGGTAATTGCCCGAGCATGGCAAACCGCTGCACCAGCTGCAGAATAAGTTCGAGCAAAACATCATCCGCGCCCGCGGCCTGCTTGCTGCGGAACCACTCCTGAGAATTTTTTAAAATTTCCAACTGCTCAGCATGCGATTGTTCCTTGACCGGAATGGTCTCAAAAAAATTCAAAAAATTCGGCTGCTCGTTCTCCAACCATTTATGTTCTTTGGTTTCCATGACGAGCATAAGCTGCACCTGGCCACTCTCCGCCACCGGTCTGAGCAGCTGGAGCATCGTATGCACGGCTGACGGTTTATTGTAAACGATCCCCCCAAAATCGTCGATAACCAACACACAGGGGGGCAGGGATTCGAACGCCTCCTTATAACGCTGCAGTGGGATGGTCCCCGCCGAACCGAAAGACGCAAAACTTTCCGCTTCAAGCTGCACAATAGGAAGCATGGAGCGGTTTTCATCCAACAGTGTCGATTGAGCCCACCCGTGAATAAGCGCAGTCTTGCCCACGCCGCTATTCCCGACCAAAATGCAGTTATTATGAATATGACGCGCAATGACACGCGAGATTCGAGAGAACTCATCGCGTCTACCCACAACAGCCGCAAGCCTGCCCTTCATTGCTTCCAGCTTCAGGTCGTAATATGAAATTTTGTTAAAATCGACCATACGGACTACCTCAATTGTTATATTCAAACCTTAGGACGCCATTGCGAAGCGGGTAAGACATCTGAATTTATGTTGCAAATTGCAAACGTTTCCCTCGCGGCAAATTTGGCGGCACTTGCATCTCGTAATCATCCGCGTCCAAGACCGGACGGGCTGCCTGAACCGCACTACCGAGCGTTTCTGTCCGCGAAACGGTTCGTAAGGCCGGCTGCTGCTGACTGGCGAATTCGGATTGCCGTACATCGGATACGGACTCGTTCAACTCAATACCAAGCTGCGTTGCAAAACGGGAGGTTTCTGCTCCATCCTGAAGCAGGGTGGCCTTCATTATAGGTTGTGGCTCGACTGCGGCTGGTGTTTTGAACTCCGTTTCCAGCCTCCCCATGTCCGCTATCCGAACCGCAGGTTGCCCGGTTTCGACCCGCGGATCTTCCCAAACATCTTCTTCAGCGACAAGAACTGCGCTCTCCTGTCCAGTTACAACAACTTCCGTTTCGAGCGAAATACCAAGCTTCTCCGTGGATACCTCATTGGAGGATTTACGGGATTCACTTATTGCGCTGGTTTGGTGAGGTTCGCCAGACCGCTGCTGGGGAGACCTCTCTGGCACTTCGACGGTTACTGTCTTGGTGTACCGAACCGAGGCATCCTCTAATTCGGCCACAAGCCCCTCCTCCGGCTCGCGCTGTTCTGATTTGAAACTGCCTTTAAGTAAAATTTCAGGCATACTCCGGTCCTGTGCTTCTTCACCGTCCTGCACGGCTATACCTAATGATTCCAGAGTTGCAAATTCATAGTAAACCCTTTCCGGCACAGCCTGAATCTGACGCGGCTTAGACTCCTGAGCGGGTTCGAGATCCTCCTGGATTTGAATCTCGGACTCTTCTTCGGATACGGCAGCGATTTCAATAGCCTGGCTGGCGTGAGAATCTTCCTGTACTGTCGTCTCTACAATTTCCGGTTTACTTCCAAATTCAAATAATCCTTCTGCGGGCTTCTCACCGCCGATTTCTACCGGGGCAACGGTTGGTGTACCTTCAGTAAACTCAGCTCTTTCTTGCCGGAGCATAGGGCCGGTTTCAATACTCACTGTGTCCGTTTCTGAATCAATCCAATACTCAGTGTCGAGTTCAATCCCGCTGCTCGCTTCCGAAGGCAAAACCGCTTGAACCGTCTCGGCAACCACTGGCGACACCAGCAACGATTCGATATCTGCGGTAGCGGATTCAGTCGCCAGGATATCCTGAACGGGTGCCTCAGTCCTGAAAACTTCTGGCATAATTGCCAGTTCGATAGTGGGAGCGTTCTGCTGCACGGCTCTGGGCTGTACTTCGGACGTGCGGCTTGTTTCAATGGCTGAATTACCTAATGCCTGTACTGTCTCTTCCGCTGTCGGAGCTATTTCTTGCCGCACAACTATCGCATCCGGTATTCCCATAAACGGCACTGCACCCTCTTGTTTTCTGTCGGCGGATTCAGTGACTGGCTTCTCACTCTCTGCCGGGACCTGGTGAGCTTCAATTTCAGGTTCCTGAATTCCAATCCCTTGCGCTTCAAAAGAAATTGCTTCCATCACTCCTATGGATTCTATGGGCAATACATGTTCCGCCACTGTCCGGACAGCCTGTCCATCAACGGCGACATTCATGGCCGCTTGCATCACTGTCTCTTTCAGCGGAACACTGCTCGGCAAAACCGCATACTTTTCCGGAGGCGCATCCACAGCCATCTCTTCGGCAGCCGGTTCGACCTGGGTCAAATCTTCAGTTTTGATCTCAACAACTCCATCATCAAAAAATTCGGGCGCAACTCCGGCTTCATCCAGCTCCAGTGCAACCGCGGAAAGTTCACTGTCCGAACTTTCCGCTTCCATATCTGTTCCTAATACGGCTGTTTCGAATAGAACTTCCCCCTGTTGCACGGTCAGTTGTTGCGGTTCAATTTCCAAATCGTCAATAGCAGTAGAGTCCGGAAGTGCCGGCTCCGCACTGCTGGCCACACTCTCCTCTCCAAGTTCTCTCTCTGCATCTAATTCAAATCCATCCTGTTCTTTGTTGAAGGCATAGACTTCAAAACTGATACGGCCTTTTTCATCGGCAAAATACACTTCCCGCACCAATGTCTCGCGGTCGCGCTCAAATTCAGAAACGGCAAACCCCTGGTTATACAACTGTTCCAGAATGCCGGCATGACGAGCTTCTATTGCCGTACCCTGCACTGCCTGCGTCACGGACGTCTCTTGCCCATCTTTGTCCCGGAACACCCACTCGTGCCCGTCGCGTTTTAAGACATCGCCACCGGAACTGGCTGCGACTTTTTCCCAACCAACCTGCTGCGGACCCAGAGCGGCAACGAGTTCGGGAAGTGAACCGAACTTTTCCTGAAATTCGGCTTCGCCTTCCGTCTCCGGCAACATCCCCAACCCCTCATCATCATTCTCGGGATACAGAGACAGTTCAGCAGCTTCGAGCGACCCCGGATCGGAAAGCTCATGCAAATCAACCTGTAAGAGCAGGTGATCGATCTGGCTCTCGCCGGTTTCCGACCAGCGGCCTTCGAATGGCTCCTGTCCGGGTTGTCCTTCTTCAATTGTGGAAGTTTCTGTTTCCATACAAGTATGAATCAAGTGATTCTCAATGGTTGTACCCGCCTTCGTCCTTCCGGGAAGTGCTGCGCCGGGCTATTCGCTTCCTGCTGGGCGAATAAAAAACCGCCTCTCCCGAGGCGATGTTAAAACAATACGAACAGTCCTGCTCGGGAGAACAACACATGACTTATTTGGCGACCTGACTCCCCCGCTCTTTTCCGCCAGCTGGCGGAACAAAGGGCAGGGCTTACAGTTGCGGCACAGTGCCGGGATAAGACAAAGTTATCAAGTTATAAAGTTATCAAGTAGAAAGTGACTGCAGAAACTTGATAACTTTCTACTTTATAACTTGAAACTTTACCTGACCGGACTTCCCCAAATAAGCTGTTTGATTTTGAAAAGATATGGGTATTATTATATGCCCGCACCAGTCTGTCAAATCCGGCGGCGCGGCGAGAGTTTAACCGACGGCCAACTGCTGCCATTGTTCACCCAGGCGGCAAAATCCAGAGCCGGCAGCGGCTTGCTAATCAAATACCCCTGCATACGGAAGCAGCCCAATTTTAAGAGTAGCTCATACTGTTCCATGGTTTCCACCCCTTCGGCAACGATCTTCAGTCCCAAATTGTTGGCAATAGCGATAATGGCCTGGATGATGCTGGAATCCTGTTGACTGACGATGCTGTGGCGGACGAACGACCGGTCGATCTTGAGCTTCTGCAGCGGAAAACGCCGCAGATAGTTGAGCGACGAATACCCGGTCCCAAAATCATCCATGGTCAGATGAATGCCCATATCGCGAAGGTCTTGCAGCTTTTGCCTGGTCCGGTCAAAATTCTCTACAGCCACGCTTTCCGTGATCTCCAGCTCCAAGTGCTCTCCGGTCAGGCCTGATTCCTGCAGGATATCGCTGACCAGCGGTATCAGCTGCGCATCGGAAAATTGCGGTGCGGAAAGGTTGATGGAAATTCGAAAGGGCGGCATGCCTTGGGCGCGCCATTCTTTCATTTGCCGGCAGGCGTTGCGCATGACCCATTCGCCAAGCTCGACGATCAACCCCTGCTCTTCGGCAATGGGAATAAACTCGCCGGGATAGACCAGCCCAAGATCCGGATGGTTCCAGCGGACCAGAGCTTCCGTTGCTATTGTTTGGCCACTTTCCGTGTCGACCACCGGCTGGTAATGCAGTTCCAATTGGTCAGACCCGAGTGCTTGCCGCAAATCATTGCCGAGAATAAACCGAGCCGAAGCTTGGGCATTCTCTTCCTTATTGAACAGACGGTAGCAGTTCCTGCCCGCCTTTTTTGCCCGGTAGAGGGCCGAGTCGGCATTCTTCATGAGCGTCTGCTGGTCCTGGCCGTCTTCGGGATACATAGCCACGCCTGCGCTCGCGGTCACGTGCAAATGATATTTGCCGATCTTCATCGGTACAGCGACGTGAGTGAGGACTTTTTGCGCTGTATTTGTCACTTCATCCAGGCCCAGCGGATGAGTAAGCAGGAGGACAAATTCATCACCACCCAGGCGGGCGACCAAGTCATCCCCCTGAACGGCGACCTGCAGACGATTTGCGACCTCCTTGAGAACCATGTCACCGATGCTGTGACCGAGCGAATCATTAACGTTCTTGAACCGGTCCAAATCCAAAAAGACCAATCCAACCGGCCGTTGGACAATCCCGGCAGAAGCCAGGGTCAGCGCCAGCCTGTCTTCCAGCGCCTTGCGATTCGGCAAGGCGGTCAGGGCATCATGCTGTGCCTGGTACCGCACGATATCTTCGGCATGCTTCCGCTCGGTAATATCATTACGAATGGCAATGAACTGGTTCGGCTTGCCTTGCTCGTCAAGCAGCGGCGTAATGGTCGTATCCACCCAGTAGTACGTCCCGTCTTTGGCGCGATTTTTCAGTTCTCCCCGCCAAACCCTGCCGGACAGGATCGTATCCCACAGATCTTTAAAAAATTCTTTTGAATGATAGCGGGAATTGATGATCCGGTGGGTTTTCCCGAGGAGTTCCTGGCGGGAGTATTTGGAAATTTCCGTGAATTTATCGTTAACAAACTGGATGACCCCGTTCTTGTCGGTAATAGCTACGATGGAAGACTGGTCCAGGGCGTACTGGATGTTTTTCAGGTCATTGATCACCTTCTGCTGGGCAGCCAGCAAAGCCCCAGTGCGGTCACGAACCTTGGATTCAATCGCTTCTTCGCTCGCCGCTCCGGGCGCCACAGCCCTTTTCTTGCGCGCTGCGCAGCTGACTGAAAACAACAGGACCAGCTCCGGCCGGCCCTGGGCATCGCGCGTGAATATGGTAGCTTGTGTCCTGAGCCGCGCCCATGAACCCTGTTTCCGCCGCAACCGGTGTTCGAGATCCAAAAAAGCACCCTCAGTCCCGCCGGACTCCTGCAACCCGGCCAGCCCTTGTTGGAATTTTTCCGTTAATAGCCCCAATTCATCTTGATGTAATAAGGAGGTTGCCCGCATCAAACCGCCGTCTTCCAGATCTTTAAAAGAATACCCCGTCAGTTGCTCGAGACTCCTGTTCGCAAACACGAATTTTCCTGTCTGCAAGTTAAAAACGACGAGCAGAGCCGGGAATGCATCGGTGAGCTGCTCAAAAAAACTGCGGTATACCTGGGTCGTAATCTTCCTGTTCGGATCCATAAAAGCATCTGCTAAAACGGCGCACCTTTCCCACGATAGGATAATATCTTTTAGGACGGCCGGCAGCGCTAAATCCTACGAAATGCCTAAAAAGCGCACTCCTTGGCCAAATGGCAGCAACGGATGCGAACACGAGATACTTTGTACTCCGTCTTGTATAAGTATGACAATGACTTCTTTGAGCGAGACAGACCGCAAGCGGCTTATCCAATTCTATGCCAGTGCCTTGGCCGCGTACGGCCCCAACAATCCCAAAGCCTTCCATTGGATAACTATCCGGGACCAGCTGGAACGATTCAGGAATCTGGCCGGCATCGGGGACCTTTCAGGCTGCAGTGTTGCGGACGTAGGCTGTGGTGTTGGCGACCTTTATTATTTTCTGCTGACGCGGTTTACCGGTTTCCGCTATCTCGGCTTAGACATTGTGCCGGCCATGATCGATGCGGCCCGGAACGAATACCCGGAAGCCGAATTCGCGGTGGGCGACATCTTCTCAACCGACCGCACATTCGATTATTACCTGGCCTCCGGAGCCATGACATTCAATGTCGCGGGAGGCAAGGATTATTACTATGATATGATCCGTACCATGTTCCGGCGCGCCCGACGCGGAGTAGCTTTTAACATGCTCGATAGCGCGGTCCACACCTCGGACGACCGATACCTGACTTACAACTGGTACGAGGTCAGAGAGGTCTGCAGAGAATTATCTGACAATATCAAAATCGTCTCCGGCTACGATAGCGGAGATTTTACGGTGTGGATGCACAAACATTGACAAGAATGACACGATTAAAAAGATTGCCAAGAGTGTATCCTGGCAATCTTGCTCAATCATTTAAATCTTTTAAATCATATTAATTTATCACTGTCACGTACTGTCCGCTGACCCAGCCTGTTTTGCCGGCTCCCAAGGTAATCTCATACCAGCCGTATTTGGCGTCGCCATAGGCATATTGCTCGCCGGGATGAACTTGGGTAATCACTTTGCCGGATGAAGACGGCTCGCTCCGCACATTAAGGTAACCAAGGGAGTTGTCGTTTATCTTAATAGACTTCGACCCCGGCCGGCCTGCTGTCGAAGTAGGATTGCCTGCCGGTGAACCTGGATTACTTACTCCCTGAGACAGTGCAGAGCCAGCGCCAATAGCCGCAGGAGAAGTTGAAGTCGCCGTCGCCACTGTTACGGCAGTTGTGCTCGCAGGAGAACTGGTTGCATTTACCAATACTGAAGACTCCGTTCCGGTGGACGCGCCTAAGGCTTGCCCGGAGTCGCCAAATTGGGCTGTCACCGGCAATGTACCTGTCGGGGAGTTATCGGCGGCAACGGGTCGCGACCCATAACCGACGGATGTTTGCATGTGCTGTTTTGCTTCCGGACCGAACATCAAATACGCGCGGTAAGAGGCATATCCCAGCACCGCCAGGATCACGATCCATACAATGCCGTTTCGGACCGGATGGCTTTTCCGCGCCGCTCGTTTGGCGATGGCAGGCATAATGAGTTTCCTATCCTGCGGCTTGACGGCATCGGCGTCGGTCAGCCACGAGTTCTGCGGGATTGTCCGATTTGTTATCTTCGGGGTACGAAAACCTTCGCCGTTATTCTTTGGTACCGGAGGCGTCGGAGCTTCGTTCACAGCGTCGTCGCTGAGGGGAGAATGTTCGGGTGTATCCATATCGGGGATTTGAATCTTAATGACACCTTTTCATATTAGCGCTTTTTGCAAAAAAATAAAAACTGGAATCCGATTCTTCCATGGTTATGGGAGATTTTTTTAGTCTATTTTTTAAAAGTGGAATTTTCGTTTATACTATAGAGACTGACAAATGTATACCTCAAAACACATGTTCAAACAGCTCACGCGCGAGCAAAAAATCATCTTGCTAACCCTCACGGCGATCAACTTCATCAATTATGTTGACCGCCAAGTTATTTTCCCGCTCTTCGATTTGATTAAAAAAGAATTCTTAATTTCCGATTTCCAACTTGGCCTGCTCGGCACGGTGTTTATGCTTGTCCACTCGCTGGCCAGCGTGCCCTTAGGGATCCTGTCGGATAAACGCTCCCGGCGCGATATCATCGCTGGCGGCGTCATCTTCTGGACCCTGGCCAGCTTCACTTCCGGGTTGGCCAAAAATTTTAAAACCCTGCTTGGCATTCGTTCCCTGGTTGGGGTCGGCGAGGCGGCTTACGCCCCGGCGGCGACTGCCATGATAACGGACAACGTTCCGGAATCCGCGCGCGCCCGGGCCCAGGGTGTCTTTAATGCGGGAATGTTCGCCGGCGGCACCATCGGTGCCATGCTCGGCGGTATTGTCGCTTACTATGCGCATAGCAATTGGCGCCTGGCCTTCTTTATTGTCTCCCTGCCCGGCTTGCTGCTGGGATGGCTGAGCACGCGGCTACCGGACAAAGCTTTCTCCCGCCGGGAAAAAACCGCGGGGATCGGCACGCTGCTTAAGAACCAAACGTATCTCTGGCTGGTGGGCAGCGGCATATTTACCACCTTTGGAGTCGGTGCGTTCGTTTCCTGGGGTGTCGAATTCGTCATGCGCTACAAAGGCTACACCCTGCGGGATACCAGCATCATATTAGGCCTGACGCTTATGGTTGCCGGCGTCATCGGCGTATTCCTTGGCAGCATCATTGCCGACCGCCTTCAGCAAAAATTCGCCTGGGGTCGCAGCCTGACCGTCGCTGTCTCGCTGATGCTGGCCGGACCAGTCATGTATACGGGTATTCAGGCGCAATCCGGCCGTTGGATGTTCTTTGTCTTTTTCTTCCTCGGTACCATGCTGCTGTCGTTCTACAACGGACCTTCCACCGCGGTCATGCACGACATTGTCCCGAAGGAACTGTATGCCACTGCTTTCGCCGTCTATCTGCTGGTCATTCACCTCCTTGGCGATACCCTGGCCCCGGCCGTGGTCGGGCGTATTTCCGACCGCTATGGTCTACAGACCGCCCTGGAATGGTGTACCATGCTGGTCTTCATCAGCGGTGTCCAGTTCCTGGCCGTGGCTGCAAAAATTCGCAGCCAAGCTGCCGAACTTTCACCCGTTCAAGCGAACGTGGGGTAACAACTGCCTCTGGAAAAAGCAGCCGCATGCGGCTGCTTTTTTGCTGCCGGTTAAACCGGCCCTATCTGCCCAGAACTTTGGCGGTCTTCGGCGGTATCGACACCTGGTACTTCTTCCGTAATCTGGCCAGTGCCTTTTCAGGATCAACCAGAATCATGGAGCCCATACCGACGCTAATGCCGTTCTGGCCGTCCCGGGTCAGCACATACACCACTTTCGGCGTTAGATCCCGTCCGTCATCCCCGGCTCGCTCACCCATGGCCAGTGCCAAATCGCGGGATTTGTAGTGTTCGATGCACCCGGCTTTACCCGGATCCGTATCATACTCAAGCCTGTACCACTCCTCGATGTGAAAGCCGGCAAGGTCTTGCCCCAGCAGCTCACTCGTATTGAGATACAAATGCGCCATACCACCCTCCTTTACTAAAGATCATACCAGTATACTGCTCCTCACTCGGAATGGCAAGGAGTGATGGTTGACAAAATAGGTAAATCATAGTATAGTTACAAGAATACCAAGGAGGGTCATTCTCATATGGATATTACCATCAGCGAAGATACAGCTATGACCATTATTAAACTCGCTGCCGAAGACAACATTTCGGCAGCTAAGCTGCTCGAACAATTGGTCAAGCATGAGGATTCCGAACGCCACGTGCAGTTCCAGCCCGGCAAAGGGCACGTGCGCGTGAAATGCCGGCGCAAGAACTGCAAGGAAACCGGTACCGAAATTTCGGCATACGACAACTAGCTGCCACCTGCCCGCCACAGCGCGATGCTGTGGCGGATTTTCTTTTTCACGTCTTGTACGAACTGCACGAGCATCCGCTCTGTTAAGGATGTTCCGACCGGTCCGTAATAATATACAGAGGCCAGCACTTGAAAGGTCGACACATTCCATTCACGTACAGGGGAAATTCTTTATGTGCTACGGATACCACGCGCACTTATCCAAGCAAGAGCAGAAAGAAATGCTTGAGCAGCGCAAAAAAATTCTAGAAGCACGCCTGCGGCAGCTTGATGAGGCTCTCCAGGAACTGCAACCGGAGCCGGCTCGTCAAAATGCATAACAGGCTTCAAAAAACATCCAAGACAATATGTCCTTGGATGTTTTTGTTTTGCCAGAAAATAGTCACCTGCTCCTCCGCGAAATAATCGCCGAATAGAGCGAACCTTCGTACAGGGACGGCACGGTGCCGGAAAATTTAGGGGGTTGCAAGCCGGCACTGCGGGCCAGTTCGGACAGGCGCTGAAACCCTACCGGATACGGGACCCATGGCGACGGCTGACGGTCATCATACTCAATAACCACGATCCTTCCGCCTGCTTTTGCGTGATCCTGTTCGACCGGCGGCCCCGGCTTAAGCAACCGGGCAGCGCGCGATAAAAACGCCGCCTGGTCCCTGACATAATGGAGCGAGTTGGCCATGAGAATGCCGTCCAGTTTCGGTAATATAAGCGGCTGGGTAAAATCCTGAACCAAATAATTTATGCGTGCAGCGGGGAAACTTGCTAAAAAACGCAAACGCTGCACCTGAAGAGATTCCTCATCGCGATCAATGGAAAAAATCACGGTATCAGGATCGGCCAGGGCGTACAAAGCCAGGGTAAATACGCCGTCGCCGGAGCCGAAATCCGCCCACGCGCCGGAAATACCGGTCACCGCTTTCGCTATTAAAGCATGGATTCTGTCTGGTTCCATAATGAAAATTCTTAACTGGCCAACCCGCAAAGCCATGTAATTTTTTGCTGTAATGGCCATCATACATTACCGGATACCACCCACAGTTAACCACGATTACCTACACCTATGATTACACCAAGAAAATTTATCGCCATTTTTCTACTGGCGCTCGCAGTCGCTTCCGCACCTTCCTTCGTGCAAAGCCACGCCCTGCAGCTCGGCCGCCGCATGAACGGCGCTCAGGGTTCCTGGACTTTGTCCGGACGACCCTCAGACAGCCGCGCAACACTGGCGGCCGCGACCAGTGGAGCCTTGACTGACAGCACCCAGGCGCAGGCAGCGATCGGAAAAATCTCCCCCGCCGTAGTCTCTATTTACGGGTACAAGACCGCTACCCCCTCCCCTGACGCCACGATATTCACTCTGCCTTTCTTTAACCTGACCATTTCAGTGCCTAACACCGGCGAAATGGAAGTGGACGCCGGCAGCGGCTTCCTGGTCAGGTCGGACGGCTATCTACTGACTTGCGCACATGTCGTATCCGACCCAAGCGCCACCTACCAGGTAGTCTTAGCGGACGGCTCCACTCATGACGCGGAAGTCGTATACCGGGATGCCCAGCAGGATATTGCAGTCATGAAAATTCCAGGCAGCAATTATCCGACCGTAGAACTGGGAGATTCCGCCGGGCTCCGCGTCGGCCAGACCGTTTTGGGCATGGGAAATGCATTTGGCCAGTTCAGCAACTTTACGTCGGGCGGAACAGTGTCATCGCTCCATGAGGAGATTGTACCGAGCAACGCCGACACTCCCGGACAGCATTTGCAGGATTTATTCCAAAGCAGCATGCAGCTCTACCCGGGACATTCGGGCGGACCGACATTCGATACAAATGGAAAAGTTGTCGGCATCAATGACGCCATTGCCTCGAATTATCGGAACGTAAGCTTCTCCATACCGATCAATTACGCAAAAAATATCCTTGCTGCCGCGGTGCCGACACAGGCCGCACCGCAGACCGCAGTCTACTGACGAAATTTTTTAACACCCTCATTCCGAGGGTGTTTTTCTTTCCCAAGCACCGCTTCCCAAAAAGACCGAAGATAAAAGGTATTTATAAATACTCTTGATGAACAAGACCATAGCCATTATATGCATGGCAAAATACGTCAAAAATAGTACCTTCATCGGAAGACTCTTTTTAACCATTAATTTTGAAAGGAGATCTTATGCACCGCTTGATGCGAATCGGTAGCTTTGCCGGTCTGGCAGCGCTCATGATGCTTACCGCAGGTCCGAATGCGTTTGCCCAAACTACGACCTCGGGCGATACGTCGACCAGCACGCAGCAATCTACGGCAACCACCACAACGGAAAGCACTACCGGCACTGGCAATGCTTCAAATTTGACCGGCACCGCAACTTCGACTGCGGATACCGGGAACAGCACCGGCTCGAGCACGCAACAGTCGACCACCAGCTCCACCTCTGGAAGCACGACGGCCAACAATGAAGCAGGAACCGGAACTGCTTCAAGCACGACGACGAGCACGACAGCGACGGGCACCCAGCAGTCAACAGTGACTATCACTGACAATACCTTCAACCCGGCGGACATCACGGTACCTGAAGGAACTACCGTAACCTGGACCAACCAGGGACAGAACACACACACCGTTACGGCGAATGATAGTTCATTCGACAGCGGCAACATCCAGCCCGGCGGCTCGTACAGTCATGCATTTCCGACCGCTGGAACTTACCAATACTATTGCCGCTACCACGGCACGCAGAGCGGTATTGGTATGACAGGGATTGTGACAGTAACCGCGGCAGCGACAACCGGCAATACGACAAGTAACACCCCAGCAACTAATAACACTTCGACCTCATCGAGCACTCTGGACACCACGGCTCCGACAGCACCGACCGGCTTTTGGGCTACGTCTACCGTACCGTCACAAGTAGTTTTGAACTGGACTGCTTCGACCGATCCAGACAACACTTCCACTGACCTCAGCTACCACGTCTCCCGCGATGGCAGCCACCTCGCAACCACTTCGCCGGGAGCGACTACCTATACGGATACCCCGCCGGCATCCACCACTGCAAGCAGCTCGGCATTTTCATACGCTTTGACTGCGTCGGATCCGGCAGGAAATATGTCAGTGCAAACATATACCGTATCTATAACACCCATGGCTTCCTCAACCGGCGGTAGCACAGCGACAAGTACGACCGGCACAAGCACGCTTCCCACCCCGGTTAACTTGGCGGCTTCGTCAACCTCACCGACCACCATTACCCTGACTTGGAATTTCAGCACTGACTCCACCACCCCGGCCAACGTAGTATTCCGCGTGTTCCGCAACAGCGCGGAAATTGGCAGCACGACCGCCGCTTCGACCAGCTCCGGCAGTACGAGCAGTCCGCAGACCGTATCATTTACGGACACCGGCTTGAATCCGGGGACAACGTACAGTTACTTTGTTACCGCAAATGATCAGAACGGCAACACTTCGCCGCAATCCGCCACCACGACAGCCACAACCCTGCCTGCCACTCAATCAGGCGGCACCGGCACCAGCACACCCGGATCTATCGGCAGCAACCAGGTCTTCGGCTGGATTCTGGTCCCGAGCAGCTTCCTTACCATGTACCCCAACGTATTTAGCTCAAGCACGATTCCCTGGGGAACTGGCGGAGGGACATCCACTTCCACGCAGCCGGGTTCGCCGTACACATATTCGAACGGCTACCCCATGATGAACGGCAACTACATTGACTGTTCCGGCAATGTCGACAATGATCCCGCACACCACACGACCAACCCGAACGATACTGACCCTGCGCACCATATCGGCCAGAATTGCTCCGGCGGGTCGCCCCTCTTGCCCGGCGGAATGAATATGGGCATGCCCGGCAATATGCCAATGGGCGGCGGCATGGACATGATGGGAATGATGAACCATGCCTCGCTTGCACCCGGCTGGGTTGCGATCCCGCTGACACGCAACACGCTGCAGGCGCTGTTCAACTTCCTCGGCACAACTTCCAGTATGACAAGCTCATAATACTGATCACGAGTACACAAGACCAAAACCCCGGCTGTACAGCCGGGGTTTTGACTCGTATGGCCGAGAAACGCTTGAGCTCAAAGCTCAAGTCAAACCTCTCATCATAAAAGACCGCCTCGATGTGCATCGAGGCGGTATTATTGACTTATGCAGCTTTGTCTGCCAGCCGTGTATTTAAGTCTTTCCAATGGAGAAACAGCGGTTTACGGCGGCCGGAACGTTCTACCAATCCGAAGTGGTAAGCCTTAATGTCGGCAGTCTTCCCTTCCTGGTTTAAGGCATTGTCGGTCAATGTGTCCATATGCTGGTCCATGACCGAATACCAATACATGCGGTCAGCCAACCCCTCGGCCAGCGCGCGGTTGGCTTCGTCAAAGACCCGAACCTGTTCGTTCTCGCGCGCCTGACGATCGCCGTCGCTTCCCCATGTGCTGAAACCGATTTCTGTAGCCCACAGTTGAGCAGGCGAGCCGAGTCCTTTAAGGATTGCCCGAAACGTACCCAAGGCCGCAGGCCAATCGTACCAGATGTCCTCCCAGGTACCGGGGAAACAATGCACGCCCACGGCCTGCGAACGCTGCAGGCAGCCGTGCCGGTGCATGAGCTGGAGCCATTGGGCGTCCTTAATGCCCCAGGCCGAAAGGACAACGCGTTTACCAAGCGCAACAGCACGGTCGGCGGCGCAATTGAACATTTGTGCGAACAACCGTTTGTCAGGGTCAAGTTTCCAATTCCAGTATGCATCGTTATCCGGCTCGTTCCAGAGCATGACCCATTCGAACCGGTGGCCATGCCGCTCGATAACCGATCCGACAAAATCCGCGTAGGCCTCAAGCCGCTTTGGTGGAAAGGAAGTTTTCCCTTCCGGCATATCCGGCGCGGTGCGCGCCAGGCTCGGCGGCGTGTAAAAGAAGTTCGGGATAACCTCGATATCAGCCCGGTCCAATTCGTTCAAAAGAAAATCGAACCAGCGGTCCGCGCCTGCGCGGGTAGCATCGGCCCAGGAAATACATGTCCTCAGGCTGGGAATTCCGGCCTCTTTTATGAGATCGAGAACGGTAGCGACATGTGTGCGGTCCTCAAAAGGAAACCACTCCACCGCTCCCATGGAAAATCTTGTCATAGTTCCTCCTGTTTATCCTGCATTGACTCATGTTCCTCTCTAAAGACAAACCAGCCTTCAAGGGAAGGCTGGAACAATTCCTGCTCATTATGCACGGTGCGCATGCTCCGGATAGACGAACTTATGGAACCGGCTTTCTGCATCCTCATCATAGAGCAGAGTCAGGCCATGCTCATCAAAAATTTGGAAAAACTCATCCCAGTCGATACGGCGAAGGTTGTCATTCGGGTCGCCGAAATCGAATCTCAATACGCCTTCGCCTTTGGCCGATTCGGTTCCCTCGACTATGGCAGGATGAGCATCCCGCTCCTGGGCCCATGCGCGTATCCGCTCATGATCAGTCAATGTTGGCATGTGTGTTGTATAGGATTTCTTACTGCACACGTATGTAGACGTACAAACATTGGCAGTATTACCCCAGCTACTCGCAGATAAAACGCCGGGAGTAAAGTACGATACCGAATCTGAAAGTTGCCGGGGCCGCAGCCGTATATGGAAAGACTGGCGGTCACACTGCCGCGTGGCTCCCTTCATGCTTTTCATCTGCCCCCGCAATCGCTTTCACTTTCGCATGGGCCAACGCAACGGTAGGGTCAGCCTGGATTGCTTGAAAATATTTCTGCTGGAATTCGCTGCCTCCCTGGGCCGGCTCGATCAACTTGCGCGCATAACCGAACAGGTCGGACAGGCTCATGTCTGATGCTTGGGATTTTCCGTCAAGCACGGTATCTATGCTGACAAGGAACTCCGAAAGCGGATGCAGCCACCCAAACGCAGGATCACCAACCACGAGCTTGAATAGCTCGCCTTTGCTGAGCACGCGCCCAACCTGCCGCTCATACTGCTTGCGCTGGTATTCAAGGAGAACTTTGTGCAAAACCAAAAAACCGGTCCGCAAATGCTGTAACTGTTCAATTTCGGGATCTGAAAAATTGTAAGATTGTTGTGTTGACATACGGTAATGCGTTCAAATAGTTATATACACCCATACCATAGTATAGCCGAAAAAGCCCGCTGTACTCAATCGCCGCGATGCCGACCCGGCGCGCGAAAGCAAAACGAAATCCGCCCCAGCTTTTCATTTCAAAAAGTAGAGGCGGACATCTCCCGCCGTGGCTCAAAGAGCCTGCCAAATTGTAAAAACTCACAGCGGCCTGCCTGCGCATATGTCAGTCATTCTTGTGCGACTGGCTGCCAGCCTCCGCATGGCCTTCGCTATCTCCATGCCAGCCTCTTCCCTGACCTTTATTTCCTGCCATGGCCATCCACCTCCTTTCCGGCGATTACTGATAGTGACTGTGCACTGCAGACTCCGGGGTAATACCCCGTAGAGTCCTGCATTCTCAAGGGAATTTACATTGTGCACGCATCATTGGATGCCGCCAAATAATCGACGAGCCTCCTCATTGGCAGTAACAAGACTATTTCCACATCTTGCTCCTTAAATTATGCGAAATATTTCTAAAGGCCAGACTAATGAGCCAAACAAAATTAATTCCCTGTTAGGTTACGGATTTCGCGCTTGACACTTTTGCTAGCCTGTCCTATTATTTAGATACATATCTAATTATCTAATTTATCCCATGGCTCCACTGTCAGAAACCTTTGCCGCGCTTTCCGATCCGAACCGCCGAACAGTCCTTGACCTGCTCAAGAAGAAAGAGATGGCTGTTTCGGAAATTGCCCGGCATTTGCCTGTCACCATGCCAACCCTGTCACACCACCTGGACATCCTCAAACGGGCCGGCCTGGTTTCCGGAAGAAGGCGAGGGCAACAGATTCTTTATTCGCTCAATCTGAGCGTGTTGGAAGAACTGGCAGAACAGATATTAAAATTCATCCATCCTAAAAAATAATTCAAAGGCACAACTATGAAATTTTCGCTTAAAACAGAATGGCTTCCCCTGCTGCTGCTGGCAGCTGCCTGGGCGCTCGGTTTTTACTTCTACCGCCACTTCCCCGCGCTGGTGGCAACGCACTGGGATGCCAACGGACGCGTGAATGGGTACATGGGCCGCGCAGGTGGCGCATTCTTCCTGCCAGCGCTGCTGTCCGGCATGTACGCATTGTTCCTGCTCCTCCCTCTTGTGGACCCGCGACGGCAGCGGTATGAAAGCTTCGCGTCCGTCTATCATGTATTCAAAGCTGCAATTCTGGGCATGTTACTCCTGCTCTTTATTGCAAGCGGCATGTACAATCTAGGCTTTTCTGTAAACATTGCCACCCTTACCCCGCTGCTCATTGGCCTGCTGTTCATTATTCTCGGGAACTCTATGGGTAAGATCAAACGGAACTGGTTTATCGGCATCCGCACGCCGTGGACTATGTCATCGGAGGATGTCTGGAACAAGACACACCGGATGGGTGGGTATCTGATGGTAGCCTGCGGCCTGCTCATGCTAGCAGCTCCGCTTATTCCGGGTAAAGCCGCTTTCCTGCTCACCATGGGTGCCGTGCTGGCCTTTGCCCTGGCAACCACCGCATACTCATACTTTATTTACCGGAAGATTCCCAAAGCGTAAATCGCAGCTGCTGTCTTTCACCAAAAAATCCCTCTTGCGTGAGGGATTTTAATTATCGAATACTTGTAACCATTGCGAGCTTCTGCCGTTAGCTATTATATACGGCTTTGCAGCCGGTTGACTTCACTAATCGATTCATATGCGATATTACATATTCGGAGCAAAAAATATCCAGTAACTTAAGCACTAATTCTGTTATACGGCTCAGCTTAGGTAACAGAGCTCAGGAAGGGGGTGGAGACTATGGCACGTGGAAAAAGCAAGCGCGGACTCGCCTCGGCTGACAAAGAAACGAGGCGCCGTGTAGCCCAGGCTGGAGGCCGGGCCTCCCATGGCGGCGGCCGTCCGCAGGGTAGCTAACGCTACAAAAAACACACTGTCCTGTGTTTGGTTGGACAGTGTGTTTAATGTAGATAAACCGCCAACCATAAAAATGGTATACTATGGGTAGTACACACAGGAGGTTTCTATAGTATGCTCGATGCCCGTCGCTTGCTTGCGTTTTTCCCCCACTCTGCCGACACGACGCTCGTTCGCCTGCTCGAGCGCATCGAAGAGGAAAGCGGCGAAGAACTCAGCAGTACCCTGCTCATCTCGTACCTCGGAGAACTGATCGACCACGGCCTTGTCACGGCGGTGAATCCCCCGGCAGACCCTGAGCCTGAACTGGCGCGCAGAAACTTGCTCCGCGGCAAGCTGCGTCTGACGCCAGACGGAGAAACGATCCGCGCTGCCATGCGCGCCTCCAAACTGCCATCACGCCTCCGGAGAGAGTTTCCTCCAGCTGCGTAATGCGCAAAACAGGGCCATGCCGAAAAGCCAGCCAAAATTAATACCCATTCATCCGAATGGGTATTTTATAAATGCTGAACTGATTAAATACATCGAATCTATTAATGCCTGCATTCGTAGTTCTTCGGAAATTCGTCCTGCCATCCGCCAACTGGCGGAGGCAGAATTCGTAGTTTCGATATATTATGACCTGTTGATAAATGTGAGTGAGACTATCTCTGAGCGGGTAAAGACCCGCATCGGCGGTCCCCAAGTTCCGACGCCGCTTGAGGTATACACAGCCATGTCTTTAAAATAATGCAGGCCATAATCGAATTGGCCGAACAAGCGGCGGGTTACGAAACGGAATGGCCAAATCTGCCCCAAATGGGTGTGTCCCGACAGCTGCAAATCCAGGCCGGCGTCAGCTGCCGCATCCAAATGGTCGGGAATATGTTTCAAGTACACGGATGGCTTCTCCCGCGCAATTCCCATTGCAGAAAAAATCTGCCGCAAGCTCTCCGCAGTTTCGCCCGTATGATACGCAGTGCCGACTATCTGCAGACCCTCTACCTCCACCTTTTGATCGTCGAGCACCCGAATTCCGGTCTCTTCCAAAGCATTCTCACAAACTCTCATGCCGGCGATCTGCTCGTGATTACCGCTGACATAATAGATGCCATGCGGCGCAGCGATGCCTTTAAACAATTCCGCCAACTCTTTGAATGTCGTATGAACCCCGTCAAAAAAATCTCCCGGGATGAAGACGATGTCAGGGTGCAGCGCGTTGACGCGGGCAACCAGTTTGCGCGCGTACCCCTCACGCAGCACATGGCCAAGGTGCAGATCGGACAGCATTACGGCTGTCTTGCCGTGCCAGTAGGCGGGCAGATTCGGCAGCGGCACCCTGACTTTCGTGATCCGGATCATACGCGCGTTCACCAATCCGTACACAGACAATACCACGGCAGCAGCGTACAAAATCGGGGCTGCTATCAGACTCACCTCGCGAGAAAACAGGTATATGCAGAGGGAGAGGACGGAGGCTAAAAATAAATAAAAGAATACGGGCATCCAAGCCGCGGCTACAATATAACCGACCCGAGCCACGATATTCTCAGAATTAAAATCAACGACCGAAAAATACAAGAAGCTGACCGACAACACTCCCAGTGCCCACGCAACCCCGAGGTGATGAGGCTGCAACGACGGGAACAAAAGCAGGAACGCTTGGTAAAATAACCAGTGGAACAAAATAATAAGCAATTGGGCAATTGCTATAAAAAATAAAAATCGTTTTGGCATACATTAGTAGTATAACATATGAGATTCAGTTGAGGGATGATTCACTCACCCATTCACCATGTAGTGTAGGGAACACTGACCCTGCCTGCCGGCAGGCAGGAGACGCCCACCCGTTAAAGCACCAAGTTCCAAATCCCAAAAATCAAATAAAATTCAAATTTCAAATTCTAAATCCTGCAGGCCTTGAATATTGGGTATTGGAATTTATTTGGTATTTGATGCTTGTGATTTGGAATTTGAGAAGCGGTCTGCTTCCAAGCGCCGATTTGATACCCGACAAGGATTTTGATACAATCAATACACTTTGTGCGTACCGCGAGCAAGACTTGACTCCGCCAGTCCGTCTTAATAAGAGACGGCCTGACTCGGCCAAGCCTTTTCATTAGAAACCCCTCATGGACCAGAGGCTGCGCGCCTCTCTACGAAAGACAGTCACAGCAACTGCCCATTTTCAAATTAAACCATTTCTTTACGTATGTCAGAAATCGCGATTCCAACCACCAGAGAAGACCAAGAACAAGCCGAAGCTAAAGGAGCCCAAACTCAGCCTGGATCCACCCCCCTCCAGCACCAGTCCTTTTTCCGCAAATGGGGTGGTCTGGTCGTGCTTTCTTTAGGTCTTGCCATTATCATCATTGACTCCACGCTGCTCAACGTATCATTATCGACCCTGATCCAAGACTTGCATACCGACTTACAAAGTCTGCAGTGGGTCATTACGGCTTATTCACTCATTCTTGCCGCTTTCACAATTACCGGCGGGCGGTTTGGTGACCTGTTCGGCCGCAAGCGCATGTTCATGGTCGGCGCCGGAATTTTTGCTGTAGGCTCTTTTTTGGCTTCCATCAGCAACCGTGTCGGCACCATGATCATCGGAGAATCCGTCATTGAGGGTATCGGCGCCGCACTGATGATGCCTGCGACTGCTTCGCTCGTCGTAGCAAACTTCAAAGGCGCGGACCGCGCCAAAGCTTTCGGCATCTGGGGTGGGGTGGCCGGGGCGAGCTCAGCAATCGGCCCGCTGTTGGGAGGATACCTCACGACTCATTACAGCTGGCGATGGGGGTTCCGCATTAACGTCTTCGTGGCGGCCGTACTCATACTCGGTTCGCTCCTGCTCCTGGCCGAATCAAAAGATGAGCGCAAACCACAGATTGACTGGGGCGGCGTTGCCCTGTCTGCCATCGGACTGCTCGGCATTGTCTTTGGGATTATTGAATCTGAAACGTATGGCTGGTGGAAGGCAAAAGACACATTTTCTCTGTTTGGACATCAGTTGCATTTAGGCGGCCTTTCCATAGTCCCCTTCGCCATGATTCTCGGTTTTCTCTTTTTGGGACTATTCGTATGGTGGCAAAAACGGCGCGAGGCTGCCGGCAAAACACCACTGGTCTCCCTCCATTTATTCCAAAACTCACAATTCACTTCCGGTTCCATTACCGTTGCCATCATGACGCTCGGTATGACCGGACTGGTCTTTGCATTACCGGTGTGGTTGCAGTCCGTACGCCAGCTGGATGCCTTCCATACTGGCCTGGCCCTGCTGCCCATGTCAGCCACCATCCTGGTCATGGCGCCGCTGACCGGCGTACTGCAGCGCAAAATTTCTCCGAAGTACCTTATACAGGCCGGCCTGCTGGTTGAGGTCTGTGCGCTCTTTCTGCTGCGTACTCTGGTTCGCACCGATGCAACGGCCAACCACCTCATTCCCGGCCTCATCCTTTTTGGCGTTGGCATGGGCATGGTCATGGCTCCCATCTCCAACCTAACTCTGTCATCCGTTCCACCGCGCGAAGCCGGTGAGGCCAGCGGTGTCAACAATACGCTCCGGCAGGTCGGGTCCAGCCTCGGTGCTGCCATCATCGGCGCCGCCGTCCTCACCTCGCTGGTGAGTGGCCTTTCACGGGGCGTGCAAAATAGCCCGGTGCTGCCTGACCAGGCTAAACCGGGGATTATCAAAAGCGTCAGTGATCCTCAAAATAATGTCGAGTTCGGCTCCAGCGGGGTCGCACCGCAAAATACGCCGCCCGTTATATCACAAGAGATCGGCGAACTTGCCAAGCAAGCTTCAACAAACGCCGCCAAAGACGGATTCATTTACGCCGCTTTGTTTATTTTTTTGGGGCTCATTGCATCCTTCTACCTGCCGGTCACCGATATCCATGCGCACGGACACGAACAGGAACCACAATTAGACGCAGCTCCCCATAGCAGGCTGAAGATCGCCTCCTCGGCACTGCTTGCCGCAATAGGCATTGCAGGAGCGGTGCTCCTATTGCAGAAGAGTTCAAAAGCCACCATTGCCACCGGCCTCAGTAATACAGCCCTCGCCGGCTCCCCCACGGGGCAAAGCCAGGTAAATCTTATCCCTGACAACCCGGCGCCGGCAGGCGCGGTTACTTCTACCACAACCCCTTCTACCGCGACCATCCCTGAAGCGGCACCACAACAAGGTCCCCAACCGGACACTCGAACGGCGTCTCCAACTGCTCCGTCAACTGCCGAAGTATACCAGGATCCGAGTGCCGGATTTGAGCTGTTGCTGTCTCCGGACTGGCAGGCTTCCAGCCAAGGCAGCACCGTAGTCCTGACCAGTCGCACCGGCCAACGGGCCAGTGTGGAAGTATTCCCTTATCCGGACGGTACTATTGAAACAGTCGCAACCCAACTAGCAGGCAGCCCGAGCGTAACCGCGTCATCCGCGGGCAGTTTTCAGAGCGACCCGGCCATCAACTTTTCGACAGCAGCGGGGCAACATGGCATGGCCATACTTCATAACGGAAAAATTTATTACCTGATGGCGAACGATATACAGACAAGCCCGCTCGCCAGCCTGAAATTCCTTTGACGCGATCATCCTGAAAAATCACAACAAGAAACACACGAACAATCCAAATACATACATTTCCTACGAGCGTACGAAAATTGCGAACTACGAATGACTGCTTTTCGTAGTTCGATCGGTTCGTACGTTCGTAGGAATAGTTTTATGAGTTCGTAGGTGAGAAATTGTCAGACCCGGCCTGGGATGGTATAATACTACCACTAGAAATTACGAAGCCATGGAAATAAAAAAAGGTTCCTGCCG
This sequence comes from uncultured Candidatus Saccharibacteria bacterium, assembly GCA_964532425.1. Lineage (GTDB taxonomy): Bacteria > Patescibacteriota > Doudnabacteria > UBA920 > UBA920 > CAZHIA01. The sequence continues at coordinate 202,156 of CAZHIA010000001.1, read as the reverse complement.
GACAACCGTTGTGCTGGATGGTATTGTCCTCAAATTCCCCAGTTTTAGGGGTGTTTGGGGGGTCGTTATCAATATTCCCCGAATGCTCTGGAAAGGAGACGGCCGTTTTATTGCGCCAGAATTCAAGTGGGGATGGAAAGTCTTTACGCGCGGCATTCACGAAAACCGGACTGAATGGAAGACCTGGAACAGCCTTCGGTCTCCGTTTTTAGCTCCTACTATGTGCAGCCTCGGACTCGTCAATATCCAGCGGCGCATCCCGGGCTCTATGCCCGACGAAAGCACTATGCACACCCTCATGGGACAGCTTCCGGCGGAGGCCCAACAGGAGCTGAAAGGCATGGACCATCATGCCATTGAGCCGTCAAATTTTATCCAGAACACCGGCTGTTATTACCTCGTCGACTACGGCGGCAGTAATTCTGATTACGTTACGTTTCCGACCTTCCTGCGCAAGTGGAATTCCGCGCTGCAGGCAATATGCATCACCAGCCAAGACACGCAGCGCCAAATTTAAGATTCCAGTTCCGCTACCATACCCCTCCGCCACAGTTGTGGCGGTTTTAGTTTGCTGAAGCTATGCATGAGCAAACTAAACATGCGCTCCACAAGCAGTCCTGCATGAAAAGCGAGATAGACGAACGCTAACGAACTCAAAACGTAAAACCCGACGTATAACGGTAGACTGATCCGGACAAAGAGCTCGCTGGCAACCAGATAAAAAGGAATGATAAGTCCCAAGCTTTGATAACCGCATCCAAAAACTCCGCTATTGCAGGAGAGCAGGCGGACCAGTTCGGCAAACAACAGCAGAACAGTCACCACCGAAAATACCGTTGCCGCATAGTGAGGCAGCAACGGCCTGAACCTATTGGGAACACGCCCTGTCGCCCCGAATGGACGGATTTCTAGCTGTTCATCCCGGTTGTTTTGAGCAATATTAAACTTCCTCATACATACGAGGACGACGGGAAGAAATGGTACTTAGCTAATAAGTACAATCCGAATTACCCGAATTGATATCCAAATGCCCCAAATAGGCCCATTCGATTCGGGGCATACGGATTGCAGTATTCTGATAATTCGTATTATGTCTTTACACGAACATCAATATCCCGGCAGCCGCCATGACCAGGATGGCAAGGATACCGAACAGGTTGTCGAACCAGCGGTTGGTATTCTCCCCCATGACACCGCGGTCATTGGAAAGCAAAAAAATCAAAATCATGAGCGGAACCGCCAGCAGCCCGGCCAGAACCTGGGAATAATACATAGCACGGAGCGGATCGATGCCGCCAAATAGGATGATCATGCCTGCCAGGAGCGACAAGGAAATAACGAGATAGAATCCTTTGGCCGAACGCACGCGGTCATTTAAGCTATAATGTTTCCATTGCATAGTCTCTGCCACAACCGTTGCGCTCGATGCGGCCAATACAGGAATAGCGAGCAGACCAGCACCGATAATGCCAAGGGCGAACACCAGCGAGGCAAACCTGCCGGCAACCGGCTCCAAGGCTTTGGCTGCGTCAGTTGCCGTGTGTATGCCTAAACCCCCATGGGCCAAGGATACGGCAGCGGCGATCATAATAAACAGAGTTATGGTCTGCGAAAAAATAAAACCGGGTGCATTCAGCTCGTCCTCGTGTTTGGCTTCGACCAGCGCTTCCCGCTTGCTCAACCGGTCTTCCAATTCTTCCTTGACCTGCCAAAAGAACAAGTACGGGGTAATGGTCGTGCCAAGTATGCCGACTGCGGCCACATAGTATTCCTTGCCGTGGCCGGTCAGATTAGGTATAACAATGCTGCGGAGCACCAGCCCCCAGTCAGGCCGCGCGAGAATCGCTGCCACAGCGTACGACAGGAAAAACACGAGCATGATAAGCAGATACTTGGACAGCACCTTGTAGTTTTCGAACAGGATTAAGTACCAGATGCCGGCAGTGACCGGCAGGATCCACCACCTCAAGGAAATCCCGGTGAGCAACTCGAACGCCAGTGACACTGCCATGATATCGGCGCCAATAGTCACCGTATTGGAAATGAGCAAAATGACCGTTGCCCCCCAGGATACGAAGGGTGAGAAATGCTCACGCAAGACCGTGGAAAGCCCCTTGCGCGTAATATGAGCTACGCGCGTACACATGCTTTGAATGGCGATCAGCATCGGCGTCGCTAGAACCATCAGCCACAGCTGGGAAAAGCCAAAATTCGCTCCCGATAGGGAATACGTCGTAATACCTGACGGGTCGTTATCCGCTCCCCCGGTCACGAGCCCGGAGGTGATTCTTTGAAAGTATTTTTTTGATTTCATAAAGTTATTATTGCTATCCTATAGTATACCATAAGCAGGACCGACCATGGTCTATCGCTGTGCATCAATATAGGCATCCGTAGTTATCCGTTGATCCGGATATTATCTGTAGATTCGGATCGGTAATATTCCTTTGACAAAATCGGGCAATTAAGTTACAATAGGGCAAGTCCACCCACCCTTTTTACAGGGTTTGCCGGTACATTCAGCCGGCTATGGCTCGTACAAAGCTTCACTAGCTTTGCATAATTCGTTATTAAGAGCGGGTCGGACGGCTAAAAATTGCAAAAAACCAGACTGAATCATCAAATTACTGCCCCTGAACTCCGCGTTATCAACGAGGAAGGAGCGCAGATCGGGGTCATGAAGACCTCGCAAGCATTGGCTTTGGCCCAGGAACACGGCTTGGATCTTGTGGAAATTTCTCCACAGGCCATCCCTCCAGTAGCCAAACTTATTGATTTCGCCAAATTCAAGTACCAGCAGCAGAAAGCATTGGCGCAACAAAAGAAAAAGGCCAAGAAAACGGAAGTCAAAACCATCTGGCTTTCCGTGCGCATCTCCGAGCATGACATGCAGATTAAGGCCAAGAAGGTCGGCGAATTTCTTGCCGACGGCGACATGGTCAAAATCGAACTTCGCATGCGCGGTCGTGAACAAGCCCATGGCGACCTCGGTCACAAACAGCTGCAGGAATTTTTGAAATTCGTCCCCATCCCCTTCCGCACCGACCTGCCAATCAAGCGCATGGGCGGCACGTTCTCCACAACGATCGGCCCAGCTAAATAATGTGTATTTAAAATCAAACTGTAGAATTTAGCCCCCTATTCTGGATTCTGCATTTTGAATTTTGAATTTTAAATTTTAAATTTGTTACCATGCCCAAGGTAAAGACCCACAAAGGAACCGCCAAGCGAGTGAAGCATTCCAAAAACGGCAAACTGATAGCCAGAAGCACCGGCCAGGACCACTTCAATTCCCGCGAATCCGGCAAAGTCACTAAGAACAAGCGCCGCGATCTGGTACTCCACAAGACGAACCATAAGCTGAAATCATTAATACCATACAAGTAAATTAAAAATTCAAAGTGCAAAATTAAAAATGTAGGTGTCCGCCTCCGGCGGACTCTATAACTTTTAACTTTTCACTTTTAACTTTAAACTTCCATGACTCGAATCAAGCGCGGCGTAGCCGCCCACAAGCGCCGTAAGAATTTACTGAAGCGCGCCAAAGGTTTTGATAACCGCCGTTCCACTAACTTCGTCGCAGCCCGCGAAGCCCTGCTGCATGCCGACAAGTACGCCTACCGCGACCGCCGCGCCAAAAAGCGCGACATGCGCGCTGTCTGGCTCATGCGCGCCAATGCCGCCTTGCGCGACAATGGTACTACCTGGAGCAAGTTTGCCGGTGTATTGAAGAAAGAAGGCATTACTATCAACCGCAAAATGCTCGCCGAACTGGCAGTCAAGCATCCCGAAGTCTTCGACAAGATGGTGTCTGGCCTTACGAAATAACCGCTGATAGATCGCTGATTACTACGCTGATTCATCGCTGATTTTAAACCCCGCACCGTACGGTGCGGGGTTTTTCAGCGTGACTTCAGCGTACATATCAGCATCAGCTCAGCGGACAGCCAATGACCAGCAGTATATCAGCGTTTTATAAATGATCCGTGATCATTACTCCCTGCACGTAACCACTTTCGTAGCCACCTGGGTAATATCCATACCGCCGGCGTATGATGCCCCGCAATCGCCATCCAGCGATTGCACACAATAAAAATATATTCCCGCCACGTCAGCCCTCCGCATGGTAATACGGATGGCATGCCCGGCCCAATTTTCCCAATCGTACGTCCAACCGCCGCATTGCGGCCGCGGCCACTTGGACAAGTATGGCACCAATTCGCCCGGCATGGCATCCGGACCCACGTCGGCCGGGTACCCGGTCGTGCCGCTCGTGTTATACAATTCCGCAGCCTTGCCGATTTGCGCCATATCAGCCAAAGAACTGGCATACCGGGCTTTCATGCGGGCATTATTCAGCGCCACCATGACCATGCTCGAAAGCAGGCCAATAATGGAAATAACCACCAATAGCTCTATGAGAGTAAAGCCGCGCACCAATTTCATCCTTGCATGAACTGTGTGGTGCACCAGAGAACCACCTGGACGCATCAGCCCTGGATTATAAGCTGCGGCAGCAGGAGCCGGGACAAATACTCCGGCCCTTTTTGCCATGAATATTTTATTGTTCACCACAGCCATCTTCACATCATTGCAGCTTAATGATCGGTATAGATATTCTGACTCCGCCCCATATTGCCAGACCATGGTGCACACCAGGGTATATTAGGTACCAAATTGTGATAATTTGCCTGCCTTGTTGCGCAGCGGTCCGGATCGGTGGGCACTTCGAGCTGTGTCACTAATTCATAGTCCTGGTTATTTGCAAGGCTGACGGCATAGCTGTATACATTATTTCCATCGCCCCAACCGGCATTCGTACCCTGGTTGAGAGGATCTTTTGGCACGGCAGCCATAATTTTGTAAAAGTTCTGATCCGTAGTCAGCCATTGGCCTCCGCAGTTCCCATTACTGCTCGCCCAGACATCCGTTCCTCCGCAGCTGGTTTGCGGTTTTCCCGGAGGGTACTGTCCGTACGTATCATAGTAGATGTTCAGTGCGGTATTGATCTGTTTAAAATCTGCTTTACGCCGAGCGTCGCGAGCTTTAACCCTTGCATTATTAAAGGCAACTAACAACACGCTCGACAGAAGCCCGATAATGGATATAACCACAAGTAATTCGATAAGGGTAAAACCGCGCATCGGATCAATCCCCGGATATATCAAGCGGCATAACCACCCGAACCCCGAACGAATCCGGTTTTGGAGGAGGCTAGGACTGAGTGGGATCGCGATAAACCTCGACGAATTGTTTGGTATGTTCCGTTGCATCGCAGCCGTCACGCCCCTCCAGGATATGTTAATTCATATAAAGCACGCCATCATCAGTGGGCAATACGTTACAGCCTGGATACGACCCGCTGACATCAGTCGGATAATTCTCTGCCCCATTCGGCCCAAAGGACAAAATCGCGACTTTCACCATTTCGGGGGTGCAGACATAATAGTCAGGATCGAAATAGTAACTATGCCCCCAGGGATCAACGGTCGCATTGGTGTATGGTCCGCGCCAGTTGGCGACTTCGGTGGCTGTCCACCCGCAGTTCGGGCTGTTCACCGGGTCAGGCTGGCCAACCGGCGGCTTAGTCTTGAGCCCTGCCCATTGGTCGTCCAAATATACTTCGGGATTCGAAAGCTGCTCTATCGGGCAACCGTTCGGCCATTTTCCCGTATCGTTCTCGAGCATGGCAATGGCAGTTCGCAACTGTTTAAGGTCAGCCAGCACCCGGGCATTCCGGGCCTTGACCCGTGCCCCGTTCATTGCCACCAGCATCACGCTTGCCAGTAAGCCGATAATGGAAATAACGACGAGCAACTCAATCAGGGTGAATCCCCGAACCCATTTTAAACTCAAATGTAAATACTGACGGCCACGTTTCTTCCCTGGTAACACGGATTCCGCCAAAGAGAATCTACCGGTCGATGCAAAGGAAGAACCAGGATGGTTACGAGACCTCTTAGACATAGCTTCAGCAGTAATTGTCTTATTCGCACTTGCCAGTGACCCAACTGAATTCCGTCTGCCAGTCACGGTTAGCGCACTTCCACCCGGGACTGGCGGGATGTACCCCACTCACGGTTTCGAAAGCATTCACTCCGAGTACGTAAAAATTCTTTCCATTACACGGATCACACCCTCCGCCGAGGCCGTAACGGTAATACCGGTATGCGTAAATCCCGCAACCGGAAGTGCCTGAGTTAACCGGATCGACCGGAACCCTGGACATGACTCCCCCGCTTTTGAGCGTGGTAATGAATGGATCATAACTGGAAGTATCCCACCCTCCGCACATACCTCCCTGGTTGGCATCAGGGTTCGGATACTGGCCTAAATTCTGATCGTAATACATATCGAGTGCCGTAACGAGCTGGCGCATATCTGCGAGGCGCCTAGCGTCCCGTGCCTTCAGTCTCGCGCCGTTCAAGGCAATCATAACAGTACTGGCTAGCAGACCAATAATGGAAATAACAACCAGCAATTCAATCAGAGTGAAACCGTTACGTTGACCACCCCGCTTCATTGCTTGGCCCCTGGGTTGGTACAATCGAATTGTTTTCATAAAGCTTTGAGACAGGTGCTGGTAGAGAAAGTATGCGGGCGAGTTCCCCGACATCAATTCGCACAGAGGTAAAAATTCACATTTACGGCATAATCGTCACTGTTTCCATAAATGCCATCCGGGCCTACCGAAGCCAAAGAATCCCTATACGTAGTTGAACACTGACCGCTTTCCATTTCGTTTTCGTCAAACGTATACGGAGACCCCCACGGGTCAATTGGCGCTTTTGGCAACCCGAGCTTCTGCCATTGGGCATTAAGATACTGAAGGCATGGGTCAGAGGCTGGCAGATAGCGCATATCCCGGTTCCCTGGATAGTTATTGCAGCCGCCGGTTCCAGCAGTCCAATACGTACCCGTAACGCCCTGTAAAATGGAATTATTGTTGTTACGCGCAATCTCCATCACTTTCTGCAGTTGCAGCAGATCGGCATTCACCTTAGCTATCTTTGCCTTGGTCCGCGCGCCATTCACCGATACCATGACAATAGCCGCGAGCAGGCTAATAATAGCAATAACCACGAGCAGTTCAATCAATGTAAAACCGGCTGCCCTCCGGGCAAAGATGTGCCTTCTCGGGCTAATGGAATCACCCATAATGTTTGTTTGTGAATCTTTCGACACTCTGCCGCCAGGCCCAGGAGCCGGCTATGATTTTGTCCCGGTCCCGGAAGTCAAAAGCGGTTTTTGTATACGTTTCTTGTTGGTAACTTCCTGGATATAGTATACAACAAAACCACACTTTAGGTAACTAAAACGGCCCCGCACTATGCGGGGCCGTTTCTATCAGCTTGGAATGCTCACCGTTCCTTATTTTGTAGGAGCGGGGGCTTGCTGTTGCTGCTGGAGCGGAGCCTGCTGTTGAACCGGAGCCTGCTGGGCAGGGGCCTGCTGCTGGGCCGGAGCCTGGTTGCCGTTCGGGTTAGCCTTGTACTGCTCAATAGCCTTCACGACATTGCCTTCGGTCTTCAAATCTTCATAGAACAAGATCTGGGTGCGGGAGATATGCATTTCGTCCACCGGACCATGCAATTCCTGACCGAGCTTGACGAGGGAAATCTGAGGCTGGGCCTGTTGTCCCTGGGCTTCCTGGCCTTGCTGCGGAGTGCCTTGCAGCGGCGGTTGCACTACCTGGAGGTAGTAAATATCCTTTAAGGTCACATAATTGCCTTCCGGATTGGAAAGCTTACCGAAGTAGACTTGGCCATTGGTGAGGAAGACTGCCTGGTAACCGCTGGCTGCGGACTTGATCGTCGCGCCCGGTTTCCCGTCAGAACCCTTGCCGAACAGTTTTTCGCGGAACAATACGCCAAATACGACGAGCAAAATAACTACTACTCCGAGGACGATCCAAGGAACTTTTGACGATTTGCCGCTCTCGGCAGTTTCAGGTGCGGTATGGGCTACCGGCTGCTGGGCTGGGCGGTTCACTTTGATTTCTTCAGACATGATCAAACCTTTCGTGAAAATTGTATTTTCTGATACTTGTTAATAGAATGCCTACATGTGCCTCCTACTCGGAACCTTTCAGCACCTCATGATATTCAAACGGTAGATTGATACAATGTGAATAAAATTATAAGGTTCAGGCATCCTCGCACGCTCTCCTAAAGGCTGAACTGACGGCTTATGTGGCAGCACCAGCGAAGCCACAAACAACCCAAGAGCAGGAATCGCGGAGCCTTGTCCTGCGGGCAGAACCGCAAAAGGAATAATCTGTGCAGCCGCGAGCGGCACCGCTACCGATACAGCCGGAAGGCTCTGAGCAAGAGGAAGCACGGCGAGACGGGCGGCCGGAACGATCTGGCCTACCTTCATGGCAAAACAACCAGCAGGATAGTTCAGATTAATATTGGCCGCTTTCTGGACTAAATTTCCCTCATCGGCAGATACGGCCATGCCAGGACATGCAATTGTTGCGACAGTTTCCGGTACTGCAACCTCCCGCACTTCCGGCAATTGCTTAATTACAGAAATAACAGGAGAAGGCCGATTTGCCGTCTTCGAAAAAGATTGCCCGGCAGGCTGGGCCAGAACACCGATGGGTAATGCGAGGGAAAAAACTAAAAACCCCAGCCATATTCTGTTTAATTTGGTTTCAAGTTTAAGCATTTTTCTACAAAGATTATATCACAATTTTTTATTAAAAACAATTACCCTGTTGATATCATGCAACCCTGTAGAAAATGACCTCCAGGGGCCATTGAAACGCTCATACAGGGACAATTATCCACGGCGCAGTTCATTATTCCGAATACAGAAATCCTGTGTACATTACAATTCCCGCTTCCAGACCCGCGCAATATTCTCCCACCTATTATTTCACCGATATTCTTTTTATTCCAACGACACCTCTTGTTGTGGTATAATAATCAAGCAATTTATCATTACCGAATGTATGGCACGCGTCTTCAACCAAAACACCATTACCATCCTCGAACAAATTTCCCAATATCCGGGCATTACGGCAACCCGCTTGTTTTCCCTCTTCGAAAAAAAAATCTCGTATAAGGATTTCTACAATACGCTGTTCAGGCTCTCTGACCTGGAGTTGGTCACCAAGGATAATTCCTCCGGCAAGGTTTCGTTGACCATTACACCCGAAGGTGAAAAAGTCCTGGCCCGCAAAATGCCAAAACGCGACGGGGTCTGGAAACTTGTCATCTTTGACATTCCGGAAAAGCAGAAATATGTCCGCACGGTCCTCAGAGCCAAGCTCAAGTCCTTAGGGTTCCAAAAATGGCAGAACAGTATTTGGATCTCTCCCTTTGCTCTGGATGATGAGGTCGAGGACGAATTGAAGCAGTTGGCACAACGATTCTTCGTCCGCCTTATTAAGACCACGGACATCAACGAGACGGATGACCTGGAAAAGATGTTCAAATAATAAAACTCCGGCACTGGGTGCCGGAGTTTTTGATTCTCTGTCTCATGAGTCTTATAGGTCTTATAGAGCTTATACAGCTCACCCTCCCCTACCTCAAACCGTCGATTAGTTGCAGTACCCGACCGTGGTATTGGTTGTCCTGCCGAAACAGTAGAGCCCGCTTACGCAATCGGTATTTTTCATGCAAGCCGACCCCTTCCCGCCGCCGCTGTAATTGGCCTGAGTGCCCCCACAGGTCTGGTCGTTCGGATATTGCTTGCAGAACTCTGCGCTGGTGGCAGGCGCGAAAGACCCGTAGCTTGCGCCACAGGGATAACTAGCATACTGCCCGTCACCCAAGGAACGGCGGCAAGCCGCTCCGGAAACCGCCCAATTAAAGTTGGAAATGGTAGCACTGGGAATCAAGTTGTAGGGCAGCTGGGTAGTCGCATTCATTGCCGGTAGGTTACCGCAACTGGAGTATTGGGACAACTGGTACGTACCGGTTAGATCTGCAAAATACGGTTTATTGTCCGAACCGCAATAAGCTAACTGAATGACCCTAATACTGTTAAGCTCCGAACTGTTCGGGCCGAGGTCGATTGCTGGACCAACAAGAGTGTTCAGTCTCTGTATGGTTTTAGGATCGTTCAAAGGAGCATTGGCCGCGGTGACAGCAGCAGCTGCTTCGCCGGTGATTGTTTTTTGACAAGTGGGATCATTCGGATACGCGGAACAGAAAGAAGCTGTGGTTGGCAAGCTGCCATTGGCGAGATTGGAACCATGTAGGCCGGCTCCGCAGATTGAACCCGATATCCCGCCGTAGATTTGCGTCTGGTCGCCTGCTATGTAGAAACACTGTGCGTCTGCCGCACCCCAATTAAACGATGCGTCATCCACCGGGTCCGGAATGGCACTCAGCGGCAATTGGGTAGTCGCATTCAATTTTGGCAGATTGCCGCAATTGACATACGGCAAAAGGAATGTGCCGTGCAGGTTGGAGAAATAACACTTATTATCGCTCCCCTGGTAAGCGATCATCGTCACCGCTGATTGTCCGATGTGGCCTTGGCCGTTCGGACTGCAAGAATAGTCCCACGACGGCTGGTCGTAACCGCGTGTAATCCCGCCGTTCGGTCCGAAACTGGACTTTAAGAACAGTTGGTAATTGCAGGATACCGTAGGAGGCAGGCCAATGGACGGGCCGACCAAAGCACTCATGCTTTCCAGCTTCTGCAAGCCCATGTTGCCGATAATATTGTTCACCAGCTGGGCGGCAGACGGAACTGAGGCAGGAGTGCCTGAAGCTGTCACCAGACAGGTAGAATCGGTCGGGTGCAAGAGGCAAAAATCCTTCGATGACGCCGGCGCTACCACTCCCAAATTCCTGTCGATGCCGCCGCACTGCGCCCCGCCAGGCGCGCCGTAAATGTTGGGAACCTGGTCGCCCGCAATATGCCAGCACTGGGCACCGGCTGCGTTCCAGTTAAAGACCACGCTGTAACGGGTCGGGTCCGGAATTTTGTTATAGGGCAGCTGGGTAGTGGCTGGGAGCTCGGGTAAATTGCCGCAATTGGTTTCCGGCAACAGCCACGTGCCGTTAAAGTTCGCCAAATAGCATTTGCCATCCGAACCTTTATACGCCACTGAACTGACAAAATCCGCACCAATGTGGCCCATGCCGCTGGAGTTGCAGGTAAAGTCGAGCGTGGGAAAGCCATAACTGCGTTCGCCGCGACTCGGGCCCCATACAGCTGTGCTGAAAAGCTTATAATCACAAGAGCTCGCAGGAGGCAAACCGATGGGCGGGCCAACTTTTAAACTGACCGCTTCGATCTGTTCTTCGTTCAGGGATGCGATTAACTGAGCAGCACTCATGGAGCAGACAGGACCAGCTGCGGTCATGGTATTCAACGGACCGCCCGCGGCATTGGTGGTACCGGTGCAATTAACGATAGTTTGGCCGTTATTGGAACCGTTGGTCTGACTCTGCGAACCCGTGCTTCCTGCAGTCGTTCCTGAAGAGTAGTTCGGGGTATAACCAAAAGAAGTATCGCCAATATTAGCATTACCCACTGCCGCACTCGCAGCCAGGCTCGTCAGTGTCTTGCCCACTAGGAGCGTGCCGACAAAGTTCGGCCGGCTATAGAACATCACATAGAGACCAGTAGCGGGAGGAGCTGAAAACGTATCGCAACCGTTAGATTCGACAATGCCGTCTTGCAGGAAGGCTTGGCTTTTTTTCGATTTCAAGACGACTTTGACCGACCCTTGAGCCTTCTTGGTCCGGTTCCAGCAGAGCTGGTACTGCCAGGTGCCGCCGTTATACGTCTGCGGCGTGGCGGTGATCTTAATAGTCGTATTGGTCGCCGAGGTGACACTTACAGGAGCATAGTTGCCCTGGGCCGCAGTGGTCTGGGCTGCCAGATCCTGCACGGTCAAAGCTAATGACCAAGCCGGAGCGAGAGCTGTGGCTAAAATCGCTAGACCAGCCAGCATCCGGCTCCATTTACTCATTGAAAAAACTGTAGACATACTCTTTTTCAACTATTGTGCCTTGCCCCAACTTGGTGAAAGGAAGCCGGAGCAAATGCTTACTAGTAAAATTAATTTTCTAAATGAGTTAATTATATTGGCGTTTATGGGCACGTCACAGTCTGGATAGTGGTTGGGTAACCGTAACCTGATACGGTCACCGAAGCCGCCCCATGACCGACACAGCTTATGACAGTATCCAGTTTGTCATTGTCCGAGAAGTATACTGCCTCCGGTACCGACACAATAGCTGGGTTGCTGCTGGAAAAATGCAACAAGGTGTTGTTATAAATCTTCGGCAAGGTAACAGTGCCCGATCCGATGGTGGCTGTTGTGGCATTTAGGTTAGTACCGGAAGTTGTTGTGTTACCAATTGGAAGCGAGGCCGGCTGGGTCGACTGGGTATATGCCGTACAGGTAGTATTCTGCCCGCCGTTTGTACCTTGGCAGGTCCAAGTCCATGGCCCGATACCCGAAAAATTAACCATCGTACCGTAAGAACACAAGCCGGCAGCCGAACTGTTTAAGGATGCATACACTTGATTGACCGCAGTACCGCAGGTACCGTTCATGCCGGTTGCGTTCACCGACTGTCCGCACGAGGCCGGCTGGCCAGTGGCAATGACTATGCACTTGGCCTCAGCCCGCACCCAATCAAAATTCGGGTCATTACCGCTGGGAACCACTCCAGGAGGATCAATATAAGGGGGCAAAGCGTTAGGAGCACAGCTGGTCTGGAACACCCTGCCATCGGCATACTGGTAACAAACAGTGGGAGCGCCGCTCATTTGTTCAAAGCCCAGGCGAAACTTCATCGATGTCACTTTCAGCGTGTCGCTGGAAGAAGGACGCTGTATCCAGGGGCTGTTTGGATAGGCTGGGGACTGGCTGGCATTCGGCCCGCAGATCATGGTACGCGATTCGTATTCAAAGGTCTTGCCCTTACCCCAGGTGTAGTAGCAGATCGCATTGGCTGCGCTGAAATCGAAAGTGGAGGAGTATGGATCAGGCATGCCGGACTGCGTCCAGGTCGGCAGCGGATGGTTGGCAAAACACTGAATTTCCGTATCGATGACGGTACCGCTCGTAGCATCGCGCGTATAACATTTGCCGTCTGTTTTTTTGATGTTAATTACCCCAGTCCAGGGCACACTGCCGCCGCCGTTGGCATTCACCTTCTTCGTACCAAGCGCAACATCAATAGTAGGTGGATTATTTGTGCTACGAAAAGCTTTGTATGCAGCACTGTCAGGGAAGGTACCATCATCTACCGGTAGCCCGTTGTAAGACACAGGATTCGCACCGCTCAAATTCACCGGCGAAGTCATATCAGGCAAGCCGACCGCTATGCACGATGCGTCGCGGGAACTGCCCATTTGCCAGGCAGGATTTTCGACCCTCACGCCATTAATGACCGTGCTTTTGTCTCCGTACGTGTAATAGCAATCTGCATTGGCCAGGGCCCACGGGTACGTAGTGTCATTCAGGGGAGGTTTCTGGCCGTGCGCCAGCGTAGGCAATGGGTGGTTGGCATAACACTGGATTTTGGTTTCCTTCAGAGTACCATTCGTCAGGTCCGCTTGGTAACAATCCTTGCCGTCAAAAAAGTTCCAGCGACCAACCCAGACTACACTGGTTTTACCATCTCCCAATTCCGTCAGCTTTTTTAAACCAACCTGCACCGAAGGGGTGCCGTAATAAGTGTCGGGTGAATATGGATTCGTGCTGGCATACGGAGTCTGGTCTATCGGCAAATTGGAAGTATTCCACTTTATCCCATATGTCTTTGAAATCATATCGGCCAAACTTTCACATGTCAGCCCAGGAGTGCCGCAATTTGAGCCGCCAGCAGATCCCGCAGTTGTGCCGTTGCTAACCGCCGAATTGCCTGGAAAAGAAAAAGAGACGCTTCCTGCCGTAGCAGCTTCTACTGCCCGGGCAGTCAAGGTCTTTCTTAACAATAAAGTGCCAGCCCCACTGGCCTGGCCGTAAAATTCGACACGGTAAGCAGTAGATGGCAACAGGTTGCCGGTCACGTTCCCCTGTTTGGCCGCACTGTCAATACTGACGACCATGCTCTGGCTGCCGCCTTTTTGACTGACATACAAAGAACCAACGGCATTCTTGGCGCGCGTCCAGCTGAACTGGTATTGCCAATATGTTCCATCGAACGAAACAGGCGTAGCCGTGACTGTTAAGCTCTTGTTTGTTGATGAAGTCACAGTTATGCTCGGGTACGAGCTGACACCCAAGACTTGGGGTTGAGTCAGGCTGGATTGCCGGATTTCCCCAAAGGTCAATGCCTGCGCGACCGGAGCCAAAAGAGCCAGGGCCGCTATCGCAAAAAATACTCGCCTCAGCGACATGATGGTTTATATTTCTCCCCTATTATTTCCGCAATAAGGGTATAATTTTTATCTCATAAGTATCTGACTTTACATTTATTTTAGCATAAACACGAAATAATTCGAAATCATATCGTTGAAAACCAAAGATATTACGGCCTGAATTTCAACAAAAAAAACACCCCGCGGCAAGTGGGGTGTTTTTTAACTTACCCTCCGGATCACGGTTGATTATTACGGAGGTTATAAGACGTACTGCGGTTAGAAGGCAATAAGTGCACCATGGGTATTATGGCGTTGCCGTACCGGTGCCGGTTGATTGGCTGACTGTGGTATCAGCCGAAGGCGCAGCACTCGTCGTGTCGGCCGGTGTTGTCTCCCCTGTTGCCGGCTGCGGCGCGACGGTCGTATCATTCACGATCGACGGGCTGGTGGTAGTGGTCGTAGAAACGCCACTGGAAGTTCCGGTTCCCGCAGTCATGTCAGCCGGCAAAGTCGGCCCAACCACCTCAGTCGGCGCTGTGGCTGGGGCGGACAAGACTTGGATATTATAGCTGGACACCGAACCGGTATTGTCCGGCTGGGCTACCGCAACCCAGTCAAAGGTCACATCCTCGGTCATGGGCTGGTTGGCCGCAATGGTGAACCCGGTCTGGCTCTTATTAATGACGCCGTAGAAGAAATTCGGCACGCCGTTGACCGTTACCACTATCTTGGGTACGTATGGATACGCAGTATCGAAGGTAATCGTAGTCTGGTTGTTGCCAGCGGTAATCTTGGCTGTCCCTGCTGTATCGCGGCCCACGGTCAGCTTACCCTTTATAGCCACGTCTCCGACGGAATTGATAGTGAAGAGCGTGGAAGACCCATTGCTCACAGTCAGGACCGGCGAGTTGCCACTGGTATTGGCAAGGAGTTCCATGGATCCGTTGTTGTTGATCAGGAAGCGATTGACATTGTTCTGCTGGAGCTGGAGCAAGGCACCGCTTCCTTTCTGGTTGATTACGAATGACGACGGCGAGGAGGTGGGCAGCTGGCCGACCTGGTCGGTCTGCTGTACCGGCTTGTCTTCCAGAACAATAGTGCTGTTGATCATCTGGTAACCAGGCTTGACGGTTACGCGAATGACGCCGCCAACCGGATTCTCGGACACCGGCCTGATTTGAGGCTGGGTGGTGGTACCAAATCCCTCCATAGCAACACCAATGACCTGGCCGGATTCAGTAGCTTTCATGGCATACCCTGGGAACTGTTTGGACGGCACCAGGTAGTCGCCGGCCAACACAGGGCCGTTCTCGTCAGTGACTTTGACCGGGGCTTCGCCGGACAACGTTACCGGCACTGAACTGGCAGTCTGCTGGCCGAACAATAATCCTGGCCTCGTGGAGATGACTCCGAAGACAGCAGAATTCAAAGAGCTGGTTTTGGCAATCCCGGCAACAGTGCTCGTCCCGGTCTGGACTACTGAGCCATCTGTGCCCGTGGCATACACACTTGTAGTCGTTGCCACCAAGGCAACCACATCGCCCGGCAAAAAATCCTGTTCAAAAGCCATATACACTTGGGCTACTTCCGTAGTACTGGAAGCATGCAGTGTACCTTCGGTATAAATGTCGCCATTGGTGTCCACACGGAACTTGACGGAGTGTGAGCCGTCCACGTCCGACATAAGGCGGAACAGGTCCACCGGCGTAGTCGAGCTGGAAGTGGAATCGTAAATGTCGAGCTTGCTGCCCGGGGTATCCAGACCGACTCCGACATTCCCGAATAAAGTCAGGCTGTTAAACGAGGCATGGCTGGAAGTGGCCAGTAGATTACCAGCAAGAGTCAGGTTGTTCAGGTAAGCATTGGCGGACAATCCATTGAGGGCGCCGTCGAGTTGAATAGTGTGCAGGTATGCAGCATCACCATTGAGTGCAGCAAACGTGCCGGTGTTAGCTTTTAAGGCAGACAACTGCGTCGCACCCGACACGGTCAAACCTGACTCGATAGACAAGCTGGACAGATTCGACGCGCCGCTGACATTCAAGTTCGCGATGGTCGCGGAAGTGATCGTAGTCAGACCGGCATTCAATGCCGCCAGCTGAGTGGAACCGGAAACAGTCAATGAGGAAAGTGTGGCTTGGCCAGCCAGCAAATCGGCAACGGAAGCGGACTGTGCTGTAAAGACACTTAGGTCAGCAGAGGAAGCCGTGATGGCGCGAGTCGATAAAGTAGTAATGTCAGCCGAAGTGGCTGTAAATGTCGAGTCAGCGGTAGAGGTGCCTTGCAGGAGCGACAAAAGTGAAGCTGCTGAAGAAGTGGATAGGTGCAAGTTACCGACAACGTTCAAGTCCCGGGCAATGGTCGCATTCCCGGCAGTGTCGATAACGATTGCAGCCCGTGTCGGAGTGGTTGTCGGCAGAGTAATAGATTGGCCAACCTGCTTAATAGAGTTGAGCATGGTCCAGAGGACCGCATCAGCCGTAAAGCGGAGATACCCGTCCTGTCCGACGGTGACCGCCTCAGGCAGGACCTGCTGGACTTCTTGAGCGACAAAGCCGATATGCGGCGCGGCCGGATCAGCTCCGAACGGATTATTGTTCTTAAAGGTATAGCGGATGGGCTGCAGCTGGAGCAGCTCGTTCATGCCCGAGTCGAAAGTGCCCTGGACATCCTTTAAGCGAATATCGGACGGGTTAGTCCAGGAAGTGTTGGAAAGCTTGTCCGTCAAGGAATTATTGACGAACAGGCTGCCTTCTACCCGCAACTTGTAGTCCGGTGACACAGTGCCAATACCGACGTTCGTTGAGACGGTATTCACATTGAGGACACTGGTACCTGAACCATTAGCCACCTGGAAGGCAGTCGAGGAGGAAATGTTGACCATCAGGCCGCCGTACTGCGAGACCGAGGTCAACAGCGTGCCGCCGGACGAGAGGAAGTTCAAGAGGTTGCCGGATTGGGACGGGCCAGCCGTGATGTCCATGCCAGCGTTGGAAGCCGTGGCGGAATTATCGACACTAAAGACCCCGTTGCCGGAACCGTCTGCCACTACCAGCTTGTAATTGGGCGTAGAGGTGCCGATACCAAAATTGCCGTAATTGGTCAGACGCATTCTTTCGGCTAAAATATTGCCGGCCGCCCCGGGGTTTTTGGTCATGAACTGCAAATCTGATGAATAGTTGTTGTCTAAAGCCCTGATGCGGGCAGTCGGCGCGGTTCCTCCCAAATTATAGGTAGCAAAGTCTAAATCCGCGTACGAGCCGTTGTTGCTGTTAAGGAGCAAATTAGGATTAGTCCCGTACAGGTGCAGAGTTTCAGTGGGACTAGCCGTGCCGATACCCACATTGCCGCCCATAAAGGCACCGGCATATGCAGTTCCGGACGATTGGTTGACGTCGGAATAGACGCCGTAATACGTATTCTGAAATGCTGTAGCAATGTTCGTGGCATATAACCCATAACCAACGCCTCCCGCCCCATAGTTGGGGACCAGGGAGCTGTACACGCCATAATGCGTTTGGGCATTACCGCCGGACGAGACATCGTTGACCATTAAGCCCATATACTTAAGGCCGGTATAGCTGCCTCCCACTAAAGGAGAGATTCTTAAGGCCGCCATGGTGTCATTATTAGCCGTAGCGTTCAAGGTGGGAGAAATCTTGGTCGCATACCCGTACCCGCTACTGGCAGATACCGATGAGACCACGTCTAAGGTAGCACTGGTATTGGTCGTGCCAATGCCGATGTTGCCGCTTGACGAATCAACGTACATGCGCGAGGTGCCGTTAGTCTTGAGATTAATACCCGTGCCGCCTTCTAAGGTTAAAGTCTTGGTGGTACCGAGCTGGCCCCAGCTATTGGCATTGAGGGTGATGATAGGATTAATCGAGCCATTGCCAACAGTCAATAAATCGGTCGGATTCGAGGTACCGATACCCACGTTGTCCGTAGAGGTGGCGTTATATATCTTACCACTGCCAATAGTCCACGCTGAATTACCGCCACCACCACTGGTGAATAGTGAGCCATTTTGGTAGAGGTTGCCAGTGAAGTTAATGTCGCCCTGCACAGCCAATGTCTTGCTTGGTGAGCTCGTCCCAATACCGACGTTGCCATCCTTGGTAAAAATGGCATCCTGCGGACCGTATGGGGTCATAGTAGCAATATAGGCTGTGTAGTCTTTGGGGTTCCAACCGAGCGAGACATAGTGACCGCCGCCGGACTCGGAATAGATCATGTCCAGGCGGTACCAGCCGGTGTTGAATGTGTAGGAATACACTGTACCGCTGCAGCAGGAGTCAGCGCCAGTCACGTATGCACCATTAATATAGAGGGCATACGGATCGTCGCCGTTTAATGTGACGTTAGTGACCGTAAACGGCCGCTGGACATAAATATACGTAGTCCACATAGCAATGTATGCGTGGACATCGCCCCAAACAGTACTGCCGTCCAGCCGGGTGTTTGCATCCAATGTATTGGTATGGATCCATTTTTCCTGAGCCGGAGTCGTGGTATTGTCATAGAAATCCGCAAATAGCTTGGTCCTAACACTGCCGTCATAACCCGAAGCCCAGCGGCGGCCATGCCAATTCCATTCGTAAGAATTCTGTTGCTCTACAAAACCCTGGTTGTCATAGAACAACCCGGTTGTCTGAGAATCTCCTGAGACCACTAATTTATATCCGGGACTAGCGCTACCAATACCGACATTGCCTTGATTACCGGCAAGGACCGCGCCGCCATATGTATACAAACCGTACGCTGGAGCTTGCGGGAAACTACCCCAACCGGCTGGATAGCCTATCGACACTTTTTGATACATTTCCACCTGTTCATTCGTATTGCGGCCGCGAATTCCATATACACCCAAGCCTTCTGCCGCGTCGAGCCACAATTTGCTCGTGACCCTGGCATCGCCTTGAACATCCAACTTGTAGCCCGGAGCTGTTGAACCAATGCCAACATTACCCGTGGCTTTTTGCCAATACATATTATTGACACCACCATCGCTAAGCAGCAAATCCCCGCTCGTGGCCAAGTTCTGCAAATGCCATGCCCTAACGCCGTTTTGATCGATGAAAATTTCCGACTGACTACCGTTTGCAGCAGATACACCCATGGAATTTGCTCCGGAAGCGGTAAACGCCCTAAAATTCCCTTGCACTTCCAACTTATAGGTAGGATTTGTTGTCCCAACACCTACGTTATCATACGTGTCTATAAAGACACCGTTGCCGAGCGTATTTGCGCCGGAACGCAGTCCAGGCCGCAGCCACAGGCTTGATCCATAATAGGAAACCGGATTTCCAACCGTTTCTATGCTTGCCGCGTAGCCGGTGGTATACTGCCCCAATCGCATTTGTACCCCACCCGCACCGGTGTTCGGGTTAAGCAGTCTCATGCCCTCTACAGTTGATGCGGAACTGGCGGTATCTATTTCCAGCTTTGCTGCCGGCGCAACTGCACCGAGGCCAAGGTTGCCGCCGATAAAGCTGCTACCGCTATTCGGGAAATTGGTATACGCGGAAGTGTTGGCGCGGCCAATAATTACACCGCCTGTTCCCTGGCAATTACCATTGCTTTCACCCGCACAGAAGCTGTCATAGGCATAGTACGTATTACCACCATAAGAGCCGGCATTCATATTATATCCCTTATTCGGTGCGCCCGTGGCAGCAATTGCTCCTGCAACATCCAGCTTTACTCCGGGGCTAGCGCTGCCAATACCCACGTTGGTAGCGTTGTCTACCAATACACCCGTGCCAATGGTATTGGCATCAGTCCACCTGGCGACATAATTAGCAGTGCCAGTCATGGCTGTAAATGCGGAAGTGCCATTTCCTTTCAGCACGCCTGTCAGAGATGTGGCACCGGTACCGCCGTTGGACACGGAGAGCTGGGTGCCTGACCAGTTGCTGTTGTTAACGGAAGTTAAATATCCCGGCCCGTTGGATAACTGATTCAAGTTGGTCAGGTTGTTTGCGTCCCAAACTTTGACCCAAGAACCCCAGGTCGTGTTTCCGGTGCCGATGCGGTGCCACAAATTGTTATTATCGCTGTATGCAATTTGCTGCGGATAGCCGCCGGACATGTCGGTTCCAGAACCATACCTTCTCCAGGTCATGACGCCGTTATACCCGCCTCCGTCGGACAAGCCATTGGTGGCATTGGCTTTAAAATCAAACTTCACAAGCGATCCAAAATCCTGCGGGACATCATTCGTATTTCTGGTGTCAACGGAATTTACATAGTTCGCGTTTCCGGAAATATTAATAGAGTAAGTTCCGGAATTAATCTTCGAAGAGAAATCTCCTGCCTGCAGGTCTGCAGCGGTAATGGTGTTGTCAGCGATCTTCGTGCCGGTCACCGCACCGGTGGCAATGGTCGGGTTCGGATAAGTACCGGTTAAGTCCCCGCCAGCAGAGCCGCCCGGAGCCACACCCGAGATGGTGGTGTTAGTCACACTAGTGACTCGGCCTTGGGCATCGGTGGTAAAGACTGGAACTTGAGTCGCTGAGCCATAGGTGGATGCGGTACCGACGTTTGGAAGTGACAGCGTTACTGATGAACCCAGGGCCACTGATCCACCACCAGAAAGGCCAGTACCCGCAGTCACGGTCAAGGCACCATTACCCTGGAGGGCTGCGTTAGCAATAGAGTTGCTCGGCAAGGATACCGAACCAGCCGAGACCGTCAAGCCGTTGGAAGCAGTGAGCGTAGAGGAGAAGCGGCCGGTACCGACCACATCAAGGTTGGCTCCAGGAATAATGGAACCAATGCCAACATTACCGTTTTCATAATATTGGACTATATCTTCTGGAGCTAACATATATTGCTGGGCAGGTTTAGGAGAACGGACTATGACAATATCCGAAACGGTAATAGTCGAGTTAAAGGTTCCTTCCATATCCAAGAAACCATAAGAAGTCTGAGTTACATTCAAAGTCCCGGAATAGAATGTCCAGCCCTTGTTTGCAGACACATCAAAAGTTGGCAGGCCTTGGTCATTTAAATTCGGATAAATGGTAGTACCGGAAACAAAATTTTCCACTTTGTACCAGAAAGAAACCGAGTAATACCCAGGGGTCAACACCCTGGCTTTATTGGTTGTGTAGTCGCTTTCTCTCGAAAACACAATTCTGTTCAAATTCCCGCTTACCAAAACGCGTCCATGCGTATACTGATAACCTGTTACGGCAGAATTATATACATTGTCCGCAACAAGATTCCTTCCACTATCGATATCACCAAATAGCGTTCCGGTCAAGCGTACATCTCCAGCGACATCCAATTTTACACCAGGACTTGCACTGCCAATACCCACATTGCCAGTAAAGTTGGTATAGCCGCTGGTACCACCTCCAACAGTTAAGGTTGCTCCAGTGTCATTTGCCAATGTACCGCGAATGTTAACATTGCTAGTTAAGTAAGCAATGTCGGAAACCCATAACTGCCCGACAGCAAGACCATGATATGCGCTGTTGTTACCATTATTCAAATACAACCAGCCATTGCCCGCACCATGTAAGGTCCACGTGTTGCCGCCGGTGCCAGCAGTACCCGTAGTACCACCGCCACCAATATCGTTGTTTGCTGCTATAGCACCTGCCACCTGTAATTTTGCTCCGGCAGGGTTGGAAGTACCAACACCAACGTTCGTACCGTTATCAAACAGCACCCCAGTACCGATCGTATTGGCATCCGTCCACCTCGCGACATAGTTCTGCGTACCGGTCATAGCCGTAAAAGCCGAGGTGCCGTTACCTTTTAAGACACCAGTTAAGGTATTAGCACTGGAACCGCCGTTGGCAACCGGCAAGATTCCAGTCACCTTCGTAGTCAGGTCAATGGTGGAATTGGCAATCATGGCATTGGTAACTTTGAGTGCGCCAATGGCAGAGACGCCGGAAGAATTGATCGTGACATCACCAGACATGGCAGTCGAGACCCACTGGGAACCAGAGCCAATGAGGAGGTTGCCAGCCGTAGCAGTCGTTGAACCAAGCGCCACGCCGTTGATCTTAGCTACCGTGGGATTGGGGTAGGTACCAGAGAGGTCACCACCGGCTGAACCGCCTGGGGCTACTCCTGAGATGGTCGTATTGGTAACACCGGTGACTCTCCCCTGGGCATCGGTAGTTAAGACTGGAACTTGGGTCGCTGAGCCATAGGTGCCGGCCGTACCAGTGTTCTTTAAGGCAATCACACCAGTCCCATTGATGGTGGCATCGCCACTCATGGTGGTAAAGGTGGGCACTGCTGAACCATTGGCCATCAGGAGCTGGCCAGCCGTACCAGCAGTGGTCACATTCAAAGCATTGGCACCATTGCCATAGAGTACGCCGTTAGTAGTAAAGGTAGAGACGCCGGTACCGCCGTTAGCTACCGTGAGATCAGTATCCAAGGTCAATGCGCCAGTGAAGTGGCCGGTGCCAACCACATCGAGTTTGTAGCTGGGTGAAGCCGAGCCAATACCGACATTACCGGATCCCGGAGGAGTTATAACGAAATTATTTCCCGAGGTGGTATATAGCTGCGTAACCTGAGTTTGGTCAACCAAATTGGTGCTGGTAAAATTATTGCCAACGAACAAGGGTCCATTGTTTATGCGCTTTAGGGTGATGTGGTCTATTTGGGTAACTGCATCTCCCGAAGCTGAGTAGTTGACTAAGCCCAAGACCTGAATAAATTTAGTCCCGACCGGGAAGCTTGGGGCATTTGTACTTTCACCATAAGTCGTAGCGCTGACTTTATGCCAATTTCCATCTACAGGAACTGTCCAGCCCGAAGTAGCAAAGTAACAATAGCTTCCACATGGAGAAGAAGTTATCACCGTTTTGTTAGCATCATACGCGTAATAACCGAAATACAGGATTCCCGGCGTCCCGCCAGCAACAGTCTTTTTTACCCAGGCTTCCAACTGGAATACGTCAGTCACCGGATTTACCGGAATATAATCATCGCTGACGAGGTAGCTCGGGCCGGTAATTTGCGAAGTATATTTTCCGGAATAACCGCCAGTAACAACTGAGGTCACCCCGCTCCAACCAGCTGAATTCCCTGTTTCAAAATCACCGTTATACAGGAAATTGTCATTACCTAAATTATGGTACCCTCCAGTAGTAATACTCGTTGCCACATTTACAGTGCCCGTAAAGTTAGCAGCCGCAGAAATGGTCTGGCCGTTAATTAACCCTGAGGTAATAGTGCCGATATTCACGAGGTTGCCGGAGGCATCGATGCGCTGGGTACCGGCACCCGCACCGGTGTTAATACCGGTAGTACCATTAATGGTCGTACCAGTAATGGTGTTAGCCGTAGCAATGGTGCCAAAGCCTGAAGCAATGGAACCGGAGGTTAAGGCTCCCACGGTGGTAATATCAGTGCCAACGAGCTTGGAGGCAGCAATACTGCCAGCGAGCATGATGTTGGTAACTTTACCAGCACCGATAGCGGTGGTAATAGCTGTAGTACCTGAACCAGAGACATCGCCGGAGAGAGTTATGGTCTGGTTACCGGTTAAATAAGTAGAAGAATCAAAGGTCCAAGCTGACCCATTGTATTTGAGGAACCCAGCAGACAAGGCAGGCACGGCTGCACCCTTGATGCCGTTCACGGTGGGGTTCGGGTAGGTACCCGTTAGATCACCACCGGCTGAACCGCCTGGAGCTACTCCTGAGATAGTGGTATTGGTAACACCGGTAACTCTTCCCTGTGCATCGGTGGTCAGGACTGGCACTTGGGTAGCAGAGCCATAGGTGCCGGCCGTGCCGGTGTTCTTTAGGCTAATGACACCCGTGCCACTAATGGTGGCATCGCCGCTCATGGTGGTAAAGGTGGGCACTGCTGAACCGTTAGCCATAAGGATCTGGCCAGCCGTACCGGCAGTCGTCACATTCAGGGCATTGGCACCATTGCCATAGAGTACGCCATTGGTAGTAAAGGTAGAGACGCCGGTACCGCCGTTAGCTACGGTGAGATCAGTATCCAAGGTCAATGCGCCAGTGAAGTGGCCGGTGCCAACCACATCGAGTTTGTAGCCAGGCAATGTAGAACCAATGCCCACGTTGCCGGCATTGTCAAAAGTCAACGGCGTGCTGGTACCGCCGGTAGCGCTTGTGGTAACGAACTGGTATCCAACTTTCGCAGCACCCACAACGTAGGGATTAATGCGCAACGAATAGGTGTTCGGATCAGAGGTATCAGTCGCGTCTAACAGGAAACCGCCGCTACCGGTATTGTTGTAATTACCATGAATGTGCAGCTTAGCTACTGGATTACTCGTTCCAATACCAACATTGCCACCATTGGTCATGGTGACCAATTTGGTCGTACCACCGCCATACCAATTCCAAGAATTAGTCGAGCCAGTGTTGTAATTAAAATCTATACTGCCAGATCCATCGCTGCCCAATCTCGCACCCGCTGTTGCCAGGTAAAGGTTGGCATTGATTAATGTATCACCATTTACATGCAGTTTATACCCCGGCACTGACGTTCCAATACCTACATTGCCATTACCCAATACAGTAAGCAGGTCCGAGGTAAAGAAGGAGCCGAGTCCGGCAGAAGCTGTGTTGCCGGGAGAATATTTTATCTGGAAAGCAGGGTTTGTTACTGTAGAACTAATACCCAACAAGGCGATAGTTGAGCCATATGTACCCGCTCCTTTTGCCCAAGCATCAACGTTATCGGTTGTTTGGTACGCGTTGCTGGCCATAAATGCCTCTGCCCCAGAATATCTACCACCAAAAGTCGGTACATATGTCTGACCCAAAATGATTTGGCTGCCGTTGGTAGCTCCTCTGCTCGACTGTAAGATAGTCGGACTGCTGTCACCTAAGGTCAATGTGTTACTGAATTTTCCTGTACCAACTACATCCAGCTTGTATCCAGGACTCGCACTCCCAATACCCACATTCGTACCATTGTCTAACATTATCGAATTACCAATGGTGTTGGCGTCAGTCCACTTGGTGATGTAATTCTGGGTGCCAGTCATCGCAGTAAAGGCTGAGGTGCCGTTGCCTTTCAGTACACCGGTTAAGGTACCAGCGCCGGTACCACCGCGGGTCACAGCGGTATACTGTTCAGCTGCAATGGTATTGGCATCTGACCAGTAGGCATTGTAGCCGGTCGTACCCTGCACGGCTGACCAAGTACCACCGACGGTTTTAACCATGCCGTTCCAAGCAGAAGAGTTCTGGCCCGTGCCACCGTAAGTTGTGCCAACCACGCCGGACGTGATGGCTGCTCCACCAATCGCGATTGATGTGTTCGTTACGCCGGTCACTCTCCCCTGGGCATCGGTAGTCAAAACCGGGACTTGGGAGGCTGAGCCGTAGGTACCGGCCGTGCCAGTGTTCTTTAAGGTTAAGGCACCAGAACTGTTGATGGTGGCATCCCCGCTCAAGGCAGTAGAGACCCACTGGGAACCAGAACCAATCAGGAGGTTACCAGCCGTAGCCGTGGTCGAACCTAGCGCCACGCCGTTGATCTTGGCCACCGTCGGGTTCGGGTAAGTGCCGGAGAGATCGCCGGAAGCAGCGCCAGACGGAGAGACAGCGAGCGTAGAAGTTGCCACCCAGGAAGCAATGCCATTGGCATCACTCGATAACACTTTACCGATTCCAGGTGCACCGCCCGTAATCTGCATGGTGCCGTTGACTACTAGGGTCTGGGTCGGAGTGGTCGTACCTACGCCAATCCGGCCATTTTGGATACCACCTGAACCGTTGGATTCAGAATAAACCGTGAGCAGCGGAGTACCATCAATTTGTGCGGTATAAGATTCAATGGTGCCAACCGTAGCCGCAGAGGTCACGGGCATATCCATCCAGGTAACCTGACCGGCATTGCTGTCAAAGCTCATGCTACCCAATTGCAAGTTGTCGATCGTGGTTAAAGCCGTAGTCGTATTGTAGTTGATTGCCCCGCCGTATACATTGAAGGAACCGTTGACGTCCAAGGTCGCTTGCGGAGTGGTGGTGCCAATGCCAACATTACCTTGATTTGTAATGAACATCCTATCCACTGCTCCGGCATAGAACGACAGATTTCGCGAAGCAGCAGAACCAATTGCTATCGTTGTGCCGTTCGATTGCGCCAACGCATCGCCAGCAACTCTATAAGAATTTCCATTTATTGTCCCTGACGAAACATCCAAAGCATAACCTGGTACTGTAGAACCAACACCCACATTTCCATTAGCATCAATAAACATCCTACTGGAGCCGGCGGTAATCAAACTGATGGTGTCGCTGCTGTTCCCTGCAGTGCCAATGCCGGTATTGGCGTCATTGGTGAATGCATATACCGGGGTGGTGGTACTGCCAGACGGGCCTAATAATAAGTAGGAACCATTGGTCAAACTGCCGATGTTAGCCCCTGTCCCGCCATAGCTGAATTGCAACGTGTTAGCGAATACTGGTGTCATAACAACCCGGGTATTGCTATTCCCATTGCTTATACCAAAGCTACCGACAACTTCCAAGGTTTGATTAGGAGTTGTGGTTCCAATGCCGACATTACCTTCTCTTGTTATAGCTAAACTGGTATTGCTGTTATACAAACTGTTAAACATGTACCGATAGTTGGAGGTAAAAACCATGTCCCCAGTAGAGTTATCCTGGAGTTTTATGGTACTGCCCGACGATGCCCCAACACCGCCGTAACCCAAACCGCCGCCTATTACGTTATACCCCAAGGCAATATTACCCTGCACTTGCAGCTTTTGTTCCGGACTCGTCGTCCCAATACCGACGTTGCCTGAGCTTGCGGCACTTATGGCTAAATTACCAGCTCCGCTGTAAGGATTTCCCGTATACAAATTCCAAGACAGTCCAGTCATGGACTGAAAACCGGTTACCGTCCCCCCACTTCCTCCGCTAGACAACGCGCTCCAAGCGGTGTTCCTACCTACCGATCGTACTTTGACGTTCACTGTCAGATTTCCAGTGATCCCGCAGGAAGCACTCGCCTTCAAAGCGCGGACGCGGAACTGGACTGCGCCGTAATTTCCGTTAACATCAACAGTAAAACATCTGGTGTTATTGACGTACGCATTATCATTTATAACACCCGCTTCCCTCCAGACATTGGCGTTAGAATGGTCAACCGCAGCCATATAAGTGGATGATTCGGCCAAATTGCCGCGAGTCGAATCAATAGTAATTTCGTACAAGCCTGAAGCACCGGCCGAACCCGGAGTTACTTGCACAAAGTTTTGATAATCATTGGCGGCCCAACCATCCGTAAATACCACTGAAGAAGTGTAATCGTAATTGGAACGAATGGTTCCGCTCACTTCCAATTTTTCGTTCGGCCCAGAATTTCCAATACCGACATTCGTGGCATTATCAAACAACACTCCGGTTCCGAGCGTGTTGGCATCAGTCCAGCGAGTAACATAATTCTGCGTGCCGGTCATCGCGGTAAAGGCAGACGTGCCGTTCCCCTTTAAGACTCCAGTCAAAGTGTTGGCACCCGAACCACCATTAGAAACTGGCAGGATGCCGGTGACTTTGGTGGTTAGATCGATCGATCCAGCTAACATGGTGTTGGTAACCTTGCCAGCACCAATAGCAGTTGTAATAGCCGTAGTACCGCTGCCAGTAATGTCACCAGACAAGGTAATGGTCTGATTACCCGTTAAGTAAGTAGAAGAATCAAACGTCCAGGCTGACCCATTGTATTTGAGGAACCCAGCAGACAAGGCAGGCACGGCTGCACCCTTGATGCCGTTCACGGTGGGATTCGGGTAAGTGCCAGAAAGGTCACCACCGGCAGAACCGCCAGGAGCTACGCCAGAGATAGTGGTATTAGTAACACCCGTCACTCTCCCCTGGGCATCGGTAGTTAAGACCGGAACTTGGGTCGCAGAGCCATAGGTGCCGGCCGTGCCGGTGTTCGGCAGTGACAAGGTCACCGATGAACCAAGTGCGACTGAGCCGCCGCCCGAGAGGCCTGTGCCAGCAGTCACAGTCAATGCACCATTACCCTGGAGCGCTGCATTGGCAATAGAATTGTTAGGCAAGGTCACTGAACCGGCTGAGACGGTGAAGCCGTTGGAGGCAGTGAGGGTTGAACTAAATCTACCCGTGCCGACCACATCGAGATTGGCACCCGGAGCAGCTGAGCCGATACCGACGTTGCCACCAGCCAATAAAGTCATAATAGTAGTAGTGCCAGTCATGTAGTGGTAATGAGAGAAGGTCAGTGGTGCACCATCATCGCCCCACGTGATGTATGGATTCTGATTATCCGGACCATCGTTCTTCAAACCGATCGCTACAAAATCACTGCTGTATCCCATGTAAGCCACGGCCTGACTGCCCGGAATCCAGGAACCAGCAATGCTCGCACCACCATCATTCCCAATTGCAAATTTAGCAGTCGGGTTAGCGGTGCCGATTCCTACATTCGTACCAGTATCGGTCAGCACGCCGGTTCCCAACGCGTTGGTACCAGTCCAGCGTGCGACGTAGTTAGAAGTACCGCTGCCGGTAACTTGGGAACCACCAAAGATAGTAGAAGTGGCAATCCAGGAAGGAGCCGAGGCACCATTGCTCATGAGGATCTGGCCCACAGAGCCAGCAGTGGTGTAGGCATGGGCAGACCCAGTACCATACCCCACTCCACCGGAAGTAGGGGTAGCGTTGGAATTAGTACCACCATTGGCAATGGGCAGAATACCCGTGACCTTCGTAGTCAGATCGATCGTAGAGTTGGCAATCATGGCGTTGGTGACTTTGAGAGCACCAATGGCAGAGACGCCGGAAGAGTTGATGGTGACATCACCGGACATGGCCGTGGAGACCCACTGGGAACCAGAGCCAATGAGGAGGTTGCCAGCGGTAGCAGTCGTTGAACCAAGCGCCACGCCGTTGATTTTAGCAACAGTTGCTGCAGCACTCCCCGGCCCCGCAGCGGTCACATCCCCGGTTAAGGCAGTAATATAGTTGCCGGCAGCTTGCTTGTTGTTAAAGGTGGTCCAATCAGTAGCAGACAGTTGGCCAGAATTCGAGCCGGAGGCAAAGGGTAGGTTTAAGGTAATGGTATTACCCGCGGAAGTGATGTTAAAGATGTTACCAGCTGTGCCTGAAGCAATGGTCAGCGAAGGCCCGGTCTGGCTGTTTATGGAAGTGATGGCTGAGGTCAAATAAGTCGACGAGTCAAAAGCCCAGGCTGATCCATTATATTTGAGAAGACCAGCAGACAAAGCTGGCACGGCTGCACCCTTGATGCCGTTCACCGTCGGGTTTGGGTAGGTGCCCGTTAGATCACCACCCGCAGAACCGCCAGGAGCTACTCCTGAGATGGCCGTATTAGTCACCCCAGTCACTCTGCCTTGGGCATCGGTGGTTAAGACGGGTACTTGGGTGGCAGAGCCATAAGTACCGGCAGTACCGGTGTTCTTTAGGCTAATAACACCCGTGCCACTAATGGTGGCATCGCCGCTCATAGTGGTAAAGGTGGGCACTGCTGAACCGTTGGCCATCAGGATCTGGCCAGCTGTACCGGCAGTGGTCACATTCAAAGCATTGGCACCATTGCCATAGAGTACGCCATTGGTAGTAAAGGTAGAGACGCCGGTACCGCCATACGGGACAGTAAGGTCAGTATCTAACGTTAACGCTCCGGTAAAATGGCCGGTGCCAACCACATCGAGTTTGTAGCCAGGGCCCGTGGAGTTAATACCAACATTGCCGGCATTGTCAAAGACCAACGGCGTGCTGGTACCGCCGGTAGCGCTCGTGGTAATAAACTGGTATCCAACTTTGTAAGCGCCTATCACAAACGGATTAATACGCAGAGAGTATTTATTTGGATCAGTATTGTCGGTTGCATCCAGCATAAAACCACCGCCGAGAGCATTATTGTAATCCCCATGGATATGCAGTTTGGCTGTGGGATTATTTGTCCCAATACCAACATTCGTACCATTGTCTAACATTATCGAATTACCAATCGTGTTGGCATCAGTC
The DNA here is from genome assembly GCA_964532425.1 of uncultured Candidatus Saccharibacteria bacterium. Lineage (GTDB taxonomy): Bacteria > Patescibacteriota > Doudnabacteria > UBA920 > UBA920 > CAZHIA01. The sequence goes on along the minus strand of CAZHIA010000001.1, from coordinate 171,875 downwards.
CACTTGGTAATGTAATTCTGCGTACCGGTCATGGCAGTAAAGGCAGACGTGCCGTTACCCTTGAGGACTCCGGTTAAGGTGTTGGCGCCAGTACCGCCATTGGCAACGGGCAGGATCCCGGTGACCTTGGTGGTTAGATCGATCGATCCAGCTAACATGGTGTTGGTAACCTTGCCAGCACCAATAGCAGTTGTAATAGCCGTAGTACCTGAGCCAGAGATATCACCTGACAAGGTAATGGTCTGGTTACCGGTAAGGTAGGTCGAAGAATCAAAAGCCCAGGCTGATCCATTGTACTTGAGGAAGCCGGCAGAGAGGGCTGGCACGGCTGCACCCTTAATACCATTGACTGTGGGGTTCGGGTAAGTACCGGTTAGATCACCACCGGCTGAACCGCCCGGAGCTACACCAGAGATAGTGGTATTGGTAACACCGGTAACTCTCCCCTGGGCATCAGTAGTCAAAACCGGGACCTGGGTGGCAGAGCCATAGGTACCGGCCGTGCCGGTGTTCTTTAAGGTGAGAGCACCGGAACTGTTAATAGTCGCATCACCACTCATGGCCGTGGAGACCCACTGGGAACCAGAACCAATCAGGAGATTACCAGCCGTAGCCGTGGTCGAACCCAGAGCTACGCCGTTGATCTTGGCCACGGTCGGATTGGGGTAATTGCCAGAGAGGTCGCCGGAAGCAGCACCAGATGGAGAGACAGCGAGCGTAGAAGTTGCTACCCAGGAAGCAATGCCATTGGCATCGCTCGATAACACTTTACCGATTCCAGGTGTACCACCGGTGATCTGCATGGTGCCGTTGACTACCAGGGTCTGACCGGGGGTTGTAGTATTGATACCGACATTACCATCTTTGTTTATTCTCATTCTTTCTGCCAAAGACGCACCATTGTTCGTATTGAATGTTATATAACCGTTATAATCTGCAGATTGGCCGAAAATTATTTGCGAAAGTTGTGCCGCTGCTCCGGCAGAGGTGTTGGCTTTCGAGGTTAACGCTCCAACATTTCTGTCCGTAGAAAAATTATCCTGGCGATTCCATTCAAATGCCGGTGCATACGTTGGCGCATTTAAAGTAATGTAACCGGTTCCCGTTGTATACCCATTCACGTCAACCGTGAATTTTCCTCCAGCAACATCAAACAGTTTGCTCGGGCCTGTGGTACCAATGCCCACATTCGTACCATTATCAAACAGTACACCAGTACCCAAAGAGCTGGTACCCGTCCAGCGTGCGACATAGTTATTCGTACCGGAACCGGTGAAGCTGTTGGTGGCATTCAAAGTATTACCCGACCATGACAAACCAGTACCAGCAGTTATCTGAGTGGACGGAGTGTTGTAGAAGGTATTCCAATTGGTAGTCGAAGCATTGAGCGGAATGTTGTAGCCAGCCTGGACCGACAACTGATTATTACTGATCTGAAGCGGGGCAACGGCGGATGTAATACGACTGGTGTACGCACTATCCCAATAAGTAGAAGAAGCTGTAACTGTGTTGTAAGCCGTATTCCAATTCGTAGTAGACGCTGTAAGCGGGATATTGTAGCCAGCAGCGAGAGAAAACACGCCGTTCGTGTTGTTGTAAGACAAGCCAGTGGCAGAAGATGAGAGTAATCCACGAATGTAAGAATCAGCCGGACCATTTAAGGTATTACCATTCCAAGATAAATTGGTTCCAGCTGCGATGCGTGTCGATGGCGTATTGTAGAAACTGGACCACTCTGAAGAAGAAGCAGTTAATGGAATAGTGTACCCAGCTTGTATGGATAATTGATTATTAGAAATCTGCAGCGGTGCAGAGGCAGATGTGATTCTGTTTTGATAGGCACTGTCCCAGTAGGTTGAGGAAGCGTTTACGGTGTTGTAGGCCGTGTTCCAGTTGGTGGTCGAAGCCGTGAGCGGGATGCTGTAACCAGCCTGCAAACCCAAAACGTTATTCGTAATCGCCAGCGGTGCAGTAGCAGAGGTGATGCGATTGGTATAGGCCGTAGCCCATTCGGTCGTGGAGGCGGTCAGCGGAATTGAATAGCCAGAGGCCACGGTCGGGGTAAAGGTGTGAGTTGAGCCGATTGAAGTGATATTCAAACCGATGCCAGTAGCAGTACCGGTGGCAAACGTCTGCGAGGAAGCGGTCAGTCCATTTAAGGAAACAATGGCGTTACCACCAACCATGGTAGAGGTGGAAACCCAGGAGGCTACACCATTAGCGTCGCTCTGGAGAATCTTGCCGGCTCCGGGGGCGCCGCCTGTGATTTGCATGGTGCCGTTTACGACCAAGGTTTGACCCGGAGTGGTGGTATTAATACCGACGCTTCCATCACTTGAAATACGGACACGTTCTATGTTGTTGCTCCAGAACCCAACCGGATGGTTAGACATGGTACCAACACCCAATTGTCCGCTATAGGCTTCATATTTCCCATAGACTCCGGCAACCGAATCACCCATGTAAATTCCACCGCCCCCATTGACATCAACAACCATACCTCCTGCCCCTGCAGTTGTTGTCGGATTTGCGACATTGCCGATTTTTATATATTTCGTTGTAGCGGAAGAATTATAAACTTGCAAAGTGGCATTAGTATTCGTTGTCCCAATCCCCACGTTAGTACCATTGTCATAGAGTGTGCCTGTCCCGAGGGTATTGGCATCGGTCCAGCGCGTGACGTAGTTGGCAGTGCCGGTCATGGCAGTGAAGGCAGAGGCACCGTTGCCTTTCAGCACACCAGTCAAGCTATTAGCGCCAGTGCCGCCGCGGGCAACTGAAAGCTGACCAGACCAGCCTAAGGTCAGGTTCTGGGCAGAGATGGAGCCGGTGATGTTGGTGTCATTGGTAATTCCCTGCACCACGTTGCTGTTCAATCTGCCGGCAGCCAGGGTCCCTGACCAGGTTGGAGTGAAGGTCACCGTGTTGGTGGAAGTGGCAATGGTCAGGCCGAGGTTGGTATCAGTTCCGGCAGCAAAGGCAAAGGTCGGACCAGCTGCACCGTTAATGGTGGTCGTGGCATAAGCCTGCATGGTGGAGTTTAAAGTATTGCCATTCCAGGACAGACCGGTACCGGCAGTGATTCTGGATGATGGCACATTGTAGAAGCCATTCCAGTTAGTAGTGGAAGCGTTCAAAGGAATATTGTAACCAGCCTGGACAGAAAGTTGATTACTGGAGATTTGCAAAGGAGCCGTAGCCGAGGTAATGCGGTTAGTGTACGCACTGTCCCAGTAGGTCGAGGATGCAGTGACGGTATTGTAAGCCGTGTTCCAGTTAGTAGTGGAAGCTGTGAGTGGAATGTTGTAGCCGGCAGCAATCGAAAGCTGGTTATTGCTAATCTGGAGCGGCGAAGTAGCCGAAGTGATGCGGTTGCTGTACGCCGTAGCCCATTCCGTGGTGGAAGCAGTCAGAGGGATACTGTACCCGGATGTGACTGTCGGTGTAAAAGTATGAGTTGAACCGTTTGAGGTAATATTCAGACCAATACTGGTTGCCGTGCCGGTAGCAAAGGTTTGGACAGAAGCAGTCAGACCATTTAAGGAGGTAATGGAACCGGAGGAACAGGAAGTCCAAGCTACGCCGGAAGCTGAGGTAGAAGAAGCCGTCAGGCACAGGCCATCGGTTCCCGCAGTTTGAATACCAAAGCTGCCAGATCCGGTACCCGTGAGCAGGCCGCCCTTGGCGATCGTGGAAGCATTAAATCCTAAGCCGCCGTAGGTCGGGGCCACCGTGCCGGAAGTAATCTGGTTGCCATTAATAGCGATCGGGGCAGAACCGGCAGCAGTAATCAATCCTTTGCCATTGACCGTAAAGGTAGGCACCGCGGAAGCGGAACCAAACGAACCGGTGTTGGCATTCACTGTCGCCAGCGTGGTATTGATAGCCGTAGTTCCGCTACCGCTCACATCACCGGAAAGTGTAATGGTCTGGTTGCCGGTCAGGTAAGACACATTGGAAGCTGCAGTGACTAAACCTTTCGCATTGACCGTAACATTGTTAAAGGTGCCAATGTTGGAATTGACCGAATTCAAAGTTAACGCGCCGGAACCATTCAATGCAGCATCACCGCTAATGGAAGCAAAGGTCGGAACGTTGCTGCCGTTGCCGATGAGCACTTGACCGGCAGACGGTGCGGACGTTGTTGCTATCGCTCCGGATCCGTTGCCGTAAACAACCGCGTTCGGAGTAATGTACGAGACACCGGTACCGCCGTACGGCACACCGATCTTGGTGCCATTCCAAGTGCCGCTGGTCACCGTCCCGTTCAATTCAATACTCGGAGAGGTCAAAGCAATCTTTTGCACGGCGCTGGCTAGCACTTGGGAGTTATTGCCCGTTGCGGTAAAGGTGATGTTGCCGTTTAAGGAATTATTCGTGAGATTCAAATTCATGGACGGTGTGTCAATCGGCACCGTCAAATTAATGCCACCCTTGCCGGTCGCGGAAATGAGACTGTTGGAATTCAACAGCAGCGAACCTGCATCGGTCTGCAATCCCATGCTGCCAATGCCGGAAGTCTTAACAACCAATGACTGATCCACGTCAGTCGTAAAATTCATGACATTGGACACATCGGTAATGACCTTCTTGCCGTTTACGTACAAAGAGCTGGCGCCGACATGCACGTCGTTGGCCCAGACATCCGCAAAGCGGTTGTTAGCATCCCCAATGCTACGCGTGGAAATATTTCCGGTCGCGCCGGTCATTTCCGGCATGATGTTTCCAGCCACGCGCACATTACCGACCACGTCCAATTTCGCCTGCGGATTGGAGGAGCCGATTCCGACATTGTTGCCGATCGTAGAGGGATACAAATTGCCGCCACTCTGCGTCCAGTACCCGGCCGCACTCACCGCAGACCACGAAGCCTTGCAGTCACCAGCAATGCACAAACCTGATTGCGCATTGACCTGGCCATTCACGTCGAGCGCAAAGACAGGACTCGTCGTCCCAATCCCGACATTGGACAAGTTGTTATTATAGATGTTATTGCCGTTGACACTCCACACTGAATTCAGCGTATTACCAGACCAGGCTAGGCCAGAGCCTGCAGAGATTCTGGTCGACGGCGCATTATAAAAATTATTCCAATTGGTGGTGGACGCAGTCAGCGGAATGATATAGTTGGGATCCAGTGACAACTGGTTGCTACTTATCTGCAACGGAGCAACAGCAGAAGTTATGCGATTGGCATAAGCGCTGTCCCAGTACGTGGAAGAAGCGTTCACGGTGTTGTAGGCCGTGTTCCAGTTGGTGGTCGAGGCCGTGAGTGGAATGTTATAACCAGCAGTCAAAGAGAACACGCCAGTACCGGAGTTGTACGACAAGCCAGTGGCAGAAGATGAGAGTAATCCACGGATGTAAGAATCAGCCGGACCATTTAAAGTATTGCCAGACCAGGACATATTAGTGCCAGCAGCGATGCGGGTTGAGGGTACATCGTAAAAGCCATTCCAATTTGTAGTGGACGCGGTTAATGGAATATTATAACCAGCCTGGACCGAGAGTGTATTACTATTAATCTGAAGCGGCGCAGTAGCAGAGGTGATGCGATTGGTATAGGCCGTAGCCCATTCGGTCGTGGAGGCGGTCAGCGGAATTGAATAGCCAGAGGCCACGGTCGGCGTGAAGGTATGAGTCGAACCGACCGAGGTAATGTTCAAACCGATCCCGGTAGCAGTGCCGGTGGCGAAGGTTTGGTTGAGAGAATTCAATCCATTAAGGGACTGGATACCGCCAATGATGCCGAGTGAAGAAGTTGCCACCCACTGCGTGCCAGTGCCAGTGGTTTGCAAAAGGTAACCGGAAGTTCCCGCCGAGGCATTGCTGTCCAACCTCGCTCCGGTGACATACTCGCTACCATTAACAACCAACTTCTGCCCAGGAGTCGTAGTTCCGATACCAACGTTGCCACTATTTTTCCATATCCCCAAACCCGGGAAGGTTACATCTCCACCGGTGTAGGGATTTAATACTATGTTTCCGGTGCTATTAAAATTCATATTACCGGAATTTGCAGTCATCAATGTCAGGGCAGAATTGGACCAAATGGTCTGATCAGCGCCAATTTCCAGAGCATGACTAACCGGTACTCTGCCAATACCTACCTGATTAGTTGCTGTATTAACAGAAAGGGTTGGAGTCGAGGAAGTACCTACGTTTAAGTTGCCCCAAACATCAAGTTTGGCTATGGGTGACGTCGTACCAACACCAACGCTCGTTCCATTGTCGAACAACACTCCAGTGCCCAGAGAGCTCGTACCCGTCCAGCGGGCAACGTAGTTATTCGTACCGGAACCGGTGAAGCTGTTGGTGGCATTTAAAGTGTTGCCCGACCACGACAAACCAGTACCCGCAGTGATCTGGGTGGATGGAGTATTGTAGAAGGTATTCCAGTTGGTGGTGGACGCAGCGAGCGGAATGTTGTAGCCAGCAGTTACGCTCAAAGCACCAGTACCGGAATTGTAAGTCAGCCCAGTTGCGGCAGATGAGAGCAGTCCGCGGATGTAGGAATCAGCCGGACCGTTTAAGGTGTTACCAGACCAAGACAAATTAGTGCCGGCGGTGATTCTGGTGGACGGCGTGTTATAAAAATTATTCCAATTGGTGGTAGACGCGGTCAGCGGGATAGTGTAATTCGAATCCAGTGATAACTGGTTGTTGCTAATCTGGAGCGGTGCCAGGGCGGAAGTGATCCGATTGGCGTACGCGGCATCCCAGTACGTGGAAGAAGCTGTCACGATATTGTAGGCCGTGTTCCAATTCGTAGTCGACGCAGTCAATGGAATTGAATAGCCAGCCTGCAAACCCAAAACGTTATTGGTGATCGCCAGCGGTGCGGTAGCAGAGGTGATGCGATTGGCATAGGCGGAAGACCATTCAGTAGTGGAAGCAGTCAGAGGAATATTGTAGCCTGCGGATAAATTAAAGATGCCGGTGATGTTGTCGTATGAAAGTCCGGTGGCGGAAGACGACAAGGCCGCGCGGGAACGCGCGTCGGTATAGTAAAGGTTCAACCCTTCCGGCACCACGCTCGTATTCAACGTGGAAGATCCAGTGCCGCCCTTGGCTACCGGCAGAATACCCGTAACATTGGTCGTAGCTAGGTTGATGGCATTGGCGGTAATTTGCTGGCCGCTGATCGATACATAATTTTCTCCGGCCAGCGTCACATCGCCGGTATTGGTGCCGGTCAAGTTGGATGCGGCAAGCGATCCCGACAAATAGAGATTTGTACCGGTCGCATTGCTGAAATTCAAACCTCCGCCAATACCGACATTGCCGACAAAAATGCTATTACCGGTTGTGGTGCTGTTACCGGTCACGATGATATTGGAGACATTGGAATTTCCGGATACATTCAACGCACCGCCTACAGCCAAGGTACTGGCCAAGCTTAGTGCGGATCCGGTGGCGTTAGCAAACACCAGATTATTCAAATAAGCATTACCGGTCGAGGTGAAATGCGTCGTGGAAGCATTCGCAGCAGTAACAGAGGTCACCTGGATGTTAGGGCTTAATGCAAAATTCAAAGATTGTGGGACCGTGCTCGAGCTGGCAGTCAGCAACAAATTTGCATCGGTGTTGAAGTTCAGCGGTTCTTCGCCGGTCGGCGTCAAATTCTTTACTCCATTAATATAGAGATCCTTCCAGTGACTGCCGATGCTGATCTTGACGCTCTTATTACCCAAGTCGGTCACGTGCAATCCGGTACCCTGGTCAAACTGAATATATTCCACGCCGTTGACCAGGCTGTTACCATCGCTCTGCTGGACAGACAGCGAATATGCCAAAGGCTTGCTACCCCAATACAAGGGACCGCTCGCGGTACCTGCTGCGGCTGAAGTATTCAAAAGATTATTAGCCCCGGCATCACCCAGGCGAACCGCGCCAGCCACATCGAGTTTGGCAACCGGACTTGCACTGCCAATGCCGACGTTGCCCATGGTGAGATTGGAGATGTCACTGCCGGATTGCGTCCACACTGAGTTCAACGTATTGCCTGACCACGTCATACCGGTACCAGCGGTAATTTGCGTGGACGGAGTATTGTAGAAGGTGTTCCAGTTAGTACTAGAGGCACTAAGCGGAATACTATACCCGGCCTGGATAGATAGCTGGTTGCTGCTTATCTGAAGCGGGGCAGCTGCAGAAGTGATGCGATTGGCATACGCACTATCCCAATACGTCGAGGAGGCATTAACGGTATTGTAAGCCGCGGTCCAATTGGTACTATTGGCATTCACAAGATTCGTAGCAGCAGTCCAAAGCGAAGACGAAGCGTTAACGATACCGTAAGTGCTCGTCCAGTTGGCGCTACCCGCATTGACTGTGTCATACGTTAAGTTCCAATTGGTCGTGGAAGCAATCAGCGGGATAGTATAGCTGGGATTAAGCGAGAGGTTGAAGGTATGGGTTCCACCGGCAGATGTGATGGTCTGGACTAAACCGGTAGCCGTGGTATTTGTTGCGAGTGACTGATTGACTGCAACCAAGCCGTTTAAGCTCTGAATACCGCCGGCTGCGGCTGAACAGGACGTCCACGCTATTCCTGAAGCGGCTGAAGATGAGGCGGTCAAGCACAACCCGTCCGATCCTACGGATTGGACACCCAAAGAACCATTCCCAGTTCCGGCAATCAGACTTCCTTTGGTCACGCTCGAGCCGTCAAAGCCCAGACCGCCCGAGGACAATGACAATGGTTGTGACAACGACAGACTGCTTATAGTTGTTGTTGCTAAAGTTGAAGTGCCCACGACAGCCAGTTCTCCCGTACTCGTCACACCCGGGGCCGTAAGGCTGCCGTTATTATTGACGCGGAACAGCGTATTACCTGCAGCGTCTTTGTATGCGATAAAGTCACCGGCTGGCGCGTTGTCCGTCGCGCGGCTTGCTTGAATGATGGTATCGCCATTGTTTGTCTGGGCTAAAGCGAACGTTGCCGGTACGGTGGTCGTGCCGACCGCAAAGCGCTTGTTGGTATTGTCCCAATAAAAATTAGAAGTATCCTGCGCTAGCGTGCCGCCCGTAACCACGAACGGAATACTGCCGGTCGTCATGGCTGACAAGGTCAACGTACCGGAAGTTTTAATGTTACCCCTGGTGTCCACCGAATAAATTTCCGTAGCCGTATCCGAATACCCCAAAGAGATGAATTCTCCTTGCGGGGTGTTTGTAGAATTTACGAAACCTTTGATCATGGTTTCGCCGCCGTTCTGAACCAGGCTGAGCATGGCTTCCGGAGTCGTCGTGTTCAGGCCCAAGCGGTAGGTCAGATTATCCCAGAATAATTTACCGTTGTTCTGTGCAAGGCCTTTCGGTCCCATGAACACGATGCTGCCCGGTGTGAAATTTAAATTGATATCAGACACCGTCAGCGGACTGCTGAAGGTCACCGGTCCGTTGATGGTCAACCCGCCGCTGCCGATGACCGCTTTGTCAGCAATGAGGTCAGCAACCGCAAAATGCGTAGCGCCGGACATAGAACCCGTCACGCCGCTTGCCGGTTGATTCACCGGCTGCACGTATGTAACCGGAATGTATGACTGCTGCAATCCCGTACCCACATTTGTGCTAAAGCCATCGAGACCATTGTCACCTCGATCACCCTTCTCACCTTTGTCGCCTTTTTCGCCTTTCAATTTTCCACTCGCGATATACGACTCGATGCGAGTATCAATGAGCGAGTTGTAATCGAGAGCGCTCGGGAAAAGAACATTCCCTTTGCCAGCCGCTATGGGACTCTGAGTTCCGCTCGTGCCGTTCATGCTCACCGGCGTGCCGCTTGTCTTCTCTCCGTTGTTGTAGTAGTTGTAGTTGTTGTTGTAATTGTTCTGGTAGACGACGCGCGAATCTTTCGGTTGTGCCACCAATTCTCTCGTCATCCGCATATTGAACCACAGACCCCACGACAGCAACGCGACTACCGCCATCGCGGCGCCTCCCGAAAGAACATATTTCCATGCAGACGTTTTCTGCGTAGTAAAAGATTTAATCCAGTTCACCTGGTCTTTGAGTGAGAGCGCCGGGGCCTGTAACTTTGTTACTGTCGTGCTGAGCGTCTCTGTAAGAGTGGCAATCTTTTTTGAAAGATCACCGACCACAACTTCGTTCTTTAGTTTGGCAAGCTCAAGCTCTTCGGCAGCAGCACGCTCCAAAGACACCACGGCAGGAACAGTATTCATTTGTTCCGTCCGCTGCTGTTCAATTTGTGACACTGCCAATCCCATAGCAGGTGGTACTTGAGTTCCGAGCGGGTTCCCGGATTGTGGTTCAATTGGTCTGACTGTTTCAACGGTTGTAGATTGTACGTGCACAGGTACCCGCTGCCCCGCCTCTTGGCGCATGAGATCATCCAGGGCCTGTTTGCTCGTCACCCAGTTACGGCCAAGCTTGAAACCCTGCAGTTTACCGGTACGACATAAAAAGCCAAGGTAATCTTGGTTGTAGCCGGTTACCTTGCTGGCTTCCGCGAGGGAGACAATTCCTTCCAAATTTTCGTTGATTTCTTGGCTCACGTGAGGTGTTAGTTTCCTGTCTGTCTCTGAACTACTGGCCTTTTAAAATACATTATGTTTATAGGTCTTTTTCGCATTTCTCGGATACCCGATATTCATATTTAAATTATACCGTTAAGAAAATTATTGGACAAAAATATGAACAATTTTTCCTTTCAAAATTGAATTGCAAAATAACAGCGATTTGAGAGTTAAAAATGCTGTTTCATCTAGCCATAACCCGTGCTGATTTTTTGATCAGAAAAGATCTAAAAATCCCCAACAATCTCATAAGAGAGATTAATGTGTGATTTTTTAAATACGTTTTTTAGGTATATTGTCGCAGTTCATAAAATGAATGACACCGGAATGGTAGTACTTGCTACATTATGAAACTTCGTTACAACTGTGTTACCACAAAAATATTTTCCTCAGTATTTTATAGAATTTAGATTCATTATACTTTTAATTTTAAACTTAGATTCTTTAAATAAAGCACGATAGTTCTTGTTTCAAGCTTTACTTCTCAGTGAAAGAGCAATTCTCAATTTCATATGTTACACGCCACTCTGAGGTCTCATGTTTGTTAGGCTTTTTTATCTTTAACTATTTATACTACTCCCTAATCTCTCTTGAAATGCCTTCTTACGACCCTCAAATTTTGCATGTTATAATTGCTGTTATCCACAAATTTTTTCCATTTTTTAGACTGAAAATTTAGGTAACTTGCAAATCAAAAAAGGAGGAACTACTCACAGCGTAGGGGTGAGGTTTATCCATCAACCATTAGATGTTGTATGGATTTAATAAGTCCGCCCGGTTATAGCACCTGATACATGATGAGTGCGGACAGCTCCCGCCCCGTCGCAATACCCTTCGCATGAACCTGCCTGCCGGTCTTCGACTCCGAGGTTGCTCAGACTCGAGGAGCAGGCAGGGCTATGGACAGTCAAAAAGTCTTGGTAGACAAGAAAGCACACCCCTACACTTCAGGGGTTATCAATATGTAGTCAGCAGGGCAGGATTCATCCGCTCGTGACTAGACCCGCCCGTATCACCATGGTATCAACTCCAACGGGACGGGCAGCTGCCGCTTGCCCCTACAAGGAACAAGGAACATCTTTACGATCATCGGTATGTATTCTGTAGAGGCCGCATTCATGCGCCCGTAACGGATCCGATGTAAAGCTGTTAGAGGGCGACTCCCACCGTCGCTTCCTATCATCGCTACCCTCCTCCGTTAAAACTACTGACGGTCAAAAAGCTTTGTCGGACGGGAAAGCCATGGCGGGGAAAAAATACTCTCCTGCACTGGAGTGATCAGTAATTTGTTTATAGAGGGGCCGCATTAATCAGCCCATCACAGTTACACTGTAGGTTAATCGGACAGCCATCGCTCGTCCCTACAGGGAGCAAGAGACACATGCGCGATCACCGTCATATGTACAGGGGGGAGATTTATCCATGCACCATCGGATGGTGCATGGACTTACCGTGTCCGCCGACTTGTCCTCCATAGCTTAAGCGAAGAAGGAAGGTTCATGCGAAGGTTGGATCCGCCCGCAAAAATTTAACAATCAGAATGGGAGCGGGCAGCTGTCGCTTGCTCCTGCACAGAATCCTCGGACAGTTGTCGGGATGTGTTTTGTAGGGACGAAATTTATTCATACATCATCAGATGATGCAACGTCCTCTTGCCCATATCTCAAATAATAAATATTTACAAATGCAAAAGTTGGGTTACAATTGAACCGTTCCGATTATGTAATAATATTTGCCCCCAGCGGATATCTTTCTACTCTCTCAGACGAAGACTGAAATCTACTCAGCAAGATTTCTCTCCTTACGTGCTTTACGCAACGCACCCACCTGAAAGATAGGAGAGGGATTCACCTGGCACTCTGTTCAATAGTGTTAACAAAATATTTACCTCAGTCACACCAGCACTGTACACTCGCCTTCCATTCCCCTATACATTTGCAAGTATAAAATTTAATTATCGGCTGTGATTTTTGCACTCCGGCCACGACGAATTTCAGGTAAGTCTGTTCAATCTACAAATCTTGCGAGCAAGGACAGCGATGTTCATTTCATTATACGAATATGCATCAGCAAACCAAATCTCCCCTTGTCCTACCGCAAACAGAACAACATGTATGCCTACCGCCAAACTTACTGCCCTCAAACGATAATTTAAGGAGCTACTCAATCTACCAAGACCCATAAAAACTCCTTTCTAATGGCAAATTTGAGCGTCGATTTTTGCGCAAAGGGCATTCAAAACCAAAACACCGCCTGACCATACAGTCAGGCGGTGTTTACTATAAACTATAAACTACTCACTACCAACTCTGCTCTCGAATCTATTTCTTCAGCGCCTCATCGATCGCAGCCTGGAATTGGCTGTAGTCCTGGGCTCCGACAATCAGCTTACCGCCGATTACGAAGCTCGGAGTGCCGTTGATGCCGGCAGCCGTTCCTGCAGCCGTATCATCTTTGATCACCTGGGCAGTCTCGCCGTTATCCAGACACTTGTTGAACTTGCCGGTATCCAGACCGACCTGGGAAGCATACTGCTTGAGATCAGCAGGAGCTAACCCTGTTCCGTCAGCTTGGCCTTTGGCGAAGAGCATATCATGGTAAGCCTCAAACTTACCTTGACGATTCGCGCACTCCCCTGCTTCTGCGGCCTTTTGGGCATTCACGTGGAAAGGCAGCGGATAGTGGCGGTATACGAGTTTGGCCTTGCCGGTGTCGATATAATTGGTTTTAATCTGCGCATAAGCTCCCTGTTCAAACCGTTGGCAGAATGGGCACTGGAAATCTGAGAATTCGTAAATGGTCACCTTGGCATTTGACTTTCCAATAGTCGGCTGGTCACCGCGATCCGTGACACTCACCGGCCCGGACGGCTGCTGTGGCTGGGCTTGCGCCTGAGGTTGAGGTTGTGGCTGGGCTTGCGCCTGCTGTTCCGTACCCTTTTGTGCTGTCAATTCCGTTCCGCCCATTTTCTTCACCAGGACGTTGGTGTTATAAAACATCGCTGCTGCTACTAAGATTGCCCCGAGCAAAATGCTCAAGGCGACCATGCCCTGGCTGCCGCCCTGCATGGAAGGAGATCCTGTCTGCCCAGCATCATCCGGAGTAGCCGGAGTGTGGTGGTGGGTGTGTTCTGTCATTTGTGTTTATAATAAATTATCTTTTAAGATGGAATGCGCAGTACCATGCCGACTCTCAGATCCTGGGGCCCATGAAGAGTATCACTATTGGCCGAAAGAATCTTGTCCCATTGGGTACCGCTCTGATAAACTTTTTGAGCTATTGACCACAGCGTATCGCCCGGTTGGACCACATACGTAGATTGAGACTGACTAGTCCCGCTCGCGTCTGAGGACTCCAAATCCTGTGTTTCCGTGTCTACCTGGTCTAAACTACTAGACTGGGTCCTGGTAAAGCTAAAAGATACGCCGGAAAGCTGGCCTGCGGCGAGTGCCGGATTAGCGCTCAGTAGCTTAATTCTTATTATAGCACCATTTGGGGTACTGCTGGGGAAAACTGGATGTAACGTTATCTTATTGGCAGTAATAACGGCTTGGTCGATGGGTACTTCAGCGGTACCGATCATGAGGCTGAAATGGTTATACGCCCCGTCCAAATTATATCCGCCAATCTCTATGGTCGAGCCGTCGGAAAGTACACCATTGGTTGGCCGCAGCGATCCGTCTAACGTGTTAACCGTTGTGACCATAACATTCTCGTTGTTATGGAAAGGGTTTTTACCCAACACAGCGCCGAGAGCTGGCGTTCCGCTCGATGTTTGTCCAGTACTGCCGGCCGGCGTCCCCGTACCCGCCCCAGTATTTGCTGCGCCCATGGACCCTTTCGGTACGGCAGTGTTAAAGACCACGTTAATTCCGTTATTGGTAGCAAAAAAGGATTGCTGGGTACCGGGAATATCTTTGGCCAATTGTCCGCTCGTACCGATTTGCTTGAGCACGGCTGCCGGGTCAACATAGGTGGCGCGGTTACTGCCGTTATCGATATTATATACGATCATCCAACCAACGCGCGGATCAGTTCCATAGCTCGTGAACCAGCCAGGGCTGGAATTGACCGACATATCCACCAACTTCGCATCCGGGTGGTATTGTCTGATGGCCGCCAGCGCCGCATTGGCTTGGTCGGGAGTCGTAAAGTATTCCGGATTCATTCCTGACAACACCTGACCGGTCGATCCAGGAACCGTGGAAATAAGCTGGGCTGTTCCCGGCGGGGTTACAACACGGTTCGTGGTCTGGATATTGGGGAAATTCGGGATATACGACCGCGCTGCATTAGCGGCTGTATACATGGCTTTGACATTATCAGGCAAACCAGCAAAGGCATTTTGCTGCTGGTCTGGGTTCAATCCTGCCCATTGACCAGAAGTTGTGTCTAAAAAGTTCATTAAGGCCTGGGGACTCGGGAATGTTCTGAGCACCTGTTGTCCCTGGGCATTCGTAGTTGTAATGGTAATGCTCGTAACTTTACCGGTCGCATCAGTTTGCCAATCCGCCTTGAAGGCGTTGGCATTTTTCCCATAATCCTTGACTACCGATGAATCGGTCCAGGAATACCAAGCCCCTTGCTGCAGCATTCCGGAACCCGTGCTCTGGGCTCCGGTACCGAGCGGGTGCTGGGCATCCACCGTTGCCGTGTTGCGGCCGAGCGCTTTGAGGAGCGTGTCATTGCTCGCAGCCGTATGATCGGGCGTAGCCGTGGCAGCTTTGATCAAATTCGTATATTCAATCACGCGGGCTTGATTATACGCCTGGTTGCCGGTTAAAGTCTCAAACTGTCCGTTCCCATGGTCAAGGTAAAGTGTGTTGGTACCGGCATCATAGAACAACACTCCCAATGGTTCGTTAATGCCCAACGCTCCCGCAGTCACCGCCCTATTGCCGTTCTGGTCGGTCCATACCGAATTGTTGACCGATGACTGGGTTACTGTCTGAGGCAGCGGCAGGACAGTCCCGGTAGCTACCTTATTCCAGTTTTGCCCGATCGATCCCAATGCCGCAAACACTGCCTGTGAATTCCTGGCAGCGGTATCATTTCCGCCTACATTGTAACTCTGCAACAGTTTGCTAAATTCGGTAAGGGAAGAAAAATCCTTGCTGACCAGCTGATTCGTGTTAGGATCGACGAATTCGATATGCACCACATTATTCGCTCGCTGGCTGATTGAGACATTAATTGTGGAGCCGCTGGTTGCCCCGGGACTCTTGATAGTGACCGTAGTATCAGGACTCGTAGTGGTAGCCGGTGGGGTTGTTTGTGCCGGATTCGGTACGTTGGTATGCGCTCCCTGAGTTGTCGTCCCGGGCTGGACTACCCACCAGCCGCTGGAATACTGGTAGGTTTTGCCGTCAGTTCCGACGCGCGTAGCTTGGGTAGCTTGGGTTTTGGCATCCCCCAGGCCCAGCATATATGCAAGCACCGTACCAGGGAAGACCCGGTCAGGCACGGTAATACCACTCTGCACTCTCAGTAGTTGGGCATCGGAAATTTTTACCGGATCGTACACGATCCCATTAGCCATGTTCTTAATTTGCTCATCGGTATAATAGTCTCCTGTCGTAATCGGTCCGGTCGGAGTATGCGAGGCTGCAGTCGAACCAATCTTCACGTAAGCCGTACCGTTCCAGGTGTACCCGGCTTTCTGCAGGGTATTGGCCGTGGTCGGATCTGAAAGATCCGGCGCCCCGCCTCCCAGTCCCAGCCCAAAAGCGATAAAGCTACCGGGGGCAAAAGCATCAGGAAGCCGTTCCGGATGGCCGCCATAGTAAGCGGTCATATCCTGCTTTTGCTGGTCTGTCAGCGAATTAAAGTTAACCGTTGCAGCAGGATTTGGAGCATCAGTTCGCGGAGTTACGGTTGTTCCTGTCCCGCCTTTTTCGTATTTACCGGTATCAAAATTGAAGTTATAATTGGAAACATTGGCGCTGGTGGAAGTACCGACACTCAAGCCGTACGCAATATAGCTACCGGGCGCAAAAGCCTGGGGCAGCCGTTCCGGATGATTGGCGAAATAACTGTCTAAAAATTCCACCGCTCCGGCCTGTCCCTGCAATGCCTGGCGGGTGGTTGTGCCGGACTGAGCGATCCATTGCTGTTGTTGGGCGGTCAGTTGACCGGTGGCTGTCCCGGTCTGGGTTCCCGTGTTCCCAATATTCCAAACCGGTGCCGAACCCGGAATTGCGGCGCCGGCGTTTGCAGTTTGGCCATAAAAAGCAGCATTAGAGCCTTGACCAGCAAGGCCTGTGTACGTATTCCCGCTCACGTTCGCAGCTGGCACGTCAACATTTATGCTCGGGTACATAGCATGCAGCTCCTCCAGGGTTTTGGTCATACTATTTGTGGATACACCGGCGGAATTATACTTCGAGATCTCTTGTTGGATCATCTGCATGCCGTTCGGGAATGCATTCAACGTCTGAGCCACGAGACCGGCATTCAAGACTGCATTCCCTACGCGTATAACATACTGTGGCTGGGCCAATCGATACGGCCCCTGGTCATAGGTGACAGCCTCAACTGTTCCTCCGAGCAACTGGGCATATCCTTTTGCCGCCTCTAAAGTAGCGAAACTGATGGGATTCATCTGGCTGTACTCACCAGTGATCTGGTTATACCCCTGCGGATTAGTCATGTAGACACCCTGGATCCATTTTCCGCTGGCATCCATTACAAAGGTATTTCCGCTATTGTCACTAAAGGCCGTACCAATGTCAGCATCGACCCAAGCCACACCGTTCCACCTGACGACTTGATTCGGTCCGACCGCTTTGGTATCCCCCACTTTATTACCTGTCGTCGGAAGACTGTACGTATCGCGCGCGTCTGGAACCCACTGCCCACCTTGGAATGTATAGTTGACCCCGGCGCCGTCCGTGAATTTATCTCCTGACTGCGGAGCACCCCACTGTCCATTATGGTACGCCTGAACTCCCGATGCGGTACCTTGCGTAGAACCCTCGGAAGTCGTTGAACCACTGTTCCCGGTACTGGAGGAAGAGGTTGACGAGCTACTTGTGGACGTTGTGGGCGTTCTGCCATAGTATGCATTCACAATGGCCTGGTACTCCGCTTGTTGCTGCGGCGTCTGGTTCGGCACGTTCAACTGTGCCGCAAGCTGGGCGAGCTCATCCTTGCTCATAGTGCTATAATCAGTGGAAGCTTGGGCAACCGGTACGCCAAAAATCTGGTTCAGCACGTTTTTAACCTTGCTGCCGCTGTTCTTGGCTTCATCACCTTGCGATCTGGTAAATTGGGTAGTTTGAGGCTTTGGACTGACTGAGGCGATGCCGCCGAGCAGCGTGGAGCCTAAACCCAATCCTGCCAGGATTTTTTCTTTAGTTGTCGGCTTTTTAGTATTTCTTTTTACCCGCTTGATTGTGACTTTTTCCATAGGAGCACGCCCTCTCCCCTTATGGGTTAATTTTGGCTTGGCCATATGATTTGTATTTGATTTCGAAACACACCTCCAACTTTCCATAATTATATCATAAAATCACCCCTCGTGTCTAAAATAACGCCGCCACAATCGCGAACGGTTCATTCAGAAAACCTGCGGCTTCGGCAGAGATGCCGGGACCTTGCCATGTAGCCTGATCGAATCCGGAAAGTACGGTCTGTGCCGGAATAGCGTGGCCTGCAAGCGCCGCAACATATCGAAGCCGGCCTGTAGGCTCGTTCCAGACGAGAAGCAAATGGGTACGGGCCGGATTCTGAGAAAGGACAGATCTCAACCGCGACTGGTCTTCTAAAAAAGCAAACGAGCAATATGCCGGGTACTCGCCGGCGCCCAGAACTTCATTACCACGTCCATCATGCACAGTCAACCCGAATTCTTCAACCGCGTCCTTAAACAGTTGTGCCATCTCATCCTGGTCTATACAGACAACGCGCCTGGTGTTTTCGGCGTTCCGCTGCTCGAGACGGAATGACGGCTTACCGGTCATCTCCGGAATGTTATAAAATTCTAGAACCTCACGGGCCTCACGTGCTGTTGTAGGGCAACTCGGACAAGGACAGCCGATACCGGCCGGCGACCAGCATAACTCCAGGCAATCCGCAGGCTGCGCCAGGCAGGCCAGTCCCGGAGCACTGAATTCATCCAGATGCTTGTGAACCGTGTCCTGTTCCGCCGGTAAAGCACCCGCATGCTTCAATGCGGAGAGCGCCTGAAGTACATCCGGGCGGCAGTACATACTACCGCCATGCAAAAATACGACCGCATCGTCCTCCCCCAACTCATGCAGGACATCTGCCAGCTGCGCAACCCGGGTCGATGTGGCTGTCTCGTACAAAGGAATACCCTCCTTCCCAAAAACCGCTTCCACCTGGGTGGCAAACTCTTCCCAGGGATGACGGCCGCACCACACCGCAACCACGCGGTCATAATCGCGCAAATCCAAAGTAGCTCCGCAGATACGAAGAATTTTAGGACCGATGTTTTCCGCAGTCAAAGGCCGCGTCAGCCGGTCTGACCATGCGGAGACAATGCGATGGGATAGCTTGTAGAAAGGATGATGGTCCATTTAAGAAATAAGAATGACAAACGTATGAATATATCGAATCTGCGAATTTGACGAATCTGCGAAGGACTACGAATCAACGAATTCGAAATTTCGTAGTTATTCGTTGATTCGTTCTATTCGTAGATTCGATATATTGTGGATTAGAACCCCACTAACTCCCACACCGCAGCCGCGACATTACGCGGCTGGCCGAGCAGTGGATGATGGTGCAGGTTGATAAATGGGATGGAATTCGCTTCAATGAAACCGACGCGCTGCTGGGTATATGGCTTCGTAATATCAGGAATAATGAAATCAAAACCCACAATAGGCTCACGAAGTGCCCGGGCAGCCCGCTCGCACAATTCCTTATTTTCCGGATGACAGATATCGAAATCCTCGGACGAAGAACCGCCATACCCAATGCCGACTTTCTCCGAAAGGTAAACCCGCCTGCCGGCTTCCGGGACGGAAGCCAAACCCAAAGCTTGCCGGTGCAGGAATATTTCGGTCCTGCTATCCAGCGGTGTCGGCTTCACATTTTCCGGCAAGGCAGCGTTCCTCGCCTTTGCCAATTCCATTATAGAAGAAACACCGTCCCCGACCACGCTCGGCGCATCGCCGCGCAGAACACCCTCGCACTCGTAATTGATCACCGTCCCACGATACACCGGCCCTTCAATGTGCTCTTCCACTATAACCCAGAAGCACAATTGTTTAGCCACATCGAAGGCTTTTTTGAGCTGCTCTTCAGTATAAATATACGTGGTGCTATGGCGCCCGCGACTACCGGTACGAGGCTTCACAATGACTGGTTTTTGGACGCGCCGAAAGATATTGCGAGCCTGGATAAAATTCCAGGCACTCCCCCCGTCAGGCACCGGTATTCCCGCCTCCCGCATGGCGTGCTTGAAGTATTTTTTATCATCCATAACATCCAAAATGCTGTTATGGTGTCCTTCGGGCCTCGGCAAGCCGGAAAAGATCACTTGCCGGCCGTTCTTTTCAGCAACGAAAGTATCGACATTTCTCCGGAACATCTGTACCTCGCGCATGTCTATGCCCCGCCGCTCGGCTTCTTCCCAGAGGACTTTGGCCCGGGGGCTGGTGCATAATTCGCGCTTGTCGTTCATACTGACCGCGCGGCAGGCAAGCATAGTCCGCAGCGCCCGCTGGCCGAACCGCATCCGCCGCATCGCCCGTTTAGTCGCGGAAGCTACAGGATTGAAAAGTACCACTTCCCGAACCGGAGCGAACAGGATATTCACGGATTCAAAATACCAATGGAAAAAGTGCGGAACCGGATTGTTGCCGCAGTATATGCAGGTTTCGTGTTGACTGTTTGGGAATACTGGCATACATTATTTAAATTTATCCGCCAAAAGAAGGCTCCATAATTTTTAACTTTGAATTTTGCATTTTTAATTTGACCGGTTACTGCTTCCGGGATTTAGCAGCATACACTACCAACCCCGCACCGACAAGCATCAACAGCGCTACCACATAATTAAACAGGCGTGACGGCGGAGCCTCGGGAGACGCAACCACTCCCGCATGGGCCTCAGGTTCACTGCTCGAAGATGAAGCCGGTACCTGGAGACCGTCCTGCTCATTGTCCGGTCCCGGATCGTCTTGTGCCGGTTTGGCTAAAATATTCTGTCCGACGTTCGGCGCCACCGCTCCGTCTATCGGTTGCAATGGCTGAACCTGCGGTACCTCGCCCTTAGAGGAACCAGGGGCCATGCGGGCAGCATGGGCAGGACAAGAAAGGAACAGTGAGAAAAGAAGGATAATTAAAAATTTTGCAGGTTTAGACATAAAACATTAGTTAATTGACAAAAATGACAAAAATAGGAAACCAAACTGCAGTTAATTTTTGTCATTTTTGTCAATTTTTAAAATTTTGTCAATTACTTAGTTGCTGCTCCAGCTAATCTGCTGGTACCCGCCGCTGGTCAGAGGAAAGCTTGGCGGCGGTGCATACAGCAAGTTTGCATCATAGGTTGTATTGGTGGAAGAATACCCGCTGGTTATGTTATTCCCGCCATCCACCCAGCTCCACGTCCAAAGGCCGTAACTGCCCACTGTGCCGTAAATGGTGATGGAATTTTTCACCACTCCCGGCCAGTAGTAATGCTGTGCACTGCCATTCTGTGCAAACAGTGCCGCATCGATTTCCAGATTGTTCGGAGAGTAGTATGTCAGCAGGATGTCTTCCTGAGCCAGCAAGCCCAAAGAATTTGTCCCGTCCTTGGCCGCATAGACGATATTGTTCGGAATCAGGATGCTTGGGGCTGTATTGGCATTGTACGGGAGTTTGGCGGCCGCCACCAGGGCCCGGCCTTTTACGGTTCCCTCCACCCAGGTCCGGTCTTCAACGTAGAATAGGCCATTGTTTGGAATGGGGGTATTGTACAGGAATGTTCGCGCATTATAATCAAGATCTTCGTTGTGCGCTTTATTATCCACGTCCCATCCGGTGGGATTCGCACGCAGAGACGTTACCTTGTATACGTCCACTGTGCCGTCCGATTTAAAAACCAGCGAGTAACCCGATTGATTCGAAGGCGGCAGGTACACGCCGCCGGTCTGAGCCGAGCTCTTAATGCTCGCAAAATTGGAAGTCACTGAAGAAAAGTCCACGTTCGGCACGGGATACTGCCAAAAATTCTGGGTCGACTGCGTCGCTGCTCCCCAAATACCCGGCTTGGTCGCGGGGCACGGGCTCCCTGACCAGCTCTGGCATTGGTATGTTTGTTTGGCCGACATAATCGGCGCGTTCCCGGTCCCGTCGAAACGCACTCCCCCATTGGTCATGAATTGCCCGGTAACCGTCTCATTCGAACCAATCCAGGCGTCCGTGTTCGTCAAAAAAGCATATTGGGCCAGCGACGGAATGCCGTAACGCGCTGTCACGGTACGTTTTTGCAAAGGGTTGGCCAGCGTGTAACCGGTAGACGTAATGGTCACAATAGTAGAACCGGTCACCGGCGGAGTAACCATCAACGAATACCGGCCAATCACATTGTTTGTGTCCTTATCCACGTAATCATGCACATACGGCCCGCACGGATTGCACGTCTGCCCCGTGCCATCGGCATAATCGGTGGCGAAATGCGCCAGATGCCACTGGTAGTAATTTGCCCCGGCTTCCGCAATCTGGAATGCCTGTTCGCGGTTGACCACGGAGCGAACCACGCGCAGCTGGATCGTAGCATACGCCAACGCACCCAGCATGACCAGGGTGAAGATGAAGATAATGACGATGTTATAGATCAGGATGGACCCGGATTCTGAAAATGAACAAAAATGACAAAAACGACGAAAATTAAAAAAATTCGACTGCAGCATTTTTGTCAATTTTTTAAATTTTTTAATTTTTGTCATTTGCGTTATTGTCCCAGATTTGTCTTCAAATTCCGTACGGCAGCGCCTGCGGTCACGGTAAAGGTATTGGTATTTTTCACCCCGCCCCGGTTTGTAACTGTCAGGACCACTTTAACGAATTTAACTCCCGTAACGTTGACCGGCTGTGACAGTGAGGTTTGTGTGGACGAACCGGTAAAACTGCCGTCATAATAGTAAAACACGGGGTTCGATCCGTTCGCTAAATTGTCCTGGACCACGTACGAGCTTTCCGTCGAAGTATTATACGAAGAACCGTTGTACTCGGTTACACCCTTCCAGAGGTCGCCATTCTGGATAAAGTAGCGAACCCGCTCGACGGTATTGTCCCGATCCGCATTGGTAAAGAAGATTATTTGTTGGGCTCCCGCGACATTCAATGGATACGAGCCGTCGGCCCCCACCTGTGCATTGCGTAATTCGGTACTAATTTGAAACGCCACCTTGCGGGCCTGATCAGTATCTGCCAGCATACCGCTCTGTTTGGAAGAACTGGTCAATATGCCAGAGACCAACGCTATAAGACCGAACGCGATCAGGCAAAATGCAAACACCGAGATCATGACCTCTATGAGAGTGAAGCCGTATCCCCCACTTGGCTTTTCGGTCCGCAACAGCCTGAGCGTCGACGGATGGCTATTGGCCAAAGAAAAGGTTTGAAATGTTTGAATCGTCACATGTCACATGTTACATGTCAAATGTCGCCGCCCTTATTGCGGCGTCAGCAATATTTCCAACGGTTGATTACCGTTGATATTGACTGAATTGATCGTTTTCGTCGCATAGCCGTCAAGGGTAACATCGAGAGAATAATTATTGCCAGCAGTCAGGTCCGGGAAAAACACCTGTCCGGGAGTAAAACAGCCGGTCACAAAATTGAGATTGACCGAGGTCAACACTGGGGTCTTATTATTCTGCGCTGTAGAAAGGTAGACTTTGTAGCGGACATACCGATTATTGTCCAGCGTGCTGCTAATGTTGCTCCCTGATACCGCATAGTATGACCCGGCAGTGCCATCGGGCCCGACATAGTTCCAGGTCGCATTGTCCGTGTTAGCCGCGATCTGGAATTTTAATTCTGTGTTCGGATCCTGCGATGTCGGCTGCCATGAGATAGTCGTGAAATTAGTCGCATTCGTCCCGGTGTCGAACGTGGATGACTCGGCCCATCCGGCAGGCGCATACTTGCCCGAGGTCTTTTTCAGGCGCAGCCCGGTCGGCGAGCTGTTGGAATCAACATTCCCGTCGTCCTGATAGTAATGATCCTTGCTGCTGGTAGCTGACCACATTTGGGTTCCGCTGCCGCCGCTCCAATCGCTTTGAATCCAGACGCTACCGCCGGTAATGGCGTAGTAATCCTGCGGTACGCTACCGCCTTTCTGCAAGTGGACATTCGCTCCTTCGAGTGCCACTCCGGTCGTCTTGTCTTTCACAATCACCAGGAGGCTGTTGGCCGTGGTATTCGAGCCGAGGATCATGGTAAAAGTCTGGGTGGTGCCAGGCAAAACATCAATCTTTTGAATAGGAGAGGTCCCACGAACCACCCACGACTGTCCGGTGAGTAAGGTCGGCGTATACGTATCCCATTCAATATTGTTCAGTGCGACCAGTCCGGCATTCGAGGTGAAGTTCTGGTTAAATTTATAGACTTTCGGGCTCGTGCCAATCAACTTCGCGCCGAGTACATTCAAATTCACGCCGGAAACGGGCTGGCACAAGCTGTCTAAAGTCTTGATATTCAGGTTCGACAGGTAATCAATAGCGAAGCTAATCTGCGTCACCTGACCGTTCGCAATGGTAGCATCGGGTTTGGTCGGATTGGGATTTTGCACGGTAATGGGATACGTCTGGTCAGAAGAATACCCAGGTTTGGTTACGACAATATGGTACGCATTGACCCCAACCGGCAAACCGACTTCCGCCCATTGACCGTTACTGTCCGACTCGCGGTCTAAAACAACGCTCGGAGTCAGGCCGACCGATTGAATGTGAATGGTCGCATCAGTTACCGGTTGACCCGACGCATTCATGACCTTGATCAGCAAGGCACCGGCATTGATAGTTCCCTCCAACCCTTTCGGCACCACATTGGTCACAAATGACGTCACCTGCCCTGTTGCCACGTTTAAAATATCCATCTTGACCTGCTTATAGTCATCAGGGGCCGGATCAGTCCCGGCAAGAATCGTCCCGTCGGAAGGGTCGTCGATGTACGTAACCTCGTAATAAATTTTATAGGTAAAAGCTTCGATCTTCTGAGTGATCGCATTGGTGTAATCGGGCAGATTGCCGTGCGGGTTGCCGCTTGCAGTTCCTACCTGGCTATACGGCATATTGCGGATAGTCTCGACATAGTACGAGGCCAGGGACGACAGGACAGTTTTCTCGCGCGCCGCTTTTACTGTCTTCGACAAGGCGGCATACGCGCCTAAAATACCGGTCAGTAAAATGGCAAAAATAGCCACGCTGACCAGTACCTCAACGATGGTGAAACCTCTTTGTTTTCTCGTCACTTTTTTGATTTCTATTGATCAGGAATATAAAAAATTATACCATTTTTTTACGCTATAGGCAAAAAAATTATGTGCAAAACCCCCTCTTGGCAACTCTTATTTATCCTATCCATCCTATCCGTCTTATTCGTCTTATCATTTAATCATGATCCCTCCCCTTTCCCTCTGAATATCCAAATAAAAACCGCCGGGTCTTAAACCCAAGCGGCTTTTGTACTAACGTTTTTCCAACACTTACCTAATCACTCCACCCCATTCTACGACCGTAAACCCTTTGCGTTCCGGAGTACGAATGGTATAGCCTTGTACATCAATCGGATGGTCAAGTGGTGTAAAATCCATGAGGACTCTAATGACGGTGTCAGGCTTCGGATCGACCGAAAGCGGGGCAAGACTATCCATAGCCTGGTTACCAAGGAACGCTACGAAGTAATACGGACTACCCTGCATCTTTGGCTCCCAGAAGTCCATGAAGTCTTTGGATTCTTTCGCATTCAATCCAAGTTCACCCAGTTTCGTTACCAGGAATTGATGGACATCCGCCTGCTGTACCACAAACCCCTGCTTGGGCGTTTGGTACAATCCGCCCCGGCCTTCCCAAAACAGGTATGGATAAGTTTTCCCGTCAGCCAGATTGGTAATGTTGCTCTGCGGATCAGCAATAACGTTCCATCCACTGCCATAGGCCGGTTCAGTGTAGCTAAAACCGCCAACCGGATTCAGCTTGACCGAAACTTTTTGAGTTTGATGGGGGTAGAGGTAAATAACCGGCTTGCCGCACTCAGCGACCGGCAGCAGCGAGTTTTTCTGGAATTTAATGAGCCTGCCAAACGGATCTTTCCAGAAGAACAAGGGATGGATTTTTACGAAGTCCGCATACGGCATTTTTTCACCGCCATCCATCGGATAATAATAAGTCTCGTAGAAATCTTTCAAATACGGATTGCCGGGGTTCTTAAACTCCAGGATTTGCTCACCCCCGATACCACTGCCGGAAACCTGTAGGTCAGCTTCGGGATTGACCACATCAGGCGTGATCACGGAGACATAGTTGAAACTACCACACCCGGTGCGGTCGGTATACACATAATCATCCATGTTCTTTTTCCCGCTATTCCAGACGATTTTCGGAATGTTATCGCCGCCCATGAACGGAATGTCGATAGTGTAATCAACTTCCATACCATCCGGAGACTCAACATAAAATCCGTAATTGGAGGATCTGCCTTCGATCGCTTTATCGACCGGGTCGGTATAGACATCACCAAGTTCCGGATCGGTAAAGGCTTTGATCTTGCCATAGGCACAGAACGCTTTGGGCGCGCGCATCGAGGCCAAATTCATCGACTGACCCTGGGGCCCTTTGACCGAATTGGGATAAACGAGGTCCTGAATGCTGTAATTTCTGTCTATACCAACCCCCGGAACGCTCGGAGCTGAAGGATAGAACGCGGAACTGCCGGGCGATTCTTTTTCGAGCAGCGATATTTTGTCACCTTTCTTGACCAGGTAATAAAATGTATCGGAAAGGCACATACCGTCGCAGGGTACATCAACTAAATACAGATCCGCCCCGACATAACCGCCGGCAGCGAAATGACCGAGTTTGTAGTAGACCGGCTGGCCGTAGAACGGATTTCCGGAAGTAAAGAGCGTCGTACTGGCTACCGGCTCAGGCCTTTGCCATTCAATTTCACCACTGACTTTTTTACCGGAAACGGTCGTCGACGTACAATCAAAGAAAGTCGGCGAGGCTGCCAGGCTCTCATAATACGGATCGTTGGAATCTACCGGGGTACTACTGGCCGGATTATATTCGACCGGCGCGGGAAATTCGTACGGGTTGGTAGTGACCACGACCGGATTATTGGACGAGTCCTTGGAATATCCGCCAGTAGAAGTTTGCTGTCCGGCCAGCCGCGTCTGCTGCTTTTTATAGACTGCATAGCCGACTGCGGCACCCAGAATCACGATGATTGCAACCGCGCTCAAAACTTTCCAGCCTGCGTACCACGCCTTTTTGCCAGGAAGGCCGGCTTGGTCCGGGACTTGCTGCTCCGGAACCGGATTTTGTTCTGTCATTATTTTGCGAAATTAAAATTGATGACTCCGGTTTTAATCTGAGACTTCACCGTCTCAGATACCGGCGAATGATTCGACATCTCTTCTAACACACTATCATTTTCCTTTCCAATAAGCAATTTTTGGTCCTTGCCGTCAAAACCGACCGGAAACAGATACGCAGAGAGTCCTGCATTTGTTGCAGCCACGCCGACTGCCAGGCTCTGTTCTTTTCCTGCAAGGCCGCTACTGCTTAACAGGTCTCCGTGGGTGAAAATGATGGGTTTGTTCTTATACAATTCCACGCTGTTCCTTTTAGACCCCTCGCATAAGACCGCAACCGCACCGGCATCAATTTCCTGCCGGGCTGCCGCGGCGCTGGAACAGTCCCGCATGACAACGGTGTATGACCCCACTTGATACGAAGCACGAGACGCGAGCACTGCCTCAATGCCATATCTCGACAAGGCTCGGACATCAGTACTGTCACCGCCGGTCACGAATGATGCCGTTTTTCCTTGCCCGGTCATGAACCGTTCAAGGTAGGTCCAGGCATAGCCAGGATCTCTGCGCTGCAGGGCGGACCGCACTTGTGGCGATATATGGATTGGTCCGAGCGCCAACAGCGTTTCGGCAGACATCGCGGCGCTGCCTGCATGGTCAAAATAGCCGGTCACATAGCTCGTCGTTTCCAGAACATCCTCATGAACGAGCCGGGCGGAATTGGAATGTTCGAGCTGATGAAATTGCGGGCCCTGCAGCAACCCTAAAAATAGCGCCAGACCCGGATGGGAATCGATATCGAGCCGCTCGATACTGCCAAAGTCAAAATTCCGCACTGCGGCAGAACTGAATAAATCGTGAAAATCTGCAGCACGCGATGGCAAGTAGTGGGAAAAATCGAATGAGCCAACAATGATCGTGTTGGGCGGAAGCAGCGATCGAAGCTGGTCCGCTACAGTCCGCGCCTGGTCGATCGGCAAGCGGTCATTGACAATGACCGGCACAATCTTGGCTTCGGGCATGGACTTTTTAATGAATGCCACAATGCCGGATATACCATGCTCCTGGGAAAACGGGGTTTCTTCTACGGATGCCAGACCGCGGCCAACCAAGGCTCGTGCCAGCTGCCGATCCGACTGCACGTCTCCATATGGCGTTCTCCAAACCGATTCTGAAAGAATAACCGTTCCCTTCCCGGCTGAAAAATGATTCGGACTAATAAGCAGCACCGTAACCGGAACCGCAGTTGCCGCGCGATCAAAAGCTTCAGCGATGAACGATGAAGCAAGCAAATGGTGATTCACTAACAAGCCGGATGGAAATTCCTGCAATGCCTCTTTGGATGGAAGTTCAGCAGCATCGCGATACGCCTGTTCATACGGATCTTCCTGGGTAAAGAAAGAGTAATGGACGACCGGTTCCGGATATTTTCGATCGCCAGCGGATCGACCCGTTCGATCAAAATGTACGGCTGCGATCGCAAGACCGACTACCAAACAGAACAGACTGATGAAAAGTAAAATTGGATTTTTTGACATATACGTATTCGCCTTTTCTATTGTAACATTAAAACCCGCTCCGGATAATCAAAGCGGGTCATTGTGTTTTTGCAGGGATGGGTCTGTAATCCGCCCCTGCCACTGTCACCACGAAAACCGAACCACATGGCCATGGTTCTGTACAACGTTAATCGTTCGCGGCCGCGAACGATTAACGTTGCAGTCCGGAACCGGGTTTTACTTCACCGACCCGGTCGCTACAAACCGCTCCCACAGCGGCTCAAAGTCCTCGCGGAAAATAGCGAGCAGAACCTTGTCGTAATACTTCCCGTTGCGGAACATCTGCTGCTTGAGGCGGCCTTCGATTTGGTACCCGCAGGCCAGGCTATAGTTGATACTGCGCTCATTGAACGCAATGGCGCCGGAACAGATCTTGCGCAAGTTCAGCCCGTTGAAGGCATAATTGAGCAGAATCATCTTGGCTTTCGTGCCAATCCGCTTGCCCCAGTCTTCCGGGCTCCAGATGGCCGTACCCGTGGTAGCCACGCGGCTGATCCAGTCTATGCGATGCAAACCAATATTCCCAACATAGCGCGGTTTATCCTCTAACACATCAATGGCATACAGGACGTTCTCCGGCTTGCGCTTGCTCTGCTCGTCGAACCACTTCAGTTCCTCATCTTCGTAACACGGCATAACGTCAAACAGGTACTGTTTGGTTTCGGGGTTGTTCATGCCCGCCAGGACAATTTCGAAGTCCGTGGATTTTCGCGGAACGCGCAAGGAGACACCATGCATAGTGAGCGGTACGCAATTGTTTTCCATAATTCATCCTTTAGTATGTGGATTCTAGAGCGGGCGCGAAATTAAAAACACCCCGGCCGATCTAGCCGAGGTACGCAATGAATACAGTTACATTACGAACGACATCTACCTTGGCCAGACAAGTCAAAACCCGCCCAGACGTTACCCTGGGAGGCAATGAACATATTCGGCTTAAGGCAGAATCGTTTCATATACTTTGATGAATTATAGCAATTAAGACGCTATTTATATTGTCCTTGTTACAGAACTCGCTAGTATAGCATAAATAAACAAATATGTCAAGCATCATTTTAAATATTATCCGCAATCGTAAACGCCACCACTCCCGTAACCGGCACTTCTTGGATATCTACTGCGGTAACCTTGGCCCAAAGCGGGCCTTTGCGGCACCAGCGGATGTATTGTTCGAGCACGGTCTCTTCCCCTTCCCCATGAATTTCCACCCGGCCATCCTCGAGATTCCTGACCCAGCCGAACACTCCCAGTTCCTCTGCCTTTGCCTGGGCGGCAAACCGGAAACCCACGCCTTGGACGTGTCCGGAGATAGTAACCTGAAAAGCCTTGATCATACCACTATTCTATCAGACCGCGATAAAAAACAGGAATCTCCCGGAGAAGATTCCTGATGATACAAAGGTTACAGCGAGGTCACGCGGATCAGCCGCTGATCGGGGTTGTCGATCTTGTAATGCTGGTCTTCGGTCATGAACAGAAGGTGAACTTTATCGGCGCTCGTGGATTGCAGCACTAACTTCTTCAGATTGACCAGATGTTCAATGACCAGGTCGTCGAGCGCATGAATATGTCGCGCGCGGTCCGGATGCTTGACCCGGTATTTCCCGCAGCCAGTGTGGCCGACCAGAAAGACCTCCCGCGGCCCGTTATGGGTCATGTAAAACTCAAGATCTTTAAGTCCCACGCCGACCCGGCTGGGATCCATCAGGTCCCGGTACAACGACCGGGGCCCGCCGGGACTGACCAAATAGTCGACCCCAAACGGTACGAATGGCTGCAAGTATTCGAACAATGCCGGCATGTAATTGCCATCACCGCAAGACACGCAGACAAACCGCTTACTCTTGAGCTTCGGAAACGCCAGTACGACTCCGTGAGGCTTGGCCGTGTAATCATGCACATCAACCACCGTTACTGCCTCTCTGTATAATGCCTGCATAATTCCTCCTGATAAAAAACACGCGAAACGCACTTCCTTTTTTTATCAGAAGACAGGGAGGTTGTCAATAATTAAAATCCCCCGCTTTACAGCAAGGGGATCTATCCAGACTATTCCACTATCTCTTTAAACACAACCTCATTTGCATCCGTAATGTCTAAATAGTACAGGTCCACGGTTACTTCCGGCAGATGGCTCAGAAGAAGATATTTGGCTTCCTTGGCATCCGCCATCTGGATAGTGAATATATCCTCCGGCGTTTTCCCGGCAAGCGCAGGAGCGGTCTTGTAAGCCCCGCACTGTTTATGAATCATGAGCTTGATATTTTTGACGTGATGCAAGCCTACCATGGCCTTGACCCAATACATCGTGCCATCCCTCATGTCGGCATGGCCGTGCTTGCCGCCGACGAACAGCATAATGCCGCCAGGGAACACGAACGAATCGATCAGCGGATTGTCCTGCTGGTCCTTGAATTCGTTGACTTGCTGACGCATGCGGAAATCGCAGCAGGCAAAAAACAGGCTGCCGGCCTCGTGGCCGTCAGTAAATGACTTGGTCGCTTTGGATATTTCTCTCAATTCCATACGGGTATTCGTACTGTACAGTAATACAGTGGGATTATTTGGTTAATGTTTTAAGATCTTGGAGCACCTCCTCGGCATGGACTGCCGGTTTGACGTTCTCGTATATTTTAGCAATTCTGCCGCTGGGGTCAATCAGGAACGACGTTCGGCGAACGCCCATGAATGTCCGCCCCATGAATTTCTTTTCACCCCAGACGCCGTACTTCTGCATCACTTCCTTGCCTTCGTCCGAGAGCAGCGTAAACGGTAAGCCGTACTTGTCGGCAAATTTCTTGTGGGACTTCACCGAATCCACGCTCACCCCCAACACGACCGCTTTAGTCTTTTTAAATTTCGGCAGATTGTCCCGCAGGGTACATGCCTCGGTCGTGCAGCCGGGCGTATCGTCTTTGGGATAAAAATACAACAGCACCCACTGGCCTTTATAGCCGGATAATTTATGAATGATACCGTCCTGGTCCGGCAGCGAAAAAGCCGGGGCAGCTTTGCCGATTTTGATTTCCATATAGTTTTAATTAATTATTTTGAATGCATGTGCAGGGGACGGTTTTAAACCGTTCCCTACCAGGAAGTATATCTCTATTTCAACCGTACCCGATTCTTCACAATCACCACAAACCCCTCTTCAGCCAGTTCGTGAGCCACCTCTGCGACGCGGGGGTCCTGGATCTTTTGTTCCAATTGGCTGATTGCCACCGACGGCTTGTCCATCAATAATTTCAAAATCTTCCCTCTCACCTGCCGCCGGGAACCTTCGAATTTAGACTGTTTGTTGTAATGCCGGCTGCGGCGATTGGGATTCTCGACTGTTGCAGCCAAATATGTACCATAATCCATCAATGCCCAGTACCATTCGCGCGGATTCTTCCGGTCCACGGTCTGTTCAATAAGCGGCAACAGCTGCGCATCGGAGATACCTGCCTTATCCTGAAAGAAGTGATGAAGTAAGACGCGCCGGATGTTTGTTTCGATAAATACGGCCGGAAGATTATACGCATACGCCAGCACGGCGCCGGCAGTATTCCAACCAACTCCTGGCAGCTTGGTAAGTTCCTGCTGATCCTTTGGCAGCCTACCGCCGTACTCAACCATGATCATTTGAGCTGACTGGTGCAAAAAGAGCGCCCGACGGTTATACCCGAGTCCGCTCCAGGCTTTAATGACCTCGCCGGCAGGTGCCACTGCCAGGGATTCAAAATTCGGGAACAGTTTTAAAAACGCCCGGAACTTTTCAGTTACCCGGCTGACCTGTGTTTGCTGGAGCATTATTTCCGAAACCAATATGCGGTACGGCGTCATACTCTTTCGCCACGGCAGAGCTCTCTTATGTTTGTGATAATAGGAATAGATAAGGGTTTGGAATTTGCGATAATCCATTTCTTTAAAGATTGACAAAAATGACAAAATTGAGCAAAATTGACAAAATTTTTACCACTTCCCCTCGCTTTGCGAGGTACTCCTCCTAAAAGGAGGAGAATACTGCAGTGTAATTTTGTCAATTCTGTCAATTTTTTAAATTTTGCTCAATTCTACTTTGCCCCAACACCGGCCGTGTCTTTAAATCCAGCACCAGCTGCGACGGCTTATTTCCGGGACGGACTACAATGCAACCACTGGCCTTGTCCAGGTCGACCGTGACACTATCCCCCATCTTAAGCCCAAGCTCCTTCAACTGGGAGGAGGCCAGGGTGACCGCCAGGCTATGGCCGGTTTTAAAAATCTTTTTGATCATACAATTCCTTGTAATTATGCACCCCTAGTATACCCCGAGAGTGGAATTGCGTCGAGCACGCGAGCGCCCTTGAAGGGAACCTTCCGGGGACTTCATTACTCGTAGGGGGCGGTCGCGCCTGCCTGCTCCTCGAGTCTGAGCGATCTCGGAGTCGATGACCGGCAGGCAGGACCGCCTCCACAAGCCCCCTTAAAGGGAATCCTGGATTCTTGATGGGCCCGCACCCATGCCATGATCAGCAATTTTAAAAAATTTTTTCCGGCTTAATGGTAAGCTGAACCAAAAAAATTTGAAAAGGTTTGTAGAATAATTTTTTAAACCTTGCTACAATTGGCCAGTAAAAATCACTTAATGATAGAAACTCAGAATAAGCTTGCGCTTTGTCATTGCGAGCCAAAGAAATTTTTAGCAATGAATTTCTTTGGCGAGGCAATCTAATCGTGTCAAATTTAAGATTGCTTCGTCGGTAAGATAAGGCCCTTACCTCCTCGCAATGACAATCACGACCGGCTATTACCCCAGTTTCGGAGGAAAGTACCAGTGCAGAACGTCACGAAACACACGTTGCTCATCTTTTGGCAGCACGCGAAACAGCACCCTTGGTCCCTTTCCGGCTTTACCATTGGTATTGCCGGCGCAGCGGCGGTAGAAGTCTACAACCCGCTCATCTACAAAAACTTTTTTAACATCTTAAGCGGTTCCCCCAACAACACCGCCGGCATTTTTCATTGGCTTGTCCTCTATGTCGCTCTGAATGCCGTCGCGTGGTTCTTCTGGCGCCTCGCCGCATTTTCCGGCAGCTATTTCCAGAATGTGAGCATGGCCGCTCTGCTGCAAACCTGCTATGTCTACCTGCAGCAACACTCGTATAACTACTTCAACAACAATTTTGCCGGCAGCCTGGTGCGCAAAATGCATCGCTTCGTCAGTGCCTTTGAGAATGTCACGAGCCAGGTCTTTTGGAACATCGGCCAGACTGCGCTCCGCTTGCTGCTCATTATCCTCATTCTTTCGCGCGAAAACCTGACCTTTGCTCTTATTATGCTCGGCTGGACCGCACTGTACTCAGTCACTACCATTTCTTTCTCGCGCTACAAACTCAAGTACGACCTGCGGCAGTCCAAGGCAGATACCGAAATTGCTTCGCACATTTCCGATACGGTCACCAATAACGTCAACCTCAAGCTTTTCTCCGGCATTAAAACCGAGGTCGGGGTGTTTAGCCGACTGACCGATCAGTTGGTTAAAGCCCGCTGGAAAAGCTGGTCGCTGTCCGAAAGTTCTGACGCAGTCCAGGCTTTGCTCATGCTGGGCATGGAAGCCTTGATCCTTTATTTGGCTGTCGGCCGCTGGCAAAAGGGCAATTTTTCCATCGGCGACTTCGTACTGATCCAGTCATACCTCGGCCAGGTTTTTTCCCGGCTCTGGAGCCTGTCCCGTTATGTCCGCGACCTGTTCTCCGGTTTGGCCGATGCCAATGAGATGACTGAAGTACTGCTCACCCCGCATGAGATTGAAGACAGTCTAGATGCACAACCGATCAATATTACCAACGGCGCCATCAGCTTTGACCGGGTTGCTTTTGCCTACCCTGATGGGAAAAGGGTTTTTGAGAATTTTACGCTGGACATTCATCCCGGCGAAAAGGTCGCGTTTGTGGGAAGTTCCGGCGGCGGCAAATCCACCATTATCAAACTCCTGTTCCGATTCTATGATCCGACTTCCGGCAGCATCCATGTTGACGGACAGGACATTACCGGTGTGACCCAGGAAACGCTCCGGCAGCAGATTGCCCTGGTTCCGCAAGATCCCATACTCTTCCACCGCTCGATTCTGGAGAATATCCGCTATGCCAAACCGGAAGCCTCGGTCGAGGAGGCGGTCGAAGCCGCTAAGCGCGCCCGCTGCCACGAATTCATCAAACAATTGCCTGATGCCTACGACTCTTTAGTCGGCGAACGTGGCCTTAAGCTTTCTGGCGGAGAGCGCCAGCGCATTGCCATTGCCCGAGCCTTCCTTAAAAATGCTCCCATACTCGTGCTCGACGAAGCCACTTCGGCCTTGGACAGCGAAAGTGAACGGCATATTCAAGACGCGCTGCGCGAGCTCATGCATGACAAGACAGTCATCGTCATTGCCCACCGCCTGTCGACAATCATGGAAATGGACCGCATCCTGGTCCTGCAAGACGGACAAGTCGTGGAAGAAGGCCGGCACGAAGAGCTCGTCAGTACGGAAGGTTTTTACCACCACCTCTGGGAGATCCAGGCGGGAGGGTTTGGGAATTAAAAATTGAAAAATTAGTTCTACAGTTGTAGGGGCGGCCATTGGCCGCCCTTGCAAAAATAAAAACACGAGCGGAACCGCAATGGTTCCGCTCGTCTGCGACTTACAACACCTTGTACCCTTGTTGTTCCAGTATCGCGAAGTAGTCCGGTAGCTTCACCTTCGCCTTTGCGATAAGTTCCACCAACTCCTTCGGTGCCGGCTCTTCGGTCAACTTCTTGGCCTCCCGGTAAAATTTGAGATGGCCGGTATACACTTCTTCCGTGATCAAGCGTTCGTAAGAACTGTACGCATTCCTCGCGGCTTGCATCAGCCGCTCGCCGGACCAACCCACCACCTGCTTGGCGCGGTACTGGAGATCCATCGTGTTCAGCTTCACATCCGACACCGCGACTTGAATCAGGGTTTCATCCCCGTCATCCAGCGCACGCTGGAGTTTGGCCGTAAGATCTTTTCTCGTCTCGAGCAGGTCCTTGTACTGTCGGAGCTCCTGCTCCAACTCGGTTCGGCCTTTGACCACCGCAGCAATAGCACGTTGATTTTCTTCAGCATGCCATTCCTTCATGAACTGCTCATAGTTCTTTTTGCCGTCTTTGGGTTCACTTGTAGCTTGATCCTGCGCCACCATGGGCGCGAGAGCACACGCCAAAACGATCGCGAAATGCTTCAACATGGGTTTTCCTCCTGAGGGACTATTTTGGAATTTGCGCTTATTTTAGCATAATTTTGTATTTTTGTCAACCACTCAACAGCGTATTATGCTCTTACAAATCCCACTACTTACGTACTTTGACAAACGTTTCTGCGTTACTTCAGCGATACATCAGCGTCCTTTCAGCGTTCCCATCAGCGGCCTGAACGTAGCAGCGTACGCAAGACCGGCTCTACCCTATCGGCAATTTCGGCATACCCTTTGTCGTTGGGATGGATAAAATCATACATGGTATCCGAATGCCCGAACAGGCCTTGTAGGATATCCGGTACATACGCCACGTTTTTATCTTTCGCCAGTTGGTCAAACCTCGTACGGTAGACATCATCAAGCAAACTACCGCGCACCCCGAGCAGTAATACCTTGGCTCCGCTACCCTGAATACGGTCGATTATATCCGACAGGTTGGCAAAAGTCTGGTCAATAGGCACCTGCTGAAGCGCGTCGTTTCCCCCGAGCAGCACAATTACAATATCCGGATGTTTGGACAAGACATCGGCATCCAGCCGCTGCATGGCGCTGGCAGTAGTGTCGCCATTCTTACCGGCATTGATGATGGGGACACCGAGGCGACTGGAAAGCAATGAAACAAAATCTTTCCCGGCGGAGGATCCGAACCCCCATACCAAACTGTCGCCAAATGCGACAACCGTGGCATCTTTTCTGATAGGTACATTGGTTGCCTCCAAAGGAGGTTTTGGTTTCATAATCCTGGTTATAACCGCCAATAAGATAATCAGTATGACACCGATCAGGATAGCTTTTGTATAGTTCATAGTTTGAATAAGTGTTGGTACACTGACGTAATTAATGGGAAATAGTTACCGTTTTCCCAATAACCTCACCCCCCTCTCCTTAGACAAGGAGAGGAGATAGCTGCAGTATTCCTCTCCCTATCTCGCAGACCCGACGAAGCCTTGCCTTGTCCGCCGTAGCCTTGGCGAAGGCCGGAGCGAAGTTGGGATGGGAGAGGATAAAGATGAGGGTACTCAAGTAACATAGATACAAAAACCCGCCCTCTGTAGCCAGAGGGCGGGAAGCAAACCGTGCCGCATTAAGCGGCTTTGAGCATGAGGATCACGTGAGTCAGGCCAATGGTCGATACCCAGGCCGCGCCGATCAGCAATCCGCGCAGCGTGAAGATCTTTTTTGCATGGGCCGGTTCCAAGGAAAACGGTATCACGAGGATAAAGGCAGCCAGAAGCAGCCAACCGAAAAAGTAGGCATATTTAGCCGCTTCGCTCTGCACGTTGCAGAACGCCAACAGCATCGCCGCCGATGAACTGACCATATACGCCGAGAGCAGCAATGCCACCAAACTTGCCGGATCGCCCATAACTAGGCCGTTAACCATGCGCAGCAAGCGCATGCGCCGGAACCCTGCCACAAACCAGAACAGGCACAGACTCATCAGACCCAAAATACCCATAAACTGGAGTTGGGTCATAACTCCTCCTGATTAATGATGGTTGGTGTAGTATAAAAAAAGGATAGTGGGTTGTCAAAAAATTTTTTGTCTTCTGCTCCCCATGTAGGGAACGGTTTGACACCGTTCCCTACCAGATAAACAGCCCCCTACCTAAAACCTTAATCCTAAATCTTAAATCCTTTATCCGCCATAAAAAAACCGCCCCAGCCGCCATTTCTGGCGACCGGAGCGGTCGATGTTACTCCTACGTATCCCCCTTTCTCAATGTTTCTCTCAGTCCGGAAGCGAATCTACCCAAGGCTTCGGATTGACATCCGAGGCCAGCCGCAGATCACCGCGCTGCGACAAGGCTACCGTACCAACCTTGGCCCCATCCGGCGCCGCATCACGCTTGAACTGGTTGCGGAAGAACTTCCAGATGTACTTTTTCAGCCAGGCCAACAGCCCGTCCCGGTTGTAGTCGTTCTTGAAGGCCTGCCGCGCCAAAAAGAAAATCTTTTCGGGCGGAATGCCGTAGCGGAGCATGCTCGATCCGAAAAATTCAACAGCCCGATACGGACCATTTTCTTCTTCGGATTTTTGCGCGATGACTCCCCCCTCTCCCAACTTACGCAGTTCGGGGGAGATTGGCGTCGCCGCGATATCCCGGGCTCTCTGTGCCGCAGCAAGGTTACCGGCTTTTTCATACTGGTCAGCCTTCCACAGAACAACATACTTCACCAACGTTTTCGGAATACTGCAGTTGGGGTTGTAGTTGCTCATATGGTCGCCGTTATACGTCATCCAGCCAATGAACCCCTCGGACAGGTCTCCCGTACCCACGGTAAAGCCCAAATCCATCAAGATCTGGGTCCGTTCGCGGGCTTGGGCATTTTCGCACTGCAGGCAGTCCATGCAAGCAGGCGAATGTCCGATGTGTTCGAGATGCCGGGTCACATCCTCGGTGATGTCGATAATCTTGAGGCCGATGCCCAAGGCTTCACAAATCCCCTTGGCGTTTCCCAGAGTGCGGGCGGACGTTCCAGGTCCGGGCATTGTCACAGCGTTAATACCGCTCTTGTCCCATCCCCAGCGGTCGTAGGTCTCGTCGATAATGAACAATGAAAGCAACGAGTCAAGACCACCCGACTCACCCACGTTTACTTTAGGATCCTTGCCGCCGAACACTTCTTCAAGCCGATGGCCCAGACCCATTGTCGCGATGTTGAAAACTTCTTGGCACACTTCATCGCGCAAACGCGGATCAGAAGGAATGAACACGTCCGGGTTGATGGTCCTGCGGAAATCCGTTTCCACATCGAGTCTGACGGTATCAAACGGGATGTGGATGTATTCCGCGGTTTCCGCCGCGATCGCATCTCCGAAGCTATCAGTCATTATGCGTTCGCGGACGAGCCGCTCCACATCGAGATCGGTTATCACCATGTCGCCACCGCGCTTGAAGCGCTCCGACTCCATGATGATGTTCCCATTCTCGGCAACTATGCAGTGCCCGGAAAACACGACATCCGAGGTTGATTCGCCATCGCCGCAGGAACTGTACACATATCCCGCAACACAGCGTGCCGACTGGCTTTCCACCAGCTTACGGCGGTAACTGGCTTTTCCTACGACTTCGTTTGAAGCCGAAAGATTGCACAACACCGTCGCGCCGTGCAGGCAATGGTGGGAGCTGGGCGGGATGGGCATCCACAGATCTTCACAGATCTCGATCGCGAACTTGAAATCCTCGACCTGCGCCGACTCAAATACCAAATTGGTTCCGACCGGAACCCGCTTGCCGCCAAGAAGCACGGTTTTGCTCTTTAAGCGGGCCGCCGGCGCGAACCAGCGGCGTTCTTCAAACTCCTTATAACCGGGGAGATGCGTCTTTGGGACGACCCCGAGTACCTGTCCGTCTTGAATGGCGACCGCAACGTTGAATAGCTGGTCGTCGATCTTCAGCGGAGCACCAACCAGAATGACCATGTCCAAGTCGCGAGTTTCAGCCACCAGCGTCTCCAGGGCTTTTCGCGACTCCTGTTGCAGCCACGTTTGCAAGAACAAGTCCTTGCATGTGTAGCCGGTCATCCCGAGCTCGGGAAATATCGCAAGCTGTACGTTCTCCTTGCTGATCCGCCCGATCCACGCAAGCATTTCTTCCATATTCTTATATGGATCGCTGACGTGCACCTTCGGGCTCACTGCCGCAACGCGAATGTATCCATAATCAGGCATGATTTTTCTCCTGTTTCTCCGGCGCTTTTAGGCGGCCTGGCGAGTATCTTCCAAAATCCAGTTGGCAGCTTCGTGGGCGAGTGGCATGATCTTGAATTGCCCGACACCCCGAAGTTTTTCCGCCATCGCCGGGCACGAGTCCGAAAACCAGACTTCCGAAAATCCCGAGTCGATGAACTTTTGCGGCGCGTTGGTCGTGAAAGCGCCATGCCCCACATACAAGCTGACCGCGGCAGCACCCGCACTGAATAACGCATCCTTGCACTTCACGGCGGTAACCCCGGAAATAATACGGTCGTCGACTATGTAGCAATGGCGACCTTTCGGGTCACCTTCCTTTATGGTGACGATTCGATCTTTTCCGATGCGGCGCTTTTCGCACACAACCTGGTCGAAGCCCTTGAAGTTGCGCTTAGCGTACCGCTTGTATGCGCCCTCGTCGGGAAAGACAATACTGATATCGTCATACCCGCCGATCATGTCGCACAAAAGCGGCATGGCGCTCAAGCGGTCTGGCGGCCGGAAGTTCTTAGGAAAGTAGCTCTCCTCCTGCAGTGCATGCAGGTCAAATATGCCGAGATCGATCGGGCCAGACTTCGTCTGGGCAATAGTGCCCATACCGTCAGCCAGCTCGAACGCCGTTACCACTTCTCCCTCTTCTTCCCAGCGATCCTTGGTGCCAGTCGGGTAATCGAGCAACAACATTTTCATGGACCGAACCTTGTACCGACGCGTGAGCGTATTCAGTGCCCACTGTTGTTCGATAATATCTGCCATGGTCTCGTATGCGGCTAAGAAAGCCACATCTCGGTTACGCAAAGATTCGGCGTTCTCGATGACCGTATTAGCCCAAACGCCATCGTACCGGTCCCATTTGATGGTACCAGGAACAATAGATCCTCTGCCGATATCGATAATTTCCTGCGCCATTTTCTGCGCCTGGCGCGCAGCAAACAGAATAATGCTCATATAATTTCCCCCTGTCGTATTTTTAAACTGCCTGGAATGATTACTTCCCTACTGCATCATCCCTTACCGCAATTTTCAATGTCGTCGTCATTGCGAGGCTTCATATTTTTAGAATTCAATATGAGGCCGCGGCAATCTTGTACCGTTACAGGAAAGATTGCTTCGTCGAAGAAATTTATTACTAAAAATTTCTTTGACTCGCAATGACATACTCACTGAAAACTCTGGTAAGGGGCGGTGGCAGCATGCTGCCACCGCTTGATTGGATAACTTGGCAGAGCCAAGTTACCACACAGATCTTAATACAAGATGTCGCCCATGCTGTCCCAGTTGCGATAGCCATGGCCGTTCGGCCGGTGGACGATCGATTTCATGACCGACCCGACATTGGCCTCGTCACACCGGGCAAACGTTACATTCACTCCGTGAGAGGGATCACTCTCGAATATCCCCTCCATGGCAAACACCGGTGTCCCCCAGGGTAGATCATTCAGCCGTCGCAGGCCATGCCGGCGCTGCTCGGCCAGCCGCATGAATTCATCCTGCAGGGGCTTAATGTCCACGTAGTTTTCCCGGTTCCAGGCATATACTTCCTCGTTGATCTGGCTGTATACTTCGGGAACCCAGACTTCGCGGACCACAACCATATGTGCCCCGTATTCGCCGGCTTGCCAGATATATTCGATCAGGCTGGGCACGTCGCATACCCCGCTTTTGTTAACAACCAGCGAAGCGCGGACGAGTAAACCGAGTTTTACCGCATAGCGAATGAGAGAGAGCCCGCTATCCCGGACCAGCATCAGCTCGCGATTCTTCGCCCGGTCAATAGCAGCGATGGAAAGCGTGAGATGGGTCAGCCCGGCAGCCGCCAGGTCGTCAAGCATGCCAGCTTTCGAACTTCCCGGCAGAAGCAAAAATCCATTCGTATGCATATCAACAAAGGGCACGTGCTCCCGGGCCGCTTTGACGAGCTCACACAGGTACTCCGAAGTCTCTTGTGTCGGATCGGCACGGCCGGTCAGTATCGCGTGAGTTGCCCCAATGTGGCTGGCATAATTCAGCCCCACTCTCAGCCGTTCAAGATCACACCATGTAAGGTCCTTCCCGCTACCCTCTGCGCAGTCCGGCGTGGTTCGCGAAATGCAAAACTT
The DNA here is from genome assembly GCA_964532425.1 of uncultured Candidatus Saccharibacteria bacterium. Classification (GTDB taxonomy): domain Bacteria; phylum Patescibacteriota; class Doudnabacteria; order UBA920; family UBA920; genus CAZHIA01. Next base: position 130,252 of record CAZHIA010000001.1, on the reverse strand, counting down.
GCAGCCCGCGTTACAGCGGACGCGCGAGGAAACCTGAATGGAAATGCTCTGGGCGCGCATCTGGCCACTCCCGTGAGCAATCGCCTGCTTGCCGTTCCCGTTCAGTACGGGTAGGATATCTGTCGACATCTTATTCCTCCTGTTTGGAAATTTTCAAGCTTCTGTAAACTCTTCAAGGATTTCTCCTTGCCGCAATTTTCCATACTCTATTACGGGAGTGTAATAGAGTGGAAAACTCTGGTAAGGGGCGGTGACAGCATGCTGCCACCGCTTCGTTGTGAGTGTTACATTTCGCTGGCCTCTTGCACCAGCTTTGAACAGATGCTGGTCCTCAGCCATTGAGGCGGATGGTCATATGAGACGAATTGTCTCTGTACATCCTCGCCTATTGCGCTAAACTCTCTGTCCCCGAGAACGATCCGGAACGCCCACCGTTCCATATCAGCCATCAGATACGGCCTTGGCGGTTCAACGCCGAGGCGCTGCCGGCCGATTTGGGTCGCGCGCTCTATCGCTTCCTGCCGGGAAAAGGCTTCAAACAGGTCCACTGGACATTCAGGACCGTTCAGCAGGACCCCTGCCACCTCATCATACCCGAGGCGACAATGGTGGGGTTCCCCCCGCACATAAATGATCACTACACTCCCTATCATAAATCCTCCTTCGCTAACATCTTTAAGGAAAAATGATTAAGCAGAAACCTCTTTTCCTTGCCGCAATTCTCCATACTGCAGTACGGTGCAGTACTGCAGTATCAACAATTCTGGTAAGGGGCGGTGGCAGCATGTTGCCACCGCTTGTATACGATTGGTTGGAGTTTAGTCTTCGACCGCGGCACGGACATGATCCCATGCCGCCTCGAAGCCCGGTATCGCTCGCAAGCGATTGAACGAAACAAAGTTCCATTTGACCTCGTCAGGCAACTGATCAAACTCCTGGTTACCCAACTCGATCCTGAACAGCCACATAGTGGCATCATAGACTGTATACGGGAGAATCCCGCATTCCCGCTGGAGGCACGTGCGGCCGATCTCCGCCGCGAGATCCCTCGCTTCTTCGAGGCATGCAGCTTCGAAGGTAGACAACTGTTCCGGAGGATGATTCAAATACACCATCGTTCCGCATTCACCGGCATCTCGCCCTGGCCCATACCGGGTGTTACCGGGGGAATAGACTATTACAACAACACCTTCCATACAACCTCCGATCAAGTTTTATCCCGTTTCAGAATAGCGACTCTAACTCACGATCTGTGGAATCGCTTCGGCCCGCGCTAAGAGTTCTTCATCACTGAAGCGCGGACGTTCAATTTCCCGCCACTCGTTATGAGAAAGCGAAAGGTCCCACGGACAGACCGACTTCATCCACTTGAAATACTTAGCCAGCTTTCCGGACACCGGATCGCGCCGAGTGTACCAGAGAATCTGGCAATTATGGATACGATCCTTGGGGTCTTTCGATTCATCGAGTAACCGATACCGGTCGAGCGGGATCCGTTCGAGCAGTACCCGTTCGCCCCACATGAACTCGCCATGGTTGACCATTATGACCGGCCTGCGGGCGCACTCGCGACCGAGTGTATTGTTCATCAAATACCCGCGGATGCACAAGTCCGCCAAAGATTCGCCGTTGGGCGGCGCGGTCAGGAACCCGCCTATTTTCATCCATTCCAACTCCCGTGGGAACAACTTTTGGCGCTGCTCCTTGGACATCACATCGAGCCAGCCCCAGTCCCGCTCGCGCAGGAAGAAGTGGACAAACCATTCGGCATTAAGCCCCAGTCCGCCGGCTGTTTCCATGGCGCGAACATAGTTGGAGGTGTAGTGGCGGTAGAACTTCTTACCGGGAATGACCGGTAGAATATTCTGGCGGATCCACAACCCAGCCTCGTTCCGCTGCCAGCGGCCTTTGTCGGTCAGCCGCCAATCGGAACTGTGCCGTTTGGCGAACTCAGGGTGGTTAAACCATTCCTGCTCGTTTTTGGTCTTGTTGCCTTCGCTCTCGCCGTGGCGTACGAGCACCAAGTCACTCGGCATCTCGTTGTGCCAGATGAGATGCAACAACCAATCTCTTAGAAATCCTCCTGTCATTTTCATTCCCTCCTTACCGCAATTCTCGATACTGCAATACGGTGCAGTATTGCAGTATGAAGAATTCTGGTAAGGGGGCCTGGTGCACTTCGCCAGGCCGCTGTTTGTCATGGATTAGCCCTGCGTATGAAAATACGCGAGGGCGGTAGTAATAATGCCCGCTGACTGCATATCGTACCCCGCAAAATATAGAAAGTTTGCAAACGGGATAAAATATGCACGTGCGGAATCCGGCGCGTCGATCAGGCGCTGAACGTCAGTTCCTTCTCCACCCGACAGTTCCAGCGAGCAAATGGCGATCATGTCGCGGTCGTTTTCTTTGAGCCGCCGCCAGACGAACTCAAAGCGATGCGGTTCAAAGGCAAGTCCGGTACTTTCGGCGAAATATTTGGCGGCAGCGCTTTTTAACTCATCATCGGCCAACTGTTCACCCACAGAGTAGCAGGGCAACTCGAATTTGCTTTCATCAATCGCCACGAACAGAATGTCCGTATCCGGATCAATAAGCTGGACCCCGGGCTCAGGCCGCCGGAAGGCAACCACGTAAAATTCCATCGCTTCCTCCTGAAAGATCTATCGTATCTCGGCAATAGCCCGCCAGATTTCGGCGGGAACTTCGCTCACCGATTTGTAGACCACCGGTGCTCTTCCCGCATCCAGCACGCGCCCTTCAAAAAACAACACCGTGCGCCGATTGTAGTTTGCGTTCGGAGGCAATCGGTGAGACAAAAAGAACTGTCTTCCGAGTTCCGTACCGGTAAGTTCTCTTATCCTTTCTACCGCCAAACGGACGAGATCTTCCGGCTGCTCCGACTCTGTAGCGAATGCGGGCAACACTTCCCGCTCGTTTTCGCGTACAAATACAACTTCCACACCGCTCTTATGAAACGCGGTAGTGTGGATTACCACGGCTACTTCTGTCATGTTCCTCCTTCTTTCCCTCTCTGCAGCGCTTCACCGCACACTATGATACTAGATAGCATCAGAGTGGAGCGCTTGAGAATGGGGCGGTCTCTCTAAGGGAGACCGCTAGTTTTATGCAGATCCGCTTGCCCGGCCTAAGATCGAAGCAGGCCATACGTGATTGCGCCAAGGGCCTCCAATGTCGTAATCGGATCGTCAAGCACAGCCTTGATCCGGCAAAACATCGGAGGGAGAGCTGAGGTGTCGACCTGATGGTCAGACTCATTTGCACCATCAGAACCAAAAGTACCAAAACGAGAAGCTTCTTCGTCTGTGAGGCGGTATGTAAACACCACAACGCCAACACCATGCTCTGAATGAGTGGTAGCTTTCGGCCCAAAATGTACCAGCCGGTCCCCACTCATTGGGAAGTTATGCTTCCACAACATATATGCCTTGACCTGGGCTTGAAAATCCACAACACATGACCCTTCCAGGATATGCTGTGGCACCTGATACTGGTTATCTTCATCAGCATCAGGGAACTGCAACACCCTGCAATCAGGGCTTAACCCCTTCATCTCCGGATCTCCCTTATGGTAAATCAGAATTACTCCTACCATTAATCCTCCTTATATCCCTCTCTGCAGCGCTCCAATCTATAATTATGGAGCGCTTCAGAAATGGGTGGTGGCGCGGCTGGTAAGCCGAGCCACCACGGGTTTTTACTTCAGTGATTGTCAGTAGCGGCAGGATTCGGCGTAGGTCACGCCGTAGCCAACCAACTGTTTCATTCGCTCGATCTCTGCCGGGTTGCCGATCGCCTTCTCGATATTATCGGAAAGCTTGCACACCGGGAGACCACACGCTTCGATCACTTTTACAACGATCGACAGGGCTTTAAGATCAACTTCCGAGGTAAATCCCAAATCGTTGGTAAAGTTGGTACCAATACCGAACGACGGGATGATCCGACCGCGGAAGTACTTCTCGATGGAGTCAGCCTGCCACGGATCCTGTCCGTCCGCAAACACGATAATCTTCTTGGCCGGATCGACTCCCATGTCGCGATACATCGGGATTCGCTTGTCGCCGTATTCCATAGCCGGTCCGGAATCGTGACGCGAGCCTTTCCAGCGCGCAATCATTTCAACCGGAATGTTGTTAAAGAAGTAGTCGCTGCCATAGGTATCCGGCAGGAAGATCGACAGACCCTCGCCATACTCCGTTTCCCAGTCTTCGAGCATCTTGATTTGGGAAACGAGCCGCTGGGCCGCATTGTCTTCCTTACGGAAGATAGCGGAGTAGACCATGGGCAGTTCGTGGGCATTGGTTCCCATGGGGGTCAGCCCGTACTTCATGGCCAACCACGTGTTGGATGTGCCGCGAAACTGTGGATGGTCCACGAACGCGCTCGGCCGGGGAAATTCCTGCGCAAGGACCGAGACCACATACTGCTGCCACCTACGACTGAACCGCCTGCGGGTTCCAAAGTCAGAGAATACAATGTTCGGATTGGCTTTAAGGACTTTAATCTTCCTCGCCAACCGTCGCCGCCCTTCGGCAAATACCACTTCCCGCTCGAACCGGGACAAGCCACGCAATTGATGCCGTCCGTAGAGCTCGGCAACGATCTGCATCGCCAAAGTCTCCCAGCGAGTCACATATTGCCACTCACCGAAAAACTCCAAATGTAGCTGCCCGTCCCTGGTTTCCAGGTGATATTCCGGCAGTCGGAAGTCCTGCATGAACTTGCCGTAGTCCAGCCCGAACATCGGCCGGTTGTATTCGTAGGTGCCCAGCAGATAATGGATTTCTTGAGGGCAGAAGCGAAGCTTCATGCAGTGATCAAGCTGCTCGCGCAGTTCGCCTTGGTCTATGCATTCGGCTAGACGGACATGCTTGTGTCGGTTCTTGAACGCGAACTTCACGGGAACCTTGGGAAACCGACGTTGTATCAGTTTTCCCATGGTATCCTTATAGAAGTCGGTATCAAGAAGGGACTTGATGATAGGCCGATCTTTTTTTGAAATTACCAGGCCCATACAGCCTCCTTTCGAACAATCACTGAATTGCCTCCTCTGGTTTTTTTAAACTGCATGCCCCGGACTTTGGGTCCGGAACAAAGAGCTGGATCCGAGATTTTCAGGTCCAAATCTTTTTGAGTGTATGGATTCCGGACAGTTCCTCGCCCTTTGGGCTCGTGGCTTCCGGAATGAAACAATAAGATTGTAGCGTGCCCATTCATGGGATTGGAAGCCGATAAATCGGCACGCTACGTTGAATTACTTATACCCGTACAGCCGGTGATTCTTAATGTACTGTGCCACACCGGACGGCACCATTTCTTCGAACGGTTCGCCGGCGCGGATTCGCCGGACCACTTCGCTGCTGGCCGTGTTCGGCAATTTGACATCGAGGATCTCGAACTGGCGCGGGAGTCGGAGTGTGCGAGGATGCGGATACCCTTCGCGCGGAACAATCAAGAAACGGCACTCGCGCATGAGCGTTTTCCCCTCTTTCCACTTCGCCTCGATCTCGCATTTACCACCATACTCCTTGCGCGGCACCACGGAGTCGACGCCTGTGTACCAGTAAACTACAGCGCCCGGATATTCCTTCCCGAGCCTGGCAAACCAGTCAATCGTCGAGGTGTTCTTGCCGTATACGCTCGAGTAGTCGATGATGAACAACGGGTTCGTACGCAGGAACCAGCGCTCGTCAAAGGCCAGTTCCGTCATTTGAACGCGGTGATGGGACTTTACGCCATAGGCTTTGTCCTTCCGGCTTCCGGACGGAACCCAGTAAACAACATCACCGCCTCCGTAGAGCAACACGTTCTGTACTGCTTCTACATGGCCTTTGGTAGGCGGGTTGGCCCCGCTACCGCCAATGAGAACCCTCATAGTATCCCCCTTGTGAACTTGATACGCCTCCATCACCCTGCGGGTGATCGGGGCAGAAAGCTGGAAAGAAACAAGTAACAAGTAAGCAGTAAAGAGTAAGGAGTAAGGAGTAATAAGAGCGAAATACGGAACTCTGATCCCGTTTACTTATTACTTATTACTGTTTACTCTTCTTTTCCTTCCAATTTTCTCATTTGATAAGTGGACGGCGGGGCAGGCAAAGCTGCCCCGCTGTTTTTGAACTACCGTCTCATGGTCCTTGAAAGCACGTCGTTGATCCGCTGGGAACTTATGAGTTCGTCTGGATCCATTGCCGCGTATTGCTGCTCAATCAAGTCCAGCAGCCAGTTGGCTTCTTCGGTGTATTCTTCGGGTTTCGGACTGGCATTAACCCAGCCCAGATCGAGCACTGAGGTTCCGTACCGCTCGCCAAAATTTCTGGCGATGGCCATGATGCGCAGTGGCTCCGTTTCTTTCCCGTCGCGCACGGCTTTGACTTGCCGCTTCAGAAACTCGAGCGTACTGCACTGCTCGACCATGGTCATAACTATGGACAGGTAAGTCATGAGTCCGAAAACGAACTCCTGCTTTTTCTTGTCATTGCCAGCGGCCTGGGCGGCAGTGCCCATAAGGAAACCAAAAGACGTTTGCATAACGATCCTCCTTGTGAACTTACCCCCGACTCTGTCAGGGGCAGAAAGCTGGCAGGAAACAAGTAACAAGTAAACAGTAAGGAGTAACCAGGCAGAGAACGAAAAACTCCGATCCCGTGAACTAATTACTTGTTACTAATTACTCTTTACTATTCTGTTCCTTCCAATTTTCTGTAATTGTGGCAGGGAACCCTGTAGTTCCCTGCTCTGTTTTAACGCTGCCCGAGTGCCGAGTAGAAGAACGTTTCCGCAGCCTGCGAAACCATGTACGGACAATCGTCCTCCGTCTGGTTCGGCCATTGCAACATCCATTCCGGAATTTTTGCGCCATTAGCCGCAATGAGCGCGCCGGTCATGGACGCCGTGCTGTCCGTGTCCCCGCCGTCGTTGACTGCTTCCATTACGCCTTTTTCGAAGTCAAAGCGATTCTGGAGGAACTTGGCGATGGAATACAGCACGGACTGAATGGCCAGCACACCGGTCTTTAGGTGATACAAGGGCCACGAGGGTTCGTCCAACTCGCCGCTACTGACCGCGCAGATGATGTTGGTCAGCTTGTGCGTGACCTGGGTGGAGACCCGAAGCCGAGTCTCGGCGGCGCGCGCTTCATCGGTCAGGAAAGTCAGAAACTTGTAGATATCTTCCTTCCCAGCCACTGAGCCCGGACGGCACATGAGGTACGAAATTGCCGCAGCCAGCAGGTACGGGGTTATTAAAGCTTCCGGATCACTATGCGTCATCTGACCAAGGCTCAACACCGAGGTCATCAGCGGTTCGCGATACAAGCCGTTTTGGCGGAGATAAAACCACATGCCGAACGGCGCGATCTGCATGGCTACGCCGTTGCCGGCGCCGCGGTTGGGTCCGCACTCTGCCGGAACCAGGTAATGCCGGCCCAAGCGACCCTTGGTTTCGAAATACTGCTTGATCTGCTTAAGACCGTCGCGTGTAGTTCCGCCCCAGCCGGCTATGCTATTGTCGAGTTCCGCCACGTGATCGAGTGCGAATACTCGGGGATCGTATCCGTCACATTGCAGGAATGACCCGACGTTGGCATGAGTGAGCTGCCAATCGTCAGTGTAGTTTCCGGCCTTGAAATTCGCGGTGTTATGAATCCGTTTTTGCACCGGACCTAAATACTCGCGCACGCCTTCGCGGCCGAGAACCTTACGTATTTCTTCCCGGGTCATCGTTTCCACTGCCATACCCAGGCCGTCTCCGATGCGTACGGCTAACAGTACGTTCCGTACAACCTCGAGCATTTCTTCATTATTCATACAGCCTCCTAACAATTTGCACTTCCCAGAGAACCTATGTCCTCTTTCTGCAGGAGTTAAACAATAGAAAGATAGAAAAATAGAAAGATAAAAAGATTCGTGACCCGTGCAATCTTTCTTTTTTTTATTTTTAAATCTTTCTATCTGGTGCTTAACCACTTCAGAAAGAGGTGGTGTCTACCTCGGCAGACACCACGCGCACTGACTAACTACGACTCCTCCTCTTCGAGATACCAATCATCGTACCCCGGGCCGTCCCATTCGATACCCAGGCGTAATTCGATGAGCTTACTGATCGCGGCATGATGCACCAACTTGTGATGCTGAATGCCGAAATCAACAACTTCCACAGCCGGGCGGACGAAGACTTTATTGTTCTCTACCTTGTCCGTAGGCACCAGTTCGCGGCGGATAGTGCTCCTCATGACCACGCCTTCCACCCGAATAGGCAACACGTACCCGGCCGTACAGTGCACCCGTTTCTGCCCGAGCGTCGGATTTTCTTCTTCTGACGAAGTGTAGAAGATGCCGACACGGTGAGCTTCGTAAGTACGGGTCTGTCGGAATATTTCCACATTGACGCGGAAGGAATCCGGAAACGGCGACGTGAAATCGCGCAGCGGCAAGCCATCGAACGAAAACTTCAAACCGGCTTCTTCCCGACCCTCGTGCCCGATGCATGCCGGAGAAGACTCGAAACGGAACCCTTCGATGTTATTGAAGCCGCCAATGAGTGCGGGCTTACCCTTACCCGGCTCCTGCCCGCGCACGATGCCGATGAAAAACGCGCGGTTGTGGTAATCGATAAGGATCGGCACCACATCTGTGGCCACGCCCGGCTTATGGTACGCCTTAGGCGCTATCGAAACGAGTGCGTAACAGCCGCCGACACTGAGGACGGTCAGCAAGTCACCAAAGTCTCCGTACTTTCCGTAAGCAGCATATTCGGCACTCAGCCAAATCCTGAGAGCTGCGTAGCCCGGGTCTTCAACCGGGGCCGGAATGCACTTGAGTGGAAAATCGTTCGGCGTCTCGCTCATGTGGGCTAGCAGCGGATAGTCTGACTGGGTTTGAATGAGTTCCGCGTTTCTGGCTACGACTTCTGGCCAGGTACCGATGAACCCAAGCTTTCCTTTAAAACCAAAGGCGAGAATTTTTTGGGCATCCATTTTCTCATATCTCCTTGAGATTGTGATGCCTGGTCAATTGACCCGGCGCACATCGTATCCGTTTACGAACTCCGTCTCACCTTCCAGGCGAACTTCCTGGGGGTGACGACGGAAATAGTCACAACGAAACTCGTCATGATACCTGCCGACCCCGCCGCAGCTGCAACGGACGTTCGGATTATCCCGAACCTCTTCGACCCGTAGTTTTTTCACCTTGTCGGGATCATAATCGATCGCCGCCCACTCCGCGTCCGAAGGTTCGCGGTAGACCAACTCTCCTACTACAAAACTCTCAACTGGTCTATGCATAACTTTCCTCCTATGTCTTACCCCCGACTCTGTCAGGGGCAGAAAGCTGGCAGGAAACGGGCAACAAGTAAGCAGTAAGGAGTAACGAAATCCTGATCCCGTTTACTTATTACTTGTTACTGTTTACTCTTTACTATTCTTTCCTTCCAATTTTCTGAAATTGTGGAGGCGACACACAGAGGTGCCGCCTCCCTTTGTCATTCGACAGGCTGCCCGGTTGTCACCACTGCTGCTTCTTGCACAATGGCTTCGGGCTGCTTTTCTTCTTCCTCCTCCTCACCGAATGCCAATTCCGGCGAGAGCAGCTTGCGGCTAATGCCGACCACTGTCTCGTTGAGGTAATTGAGCATTTCTTTGTAAGCGTCGCTCCGACCGTACCCGTACCGAGTTGCAATCAGATGTACCCGCTGCTCGAACGCCGCGACCGCGTCCTCGATCTCGCCTTTCTCATTGATTGCAGGAGGACCGCCGGTAGTAGAGAGCGTTTTTAAGACATTGACGGGAATAACGTGCTTCAAATATTTGAATGCCGCATCAATGTCGTGCTGGAACGCCTGCATGCGGCCATTCGCCGCAATGAGGATATCCAATGACCTGATGAAGGCCAGCGAGTACTCGTCCTGAGTTCTCGCCACAAACACCGGCACGCCGTCGCCGTCTTTGACGTAGAAAACGAACTTCGGACAGCTGAAGCCCAACTGGTTGCGCTTGAGGATTTTGGCAGCCCCGATAGCAGCTCTGTCGACCTCCATATCGGAAGCCCCATGCACTATGCGAGGATCCACCCCTGCAAACTCTTGCATCATAGCGCGGCCTGTTGAAACCATCATACGCTTGCAGGCTGCCCCGTATGCGCGATATGCCACACCCCACGCCCGGCATTTTTCAGGGCTCAGAACAGAGTAGCCGTTCATGCCAAGGACGATAACATACGTCCCCACAAGATGGTCCCTGATTGCCTTTTCGTACTGGTCTGCCGTGTAAAACTCTTTGTTCGAGAACACCTTTCGGTAGATCCATTCGCTTTCAGGAGCCCACCGATTTTCAACTTCTACCCCCTCCTCATTGAGAAGGTCGGGGTAGCCGAGACGACGGGCAATGAATGTATTACCCTCGCGAAAAAACTCTCCCTCAGGGCCGGGCGGCCCCGTTGTTGACATGAGATCCCTCCTGTAGCCTCACCAGATACAACAAAAACTCCGGTCGGGTTTATGGCCGTCGGAGTCGCGCTTCGAGTTGTGAAATTGTTGGTTTTGATCAACCCGGCTTAGCTGGGATTGACCTGAAATTATAGGGTATTTTTGGCTTTTTGTCAAGCTAGCCCTCATACCATTATATAACGGGGAAACGGGCCTTTCCAGCCCCTCTTGACAAAATCCCTTACTTGTGATATCTTTATCCGTTACCGTGATTGGTAACACCTTTTGTGTCCGCTCTGCGCGGCGGTGTTTTTTAACCGCCGTGCAAAAACCACCGTGTAAAAAACAAAACCCACAATTTGGAGAATAAAATGAACGTACGAGAATTCGTTAAGAATGCCGGCCAGACGCTGAGAAGCCTGTCGGTGCGCTACGCGAAGCAGTGCTGGGCAATCGGGTGGAAGGCCGGCAAGACCAACGACCTGAACAATCCCAGTAACCCATTCGTCGGCGGACCTCAGGACCTGATCGCGAAGGGCATCACGGAAGTGACCGGCCCCGACGGCAAGACCGTCACGATCACCAAGCTGACCCGTCTGCGCGTTCGCCAGCTGTCTGATGCCAGCCTCGCCGTGATCGGCGCCGCGTTCGGCAAGGACTTGGTCGCCATCAAGGCGTCCAATCCCGACAAGATGGCCGGCAAAGACGTTGTGCATCAGGAGTACGTCGAGACGTTCGAAGAGAACGTCGCGAACGACGTAAAGCACCTGCTCAACAACTTCGTGTCCGCGTCCGCTGTCGTCGACTCGTTCCTCAGCTTCATCTGTGGCCCCGAGACCACGGTCGAGGAAGCCTGCGAAGCAATCCGCGGCATCCTCAACGGCACCGGTCCGACGGAGATCGCGGTGCGGATGGCCATGGCCAACCGCTGTTCGTGGCTCGGGCGGGCTTGCCAGGATGGTTCCTGGGAGACGTCCGGTGACTTCACGTACTACTTCGATCTGGCGGCAAACACCGCCGCGATCGATGAGTATGTGGTAAAGCCGGTGCTCACGTACCTGCTTGCCGACCTCGAAAACAGTTTCAATAGCTAGTTCGCGACCGTCTAAGGACGGTGGCGAACAAAGGAAACTCTGTGCAGCTAGCTCTGTATGGGGAATCCGAACGAATGGGTTAAGTGTAGACTGCGGTCTACGCCCACACCCTTCGCCGCCGTCCTTAGGGACGGCACCAAAAACCCGATCGCTACGGCGGTCGGGTTTTATCATGTCTAAATATCATTACGAAGTATAGGGCTTTATCATGCCGCGAAAATCTTCATTTCTCATTTGGAAGGATTGCCACGCCCTCAGATGCATTCGGGCTCGCAATGACGACAAAACATGTGTCATTGCGAGCCTGCCTGCCGGCGAGGCAGGGAGAAAAGGGCCTTATCTTTTCGACGACTCGCCCGCCATAGCCTTGGCGAAGACGGGAGCAATCTTCCCAAGTTAAAGATTGCCGCGCATCGGCCAAAGCCCCGAAGCTCGCAATGACAGTATACTGCTTGTCATTGCGAGAAACGAATGCAACTGAGTGACGAAGCAATCTTTCCTGGTAATACTTATTTAATCAACTTCTCATACAAATCTTCCCACTCAGGATTCATAGAATTGATCAAATCAATCTTCTTTTGCCGAGAACCGGCTTTGATTTGTTTTTCCCGGGCAATCGCGCTTTCAATGCTCTCTGTAGCTTCGTAATATACCAAAATAGTAACATGGTACTTTTCTGTAAACCCTTTCACGACATGGTTCTTATGCTGCCAGGTACGTTTGATTAGATTGTTCGTAACGCCTGTATACAGTACGGTATGGGTGAAGTTAGTCAGAATGTAGACATAGTATTGCTTAGGTATACATTTCCTAACTTTGAGGGAAGATTGCTTCGCTCAGCTGCATTCGCTCGCAATGACAGCCATTGAGTATGTCATTGCGAGGAGAGAGTGCATCCGAACGACAAAGCAATCTTCACCATAACAAGAGACCCCTCGGACACACCTGCCTGCCGACAGGCTGGTTCGCAAAACACACTACGTTCTCCCATTCCTCGCCAAATACTCTTTCAAATCCTTATCCAGATTATCAAACGATGTGGTCATGATGCGGTTGCGGTACTGCTTAGCGAGCTTAATAAAGTTGACAAAATACTCACGGTAAATGACCTGATGGTCATCCGCAGTTATAAATGTAGTGCCGAAATCCTTTTTTAAAAATTCACCGGCAGTTTGAACATCGAGACGAGATGAAACGATTTCCGAAATCTGGCGGTAAAAATCTTCCGGACCGGCATGTTCGTTAATGGAATCGATATCTTCCATAAGCAGTGCGGCCACTTCTGCGAAGCGTCCCGTATCCTTTATCAAAATCATACCGAACCCGTTCTTTAAAGATTCGTTGATTTCGCATATGGAATAGAAGCCTCCGTTGCCGACGACCATCACACGCGGCTGGTCCTTGCTCATTCGCGCATACAGCGCTTCCATGATGGCAATGTGGTTCAAGTATGGTGAATTCCGGTAATACACGCCGATCGATTTCCAACCGGCCATCTGCGGGGTAACAATGCTGTCCACCGGAGTTACCGCATACACCTCCTCATACCGCTCCTCACCCTCATTGTGTTTGGCGAACTCATTGCCTTCAAAATAGCAATTCTTGCCAGGGCTAATGGCAAAAAAATGAGCTTGTTCCTGCCGGGGCAAGTGTCCGAATTCATCCTTATATCTTCGGTTGATATTCCCAAACACCACGCCAATACCGGACTGGGTTCCCGGCACGCCGACGTTGGCTTTGAATGTATGTGCCACCTTCTCAACCGCTTCACCAAATTTCTGCAGGGAAGTCTCCTGGCCAAGCTTTTTGGCCCCGCCAATGACGTTGATGAGCGGCCGGTTGCGATCCAGCCCCAAAGCATCCACAGCCGCTTCTTCAACATGGTATGGGATGGTCTCGCTAGGATTCGAAATGGGAAAGTCCAATTGGACAACACGGACGTTCATGCCGGAACGGCACAGGTCTTCGTTATAACCGTACGGCACGCACGATTCCTTCGCACCAGCTAAATATGCTTCATCCAATATCAGTTCGGATTTGGTAATCTCGGGAAATTCCCGTTCACCATCTTCGGCTACTGCCTGCACGTGCGCATACAGATAGCGCGAATACACCTCTTTGGCTCTGTCACAGATAGCCACCAGCTGCCGGGCACTGTCTGCGCCAAAACTCTCCCGGTTCGTCCTGAGTTCCAGATCCACTATCCCCGACTCGCTGTAAAATTCCGTAACATTGCTTAAAATAAAATGCTCAAGCGTTTCCGCATAATCACTGAACCGCTTCCGCCAATTGGCTGGCTGAGTGTCCAAGACTTTGCGCGTCTGCTCCAGTGTCGAGGAGAAATAATGGAACGTGCGCAGCGCATCTTCCACCCGCTCGTACTGCTCGCGGCTGAATCGCGGGATAAGCTCGAGCCCTGTGCGCTGGGGTGTTTCCAAATGCTTATCGAGGTTTACGAGGATCCTGGCCAAATTACCCCGGTATAAAACTTCGACAAAGGCATGCTGGTCCCCCGTGCGCGCTTTTTTATAATCGCCGCGCAGTACGGCGAATTCCTCACGGGCATCCGGCGGTAGCGGGCGTTCCAAAAACAGGCGCGCGACCTTGACCGCATTGTAATATCCGGGGTCGTTCAACACGCGAGAACGCGCCTCATACGCCTTGTCTTTCTCATGTAAAATGTCATATGAGGACAACAACTTGGTTTTGCGCTGCAAATTTTCACCCGTAATATTAGCAGCGATTGCCTCACCAAAACGGAAAGCCGCATACGCGCCATCAAAACCGTGGCGGCGGAGCAGTTCCTGGACCAGCGCGTCCGGCATGACCAACTTCCGTTCAAAAACCTTCTTACTAAACTCATCAGGATTTTTTAACACCATTTCGCATATCCGCTGGAGGCGCGTACGGCCTTCGCCCGCCTCGATACCGAAAGCTTTGGCTAAGCTTTCCAACTGCTGCTCGTCGATGCGGGATTTTTCGGTAAAGTCAGAATTGGCTTTCATGCTTTGGGAGCGAACTTCAAGCCTCTGTCCCGACGTAAGCCAGCCATCACGCACAAGGCTCTCGGTAAAATCCCGGTCAAGCAAACCATACGGCACATGCGAATGAATACCGGGCAGGTTGATAAATATGCCGTTGGAATCGAGTGTGACCGCACCTGCGGATTTCCCGCCTTTGAATTCCAAAGCTTTACCGGAAAGGAACAGGTACTTAATTGCCTTGGTGCGCTCAAGCCTTGCTTCCTCTTTTAAATCCGTATTCTCCAATTCGCGCAAAGTGGCCAGCAGACGCTCAACATCCTCCCGCTGCAGGCTCATGAACTTGCGCTTCGTGTAAACTTCGGACGGGATAAATCCCACATGAAGCAGCATTGCTTCCACGTTCCGCGAGGCTTCTGGTCCGGTAAACAACGGTTCGACCATATCGGTCCATTTTGCATCTGCTTCAGGCAACTCTAATGATTGTGCCGCAACCTCGGCCATTTGCCGTTCGAATATGGCGGTAGTAGCATGGGGATGCAGTTCGGCAAACTTCAACCGTTCATATGCCTGTTCGGCACTAAGCCCGTCCACTTTGAGTAGCGATGGTACTGATGAGAACAATGGCGAGTCGCGCAGACTACCGCGGCGGGTTGATGCGTGTACCGACCACTGGTATAGATCGCTGACATATCGGGCAGCCGGGCTGCTTGCCCGCTGCGCCAGCTTGCGAAGCGCAGAACCGCGGTGTCCGCTTAACAACCTCAAGAGATGCAAGTTCTGCGTGAGAAGTTCCAGCTGCTCTGCGGTAAACTCCTGCGCCGAAAGCCGAAGATCCTGCACAGCATCCGCACCAACATCTCCCGCACTTTGGCGCAAGCGATCAGCAAAGACATCGCTCAGGTGCGAACTGAGCGACTCCAGCAACTTGTCTTTATCTCCTTGGGGAGATTCAGGTTGTTCAAATCCGGGATAATGTTCGGGCATAGATTATTAACTTATTCTTTTGCATTATTATTTTCTGTCATTGCGAGTCTGAGAAATTTTCAGTAATAAATTTCTCAGACGAAGCAATCTTCGCAAGTTAAGATTGCCACGGCGCAGTCAATCCGCCAGCTGGCGGACCTGCGCCTCGCAATGACAACCAACGGAATTTAGTCTTCCTTTGGAGCACGAGAGGAGGAAATGAACTGTTCCAAATCCCCTTCCAGCTCATTCTGGCTCGTGATCTTAATGAGTTCCGGATGCTCGCGAGCCTTGCGAAGGAACCTGATAAGAAAATCCCGCAGTACGGTAAACTTGTTCTGGACGAAATACCGTTCCGGCTTTGCATCGAACGCTATTCCGAAATCCTGTTCAAAAAATTCCTTAAGCCGCGCCGCATCTCCGTACTTATCCAAACACGATCGTAAAGATTCGTATACCTGTTCCGGTTCACCATCCACGTCCAGTTCATCATAATGCTCCAGCAATATTGCCGCAGCCTCGGCCGCGCCGCCGGTATCCTTAACCAGAAATATCTCAAAATTATACCTGAGTGACTGCAGCGCTTCGGCAATAGTATAGAACGTGCCATTCACCGCTACCTCAACCCGCGGCTGGTCCTTGCTCATGCGGAAATATAATGCTTGGCGTATGGCAATTTGCCGCAATTCAGGTGATTGGGCAAGGTCTTGAGTGCCTTCCCGCATGACGTCTGACCACTTCCTGTCTTCGGAAATATTCAAGGTATCGAACGGGGCAGAGCAATCCAAATCCGCTTTGCGGGCGCCCTCCATAAAGCGATAACTCGGCCGGTCCTTTCCCTCGGGAGATTCCATCGAATATGAAGAAGAAACGGCAAACACATGGGCCTTGTCCGCAAAACGCAGGCCTTTAGTTCGAAGCTGGTAATGGTAATGTTGCCAGCCAATACTCACTCCTGTGCGGGGAACCAGCTCAGGCACAGCCACGTTCGCTTTCTGCTTATGTGCCGCCTCAATAACCGCCTTTACCACAACGGCCTGGGGGTCTCTCTGTTCATCGTACTCCTTCTGATTCAGATAAGTCCTGAAGCCACCGATAAAATTAATGAGCGGTCGTTTGCGGTCTATCCGCAAGGTATCAAGCGCCCGGGCTTCCCAGTGGTACGGAATATAACCTTCGTCATAATAACTGCCGGGAATGTGGACATAACGAACATTCACCCCGCTCTTCTTTAACTCGGGATTGTAAGTCAGTGAGCCGAGCCCGTACATCAACCCTTCTGTCCCGAGATAGGTTTGTGAAATGCCCATATCGAACGAATAAGTTTTACGGTAGCGCCGTTCAAACCGGTCCGGTTTCTCGACCAGATCATTATAGAAGCCCCGGCTATAGCGGCCCTCTACATCTTTGAATGTATTCAATAATTCCCGGGCTTGATCTGCGGTAAAATTTTCGGGATGTTCAGAAATCAAATCGTATTTACCCTGAAACTCACCATACTGCCTTATCGCATTACTGACACAAAACAAATACAATGAGTCAGCATACCGTAAAAAGAGTTGCCGCCAATTCTTGCGCTCCGATTGCTGGTGCAGTAGTTTCTCAGCATTGAGCAAGTTCGTGCAAAAATAATCGAATGTACGGAGAGCATCCTCGGCCCATTCATACCACTCGCGGTCAAACAGCGGAAGTTCGTCGAAATGCGCCCGATGCGTCCGCTCGAGCCCCTTGCCTACATCTAGCAGCACGCGTGCTGTCTTGCCATGGCTGACCGCTTCCAAAAATGAATGCTGATTTCCATCCTTCTTTGCATAGTCGCCTCTGAGCACTACAAATTCGTGGGCAGGATCGCTGACAACCGGTTTCCGCAACAACGTTCGCGCGGTTTTCGTGACGTTATAATACGCAGGCTGGTTCAGTAAGCGGTACCTGGCTTCGTACGCTTCTTTCTTCTCATTCAAAATATCATACGTGCGCAACAATCCAGTTTTTCTGGTCATAGGCTGGCCAGCAAGTTCTGCGCTTACGGATTCCCCCATGCGCAAGGCCGCATACACCCCCTCCTGGCCGGAATGACACAACAAGTGCTCAAGCAGCAGGTCTGGCAGCACCGCGCTTTTTTCTAAAACGGTCTTGCCTATTTTCTCCGGATTCTCCATCGCCTGATGCGCTATGCGCATAAGAAACGTTTCCCGGTTTTCGTACTCCAAACCCATGGTTTTGGCGAACCCCTGCAGTTGCTGCTCCTGCGCCTGCTCCATGCGGGAACGCTCCGAATTGGCTTCCTGGTGCCTAAGCAGGACTTCCTGGACCTGCTCAGGATTCAGCCATTTGTCGCGCCGCAGCGCATTGATCATTTCCATACTTGCCAGACCGAACGGTACGTGGGTGTACAGGCCAGGTAGCTGAACAAAAATCCCATTGGCATCAACGGTTACCTGGTCACTCTTTGTTCGCAATTTTACTGCTTTGCCGGAGGAAAATAAATAATTAATGGCTTTTGCCCGTTCCGTTCTCGCCTGCTCTTCCAACGGACCCGACTCCAAATTGCGAAGATCGTTAATCATCCCCACCATTCGGTGGGGCAAAACTTTTTCAAACTGCTTATGCCGATACAGAGCTGCGGGAACAAATCCAATTCGTCTGATCAGCCGTTCCACTTTGGAAAAATCATCGCTATTGAGAATCTGTTCGGTTAGTGCACCCCACTCTGGAGATGCGCCGGAAACACCAGCAGCAGCGCCTGCAGTTGCGGCAAGCTCAGTCTGATACTGGTCCGACTGCAGTTCAGGCCGGCGCTCGGCCAGCATAAGGCGCTCATACAAATCTTCCGGCGATTTCGCATCTGCTAACAACGGCAAAGGCGCATGATGCAGGTGATCCAAGGTAATTGATTCATGCCGTTCGGCCATGGCAGTTGACCATTGAAACAACGCGGCCATATACTGGCCCACTTCGCTCTTGGCGCGGAATATGATATTGCGCAACCGGCTGCCAGCATGGCCGTTCAAATAAGAAAGCAGTCGGATATTTTCGGCAACGGTTTCAGCGGACCGCTCCAGTTCGGAATCAGGAATCTGGAACCGGACATCGAAAGAACCCGAAACACCCAGGCGATCCCCGAGACTATCGCGAAGCTGCGCCACTGTTTCCGGTGAAATTTTTGTTTCTTTTTGGCCTTCCGGGTGGAAGCGAAATTCGTTTTCAGGCATGCATTTTGATGCTTTATTATACCATGTAAGCCCTGCTTATGCATAATAAAAAGCCCCGCGAAATTCGCGAGGCTCGCTTACTAGCTCACTTATTCCTCCTTCAGGCAAGTGCCGCCGTGCTGGCCTTGGCCAACAATTCACTCATTTCTGTTGTGTGTGCCGAAGCCAACGCTTTTGACAGCGGAACAAAGCCTGCCGGCGTATTTGCTGCAGCCTTCTCCACGGCACTCCGCTCTTCCGGCATCAGTTCCACACAGACCACTCCGCGTCCTTTGCCGTAAAAAACTTCGGGCGTGTTATCTGCCACAACAACGCGCCAACGGTCATTGGCCAAATTGATACCGAACAAACCGTTGGCTTTTCTGTTCACATCGGCAAAGTCCGTTCCTACGTCGGTTGTAGCAATGACACCGAACGGGAAATCAAACTGCTTGTCCTGGCGGCGGTAGACCACAACTTCTTTTTCATCCTTACCCGCTGAGAACAGCAAAAGGTAGACGAACATTTTATCGTCAAAGAACGTCTTATCCATGTTCCCTCCCTACCGGACCTTCTCCTGCCCGGGCGGCGGCTGAGGGCCAACCACCTCGAGCACCATCTGCAAAGCCTTGATTTCGGCCTGCTCTTTCACTTGCCAGCGCTCGGCCGCTTCGCTGAACACAAACTTCCTGCTCAGCGCTTTATCGCGGTACAGCACGGCAATGTAGATCTCGCCCGGGCGGGAATTCGGATTATTCGGATCCACCCGGGTAATGCTGCCGGTAATACCGACCGCTATATCGGCCTTGACCGCCGCTTTCATGCCAGCCTTGGCCAGAGCCTCAGCCGTTTGCAGCGAATAGACAGTGTACTTCTCGATGACTTCTTTTGGTACTCCAAGAGCAATTTTCTGCTCGTTGGAATACGTCACGAAGCCACCCTTGAAGATACCGCTCGAGCCGGAGACATTGGTAATGGCATTAGCCAACCCGCCGCCGGTGCAGGACTCTACGGTCGTAATGTAGAGCCCCTGCTTGCGCAAGAGCTCGATGAGCATGCCGACGAGCAGAACCAGTTCCGCGCTCATACCGCCGGTTCCTTCTCTCCCGTGACAACTTCGGTGTGGATGCGGATGATCCGGTCAATGGTTTCCGTAGTCGAGCTTAATCTGGTGCAGTCTTGAATAATCACCAGCTTCACTCCTGGAACATCCGCCCCAAGGACCTCTTCGGGCTTGTAGTCCTGGTTTTTGAAGATGTACTTCACACCCAGAATTTTCGCCGCCAGTCCGAAGTCTTCCACGGTGCCGAGCACGAATGCCGCGTCCACGCCGTTGCGGCCGGAGACCAGCTGCAAACGGTCCGTTTCGGGAATTATGGGCCGCTTGGGACCTTTGCGCTCGCTCAGCAGGTCATTGGAATCCACGCCGACTATGAGTACGCCGTCGTGTCCACAGTGCCTTCTGCAGCGCTGGAGATAGTCGTCGTGCAAGACGTGGTACATATCAAAGGCGCCCGAGGTCAGACCAATGGTCTTTCCTGCAAAAGCCTTCCTAATGTACTCGACATCCTGCACGTTATAGAAATTGAATGTCATGATTCCTCCTGAACTCTTCAAAACCGCACACTACTGCCGCTTGAACATCTCCCACTTAACCTCGAAGATGCGCGTGATGTCTGCCTGTATGACAGGATTGACCATGCCGTCAAGCGGGCGCCGCTCAATGAGCGTGTCGCGCACTTTGGTGGCCGAAACATCTATGGTGGTGCCATCGAAACGGTTGTATATTTTCACCTTCCGCTTCGCTTCGGTGAAAAACTCCACCTCTTCACGGCATCCGCCGAAGAATTCGACTGTTTTAGGGTCGCTCCCTGCGAGGATAATGAGATCGTCCAGCGCATCCATCCACTCGGCATCGGTGGGATAATCCGGCAGGCCGACCAGACGAACGTTCGGGAATACTGCCTTAATGAAACTTCGCCGCTCGGCATACGTAAAGAAATACTTGATCGTGAGCGGGTGGTTCGAGCTGCCGATGACTACGAGCGAGTTGTCGACCCCGTACTGCTCGATGAGCTTTTGAATCACAATCTCATGGCCCGCATGCAGGGGGCAAAAACGCCCGACAAATACTCCAAACGGTTCCATACGCCTCCTTTAGTAAACTCAGATAAAAGTGTTTTGCCAACGCGTACTGTTGTTCGCAAAACGCCTCTATACGAATTATTTGAAAATTGAATGTGTGAGAAAGGGGCACCCTTGCGGATGCCCCTATACGTTGAAACGAGTTTATACGGGCGGGTTAGTACCCGCCCAATCCTCCTTGAAGCGATAGACTTATTCGCCGAAACCGCCGAGACCGCCCATCGCCACCTTCGAAAAGTTGGTGCCGGCAGCCTGGCTCGCTCTCACTGCGCTCTGGGAAAACACTTGGAACGCGCGGCGGATCTCGCTCGGGGTATTCCCCGGGGTCAAAACCCACTTCGGCCAGATGCCCATGCCGCCTTTCGGCTCCATGTCATCCAGCTCATTCTTCGCCTTGGCTGCCAGGACTTCCTTCTGGTTCCAACCGCTGAAGACCTGATAGAAGTCCGTGTAGCCGTCGGAAATTCCCATGGCAGCGACGATGTGGCGTTCCTGCCGAAGCAAGTCGGTCACGAGCGTGCGGACCTGGTCGGGCGTAGTCCCTTTACCGCCGGCGTAAACGGGCGAATGCTCGTCCTTGCCGTCGGTGACAAACAGCGTGGCGCTGCGCGGGACTTGGCCGTTGTCGATAAACTCCTGGCACTTGGCGATAACCGTGCCGAGCACGAGCACCGCCTGGTCGTAGAGCGGGGTCCCGAGGTTGGGATTGTAGTTCTGGGCAGTCATCAGCACTGCCTGGTCCAACGGCACGAACGGGTACAGCACGGTCCCGTTCAGATACCGGCACTGGGCCAGGATGTTGGAAGTCTGCTTTGAGCCTTTCAGCGCGGCAATGACGCCGTTGTGGCCTTCGCGAACAGCCTGTGCATTGCCGCTGACGAATCGGATGGAACCGGAATCGTCAGGAACAACGGTCACCAGCATGGTCTCTCCCGCTTGAACCACGCTCACGTTCACGCCGAGCGCGCCTTGAATGGCGGCGCCGACGTCAGCGATGTTCAGCACGTTTAGGGAAGCTGCGGAAATATCGCCCTCTTCGTGGGCAGTCTGGAACAACGACGAAACGTCTGGGGTTGAGTAGTTCATTTTCAATCTCCTGTACGGTCTGGTTTTCGGTCGGTTCTGAAATCTTGATCGGCTGTTACGCCGCCATCAATTCCTCAATGCGGCCATAGTCCGTGGAGCTGACCACGTTCATGCCGGCATCCTGGAACTCCTGCAGCGCCTTCTCGGCCTCGTCAGTGAAGTCAACCACGTTCGGGATAACCACTGCAGCAGTGCAGTCGCGCAAGATGACCACTTTCTGGGCCAGCTTGATATCGACCGCTTTGATCTCGGTCAGCAGGTCGGCGATGCTCGTGCGCACGCAGTGGCTCGCCGCCTCGCCGATGATGAACACACGGTGCGCGCGGAGCAGCCGGTTAATGAGCCGGGTGTTCTTTTGCGCGCCGGGGATGGTTTTGCCGTCCCACGTCGTGGTCACTTCGGGAGCGAAAATGCTGTAATGTTCGGTTAGCGGGTTGCCGCCCTTGATCTCGGGATTATTGGCAGCGCCGCGGGCGAACGAATGGAACAGGCGGAACTCTTCGGTCAGGCCTGCCAGGCGATGGCCGGGTGAACCGATCATGCAGTGGTACGGCCAAATGAAGAGCTTATACTTGCCGCTTTCTTCGAGCCGCTCGCAGTAATGGATCCACTGACGGTGGAGCCAATTCGTGTCTGCACCGATCTGGGCAGCCATGGCCGGATTGGGCCGGTACACGCCACCCTTGTATTCGTCAGCCGAGATCATGGTATTGGGCTGAACCAGCTCGCCGTCGCGCGTCATATGGGCACTGCCGTAGAACACCTGGTATGGCAGATGGCTGTCCATCGTGTCGATCCATTCCGAGATGTTTGCCATGTAGCGATAGCCGAATTCGACGCGGCGACGCATGGCATCCATTGCACCAGTACCGCTGCGCCCGGCGACGAACAAGGAGCCCGACGGAAAGTCGAAATCACCCTGGTCATCGATATCGAGCACGACGATCTGGTTCTGGTCGCTGGCCACCGGCTTCAGGCCGAACCGCTTCTTCCAGTCCTCAGCCGCCTTCTGCAGTTGAGTCGGGTTCGCCTGGTAGTCGGCTTTGCGGGAGTTCGCCGGGTTGTAATGCGGCGGAAACTCATTGATCGCAATAACATTAGACTTCGTGGAAGTCGTCATAACTTCTCTCCTTTTTTTTGTTTGAATGGATTTACGCAATTGCTTACGACCCGGCTGTTGCCAAGGCCGCTAAAATAGTACAGAAGGAATTCTGCCGCAACCCGCTACTTCTTGAGTTGCAGGCGAACGATCTCTTTGGAGCCGACGATATACAATCCATCAGCGCCAACATGCATCTGGCTGCCGGAATTCACAAACGGTTCCGTATCAGGGAACCGGCTCGTAACTTCCAGGCTGCCGCCTTTCGGTTCCACGCGCACGATTCCTTCGTCCGTGGGGGCAAATAGCAGATTGCCGGTTGCACACTTGCCGCGCAATGTAGACAACCAGCCATTTGAGCCTTCTTCCTGAGAGGCGCTCGCCTCCAGCTCGCCGTTCTCCTTCAGGACCATGCACTGGTTAATGGTTTTGCCGGCTTCGCGCGTAGAGAGGAAAAACCAAATTCTCCCGCTTGAGAACAGACAATACGCATCGACCAGCTGGCCTTTCGGGACCGGCAGCTTGACCCGGTCATTAATGCCCGGATTCTTGGCGTCGAACACAAAGAACACGCAGAGGTTGCCGGCGCGGTAAAAACCGAAACCGACACGCTCCCCGGCCCAGAACAGGGTCTGGCCGGAAAGAACATCGCCGAGATACTCGGAAGCATACTCACCGCTCCGCATGAGCCGGCCGTTCTCTATCCAATAACTGAATTGGCTATTGGCGTCAAAGACCGGGAGCGTTCCCACGCTTTCGATCATGGTCCGTGAAGGAGGCTTGTCCGGGGTCAGAGTGACCATCGTGTTGCCTTTGCCGAGCAATGTCGACTGCCCCTGGATCCTAAACCGCAGGTTGCGGTCCAGTTCCCCGGGCAGCACGGCAACATTACCTTCCCGCTTGAACTGGTCGCTCTCATGGTATAACCACAAAAGCTTCCCTTTCTGCACGGTAGAGTACAGAATAGTGCCCGGCGTGGTAAAAATTCTGCTGATAATAACCTGGCCGTGCACCTGAGTCACCTCTTTCACCGCCCCGGGGGCCGCGAACTTGCACTCCGGACAAGCGCCTCGCGCATGCTCGGTGCCGCACTGGGTACAGACGGTCCACCGGAGCTGCTGGAGCAGCTTGAACGGAAAAGTTCCGCGCGCATCTTCCTTGAGCAGCTTATGATAGTACTGAAGAAGGTCGTCCGGCAGCCTGCCATACGGGATGGCCGGCTTCGGATACCTCACTTCCGGATCGAATACGGTTACGCGCAGCAGCGGCCGCTTGTCATGCGGAATTCGTTTGGATGGATCCTTCGGACGGTACATACCGCCATACGGATCGACAAACAGAAGCGACTGCATGAGCATTACGCTAAAAGCGTACCAATCGGAATTGTCGTTGTGCGGCTGCATCAGCAGCGGAGCGTTCGCGTTCGGATCGCAAAGGGTCGGGTCGACAAAGCGCTGGGTAAACACCCGGCACGGGAACTGCTCGAACGCAAAACTGTCGGCATCGATAATGTAAACCTGCTTGTTGAGCACCAGGCAGTTAAGGTCGTTGAAATCGCCGATCACCGCCTTGGCTTTATGAATGCCGTCGACGGTTGTGTGCAGATTTCGAAAGACTTCTACTACCTCATTGCTCGAAACGCCGGCCTGGCGGAAATCCTGCTGCGAATAACGGAGCAAGAGTTCAGCGCCCCGAATGAACTTCATGGTGTAACCATGAATGCGGTCGCCGGCCTGGTTTTTGAGCAGGTCCTGCGGCGTGATCACGGTTTCCGGCAGTCCTTTGGGGAAAGCCGGCAGTTTTCGCTGATGTTCTTCCAGGCGCATCTTTGCGGCATGCTGTTCGACCGGCTGGTTCTCAAAATCCGGATGGTCCGGAGTCTTGAAGATCTTGCCTGCCAGCCCGGAGCCGATGTCATACACGTCAGCTTCGCCGCCTTTGCCGATCGACTTCGTCGGATCGAGATTGAGGCGCTTGCCGTTGATATAGACGTACATCTCAGCCCTCCTGGGCCGGCTTGCGCCGGATAGCGACAACAGTCGTATCGTCCGGCAGAAGGCCATTCTCGATCGATAGTCCGTTTCGCTCGCTATTCATGCGAGTTCTGCGGGTATTGATCATGGCGAGTCTTCTGCGGATGGCATCAGGAATGGCAAAGTACTTGTCCGCTAAAAACTGGGACAGGTCTCCTGCCGGCTCCTGTTTGCCGGGAACGATTTTGTTGGCGATCGAGGCGAAGTCTGCCGCACCGTCGGAACCGATGACAATGTCGTTGACGTTCCAGGTCTTGATCAAACGGTGAATGCGGAACTGAAGCAGTTCCGGCCTGGTATCCGTCAATGAAGATCCGGTGAGGGCGTAGGCCATGTACAGCGGCTGGTTCCCCTCCTCGGGAGGAATGAACACTTCCTCTCCGTTGAGGCGGAACACTCCGTCGCCGTGAGTGAAAATCGCCGTCCAACCTTGGGTCAAAACCGCGCCTACGGCCGTGAACAGAAAATATTCGTTCACAGTCTTAGACAGGCTGCTCCCCATGGTCAGCGCTTGTATGCGCAAATGTGCGAGAACGTCCTGACGCACCCGTTCCAGCATCATGGCGACGGAACCTTCAGCTTGTTCAAAGCTTAGGGAACCGAAGCCTTGCCGGACCAGGCAATTGTCGAGAGCGGTCGCAATTTGGATGGCGCCTAACTGGGAGCCAGCTTCGCTATGGGATCCAGATCCGCAGCCGTCGCACACGATACCGATCTTATAGGTCGGCTGGTCTACGATGGCGTACGCATCCTGGTTATTCTTACCGAGCAGCAGCTGGGGCGGTCCGACATGGTCCGTTCCCACAATGCTGCCACCGGCTATTTCAAACTCCTGGTATTGCTGGGGCATCCGTTACCTCCTGATTCTAAACTAACTGCGTAAATCGAGTGAGAGCAAATTTTTAAGGTTCGTTCTTGTCTTAAAGCTTTTTGGGCATAAGGCAAGAGACTTAGAGTGGTCGCGTTGTGACTCCAAGTCCCTGGCCTCTTGCTTTTCTCAATTTTTGTTGACCTAGGAGTATACATAACAAACCACTTATTGTCAAGAGATTAATTATTATAAAAACGTTGAAACATTTGACAAAATTAACATATTAATGTATAGTATGTGGTCAACATTTTCATTACGATTTCAGGAGGAAAATATGGCACACTATCCAACCGAGGTTGTCTTCAAAGACGGTTTCCGACTCTACGGCCGGTACTACGGGACGAGCGAATTAATGCTCGCCACCCTCTACGAGACCGCCGAAGAAGTCCCTCTCAGTCACGGAAATTCCGATTTGAAAAAGTGCAAGTGTGAAGGCGAAGATTGCATTCTCGTCATAAACGAAGGTAAATTTGACATCTGGAAAGGTCTGGCATGCCGCGTCCACCACAAATTCCTCGGGCCAATTTTCCCCGATGACAAAAGCTTTTTCAAAGGAAAGGAGTTCGATATCCTGAGCGCTATTAGACTGTGGGGCAGATTCAGAAACAGCGAAAGCTTCATGCGGGAATCAAGGCCAACACTGAGCACGGCGTTCAAACCGTTATTCCTTGAGTTGTTTCGGAACGTTATGGGACGGGAACCGTCGGATTACGAGATGGATCCCAAGGAAGGGATCATCGTCTGGATCGAATAAAAGCAGAGTGCAGCTCGAGCGCCGGGAATAATTCTCGGCGTTCTTTTCTTTACAACAGGATTTAAAGCGGAACTGCGGCAGTATGTAATACTGCCGCAGTATTTGATTATATGGCAATGAGCCGAGCTCGCTGGGATGCAAGGCTAATAGTTAGGACACTTCCCGAGTTGAATTCCAACGCATCTTCCGGAACGCCGTCGGAAAAGACGACGCCACCTTCCGGCATTTCGGAATAGACGGTCAGCGGTAGGGACCCGGTAATCTTCTCACAGACAATCCCGGTCCCGGTGGAGCGTGAGGCGAATGGTTCGCGGACCACGAATACCAGATGTTTAGCCTGCCAAGAAAACGGGATATTCTCCCCTGCTATGACAGGCCGGCAACCGGAAAGCCGTTCTATCTGGCCGGCCACGGAGGACAGCCAACCGCTGGAACCAACCCCGGTCGAGACCAAAATGCCACTGCTGGACTGCCGCTCGCGGCAACCGGCGAATTCAATAGTGTAACGGGCCGAGATCTGGTCACGGCGGCCCACCAGGAAGTCATTGACGGCCAGCAGGCGCTGGCCGTCATTGGTAGTCGCTTCCGCGAGCGTCAATTCATCGACGGAATATTTCTCGCGCAAAATTTCGGGCAATATCCGGATAACCTCCTGAACTTGGAACCTTACCAGGACGCCGTCAATGTTGGCCGGGTCGGGATTCACCGCAAGAATAGGCTGACCAGCCGCATACTTGGCGACATTAGCCACCAGCCCGTCCGGTCCGATCGCGATAATGAGATCTGTCGCCCGGAATAAAAAACTGGCGACTGAACCGCGTTCGATGCGGTGGTTTGGAACGGTTTCAGGTAGCGCGGAGAGCAGGTACTGGAGTGATGATTGGTACCGGGCATGCACTGCCTCATATGCCGCAATGTCGTTGCCGCGGCTTTTCAGAAAGAACGCAGCCTGTTCCCTGCTGTAGTGCCGCTCGAGGAGTTCCTCGAGCGGCGTCTTCTTCGTCACGACAACGATACGTTCGAACATATGGATTGCTCCTTATGACCGCACACTGCCATTAGTGGCGTGCTGCAGCGCGGTCAGCAGATCGGGACTGATGTTGAGCTGGCCGACATGGCCTTCGCGGGCGAGTTCCTGGAGCGCCAGGGCAAATACGAGCGAAGGCTCGAGGTTCACGTAGGGTCCCAGTTTTTTGGACGATGCTTCGGCCTGCGCTTCAGCTTCCTTGACCAAGTTGCCGTTCTGCACGGCGATCAGCTCTTCGCGCTTTTTCTCCATGATCAGCTCGGTCTCCGATTCGTACTCGCGCAGCTCCCGCTGGTTCTCAGCGGCAGCCTTGTGGCGATCGGCCTGGGCGCGGTCAGCCTGCGACAGCAGATCTTCGCGCTTTTTGGCTTCCAAAGCCTTTTGCAGGTCTTTGTTACCCGGCTCGATACCGCTGACGAACAGCCGAAGGTCGAGCGCGCCGAGCGCGGCAAACTTTTCTTTGCCGGCTGTTGCCGAGGAGCTGATGGACTGGTCAAGCACGGCGGTATTGGCCATATGCTCTTCCAACTCCTTGTCCTGAACCTGTTCGCGAACATACTGCTGCAGCTGGGACCGAATCTCGTTCTTGATCCGTTCCAGTACATCGGCATCCACGTACGCGTCGCGCACCGGGTTGATGGTGAAATCGTACCGCTGGATGAGCCGGGCGGGATCGAACTTCACGTAGCACGTACCCTGGACAACCAGCTGCTGGCTGTCGCTCGTCGCTTCACGGAACAGGAACGTAATGGCCTGTTCGGTGGTGGGCACGCGGGCAATGGAAGTGCGGGGGCCGTAAAAGAACGGCTTACCCTGGCCTTGGCTGCGCAGCTTCCCTTCCACAAACTTGGCGACGAAATCCGTCGTCGAATGGGGACGGTAGTATCCTAAACCTAACATAGTTCCTCCTTATGCCAAACAAGGTACTGCTTCAGGCTCTGCTTTTGAGGCAGGGCTTGCCGGGGAGCCCATGGATACCGCTGCCCAACGCGACATCAAGCAGTGGCCCAAAGGCTCCCTGGCAAAACCTGCGACTTATCTGTCATTGCGAGCGAGCCTACCTGCCGGTAGGCAGGTGCATCCGAGCGTGGCAATCTTTCCTACCCATGAACAAAGAGTAAAAAATAAAGATTGCTTTGTCCGCCTCCTCCGCCAAGACGGATATGGCGGATCTTCGATCGATTGTACTCCTCGCAATGACATACCCAATGGATAGTTTACATATGGTGTATTTTTTACACTAATTAAGAAGAAAAAAATATAGGGGGCCAACATTTGACATATGACCATTGACATTTAACTTAATCGAACCGGTCAAAGGTCAATT
Organism: uncultured Candidatus Saccharibacteria bacterium; assembly: GCA_964532425.1. Classification (GTDB taxonomy): domain Bacteria; phylum Patescibacteriota; class Doudnabacteria; order UBA920; family UBA920; genus CAZHIA01. The sequence goes on along the minus strand of CAZHIA010000001.1, from coordinate 101,232 downwards.
GTTAAAGGTTAAATGTTTTTTCAAGCTTTACAACATCTCCACGTTCTGCGGCTTGCGTTTGGCAAAGCAGAACAACTCTGCTGGCTGGCCCACTCCCCCGAGGCGCTTCTTGCCAGTCTTTTTAATGAGCCCTAAAGACAAGATCTTCTTGCGAAAATTGCGCTTATCCAGCTTCCGGCCCAAAATGACTTCATATGCTTCCTGCAGTTCGCTCAGAGTGAAATTTGCCGGCAAGAGGCTATAGACTACGTTAGTATATTCCAGCTTGCTGCGCAGGCGCGAGACAGCGGTCTTGATGACTTTGTCATGATCGTAAGCCAAGACCGGCAGCTTGTTGACCGGGAACCAGGCAATATCCTCGTATTCGTCTGTGGTAAAAATTTTCATGCCCGCATTCGGAATTAAGGCAAAATAAGCTACGGAGACCACCCGCCCAAACGGATCCCGTCCAACGTCGCCAAAAGTATAGAGCTGCTCCAAATACACGTCGCCTACCCCGGTCTTACTGAGCAGCTGCCGCAGAGCCGCAGCTTCCACCGATTCATTACCCCGAACCAACCCACCCGGTACCGCCCACTTGCCCGTAAACGGAGCCTTTTTCATTTTGATGAGCAGAACCTGGAGCTGGCCGTCTTTGACCGTAAAAATGACCACATCGGTAGCTATTACGGCAAACTCATATTTTTGGGTAATAGTCTTCATGTCTTCTCTTCTCCTTGTCATTGCGAGCCTAAAAGGGCTTTATCTTTTAGCCGAAGCAATCTTTCCCCCATCAGAAGATTGCTTCGGCTTCACTCGCAATGACAACCTACGCTGTCTGACGTCCAATTAGTGTATTACATACACATATTAAACCGCTTTCAAAAACCTGTCAAGTGCCCGAAAACTCGCAAGAATACTTATTATCCACAACCCACTTTAATTTCGCAAGCGACCAAAATACCGATAGATCTAACCGCTGATCTATCGCGGATTTCTACGCGGATATAACGCTGAGCGCATACCTCAGGAAGATTTCCATCAAGGATATTATAAAATAAAAGCGTTCCCCGAAGGGAACGCCAGGCGTTGTTCACCGCGCTGCCACTCTGATCATCTGGGCAATAGTCGGTCCGACCATGAATTCCGGGTCTTTCCCGAGGCGAATCAATTCCCGCACCGCGGTGGAACTGATGTGCATGTGCTCTTGGAAAGCCGGAAAGTAGACCGTTATCAACCCTGGTTTCATATGGCGATTCGTCAGGGTCATGGGATATTCAAACTCGAAATCCGTACCCATGCGCAAGCTGCGCACAATGTGAGTCGCCCCGACCGAATCCGCATAGTCAACCAACAGGTCCGGGAAGTCGGCCACGACGATTTTGGAAGCGTCCGGATGCTTCTCGGCCATAGCAAGCATCATGGCCGTACGGGCCGGCAAAGGAAACATAGGGACCTTGGCACCGGAAGTGCCTACCACCCAATAGACCTGGTCGAAGGTGGCAACAGCCTGATTCAGCGTGTCGAGATGTCCCAGATGCGGAGGGTCAAATGTGCCCGGAAAAACAGCGATTGTGCGTGCCATATCAGCTCCTGAGTAACCAGAATTTTGCTACCGCCCACAGCGACAGCAAGTGGAAGGTATTGTCAACCACCGCGTAGACCAGACAGGTAAAGGCAATGTCGAACTCGCGGTATTTGTCGGTCGAGGTGTAGGCCGACTCGAACGTCCGGCCGCGGATCAGTTTCAGCCATGCACTCCCCAGTGAATACCGATCCATCACAAAGTGCGGTACGAAGATGAGCAGCAACGTCACGAGATCGAACCGCTGCCAGAATACGGCAACTGCTGCGGTGTAGAGTGCAACATGGAAAGCACACCATCCAATTCCCGCGATCCCCTCTTGGGATTTTCCCAAGGCCATGCGTTTGCTTTGCAGCAAATAATCACCAACCAAATGGCCCAGCAATGCCAACACAAACAGTTCAGCCATAATTCCTCCGTATATATTCTCACTATTTTAATGGAAAAAGGCAATACGGTCAACCATTAAAATACAAAGAGAGTCTTTTGCATTCCGCCGATTAACGGAGCAAAAGACTCTCTTTGTATGGTGATCTTTATAATCTTTTCCGAATTTCTGCCAACCAGTCTTGTTCGTTGGTAAAATATGGCACACCGTACTTTTGGCAGGTTACTGCCACATTCCCCTGCCGCCAGAAACCGTTCGGGCAGCAGACAATGAGTTTGCCGCTGCGGGCGTGGAGACCAAGCTCCAATAGAGAAATGGGCGACTTGGTTGCTGGGTCCAGGTACATGGCAATAACATCCGCCTGTTCGAGCCCCTCAAGCTCCCATTCCACCTGTTCTCTGAATTTAGGCTCGTCCACCGCTTGGCGCAAGCTGGTGTCCCAGTGTTCTCGGCGGGGATTTAAAACAGTTACATCCAGCTCTTTGAGCTGGTCAATGACCCGATCCTGCCACGGTTCAGCCTTATCCATTTCTATGCTGCCGGCTAAAAAGATTACCGATGATTGACCAGTTTTAAAATATTGATGAGGAGGAGTAATAACGAGCATAGTACAATTGACAAAATTATTTATGGCGCTGTCATTGCGAGGAAGCAAGGGCCTTATCTTGCTGACGAAGCAATCTCATCTTGTAAGATTGCCACGCCCTCGGCTGCACTCGGGCTCGCAATGACACCTGTTAGTATGTTAATTTCTGCCCGTTCTTTTTGAGCCACATCCTGAAACTTCGGTACGCGGGACAAAACCGGCCGACTAACTCCCAAAAACGTGATGAATGGTTCTGATGTTTGAGGTGCGAGAGTTCGTGGACTACCACGTAATCAATCACCTCAAGTGGGGCCATTACCAGGCGCAGGGAATAGTTGATGTTGCCGAGACTGGAACACGAGCCCCAGCGCGAATTTGCATCTTTGATGGTAATGCGTTTATATGATAACTCCATCAATCCCGCATAATACCTGGTGCGTTCTGCCAGCAACTTTTCTGCCTGCTGCCGGTACCACTTTTCGAACACGCTCTTGCCGTGCATGGCCTTGTGCCGCGAAAGATGAAATGATGCGCCGTCGAATTCCACGCTACTGCGGAAATGATCCGTTATTAAGAGCGGGTATTGCTTGCCGAGATACCAAAATAATTCACCTGCGTTATATGCATGGGCAGGGGCTTTGGCTTTTGAGTGCTGGAGATGCTTCTGTATCCACTTTTGCTTTAGGGCTATAAATCGTTCGATCTCAGGAGCCGGCAATCGCAGAGGCGCCCTGACGACCAATTGACCTTCAGAGATACAGAGTGAGACAGTACGGCGACGGGAACGGAACAGTCGATAATCCATAATTTCAAATTCCTAATGTCAAATTTCAAATCAATTACAAATAACAAATTCTTACTGAAATCAATTTGAAATTTGTAATTTGAAATTTGAAATTCCTACCAGCTCCCTCCTCCTCCCCCGCCAAAACCGCCGCCAGAAAAACCGCCTCCTCCTAAGCCGCTGCCCCCACCCCAGGCTCCGCTGCCATGGCTGGACGGCTGGGACGCGAAGGTGGTATTGGCCGCACTACTAAAACCATGCAAGCTGCTTGCCAACAGGACAGAATTGAATGCATGCCCGCTCGGGTCTGAATACCATGAAGGCGGCTGAACATACATGCCTTCAAATTGCTTGGCCCATTCATTTTCCACGCCGAGAACCATGGCATAGGGCAATAATTTTTCAAATCGTTCCGGCGTCTTGTCCGGCGCATTAAAGAACTTCAAGCGGTCAGCTTCGGCCACAGACAAATAGCGCTTGAGGCCTAAAATATACTGCCGGGCCTGAGCACCCTTGCCTGTCCTGGCAGGCATCACGAAACTGAAAATGAAAATGATGATAGCCGAAAGCACAAATGCTATGATCGCATAGAGCGACCCCATCTTGGCCCCCAAAAATATCCCTAGCGCCAGGACGAAGAAGGCTGCGGCCATGTACGCCGCGCGTACGTTCTTCGGGTTCCTCACAAAATATCCTTTGTCTACCGTGGACTTGTACACCTGGTTCTTAATTTCTGCCAGGTCCTTATAGAACTTTCCTTTCAATTCGGAAATTTGAATACTCCCCTTGCCATCGATCGGCGCAATAATACCGAACAGGCCAAGGAGCATGCGCTCCTCGAACGGAGCCAGCTGGCCGGTAGGATTCTTGACCAGGTCGAGCTGGTAATCGGTATTGTTGAAAAACAAAATCTTCTTGTCGAGCCGGGTAATCTTGATGAACCCGCGCGATGCCAGATAAATAATATCAGCCGTTATATCCTGGTTGCTTGCAGACCCATCCACAATAGTCCCAACCTCGGTCGGAGTTAACCCTTCCGGCGCTTCGTACTGCGGTACAATAGTCTCGAAACCTTTCGGGTCCCGGCCGCGCGTATGCCACAGGTAATACATCAGTACCAACACCAGTAGCGGCACGGCCAGCACCCCATTGTCACGAATGATTTCTACAAGATTTTGCCAGAACGTCGGCTGGCTCACCAGCCCTTTCGGGAAGCCGACCACAACCGTTAATCCGCCGCCCGAAGCAAGCTCCGCCGGCTGGCCAAAGAGCACGCGATCAACCTCAGACGCGCCGCTCTCCATAATGACCGGGCATTTGGCGGATGAACCATACGGCCCCGCAAAGCAGTCGAATTGCAGGCCGTTTCGAGCAGTTGATTTCGGCAGCGTGACCGTTGCCAGTGATTTTTCTATTGGGACGGTCCAGTTGTTGCCTGTGGCATTCCAGTACAGCTCATCATGATCCTTAAAAAAATTAATAGCCCGGCTGACATCATACGAGATCACGTATGTCTTTACTCCACTCACCAGCGTGTTGGCATCGCCGATCTTGATCTGCATATTGGCTCCGCTCTTGGAGCTGGTAAAAGGTATCGATGCACCGCCGTCATCGGTCACACGGACGTTGGCCAGGCGCAGGTTAAAATTGCCGCCCCGGGCCTTGTAGGATACGGGGATGTTGCGAAAAATGCCGTGCCGGCTCGCACCCTCGAAATCATACTGGATGGTTTCGCGGACCGAGATGGAAGCATCTGCCTTGATGGAGATATCACTCTGGAAGTCCGTGATCTTTTCCGCCTTGGCCGCAAACGGGAGGACGAAGATGGCAGCAGTAGCCAAGATAAATATTTTTAGTTTCATATTTTGTCGTCTTTTTCTGTACGGGCGGGTCGCGACCCGCCCCTACGAAATAACATTATTAAATTTTTTTGGATTCTCCTCATCCAATTCCCACTGCTTGGGATTGGTACGAATGTATTCCCTGATTTTGTCTAACGATTCGTCTTTACGGATGATGTGGTCGTAGAAGGACCGGTGCCAAGAGAAATCGGTAAAACCTGCACGATGGATTAGTTTTGACGATGTAGTTTTAAATGCGCCGATTAAATCGGGAAGCGGTTTCTGTACGGGACGGTCGCGACCGTCCCCTACAAACACACCACCCTGGCCGTTTCCCGCCGGGGTTATGATCACAATCCCATGCACGTGGTTGGGCATGATCTGAAATTCATCTAATTGTACATTTGGAAAATGTTCGGCCAACCATTGCCATTGTCGCTGCACGATCTTCCCGTATTCATTCAACATTACCTCCCCTCCTGCCATCGCTCCCAAACAACATCTCCGATCTTGTACGCACTGGGTAACAAAATAATACCCTGGCTGGGAATAGTCGTATTCTTGCAAACGATGGACTTTTCTTTGAAACATATTCATCCCCTATACGGACAGGTCACGACCTGTCTCTACATCCCCATTTCTCCCGCCGTCCTTCTATATACCCCCGCATCCGTGCTGTCAAAGCAGACAAAGATAATTTGCTTAAGTCCTGTGTCCGGATGCTCCTCTATATATTCCCGCACACTCTCGAGTGCGATGGGTGCCGCTTCCTCGATGGGAAATCCGTATGCGCCGGTGGAAATAGAAGGAAAAGCAATGGTCTTGATATGCTTCACATCGGCCAAGGCCAGGGAATTTTTATAGCAGTCTTCCAAATAGGACGCTTCCATGCCGTCCATAGCCCCATAGACCGGCCCAACCGTATGGATAACGAACTTGGCCGGCAAATTGTAGCCGAGCGTAATCTTGGCCTCCCCGGTATTGCACCCGCCCAAACGCAAACAGGCCTTGGTCAGCTCATCCCCCGCCGCGCGGTGGATGGCGCCGTCCACCCCTCCCCCGCCTGACAATTTTTTGTTCGCGGCATTGACGATGCAGTCGACCGCAAGCCGGGTAATGTCGTCTTGGATGATTTGGATTTCAGTATGATTGACTTTCATATAAAAGACGTTTCGGCAAATCAGGCCATGCTAATAATAGGCTTCTTAGTATGTCATTGCGAGGAAGCAAGGGCTTGGGCTTGCTTACGAAGCAATCTGATGCCTTTGGCGTCATCCCGAGTGCATCCGAGGGATCTCTTTAAATGGAAAGATTGCCGCGCTTCGGTCAAAGCCCCGAAGCTCGCAATGACAGCATTTCAAATTTATTTGAGATACGGTTCCAAAATCTCCCGTATCTTCTTTTGGACCCCTGGACGATGGCCGGCAATGGTCCGAAGAAATTTTTCCGTATCCCGTTTGTAAAAATCCACCATCTTGGCATCAGCGTGATTCTTTTCGATCCGTTCTGCTTGCAGCACGGCAAACTGGATGTCATTGCGCTCGGCAGCCTTGAGCTTGCGATTCATTTCCGCTTCCACTTCCGCACATACCCGGTCAAACGGGTCGGCATCTGCGCGTTCTGTTTTAACTCTCACTCTTTGCCGTCTGGAAACAGCCTCCTCATCCACGCGAATATGCCAAACATCGCCCTCATTCTCATCGTTTATCCTGCTCTCGCGGCGGGATGGGCGGGAAGGCCCATCCGGGCTATTGGGACTAGCCGAAAAGCGCCTTGAAGGGTCCATTTCCCCGAACAAATAGCCTGAATCGTGATTATGTGCCATAAAGCTCCTTTCTTTCATCATACCAAAGCTTCACATTTTCTGAAAGGAAATCTTCCCTTGGCTCCCTGACGAGAGCCATCAAGAGTATACTTGGACTTGCCCCGCCCTTTGCTGGCAAAGGGCGGGGCTTGCCAATTTCACACGAAAGTGTTTATTATTGTTGTATTACTCCGTTTGAAAGAGGTACACAGAAATGGATATCGTAGGAGACAGACGGTATGTAGAACTGCCGCCCGCAGACCATCCGTACGAATTGCCGCCGTTGCTCGTTCGAATGTCTGCCAAAGCAAAAAGCGATAAGATCATCGAGATGTCAAAAGAGAACATCGACCAGGAGGAATTGATACCGCTTGTACCCGTTGATGACCCGGAGTTGGATGTGATGCTGGAGCGCCGACGCATGGGCCTGGCCCTGGCCCAGGTTGACCGATACCTGGAATTCAAGTGCCTGTGGCAATGGGGCGACGGGATCATGGATTGGATCCGCCAATGCGAAGAGACCTTCGAAATGCGCGCGCCGCTACGCAGCCTCCTGCGTGCAGACATCTGGCCGCACGCCAGCCGCAAAAGTTTTGTCGACCTACTCATCGACAAAGGGATCCAGACCAATGTACCGTTGCACAGCGCAGTGGGCGCCCGGCTGTCGTTCCGTCATTTGCCGCCCATCCATTACTTCACGAGCGACTTCCTCCAGTACCTCAATGGGGAAATAGCCGCTTCCGCGTTCAACCGATGGGCTCATACGGCGCCCGACCCGGTATCGTCACTGCCTCCGGAACGGTTCTCATTCGATGTTATCAACACATCACTGGCATGAGGACCTTCCTGCACCCGCCGCTTCTCCGCGAAGCTCACCGGGTGCTTTTTTATGCTTGACCAGTCCCGAATTATCTGGTTTGATGCTTACAGATAAGCCAAAGGAGGCGGAAATGATCTTTCGTGTACCCGTCCCTTTGGGGCGGACAGGAAGGGATCTTCTCCTCGGTTCATCACCTCTATAAGGAGATAAGCCATGGGAACCGAACAACTGGAAGTCGAACGCAGTAAAAAGCTCATCCTGGTCGCCGACCGTCCAGGACCGCTGCTGGCCGAGCACCACCACCGCCACATCATGACGGCTTGGGACCTGGCCGAGGTTCGCCGCATTCTTGCGAGCCGCCATATTCCAAACCAGGACAGTATCGGTGCCATCCTGATCGTTGAAAGCCGCCTCGACAAGGTCGAATCCCAACTGACGGAACTACTGGAACAGCGTCAGCAGGGATCGAAGATCCGATACGCGCAAAACAAGCCTGAGGCGTCCGAAGTACTCAAGCAGCTCGTCGTGATAAACGACCGAATCGTAACGACCCCAGTAACACCTCACACCAATGGGACCTCATCCGCCGTTCGTCCGCCAATTGCACCTGCTGCAGGCCTGCCTGCCCCACTGGTGACAATCCCGCCTGCCGCAGCCGCGGCAAGCCCGGTCAAACCGCCGCTCAGACATCCTGCCGTACTCCCTTCCGAATCACACCCTCTCCCCCAGCCCCCAAGCACGCCCCTCCCGCCAAAAGGAGAGGTGAGCGAAGGGACTTTCCGCGCACGCACGGCATGGGACCATTTATCCAACAGCATTGCACACCTGGAAAAAGCTGTTGTCCAAGCTGAAAAGGATTGCCTGAACCGACCCGAGTTGGCAGGCCCTTTGGCCGACATAAAAGACTGCTTGTCGATGATGAACGATGCTGCCAGCCAGGGCAAGGAAGCACTGTCTCAAGCAGTATAACAACGAAAGATCGCACATTCAGCCGTTGTTACCGCCCGGTAACAACGGCTTTTCTTTCTGATATAAACTGAGTATCAGTAACACCGCGACGGCAATCTCTTCTACCGCATCGAGCCGGAAGGTCCATGGCAGCTGTACCGCATAAAAGATAGTCACTGCAGCGACCATCAGCGCCACCAGGGCAGCCAAGGCGCCGGCCAGGCGGCGGGCATCAGGCCGCCAGGCCCCATAGAGGTACCACAACCCCAGTGCCAAGAACAGCACGGCATTGACCTGGCTTTTGTACGGATCGGCAGCATCGCGCACGATGCGGAAAAAAATCGGCAAGTTAAAGATCGCCAATGCACCAAACACGGCGTAGTACAAACCTTGAATGATAAGGATGGCGGTGAGAAGACGAGACTTCATAAATATGAATTTCAAATTTCAAATGATAAATTCCAAATCAATGTCCAATAACTCAATGTCAGATTTGATATTATGACATTAGGATTTGATTTGAAATTTTAAGTTTGAAATTCTTAAAGCCTTACTTCCCTCACTTCCAGCTTCGTCTTCGCTTCTTTCCGGTACGGCGGATATTGGAAGTTAATGAGGAGGCCGCGAGGGATTTTTAGATACCGCAAATAATTTTTCAGTTGCTGTTCTTCCGGCGGACCCAACTCGCCTGCTATAGCTTTAAGCTCAACTACCAATCGCTGCCGGCCAAAGTGCACGACCAAGTCCGGGTACCCTTCACCGACAAAGTGGCCTTTGTAGGTGAGCTCAACTACCCGCTGTGTTTCGTAGCGGATGCCGGCCAACCGCAAGCCGACTTGTATGGCTTTGTCATAGACCACTTCGGAAAAACCGCTGCCGAGCGTTCGATAGACATCTTCAGCCAGTGCAGTGACGACTTTAATTCCCTGCGATACGCTTTTGTTCATGTTGTGTAAGACGAAGATACAGTGCTGGCCTTGATGTCTATTGTAAGGCTGTGGCGCAAGCCCGGGGGTCTGCCTGTAGGGAACGGTCGCGACCGTTCCTTGTCCGCTGATTGCCAATAATGTAGCGCAGGCCCTCGGCCTGCCGCATAGTTGAATGTTGGGCAGAGCAAGGCCCTGCCACGCTTAGCGTGGCCCTGCACTACAATCCTCTCCAATGGATTAAAAATGACGGGCACCGTCTTAGAGACAAGTACCCGTCAAAGCATCACGAACACATTCACAGCGAAAGTTCCCGCACGATCCCGTTGGCCCAGGCGGCAATCAAGCGTCCCGGCCCGCTTGATTGGGCAATCCAAATAGGATTATTGCGCGAGACATCGCCGTCGAACCGGTCGAGCAATGTACCTTCATAATCGAACCGGTAGATACGGCCGTCGTGGTCTGTTGCATAGAAGTTTTCCAGCTCGGGCAGGTCTGCAATAAAACAAATACCGCCCAGCACGGAAATTTCTTTCTGTGGCTGCCCGAATCGCGTGAGCAAATGGATTTTCTTCTTCAGCGAGCCGACTGCCAGCATATCACCCTGCAGGCGGCAGATGAGCGTCAATGCCCCGGGACCGAATGGCCGCTCATAAGTAATGCGGCTGCGATAGGCGTCAATCTTCCGCAACACCCCTTCGTACGAAGACGCCCAGACAATGTGGTCACTGGAAGGATCGGGACACAAATTCCACAGCCGATTCGCCGAGGTTGTGGTGACTACCATCGGCCTTCCTGCCGCATCAATAGCCACCAGTTGGCCGTTGCGGCATCCGAGCAGAATCCCCTTCATGGACCTGCTGGAAGAAATACCGTAAATGCCTCCCCCGAAATCACCGGCTTTAATTGCATGCAGGGCCACGTCGACAAAATATCCTGCCCCGGTCCGGCAGCCGGCAAACAAACCGCCCCACGGGCTGCGAATGAGCGGATAGACTATATTGTCGAGCTGCGGGCTCTGGCTGATGATTTTTCCATCCATGCCAACGCGCAGGACCATGCCCGGCGTGGCATTCTTGATTTCCATTGAATGCTCCTGGGTCTTGCGGTCCCAAAGGCCGCAGCCGAGCAGCATGGTCTCGCCGTCCATGAGTAGTGCGTAAATACTGATGGGGCGGTTGTTGATCGCGGGAATATTCCATTCGCGTTCGATGTTCATAGAGTCCTCCTATAGAAAGGTCCGGTGGTTTTGTACCATGGGTAACTGTGTAGGGGCCGGTCCTGCCTACCGGCAGGCAGGCGCGACCGGCCCTACATGGTAACATTCACCTAAACCTCCACTAAAAAAACCGGCCTGACAACAGGCCGGTTACAGACGTCGAAGGAATTATGGAACGCGCAGCCTTCGGCACCCAAAAACCAGCCTCTTGCCAGAGGCCGCAAAATAGAACTTATTGCTGGATGCCAGCATGTTGGATGCGCGAAGTTTATTCATAGTTCCTTTAGTCTAAGGCTGTTTTTAACTTCAGTCAAGCGTTCCATGCAGTGTAGGGACGAGATTTACTGAGTCCGCCGTCTTGTCCTCCGTAGCTTAAGCGAAGGAGGGAGCTTTACGCGAAGGCTGGATCCGCCCGCTTATAGAAGTAACAAGCCTCAAATCACAAATAATATCCAAATTTCAAATTCAATAGTCCAAAAAGGATTTGTACATTGAATATTGTCTCCCTCCAGGAGATCTACCGCAGGTACGAGGTATTAGGAAGTAGTCTCAAAACCTCCTTGTGGCGTCATTCTGAGTCCTGAGTTCGACGAAGGACGAAGAATCTCATGATCGGTAAGAGATACTTCAGTCGTCTGACTCCCTCAGTATGACGCCGGAGAGGGAGTGTCCTGGTTTTGAGACCGCTTCGAGTTTATTTGTGATTTGATGCTTGAAATTTGGAATTTTAGTAACAGGCAACCACAATCTGCCCTAGACAGATGCTATTCGCAAGAAAACAATTACGAGTGATCACTCTCCATGTTGTTACTCTGCCGAAAACTTCCCCATCAGTTCGCCAGTGCTTAACACATGCCCTGCCATGGCCTGCTCGAGCATGGTATGATCGGCATCTTCCGGCAGGTTCAGTTTTTGGTCCAGCGCGTACGCGCGGAAATAATAACGGTGAGTGCCGGACGGCGGACAAGGGCCAACATACCCGGAGCCGCCCGTAGAATTCACTCCGCTAATTCCCCCCTCGGCCATCTGTCCTTCGGGAAATTTAATTTGCACACTCGGCATAATATTCCAAACGACCCAGTGGGTGAACGTCCCTTTTGGTGCATCGGGATCATCTAATATTAATGCCACGCTCTGGGTATCATTCGGAAAACCTGAGATTGTCAGGGGCGGGCTGGCGTTTTGACCCTTACAGGTGAACTTGGCTGGGATGGTGCCTTCTTGTTCGAATTCCGGGCTGGTAATAACGAGCATAGGTCGGCCTTTCTCTCCTTGGCGGTGCGATTCAGCGGGTGTCTCCCTGGAACAGGAAAACGCCCCCAAACTTGCAACAAGCACAAAAAATATTAATATTTTGCTCATATGAAGCAACGGACGCGGAAAGCTTTTCTTAATTATACTATATGACCAGATCTCCTGACAGACAGAAAAAAGGCGCGAACCGGCGCTTGAATGCCTGTTGGAATCCGAAGGTGGCAGGAACTCTTCAGAACAGTGCCAGACACCTTGTCCTGGGACAAATAAAAACCACCCTCTCTTTCTAGGAAAGAGGGGGTGGAGAAATATACAGCTACTGAACAAGTGCCGGGAATACTATGCGGTATTTCAGCTGGTCGAGCTTATGATCGCAGAGCGCTTCGCCGACGACTGCGCGGAGGCGGTTAATGTCTCCTGCCCAGTGGGAGGCCAGCCGCACGGTGCGGATGCCGGCATTATCGAGCGACTGGACCACAAATGCGTCATGTTCCATTTCACTTTGGCGGTAATGATCGGTATTAATGATCTGGATGGCGACAACTGCCTTGCAGGTATTTTTTTCGCACACGACAAGATCAACAGTGTGCCCAGACATTTTCCAGCGCTGCCAACCGGTCAGCCGTTTCTTCTGTGCCTTGGTTTCCAACAAGTGCGACAACTGCATGCGAGGGAATACATAATAGAGGTCCCCGACTACCCGCTGGACAACGGAATATATTTCCGCTTCGGTCCTGGATAACAGCGACTCGCCTGCCTCAACCGCTTTATGCAGAGCACCGGCCAGGTGCGGCGGGAACACGTCCTGTTCGGGAATCTTGGAAACCTTCTTGCGGCGGCGGACGGAATCTGCCGGAAACTGGAAATCAGACCGCTGCCAGGCAGTGAGTCCGATGACCACAAACAGAAGAATGACGAGCAAGGTGTATATAAACATATGCTAAAGATAAGATAAATAATAACCTAATATTATAGCATAATTACAATATTTTGTCAATAGAAAAAACCCCATTTTTATTGGGGTTTTGAGAGTTTTTAATGTTTAGCTATTCCTACTCACCGTGCGGCGCAGAGCTTTTTCTACCACCGGTTGGGGTACGGGGAAACGGCAATAGGGAAACGCTTGAATGAGGTCAAGCAGCCCGCTCTTATGGACGACATGGACGTTCTGGACTGGAGTGCCGCCAATGGACACCCGGGCCCGGTCATTCGAAAACACGAGGATGGGACGGACGTAAAAATCCGCATGCACGCGCTCCTGCAAAAAAATCTTCAACCCATGGGTTTCGCCATGCATTTGGCGCAGGATATTCTTGTCAGGAAATGGACGGCCATCCAGCGTAATACCAAAACCATCATACCCCACTTCCCCCTTGTGGGCTTTAACCTCTACTGTAAAAACCCCAGTCGGGCCGATCACGACGTAGTCAATATCTCCCCTGTCCGCTTCCGTTACCACACCTTCGAACACTGCATAGTCGGACGGCAATGCTTTGAGTACTTCTTTAATGTTGATTTCGCCCCAGCGCCCGGTGTAGACCTGTCCGGTCTTTTTGCGCATCCACTTTACTGCCGGTTCGCAAATGAAAAAGACAAATCCCAAGCCGGCCACCGCCGTTACCAAAAGTGCCAGCGGTGAGCCGAACCGCGCCGCAACGGCCACGCCGGCAATGGGAACCAAAAGCAGCGCCAGCCACCACAAGTAATAATCACGCTCTTTGCGGGACAGGTATGAACTGTCAGATCCGTATACAGGTGCCATGAATGTTTATTTCGGGAAGAATGCTTTCTTACACTATATCAAAATTGGGCATAAAAGAAAATTGTCCCGCCCTAATAAGAAAAAGGGCGGGACAGAAACGCGTTACTCACCGGGCACAATGACAGGAATGCCCTGGCAACATGCATGCACGAGGCAGCTGCCATAGGTATCGGGATGCAAGCCAAAATCTTGCGCATCCGAGATGTATGCAAAGCGCCGCTCAAACGGGTCCGATTTGTAAATGGGGCGCTGGCACAGGCGGCAGACGGTCACTGGACGCTCGTAGCGAAGGCTGCGCGCGACACTGGCGGCAACAATAGAACAGAGCAGGGACAGGCGGCTTAAAACCCAGGTCATTGGGAAATTTCCTCCGTATAGCTCCCTGAGCGTAGGCCAAACCCGAAGAAAAGTCAATTGCCGTTTACGAATCCGGCTTGTCCATGGAGGCAGGCTTTACTTTTACACCGGCCTATTTTACAATGCGGTATCCAGGAGGATTCATGACTGCAGTTGCCGGACAAACCGCAGACCTGACCGTACTCATCCGCAACAAGGACAAAATAGGGCTCGCTGCCATGCTCGAGCGCGATGATATCGATATCAACCGGCCGGGCAGCTTTGGCACCACTCCCCTTACTGAGGCGATTGTACAAGGCGATCACTTCGCCTTTACCCGGCTTATGCTCAAAGATGCTATCGATCCGCTCGCGCCGGACAAAAGCGGCTTGTCACCGCTGGTCCAGGCCAGCCAGTACGGCCGCATGGGCATGCACCACATGCTGATATGCTTCATCAACTGCACCCGGCGCCGTTGAGCGCGGGACTGCCATCATAAAACAGCAGACTGTGATGTCTGCTGTTTTTTTATGGCAGCAAATTCTTTACCGCAAAATTTTTCTCCACCAAAACCGTTTGAAGTTCACCAGTATCGCATTATTGTCCCCGCGATACTGGAGTGGGCCGTCTGCCGAAAAATCCATGTTTTGTATTTTGACATGAAAACTGGGATCACGCACCACCCATTGCACCGCGAACAGGCTGGCTAAAAATAGGACCAGTCCGCTCCAGAACCGGGCAGTGGCGCGCAGGGACAGGCACAGCACCAGAACTTCTATGGAAAAAAACGTAGTCCAAAATATGAACAGGGCGCTCCGGGCCCGCAGCTTCGGCTGGATGAATGTTTTGTCCAGCCAGCGGTCATACCCCTGGCGCAGAATCGGATCTCGCAGCACATAAAAAGCTTCGCACAACTTTAAAAAGCTCGCCTCATCTTGACGCTGGCGGCATTCATACTCCAGGCGCAGGAAATTCAAAAAAACTTCTTCATCCGTGGCATCTCCCCGCACTTTTAGGATTTCGTAATATGTGTCTGTATGCATACCGATGTATGATTACAGATATCCTGACGTCTTTACAATTGTTTCCTTTCGACACGGAAAGGGACGCATTGCATTGACGGAGGACCAATGGACAGCTCTGAATTTTTATTGCAGATAAGCCGCCATTTTATCGCGCGCCCCTGTGAAGATTCCCATTCCGCCAAACAGGCGCTTGCAATTCTCTATGATTTTATCCGGGAGAAAGCAGCGGAAGCCGCCGCCCAAAGTGCTGGCAGCGCCCACTGGCGCAGTAGCATATTTCAAATCCGCCAGGTATTGGCGTTCACTCCCCTGCGCCTGTTCTGCGATATCCTGGCTGAAGACGACCTATTGCCAATCCGGAACGCAGCCAAACGCTACCAGGGAAACACCGACGGCAGGTTTTCCGGCAGGAAAGAAGCTTTTCTGGCGCAGATGGCCCTGGCACCCATAGTCCTAGCCGGCGCCCAGCCCGAACTGCTCGCAGGAACATTCCGCGACTGCCGTTTTCGCCAGGCTATGCGCCACTGGATTGCCTCGTCCCAAGGCGCGCCTTTTTTCCCGCCCCGAACAACAAAACCGGCTGCCAAACGCCGCCGACTCCAGAGCCCATATGGCCCGAACTAGCCGCAAAAAACCCGCAAGGAAAAAGACCTTGCGGGGTTTATGTATACGCGCCGCTCAAAAACTACACGTCGAAATCGTCCAGGTCGCTCTTGTCGTCCTGGGCAGCAGGCTCGCCGGTTCCATCGTTTAAGATGTCATCCGGCAGGTCGTCTGCCAGTGCATCCGTTTCGTCTTCCAGCTTTTCTTTTTCCTGCACGTCAGGCATAAATTGCCTTTATGTAAGCGGATAATAGTACCCCTATCATACACTGCTATTGGGTTCTGTCAACTATGGCTTCCCGACAATGCTTTGGACCCGGCCCACTTGGCCCGTAGTCAGACGCACCTTGATGCCGCGGGGATGGAACTGCGAATTAGTTAAAATATCCTGTACGATGCCGCGCGTCAGCTGTCCCGTACCCTGGTCTTCTTTGAGCACTATGTCCACCTCCAATCCCTCGTAAATATCATCCCTATTTTGTCCGTTCATATAACTGAAATTTTTTGATCAAAATTTCTAAATTCTAATATTTGTTATATATTATTTGATTGGATACTGGAAATTTGAAATTATTTAATTACCTCTTTTCAGAGTACTTTGTTACTATTCAGACGCGCAACTCGCTACAAATCATTCTATGCTGATCTTAGTCCCCACGTCCGCCCAATTATAGAGCGGTTCCATGTCGGCATACGAAACGTTAATGCAGCCGTGGCTCATGGGATGGCCGAAATTCTTGTGCCAATATACGCCGTGGATGTAATACCCGAGGGGTTGGCCTTTCTTGAACTGCAGGTTCCACTTGGTGTGCGGGTAGTTGTAATCCGGGCCGATATAGTCCACGAACGGCTTCTTCGCCAGCACCTCAAATTCCCCTGCGGGAGTGGACCGGCCTTTAATGCCGCTCGAGATCTTAAATTCGCCGATGAGTTTGTTGTCTTCGAAATATTTAAGGTCCTGGTCCTTAAGGCTAACGACAATACGTTTGTCCGGCGCCGCTTGCGCAGGCGCTTCTGCCGAACCGGGCTGTACCTCCGTCTGCACTCCCAGCACGGCTTCCAGCAGTTTTTGCGCCACTGGTTTTGGCTCAGGCCCGCGCGGCTGAATGGGCACCCAGGCAGCATGTGCAGAGACGGCTGTACCCAACCCAACCACGATCACGATAATGAGAATAAAATATTTCATAGCTCTCGTAACTGTATTATACACCAAAAAAGAACAGCAATTCCTGATTGCTGCTTTGATGACTGTTTCCAATACGTAATCCGAAATGATTAATTGCCTCCGAAATACACTTCCAGTGCTCCTTCACCGCCGTTATAGAGCTTTGCGTACTCGTAGCGGATGTCGTGATTACGGAGATAATTTTCAACATACGATCGCAGCACCGGGCCCGTACCGCGGAACAGTCCCTTGCCCGTGATGATGCGGACGTGACGGTATTCCCGGCCTGCAATGAGGTCATCCAAAACCTCTTTGGCTTCCCGCGTGGTGTAGCCGTGCAAATCGACAATGTATTCCGGCTGGCGCTCGTACTTGTTCATGTTCTCTGTGTCGTTCCGGAGGCAACGAAGCGGAGCGAAGTGCCATCCGGAATCCATCATTTTAAATCTTTCTAATTTCCATCTTTCTATTTTTCTATCTTTTTATTTTTCTATCTGTTTACTATTCCCCCTATCCTCGGCACAATCATCGGCACGCGCTTTTTATATTCCCGGTATTCTTCCATAAACTTCTCCTCCAGCATGCGATCCTCGAGGTTCGACCAGAACAACAATACCACTGTGGCCCACATGACCACGGCCAGTACCCGGTAGTACGGCTGCCAAATAAAGATGGACCAGGCTGCCATCATGCCGGCCGCATACATCGGATGCCGGACAACCCCATACATGCCTTCGGTAACAATGTGGTCAATTCCCTGCACGCTGCGCAAAGCCTGGCGGTGAATGTGGCCGGCGGCCCGGGCTACTGCGATCCAGTTGATCACGCCGAGCGCCAGCACCGCAATACCCCACCAGCCGCTATCAAACAATTTCCCTTTAGGTACTGCCAAGGCGAGCACCACGCCACCGGCCAGCACGATGGCCCACATCAGCTGCGGCGTGGTAAGTTTATATTTCAATTTTTCCATACGTCTGGGATTACTGATGTATATATGACGATTTACAGGCCCCGGATGAACTGGCGAATATCCAGCAGCCGGTGTTTCTTATGGTTATTGCATTTGGCGCAGGCCAGGACCAAGTTAGCCGGATTATTCGATCCCAAACTTTGGGTCGGCACTTTTTTGCCGCGCGAAGGTTGCATGCGCCTCAGGTCTTTGTTCAGCTTGTTGCTGGACAGCGGTACCAGATGGTCTATAGCCAGGTGATTGTCCTGTTCGCAATCATCAACCAGGTGCCAGGCACACCGCCTCCCGTCTCGTTCGACGAGCTTTTGATACAGCTGTATATGCAACCTATTAAACTCCGCGCGCTTAACGGCAACCGGACGGAAATCGAACAAGGCGGCGTAAGGCTCCAAATCGCGCGCGCCGAGCAGCTTTTTAAAATATTGTTCGTCCTCCGTACACTCAAATACCATACAATAAGCCTAGAGATAGTTTCGTAACAAAAATATCTGTTCTCCGGCGTCATGCTGAGGGAATCAGATGACCGAAGCATCTATTACCGATAATGGGATTCTTCGTCCTTCTTCGAACCTGCCTGTTGGTCTTCGATTCCGAGATCGCTCAGACTCGAGGAGTTGGCAGGCTCAGGACTCAGAATGACGCCACAAGGAGATTTTAAAACTACTCCCTAATCAAATAATAAGTTCGTCAATTCCTGAATGCCGATCTTCTTTTCCGACGAGTATGGCACCACCGGGATTGCGCCGGCCATATCCTGAATGACCTTCAGTTTCTTTTTGTACTCGGAACTTTTGAGCTTGTCTACCTTATTGGCCACCACGACCACATCCTTGCCGTGCTCTTCCAGGCTGTTCAGCATCTGCTCGTCATTGACTGTCGGACCGACGACAGCATCCACGATCAATACGACTTTTTTCTGCTCGCAGCCCGATTCGAACAAATACCAATAGATGATCCGCTGCAGCCGCTCCTGGGTTTCTTTCGAGGCCTTGGCAAACCCGTAACCGGGCAGATCAATAAGGTAAAATAATTTGTTGATGGAAAAGACGTTGATCTCCTGGGTGTGCCCGGGAAACGAGCTGGTCCGGGCCAGACTTTTTTGCCGCGTCAGGGAATTGATCAAACTGGACTTGCCCACATTAGAGCGGCCAATGACCGCAATCTGCGGCGTTCCGTCGTCTAAGACCCCGTCCGGACCCACTACCCCTTTCACGAATTTTGCGGAAGTTATCTGCATACAAATATGTTAATCATGCGGTTACAGCTCAAATCTTTTGCGCTTATATCATACCATTTTTTTCTCTCGACGGCATTATTCCTTGACTTTTTTTAAAAAAAATGCCACCATAGAATATCTTACATTCTACAGGAGGCAATAATTAGCAATGGCAGATTCTTCCATGCTCGTGGAGTCCATCAGGGACGGAAACGTCATGACGTTTTTGCAGCTCGCACACTACAGCAACAACGACATCAATGCTCTCAGCCGCGACGGCGTGACACCGCTCATCGAGGCGATCCGGAGAAACCAGTTCACCCTGTTCACAGCAGTGATGAACACGCGAGGCGTAGATGTGAACAAGCCGGACAAAGACGGCAAGACTCCCCTGCAGTACGCGCGGGAAGCCCATGGCAAAGCCATGGAAATGGAACTCATACGGCGCGGCGCCCGATAGCCCGCACCCTGCCAGCAAAACTCTGAGACCCGATCACCCCGGGTCTTTTTTATTCCCCTCCCACCCCACCCCACTCTCCGCCCCAGTGCTTATTCGTGCGAATAAGCACTGGTCAACACTGCGAGATTATGTAGCGCGAGATCGGATGCGGCGCATTGTGCAGGCTATAAATAGCCTGCAGGCTCGCCTGGTCGCGGCTGACAATATCCGCCGACCGGAGCACCGCCAAATGACGGGAAGTGGATTTAAAAGAGAGTTTAATCTCTTTCGCAATCTCTCCTACCGAAGCCGACTTGGCCTTGCCCAAGAACTTGACTATCCCCAGCCGCCGCCGGTTGGCCAGGGCTTTCAGCTGTCGTTCAAGCTCTTTCATACTTTTATTCCGCTTAATATTTTTGTTGTATTCTTCCCGGAGTGCTTATTCGTGCGAATAAGCACTCCGGGGAATCGTAATTCAAATGATCTAACTTCAAAGATTTCTCGTGAACTTTCCCACCTTCCTCTGAAGCTGCAAGTTCCAGGCGGCAAGGTACTGAGTCAATGGATCGCCATCTTGTAATTTTCCACGGAAGATATGACTCGCGGTACCAATGGCTATACCCTGAATCATGGAAGCGAGGCGTTTTTGTTCGGGCTCCAGGTCACGAAACTCTTTACTCGCACCGTTACTGGCTTGCCAAACTTCATCAGCCAACTCTTCATATTCCGTATATCGCATCTCCACCAGCTGACGCATTAATTTGGCATTGCCACTATCCACTCCGAGACTGATCATTTTTTTGGTATATTGTCTGGGCAATTCTTCCAGGACATTACGCCAAAAATGAAAGTCCCCGTCTCTGACATGTTCTTTCTGGGCGTCTAAATAATTTTCAACTGAGATGATTCCCGCCACCAGCAATTCATTGAAGATCCGGTCATGCTCCGATGTCGGTAATTTTTCGAAATGGGCTAGCTGTCGGAGTTGTACATCCTGAAATGTCTGGTAGACGGAAGGAAAAACATACTCCTCCAAAACATGTTCAGCCGCCGCCATAGATGGCCTTCGGTCATTAGGCTGGTGCATAGTTTTCATCAACTTCAAAGCGCCGTACCGGATAGGCTTCACAAACGGGCGCAGCATGAACCCCAATAGCTTCAAGGACCAGCTTGATGTGTTTGATGATTTGCTCATACATTCACCCCAATAATGTTTTTTTGCTTTTGCTGCAAACCCCCGAGTGCTTATTCGTGCGAATAAGCATTTGAGGGTAGCGGACCTTTCGAGCGAATGGTCCCATGGTCGGATTAGGAAGATTTTAGTTTCTTAAGATGAGCCTTGGAATCCCGGCACGAGCAATGCTTGGCATGCCCCTCATGCCAGGCTATACGTTGCTCCCGTGTCGCATTCTTCGGCATCCTGTTCTTCAGGTGCCATTCTTTGTTGATCGGCATATATATCAATTATTTGTTTTAGTTCTTTTTGGCCTTCGTAGATATTTTCTTATAAATTTCCACTTTTAATACTTGATTCTTGTTGATTATGAATAACTGATCCCCAACCCTAACCCTCAAATTATCATTATTGATCTTTAAAAGTAAACAATCTCGTACAGGCTCTACACCGGAAATAAAATATATATTCGCTTGACTCAATTGTTTAGATTTATTCAAGGAGTACAAAACGCAAATGAAAATATAGGCAATAAAATTGTAGAGGATCAAAATAGCTAACTTTATGGTAGAAGTAGATCCTGCCTGAGCACACAAAATCAACATTAAAACTATTGAGATCAAAAATAGTCCATAGTTCGAAAATGGTTTATTTAACCAGCTCAAAAATTTTTCGAAAAATAGCTGAAAACTATCATCATTATTTTTACTTTCTGCTCCTGACTTCAATTCTGGCAACTTATAAAATGTTTTTCCTGACATTGAACCGTTTACATATAACATTCCGGTCACTAGCGTAAGCATGACCAATCCCACCCAAAAACTAAATATTAACTTTATCGGATTAAAATATAATAACAGAACAGCAACTAACCCAGGGAAAGCTATATAATTTATAGCAAACATTAAACCGGAAAGTTCAACATGCCATTTGTAGTCATCAACGAACGCTTCAGCATCGGTAATAATTCGTCCGAATAATCTAATAAGATACCCTAAAACCGCCAGCAGGATTGCGGGAGTAATCAAGTTAGAGAATATTTCTGCCAGAGTGATCATTGCCTCTTATTATCATCTAATGTTTTCCCTTGAGAATCTTTCCACTCCTTCCAACCATTCATTGACCTACCGGCTATAGTGTCTGCTGCTGCACTCGGACTGGTAAAGATATAATCTGACTGGAAATAATACAGACCATCCCCAATCTGAGACAATACACCTTCAGCTAACAATCGAGACCGAATCCCAGAATTATGTGCTTGATAATTAGGTGTTTCTTTGACCCGAGCTGTAGAACCCTTGAATACAATAAACTCACCAGAGTCCAACAACTTTCCCTTACCCACCGCTTCATCAACTTTGCAGAAATACATTTCTTCGGGACGAATATTACTCGGCACCTCCTGAAAAAGAGTATACCCAAGTACTGCCATAACCAGCTTTATATATTCAAAATAATTCTCAATAGCTGCTTGCTTAAATTCAGAAAGTTTATTTGGGGTTGTTCCCTGGTCATTATGAATATGAAAACGGTTTATCTTTTTAGCAACTTTGATAGCTTTATCTTCTAGAAACTTTACATCAGCTTTATCAATAGAGCCAGTAAACACAACAGCGCGATTCCAAAACTGCTTTTCACTATCATGAGTATATAAACGATCACAAAAATGCTCCGACTCGCCTATGTATACCTCTGGTAATATCGAATCAGTAAACTCACCTATAAGAAAATACACCCCCGGCCAGTCTTTTTCTTCCCTGGTGTTCATTTCCTTTAATTTGGCTCTTGGAATAACAAAGGCTTTGCCTGCCCAATTTTCAACAGTGATGACTTGTAAACTGTTCGGGTCACCTTCAGGTAAAAAAATCTTGATACCTTGGCTCGACATATAAGAGTGTTTTAATCGTTAATTTAAAAGTCAGTATAGAAATTGGGCAAATTGCTCACTCATAAAGCTATATTACGCCTCTATAATACCATAAAATAACCATGAATGGCACAAGTAAGCCAACTAAAAAAGGTGCGCTGGGAGCCAGCGCACCAAGATGATGTCAGAGTCAGAACATGCTCATTTGATCGCTAAAGTACTTCAGTCCCCGGTTTTCCAACCCCTGTCGGAGAATTTTCCAGGTCTCGGGTCCAATGTGTTTAGTGGTTTCGACCACTGACTGATACTGCTTGCTCACATCGCCCCAGGTAAAGTACCCGGCCTTTTGGAGATAGTGCAATTCACGAATCATCCCCTTAGGCCAAAACAGTTCCAGCGGTTCTTGGCGCGGATCGACCGATTCAACAGCCGTGATGACCACTGTCTTCACGAATCCGTTGTTTCGTATCTGGACGTACGTATGCTCATTCGAGACATACATATTGATCACATCACCCTGGATTACTCGGGTAGATGCATTCATGTTATTTGTTTCTCCTTTCGCTTACTACACCCCGGTGTTAACCAGGGCAAGCAAGTATAGATTCAATCCCGAAGGATTAAACCAGAGTCAAATAGCATGAAAGCATCAATTGCCGAACAATCGTGGCAACCGCCTCCAAACCTATAAGCTGACTCTGATCCTCCTTAAGGATTTCATATTAGTATAAATCACCAAAAAACTGCCTGTCAATGGCAGTTTTGCATTACTTATTGGGAGTGCTTATTCGTGCGCCTGCCCGCCTCTGGCGGGAATAAGCACTCGAGGGCACTGGACCTTTCGAGCGAATGGTCCAGTAGGATTAGGGCAGATGGTAAATAACTTTGAGTTTTATACCCTCTATAAAAACAAACCCACCTCCTCCGGCGAGTTTTGCCTGGCCAACTGACTATATAAATGATTATACAATACCCCTTTCCCTCTTCTAGTAGTTCCCAACAAAATATTGTACGGCTGTTCTCTCGATAAATCTAAACAACGCCCTTCACCTCCTTTAACACTCCTACTGTTAAATTGAAATTAGCCATAACCTTACATTATTATAAAAAAGGTACCTGGTATGTTATCTATTCTATGCAGGGATCACATTTAGTTCTTGTTGGAATCTATCAACAAAGTAGTCAAAGCTCATATTCGAGGAAACTTCTGTATGAGGGATCAAAACATATTTCCACGGCTTCCCACCATTTTTAGCATTATAATCACTGGCAAACTTACAGTATCTGAGTGCTGATTCTTTTTTGTCTAATACATCCGGCGAGCCTACTTGATCCTGTGCTTTCGTTTCGACTAAGTAAATCGAATCCGATGTCTCTACTACAAAATCGGGATAATACTGTTTGGAATTTTTGGCCCAGTATATCCTAAATTGACTAGGTGATTGACGCAACCACTTTAATACATTCCTGTCACTCTCTAAAATTGACGCGAAATCCTTTTCTGTTTTAGAGTCAAATTTGTATAAGTTATGACAGGCTTTCTTAAACCCACCAAAAATTTTGGTTGGTATTGCGCTCGTTGGGTTGATGGTTTCGCTGTAATTGAAAATGCTGTCTGCAGTGAACTTCGAATAATTATGTGGCTCAATCTTCGTATAGGGATATACCACTGGTTCTTCAAAACCGCTCTCTTCTAGATAGAAGTGTTGCTGCAGTTGGGCATATATATACTTTCCGATCTCTCGTTTGTAGTACCAGACAATATTTTCTAAATCTTCCTTGCAGCGGTTTACACCCAGTTTAGCTATGGCCTGTTTAGCAAGCTTGTAGAGGAGAGCTGCTTCCCGGTCGTAATCCACTTCAGGATAATTAATTAGCTCGTTTACCAAAATGTTTTCTGGTAGATCTTTAATTATACCCGTTCCTTCGGTGTGTAAAATCTCGCTAGTGTTGGTTCTTAAAGTGCGCCTGATTATCTCGTCCGTTACAGGCTGGTAGTTGAGACTGCTTATATCTAAGTCAAAATCATGAAACCCGCTTTTGATTTCATCTTTTCGCTGAATTAATATTCGAGGAATGGGTATGGTCTTTTCTAGTAATTTATCGACAACCGTAGTATAAGCTTCCTTAGCCCGTTCCATAATTTGGGCTTTGAAGTTTGGCAAAAGTTTTTGCGGATTTAAGTCAATCCTTTCGGCCATTTTTTGATAGACTATCTTTTGGACTTCGTCGGTTTTTAGATCATTTATATTTTTGATACCGCTGCCAATATGGGCAATGGTTTCAGAAATAATTTTTTGTGTCTCAAGCCCTAATTCCGCTTTCTCTTTTTCTTCAGCGTTCGTTATCGTGGCAATTTCCGTTCGCTGTTGTTCTAAAGCAAAATCCAAACTTGAAGTGGACACTATCACTTCTTGGGTACCAGATAGGATTTCCGGATCAATCTCGATAATATTCTCCAGCCGAATTATAGAGTTGGGGTCATTAGCTGCGTCAACAATAGTTTGGAATTTATCGTGCGCTATTATGGTCAATTTATCTACTTTTGCATCGCCAGTACGCTCGCCGTAAGGCAACCGTAACCCACGACCAATGGTTTGTTCAGTTAAGATCACCGAATTTGCAGCACGCAAAGGAATGATGGTGTATAAGTTGGCAATATCCCAACCTTCTTTGAGCATGTTCACGTGAATGACAATTTCGATTGTATTTTCAGGTTTTTCCAAGGCAAGAAGTTTTTCGATATTCTCTTCCTTTTCTTCTCCTGTTTGCCTGGAGTGAACTTCGATAACCTTTCCCTTGTATCGTCCCTCAAAGAATTTGTCTGACTCTATAAGTTCATGTATTTCTTTGGCATGGTCTGTATTTTGAGTCACGACTAACACGAATGGCTTTACTAGTTTACGGCCTGAGTCTCGGGAATATATATCAAGAGCAACTTTGGTATCCTCATGAATCCTTATCCCATCTTCCAGTTTAATCAAATCCAACTCCTTTGGATCATTTCTGTATTGAATAGGGTTGAAATTCCTCCTCGTGGCTACTGCGGGTTCTTTTACGAAGCCGTCTTTTAAAGCCAGGGCTAGAGGGTAATCAAATACTACATTTTTAAATTTATTGCCATTGGCATCTATAGGCGTAGCCGTAAGCTCCAAACCTAATATCGGCTTAAGCTCGTTAATAGCCCGTAAGCCGGCGTCTGCCCTGTAGTGGTGGGATTCGTCCATCAGTAACACTAAATCAGGTAGTGACGCGAGATAGTTAAAGTACGATTCACCTAAATATTCAGATAGCCGTTTAATTCTAGGCTCTTTTCCTCCCCGGACTTCCGAATTTATTTTGGAAATATTAAAAATATTTATACTGACCTTATCACTAAATAGCGTTGAGCTGGCTTGGGTATAATCGTCTCCGCTTATAACTACGGGTCTATCAACTGCAAATTCGCTAATCCCCTTAAATACGTACTTAGGATGATTAGGCTCGCTTAATTCAGCTTTTAATTTTTCATATATGGTTAAATTTGGGGCTAGAACAAAAAAGTTCTTTATTCCCTTTGCCGTAAAGAGATAAGAAATAAAAGCACCCATTAGACGGGTTTTGCCCACGCCGGTAGCCAGCGAAAAGCAGACAGAGGGAAAATCCCGCTCAAAGTCAGAACAGGTTGGATAAAGCGCCTGGACCTTAGAAAGTTCAGCAGCGACATTAACATCTTTTTTAAGCCCCAGCACGTCTGCTAGTTGTTCCAGGATCTGCAAGCTATCTGACTGCGGAGTTCTTAGGCTTAACCTGTTTTCGATATTTTGTGCTTTATTGTTCATCTGACATTTCGATTACTTGCGCCATTTCGGCTTCTTCAGCTTCAGCCTCTGTGGCTTTGATAATGTTTAGATCATAATTATCTTTCCCAAATTCGCATTTCCCCAAAATCATTTGGGGGATTTTCTTGACAGTGATATTTCCACAATGATTTTCGCACCCTGAAGCATAAGCTTTGGCGCAAATTAACAAGCTCTCCCCTTCCTTCATCTCC
The DNA here is from genome assembly GCA_964532425.1 of uncultured Candidatus Saccharibacteria bacterium. GTDB lineage: Bacteria > Patescibacteriota > Doudnabacteria > UBA920 > UBA920 > CAZHIA01. The sequence continues at coordinate 74,508 of CAZHIA010000001.1, read as the reverse complement.
GCGTGGATTTTATCAAGCTGTTCAACTGTAACAAAACCTGTGGTTACAAAAATATAGTCAGCTTCCGTGGATCTACCCTGTTTCCAATACAAAGTTTCGTCAGGGAAGTATTTAAAACCTTCATGCTTGCACACAGCTGCAGCCAACATGTTTGCATTATATTTTTCATCAATTACAAAATTTCCAAAGCCGTCCTTCCGTAACAAGCTGGGAGCAAGATTATAAAATTTAAACCCCCCACCACCTTTCCAGTTTACTTTTTTTGATATACCTCCATCATCTTTACCATCTATTACTAATCGCAAACGTGGTACACACAAAGTATAGGAATGATCCCCCATCTCAACACCTATCCATTTTCTTCCTAACTTTGTCGCCACCGCAGCTGTAGTACCAGAACCAAGAAATGAATCCAGGATAATATCTCCTGGAGAAGTAGTTAACTTTATAAAATCAGCTATCAATTCTTCTGGTTTTGGATAAGGAAAAACAGAAACCACCTCCCCAAACAACCTCTTTAATTGGGAAGTTCCATTACCACTACTATACTCTGGTTTATAAAATAACGTTTTTGGTTTTTTACTTGGCAGTTCACCAATCTCTGGCCTTTGTTTTTTATAAACAGAGACATTATCACCATTCCTAACTATGATAATATTGTAAGGCTCATTGGTTACTTTATCTTTACTCCATCTCCAAGACATTTCTTTCCCATCAGTAATAGGCAATATTTCTACATCTGAAGCAGACTGTCTTGTAATAGATACGGTATTATCTTCGCTAACATATAAAGGATAATATAAGTTTGGTCTTTTTTCTCTGGGAGCGTTTGTTCCAGTCGCTTTTAAATTTGCACCTCTTTTGAAAAACCCAATATCATCCTTTTCCCAATCCTCCATCTCTTCTTCATCAATCTCATACATTCCAATTTTTGCGGTGGATATATCTTTTGCGTAAACCAAAGTGTATTCATGAGTACCAGCAAAGCCAAATTCATCATTATTACCTTTGAGATTCATAATAGTTGGCAACGAAGCTATAAAATTATTTCTTCCGAATACTTCGTCACACAATATTTTCATATAATGTACTTCTACGTCATCTAAAGAGATCCAAACTATCCCATCGGTAGCCAAAAGGCTGTGAAGCAACTCAATCCGTGGGCGCATTAAATTGAGCCAAATTGAATGTTCGATACCGTCATCATATTTGTCGAAAGCCTTACCTGTATTATAGGGTGGATCAATATACACACACTTAACACGACTTGCGAAGTCTTGCTGAAGAGCTTTCAGAGCGAGAAGATTGTCACCATGAATGAGAAGATTCTCCGATTCCACATCACCATAAGATTTATCGGGATCCTCAATCAGAATTCGAGGTTCGAGCCTAAGCTCTTCATTCTTACCAATCCATGTTAATTCCAGTTTTTGTTTATGGTCATTCATACAATTGATAATTCAGGGACCCCATTATCCCAATTACTGATTAAATGTACTGTATTAACCTGTCCACTTTCTTGATAAAACTTTATATATACATCTGATTTTCCAGTATTGACATAAGATAGATTTTCGAAGTTCTCGCCAGTCCCAACAGCAAATTTAGTTTCCCTATCACCAACAATATAAGGATTAAAAAAATGGTTGAAAACATCCAAATAAACTGCTTGATTAGGATAGATATCTCTTACTGTAATTCCATCTTTATTAAGTTGTCCATGGGTCCAAGAAAGAGGCATGGGTAGAAAATCCTTCCTCTCTTCACCTTCGTATACAATCCTTTCCAAGTATGCTTCTACTGATCTAGCTGTGTATTCCCCCTCATTTTTTAACACTAGCCTGCCAACATGGAGAGTATATGCTTCTCTTAGAGTCTCATCATGATCATAATTTGTCTGGTCCACTACCCTCGTTCCTATCGCTTTTATTTTACTCAACTTAGGTTTGTTACTCAGCCAATTTACAATCCAAGGTGTAATCAATGCCACCACAACTGCCATGGCGGTCCAAAATTCAGAGGTTAAGTAAAAAGACTCATGGGATTGTAGAATACCATAGCATAATGGATAAAAATGGTGTTGATAATATAATTGGGGGTGCATAAACCTTGCTTAAACCACTCTCCAGTAAATCGTAAATAGTGGTTCTAAATGCGATCTCTGGTGCAATTGTGCCTCGACTTTATTTATAAGTTCTTCTTTTTTTTCTTCCACTTCATCCTGAGCATCATAAAGCTTTTTTCGCATTTCGTTCCTTTTTTTCTCCATTTCTTTAATTTCTCGCTGTGTTTTTAGCTTATCTTCCAAGTTTACGATTTTTTTTGCGTTTGTTTTGGACGCTTTAATCTCAATATCCAGTTTTTTTAGATCCAGTTCTAAAGATTTTTTAACGTCGTCCGCCCACTTTTCAAGTTTATCGACTTCATTGTCAAAAAAAGTGCTATTGCGTTCGGCAATATTAGTGGATGTTACAGCAACCGTTTCCTGCTCAATTTTTTCAAGGTGAGTTTTAACATCCGGCGGTACTAATGCTGACTTCTTATGTTCTGCCGACAAAGAAAAAAGTTTTTTCACAACCTCGGGGTTAATAGCTTCTCCAGATTCATCGATAGCAGAGGCAATAATATTATCCTCGGCCTCAAAAGCTTCGACTGTATAGTTAGAAATTTTCATCACTCCGCTTTTACCTACCAGTGGTTTCAATACTGAAACGATGGTTGGATTGTTGGAATAATCAAATATAACCTCTGCTTCCTCGATAGGTTTTAATTTAACTTGGTTTAATATCCTTTGTGCCAACGGGTGACCAGGACGGTATATGTGAGCATCTTCAATATTCTTACCAATCCTGTAAGGACCAGCGTCAATAGACTCCTTGGGGAAAGGATTATTTTTTAAGGTAAATGAGTACTCATGCTCGGAGAAATCCGCATTTTCCTTGAGATAATATCTGGTAATGTCCCAAAGCCAGTGTTCAAAGGTATCAAGACAGGCCTGAGTTTCCTTTAGATTAACTTTTAGCTTTTCGTGTACTTCGGTATCGAAGTTTTCTAATAATTTTTGCCTGGTTTCCCGTAGGCTGTCCTGGATGCTTTCATCCATATCCTTCTGCAGGTTGTCGAATGCTGTATTAATCTCTTCTTCAGTGCGGCAAGTCTGGTAAATATCAGCGATTCTCTTTTCAAAATCTACCCCGGATTCAATACTGCCAAGTACTTCGTCGCTTGCACCAAACACACCTTTGAATAGGCTAAACTTTTGGTCCAATAGTTCGTAAACTCTCTGATCAGCGGCATTTTTACGGTTTACGAAGTTAATAACCACCACGTCGTGCTTTTGTCCATAACGATGACAGCGACCAATGCGCTGTTCAATCCTTTGAGGATTCCATGGCAAATCATAATTTATAAGCAGGGAGCAGAATTGTAGGTTAACACCTTCAGCGGCAGCTTCAGTTGCTATCATAATCTCCGCATCATCACGGAAATACTCTACCAGCGCAGCGCGGATATCAGCCGTCTTAGAGCCGGTTATTTTATCCGTGTCCTTATTGGCTTTGATCCAGTCGGCATAAACCTGCTTTGACTTGTCATCATTATTGGAGCCATTAAAGAGTACAATTTTATCTTTGTAACCATTTTCAGAAAGCAAGTTTAACAGGTAATTTTGGGTTATTGTCGATTCTGTAAAAATGATGGCCTTCTTCTTGGCTCCAAGATCTTCGGTCATCTCGAAGCCTTTTTGCAGAGCAATCAGCAGAGCATCCCCTTTGGAATTGGTCCAGATTTTTTTTGCCAATTCCCGATATTTTTCCAGTTCAGCTTTTTCTTCCTTCATTAAAGCGATCTCTTCTTCGGTATAAATAACACTCTTCTTATCAGCCCCGGTTTCTTCCTCTTCTTCATCATCGATCCACTCATCAGAGACATCTTCGAAGTTTTCAAAGTTTTGGTCAATTCCAGCAATATCAGCATCTTGAGCTGAAGCCTTCTGCTTCTCGGCTTCTTCAATCAGTTTAGATAATTTATATACCAGGCCATTGAGTGTGCTAGCAATGGCAAAAGACGAAGAAGCAAGTAATTTGCGTAAAATAAGAGTAATGAGTTGGCGCTGGCTGGAAGGTAGGGCAAAAAGTCTGGGTCTTTGTAAATACGCAGACATGCCGTTATATAACTCAATTTCCTGTTCAGTCGGAACGTAGTCCTGGGTTAAAGGGATACGCTTGGTATATTTGATATATTCCAGTACCTGCCGCCTAAGCGTTCTGATGCAGATAGTTTTTAGTCGGTCCCGCAAGTCTGAAAACATCTCCTGCTTTGGTTCTACTAAGCCGACCTCGCTTTCGTAGATATCTTGCTGCCGGGAAACTCTTGCGTAGTTGGCTTTAAAGCTTTTCAAATCACCAAACACATGGTCATCGATAATACTAACAAGACCATAAAGTTCGAGAAGGGAATTTTGTAGTGGGGTTGCCGTTAAGAGGATTTTTGGAAAATCAGCCAGTGTAGTTTTAATCTCTTTAGCGATTTTATTGCTGGTCTTATAGACATTGCGTAGCCTATGAGCTTCATCAATTACTACCAGGTCCCATTTAGTCTGTTTAATATAAGGCGCCTTGGAACGAGCAAAGTGATAAGAACAAATTATTATTTTGTCTTCTTGGATAAACGGATTTAGGTTTCCATCTTTGATATACTGATTAAATGTTTTGGTTTCTAAAATTGTCGAGGGCAAAAAAAACTTCTCCTGTAATTCCGCATTCCACTGTTTGCGCAAACTTGAGGGTACTATTAGCAGTAGATTACGTTTACGCTCCGCCCATTTTTGGGACAACACCAGACCGGCTTCAATGGTCTTGCCTAAGCCCACTTCGTCGGCTAAAATTGCACCTCTTGATAATGGTGAGCGGAACGCAAAAAGAGCCGCTTCAATTTGGTGCGGATTTAGATCGACTTGCGCGTTTGATAAAGTAGAAGATAATTTTTCTAAACTATCAGACGAACACCGCTTAGTCAACTCGTAAGCAAAATATTTAGCGTGGCAGTCTGTTATTCTCATGCATTTCTGTAATTAAGCTATCAAAAACAGCCATTCTATAAGTATTTTACACCCATTTAAAAAACCCGCCAAATGGGCGGGTAGGATGTTCTGTATGGCATGGATTCCGGCTCCAGCCTTCGCGTAAAGCTACGGCGGACACTGTCGTAGGTCGGAATGACACAATGGGGATTACCTCATTCCACCTCTCCTTGGACAAGGAGAGGAAATACTACAGCTAATATTTCGGGAGAGTGGAGAGGTTGTTTAATAGAAGCTGATCGCGGAAGGTCATAAAGAATAGCAATAGGCCGAGGAGGCCGATGAAGAGGAAGAGGTTGTCGGTGAGGCCGCCGACGTGAGATTGGAGGGGTTTGGGGACGAGGGCGAAGCGTTTGGGGATGAAGGGGTAGAGAAATCCCACCGAAGTGTTAAAGCCGTCAATGACGGAGTGGCTCAGGTAGGCAACAAAGAAGACCGCGCCGAGCATTGGGTACGTGTGACGCGAAAAGATCCAGATTATCATAGAGAACAACAGTGCCACGAAGACGGAATGCATCATACCACGGTGGTGAAAGAGCTTGCCCCGGAACATGCCGCGGAAAATACCAAGCGCTCCCCCGCCAATGTAATGGATTTTGGCGGTGACAGCGTCGATGTCTGGCAAAAGGCTGGCCACTACGGCCACGATTAAATACATAAGCATGGTCTGGTCGACCGTGCTGAAAAATGGAACAAGCCAAATACTATTGGCGCCGATGGCGGCGTGGGTTTTCCAGGTCATTGGGAACGAGTAAATAGTAACGAGTAAATAGTGCCTAGCTTTAAACTCACCCCTAACCCCTCTCTTTAGACAAAGAGAGGGGGAAATGCAACGGAACCCCTAACCCCTCTCTTTATCCAACTTCGCGCGAGGCTGCGTTGGATCTTCGAGCAAAGAGAGGAGGGTTTATAACCTCACCCCTACCCTCTCCTATGCAAGGAGAGGGGGTGACTGCAACCTCTCCCTTAATCCCTCTCCTCATAAGGAGAGGAGAAAATGCAGATTACTTCTTCCACCGGGCGAGGCGGGGGATGTTCCAAGTGAGGAATGAGGCAACAAAACCAGGGTACCCCATTTCTTTTAACTTGCCTTTGCAGAAGACCTGCATCTCTTGGGCGGTCATGGTGGGATTCATAAACTGGCCATTCACATAACAATAGCTGCAGTACATGGTCGATTTGCTGCCATCCGCATTCGTTCCCCCGTTTTGAGGATCGCGTTTGAGCGGCATGCCGCAGCTCTGGCAATTGTTATAAACTTGGTCCATATGTGTTTCAAATTAAGAATTTCTTGTCTTAATTGTAACTTGTTTTGAAGATGATGGCGAATTGGATTTAAACTCCTGCACCTTGCAGGCCAAGGGCCTGCACTACATACACCAAATAACCTCACCCCTACCCTCTCCTATGCAAGGAGAGGGGGTGACTGCAACCTCTACCTTCAGTACTCTCTGTGTCAATAACCTCACCTTCATCCTCTCCTATGTCCTCCTACGTTAAAACTATGGCAGATCTGCGAATAAGGAGAGGGAGAAACGCCATCTCCCAGCAGGCCGAGGGCCTGCACTACATTTACTGACAGCTTAAACTTACCATTCTACCTCGTCTGCTTTAATCCCGGGCGGATGGTATCCGCCCCTACAGGGGCTGAGCAGGTCATCCACCTTCGCCAAGGCTTCGGCGGACAAGAGGGCCTGCACTACACCTATGTGGAGAAGGTTATTTCACCAGCCTTTGCTATTAAGTTAGCTTTGGACTACAATGGGTGCAAAGGAGGCCTGTATGTCAGATATCAGGCGATCATTGATCAGCGAGACTCCGGTCATTGTTGCAACCGACCGGGCCATGCGCCCCGACGATTTTGCAAAGAAAGTTGATGTCGAAGCCAAGCTCGAAAAGCCGTGCCACGATCCCAAGTGCCCGTTCTGTACCGGTAACGAGGACATGGTTCCCCCGCCGGAAATTATCCGGCTCGGCGAACCCGGCCAGAAGTGGACGCTCCGCGTCGTGCCCAACAAGTACCCTGCCGCCACGCCCGAAGAGCGGTCCGCGTTCGTCATTCAGGATGCCGGCAGTTCGGTTATTACCAACGCGTTCGGCGCGCACGAAGTCATTATTGAGACCGCCGTGCACAACGAGGAAATCTCGGCCATGCCGGTCTGGAAACTCCTCAACGTCCTGCAGGTGGCCGACGACCGCTTCTCCGCGCTGTACAGCCACGAGCGGATCCGCTACGTCCAGCTATTCAAGAACTTCGGCAGCGAAGCCGGCGCCAGCCTGGAGCATCCGCACTGGCAGATTATTGCCTTGCCGGATGTTCCGGAGAAGATCAATCACCGGCTGTTCCGCTGCCGCGAATACCAGCAGCAGCACAACCGCGACATTTTCCAGGACGCCATCAACCAGGCCGACCAGCACAAACTGGTCGTGCGCCACAGCGGCAATTTCCTCTGCTACTGCCCGTATGCCAGCAAGGTCCCGTTCGAAATGACCATCCTGCCCCTGAAGAGTACGGCCCGGCTGACCGACAACCGCGCCCAGTTCCAGGAACTGGCCACCATGATGAGTATGTCGTTCAAGGCCCTGGACAAGGTCCTCAAGTACTTGCCGCCGTTTAATATGTTCCTCGAGGAAGCCCCGCCCAACGTGTACTGCAAGCCCGAGGAATTCTTCCGCTGGCGCCTGCGCATTATTCCGCGCATCACCAAGGTTGCCGGATTCGAATTCAGCACCGGGTACTACATTAACCCCCTGCCGCCCGAGCGTGCAGCCGAAGCACTCCGCAAAGCGGTCATGGAAATGGAGCCACTGCCTGCTACTCTCAAACGTGCAACAGTCTGACACAAAACGGCACTCGTGTGCCATTACAAAAGCCAGCACCAAATTTTGGTGCTGGTATTTTTATTCCGGATGACACTATTTGATTTCGGCGGATACTATCCGCCCCTACAGGAAACAGCAGGTCAATGGCTTGCACTACATAATCACCTCATCTGTCCGCCGGAGGCGGACATCTTCTCCTGGAAGGAGAAGAGGGAAACAGCTCAAATCTCAAATCCGTTTTAGTTCGCTAATGACAGGATCAAGGACATCGGAGGACATTTCTCCAAAGGTATTATAAAGCAGTTCGAACAAGTCATCTTCAGAGTCCGGTTCTTTCTCCCGAATATTAATGTACGTATTCAGCGTGGTAACGAGAACCCAGTTGTTGATAAGCTTAGGATCGGGCAGTTGGTCTTTTAAAGCATCATGCGTCTGCCGCAATTGCTCGTACTGGATGGCTACCATTTGTCGCCATCCGGCATCTCCGTCCCCCTCTTCGTCATCGTCCGGCTGAAGCGTTGCCAAGAATTCCGAAATCAAACAGTTCTTAGTCTCGCGGTACAACTCACGCTGATCCGGGTTATGCACTGAATCTGCGGCAAAATCCAACATAAGTTGGGTCATGGCAAGGGCATTAAACCGCAAGAGGCTAACAATCTTTTCTTCCTCTTCATCATCCATATGGAAGTAATCCACTGCTGCCCAATATGTAGGATTAAAAATCAGCCGCAACAACCGCTTATGAATGCGCTTGACCATTTTCCTCGCTGCCCGAACCCCGTTAGGCGGGCTAAGGAAAAAATACCAAATTGATGACAAAAATGCCATAAAGCTATCGCGAATGCAGAATATAAATTGCCATTTGCACCAAACCAAAAATGACCAAGACAAAAAAGACAATAAGATAGAAAACTGTCCAAATGCGGAACCATTTTTTCTTACCCAATTGTTTAACTGCAAAAGGCATCTCGTGGCCGGTATAGGCCCCGGGGAGGTATTGCTTGTTCTGCCAGTCCTGCATATCGCGCAGATATTGTTCTGATTCTTTGGAATGTTTGGACATATCTTGGATCCGTTGGGAACGGTTTCAAACCGTTCCCTACAAGCAGGCAGGCCAAGGGACTGCACTACATTTACATCGCAACTTCTCTATACCACCTCCCCCGCCTGTGGCGGGTACTCCTCCTATCCCAGGAGGAGAGTACTGCACCTGCAAGCAGGCCAAGAGCCTGCATTACATTTAAAACAGGGAGGTTATTTCTTCTTAGGACGGTTGTCGATGGAGTTGGGGTCGTAAAGTGGTTCGCCATACATTCTTTGGAAACTGTCCATTCTGGCAATGCTGTCCTTGACCCGCTCTTCGGCATCTTCGGCCAGGAGTGGCTTACCTGCCTTGATCGCGTTTTGAACTTCCAAAATGCTATGCTCCCCACCAAACCCGCTGGAATAAATTTTAAACTTCAAATGCGGACGAACTTCTATGACCTGCAGGAAGGCGCGGTTGAACAGTGAGATCTCCACCCCCACGCGACTAGCCAGGCTGTAAATTTTTTCCCGATCAGGGGCTTTGGAAATGTCCGCACCGTCTATATATTCCATAGTCCCATGCTCGCCGTCTATAAAACCGGTATAGCCCGCTTCCACCGCTTCTAAGACGTCTTTAATATCACTGCGGTCTCCATAACCACTCATGGTCCATTCGTTCTCCCGGGGATGAAAGACCAGCTTGCCACCGCCTTTGAGCAAGTATTCATGCTGGCCATGAGATACAAAGTCATCTTTTACCTGCTCGAACTTTTCCGGCGAGCCGCAAATAGCCCGTGCTTGGTCTTCCGTTATAACCCCAAACAATTTAGACTCGGTCTCAAGGCTTGCCTCTGCCCCGCTGAATCCTTTTTCTTGCATAAAAAGTTTAAATATAATTTGCTTTAATTATAGCGCATTTTGAATAGGACCTATAGGGCAGATAGGTCTAATAGGACAAATAGGACGTATAAGACTAATAACTCCAATTCAAGTCGCCGGTGGAGGTGGCAATTTTGAGGAGAGTCAGGCCGGGGAGAGTTTTCTTTATTTTGCCCGAAGCGTCACGGCCAAGCAGCACCGTAGACTTGCCATTGTAGATGGCTGAGACGAGGTAGTCTTTTTTCGCAGTCACGATTTGCGAAAGCAAGACAAGCTTGTCTTTGTCCTTTCTGTCATAGGCCCAGGAGAACGCCATGCTGTTCTTAGAAAGATCCGCAACCTGCCCGTTGTAGCTAATGGATTTAATTTCAGCCTTCAGCGAGCGCTTGCGGTTCTTGTCTTTGAGCTTCATAACTGTGGCATTGCCGGCCTGATCGGTTACGGTAATAATGTCGTCCTTGTCGCTGACCGAGACCGGAGAATTGTCGATGCCGCTGAAAACCAGATCCTTTGCATTCTGGTCAAACTGCAAAGAAACCTCTGGCGCGGTTTTGTCGATGGTAAAATTAATCGTCTGCACCGCTTCCCTATTCCCCGCCCGGTCCACGGAATAGAACGAGAGGGTGTGAGGACCTTCGGTGGAAACAGTGATAGGGCTGGCATAGGAAGAATAGGATGGATTGGATGAATGGTCGTCCAGCGCATAGCGCACGTCCAAAACACCGGAAGTCTGATCCTCAAGTCCCGACACCACCGTATCCGTCGCATTCAGCGCCACCACCACCTCGCTCCTATAAAACCCCGCCTGTCCCATAATGCCAGAAAGGGTGGAGGTGGAGATGGGAGGAAGATAGTCTTGGGATTGGGAGGGGTTTGAAAGTGTTGAAGGTGTTAGTTCCTGGTCCACTGAACCATCATTATTCGTGTCCAAATCCATCTTAGTGTCCCCAGTTAAAGACAAGGTACCCACTAGCGAAGGGGTAACGGTGAGACTCGCAAAGATTTTTGAGCCTATCACCGAACCATCAATATCATCAACTTTCACGGTAAAGAGCCCGGTCCCGGTACCTTTTAAATTTAAAGAATATACTTCACCATCCTCATCGGGCAAAAATGCATACTTGTGTTCACCCATGATTTCAAAATCCGCACCGGGAATTGTGTTTTGTATACTCCCATCCTCCGCGAGTCCTAGTTTATTACCAAATTGGTCGGAAATTTGAATATCAACTGGACTATATATAGCCACAGCCTTCCCCTTCAACTTACACTTTCCAATGTCTGAGGTAACAGCTTTATCACTGACTGCAAGATTGGCTCCGGACACAACATTAACAATTGTCTGGCGAACACCATCCTGGCTCAACATTTTCGCATGCTCTGTCTTTAACGCATAAAATTTATGGTCATCGTTTACTGGCAAATAAGTTGAACTCTCGAGCGGTACTGTTCCATCACCTGTCCCTTCTTCATACACGTCATATCTAATATGGGATCCGTCTTGATGTTCGTAGTCCAACACTTGCGTCACAGTCCCTGATTTACACCCGACAATATTATATACATCCACACCTGCCGTCCTCATGTCATAACTATCGAACGATCTTGAATGCAATGACTGCGATTGTGTTATTGCAGAAATGTTCAATCCTTTTTCTGTCAAATAAGAAATGGATTCATCATAAGAAAGATTTTTCATCTCGGAAACAAAAACCTTACCCGAAAGGATGTTTATAGGGCTAGTATGAACAGAGTAATATTGAGCACTAGGCATGAGGTCATAAACAACCGGAAGATTTTGAGACAGTTTTAGCATTTCTCCGTCGGCAAGCCAAGGGATACCAAACCCATCCCCCATCAAAAGAGTTTTTATGGCTTTGGGAGCGCCGACGTTTGGCACACCTACAAATACAGCCTTACGAATCCGATGAGAATCCGGGTGATCCATAACATACTTTTTCACCAATAAGCCACCAGTGCTATGTGCGATTACATCCACCTGAGAACTTCCTGTTTGCTGACTAATTTCCTCAATTCTTTGCTGCAGTAAGTCGACCGTTGTTTTACCTGTTGTAGTATCTACGACTCCAGTTACCCCGTAACGCCAGTCATATGGGAAAGTAAAGAGATCCTGATTTTCGGTATACCCTTGGGTTTTAAATTCATCAGCCAAAGAGCCCGTGTAATCAAATAACGGTTTTTGCGCAATTACTTGATCTGGTGACACACTCTCATTTTCGGGTTGAAGATCTTCCTTAAATTGCAACTTATCCATAAACTGGTCACCAACATCACCCAACATTCTATCTAGATCAACCCAAAGTAACTCACCCTCCATCTTTAATTCAGTACCCATCACCCCTGGCACAATCAATACCGGGGTCTTAGAAATCATTCGTGTCGGATCTCTCACTGGCACAGCAGGGCTTTTGGCTCCGTTGTACACGTAGTAGCTAGGGTTCTGTAAAATTGCAAAGCTAACAAACGGCTCGTTTACTTGGGTCGGCATACCTCCCAGTCCTACCGGTTCGTTTGTGTCCTCGTCATAAGCTGTGAACACATACCACCCGCCTCCTGGTGTTACTTCTTGCGCTTTCACCATAAGATGAATTACACCTTGCGGAATACTACCTGAACTTGCGTACGTATAACCTTTTGTATAAAGGTACTCACAATTCTCTCCATACACGGCCACAAAATTATTTGAGGGAGCCCAGCCATTACCATCCAAGGTAAAATGAAAACGGACCATTCCGTCCGTTCCGTAATCATATGTAGGAATACCTTGTATAGGAGAGTTACCAGCATTATAGCCTGGGTCACAGACTACAATAGCACTAGTAGCATTCGCCGCTATTCTTACTTGACCGCCTAGTAGAGCTAAGCAGCCCAACACTAATAAACACCTATTAAGTTTACTAACTCTCATAAAATTTAGAATACTTATATTTAACGGGCATCTTTAGAGTATGTTAGAAACCAATTCCATGACCCCCAATTGTCAATGAGGCAAATAACAAGAATGCAACTGTGAGACTGCATATTATCAATACCGAGTTTACTAACCACATAGCTATATTCTTTGGCTTAAGTGAAATAATCAACATCAAACACCCCAGCAATCCCACCAATTGAATAAGGTATATTACACTAAGCCAGGCAATGTTATCGCTATTCATCAAAAAATTATCACGCCAGGGTTGAACTTTATTAGTATTTTGTAAAAATTCGTAAATCAGATTTATTACTGGACTCCATAAAATCTCAGGCAATGCAAACATGGCAATGAAGATAGAGAGCCAGATTTTTTGAATTTTTGTCATAGGATTTTTAATTAATACCCTCACCCTACCTCTCCCTTGAAAGGGAGAGGGGCACTACAGACCCCGTACCACTTCCCCCGCCTTCCCCCTTCGCTAAAGCTACGGCGGACGAGTCGGCGGGCACTCCTCCTATTCCAACTTCGCACGAGGCTACGTTGGACCTTCGGTAGAAGGAGAGCAGGCCCGGAAAACAAAGCCGCCGAAAACGGCGGCTTGGAGCTTTGGTTTAAGTTATTATTTTATTTACGGGAGACTCGACTGGCATGTTTGTTGTTTTTTCCATCATAGCACCGGGTAAATTCCTGTCAAATAAGAGAATTTATGGGGAAATAAACTGGATTCCGGACATCCTCGGCTGCACTCGGATTCCGGAATGACACAGAGTGAGGGAAGAAAGGGTGAAAAGGGGTTTAAGGGGGTAAAGGGGGGTTAATGGAAGCCAAGGGGAAGAAGGGGTGAAATGGGATTTATAAGATGGATAGGATTGATAAGATGGATAGGATGAATAGGATGGATAGGATTTATAACGAATTCAGAAATTGGACAATGCGCTGGTCGAGGAGGATGTCGGCGGGGGTGATGGGACGGCGGAGGAAGAGACCTTCCAGAGTGCGGCAGCGCGAGAGGGCAACGTAGAGCTGGCCGTGCGCGAAGGTGCCGGTGGAAAGATCCACATACACCTTGTCGAACGTCTTGCCCTGGGCCTTGTGTATGGTCACGGCCCAAGCCAACTTGAACGGGTATTGCGTGAACGTGCCCGTGGTCTGAATGTCTATTTTCTCCGTTTCCTTGTCGAGCACGAACTTGTGCATCTCCCAGGTGAACGGCGTCACGTCTACGGTCTCCCCTGTTTCCAATTCCACGGTTACCACCATGCCAGAAGATTGCGGGCGGTAGTCATATGGAGAGATGGGTTCGTAGGTGAGTTCGGGAGATTGATCTTCAGCTTCCAGGGTTCGACCTCTCTGCCCCTGCGGGGCATCTTCCCACGCCTGGGGAGAAGAAACCACACTACCATTCTCCATCCGGGAGGGCAGGCCGCGGGCCTGCTCAACATCGGTATTACCAAAACCTATGGCAACTATCTTCCCCATAGTGCCATTGACCCAGCGCTTCTTGCGGTCGTTGTTGAGCATCATGACTTGGGCGCCGACCTTGATTTGCAAATTCAAGTCTGTGGGCAGCTCTCGGTCCTCAAAGGTTCCGGCAGTGCGCCCCTGAAAAGTCTTCAGCTCTCCCTTCAAGCGCTCAATGAAAAAATTATTCACTTGCCGCGCGCGTTGGTTCGTAGTAGTTAAATAAATTGCAAATTTCTCGAACGTGAACTTGGCACCCGCAGTCTGCGCGCGCTGGTTTAAGACGGTCAAATGTTCCTGCATGGCTGCATTGTTGCGCACCGCATTCAGCACGTCGATGAACACCCGGTCCTTCTGCCGGTACATTTGCTTGAGGGCGATGTGGTGGAACTTCGTCTGCTTATATGCAAGGGCATCAAAAAAATAAGGAGAGGCGTATTGGGACAGGAGAGGATCACCATAAAAACCCTTCTCCCCGCCCAAAGCCCCGCCAAAACGGGACATTGTGGCGGGTCCGCCTGATTGGCCAACAGGCCTTTCGGCGGATACTGGCGGGAGTTGATAAAGATCACCGATGAAAATCATTTGAATGCCACCAAAGGCTTGCGTCCCAGTCGGCCCGTTCATGCGCAAAAACTTGTCCACGCAATCAAGCAGATCAGCGCGGACCATGGAGATCTCGTCTATAATAATCGCATCGAGCTTATTAAGCAGCTTGCGCTTGGGCGCCCATGGGCCTAGCTTCTTGACCTTGTGCACCGTAATATCCGGACCGAACCCGCAAAACGAATGAATGGTCTGGCCTTCCACATTCAAAGCAGCCACCCCGGTCGGAGCGAGCACCACCACGTTCTTTTGGGTGGTATAGCGGAAGAACTGCAGCAGGGTCGATTTCCCGGTTCCAGCCTCTCCGGTCAAAAACAGATTTTCCCGGGTCTGCTCCATAAGGCGCAAGGCCTCGCCTGCTTCAAGGTTGCCAGAAAAGTCGATATCTGAGACGTCGGGAGTATTTTTTTCGCGATCACTCCCTGGGTGCGGGCGGCCACTGGCCGCCCCTACATCTTCCTTATTGTACTTTTTTACCTCGCCGACCAATTGCGATAAACGGTGCGTTATAAGCCTCCCCTCAATATTTCCAAGGCGTTCCGACATGCGCCGTAAAAAGGCCATGTACGTCTCATTTTTTGATTCTTCATACAAGCGGTACGCCCGAACCAGCACCTCCTCGTCGTCTTTGGGAATGGCTGACTCTGCCTCCTTATTGAGCTGTTCCTGCCGGAACGCATCGCGGCCATAGTCCCAACCCGGGACGTCCTCAAAATATTTAGCTAACCTTGCCTTAATGCCGCCCGAAGCCCTGCCGAACTGCTCGACCAGTTCCTGCAGGAACACGTCAAAATTCGCCGACGGCTGCGCCTTGAATTGCAGGTAGGCATTCTTAAGCTGTTGGTCTTCGTCCGCAGTCCACTTCTTGCCCATGCGGGGGTGGATTTTACGGACTTCTTCGTAATAGGATTTCGTGTAAAGAGGAGAATTGTCTTCGGACATGGAATAAAGGGAATAAGGCCTCTAGGATGAATAAGATGGATAGGATGGATAGGCTCTTATACCATCATAACAGATTTTTCTCCTTGAAGCTTGCATAACCGGATGCGGTGACAATGACATGATCGAGCAGTTCAATGCCCAAAAGCTTTCCCGCATCACAAAGACGCTTAGTGATGCGCAGGTCCTCGTCCGAGGGCTCCAAACTTCCTGACGGATGATTGTGTGAGACAATAACATGTGCGGCCAGAAAGCGCACTGCTGGCTCGAAAACCTCGCGCGGATGAATGAGGCTGGCATTCAGCGTGCCGATGCTCACCACTTCCCTTTTGACCACCTGGTTCTGGGTGTCCAAAAAGAACACGACAAAGTGTTCCTTCTTGTGGTTGCGAATATCCTGCATCTGATCCCACACCTCGCGCGGGGAAAGAATGAGCACGGACTGCTTGTCCTTGAGCATCCGCCTGCCCAGTTCAAAACAGGCAGACAGCTCGCAGGCCTTGGCTGGGCCAAGGCCGTGTACTTCGGACAATTCCTGGACGCTGGCTTGGGCCAGTTTTGCGTCCGGATATTTTTTCAGCAGCTTCTTTGAAAGCTCAACCACATTGCACCCTTTGGGCCCGGTGCGGAGCATGATTGCGAGAAGTTCGGCATCAGAAAGCCGCCCCGGACCGTACTTCATGAGCCGTTCGCGTGGTTGTAACATTCTCTCTAACATTTTGATTGGCATTTGGTTTCGAGACTAAGCATGTGTAGATTCCGGATATCCGCAAGAGGCGGATTCCGGAATGACACAAATATAACTTTTCTTGCCCCTATTGTATGCCTCTTTCATACTCTTGACAAATAAGACAAAATCTAGTACTATACCTAGTTTGCAAGAATCGTACCTATTCAACTTCAGGAGGAAATACACAATGCGTACAAAGGTGCGCTTGGAACGCGTACTCGCTGTCTGGGTTCGCAGCTGGCTCTCGTTCGTTCTGGCTGTCGGGCTCATAGGCCTGTTCTGGTGGCTGTGCTACTGGCTCACGGCAACCTTTGCCCACGGCTACCTGAATTACTTCCGGTATGGCGCGTGGGGCGCCGGCATTATTGGCGTACTCATGCTCGTATTCAACGAATGGCTGGTGGTCATCTCGTTGGGAGCCAAACGGATTTACGTCCGGGAGGAAAATCCCAAGCTCTGGGATGCGGTATTGCGCGCTACTCCGATGCTGGCCAAGCCCTGCCCGCGCATCTACCTCATTCCTGATGATGGCATGAACGCCATGGCCTTTGGTTGGGGCATCCCCTACTTTTCGGCCGTTGCCGCCACCAAAGGAATCATTAGCGGCTTGACCGATGAAGAGCTCTCCGCGGTCATGGCGCACGAAGCCGGCCACATCGTGAACAAGGACATCCTAGTCTCCACTGCGCTGACCATCTCGGTCATGATGATGGCCTTCACCGGCTGGCTCCTGCTTCGCATCTCGCCGTATGGAGGTTCGAGCGACGATGACGACCGCAAGGGCAGCGGATGGGCCCTGATTGTCGCCTTGTTGATAGGCGTACTCCTCTACCTCGTCGGACGAGGCCTGGCCGTGGTGTTGCAGATGTTCGTTTCGCGGCAGCGCGAATATGCGGCAGATGCAACCTCCGCGCGCATCATGGGTTCGGGGCGGCCTCTGGTGTCGGCCTTAAAAAAGGTCTGCCGGCGACCGCACATAGCTTCAGCTGCCACAGCCGCTGCGTTCGGCTTCCTCTGTACCGCTGATCCGAACCCGGACGACCTGCTTTCCACGCACCCGTCCCTCGACAACCGCATTGTAGCCCTGCTTGATCTGGAAGACTGAGCAGGCCAAACAACAACGTCCCGACTGCGCAAGCAGCCGGGACGTTTTTTTGTTATTATAGTTCCTGGTTCACGGATAGGGCGGCCATTGGCCGCCTCTATATATGCAATCATTCAGTGTGAAATGAACTCTGATACGCTCTTATTTGGATAAAATGATCTGAATCCCGTACGGGACGGTCGCGACCGTCCCCTACTGAATCACGGACAGGGCGGCCAATGGCCGCCCCTACATAAGCGACCTTTCAGCGTCGTAATCAGCGCACCTTCAGCGGTGATTTAGGGGATATGTCCCTTCTCCGCTAAAAATGATACCACCTTCATGAACTCCGCGGCTTCCTTGTCTATCATAACGTGATGGCGGCGCAGCGGGGTTTTTAAAATAAGACCTTCAAGCGTGCGGCAGCGCGACAAGGCCACATAAGCCTGGCCGGCCGCAAAAGTACCGCGGCTTAAATCGATGGCCACATGATCATACGTCTTACCTTGCGACTTGTGGATGGTTAACGCCCAAGCCGGCTTGACCGGAAACTGGGTAAAACTGCCGTCGGAAACCGCGACAATCTTATTACTCCCCTTTTCGAGCGTATGACGGAACGCGTCCCAGGTATGGCGTTCGACATCATCGAACGTGCCGTCGTCGAACTTGACGCGGATAAAATCCTGGCGCAAATCTACCACCCGGGCCACGTCGCCGTTAACCCAGCGCCCCTTGCTGTCGTTATTGAGCAGCATAACCTGCGTACCGACTTTCAACTCCAATTCCAACGGTGTTGGCATGTCGCGCTCGGAAAACCTACCCTCTACCGAACCGTGGTACATGCGCATGGCGCCAGGCAGATGTTCCATGTGCCAGCCATTAATTTCCGCGGCTTGGGCGCGCGTCGGTACCAACCATACGCGGACAATACCCTCTTCCTGTGCAGGCGAAAAATCGCGGTCAACGCGGGAGTTCAAAACTGCCAAGTCCTGGTCACTGACTGTACCGTCGCGGATGTCGTTTAAAATTTTCTTAAAGCCTTCATCGCTCTGGCGGTACACGCGGGTCAGTTCCAGCGGAATGAGCGTGGTCTGCTGCAGGCACTTGGCGGAAAAGAAAAACTCCGTGCGATAGTGCGTCTGGAAAATTTCCTCTTCCTCGTCCTTGACCACGGGCGGCAATTGGTATAAGTCTCCCATGAACACCATTTGCACGCCGCCGAAAACCTTGCCCGGTTCCGGTCCGTGCATACGCAAGAACGCATCCACACAATCGAGCAGATCAGCCCGCACCATGGAGATCTCGTCTATGACCAGTGTGTCTAATTCTTTATAGAGATCCCGGTCGCGGTCCAAATACTTCGGCACTTTGTCGAGCGTAATATCCGGCTTAAAGCGGAAGAAGCGATGAATGGTCTGGCCCTGCACGTTAATGGCAGCCACACCGGTCGGCGCGACCACAGCCACGTTCTTTTTGGTAGTAGCGCGAAAGTACATGAGCAAGGTAGATTTACCCGCCCCGGCCCGCCCGGTCAGAAAAATATTGCGGCGGGAATTCTCGAGCAAATCCAAAGCCCGGCTGTTCTCGGGATTAAACTCCATGGCCGGCTTTTCTATATGCAATCGGCGCTGACTCTTGCGGCGCTGCCCGAGGCCGAAGCGAACGAGGGCATCACCCGAAGCGGCCGGCTTTGGCCGCTGCGGCGAAGTCGGTGCATGCGAAAACGCCTCCCGAAACAGGACGAATATTCCGATAGCAACAAGGCCGAAAATAATTGCCAACATAATAAATAGAAAAATAGAAACTAGAAAAATTAAGTCACAGCCTGCTCTCATTGTACCGGGTTTTGAAGAGACTGGCTATCAATACGGATTAAGGATTTAAAATTTAGGATTTAGGCTTTGTGCGAGAGGACGCCTCCTGCCTGCCGGCAGGCAGGGTCGGCGGCCCCTACGCTGCAAAGACCTGGTCCCCGTAGGGGCAAGCGGCAGCTGCCCGCCGTTCAAATTCCAAATCCCAAGCATCAAATTTTAAGATTTATTCTAGAAGCGGTCTCAAAACCAGGATACTCCCTCTCCGGCGTCATACTGAGGGAGTCAGACGACCGAAGTATCTCTTACCGATCATGAGATTCTTCGTCCTTCGTCGAACTCAGGACTCAGAATGACGCCATAAGGAGGTTTTGAGACTACTTCCTAATACCTCGTACCTGCGGTAGATCTCCTGGAGGGAGACAATATTCAATATCCAATCTGCAGAATTTCGAATTTGAAATTTGGATATTATTTGTAATTTGAGATTTGTTTTTGGTGCTTTAAGAAGAGGGCGCCTCCTGCCTGCCCCTACACGGAGCAGGCCACGGGCCTGTACTACAGTGGTATTCATATGCACCCCTGTTCTTGTAGTGCAGGGCCGTGCCCTGCCAATAGAAAGATCCAAGAAATTGTAGGGTAGATATTACCTACATAATCTACAGTTCTTATAATTTTTTATATTTCTATTTTTGAATCTTTTTATTTATCAGCAGGCCAGCGGCCTGCACTCCATTGCCGTTTTCTGCTACAATGCCTTCATACAAGGAGGCAGGTTATGTTTTTAGCCTTGTTCACCACTGCGTTGATGCTGGCTGCTGCGCCATCGGGCACAGCCAAGCAAAAGAGGGTTGGACACAAGACAGTCCAGAAGGCTCCGACGGCCAATCCGCGTCTGGCTTTTCTGGACCAAGAGCTTAAAAAGCGCAAATTCGGCGATACCGAACGGCGCGACATACTCGCCCGTCCCGAACTCACGCTTCCGCTCGTAAAACCCAAGGAAGAGTTCGTCTCCTGGACAGAATTCTTGCGCCGGCTTAAGTGCCCCGAATCCATAGCCCGCGGAAAGGAATATCTGGAAAAGAATCGCCAGACTCTCGACACAGCCTTCCAGCGCTTCCGCGTCCCGCCCGAATCAATCACGGCCGTAGTGCGCGTGGAAACCGACCTGGGCAAGAATTTCGGCGACTGGGAAATTTACAAGCTGTTTTACCAGCGCGCCGTCAGCCGCACCTATCGCCAATGGAAGTGGGCTGCCATGAACTTTGCTGCCCTGGCAGCGTATTGCCGGGACGCCCAAACTGACTGCTTTTCCCTGCGCGGCTCGCGCGAAGGTGCGCTCGGCCTGGTCCAGTTCCTCCCCTACACGCTCGAACATTACGGCGTTTCGGCCAAAGGCTCCGGAGCCCCCAACCTCTACGCCGCTGACGATGCAAACCTTAGCGCCGCAAACTTTTTACAAACGCTCAAGTGGCAGCAGAACCCAAGCGGAGCCCTGGCCCGCTACTACGGCAGCCCACACCGCTATCCCGAAGTGGTTCTGGCTTATGCTTATGCAATCGGCCAGCCAAAACCGAACCAGCCAAAAAAGGTTGTCGCCGTGACGCGCAAGGCCAAAAAACAACCAACTAAAAAAGCCGCCCTCGACCTTCCGAGTCGGGGCGGCTCTTGTGTTTACTGTAGAATCAATGCCGATGAATCGGCGGACTACAATCAGAGCTCTTGTGTTGAGAGTGCGGTAACAGTCTAAGCCGTCACCACCGCTGACGATGCAGCCTGCCGCTGTTCCAGCGTTTCTATCGCATCGGTGATGATGCAATGGCTGTAGGTCAGCCGCTTGAGTGCTTCCACCACTGCCGGCAGCTTGTCCGGCGGGATGATCATTCTGGTCAGCGCCTCCAGCAAGGCATCAAGACCGCCGATCTTTTGATTCCGGGTGATGTCCTGGAAATGGTCAAGCAAAGGGTCGGATCGCTGCTTTTCGGCAGCGCTTTCAAACGTCTGAATATTAGCGCAGTGCTGCTCTATGAGCTCTACGATCACCTCATGCGCGGGTTTTAACTCTCTTTCCATGCAGCCTCCTTAGCACTTGAGACACTGACGCCTGCCTCGAAGTCACCCCAGAATACCAAACAACCCTGGATTTGTCCAGCAGGACAAATCCAGGGTTGAATTGCAGTTACGCGGCTACTCCTGGGGGTTGTTGGGTTTTTGGCTTGCCAGGTTCTTCCGACTGTTGCCGCTTGCGGGGCTGATCAATCGGAGTGACGCCAGCTGATTCTGTCAGTTCTGTCTCAGGCACGACCACCGGTATGATCGGTTCACTCAAAGGCTGCAAGGGCGGCCGCTCCAGCGGCACGGGATGGCTTGCAAATGACCATCCCTTGCCGCGCAAAAAACTTTCGAACTGCTCCTGCAGTGCCTGCCTCCCGGCCGGCGCCTGCGAGCACTCAATCACAAGCCCGCGTTCTGGCTGCATGGGGTCGGCCATAGCCAGACTGTCTTTTTTGATATAGGCAAACGGCGCGTAATTGAACACGTCAGAATTATTGAAGAACTCGCGGGCAGCCTGCTTCTGCTCGGGCGTATCAAACACAAAGTAAAAACGAATGGGTCCGGACTCACGGGTTTTTAAAGTCTCGTTCGAGTTATACAGCAGCTCGGTGCCGGGCCGTTCAAATTCCGTCTCTGTCATCCCTACATCTCCTTCATAATCGGATGCAGAAGGTTTTATAAATGTCATATATAAGCGATAATATTCATGTTTACAGTATAGCACGGTATTCCGTTTGTGCCAGTTCTTCTGTTAACTGCGCCAAAATTGCTTCGTCATACACCGGGTAGAGAGAAGCTTTCGAGACAAAAAACCAAGGAGGAACATGACGCCAGCCGCAGTCCAGCCTGCCCCTGCCCAACTAGTCCCGTGCACATTCTCTGTCCGGGAAGGATGCATCCGCCAGGATCCGGAACTCTTGCATGTAAAAACGGTCCGAGTGAATCACCAGGATTACAAATTCAGTATTTCACTGCACGTCGGTATCATCCATACTAACCCTGCACATCATCCGAACGATAACTTCCGGGTCACCGTAAATCTATCCGTACCGGGGATTGCCTGGGCCGATAGTACCAAC
This sequence comes from uncultured Candidatus Saccharibacteria bacterium, assembly GCA_964532425.1. Taxonomy (GTDB): domain Bacteria; phylum Patescibacteriota; class Doudnabacteria; order UBA920; family UBA920; genus CAZHIA01. The sequence continues at coordinate 51,997 of CAZHIA010000001.1, read as the reverse complement.
CAGGAAACTATTTTCTACAGCCGGGACAAATTGGAAAGCGCGCGCCAGGGCATGCTCTGGGCCAAAGACCGCTCATACTTCATGCTGCAGGCACTCCTTGGCCATAACTGCCCCGAGTACCGGCAAGCGCTTCAGCTCATTGATCGCATGACATCCAAGCTTCTTGATCCCACTGAAGGCACCAAGCCGCTGCTCGACGCGCGTATAGAACTGCTGAGAACGTTTCGGGCCAAGCTCTACCCCGGCCCCTACTCTTCGCGGCTGTGACTTTTAGCTCCGGTAAACCCGGGGCTCTTTTTATAACTCTTCCCACGGCAAACCCGGCCGGCCAAAATGGCCGAAGCAGGCAGTTTGTCGATAGATTGGCCGGCGCAAGCCTAACCGTTCAATAATTGCCAGCGGCCTGAAATCGAAATGCCGCTTCACTGCCGCCGAAAGATCCTGCCCGCTCTCCGAAACCGCGGAAACCATAAGCGGCTGCTCTTGGCCGATGGCATATGCCACCGACACCAGGCACTCGTGCGCCAGCCCGGCAGATACCATATGTTTGGCGGCTAAGCGCGCCAGGTACGCGGCACTGCGGTCGACCTTGGAAGGATCCTTGCCGGAGAATGCGCCGCCGCCATGGGGCGCCAGCCCGCCATAGGTATCAACCATAATTTTGCGGCCGGTCAGGCCCGCATCCGCTGCAAACCCTCCTTGCACGAACCGGCCCGTCGGATTGACCAGGATCTGCCCGTCCTGCAACCTGCCGCAGACCGGAACAATTACTCGCTCGACGAGCATCTGCCGCAGCTCGGACAGTTCCATACCTTCGCCGTGCTGGCAACTGACCAGCACGCGGCACACCATGCCGTTCTCCATAGTTACTTGCGTCTTACCGTCAGGCCCAATCCCCGGCTGGCTGCGGCCGAGTTCCGCCAGTCCTTGCGCCAGTTGCCTGGCCAGCACCACGCCGGTCGGCAAGTATTCCGGCGTCTCGTCCGTGGCATAGCCGTACATAATTCCCTGATCACCAGCGCCGCCCGTATCCACGCCGCGGGCAATATCCGGCGACTGGCAAGCAATATGAACTAACACCTCCAGCGGCTCATGGTAGCCGATATCGCTATAAACCCGGCGGGCTACAGCTTCATAATCAACCTCAGCCTCAGCCGTAACCTCGCCACCAAGAACCAAAAGCCCGTGGCTGCCGAACGCTTCCATGGCCACGCGGCCGTTTGAATCCTGCCGGAGAATCTCATCTAAAATAGCGTCCGAGATCTGATCACAGACCTTATCCGGATGCCCGAGGGCCACATTCTCGGCCGTATAGAACTTACTCTGGTACATAAACAAAAAACCTTTCGCGGGAAAGGGTTTGAGCGCAAAATCAAATCATCTTTCCCATTACTAATGGGCTGGATGGGGCACCCATCGAATAGCCGGGCTACTCAGGGTTGCCGCCGGGTCATAGAGCCAGTGCTCTCGCCGGACTCGCGATAACGCTTAGGTTGTATTTGTAGTATAGCAAACAATAGAAAAATAGAAAAATAAAAGATCAAAAGATTATGGCAATCTCAATCTTTCTATTTTCTATCTTTTTATTTTTCTATTGATTACCCCTTGCTTTTGGAAAAAAGCCGTTATATACTGCCATATATCCCAACTGTAGGAGGAGATCGCATGTTCCAGCGCGGTATGAAAGGCGAGCAACGTGGACTGCGCCTGACCTTCAGGCTGTTTAAGACCAAGTACCGGACCTTCCGGACTCAACTTAAATTCGATCGTCTGTTCCACCGATTCGCCCCATTCCCACCACTCTTCAGTTACGGGTTCGACCCGTTCCGCGGCTGTCTATAGCCGTGCACGAACTCCCATCCAGGACACCACAGCGGTGTCCTGGATTTTTATTAGCAATCTCGAATATAACGAATACAGCGCAAATATACGAATAACTATTGGCCGTTCTAAGGAATAAAGGACGGTGTGCTGCATTCGTCCGCCTCCGCCAGAGGGCGGATTGGTGCTTGATTCGTATATTAGAGATTACTATATGAATTGACTTATTCCTGTTTTTTCGGTATTATCACTTTCGACACCGACCCGAAGGAGGCATTTTCAATTCATGACAAAGGATCTCAGGCAAAAAATCGAAACCGCGCTGTATCGCAACCTTCCCCCCGGGGAAGTCAATCTCTTCAAAGACATGCTCCTGGACTACCTAGTCCTGAGCACGGACGAGTCATCCATCCGCGCGATCATCAGCGGTATAATCGAAACAGACGCTGAGAGTGCGGAAAGATGCATCTGCGAAATCGTGGCCATCCACCGCGCGTCAAAAGCACTACCGCTGTCCGAAGAGGACATCACGGAACTCAACGAGGAAGCCATCCGCCTGGAAACCATCCGATCCTGAAGTCAGTCCCCTGGTATGAAAACCCCGCACCAAATGGTGCGGGGTTATTTTTATGACCGTTTTTTGAACGACAGTTTCATGGTCAAAATCTTTTCCGAAGCGAACAACCGGCTGGCAAGCAGGACAAAGACTACGAACAGTACAGCCAGATACGCCATCCCCCACAGCAGCTGGCCGTAATGATGAAGCATTAAATTAGGCGCAGCAAGGAAAGCGTGAGAGAACGGGATAGCCAGAACCACAGCCCGCAACCCGGCGGGTAGCGTAGAAATATCTACCATCAAAGTCAGGAAGTACGGAACGAGCGTCAGGACCATCAACGGTGCCACCACTCCCTGGGCGCTCTTGGCATCCTCAGCGAATGAACCCAAAATGATGGCGATCGACAGAGCGACCAAAATTGCCAAAAAGAGCACGAGTCCCAGCAATATATAATCCTGGGCGCTAAAAGTCAGACCGAGCGCAGCAGCAGCGGCATGCGTTGCCGCATCGGCTGAGCCGGTCGTCATAGAGCCTCCGGTCATGCCCTGCAAGTAGTAGCGCATGCCGAACATATAGACCACCGAAGTCAATAGTGCAACCAGGCCAGCACCAATGAGCTTGGCAGCCACTAATGCGCGCCGGCTAACCGGGGTAGACAGCAACGTTTCTAAAGTCTTATTCTCTTTTTCCGTGGCCATAGAAACGGCAATGAGCTGGGAAGAGAGTGTAATAACCAAGAACAAAATGATGGGTATCAACGTGGCTTGACCGGTCATAAGGCCGGCAATTGCCGAAGGACTGACCTGCGCCTGGCGGCTGCCGACAATGACCGTGTCAACGGGCTTAAGCGGAGACCGGAATACCGCCGCATTCGCCCCTGGGAAACGACCGGCATACTGCGTTGACATCTGGAGGGAAGCCGCATTTAAGGCAGCCACAACCTGCTGCGACGGCTTGCTGCCGAGCAGGGAAAAATTGGAGATTACCGTATAGACCCTCACATCGGCAGACTGGCCGGACTCTACCTGTCCGCCAAAACCAGCGGGGATGACGATGGCGGACTTTGTCCGGTCTGACCGCATGAGCTCTGCGGCATCGCCGGTATCGTGCATAATCGGTTCAAGGCCGTTCTGCCTGGCTGAGGCGATTAACTGGTTTGAGGCGGCGCTCCTGTCGAGATCTACCACGGTTACCGGTGATGCGCCGGTATTCTTCTGGGTCTGTTTTCCGACCACTTTACCAATAAATACGAATACCAGTACGACGACCAGCAGCGGCACAAGCATTTGCGGCGTCAACAACTCTTTAACTTCTTTTTTGACGAGTACAAAAAATTTCTTCATACAGCCGCCTTTCCTTGCTGGCTTTGAACGATCGCCAGAAATACTTCTTCCAGATTAGAAGCATGATACTTGTTCTTCAGATCCTGCGGCGACCCTGTTTCATGGATAGTGCCTTGGTAAATTATCGCCACCCGATGCGCCAGGAACTCTATCTCGAGCATATTGTGCGATGAGAGCAGTACAGCCATGCCTTCACGGCTCAAAGCCTGGATATTCTTCCGAATCTCCATGGCATTGATAATGTCGAGCCCGCTGGTCGGTTCGTCCAGGATGGCCAGCCGCGGCCGGCTCATGACCGTTCGCGCCAGCAGCAGTTTCCTGGTCATACCTTTACTGTAGGTATTAATCTTATCCTGCAAGCGCTGCCCAAGTCCGGAAATGTCTTCGGCAAATTTCACGAATTCGCGTTGTTTGGCGGCATCGTCGGCAAACAAGCCTGCCATGAATTCCAAATAACCGCGCCCGGTCAGATTCTTGTATGCACCCGCCTCTTCCGGCAAATAGCTGATATTCTCGCGTACCCGCGCTCCGTCTTTGACTACATCCAAACCGTATACACTTGCACTGCCGCCGGTCGGTTGCAGCAGCGTGGCAAGTATGCGCAACGTGGTGGATTTTCCCGCGCCATTCGGTCCAATGAGGGCGAAGATCTCGCCAGGTGCGACCGTAAAAGAAATACCTTTTACCGCCTGGACCGTCCGGTACGCCTTTTGAAGATTATTAACCTCAACTGCATTTGTGTCCATAATGGTAAATGAATAGTAAATTCTAAATATAACATTTGACATGTAACCTTTGACCATTGACCGACTGCAGTTAGGTCACATGTTACATGTCAAAGGTCAAATGTTCAACAGGGTTTAGTCAATTCCTTCGATGCCCTCTCTTTCCCCATTTTACCCGAAGCGCATTCACGATTACCACCGCATCCAGAACTTCCTGAATGATTGCGCCGGCCACGGGCAGAATGTACCCGCCTGCGGCTATCAACATGAGCAGAATGGAAACCCCAATACCGAATAGGATACCCTGCCGCGCAATGTGTAAGACGCGCCGGGCAATGTAGAGCGCTTCCGGCACGCGCTCCATATTATTCACCGTAATGACAATATCGCCCGCATCGGATGCCGCCGTAGACCCGCTGGCGCCGAGCGCAATGCCGATGTCAGCCACAGCTAGGGCTGGCGCGTCGTTAACCCCGTCGCCGACCATGGCGACCGGCCCGCATTCCTGCTGGATCTTTTTTAATTCCTCAACCTTCTGCTCGGGCAGGCATTCCGCGCGGAACTCCGGCACACCAACCGCTGCCGCGATCTTTTCCGCCACGGCCCGGCGGTCACCCGTAAGCATGACCACCCGGCGAATGCCCTGGTGCTGCATGGAATGAAACACGCTCTTTATTTCCGGCCGCGGCACGTCGGCAAACAGCACGCAGCCCACTACCCGGCCTTCCCGTCCCAAATACACGGCCACGTGCCCGTCATCCTGTACCTTGCGATAGTGGCTGTGCCAAAATTCATCGATGCGGTATCCGAGTGTCTGTAAAAATTTCAACTTGCCGAACGCATGTTCCAAACCGTCAATGAGCCCCGTCACCCCGTCGCCGATATGTTCCTTGAACTCCTCGGGAAACGCCAATTCTTTCTTTAATTCCTTGCGCGCGGCACTCACCAGGCTGCGGGCGAATATATGGGCGGACAGCTGGTCCAGCGAAGCGGCAAAAAAGATAATTTCTTCCGGAGCAAATTCCTTGCTGGCTGCGCCAAGCACTTTGGGAACGCCAAGCGTTAAGGTCCCGGTCTTATCGAAAACAAAACTGCGCGCCTCCCCGAGCCGCTCCAGGCTGCCGCCGCTTTTGACGATAATGCCGCGACTAGCCGTCCACGAAATGCCGGACATGACCGCTATGGGCGTAGCCAAAATGAGCGGGCACGGCGTCGCCACCACGAGCACCGAGAGGAAACGAACCGGGTCGTGCGATACCAGATATGCGGCAATGGCGATCGCAAATGTAATGAAGGTGAACCAGATGCTGTAGCGGTCAGCCAGGCGCACAATGGGAGCGCGGGTTTCCTGAGCTTGCCTGACCAGCGCAATGATCCGCTCGTATTGGCTCTCACTGGCAGGCTTTAAAGCCTTAACCGTCAGAACTCCGTCCAAGTTGACGCTGCCGCTGCTGACATAACTATGCACTTGTTTGGACACGGGCACGCTCTCGCCGGTCATGGCCGATTCATCCACCAGACCCGATCCTTCAATTACCACGCCATCAACCGGCAACGACTCCCCCGGCTTGATTACTATGACATTACCGGGCCGCACTTCTGCCGCAGGCACATCGGAAAGTTCTTCGCCTGTTTTAATATGAGCGATAGTCGGCGCCTTTGAAAGCAAATGCGTCAGTTCCTTGCTAGCCCGGCTTAAGGCATACGCCTCCAGCGCTTCGCCACTGCTCATCATCAATATGATGACCGCGCCAGCCCAGTATTGGTGCAGAGCCAGCGATGAGGCGATAGCAGTGATCGCAATCACATCAACACCAAACCTTCCTTTAAAAATAAGGACTACGGTATTCCACAGCAAAGGCAGCAAGCCCGCCACCAGGGCGATCTGCAAAATAATTTCCGAGATAAGTTTGTTTCCGAGCGCGTAGGCCAGTCCAGCGGCCACGAGACAGCCTGCCACCAGGAGCGGGACCAGATATTTTTCTTTCATAGGTTAATTGTATCACATTGTTTGTTGTAATTCTGAGATTAGGATATGTATGTGCGGGCGCCTCCTGCCTGCCGGTAGGCAGGGTCGGCAGCCCCTACACTGCAACTCTGTTTCCCGTAGGGGCGTGCGACAGCAGCCCGCCAGGCTGTCCACTTGTCACTGATCACTGTCCACTAGGAATTAAAAAAGACCGGACACTCCTCCGATGTGCCCGGTTGTCCCAGAAGCCAGTCCCAGTACCCTCCAAATTCAGGTTTGGAGTATGTGACGGTGCAAGTTTTTCATCGTTACCATAAAAAAACGCGCCCGGAATGCATTCCAGGCGCTCTGTGGCATACTGGTTCAGTTGTGCGGCAGGATCGTAAATGTATCCAATTCGTAAATGACATCCTTGCGCTCAACCACAACACGCCAGCCTTTTTCCTGAGCATACTCAGCGAGCTTGGTATTGGGATTGAATGCTATGGGGTGTCCCACCACTTCGAGCATGGGGATGTCGCTCTCCGTGTCCCCTACGGCAGTCGAGCCTTCCAGGTCCGCATCCACGCCATGGGTTCGCAGGAACTCCTGCAGGACGAAAGCTTTCTTATAGAACGTGTCGAGGTTCGTGACTTCGCCGGTGAACACGCCGTCTTTGACTTCGTATTCGCTGCCAAAGAAGGCGCGAAAGCCCACGGCTTTGGCGAATTTGGAAACAATGTAGGTCGGACTGCCCGAAATACAGACCAGGAACCGCTTGTCTTTTTTGCTGCGCGCGAGCAGGTCGCGCGTGAAGCGGTAGAGGCGCTTGCATTGGAAGTTGACGACCCGTTCGGCGACGGACTCCACGTCGCGCTGCCTGCATCCTTTGATGTACTTCAGATGGATATTGATAACCTTCTGGATGTATTGTTCGTACTCGCCTGTCCGGTTGACCCAGCTCAAATAGTCTTCCTCCATTTCAGCACGGGCAGAGAGCGGAAACACATGGTCATCCACCAGCCCGTTAATGAGTTCGACTAAGAGGCTTGACCGGAAGACCGTACCGTCAATGTCGAACACTGCGAGTTTTGTCTTTTTCTTTTTCTGTGGCATATCCAGATTGTAGCCGGAAAAACAGCCTTGGTCAAAAGCAATAGAAAATAAAAAGATATAAAAATAGAAAGATTGTAGGGGCGGCTCTCGAGCCGCCCGCCTGATGCTGAAAACGGAAAATATCTGCCAGTACAACTGTAATATACCCAGAAAATACCCATATTTCCGCTTACTCTTGACAAAAATGGTAAAATGGTGTATAATTATAGGAATATTTTGATATTTTTCAAAATCCGTCGCATACTTACCCAACAGTTGTCTTTAGCCTCTTTCGCGCCACAACTATGGTACGAAGGACTTCTAAAGAAAACCGGCACAAGCTTTAGAAGTGCTGTCTGGTGCCAAGCTGTTTGAATGTTTGAATGGAGGATTTACTGTATGCTTACCAACTTTTTCCGCCGGGAGCAAGTTGTTTCTGACTCCGCGGTTCCTGCCGGACGGTTCTCGGGAATAATCGGTACAGTCCCAAATAACGACGGGTATGGGTTCATTACCCTCAGTACCGTCACTCGGGAAAACGGACAACCGCACGATATTCCGACTGAAGATGATATCTACATCCATCAGTCGAACTGCGCGGCCCGCCTCGAACACGGCAAGCGCGTGTCGTTCAATCTCGATTTTGATCGCAAGCGTGGAGAAGGGCACTTCTCCGCAGTCGGCGCGACCGAAGTCGTAGAAGCCGAGTTTCTTCCGAGCGACGGCGAACCAGTCCCCGGTTTCACAAAGGCGGTGGCAGTGGCCAACCCCAACCAAGGCGGACAGCTCGTACTCGGTGCGGTAGCCCGGACACTTTATCATGTCGGGGCCAAGCAGATCTCGCCCGATGCCATCAAACAGGTGGCAGAGAACGATCCGCTTTCGGGAATCCCCCGGGGTCATAACGAACTCACGCCGGACGAACAGCGCATGCTACTACAGGCGTTCCTGGCAGAGCAGTACCCGGCCCTCAGCGCTTTCGGCGCGGACTTCGACGTCCTCGCTGCAAGCGACGAGGACCTGGATGAAACGGTCGACCAAAGCAACAAGGAAATGGAATTGCTCGGCATGACCGAGCAGGTTCCGGTCCTCAAAGAGCAGGTCGCATCGTTCAAAAAAGTCAGAGCCGCCCTGCGAATGATCTTCGAGGACGGGCTTGTGCGGCCGGACACGATCATCAAGATGCGCTACTTGCCCGATCTGTTTATGGCAGCCCCGGTCTGGTACTTCTGGGTGAACCCGGACGAATCCGACCAGGTGGCGCAAGCCTGGAAAAACAACGACCCGCAACCCCACGCATCAACACGCTTCTTCTGCAGCAAGTTCCCGAACCTGCCGTGGGTCGACACCTTCCAACTGTTCAACCGCCGTGTGCGGACCCTGAAACAGTACAAGGGTGATTCGATCACGCCGGCACTCAGCAAGCGAATGCTTCGGGCGGTAGAACTGTTCGACTACGTCGTGATCGCCACGCCGTACCATTCCCAAGCGGGGATGGATTGGCAAAATCTGAAGTGGCTGCAGATGATCGACCCCTATATTTTGGGGTTCAAGAAGGAGCTCGATTATTTCTTCGTTCTCGGCCGCTTTTCCGACACCGGCATTTTCCCGCTCTACCACGACATGGTGGCGGACACACTCGCTTTTCTGGAAGCCAACAAGCCCAAGCTGGATGGTTTCAACCAGATCAGCAACCCATACTGGGTGCGCGACACTGGAGAGACCGGATGTTTCGCGGATTCCCATCCCGAATACTACAGCGGAGGTTCGCAGAATACAGGCGATATCCTCAAGCGGCATGTTGACACGCTGCTTAAGGTCGCGCGCGAAGACCACCGGCTGTTCGATTGGCTCAGGGGCGAGTATGACCCCAACAACCCGGACACCAAGGTTCCGGCTACAGTCAACTAACGAACGCGACTTTGTCGCGCTCACTTCCCCGCCCGGGTCACACTGGGCGGGGTTTTTATTTTATAACCGGAGGGATTCTTTTATCCATCGACCAACCGGCGGATGCCAAAGGGTCTCTTTGACAGCAAAAGGGCGGCTCGAGATCGGGGTCCCCCAAATTTTCCATCGAAAATTTTGGGGAATCACCGAGAGCCGCCCCTACAACATTGAATCTTATAATTGATTATATTTCTTATGGTTGCCTTTGGCTTTTTCGACCGGATACTTCTTTTCGTTCTGCTTCATTTTGGATTCAAAGGCTTTGACAATGTTAATGTCCAAATCGTGCGACAAGAGCAGCACCCAGTAGAGTACGTCAGAAAGCTCCTCGCCGACATGGTCTTTGTGGTCCTTGAGATAGCTTTGCATTTCCTCGGCATTCTTCCACTGGAAGTGCTCCAGAACCTCGGCTGCCTCTAATAATAGAGAGACTGCCAAATCTTTGGGATTATGGAACTGCTTCCAATTGCGCTGATTGCGAAATTCCACAATCTGGCGAGTGAGTTTTTTTATATCGGACATAGGGAGAGTGAATAGTGATTAGTAAATAGTAAGAAGCAAATAGTTAGAAGTAATTAGTAAATAGTAATAAGAAAAGAGTGAGAGTACAACAGCAATGGAAGTATAATCCTTTTTCTTTAAAGCGGGAAGGCTGCGGAAATGTTTTAGAGGTAAAAAAAATAGGGACCGCTACGGGGTCCCAAAAGGGCAGCTAATCCCTGACTGCGATCTGGTACAGATCACATTTGTCCACCGGCGGGTATTGTGAGGCGAGGCGCGGTTTTTTAAACACGTGCATGTGCGAACGGAGAAAGAAACCGCAATCGCTGCAATCGCGATCATCCAAACAGTCAACTCTGTTCCAGCGGGCTTTGGTAATACGGCGAGCGCAGTTCTCATAAATTCGGTAGGCTCTTCGACCCAAGATAAACCAGAGTGCCGAGGCCGCCAATATCACGCTCAGCGTTATTCCACAAGCGAGCATTATATCCTCCTGCACCCCTATTGTATCTTAAACGCTCGACTACTGTCCATTGAGGGAAAATCGGGACAACACTTCGTAGTCTGCGCCGGCGGGTGACAAGCGGGATTCAAAAAGCACGAATTCGTTGGCCTCGAAGCTCCAATCCACTGCCACTTCCGTAAAGTCCGGCTTATCCTCTGCCCGCAAGCGGGACAATGTCACATGGAGCCGAAACGGCCGTTGTTCAGGCTGAATTTGTAAAACACTTTCAACTTTTAACTTTAAACTTTTAACTTCTTCCGGTGCTTGTCCTTCAACCCAAATCAGCCGCGGGCGATTAAAGTCAGGACCCGGGCGCACACGGACTAGCCGGATGGGAAAGGCCTGCCCGCGGATACCCTTAAGCAGGGTGGTAACCGAGTCAGCATCCGTTTCCTGCCATGGAGGAACCAGCGTGATGTGTAAATTTTTGGATGCCACGCTCCTGCCAGAAAGTTGCCGCCAAGTGACGATTGTGTCAGCCAAGTCGCGAGGCAACGGTATGCCAATAAAAATTCGTTTGCTCATAGAACTATGATATCATGAGGGCCAAAAATTGACATGAATACGGCTATTATTTATACTGAGTGTACAAACAGGCGGAGGATTCCTGTTCGGGAAATTTTAGCCTGCAGAACGCAGGCGCAACAGCCATTCATACAGTCTACCTCCGCGTCGGCTCCTGTCGCGATTCGTCGGTCGGGTCATCACGCTATGCCATGGTGGATACAACACCATCGGACGACCTACTCTTTATTGGCAGAATTGTTCTGCTCATAACCGGTAACCGTTGATACGCCACTGCTGCACAACATACGCTTTGGCAACCCGTTCACTGTTATGGGGCTGAAATCTTTGGCCCCATTCACAATCCCCGAACTCAGCACTCGATTTCATCGAGTCAAACACAGGTATGGTCCCGGCCCCGCCGCCTTGCGCGCGCGGGGACCTTTTTATTTTGAATCGGCACGCTACAGTTAGTACTTACGAAACATTCCTGACACCCTCCCCGTACACAGACGTCACAAACTAGATCAGTAATTATATATTCCATGCTCGCAACACTTGCCGTTATATTGTTAGTTGTCTGGGTGCTGGGATTAGGCCTCCATCTGCTCGGCGGGCTCATCCACATTGCCCTGGTTCTGGCAGTTATCTTTGCCATTGCCCACTTCCTGAGGCGCCGGCCGAATCCGATGGTATAAAAAAATTCCCACTTTTTACAAAGTGGGAATTTTTTATTTGCCGGCGCCGAACTTACTGAGCACGTCCTTCACCGCCTGCGAATCAGTCGGGTGCTGGGGGTCTATCCCGCGCTGCCTTAGTTCATCTTCTGCTTTGGCTTTGGCTTCGTCAGAGAGCTTGCCTTTTTCGTTTTCCCAAAGCTGCTTGGCTTCCTGCATGCCCATATCCTCGGCATGGCCGACACCCTGCTTCACGTCGTCCATTAAGTCCATCATAAAACTCCTTTCGTTACTCCCATGCAGGACGGCCCAGGGTTTGTACCGTTGCAGAAAAAAATAATGAACGGGGCTAATAGGATGGATAGGTTAAATAAGATAAACAGGATCAATAGGAGTGATGGTTGGACGAATGGAAACAGAACAACAGCCATTGACGCCGGGTTGAAACGGGAGTATACTCACTCGATTGCAAGCCTAGCTTGCTCTCTCCCCTTTTTGGGGAATCTTTTGCCTTCGGGCAAATCTGTAAGGAGGCAGTATGGATAAGATGTTTTCAGTGCATAGCAGCCAGGAAGCACAGCTCATCGCCGAAGCGCGGTACATCATTCGGAGGGCGCTCTACTCACAACAAATCGGAAACGACAACAGCCTTGACTTCTTCCGATTCGAAGTTACTGCGTACGGGGACATGACAATAATTGAATTGCGAATCGGCCTCGAGTTGCCGTTGACGGATGATCTTAAGAAAGCCAAAGGGTGCTGCACGGTCCAAAGCTGGGGTGGCGAGTACACCCGGCGGTACCCCAAGAATGAAATAGACTTCAGACGGGTAGCAACCTGCATTCTGTATGAAGGCTGTTCAGCGCTCATGGAGCTGACACGGGCGCCGTGGGAGTTTGATGCCGATATGGACCAGGTCTCGCGAAGTAAAAACACTTCCAACATCGGCGTACTCTGCAAGCGCATCTATAAGTAAACAAGACAAACACCCCGCGCCGTTTTGGTGCGGGGTGTGATTTTTAAACGAAAGAAAAACAAATAGGACTTATAAGATGAATAGGGCCAAATAAGACTGATAGGACAAATAGGTCCTATAGGTCGTATATGACTTATACGTCCTATTTGTTCATGATCCTAATTGGGCCGTCTTGGCCTGGAGTTTCGACCATGCCGGAAACCAGCGGCACCACCACGTTCTTCTGGTAGAAATCGCCTTCCGGCTTATTGGTGATTGGGAAGATCAAAGCCGGCACCAGCAGCATTTGGCCCTGGCCTGCCGGATCATTTTTGTAAATCTGCACGTACCCCTGCGCGGGCTGGCCCAGCTCCACAGTCACTTCCTTGGCGTTGCCCGGCCCGTAGTAGAAACTACCCACAGCCCCGCCCTGCTCGGCCATGGCAATAACACCCTTGGCATCGGTCACGGCCGGATACTGCGAGCTTTCGTAATTCAAGCTGGCCAGCTCGGCCACGCCCGAAACTTTCTTAAAGCGGATATCCACGCTCACAGACAGGCCGTAAGGATTACCACCCTGGTCGTAGACCTGATGACCGTCAACCATGAGCGGGTAAATGATAGTTACGACATTCGGGATATACGATTCGGCTTTATTGCTTGCCGCCTCATATTGTCGCTTCCAATCGCTGAGCACCTGGGGCTTACCGTATGACTCGAGCGCGATATTATGATCATGGAGGAACTGGTCCGCAATTCCGGCCAACTCACTGTCAGTCGGCACATCGCTCATCTTCAGTTTCATATTTTGCAGGCACTGGTCGTTCGTACAGTTACGTTCCGGGTTCGGCCATGTCTGCCAATTCTCGCTGATGCTGATCGTGCCTTCCTGGGCGCTAATATAAAAGTTGTAACCGAATTCCTTGTTCTCCACAATGTTCATAGATTGAACCTCGGCATTTGAAAACTTGGAGATGTCAAGCAGGCCAAAGTTCAGTTGGGACAATAACGTGGAAGCCGACACTCCGCTGCCGCTATTCTTTACCCGCCGATAGACCGCAACCTGTTTTTGGTTAAGCGCAATGTCGCCGCCGGCGTATTTGTATACATACCGGATATTCGACACCAGTCCGCCGCCTGCCATGTCCGGAGCGATTTTCGCCATAGGCGCGGCAAAGGTATCGGTTCCGCCTAAGCCTGCCGGCGCGCTCTCCTGCCCCCCGCCGCGCCCGGTTATGGCAACATCCTGCCGGGTAAGGTTACCGAACGCCTGGTTACCGACTGCGTTCACAGCGAGCTTTGGGGAAAAGATTGAAACCGCATCATGCTGAGTCAAAGTCGGTTTGGGGCTTTGATTATTCTTGGTATAATTGGTTGCGGCCACGACCAGTACTACCACTGCCAGCCCGCCCAGGGCGTACCCGAAAATTCGCAGCATGCTGCCGGCCGACCGCTCCCGAGCCTGCTTGAGGTCAGCCTCAGCCAGGAGCTTCTGGCGCAGGCCGCGTACGAACTCCTCGTCGATCGCGGTATCAGGTTTCGATGCGAGCATTTTCTCAATGACAGCTCTGAGTTCGCTTTCCCGATCCTTTAAAGCGGGGTCTACGGAAAAAAGTTCTTGTAAAATTTGATCAATATTTATCATAACAAGTAATTATTTTAACGGCTCCCTCCGCAGACATTGCCTGCGGTAGGGGCGGCCACTGGCCGCCCGCTACAAACCCAATAACCTAATTGAAACTCAACATAAAAAGTATTATTGCCACCAATAGCTCCTTATTTATCTTGGCCATTGCCCGGGAAAAAGTCATTTTCGAATTCGCTTCCGTGATGCCGAGAATCTCCGCAATCTCTTTATGAGACAGCCCGTCCCAGACTCGCATGACCACGACGTCCCGCTGCTGCCGGGGCAGCTGCTGCAAGAATTGCCGCACCTCTTCCAGCTTGGCAGCCACATCGGTATCGCGTTCAATGTCGACATTGGCCGAAATATCCCAAGCATCTTCAATATCTGCCACGGCTTTATAGCCGCGGTAATGGTCTATGATGGCATTACGCGCAATCCGGTAAAGCCAGGAACTGAAGTTGCCGCGCTCGGGGCGGAACGTACCAATGCCGTCGAGAGCTTTGATAAAGACCGTACTGGCAATATCTTCAGCCGTTTGCTTGTGCTGGGTCCGGTAATAAATAAAATTGTACAGGCGGCGGTGGTACAAATCGAACAGCTCGGCAAACCGGTCGAGGTTGCCGGCCTGGCAGGCAGCGATAATCGCGGCTTCGTCTGAATTAACAGCCGGATCCAAAGTTTGGGATGCGGTGGTCACGGGAGGCATGGTAAAATTTTAGAATCTGATATTTTTTCCAGTTGGCTTTTGTAGGGGCGGGTCGCGACCCTCCCCTACGGCTATGAGGTAACAACAAAATTCGTCGATCTGCCTATAGCTGTTTCTCTATTAATAATACGAAAAAAAACAGGAAAAAGAAAGGCGCCTTTCAAGCCTGTCCTGGACCGGCTTGCCCGGGCAGGCACGCCAGGCCGGTTCAGTTATGGGCTTCATAGATGGATACGGGCGGCTGGGTGGAAAGTAACAACTTTATAATAACTGCGGTTTATATAAAACAATCTAAATTCCAGAAACATATAACCACCCGACATTTCAGTCGAGTCCCCGACCCTGCACCGGAGCCGTACGGGACGGTCGCGACCGTCCCCTACAGCAATCCGTTATTTAAGCGTATCAGACTACACATTGTTAAATGTCATATGTTAACGGTCAAATGTTTTCCACCCCGTAATCCCTTCCCGCGCGACTCGTCTGTATATGTACACCAAGACATCAAACTTACTGGTAATCTGTAAAACCCCGATTCCGGGTTTTGCAGGAGAGGAGGAACATGAGAATTTCCCAAAATCTACCTTCATTCCGAAAATCCCGGGAATTGTTTGCCGTTGCCGGAGACCGGCATGCGGATTTTTATTTGGCATACGAGCGGAACATTAAGAAAATCTCCTCCTTCGACATTCGTGAGCCGGAGTACACCGACCGCGACGGAGTATCGGCTTCGCGAGGCAGTGGCCGCTTGACTGGTACTGGATCGATCTATGAACAAAAGAACGGCTACATTCAAAAGAAATTCCAAAAGCAGTTTGCCGACGAACTTAAAAAGATCGCCTCAGTCAATCGCATCACCGGCATTCATCTGTTTGTCCCCAGTTACAACAAAAATCTTATCTTGAAGGCGCTCCCCCGCAATCTCGAGCAGCTGGTCAATTCCATCACGAACGGCAACTATACCGCGCGCCACCCGTTCGAGCTGGTGGAACTCATAGAGCTCAAACAGCTTGACCGGCACCCGACAGCGGGAGAACCGGTTCATCAGGAACGGCGCGCCCGCATCAAAAATGCATTAAAAAAATTCAGAAAACTTTCAGCATCGACAACTTGAGTGCATTTAAATGATTGAACAAGATTTAAATGATTTAAAAGATTTTACTGCAGTCAACTCTTGGCAATCATGTCAATCTTTTAAATCTTGTCAATTACTCTCTGGCTTTGTGCTATAGTTAAAACACTATGGCAGAATTAAGCGATGACGAGCTGATAGAACAATACTTGGCAGGAGATGAGCGGCAGCTACAGCCGCTGTTTTCCCGTCACGCCCCCGCAGTCTACGGCCTCATGCTGCGCTTTACCAGCAGCAGCCAGGAAGCCGAAGACTTGGCACAGACCGCATTCATCAAAGCATGGCAGCACTTGCGCAGCTTTGACCGGTCCCGCCGGTTCAGTGCCTGGCTGTTGGCCATCGCGCGCAATACGGCCATTGATCATATGCGGAAGAAGCGGCCCGTGGAATTTGCCGCGCTCACCGAAGACCACGAATCGGCCGTAACAGAATCCCTGGCCGATCCGGCGCCGCTTCCGGAAGATCTGGCCCATACCGGCATGCTTAGCCGAGCAGTCTGGCAGGAAATATCCCAGCTGCCGGAACGGACAGGCACCGTGCTCCTGCTGCACTTGCAGCAGGAACTAACCTTCCAGGAAATATCCGAAATCCTGCACGAACCGCTCGACACGGTCAAAAGCAGATACCGACGGGCTCTGATTACCATCCGAAAAAATCTTTCACATACACAGGAACCCTAAAAAAACCGGCATGATCCGGTTTTTTTGCACCAAACTTGGATGAGTATACGTATATATAATTAGAAACCCGGCAAAATAACATTTAAAAAAGAACAACCTCCTTTCAAGCTGAGATACGGTAGAAATACAATTGTATTTCCATGGTATTTCTATTGTGTTTCAGTGTCCTGTCCGAATATTTTTGTCAATTTTGCTCAATTTTGTCATTTTTGTCAATCAATTTATGCCTCTCTCCCTCTTCGAACAACAACTCAAAACCAGCCTGACGCCTGCGGCCATACCAGACCAGTTGATGCCACGCGTCCTCGCTGCCATCCAGCGCAAGCAGCGGCTGAAGCTCGCATGGTCACGCCTTGCCGCAGTAGTATGCGCCGCGTGTTTTGTCTTTTCTGCCTGGTTCCTCTCCCGGCAGCTTTCAAGCAGCGGCGTGACAATGTTCCTCCGTCTCCTGTTTACTGATACCGGGATCATTGTGGGAGACTGGCGCACCTATACCCTGTCTATGCTTGAGGCGCTGCCGGTACTCCCGCTCGTGCTGACGCTTGCCAGCAGTGGCGCCCTGGTTTGGACAGTTAGATTATTGGCGAATATCCCGCAAAGCCGCCATCAGATAGCGCACTAATAAAGAAAATTCAAAATTCAAAGTGAAAAATGTAAAATTTAAGAGTTTTGCCATCGGCAAAACAGCTATAATTTTCTAACTTTTAACTCATCGTGATGGACATCAAACAATCTTTTAAAACCCACTGGCCTCAATGGGCCCTCGGTATCATCATCGAACTTATCCTGCTGCTGCTCGTCTACAATCTCGGGGTACGCGTCGGCTACAGCAAAGCTAGCTTCTCTTTCAATTGGGGTGCTAATTACCATCGGGTATTCGGCGGTCCCCGCGGCGGCTGGCTCCAACCCCCTCCTCCCGGGCCCGGCTTTATGGATGCCCATGGCACCGTGGGAAAAGTGGTAAAAATCGACGGTAGTACCATTGTCATGCAGGGCCAAGATAACGTGGAAAAAACCGTCGTCACCTCCACCAGCACGCTGATCCGCATGAATGAGAAAACGCTCAAAGCCTCTGATCTGTTGCCCGACGAGCGCATCGTGGTCTTGGGCAGCCCCAACTCCCAAGGGCAAATTGAAGCGAAGTTTATTCGTGCGTTTAATCCTTAATTATCCGGATGGCGTTCTCCGGTTTCAGCACACATCTTTCGTTCCGCCAATCAATCGTTTATGAATTCCCAACCCTCCACCGCAAGGTTTATTCGAAAAAAATACATCATCCCCGCCATTATCATTCTGGCAGTGGGCGGCTATGCCATTTGGAAAATGAACACCAAGGCGCAGTCTCCAGTCACGTACGTCACCGAAGCCGTACAAAAAGGCACTTTAGTTTCTTCGGTCTCCGGTACCGGCCAGGTCGAGGCTTCCGACCAGCTGGACGTAAAGCCGCAGACCGACGGCCGCATTACCCAGCTTCCCGTTAAGGTTAACCAGCGGGTCAAGCAGGGCGATGTTATTGCCATCATTGATCAGCAGCAGGCTGCCAACAGCCTGGCCCAGGCCCGCGCCTCCCTGGCACAAGCACAAGCAAACTATGACAAGTTAATGGCCGGCGCCACCCAAAACCAGATCGATACGCAGCAACTTTCCATTACCTCCGCCCAGCAGGCGCTTGACCAGGCTAAGCGGGATTATGCCAGTACTGTCAGTTCACAGCAGCAGAACGTTAGCAAAGCCCTGACCGCACTCCTCAACGCCGATCTGACCGCTGAACCGAGTGATACCCAGACTTCGGCGACTGTGACTGTCAGCGGCAACTACTCTGGCACCGCTAAGGGACAATACACGATCAGCACATACCAGGGATCGGGCGGACTCTATTATACGGTCAGCGGCTTGGGTAGTCAGAGCGGTCCGCTCGAGCGCGGGGTTACCCTGTCCATTGGCAGTGGCCTCTATGTGACATTCTCCGCAACGGGGACCATCTCCCCTTCGACCACGTGGACCATTAGCATCCCGAATGCCAAAGGCAACAGTTATTTGAATAACCTTAACGCATACAACACGGCGGTACAAAACCAGACCGATGCAGTCAATAAAGCCCAAGACTCCATAACCTCAGCGCAAAATAATCTCAGCAAAGCTCAGTTATCGTACCAGGGCACGGTCCAGCCGCCCACCCAGGCTGATATCGCTTCAGCCAAAGCACAAATCACGTCGGCACAGGCCCAGCTTTCCAACGCCCAGACAGCTTTCGAAAACACGATACTCACAGCGCCGTTCGACGGTGTGATAGCCAAGCTTAGTTTCTCCCTCGGCGATAAGGTCACGGCCGGCACAGCCATTGCTACTATTATCACCGACCAGCAAGTAGCCAAGATCTCCCTGAACGAAGTCGATGCAGCCAAGGTCAAAGTCGGACAAAAGGCTAGTCTGACCTTTTCCGCCGTGCCGGATTTGACCGCAACCGGCAAGGTGGCAGATGTCGATAATATCGGTACAGTCTCACAAAACGTCGTCAGTTTTAACGTGGATATCCTGCTGGATACGGCCCAGGAAACCATCAAGCCAGGAATGAGCGCGTCTGCCTCCGTGATTACGGATACCCGCCAGGATGTCCTCATGGTTCCCAGTGCTGCAATAAAAACCGCAGGCAGCGGCAGTTACGTCCAGGTCTTGGTGAACGGCAAGCCCGAACAACGCAGCGTGACCACCGGGCTCTCCAATGATACTGATACCGAAATCTCAGGCAACGTCCAAGAAGGCGACGAAGTCGTTACCCAAACCATCAGCGCTTCGGCTTCCTCCCAGCAATCCGGCACCAACATTTTGCAAAGCCTGACCGGCAACCGCAATAGAACCAGCACCGGCGGTGCGGCTAACAGGGCATTTGGCGGCGCAGGAGGCGGACCGGTGATTATTAATGGCGCACCCGCGGGAGGTCGCTAATGATTGAATGTAAGAATATTACGAAAACATATGTCACCGGAGGGGAACAGACCGAGGTGCTCAAGGGCGTTTCATTCACTATCACCGATGGCGAGTTTGTGGCGATCATGGGACCGTCCGGCAGCGGCAAATCTACCCTCATGCACATCCTCGGCGCGCTTGATACGCCGACCTCCGGAACCTACGTGCTCGACGGCAAAGATGTCGCTCGCCTCAATGACCAGGAGCTGGCCGAGATCCGCAAGCAAAAAATAGGTTTCGTCTTCCAGGCGTTTAACCTGCTGCCGCGGGCAACCGTGCTTCGCAACGTGGCACTCCCCCTCGTGTATGCGGAGGTACCGCGCGCGGAACGCGAACAGCGGGCGCGGGAAGCCCTTAAGCACGCCGGTATGGACGAATCCCGCTTTTACCATTTGTCGAACCAATTGTCCGGCGGACAGATGCAGCGCGTGGCCATTGCCCGGGCATTAGTCAACGACCCCGCACTCATCTTGGCCGATGAACCGACCGGCAACTTGGATACCAAGACCGGCGAAGTCGTACTCAAAACCTTCCAGGACCTGAACGCCCAGGGACGCACGATTGTCCTTATTACCCACGAAGAGGATGTCGCCCGCCATGCCAAGCGCATCATCCACATCCGCGACGGAAACATTTTAAGCGACGAACAGATCCGATAAAGAACATTTGACCTGTGACATTTGACCTTTGACTTTCTGCAATTGTTAAAGGTCAATGGTTAAATGTTAAATGTTGTACTATTATGAAACTATCAGACATTTTCGAAGAAACACTCTCCGCCATTACAGCCAATAAGACCCGGTCGGGACTCACTATGCTCGGCATAGTCATCGGTATCGGGTCAGTCATTGCCATGGTTGCCATCGGCACCGGCGCCCAGAACTCCGTCGAGTCGAGTATTCAGTCGCTCGGCTCCAATTTGCTGACGGTCGTGCCCGGAGCGCAGCGCTCGGTCGGATCCATTATTAGCGGCGGCCGCGGCAATGCCCAGTCACTGACCATGAGCGATGCGGATGCCATAACCAGCCAGGTCCAAAACGTTAACGCGGTTTCTCCCGAAGCGTCCAGCCGCTACCAGGTCGTGGCCAAAGGCAACAATACGAACACCAGCGTCATCGGCACCAAAACAATCTATCCCGGCGTCCATAACATCCAGGTCGGGGAAGGTTCTTACTTTGCCGACTCCCAGGTAAGCAGCTACGCCAAAGTCGCAGTCATCGGCCCGGGTGTCCGCGACGACCTGTTCGGGGAAGGCACCTCCGGGGTTGTGGGCCAGACCATCGCCATCCGCGGCATCCCATTCACCGTCATCGGGGTTACCCAGAGCAAGGGCGGCACCGGATTCAACAATCCCGACAACAACATTTACATTCCCATTACCACAGCGCAGCGGTTCCTGACCGGCAGCCAATATCTTGGCAACATCTCGGTGCAAGCCCGAAACCAGCAAGTTATGTCCGCAGTCCAGCAGGATATTACCGCCGTGCTGCTGCAGCGCCATAAAATAATCGATCCGACCCAGGCTGATTTCACGGTCATTAACCAGCAGGATATTGTCTCTACCGCCTCCAATGTCACCGGTATTTTCACCAAACTGCTGGCAGCCGTGGCCGGCATCTCGCTGGTCGTAGGAGGCATCGGCATCATGAACATGATGCTGACCACTGTCACGGAACGCACCCGCGAGATCGGCCTGAGAAAAGCGATCGGCGCCCAGCGGGGCGACATCAGCACCCAGTTCCTTACCGAGGCATTACTGCTTACCTTTATCGGCGGTGCCATCGGCATCCTGTTCGGCTGGACTGCCGCCTGGGCCATCCGTCATTTCGCCTCCATTGCCGCCACTGTGTCTTTAAACTCCATCCTGCTCGCGGTCGGAGTATCGGCTGCCATCGGTATCATGTTCGGCTACTACCCTGCCCGCCGCGCAGCCAGCCTGAACCCAATAGAGGCGTTGAGGTACGAGTAAGCTTTCAGCTATCAGCTTATAGCTTATAGTAGAATCAGATCGGAGCATTACATTGGCATACCTATAAGCTAGAAGCTCGTTTACACCAATTATCAAATCATTAAAAAACACCCCATGTCTAAAAACAACATCATCACGACAGTCGTCATTACCATCATTATCGGCGGGCTCGCTTTTTTCGGCGGCATGAAATACCAGGCCTCCAAAGCCCAGGCCCAGGGCGGCCCAGGGACCGCAAACCAGCGCCAAATGTTCCGTAATACCGCCGGCCGCGGCGGTGCAGGCGCCGGTTTCTTGAACGGGCAGATCACTTCCAAGGATAATTCGTCGCTCACAATAAAAGACAGGAATGGCAACAGCCGGATCGTCCTCTATTCGGCATCGACCACCATAGGGAAAGTTGCGACCGGCACACCTGATGATTTGACGGTAGGATCCCCGGTGTCCGTGATCGGGCAGACGGATTCGAATACCAACACGATCACCGCGCAATCGATCAACCTGACCCCAGCAGGCTTTCCCGGATTCGGCAACCGAGTGCAGGGACAAAACGGCAACACCCCTCCGGCAGGTACAGCACCGTTCCCAGCCAATCAGTAGCCTGCCTAATAAAAAAATTCACCCCGCCCTTTACTCGTAAAGGGCGGGGTGTTTTTTGTTACAAACGTATGGACTATTCGGTCCTAGCTCGCATGGTGATGCTCATGCTCATGACCAGGATGATGAGCTTCCGGATGGTGCGCTTCGTGGGCCGGAGCGGGAGCGGCTGCACGGCCTTTGCGGCCGGCAAAAAGCATCCAGAGGAGCGGCAACAACAGCGAAGCCAGCCAGCCAGCCAGGACCATAAAGGTCAGCTGCTGCTCGCGCTTCTCAACTTCGGAAATGTTGCGGCCAGCCAGAATATACCCTGATTCCTTGCCGGTAAAGCGAGTCGTCACGGCGGCAATACGGACGCCTTTCTGCGGCTGCCAGGTAAAACGATCCTGCCCTTTGCGCTTGGTCACATCAAAGACGCCATTCGGCGGAACGGGAGCCTTGCCGTTCAGTTGGCCGGTAGAAGCGGTGAGCTTGCCGCTGTCATCGAATATCATCACAAATACAGAAAGGCTTTTCGCAAGGTTAGTGTCGAGAGAGTTTGGCACAACCTGCGCTGCCGGCGCCCCCTGGGAGACAACTTCCGCAATGTCTTCCGCCACCTGAATCTGAGGATCGTTGGCTGTCATCCGATAATTCTGCTGCACAGCTGCGTATACCAGTCCGCTCAGCACCGTTGACGCCAAAGCCAGCGGTATGAAAAAGCGGATAATGTCCGATCCGCGGCGGGGTTCGTGTTGTTGCTCCATAATTGATGTTAAATGATTTTATATTGCTCTTAGTATCATATCATATATGCCAATCTACAGATAGTAACAAATCTACATATAACTACGGATAAAAACATCTGTAGTTATATGTAGATTTGCATCAATCTGTAAATCTGCATTAGTTATCTTTCACCCGAATATTTTTATATGCTTTTGTATACGGCCTGCCGAACAGCAAAGTCCAAAAATAATTCAACGGGTAGCGAATAGCCATCGTCAGCATGCCTTCGGCACGAATTCTCCTTCCCGAAGCCAGGATGGGCAGCTGCAGGGAAAAGCGGACTTTGCCAAGGCGAAAGAGCCGGCGCGCCAGATCCGCGTCTTCGCCGTAAAACTCGAACCGGGGGTCAAACCCGCCAATGGCTTCCAGGGCTTGCCTGCGCACGACAAAATTACCGCCTTGAAGCATGCTCCCAGTGTGGAGCACATACCGGTTGACGAGGTACACGACATATCCGACGCGGTAATATAACACAATGGTCTTATGCATAATCGGCGAGACATCATAGAATTGTTGCGGTCCGCTCACAGCGAGCAGCTCCGGATCTCGATGGAACATTTCCAGCACCTTAGTGATCCATCCGGCAGGCATAATCTCGTCTGCATCGATGTTCGCCACTAAATCGCCGCTCGAAGCGACGAACCCGGCCTGCCGCGCGCGTGACAATCCCTTCCGGGGTTCATCCACCACAATAACACCGGAATATGACAACGCAACCTCCCTCGTCCGGTCGGTGCTCGCATTGTTTACCATCACCACTTCAGCATTCACTCGGCTTCGACTAACCTCAGCCAGTATGGACTGCAGGCAAGGCCCAAGACTACCCTCCTCATTATAAGCCGGAATAACAATGCTTAATTTCATAGCGATAATGCTTAAAGCCGCTTTCTCCTCTATATTATACTCCGTTTTACCCCCGTTCTTACCTGTCCCGCCCTTTGCCAGCACAGAGCGAAGTTTCGCGCTCTGGTATTATTTTGCCTGTGGCTTGACGGAAACCAGGCTCGCATAGACCACTAAGTTATCACTGTACTGGGCCCGGCTACGCAGGTATGTGCCGGCACAGGTAATGAGCCGAAGGCTCGGCACTCCGGTAGTACCATAGACGGATTGGGTGGGAAAATTATCCTGACGGTATGTTTCCACGGCATCGACCGTAAACTGTGCCGTGGCCCCGTCACTACTCGTAACCATTATAGTATCGCCGGTCCGAATCCGATTGAGATGCCAAAACACCGCAGGTCCGGTTGTGGAATCCAAATGTCCGGTCATGACCGAAGGGCCCGGCGATCCGGGCACCGGACTGTACGCATACCACCCAACCGCATTCTCATCGTGCGGAACTTCCAAGGTACCGTCAGGCAGCAAGCCAACCGGAACGATTGAAGCTGAAATTTGTTGCGAGGGAATCGACAAACTGACCGGCTTGGTTTGTGGCAGGGTGGCAAGAATATTTTCCCGGCCGGGTCCAGGAACACTGGATGCAAAATCCGCTGCGCGGTGTGCGGAATACCAACTCAGTCCGTATTCGGCTGCGAGGTATATCCCTGCTCCGAGCAGCATGACCGAAACGGCCAGAAGCATACCAAGCACCAGCGCGCGATGGCGCTGGTGCTTGGTTGTTTCTGTCACGTAAGAATGTGTCGACTTGGACATACCTGGATACTTAATAGCGCAAACGGCGCGTAGCGACCAGTCCTGCTGCGCCGGCAATTACCAGCACGAGTGCAACTAACCCGCGAGTAGCATTTGCCATACCGCCGAATCCTGCACGCACACCCCCAGTCGGAGTCTGACTCACGGAACCGCTCGTGCCCGGCATCTGCAGACCGGAGCCGGTACCAGTCGAGCTTCCGGTAGAGCCGGTGGTATCATAGGACCCGCCGGTCGTTCCACTCGAGCCAGTACCACTGGTCGTACCCGTGGAACCGGTTGTACCGCTTGTTCCACCAGTGCCGGATACAGTACCTGAACTACTGGAAGCACCTCCGGTCGTACCCGAAGTGCCTGTTACGCCACTGCTGCCCGTGGTGCTACTGCCGGTAGTGTACGTGCTGCCGGAGTTGGAGCCAGTGCCCGAAGTCGAACCGGTACCTGTGCCAGCCCCTGTGGAGTTTGAGTCGGTCGTAGTACTACTGTTGGTCTGGGCCAGTGCCAGAGGAGCCGTCAGTGCCACCATGCTCGCAATCAAACCCGCAGTAACCATTGTTCGATTATTCATATGTCTTGCCCTTCAAAATTTAATGGGTGCGACCTTTGTGATTTATAAGACTTTTGTCTGTAAAAATAATGTCGCGCGAGCCAAGTTTCAAGAATACGAAGTACTAACTCTCACCATGGGCAGAAAAAATTCCGCATAATCGCACGCGCAATCAGAACCGCGCTAAAGCTTTCGGTCCCCTGCTCATTTTTGGGAACTAATTTTTATTTGACTTCCGGCATGGGATGTTTTGAAATTTTGTGCTTACCGAAGCGTCTAAATTACTAGAACCGCTTACCATAAGGCTAAAAACCATCAGCAGGAACAAAAACGCATATTGTGCGGCATTCTGCAAAACCGGTACCCATAATTTATGCATCATGAAAATATCCATTCTGATTCCATGCCACAACGAGGAAAAATCGATTCGTAAATGCGTGCAATGCTGCCTCGATCAAACCAGGAAAGCTGATCAAATTGTCGTCGTCAACGACGGCTCGACCGATCGCAGCGGCGACATCCTGGCTGAGTTCGGAAAACAAATTGAAGTCGTCACCATTCCCAAGGCCACCGGAAACAAAAGCAGGGCTCAGGAGTACGGCTTGCGGTACGTAACCGGAGATGTTTTCATCGCCACGGACGGTGACACCATCTTTGACAGCCGGTTTGTCGAATGCGTCGAAGAGGACTTCAAAGATCCCGGCGTGCACGCGGTGGCGGGGTACATTAAAAGCTTGCAATCGAATTGGCTCACCGCCTGTCGCGAATTGGATTATATTATCGGGCAAGACTTCCACAAAGTCGCGCAGTCCGAGCTCGGATTCCTCTTTGTTATTCCCGGATGCGCCGGAGCTTTCCGTACGACTACATTCAAAAATTTCATCAACTTCCAGCACGACACGCTCACTGAAGATCTGGATTTTACTTACCGCCTCCACAGCAACGGCCTCAAAATAAAATACGATCGCCGCGCCATAGCCTATACGCAAGATCCCGACACGCTCCTCTCGTATATCAACCAGATGCGCCGGTGGTACAGCGGCGGCTGGCAGAATCTGCTTAAGCACGGCGGAGCGCTCCGCCGGCCATCCTCGGCCCTGGAACTCTCGCTCATGTATATAGAGGGGATCATCTTCTCCATCGTGCTTTTCACCATTCCGCTTATCAACATCTTGCTCTTTCTCTACTTGATAGTCCCATATCTGCTCTTTCAGGCAGCACTGGGTATTTACGGGGCTACGCAGCGCAAACGGCACGACCTTCTTATCTATTCCCCGTTCTATATACTCTTGACCTACATTAACGCCTACGTGTTTCTTGAACAGTTCGTGCGCGAAATCATCGTCGGTCGCCGCAACACGGTCTGGTACCAGCCGGACAGGAGAGAAATAGTGTAATTGAACAAAAATGACATAATTGACAAAATTGACAAAAATAAACTGTACAAAAAATAATTTTACTCCTTCTTTATTAGAAATAATTTTGTCAATTTTTTAAATTCTTTAAATTTTGTCAATTCTTCTTATGCCTCTTCCCAGCGGGCTCACCATCATCATCCATGGGATCATTGTTGCGGCAGGCATCCTTCGCCGGCTGTTTGACAGGATAGCCCGCCCACTCTTCCGCACCGACGAGGACTACGCGGCGTGGCGTATGAGCCTCTACCGTCCCATAAAAACACAGCGAGCCAGGCGCCTGATCTCTTTCACTATTGTGACCATTCTGATAAATTCCGTCATACTCGCAGCCGCTGCCTCGCTGGCCATAGGATTCCAAAAACACTCCAATTTCCAACTGCTCTCCTCCCTCATGCGGAATTACCAAGAGAGCCATCCCACAATCGCAACGCAAACCCCGACAGACCGGCCCCAGCAAACATATATCGACGGACGGTTTGCAGTCGGCGCGGTTGCCAGCGCCATGCTGATCCTGACCCGTTCTTGGGCAGCAAACGCGGCGAAAGCGAAACCAGATTCCCAATTATTGATTCAGCAAGATATTAACAATAAATAACAAAAGGTATGAATAGCAATACAACCACAAAACCCCCTGTTTCCCGTTTGCCCGTCATGCTGCTCGGATTGGCTTTGGCCGCCGCAGCAGCAGTGGCAGCTGGACCTGGCCGCGCGCAGGCCGCAACAAACCTTATTCTCAATCCTTCATTCGAATCGGGAACGCAAACCCCCGACAACTGGCACACCGGCGGATACGGAACAAACACCGCCAGCTTTGTCTACCCTGCCCAGGGACCTGGAGGACCAGGCGATAAAGCAGCCCAAGTAAGCATCACGAACTACACGGACGGGGATGCCAAATGGTATTTTGACAATGTCCCCATACAGAGCCAGGCTTCGTACACTTTTTCCGATTCATATAATTCCAGCGCGACCAGTTACCTCATGGCCCAGTATACCCTGGCCAACAATTCCGTCGTGTATAGTCCGCTCGCCTCCCTAGCACCGACCAACGGCGCATGGGCATCGACCACGCTGGAATTTACCGCCCCGATCAACGCCGCCTCTGTTACCATCTTCCACCTATTGCAAAGCGTCGGGCAACTGACTGTAGACGACTATTCGCTAACTTTGTCCACGCCGTCCGACCAGAATCTGTTTGGAAGCGGTATGGTATCGCTGACATTCGATGACGGTTGGACCTCCCAATACGCCAACGCCCTGCCGATTTTGAAAGCAGCCGGTATGCGCGGCACGTTCTTTATCATCAGCAATGCCATGAAGCAGGCTACTGCCGGTACGCCGAATTTACTGACCGATTCCAACGCTACGCCGAATATCATCACTACGCCGGGATCGGTAACTTGGGAGACCTTCCCCGATCCATTACAAAACACCTATCACTTTTTTGACCAATACACGGCCGCCGCGACCAGCACTATCACCGCCACCTACAAACTTTCCGACAATTCCGTCACATCAGCGGTTCTCATGACACTACCGCCGGCGCCGAGCGGCACGAGTGTAAGCCTGACCTTTGCGGTCCCCGACAACCTCGCCACTTCGACTGCCATTTTGAACGTATACGGCCCGCCATTACACCTGATCCACAGCGCCGCTTCTGGAAATTTGAGTGTGCAAAATCCGTCGCTCTGGGAAGACAATCTCTATATGACAGAGTCCCAAGTGCTCGCCATGCAAGCCGCCGGCAATGAGATTGGCGCCCATACCGTCGACCACTGCGACCTGGTCCAGCTCAACAACAACCCCAATTCGGCGCTGACAACTGCCTGTGCTTCGCCCCTGGCCACATCCACTACTGCGCAGACCGAGATCAACAACTCGAGGACAGCCCTCTTGAATGCCGGTGCTGCGCCAGTCACCTCCTTTGCTTATCCCTATGGATCTTATAACAGTTCGGTAGAAACGTTGGTCAAAAACGATAATTTTGCCGGCGCCCGCAGCGTTGACGGCGGTTACAACACCAAAGCAAGCGACAAATTTGCGTTAAAGAATCAAATCATCGACGAGGCCCTGACCACTGACCCCAACGGACTTACTACGGTCCAGTCATGGGTTGATACGGCCATCGCTAATAAAGCGTGGCTCATCCTGACGCTGCACCAGGTGGATCCGCTCAGTCAGCTGACCTTAGGCGGAGAGACCGAAGGCACCACGCCCGAGTTCTTCCAACAGGTCGTTAATTACATTAAAGGAAAAAATGTTTCAGTCGTTACTATGGGAGAAGGACTCCAGCAAATGAATGCCACGACTACGCCGCCGGTAACCCCGACAGCCCCGACCGGAAACCCGGCTCCCGGCACCTATGCAGCGCCGCAATCAGTGACCCTAACATCGCAAAACGCGACTTCTATCCGTTACACGACAGATGGCACGACCACGCCTTCGTGCACCACGGGAACCTTGTATGCCAGCGCCATACCCGTTACGGTGACCACGCTCATTAAAGCGGTGGGATGCAACAATGCCATCCCCTCGCCCGTGGCTGACCTTACCTACACTATCAACCCTCCGCCCACGAGTATACAGATTATGCCCGCTGTCCTGCCAAACGGCACGGCCGGTGCCCCCTATACCCAGATACTGACCGCTTCCACGACTTCGGCCGGACCGTTTAACTGGAGACTGATCACCGGTTCCCTGCCTGCCGGGCTGAGCTTTGCCACGTCATCGACCGGCAACACTGCGCCAATCTCCGGCACGCCGCTCGCGAGCAGTACCGCTCCATTTACGATCGGCGTGAGCAACGCGACCGCGTCAGCCACCCAGGCCTATACGCTTACCATCAATCCCGCACCCTCACCGACGACCACTCAACTCACCGTGACTGTGGCGGTCAGCGGCGGCATTGCAGCACCGCAGAACTTTAACCTTGCTGTCTCTTCAGGAGCTCATGACCTGTATAACGGCTCGGCTACCGGTACTCAATCGTTTATCCTGTCACTGAATAGCCCGTTCTCGGTAACCGAATCCACCACCTCCGCATCATCCAATTATACGATCAGTTACAGCGGCAACTGCTCGGGCACTCCCACAAACAACACCCCCCTTACCTGCACCATCACGAATGCGTACCAGGCTCCGCCGCCGCAGACAGGCTCACTCACCGTGATCAAGAACGCCATCGGCGGCAACGGCACATTTTACTTTACGGGCAGCAGCACCATCGGCTCGTTCCAGATAACGACCACGAGCGGAACCGGCAGCCAGACGTTCAACAACCTCGCACCGGGAACATACGGGATTATTGAAACTCCTACGAGCGGCTGGACACAGGCCAGCACGACGTGCGACAGCGTCACAGTGACTGCCGGACAAGCTACCACCTGTACTATTACCAACACGACCAGCGTACCTCCGCCTCCGGCTGAAATCACCCTACTTCCGGTCACACTATCGAACGGTACCGCAGGCTCCCCGTACGCGCAGACCCTGGCAGCATCCACCACCCTCAGCGGAACGTTCACCTGGAGCCTACTGTCTGGATCACTGCCTCCCGGACTCGTCCTGAACCCATCCACCGCGAGTACAACCACCATTTCCGGTACGCCTTCCGTTTCTACCACCTCAGTCTTTACGATCAAAGTTGCCAATGGTACCGCATCGACAACCCGTAGCTATGCCTTGACCGTGGCAGTTGGCCCGCAACCGCCGGCACTGGCGTTCACAACCGCAGCCGTGCTCGACAGTCAAACTGTTACTCCCGGCAATTTCTTGGGGATCACCGCTTCAGCGAGTTCCAATACCGGGGCTGCTGGAATCATCTTCGACATCGAAATCTATTCCAACACCACCGGCGCCAAGGTCATGCAAAAATTCATGCAATGGGATTTCCCCTCTGCTGCCACACTCAGTTATTATTGGAGCCCGCCAGCCCCGGCTGACCCGGGAACTTATACGGTCAAGCTGGGCGTATTTGCCAGCAATTGGTCCCAGCTCTACGCCTGGAATGATAATGCAGCCTCCTTTACCATCACAGGCGGTGGCACTCCTC
Organism: uncultured Candidatus Saccharibacteria bacterium; assembly: GCA_964532425.1. Lineage (GTDB taxonomy): Bacteria > Patescibacteriota > Doudnabacteria > UBA920 > UBA920 > CAZHIA01. Next base: position 21,299 of record CAZHIA010000001.1, on the reverse strand, counting down.
CTTCCACACCAACCTTTTCCGACCAAGTAAGCTTGGACAATTCATCATACAATCCAGGAGCCCAGGCAGCCATCACCACGAACGTTACCGCCACAGCAGATGCTCCCAACATCCTCATTGATACGGAAGTCTACGATGCTGCCGGAAACAAGATCAGCCAAAATTTTGCAGTCACCAATCTGGCGGCCAACCAGCAGAAGGCACTGACTTGGCAATATGTCGTGCCGAACATCAACGGGCAATACTATGTCAAAGTCGGCATTTTCTCCCCGGATTGGAGCAAGCTCTATCTCTGGGATAACAATGCCGCCTCGTTCCAAGTGGGGGGCACCCCGTCACCGCCACCGGCTTCCTTTGTGACCTTAGCTGCCCTACCACAAAACTCATATGGCCCATCAGCCCAAGCCACTCTGACTACCAGCGTCACTTCCAGTGTCGATGTGTCGAATGCTCTCATTGATACGGAGATCTATGACAGCAGCAAAAACAAAGTTAGCCAAAACTTTCTCACTGCGGGCCTGACAGGCGGACAACCGTATATGGCACCTTGGAACCTCGCTCTGCCTGCCGCCACCGGAGCATATACGATCAAAATCGGAGTCTTCAGTCCGGGTTGGGGCACGTTGTATTCATGGAACGACAGCGCCGGGGCATTCACTATACAGTGACACAAAATCCGAAATACGAATCTCAAAATCCTAAATAATTATTAAATCCTAAAATATTAAATTACAAACAGTCGTTTGAAATTTGTGATTTAAATCTTAGAATTTGTTTCCGCCTTCGCTGAACCTGCCTGCCGGTAGGCAGGGCTTGGCGGACAGGTCGGATTTCGGATTTAGACCCGCCTCGCCGAAGACGGCGAGTCAAGGCGGGTATTCGAATTTTCTTCTGGTGAGTATCCGCCAAAACTTATTACAAACAGCCTCGTCGTATTAACGACGAGGCTGTTTTTATCAGCGTCCTATCAGCGGCTGATTTTTGATCTGCGATCTATCAGCGTCTTACTGCAGTCCTGCCTTGAACGCCGCCAATGAAGCAGCATCGGAATTCACTAGCCAGTTCTGTTCTTTGTTTTCATTAAACCAGATCCAGCCGGAAATTTCCGGATGCTTGGGAAGCTGGACAGTCAGAAAATCCGTAATCCAAGTCGCTTTCTGGCTCCCCTGGGCGCTGGCCATTGAAAACAAATAAATCGGCTTGTTGTACTGCTTGAGCTGGGACAACGCGGAATCGAACACCTCGGAAAAAGTCTGCCACGGACTACCGAAGTTGAATCCGTCCACGCCGACATAGTCCACGTACGCGTCGCCGGGATAGTAGGAACCGATGCTATTGGCCGCCGTGTCAGGCACCGAATCATTATTGACAGCCCAACCGAACTTGACGTTCGTTACGCCGGCGAACAAGTCATGCACATGGCGCCAGGCCGCGATTTCCTTGGCAGGCGTATTATTGCCGACGGTTCCATCCCACGGATCCCAGTTGCCGTTCATTTCATGGAACGGCATGAGAATGACCGGGCCGCCGTACGCTTTGGCACCGGCAGCGAACTGCTTAATGTAGGCATCAGACTTGCCCGCATTGATATCATCGAGGGTTGTGCCGTACTGTTCCCAAAAGATAGCCAAGGTCTTACCCTGGTCTCGCACCGTACTGTTGTACTCGGTCGGGAACGTATCGGTCCATCCGAGAAAGATGGCGGAGATATTGATCTTCTTGCCGACCAAACTCTCAAAGCCGGCGATATTCTGGTCACTGAGATACGCACCCCACACTTTAGTGTTAGAACCGGACGGTGCCGGAGCTGGCGTTGGGACGGGCTGGGGCGCCGGTGCTGGGGTTGGCGTAGGAACCGGTTGTGGTGCAGGAGCCGGTGTCGGCGTTGGTGTGGGCGTCGTGGTAGACGTACCGCTGCCCGGAGCCGGTTGTGGTCCCTGACAGAAAGGCACCATAGCCGTCTGCACTGGAGAATAGGTCACTGACTGGTACCACTGGCCGCTGCTGGCCTTTATGCGGTATGAGTATTGACCTGCCGGAGCACCGGCCTGCCAGGCAGAGTCGGCATATAATTGCTGTGATGTTTGACCCACGGTCTGCCAGGTGCTGGCTGCCGCCGGCTTGCGCTGCACCTGATATTTTACCGCGCCGCTCGAACCGGACCAAGCAAGGGCAACGCTGGGCTGCCCATTTTGGCACGACGGCGTTACTGCTGTGATTTGGAAATCACCGGGACGGCTGCGCCAGGAAGAGTACCAGCCGTGCCAGCGGCCGCCGGAACCGTTGAGGCCGGAGGACGCAAACAAGGCAGATACCAATACCGCCGCGATGCCGAAAACTAAAAGTAACCTCTGATTTTTCATACTAAGCCATTCTCGAGCCCGATGTGCAGGCAAAGTCAGAGCTTGTGTTTGCATGTTTGGAGAGTTTGCAAGGACAAAAGTCGCTTGCATGAATTTTGGTTAATGAGTATTGCTTTGCGTAAACCTTTCGGAAAAATTTTTGATGTTACTTTTTATAGTTTTTATCGACACTATACCCGGGCACCAAATTTATGAACAGCGAGTTAAAGTATTTCGCATCTCCTGGACAACGACGACTCGCGTATAATTCAAAAGTTTTGGTGCCTGGGTTAATTATTGATATTTGTGTCAAAAATTTTTTTCCGACGATGGTTTCCATGGTAACAAATAGCTGCCGCGAAAGCAAACCAATTTTGGCCAAAATGGCCACTCTGCCGCCCTCTAAACCTGAAAACGGACCTCTGACTTGTTTAATGAACGAAAAATTTCTTATTGGTAACAATAAAACAATTGTTGTTTATCAAAACCACGATTCCCTATAGTTATGACGAAAAAATTTTATCAGGCTTTCTTACGCGAAAATTCCCGGTTATCAACAATATTTGTAAAAAACCGTCCCGGAAATGTGTTTTCCGGGACGGTGTATGTTCCCTGACAAAAGCGAATCCTTATGCCGCGGCTTCGCTGGCTAATCCTCCTTCCTGATCGAGTTGGAGCAGACGTTTATAGAAACCGTTCATACGAACCAGTTCATCGTGGGTCCCCACTTCAATAATACGGCCTTCATCCATGACCACGATCAGATCAGCCTTGCGAATGGTGCTGAAACGGTGGGCAATAATGAAGGTGGTACAGGCTTTGCGCTCCATGAGGTCATCGAGCGCGTTCTGCACGTGTAGTTGCGATTCGGAATCGAGCGAGCTGGTAGGCTCGTCGAGGACCAAGATTTTTGGCCTGCCGTGGAGAGCCCTCGCAATACCCAGGCGCTGCCGCTGGCCGCCGGACAGCTGTTTGCCGTCTTCAAGCAGCGGACTATCCAAACCTCCCGGCCGCTTGGTAATGAATTCGTCCGCGTACGCCTGCTGCGCCGCTATCGTCTCCTCCCCTGCCGAAGCGTCGCGCCTCGAAAGGCGGATGTTATTGCGGATGGTATCCTGGAACAGCTGAATGTCCTGCCGGACCACGCCAATAACGCGTTGCCGGTATAGGTCATGGTCGATGTCGCGGATATCGACACCATCTATATAGATGGCGCCGGCGTCAGGATCGTACTCCCGCTGCAGCAGCCGCAGCAGCGTGCTCTTGCCGCAGCCGGTCTTACCAACAATGCCGATGAGGGTATTCGGTTTGACCTTCAAACTAATATCGCGGAGGGTTGTCCCGGTTTGGGCGTCGTATGCGAAACTGACGTTCCTGAATTCCACCGCCCCCTGCCAGTTCTCTTTCCAGACCGGATCCTGCCGCGTGTTTACGGCCGGCTGCACGGTGAAGATGTCGAGCAGCTCGTTGATAGCCGGAATGCCGCGCCTGCTCCGGTCCTGAAACTCAACCAGGTTGTACATGTTCGAGAACACGCGCTCCATCCAACTGATGGCCAGCATGAACGAACCGACCGTGAACCCGGCGGTAAACTTCACCAGCAGGCAGCCGAGGAAGTATGCGATGCCTTTTGAGACGTTCACCACTTGGTCCGGCCGGTTAATGGCTTTGCGCCAGATAGGGTGGCGAACTATTTCGCGGTCATAGTAATGAAGCAACTTGCCGCGATTCAGCCCGGCAAAATATTTCTCCAGCCCGAGCGACTTGATGGTCAGACAGTTCTGGGTCAGCTCGCTGCCGAACTCGTCCAGCTTGCGCAGGTCGTGATGCCACTCGTCGGACAACGGCCCGATGATAGGGTCGATGCGCTTAAGCACGACCATGTAGACCGCAAAAACCGCGGCCGCCAGCAATCCGAAGTACGGCATAATAATAAGCATGCCGAGAACGGTGAACGCGATGCGCAGCTTGATCTTGAGGGCTTCAAACAGGTACGAAACCAAAAAGTTCTGGGCCCGCTCTGTATTGCGCATGATGCGCGATTCTTTTTCGCCGGTACCATGCTGAATATGCCAAGCGACATCCATCGACAACTGCTTGCGATGCGCCTCGCTCCAGAGCACCACGTTACCCAGGTACTCCGCAAAGGCATTGCGCGCGCAGCTCATGCGAACATTAATTTGGCTGCCGGCCACAAATACGGATGAGATCAGGCACGAGCAGAGCGCCAGCGTCCACAAGTCAGCCTTGCCGAAACAATAATCCAACAGGATTTTGACCGGATAGATTTGAGCCACGAGTGCAGCTTCGGACAGGGCCATCCAAAAAATAGCCGGCCGGATCAGCTGTTTCAGTTTGGGAATCTCCGCAGCAATGGTTGGGGTGCGCATGGCCAAATCAAAGACCCGGAAGAATATTTCGGGCACGAAGAAATGTACCAAGGGGCGCACCAGGCGCCACAGGACATCACGCGAGAGCATAGTGACAACTTCCTCCTTAAAGTTTGGAGCATGCCTTCTCTGAAGAATAATGCTTTTCACGTACGGGTCGGTCGTCATCTCGATGTTACTCGAGACGACCCTGAACCATGTCGAAGGGTAGCGACCGACCCCTACAGAAGTTGCATCATACGCAGGCATACACCTAAAGAACAAATGTCAGCCAAGTGCCGACATTTCCCCGGTACCCAACGCGGCCTGAGACGCGTTCGGGTAACAAAAAAACTCGGCACACGTTTGCCGAGCAATACAGCTTTCGCTTACAAAGCCAAAGCTAAGACGGCAAACTACGGCAGAAAGAAACTGCCGGCTGCATTACTATTCCGTTGTGCGTAAAAAGACGCATAAATATTGGGTTAAATAAAGGTTACCAATTATGGTACCATAGCTCACCGGCCATGTCAAGCAGCCTGCACCAGCATATAAAAAAGGCCGCCTCCACGAAAGTGGAGGCGGGCTGGCAGCGGACTAGCGTTACATCCGCTGAATAGTGAAGAGCACGAAGTCCTGCTTTGCGGAAATTTGATGTTTGATCTCAAACTTCTCATTCCCGCTTTTTAACAGGTCGAACATGCCTTGAAGCACCGGTAGGTCCTGTTCGGTCGTCCGCCAGTCGCTGGCGAACGGACTGATCAGTTGTACCGTTTTGCAACCTGACCGCAAAAAGTTAGCCATCATGGCAACCATGGGTCCGGGATTGCTGAAATCCAGAGTGGCAACCGGAACCTGGTCCGGGCTCACAATGGACACCGACCCAGCGCTCTGGGTCAGGATATTCCCGAAACTGCTCATTTATTGTACGGCGACCCTCATGGTCACCGTCATCTCCTTTCCATCTCGGGTGACGGTCCACTGTTCATGGCCCGCCATACCGAGTAGACCGAACGCATCTTCGATGTGCGCAGCGCGGTCATCCCCTTCCTTACCTTCCGGCAGGGTCAGGCGCGTTACGCCCCCAAAAGGCCGAAGCCCGTTGGCGATGGTTGTTACGAATTGCAGCGACTGAAGCCGCTGCGTGTACCCCGGATCGGACACCGGTTGAGTCGTTGTGGGTTGCATAAGTCTTCCTCCTGTAATAACTGACCTCCTATTATACAGAATTTCGCGCCATTTTTCAAGCCCCATTGTGGCGTTTTATTTTATTTGAGAGGCAAAAAATTTTAAGCCTCAAAGATAAGCGACTGTTAGCCATTCTGCAACTTACGTGCGGAGGAATTCCTCTACTCATGGACGGCCGAAAAACGCTTTCAGTTCATCTTGGACCTGGGGTGTGCCGTACATCGTGTTATGCCCTGCCCTATCAACCAGTACAAAAACCTTATTCGGACCGGGCGCCTGCTCATATAAATTGCGTGCTAAGTCAGCGCCAACAAATGTATCATCGGCGCCATGCATGATGATGATATGGCCGACGGCTCTAATCCACTGAACGCTTGGGTATGTATCCCGTAGCATCAAACCCACCGGATACAGCGGGTAATGATCCCGGGCGACATTCGTTAATGCATCGAACGGCGAGATGAGCAGCACGGCATCCGGCTTTTGCAGCTGCGCATGATAGACAGCCAGCGCCGTACCAAGGCTTTCACCGAAAATTTTTACTTTGGCAGGGTGTTGTGATGCTACGTAGGCGGCAGCATCTTCGGCGTTTTTCATAAGTGCAGCCTGCGATGGCTTACCGGCATCATTGCTGTAGCCAGTGTACTCGACGAAGACATAGGAATATGTTGCTTGATCCAGGAAGGATAGCAAGAAGGCTCGATCACAAGCCGAACCGGCATTTCCGTGATAGATGACCGCCCACTGATCCGTGCTTTTATGTACATACATGCGCGTCCCTTGGTAGTCAATCTTTTCAGCGTTGGAAAAACCCGGGCAGGAAGCAAAGTCCTGTTTGCTGGGATAATAGATGAAGCTGCGCTGAAATAAAAAGATCAGCAATCCGAAAATAATATAAATCAAGAATACGATACCGAATAGAATCTTAAGTTTTCTCATTTCAGTCAGTTACTGCTGCTGGTATTATACATCAATTCTCGAATTTCTCTCATATCTATAAGAAAAGCCGCGCGGCCCGCTGGTATGCGGAACGCGCGGCTACGGGTCAGGCAACGGCTGCAGCAAGGATGCTCCCATTGCCGGCGATACAGACTTCGAATAACTTCTTGCCTGTCGCGGGGTCATCGGAACTGGCAGGGTCGGCGCTTACTATAAACTTCAGGCACGGAATCCCGGCATACTGAGCGAGGTCGATCTTGCCGAGCAGACGCTTGGCCTCCATGAACTCCCGGCTCGTGACAAACCGGTGTAAATACGATACCGCCACAGGGTCGAAACAAGCCAAGTTCCGGGCGCCGTTGGACAGACTGACCAACCCATCAAACATCCCCTTGGCTTGACGTGCCGCCATTTGCCACTGGGCACTCTGTAACACTGCCACGGTCAAGACTGCATCAACTAACAATTGACCATGAAGCATACTTTCCATCCTCCTTTTCAAGTAATATGAATGCGAACACTATACCATATCACACATTACAACATTTGTCAGCATAAACTCCCCTTAATGGTACCCATCAAGGGGAGTTGTGGTCAGGCGAACTTAATATATCCCGGGCAACAAACGCCAGCGGACGGACTTTAGATAGTCAGCGTAGCCGGGCAAGCTCTGGGCAAGATATTTCTCTTCCTCGTGTAAACGCCAAACAATAACAAACACCATAGGAATAAAGGTAAACAGGCCCCAGAAAGAACCCAAGGCAATGGGCGTCATCAGCAACTTCAATAGCGCGCCGGTATACATAGGATGGCGCACCTTAGCGTACGGACCAGTAGTTATAACCTTTTGATCCTGCCCGACTTCCACGGTTCCGGAGGTAAAACTGTTTTCCTTGAATACCAAAAAGACAAGATACAAACCTGCGGCCATAAGCACGTTCGCCGCGACAACTCCTGCTACGGGGACAAATGACCATGAAAATCTATGGTCCAAAGCCGGTACCACATATACTGCGACAAACGTGAACTGGGCGATGAATTGGATGACCTTCTGGCTCTTTTGTTTCTCCGCCACAAACCCCACGCTCGTGCGCCGTGCAAGCAATGCCGGATCCTTTTTGGATAGGTAGATGGTGATTGCGCCATAGCAGGCAAATGAAACCGCCAGGTAGACCCACGCCTGCCAGTACCTTACCGTCCAAGCCGAAAGCGTAAGCAGAGCCGCCAAAACGAAAAATAAAAAGAAATACCCGAAAAGCGCTTTTTGAGTTGTCTTGGTCATATTTCAGTTATAGCAAATTTGATATTAGCATCCCCTATTGCAGCTGTGTCATTATCCCGTCTACGACATCCCCTATCGGACCTTCCACACTGACCGGGACTGCCCCACATTGGAGCATTTCCTTTTCGAATGCCTCATAGGTTTCCAGTACATACTGCTGGGCGGACGCGTCCTGGCCGAAAACATTGTCCGTGCGATCCTTGATCCTTTGCAAAAAAATCTCAGGCCGGCACTGCAACAATAGGACCGTATCAAACAGGGAGAAAAACTCCTTTTGATTTTCAGCCAGCCCCAACACCACGACAGGGCCATCATGACCGATCAATTCCTTCAGCTGTCCGACGTTGCACATCCACACATGGGAGTTAATAAATTCCCGGTCAAGCTTGGCTTCGTAATTAACAACTGTTCCGTCTGCTTTGTTGACCCAATGACAAAGCCCGGGCTCCTCATCTATGCTATATGCCCGTACCCCTCTTTCCCGAAGCTTATTCGCAATGGTCGTCTTCCCTGTGCCGGAAACGCCGGTAATATAAATATGTTTCATTAGTAATCTTTGTGTCCGAAATTTTTCAAATCCTTTTTCATTCCTTTGATCAGCTTACCGAATTTCCGATCCCTTTCACGCTTTCCAACATCGTCCAACTCGTAAAACCGGGTTTCTTTTTTCAGGTTAGTATAATTGGAATACTTCTCTTCATCAATTATGCCGGATTTGACGGCTTCCAAGACCGCACATCCGGGTTCGTGCGTGTGAGTGCAATCCGAATATTTGCACTGCCCAGCCAAAGTGGAAATATCGTCAAATACCATCTCCACGCCGCGAGTCGCTTCAGCCATGCCGACTTCGCGCATGCCGGGATTGTCGATGACAATGGCGCCTCCTGGCAGGAAATACATTTGCCGGCTCGTGGTGGTATGTTTTCCCCTGCCGGATGCCAAGCCAATATCGCCGGTTTTGATTAAACTCTCGCCTAATAGCGCATTGATCAAAGACGACTTGCCGACCCCCGAGGAACCTAAGAAGCAATATGTTTTGCCCGGAACCAGGAATTTTTTTAGCTCATCCAGTCCCGCATTGTCCACCGTACTGGTCACAACCAGCTCCACGCCCGGGAACCGTTCTTTCAACTGGGTCAATTTTCCCTGTAGGTCTTCCGGTGCTAATAAATCAGTCTTATTGACGACAATAGCCGGGAGCACACCACTATCTTCTAATATAGAGAGGTAGCGTTCAAACCGGTTCAAATTATAATCCCGGTCGACCGATTCCACAATAAATGCCACGTCGATATTAGCGGCAATGACCTGAACCTTCTCCTTCTCTCCTCTCCTGTTCTTGTCACCGTGCTTTCTCTTGATGATGGTTTGTCTCGGCAGTACCGCCCGAATGACAGCCTGGCCCCCACCCAGCAAGTCTACGGCCACCCAATCCCCGATTGCCGGAAAATCTTCGCGCGAACCGGCCATAAACATGTGCTTGCCCGTAACTCTGGCCAATAGTTCGCCATTTTCCGTCCTCACTGTGTAAGCACCCTTATGCTCGGCAATTACCCGGGCAACAGGAAAACCCTCCAGCCCGAGCTGGGTCCTGCCGGTTTCAAAAAAAGAATTATATCCTATTTCTTCAAGCGTCATATGTTGTTCTTATCCGAATATGTTTTAATTATACATCTCTCGTGGGAAAGTGTCAGGAACTTATTTGCAAAGTTCCTGACACTTTACGTGCCCCGGCTCAACTGAGCTTGGGCTTCTCGTAGCCGGTATCTACTACTTGGTAATCCTTAAACCTTTCTCTTTCCCCGGCGAGCCGGATGAGGTGGGTCACCTCTTCCAGCATGTAGGGACCATACTCCTCGCTGAAGCTGCCAACCAGGATATTCTTTACTTTCGGATCTAGGGCCATCCAGCCGCCGCCGTGAATGCGCAACTGGCAGCGGGCAATGTTATACGGCGGCTGCGCAAGCAAGCTACCAGCCCGCTCCACGATGCCCCTGTGCCACTCTTCACAGCCGACTGCCACCAGGTGCCGGCCGCTATGGTGCCAAAGGACCACAAATTTTGTTGGACAGCCATAACGGTATAAATACGTCAGTGGCCGAAAGGTCGCAACCAGGTTTCTGTAGAATGCCTCGGTATTCTTCCATAAGGCGAACAGCTCCATTCCCGGGGCAGCTTTCCGCTGCTCAGTATCCGTCAAATTGCAATAATCGGCGTACGCCGCAGCCAGTGTTTTTTCACCCGGGGGATAGGCGTCACTCAGAGTTACCTGTATGGCATCGCACAGCTGGTCGACCATATTTTTCAGAATCGGATGGTGGTAGAACTCCCCATCACCGCTCCGATACTGGGCGATAGTTCTCTGTATCCGTAATTTGTACCAAGTATGCATACATGTCCTCCTTTAGGACAATTTAAAAACCCCTTGCAAGGGGTTTTTTGGAGGACGACGCAATGGCGACTTCTTAAGTCACACTCCAACAAACCCCTTTCAAGCAAGGAGCAGAGGAGGAGGAATTCAGTTGGATAAATGTAACTGCCATGGGAATATATGAATATAGTAACAATAAAGACGGAGAGGTAAGAGGATTTGTTACACCCTGGCGTGCGCCTCCTGCCTGCCGGTAGGCAGGGTCGGCAACCCCTACACTGCAGGGTACATTTGATTCCTGTAGGGGCTAGCGGTAGCTGCCCGTTCCCGTCGTGATACATAAATATGCCTCAGCGGGCGGATAAATCCGGCCCCTACGCTGCAAGGGTATGTCCCCGTAAGGGCTAGCGGTAGCTGCCCGAGAATTTAAATTCTGATTTCTGAATACTAAATCCGAAATTACTAAAGTTTTAAGCAGCAGGTGACCTGTAAAATTTAACCTGTGACAATGGGTAGGCCACGGGCCTGCCCCGTACAACAAGTTTACGGGGCCTGCACTACAGTCACAGGTTAAAGGTCAATTGTCAAATATTTTCCGAGGTATAAAAATACCCCGGACGGTAAAGTCCGGGGGCGGCGGTCAGGCTGTGATCTGGCCGCAGTAGGAACAGATGCTGAAGTTGTCGTATGCGTACATGGCGGACTGGCAGGCCGAACACTTCCGGCTTTGTATGGGTGACGGCTTGTCCATGCGAGGGCTCCACGAAGCCAGGTAGCCGCAGCCCACCTTGTCGCGTGAATACCAATACCAATCTTTCTGCTTCAGAGCGAGAATGGTATTCAACGAAAGATTGTAGCCTCGCGTCCCGAAGAACGAATCAGTGGTCCCGAGCGTCACTTCCGTGGTCCGAATTTCAGGATCCGGCCAGGAAATACCGAACCGCCCTTCACCGACCTGTTCCACCTTCATCTTGTTCTCGTTTTCCGGCTTCGTGTAGTAATATGGCATATACAAACCGGGCAGGACGAGGATGGGTACGCGCCACAGGTCTGCTGGGCGTTTGTACAAAATGCCGAATAGTTGGAAAGCCTCGCTCCCCATGGGGAGAAAGTTTTGACCTTCGTTCTTGCCGCGGCCGATTCCGAGCCGGCGGTCTTCAGGCGTCATTCTCCGTACGTAGAAACCGTCCGGTTTGAGGCACTTATTCTGCGTAGTGCCGATAAACCCTGTCGAGGGTTTTGTGGCATCGGTGGACTCGCGGGAAAAATACGGACCGTTACTGCCTTCGGAGGTTGCCCCGCAGCTGACCGCGTAATAGTCAGCAAGGAGCGCGGTGGACAGCACGTCTCCGTGACCATAGAATAACAGATCGTCGTCCGCAAGCACTCCGCTACGCACAACGCTCTCCATCTGTTTCAGATGGGCATCGGGTATAACGCGGGACTTTTGATACTCGTCTTTCTGTGACTGCAGCCACTGGTTGTAATCCAGATAGCAGGCAAACTGCTCGGCCGGAGGCCGAATGCGCATGTCCAGATTCCGTTCGAGAACCTGGCCCTGCTCAAGTTGTGCAAGGCAGAAAAGCAGGTGGTCCGCTTCCAAATACACTTTGGTCCACGTCAGAGTCTGGCAGAATTCATGCCATGCACCGTAGACTTGACCCCAATCCGTCAAACTGACCGGATTAGCGGAAGGTTGAAGCACCCGCGAGGAAGGTCTCAGGATTTCACCTTGGCGCAACATGTCCAGGCATTGCCTGGTGTGCGTGAGGCGGTTCAGTTCAGGGTTTAGGAGCAGCGAATGTACCAGCTTATTCTGCGCTAGCAATAGCTGCCCATGGAAGTTCTTCTCATCGGCCTTTCGACCATTTGGCATTGCTACCATGGAAGTCCTCCTATTTCCTTTCGATTGAGAATATCAGGCCTAAACAGCATTCCGGAACCCGGCCTGAAAAGTTTACCGGATTTTCCACTATACCACCGGCAACACCTGTGGTCAACTGAACACAAACCCCTCCATGGGGACCATGGAGGGGTGGTATTTTACGTTACCGATGCGGGCAGCCGGGCCAGCAGCAAGGGCGGCGCATGCCGCCTTTGAGTTTTGAAAGCGCTTTGGCGATCCTGATCGAGCGGGTCTCCGCCTTCTTGCCGGATGTAACCCAGCAGATCCACTCATTCCGCGCGAGCGGCGTAATACTGTCCCACACCGCCTTGGCCGCCGGAACAGCGGCCAGAGCTTTTTTAAAATCCGAAGGTAACTGGTGTGGGACAGGGGCAGAAGCCTTTGATGTATTCATAGAAATTCAAAACGGATCTAAAATATTTTTCTATCTAGATAGGTTCGGTAGAGTGCTCTTTAAAATAGGCTTCCATATACGGCATTGTTTCTAAGCCTTTAATTTCTTCGGTGGTAGCAAATTTATATTCAGAATGTTCAGGTCCTATTGCTAGTTTTTCCAACCCTCCTTCTGGCACTTCCGCAGAATACACAATAAACTCTACGGGGGTACCGTTTAAATCGGCAGTATAGGTTCCTTCAATCTCGTTCGCTTTGATTCTTAAGCCCGTCTCTTCTTTCACCTCTCTTTCGACACTTTGTCTGGGGTCCTCTCCCTTTTCCAGCTTACCGCCAGGAAAATCCCACAAGCCAGGGAATGCGGTTTCATCTTTTGAACGTAAAAGTATCAAAAATGTATCACCCTTTGCTATTACTGCTTTTTGGGCAACAATTTTCTCTTTCACCTTGTTTGAATTATCGTGTGATTGCTCCATAAAATTATTATATCACCAAATACGCTAGTCAATCCGTCCCGGTTCATCAGCATTACAGAAGGGGGCAAAAAAACACCAGGTTTCCCTGGTGCCAAAGCTCTTTCGGGCAATCAATAGTTATCGATAGCCTCTCGCCGCCTCCGTTCTTCCTCGCGTTCATGTTCCTGTTGCCGCTGGGTGCACGACGGGCAATACTCTGCCCCGTCTTCGATGACGGTTCCACAGCTCCCATGGTAGTCGCAGTAGCGAACGGTTCTCGACCCAAGACCCATTCTATCCCAGGCTTTATCCATAAGTTCCCGCTCATCTGCACTAGTCAGGTGATGGGTCTCAGCGTACTCTCGAATCGAATCCTGCTCACTGTCCCACCTATCGGAACACCATTGGCATAAATTGCCAATCTCAGCCTCACGGCCGCATCCGCAATACGTCACTTCACGTGCCATGTATTTCCTCCTCTACTAATACAGTAGAATAGCAACCCGAAAGCTGTTGGTCAACATTAAAAAAAACAGACGGCGCAAGGCCGTCTGTTTTTCAGTGACTCGAGAAGGTTGCCACAATACTTTCCAGTTCAGCCAAACGGTCACTCATGGCCTGATTTGCGCCACCCTGGGCCGGATTATAAATGAACGCGTACCGGTCATTGGCTCCCAAATAGTACGTTAAGTCAGTATGTTTCTGTCGGTCCCACATGGTTCTGGTATAGGCCACGACCATAAAAATGCTTTTTTGCTGGGGAAAGCCGAAGTTAAAGACTCCGGCCGTACCAGGCACCGTCTCATTCGTGACAGTGTAGCCTTTCCAGGTGGATGGAAAACTAAGACTAAAACCGTATTGGGCGTTGGTATACACCAAGCGTTGAGCTGGGGCAGCCGGAGCAGGCTGAGCGATATTTGGAGCTACAGCGGTACTTGCCGTGGGATTACTGGCTGTTGTTGGCTGTTGTACTGCCTTTGGCGCAACAGTGTTCTGCGGAGGTGCTACGGGTGCTGTTTGCGGAGGCGTTGGAGCAGTTTTTTGCGGAAGTGTCGCCGGAGTGGTGGTTGGTGTTTGCTGTTGTTCTGTGGGTGTAGTCGTTGCCACCTTATCTTGTGCGGCAACTTTTGGTTTGTGATTTACAATAATCGGGCCCAAATCCTGCGGCTGATTCATAACAAAATAAGCGGTAACAACCCCGGTCGCAACAAAGAGCAACAAAATAAGATACACATACCTTCTCTGAGCATACCAAGCAACCGATTTTATCGGTACCTGGTTTGCGGGAGGAAAGTTTTGATTTTCATATTCCATAGTTTTGTTTCTTTGCTATCTGAATATTTCTTCTACTCTTCTATAAGGGTCCTTGGGGCATTAGCACTCTTTTCTAAAACCAGATGAATTCTATTCCCAAATTTGTTAGGGCCTTCTACTTCGTAAGCTAAGCTTAGCCCTGGAATTTTACCATCTTTAATACTATCTAAAAAATCCTGAGTTTGCTTCAGCGATTCTTCTTTCAGAGACGGTGTTTGGATAAACATTAAACCTTTATCGCCTAAAAGTTTATACCAACGATTAAGTATGGACATTAAAAATTTAGGGTTATCAGGATAATTTAAAAGGGCTCCATGCATTTTTTCAAAGATGACATCTACTTTATCATCCCCCAGCCAATACTTCAATTTGTTTCGTCCTTGAGCAGAAAAACAATCTGTCTCCAAAACCTCGTGGCCGATTTCAGAATCCCGATCAATTTCTTGAGAGTTTCTTTTATCCACCAGTGTTACTCCGATACTCTTTTTAAAAAACCCAGGAGAAAATCCTGCAAACAGCTCCGACCCCATCCCACCGATATCTACTCCGACTGCCTTACCCTTACGATCTGAAAATCTGACTTCAATGTAATCTCTAACATCGGAAAATTCAGGCGGATAAAGACCTTTAAAAGTATTATTATATGAGTACTCTTCTTTACTGTTTAGGAGCCCGGAATCATGAATTGGCCAATCTGCTTTTCTTTCTTTTTCAAGATTCTGCTGGGTTTCCGAATATACTTTGTCCAACGATTCTCGTAAATTTCTAAATTCCTTGTTCATGTCTAAATTATATCACTTTCCGGTTCCGACGTTATCAATATACGAAGGTGACCTTTGTATAAGTCTTGGGTTTATTTGCCCCAAGATTGAATCAGTTCCTCTGACGTAATGGTCTTTCCATACAGGATCGGGAACGTATAATTTCTTAAACGCTCCTGCAATTCTTGCCTTATCGGTAAATCGGTGGTCTCAATTAAGTCTTTCAAAATAATAAAGTTGTAGCCTCTGGCAAAACCGCCAACTACGGTAGCTAGCACACAACCATCGGTAAACACCCCCGTCACTATTAGATAGTGAATATTATTCTTTTTGAGAATCCCGTCAAATTCCGGGTTTGAAAATGTGTCGTAATTATTTTTCGTAATCACGATATCCCCATCCGCGGGTTTGATAACATAAAATTCTTCTTCAAACTTTGAACCATCACCGTAGTAAGTAGTTTTAGGATCGGTATATAGTTCATTTATATTTGCTGGGAGATATTCTTTTGTCCAAGGCGTAATATTTGTAAAAATTACCTTACCTCCAATTTTACTGCGAAATGCTTCTATAAATTTATCTAAATTGGGGATCATTTCCCTAATTTTAGAATACGTAATATTCCACTCAGGGTTTTCACAATCCTTATGACAACAGCTATTTACTGGGTCTATTACAATAAGAGCCGTGTTTTGCGGATTCATGTTTTTGTATAACACCACAGATTCCTCGGACATAGTATAAAATTGATTATATAAGTTTTCTATAGTATATACCTTTCTCATACCTGCGTCATTGACCTTCTGTACCAAGGTGGCCATTGCTGACAGAGGCTAGCCTTGCTTGCAATATGCATAAAAAACATCTGCTTCTCGCAGATGTTTTTTTGGCTCCGTACCGGATAAGGAGTTAGAACTAAGATTGTTGGACTTGCTCTCGAGTCTATTTAATTTTCCCTCTGGTTATCGCCAACCCAACTGCAGCACCTATTGCTACCCCTATGCCGACCCAAGCGCCCACAATCCGCTGACTACCAATTCCAATGACAGCACCAATCACCGCACCCAAGGCAATTGCAATGCCTACTGTAGCTTTGTTATTCATTTTCAAAGTTTAACACACCTGAGAACGGCTCACAAACAAATTCGATGACTCGCGCGGTTAAATTCGCCCCCACCTCAAATCTTCCCGTCGTTGTGCCTAAATTCTCCTGGCACTTTTTAGCAAAAGAAAAAGCGGCCAGCTTGTATGCTGACCGACCAACCGAATGGGTGGATTTGTGTCTCGCGTTGTGCGAGGACTTAATGCCTTACCTTGATGCCGAGCCGAGCGAGACCGTTGAGCTTCTCACCGGGTCTGATTATGACGATGGTTTTGCCTGAGCGCTTGAAGACGCGGCCGTGTTCGCCGAGGAAGCTATTCTTCCGCACTACCGCATGCCACTTCTCGGGGTCGTTCAGGTAGACGTTGGAAAGTTCGTAAAGCGTATCGCCCCGCTGAACGGTAACCGAATCTTCTTCGGGCACGGGAAGAACGCGTACGCCCATGTTCGCCGAGGCAATGCTCTTCGAAGTCCTGGTAGACTCCATCACCATGACTGAAAAGCTTGCTGTCCCGGTCTGCCCGCCCGTTACCTCGACCTTCTCCAGCTTGCGCGTGAAGAAGTTCTTCGGCTCGTGTTCCGGATAGGACTTCACGTACGCAACGAATGGGTGACTGGTTCCCAGCCAGAAATACTCGTCACCCTTCAGAGGCCGCGACGTCCGAACTTCGAACGTCTTGGTCTCCAGGCTGTAGAGGTCGCCGGCAGACTCACCTTCAGTTGGGATGATCTGAATGGAAATGTCTGGTGCAGCCGCTACGGGCTGAATTGCCGAAGCGGTAGTTTCGTGCGTCTTGCTCTCCTGCTTGGAACCGCAGGCAGCCAAGAACGCAGCGAGAAACAGGACCACTGTCATTATTCTCATATTCCTCCTCAAAGAACTACGGACACAAAGCTGTGTCCCGCCGGAAACATCTCGCTGAAATACCTCTGGCTGAACATCCAAGACGAAGTCTTGAAAGACCTAACATTTTAGCATATTTTTCAAATTCTGTCAAGATTAACAGGAAAAATGCTGGAAATGCGAGAATCTGACTAAAATAGAAGACACCTGCATTTGGCAGGTGTCCCTTGTTCTAGCCCCCTTTTATGAGTGCCTTCTGAATAGTAATCGCCTCCTGAAAGGGGTCTTATTGTTTTTCGTACATGAGCCTCATGGCTTCGGAAGGAGAAATAACTTCGCTGATCTCGGCTTCCAAAGAGTATTGTCTCCACGCGTTGAATATGCCTTCCAGTTCGTCTAGAGTTTCGGCTTCCCTAATGCTATATCCTACATTCGGCTGATCTTTCAAACAATACGTTTCGCTTTTTATCAGACTTCTATTAAGCTGCCCCGCTTGCAGCTTTTGGCCGAATTCGCTCAACGTCGCGGGATTAACCGTTGCTTTTATAAGAAATTTCATAGGACTAGAGTTATTGAATTTCCCGGAGCGTTCGGGCAAACTCTTCAAAATTTGTATAGTATTTTGCCAGAATTCCAACACTGGCGGCAACTTCAACATTTTTCTTGTCGTCGTCCCAAAACATGACTTCACTTGGCTCTAAATCCAACTTTTGCAAAACAGTCGTGAAAAATTCTTTATCCGACTTACAGTAACCAAGGTCACAAGAATAAAAATTTCCATCAAAATATTTATCAAAGTGAAGGGTATTTTTTATGTATTCTGCACGAAACTTTTCTTGGTCAGTAGTGAGATAACATTTAACACCTTTAGCTCGCGCTTCCTGCACGACGTCGAGAACTTCCTTATTTTCCTTCACGTCGGTCTCACACCATAAATTCATAAACTCTTCTACTGTTCCCTGCCACCCCCACTCAGTAAGATACGGCGGTAGAATTTCCTTAATATCGTTTTTCCCTCTCTGACATTCTTGGAACGGGCCTCGGAAGAAAGGCGCAATTTTATCCAATGATACATTGTACTGCTCAGAATATATTTCACTAAAATAACGGTGTTTCTGAAGCGTCAACCCGTCTGCATCCAATAATAAAGCTTTTATCATATTTAATATTATATATTAATAAACCGGGATAATATTTGTGAGTGAAAAAGGAATAGAAAAAGTACCAGACACCTCTTTCAATTTCATATTACTATGGATACAGAATCTTAATACAAAGCTTCAATAAGCTTGTATAATTTCTTTTGCTTCTATGGCCTCTTTCAAAGAAAGTATTTCTAGAATTATGGGAGTATTTGCATTCTCTACTAATTGCAGAAACGGCAAGAAATCTTTTTCGTACCCGCTGATCCCGGCATGCTTAGGACCGCTGATATGCGCGTTCTGTACATATCTCAAATTCCTTTTCATAAATTCGAACAGTTTTGATTTCAAAATCTTCTGAGGAGCAAACTGAAAATTCTTCATGAAATCCCATGTGAGGAATACTTTGCCTGTCTTTAAATATTTTTCAAGCACTTTCCGGTACCCTTCCGTAAAATTGTCATTCTCTATACAAACCATTACATCGCGGGGCGCGATAGAGACTAGGTATTGTACGCTCTCCTCAAACAGTTCAGTGTAGTATCGAGGAAATAAGGCATCATTCCGAAATATTTCCGAACCTGCGTGGTACTGCGGAGCCGTGCCGACGTGAAGCGTCATGCAGCGGGCACCAATCTGCCGGCTGAATTGCATATACTGTTTTGTTCTTCGTTGTTCCGCCAGTCTCAGGCCTTTGTCGGACTGTATGAGGGACTGCCCAATTTCCGAGTGGGTTTGCAGGATGACCCCGCTCTTTATAGCAAAGTATTTTATATCCGTTAACTGCTGCTGAGTGTAGCATTGCGGGTGAAACTGAGGGGAGGATAGATGAATTTCCAAAACCTCAAAGCCATTCTTTTTGGCTTCAATTATTGCTGCTTTAACACTTTTTTGATACACACCCCTAATACCAAATCTATATTTGCTCATACATTATTTAATTTGCTTATCGCATCTTCAAACATTGGTTTCGCCACCTCTTTTGCTTTTTCAGAGGTAATACGGTCAAACATCCACTGGAATTTGACTCTGACTTTATCTTTGCCAACATCGGCAACTTTCTTGGTTAAAAAGTGCTCGATCTGATTTTCAAAGTAGCTTATGCTGTCGGCATCCTTAAGTAGATTTTGATCAACATTGCCACCGACTTCGTGTTTTGAAATGAGCATCTGCACCCTATCAATTAACTCTTTAGGTGCCTGCTGTTCTTTTAGGTAATTAGCGATTATCTCTGCACCTTTATTCTGATGATTGGCTAAATGATCTTCGTCTGTAAAGCCTTTGGAAGATGCTTTAAACCTTTCTTTGGCAGCTTCATCCCTAAATGCCCGTTCGATATCATGGGCAAATGCAGCTAGGCATAAAGCTTCGTCCGCATCTGGCTTTAACTGTTTGAGCCAGTAGACAGTTCTTTCAAAATGCCTAATATCTCCCTGGTTATTAGCTTTAATAAACGCTTCTTTTACGAAACCCTTTACTAAAGTAAAATACCATTCTTTGTCGTAACCAAGTATTCTGTTATAGAATTCGTACTTTCGTCTTTGGTATTCTTTATATGACTGGCCTTTGGCTTCTAATTTTATTTGCTCATACTCTTTCAGTAAGTCAGGATTATTTTTAAGCAGATTAAATACATCTATTTGCTCCTGAACTTGGGAGCTAATGGGATCGGTTAAATAAATCCCAACATCCCAGCCCTCTCGCTGAAAGTGCCATGCTATAGAAGTCATTCCGAGCTTATCAGGCTTGCCGAACTTTTCTTCTAGCTTTGGTTGATACAGGGAAAAATCTGCTGCGGGACTAAAAACAGATACATCTATGTCTTTCTGACCAGCAATTTTAAGAGGCAAGGAACCAATGAAGATCACCTCATTATGGGGCAGAGCAGATTTAATCGTATCAATAATTTCTTGAGCAATATCTAAGCCATGCGGATCCCACGGAACCACAGTCATTGTCTGGTTATCGGGTAGTTTGGCTAAATATCGTTCTTGGTTTTGAGTAAGCATGCTAATTTATTTAAACGAAGATAAACAAAGATGAACTTTGTGGGTGGAAATGGAATAGAAATGTACTCTTTGATTCACCTATCATTTTAATTTTTCCGCGAACTTTTCTATAAGGTAAATATGAAATTCGGTCAGAAACGGATTCCATGTCATGTATGGCCGTTTATGCTTGACTATGGTATCTACAATCTGGTCTTTGTCTATGCCTACAAAATGCTTAAAACGCTCAATCGTGATATCCGCTGGAGTAAGGTAATCGAAAATATCAGGAGTGATTTTGTCTATAGATTTGGCAAACTGAGCACTCTTGCTTGTTCTATTCTCCGCTTCCTTATACACCTTATGATAATATGGATCGAGCAACTTCAACGCCGCTTCATATTCCGCAGCTTTCTTGTCTTCCTTTTTGGTAAATGTAATTTCGTCATGGACAGCCAACTCGCCAATGTCATGCACTGCCAGCATGGTCAATGCCTCCCCCAGGTTGACGTCGGGATCTTGAATGTAAGGAAAAAGTGCAGTAGCCACAACGGGAGTCGAACCCACATGTTCCATAAGGGTCTCCCTAATCAGATCGTCCTGGGGCTGATAGCGGTAATTCGGCACCGATCGCTGTACCACCTCCAACAGATACGGCTGCGTAGTCGCCCTTCGCTCGAATGAGTACCGTTCGAATAAATATTCAATTTTCTCCAATACTTCAGCGGGATTCATATGTTTTTAAAATGATTTAAGATATCAATAGTATATATCAACAATATATGTATAAACAATGCGGACACAACCCATTATTTAGTTGTATATCCCCTACGTGGAGTTGGTCAGGAAGTTTTGTATACAAAATGAAAAGTCTTATTAAATATTTCTGCCATGACATTTTTT